>NZ_RJTN01000014.1 GCF_005497185.1 Pectobacterium polonicum | reverse complement strand
ACCGATCGGCCAAGGATTGCGCATTTTTGCTTCGGTCGCCACCAACGTCAGTCAGCAGCGCTCGTTCTTCAATAACAAAATTCTCTGTACTTATCGTTACGTCTACTTCGTGTCCTATTCAGTAGACGAGTTCCATGAGCAGGCAGAGCGTACTTTGGTAGCTCAGTACGAACGAACGCTCAACGCCCTGAACAAGGCATCCATACAGAATGACGACAAGTTCTCCAATGGTAGCATCGATCTCGACCAGTATCTTGAGACCGCCGACAAGTTAGAAGCAAGAACTCTGGAAGTAATTCGCAAGATTGAGCAACTCAAGAAAAAAGATGGAGACCTCAAAGGCATCGCCGAACTGCATACGCGTCAAAACAACTTCCTGATAGGGCGCAAGATCGAACTGGCTCGGACCAAGAACCTGGCACAGCATTTCGACAAACTGATTCAGTCACTGAAGTCAGAATGATCTAGCTTAGCCAAAAGCACTGGCCAGCCTAGATTCGACATCTGAGGCTGGTCTATCCCCCTACGGCCCCCTTCATTGCAGGGGCTGCTGCTATTCACGCCAAAGACAGATTGATGTCCGTGGAACACATGAAGCATGTAATATCGAATTAATCTCAGTCGTGATTGCAGCACACCGTTAGCCAGCTTCTATGAAAAACTTTAACTAAGTATTTTTGAAACATCACTCAGCGAAAAAATAAAATTCATGCCCGGATAATCGTCATAAGGGATAATATGCACAAAATGCCAGTATGCAGTCAGAAGACCTATCCAGAATCACTTTTCAGTGACGACTATACTATCGCAGGCATTGAAATCTCATTTTACCGCTCAGGATCGACAGTTTTTACTCAGTTATAAGCCATCCCTTGACTGGTCGCGATCCTGATATTCAGCATCTTCCTGCTATTCGCTGGAAACAACGTAATTTATCGGACCTGCATACTAAAAATCCGGCCAAATTTAGTGCGGCGGTAAGCAAGCTTGGGAAGGTTCTGGATCAGAACACTTTTTACTGCCGCCGACGTAATGGACTCGCCCTGACCCCGAATGCAACGCCCCTGCCAGATAATACTTTTGGTTATGTCCCGGCGTAATTATACGTTTCTGTTGCCCTTTGAACATCCAGTCTGCGCCGATTTTCGGGTTCAGATCGATATCCACTTCATCCTGATAAAATACCGGATGAGTCGTCTGCTGCCTGGAGACGGCCTGTTCGATGGCGAGTCGCTTTTCCTCATAATGCGGGTCTTTGATTTTCATTGTCTGGCGCAGCTCTGCGCCAGACAATACCCCCTCGCCTCAGGTAGCGGTGCAACATGGCGGGATGAAGCGCTACATTAAAAAACCGATTAACAATAAGTGCCAACAACTCAGTGCTCCAGCGGGAGCTCAGCCAGCCAAAATCCAGAGGAGAACGCTGAACCAGAAGCGGCAAAATAGGCAGGATATCCGTTACCGGCCAGCGTGGTGTTCGTCCGGACTTTAGGCTATCCAGACCTTCAACACCCTGTAAAGTAAAAAATTTATCTATCTTCCAACGGATGAGTACGCAGCGCTGAGCAGTCTGGCGACGTCGGTTTCGGTCATTCCCTGATGCAGCATCAGTATGGCGATGAGTCGTCTGGAATGGTTTTTATCACGTATTTGTTGGGCTTGTTTACGCATTAGTCGTCGTTCTTCACCAGAGATTGCTGCGATGATCGGCATCGCTCAGTCCGGTTGGTGATTTGTGATGTTTGGCGATTGATCAGATCACACAACTCGGACTAAGTTCCCTTCAAGTGACCTACTATTTGGCTAAGCTATTTAGTAAACCAAGTGCAACAATCCAAAGACCACGCAACGTTATATTTATTTAAATATACCAACGGAGCAATTCTATTCATTGAAAAAATCACGGCAATAGGGCTGGAAATTCTTCGTTTATTTTTTTATTTCGCCTACCTTATTGAAATAGCATCAATTTAAACGAGAAGAAAACTCTAAAAACAGAACGTTAATTACAGTACACATTTTTATTCATGTTAAAAAACTAAAAATATGGTTGTTTTTGGTTTTTTAATTCAGTACATATCGACTCCATCATGGAGAGGTAGAAAGAAAAACCTGTTGATATGAATATTCACCGTTGAACCTACTATTATCCACAGGTAAATGATTAGAATGGAAAAGCGAGGGTATATTTAGATTATCATGGACTTATGACAATCCGATTTCAGTTTCACTGATAGCGATGTAACACGCTCCCCAAGCACGTCTCTCTTCGCAATCGATGTCATGTTCAGCGACACAAAAAGGCATTGTTCGACGGTTCTCTGTTGATCTTGTCAGCTTGGGCCATTTTGTACCATGATATCCTCCCCAATTAGCTCCCGCTAATGAGTGAAAATTCAGAGGGTCATGACTCTTTCGGGCTTGGCACGCATTTCAACGAAATTAAGGCAGGTCAGTGTGGATAGTTTCAATAACTCAGCACTTCGTCGCGCTTTTACGTCGCTGGCATTTTGCCTATTGACGTTTAACGCTCATGCCCAAACTAGCGACCCACTCTTGGATATGCCTTCTCATGATAATCAATCCCCTGCCCACGCCGACAATCAGGCGCGTGGGATTCTGATCGCCGTCGATCAAGCCACGCTGTCCAGCGATCTGGCTGGGCGCATTATCGAAATACCGTTTAGAGAAGGGGAGTCCTTCAAGAAAGGCGATCTATTAGTGCGGTTTGACTGTTCAATTTATCAGGCTCAGTTGGCTGCGGCCTCAGCAGCTACGCGAGCCGCAGAAGCGGAACTGAGCCAAAATCAGCAATTGGCACAGATGAAATCAGTGGGAAAACATGCGGTATCGTTATCCGCAGCGCATTTTGCACAAGCTCAGGCAGAAAGCCAGGTCTATCAAATCCAGGTCAATCGCTGTCGTCTTCTGGCTCCGTTCGATGGACAAGTGGTGAAACGCCGAGCCCAAACGTACGAAAGCGTCGGGGTTGGCGCGCCAGTTCTGGATATCGTCAATAATCGCCATCTGGAGATTAACCTGCTGGTGCCATCACGGCTTTTGTCGGTACTAAAACCTGGATTAACCTTTACCTTCACCCCTGATGAAACCGGAAAACCGTTACAAGCCAAGGTCACACGGCTTGGCGCACGCATTGATGAAAGCAGTCAAACGCTAAGCCTGACTGGCGTGATCGAAAGTAAAGACAGCAGCCTGATGGCCGGTATGAGCGGCACAGCACACTTCTCGGAGAAACTGTGAATACACAGCCGCAGCCCTCTTCCGAACGCATCTTTGCCCATTTTCTGGATATTGAGAGGCAGGCTCGTTCGGCTCACCGCATCGAAGAGCTTGCCTATTGCATTGTCAACGATGCTCAGAAACTGTTTGGGTTTCGCCATGCCGCCCTCGTGATTAACGGCAAAGTGCGTGCAGTCACTGGGGTGACACAGCCTGCGCCCCATGCCCCCTTTGTCGCCTTTGTGGAACGCGCCTGCACACAGCTCTCATCCGTCGATGAGAAAGGATTGGCTCAATGCAGAGTGATTCAAGCCTCACAGCTTGATGAACAAAGCCGTAAAGATTGGCAGGCGCTGTCTGCCCCCGAGGCATTGTGGTCCCCCCTCAACGATCGTCAGGGGAACCCCTTCGGTGGTATTTGGTATGCAAGAGAGCAACTATGGCAGAGTACCGATCAGATACTAGCGGAGCAACTCAGCGGGGCTTTTAGCCACGCCTGGCTGGCTCTTGAACCGCAAGCTCCCCGTTGGCGTCGTCGGGCTCGGTGGAAAATCGTCGTACCTGCGCTGCTACTGCTCGCTTGCCTGTTCATTCCGGTGCGCCAATCCGTGTTGGCACCCGCCGAGGTTATTCCTCATCAAGGCCGTGTCGTCGCCGCCCCGCTGGATGGCGTGATCCAATCCTTTACCGTGTTACCAAACCAGAGTGTGCGTCAAGGAGACGTGTTGGTTCGTTTTGACAGCACAACGCTGAAAGCCCAGGCAGATGTAGCCGAACGTGCATTGAATGTCGCCGAAGCGGAGCACCGCGCGAGTTCTCAACGCGCATTTCAGGATGCGGACTCCAAAGCCAGGCTCGACTTTCTCGCCGCTCAGGTGGCACAAAAACGCGCGGAACGCGATTACGCCAATGCCTTGCTGAGTCGCGCAGAAATCCGCGCCGAGCGGGATGGCATTGCGGTATTTGCCGACGCAACGCGCTGGATGGGGAAACCGGTACGCACCGGCGAACGTTTAATGGAGCTGGCAGACCCCGCTCTCACCGCGTTACGTATCGAACTGGACGTAGGCGACGCCATCCAGTTGCAGCAGGAGGCACCCATTACCCTGTTTCTGGACAGCGATCCACTGACGCCGCACGCCGCATTGTTAGAACGTATCGCCTATGAGTCGGAACAGACACCAGCCGGTAATCTTGCCTACCGTCTGGATGCACGCTTCACTGACACACCGCCACGTATCGGCCTGCGCGGTACGGCAAAAATTTCCGGCGACTATGTTCCCCTTGCCGTTTATTTGTTCCGTCGACCGCTGGCAGTGATCCGTCAGGCGATTGGGCTATGAATTCGCACCTGCCTCCCCTGCGCGCCGATCTTCAATTGGTAGAATCGGCTCCTGGCATCAACGGAGCCCCGCAGTGGATGCTGTCCGATCCTATAACCGGGCGTTATTTTACCCTGACTCCCTCAGCTATCCGCCTGCTGCGTCATTGGCCATTGCGTCAGCCGCAGCAAATACTGGCCGCCGCCAACAATGAGCCCGGCCTGCCGCTGCGAGTGAAAGAGTTGGAGCAACTGCTCCAGTTCCTACGCCAGCACGATTTAGTCGCGGCAAGCGATCCAGAACAACGTCGGCGCTATTTGGGCAAGGCTCAGGCGATGCGCACCAGCTTGTGGAAAAGCGTGCTGCATCAGTATCTGTTTTTCCGTATTCCTCTGTGGCGACCCGATCCGGTACTCAACCGCTGTTGGCCATGGCTACAGCGCTACGGCGCGCTCTTTCTGGTCTGGATCTTTCCATTAATCCTGCTGCTGGGCTTATTTTTAGTCAGTCGAGACTGGGTACGTTACACCCATTCGTTTCCACACCTCTTTAGCCTTTCCGGTATGGCCGTGTTCGGCGTCTCTCTGGTATTCGCCAAATTTATCCATGAGCTAGGCCATGCCTTCATGGCCAAACGGGCGGGCTGCCGTGTGCAAAGCATGGGCGTTGCCTTTATCGTGTTATTTCCCTTGTTCTACACTGACACGACTGACGCCTGGAAACTGAAGGATCGTCAGGCACGTTTGCTGATCGGCGCGGGCGGCATTCTGGCCGAACTGATGTTGGCGGTTATTGCGCTATTGGCCTGGACATTACTGCCAGATGGCCCGGCACGAACGGCCGCCTTTATGCTTTCCAGCGCAACGTGGCTGACCACATTGATCGTAAACCTTAATCCTTTGATGCGCTTCGATGGCTACTTTTTACTTAGCGATTTCTGGCGCGTAGAAAATCTGCAAGAACGTGCCTATGCGCTCTGTCGCTGGCGGTTGCGAGAAAGTCTGTTCGGCCATGGTCATCCAGCGCCGGAAAACCTTTCCCCATCCTTGCAACGCAAACTGCTGGTGTGGGGCTATGCCTCCTGGATATGGCGCTTTTTCCTGTTCTTTGGCATCGCACTGGTGGTTTACCACTTTTTTATCAAGGTGATCGGCATTGGTTTAATGCTGGTTGAAATCGTCTGGTTTATCGCGCTACCGATAGCCAAAGAAGCCTACGCCTGGTGGTCAATGCGCAAATCAATACACCCCATCGCTTTTTTGCGCAGCGCCCTGCTGTGCTTGACCCTCTTGTTTATCTTGCTCTATCCATGGGGTGGCAGCATCCACATTCCTGCCGTATTGGAAGCCGATAAGGTCAGTACCCTCTACAGTCCAGTACCCGCACAGGTTAACCGACTACACGTTAAAGATGGTCAGCGGGTAGATGCCGGAGACATCCTGCTAGAGCTGACGTCGGTCGATCTGGATTATCGTCTCGATATTGAGCGTCAGCGTATCGCCCAATTACAACAGCAACGACAGCGTGGAGCGGCACGGCAGGAAACGGCGAGTGAAATTCAGGTCATGGATTGGCAGTTAGCTGAGGCGCTGGCACGCTATCGTGGGTTAGCAGCACAACGTCAACGCTTAACGATTCGGGCACCGCAAACAGGTGTGGTACGCGATCTGGCACGCGACATGACGGCAGGACGCTGGCTAACGGCGGATACACCATTACTACGCGTGGTGGAGCCCACACAGGGACGGGTGATTGGCTATATACCCGAAGAATCACTCATGCGTACTCAAGAGGGCATGCAGGGCATCTTCCTTGCCGACGATCCCGCTTTCCCACGTCTTGACGTCACGCTTCATGACATCGCCCCCACGGGCAGCGCTTACCTGCAACAAGACATGCTCGCGTCCGATCGCCACGGTCCGATTGCCGTACGACGTGACCGCGACCACAATCCTCAACCGGTGCAGGCGCAGTACCGCGTTCATTTCATGGTACAGGAAGAGCAATTCCTGCCGCTGCAACAGCCTCTACGGGGCAGCGTCATTCTGGAAGGAGAAAAGGAATCTATTCTTGGTACGGTGTGGCGTCGGGTAGCGGCATTGGGTATCAGGGAAAGTGGTTTTTAGCGGGTTGGTTATCCTCAACATATACATCTGTCTTAGCTAATATCTGGAGCAGGAGATGCTCCAGATTCTGTAGAAAAGCGTTACACCTTTTCTGATTTCATCAGTTAATAAGATTACTTAACGTTTTAACGTACCTAGCGCGTCGAACATACACTACATTTTATTAACAAATAAATTTCTCTCTGGTTTTTTTATTACGCTGACAACATGCACATATCACAGCAATTTCAGCACATCCTTCCTTTGAAAAACCAAATCAAAGTAAATTAATTACAAATAAAATCAACAAGTTAAAAAAATAAATCTTTTTCTTATCGGCCTACGTAAAAGCCTATTGCTAGTTTCACTTTTTATATGTAATTTTGTTTTTATTGTTTACATAAAATTACATGTTACTTAGCAAGTGAAGTTAGGCAGCACAAGACCAAGCATCAAAATCATCAAATATATTTCACCCAGTGTGAAACTATCCCCCATTCCAAGGAGAGATGTTTATGAAATGCGTTCAGCGTCTGTTTGCCAAATCTGCGATCGCGACTGTTTTAGCTGTAGGCCTATCGCAATCAACTACCGCATCTGCATGCAGTACTGAGCCTTACATTGGCTCTATTTGTTATATGGTCACCAGTTATTGCCCAGAGGGATATCTTCCTGCAAATGGACAAACGGTGACGATCAATCAATATCAGGCGCTTTATGCCCTGATCGGAAATATTTGGGGAGGCTCTCTACAGCAAGGTAACTTTGCGCTCCCCGACATGCGTGGGCGCGTACCAGTAGGGACTGGACAAGGGCCAGGGTTAGCCAATGTCACTCGTGCACAAGTATTTGGGGCGGAGAATGTCTCATTGACGACAAGTAATGTTGCCCCACACATACATCCGGCTACCATTGCCTCTTCCGGAAGCGCTAGCGGCACGGCTTCTATCGCTATTCCTGTGGTAAACGGTGCGGCAACGACTAACGTACCAGACAACACGACATCATTGGCAACAACGTCTCCTTCGTTTGATTTAAGTGCTGTTGGCGGGGCTGACTCGCCAGCAAAAATTTATAGTAATGCCGCGCCCACCACGACGTTGAAGCCATTTTCCGCCCCGTTTAGTGTGACTAACCTAACAGGTATAACCATTTCCCCTAATATTGGCGGCACACCTTTCAGTGTTCGTAACCCCAGTGTAGGGCTAACGGCGTGCATAGCGGCTATAGGCATTTTTCCTGTAAATCCAAACTAATAACCACGCGCTTCCCTGATTTTCAGGGGAGCGCAACATTTGTAAGATTGTGAAAATAAAAGCGTAATCTAATGATGGGCATAGGAGTGGTCTGTTTGTACGCACGATGGCAAGCGTACCGATAGTCCGTATTTAGCGATGACTTCCCGATATTAGCTGTAGAAAAATTATACGTACTAACACCACTCTGGAGTATGTCTTATGCTGTGGCGCCAATTATTCAGTAAGAAAAGTGACAATCCAAATGACCACATTGAGCAGGATTATTCCACTCCTCTTGGTTGTGTGCTTGAATCCCGCGTCTTATTTGACGGCGCAATAGCCGCAACGGCTACTCAGGCCGAAACCGGTAATTCGAGTGACGCCACAGCCTCTTCTCATCCTGCACAGACTGCAAACCATTCTGCTGAGGCCGCATCGGAGAACAGCACATCATCCGATCAGAATAGTGCCACTCATGACATCACGACTGACGTCGTTGTACAGGCTGTTGCAGGCGAAACAACACGTAAAGAAGCCGTGTTTATTGATACGGCGCTGACGGATTACCAAACCCTGATCGGTAATGTCCCCGCTGGCGTTGACGTGTTTTTATTAGATAGCAGCAAAGATGGCCTGAGCCAGCTGGCAACATGGGCTGAAACCCACAAGGGTTACGACGCGATCCATATATTGAGCCATGGCAATGAAGGACAGGTTCGCCTTGGTAATCTGACGCTTGATAGCGCTACGGCGGAAGCTCGTTCGGCCGACCTGGCTAAATTTGGTACGGCACTAACACAGGACGGCGATCTGCTGCTCTATGGCTGCGATATCGCTCAGGATACAGGAAAAAGTTTCGTCTCTTTACTCGCACAACTGACTCAGGCAGACATCGCCGCTTCAGATGATTTGACGGGCGCAGCTGCCAAAGGTGGAAACTGGCAGTTGGAAACAACGGTCGGCAAGATAGAGACAACCGATGCGGCACTGGGAGCCATCGCGCAAGAATACAATAGCTTGCTGACTTCCCCAACGCATGGTACTAACGATTTCTCACAGTTCTCAGGCACAACGTCATTTGTCAACGTCAAGCCGGGTCTCCAAACTTATGACGATCCCAACAACGGTTTTACCTACGTTGCTGACAGTACTGGCAATGTAACCATTCAAACTGTTTCACTCAGCGGTAATCAGGTCCTGAATACGATTGTTACTCCTGGGGGAAATCTTAACTATTTTGCGCTTAAATCGACGGATGGCAGCGAGTTCAAACTATCGAGCATTGATCTTAGAGCGCTTACTTACACATTACCGTTCACCATCACTGGCTATAAAGACGGTAGCGCGGTGGCAGGTGCAACGCAAACCATCACCCTCACGACAGCATTCCAGACGGTGACGCTCTCCAATGCATTTCAAAATATTGACGAGGTGAGATTAACAACAGCAGCAACCGGTAACGGTACTGTTACATGGGATAATATCGTCACCGCACCTCTCGCTGCTTCCACCGATAACGTTCCCAGCATAGTCGGCTCAGCGACAAATCCTACCTATACCGAAAACGGTGCGGCTGTCGGCCTGTTTACTGGTGTCAGCGTCAGCACCAATGACACAGGGCAAACCTTCGCCGGTGCAGTTTTTACAGTCAACAACGTGGCAGGCAATACGGAATATCTGACCCTTCACGGCATCAATGTGGCACTGAGCAATGGTAACAGTGTCTCGCTCGGCAGTGGCTATGGCTCCGCCAGCGTTAGCCTGAGCGGCGGGATTGCTACGGTCAGCATCACGGGGGCAACGCTGAGTAACAGCGACATGGGCAGCCTGTTGTCCGGCATGACGTATGGCAACAGCAGCGACAACCCCGGCAATGCCACACGCACGGTGACGCTGACGCAACTGACCGATTCCGGTGCCAGCAACAATACCATTGCGCCGAATATCAGCAGCGCCATCACCGTGGTGCCGGTTAACGATGCACCAACCGATATTACACTCTCTGCCACCACCTTTGCGCAATCGCTCGGCAGCAACGGCACTGTCGCCACCCTGACAGCGACCGATGTGGATTCCTCGGTGTTTACCTACAGTCTGGTGAGTGGCAGTGGCAGTACCGATAACGCGCTGTTCACCATTAGCGGCAACACCCTAAAAGCAGTCAACGCCACTGGCATGGCGGCAGGTACCTACTCGGTGCGCCTACAGGTATCTGATGGTGCCGCTACCTATGACAAAGTGGTGTCATTGGTGGTGGTGGATGATATCGCCCCCACGTTTGACCAGTCACCCAGCGTCTCCAACGCCACCGTGGGCGGTTTTAACCTGAGTGGCAGCCTCACTGAAACTGGCAATGTGTATTATGTGGTGGTGGCTGACGGTGCCAGTGCTCCAACCGCGACGCAAGTGATCGCCGGGCAAACCGCCACAGGCAGCAGCGCCACCGCCTCCGGCAGCCAGGTGCTGGGTTCTTCGCCATTCAACTTTAGCTTTACCTTGACCGGCCTTGCCGCCAGCACTGCGTATGATGTGTATGTGGTGGCTAGGGACAGTGCGGGTAATAATACGGTCAGTGTGGTCAAAGTTGATGCCGCCACGACCAGCGCGGGCACAGCGCCGACACTCAGCGCCACCGGCAGCAACCCGGTATTTATCGGCGGCATGGCCGGCTCGATTGATCTGTTCAGTGGCGTGCTCGCCAATACCAACGACAGCGGCCAGACCTTCAGTTCACTCACGCTCACCCTAACCAATATCAGCGACAGCGGCGAGTTTATCAGTGTTGGTGGCAACAGCATCAGTCTGGCGGCGGCCAGCTCTGGCACCCTGACCGGTATCGGTAACTATAGCGTGACACGCTCCGGTAACACCGTCACGCTACAATTGAGCGGCATGAGCGCCAGTAACAGTGAGGTAGCCGGGCTGGTAGATGGCTTGCGCTATGGCAATACCAGCGCCACCGCCACCGCAGCTACGCGTGCAGTCACCCTAAGCGCCGTCAGCGACAATGGCAGCAGTAACAACAGCACAGCACTCAACCTAACCTCAACGGTGAACGTGCTTGCCAGCAACAGCGCATTGTATGTGACCGCCGGGGATGATACTGGCGACAATGCAACTTTCGGCAGTTCGGTGCAAGAGGATGCCAATGACGGCGGCGGGCTCAGCCTGCGTGAAGCCCTGTATTGGGCGAATAACACAGCGGGTATTGACCGTATTGTGTTCCAAACCGACGTGACGCTGGCCGATTCCCTTCTGTCGCCGACCGACAGTGTGCTGATTGACGGTCAGAGTTTCACGCTGAACGGTGGCGGCTATTCCGGTTTCCAAATCGTTACCGGGTCAATCACCCTGGCCATCCAAAACCTGACGCTCACCAATTTCACCACCGATTACAACACCGACACCGGCGGCGTGTTTGGGTTGGGTTACGGTGCTAGCGATGTCAACTTCCGGCTGTACAACGTCGATATTTCCGGCAACCGTGACACCACGTTCGGCAATGGCGTCTTCGACCTGTACAACATTGCGCCCGGCAGCTACAACTTTGATTTCGACCGGGTGAATATTCGCGACAACCTGATGGTTGGCAATTTGAATGAAGGGGTGATCAGACTGTTTGTGTCCAGAACCCAGCAAACAGTGTTCTTGTCGATCACCAATTCCGCCATCACAAACAATACCGGTATTAACCCGGCTGGCAGCACCTTCGGTGTCAGCGGGTTGTGGTTAACCGGGAACCAGGGTAACCCCACCGCTACCCACATCAGCCTGATCAACACCACCATTACCGGTCAGAACAACGGCATCGTCTTCGAATTCATCAACAATGCCCTCAGTTGGGTCGCCAGCGTGCGCAATTCCATCATTACCGGCACCAGCCAGGATATTGTAGCCTACACCCCAACGGGACAACCCGCCGGCGGCAGCTACACCTTGTACGGCGGCAACAACATCCTGAGTGGCAGCGTGAATCAGGTGTCGTCATCCGATCCGCGACTGGCCGCCACGGCCAGCAATGCGATTAATCAAGGCAACCGTTTCTATGTTACGGGTGAGACAGATGTGCGCGGCTTGGATCGAGTACGGCAAGGCGCCGTTGATATTGGCGCTTATGAATCGCAGTTTGCTGCGGGTACCGCCCCGCAGGTCGATTTGAATGGCAGCACCACAGGCAATAATTACTCCACAACGGTACCCGCCGCCTCCGCCGCTACGGGTATTTCTGTGACGGATGCCTTAGCAACCCTGAGTCAAACCGACGGGGATTCCCGCCTCTGGACGCTGACGCTCAATTTGGCAGGAACGACAGACGGTAGCAGTGAGTCCTTATCCCTTTCACGGCAGGCATTGCTCGCTGCCCATGCTGCCGGCATCAACGTAACCGGTAATGGTAGCCAGACGCTGACGCTGACAGGCGGTGCGACGCAGGAAGCCTTCCAGATCGCGCTACGTGCCATTGTGTATGCCAACGTAGCCGCTACGCCAACCGCAGGAAATCGGACCGTATCGGTAACGGCCAATGATGATGCCAGTAGCAGCGCCACCTCAACGCTAACGCTGGTGGCGGGTAATCCACCGGTGGTGGCCACCCCGATCCCCGCGCAAAGTGTCGCGCAGGATGGCAGCCTGAGTTTCACCGTGCCCGCTGGCACCTTTACCGACCCCGATGTGGGTGATACGCTGACCCTGAGCGCCACCCTTGCCAACGGTTCGCCGCTGCCAGCCTGGCTGTCGTTTAACCCTGCCACTGGCACTTTCTCCGGTACGCCGGGCAATGCAGATGTCGGCAGCCTGACCATCAAGGTCACCGCCACCGACGGCAGCAGCGCCTCGGTCAGCACGACCTTTGGCCTGACCGTCACCAACGTCAACGATGCGCCTGTCGTCGCCACGCCGATCCCCGCGCAAAGTGTCGCGCAGGATGGCAGCCTGAGTTTCACCGTGCCCGCAGGCACCTTTACCGATCCCGATGTGGGCGATACGCTGACCCTGAGCGCCACCCTTGCCAACGGTTCGCCGCTGCCAAGTTGGTTGACCTTTAACGCAGCCACCGGCACCTTCTCCGGTACGCCGGGCAATGCGGATGTCGGCAGCCTGACCATCAAGGTCACCGCCACCGACGGCAGCAGCGCCTCGGTCAGCACCACCTTTGGCCTGACCGTCACCAACGTCAACGATGCGCCTGTCGTCGCCACACCGATCCCCGCGCAAAGTGTCGCGCAGGATGGCAGCCTGAGTTTCACCGTGCCCGCCGGCACCTTTACCGACCCCGATGTGGGCGATACGCTGACCCTGAGCGCCACCCTTGCCAACGGTTCGCCGCTGCCAAGTTGGTTGACCTTTAACGCAGCCACCGGCACCTTCTCCGGTACGCCGGGCAATGCGGATGTCGGCAGCCTGACCATCAAGGTCACCGCCACCGACGGCAGCAGCGCCTCGGTCAGCACCACCTTTGGCCTGACCGTCACCAACGTCAACGATGCGCCTGTCGTCGCCACACCGATCCCCGCGCAAAGTGTCGCGCAGGATGGCAGCCTGAGTTTCACCGTACCCGCCGGCACCTTTACCGATCCGGATGGCGATACCCTGACGCTCAGCGCTACGCTGGCGGACGGCACTGCGCTGCCCGCCTGGCTGTCGTTTAACCCAGCCACTGGCACCTTCTCCGGCACACCGGCCAGTGGTGATATTGGCAACCTGACCATCAAGGTCACCGCCACCGACGGCAGCAGCGCCTCGGTCAGCACCACCTTTAGTTTGACGGTCACTACCGGTAATGAAGCCCCGGTGGTCTCCGGCACGATTGCCGCGCAGAGCATTGCACAAGGGGGCAGTCTGAATGTCACCATCCCAGCTGGCACCTTTACCGATCCGGATGGCGATACGCTGACCCTGAGCGCCACGCTGGCCGACGGCACGGCGCTGCCGAGTTGGATCACGTTCAATGCAGCTACCGGTACCTTCTCCGGCACACCGGGCAATGGGGATGTGGGTAGCCTGACCATCAAGATCACCGCCACCGACGGCAGCAATGCCTCGGTCAGCACCACTTTTGGCCTGACCGTCACCAATGTGAACGATGCCCCAGTAGTGTCCGGCACGATTGCCGCGCAGAGCATTGCACAAGGGGACAGTCTGAATGTCACCATCCCAGCTGGCACCTTTACCGATCCGGATGGCGATACGCTGACCCTGAGCGCCACGCTGGCCGACGGCACGGCGCTGCCGAGTTGGATCACGTTCAATGCAGCTACCGGTACCTTCTCCGGCACACCGGGCAATGGGGATGTGGGTAGCCTGACCATCAAGATCACCGCCACCGACGGCAGCAATGCCTCGGTCAGCACCACTTTTGGCCTGACCGTCACCAATGTGAACGATGCCCCAGTAGTGTCCGGCACGATTGCCGCGCAGAGCATTGCACAAGGGGACAGTCTGAATGTCACCATCCCAGCTGGCACCTTTACCGATCCGGATGGCGATACGCTGACCCTGAGCGCCACGCTGGCCGACGGTTCGCCGCTGCCCAGTTGGATCACGTTCAATGCAGCCACTGGCACCTTCTCCGGTACGCCAGGCAATGCGGATGTGGGCAACCTGTCTATCCGCGTCACCGCCACCGACGGCAGCAACGCCTCAGTCAGCACCACTTTTAGCCTGACCGTCACCAACGTCAACGATGCGCCGGTGGTCTCAGGTTCCGTTCCACCGCAGACCATTGCACAGGGCGGTGGCCTGAACTTCACGCTCCCTACCGGACTGTTTACCGATCCCGATGTCGGTGACACGCTGACGCTCAGCGCCACCCTTGCTAACGGCTCACCGCTGCCAAGCTGGTTGCATTTCGATCCGACTATCGGCACCTTCTCCGGTACGCCGGGCAATGCGGATGTTGGCAACCTGTTTATCCGCGTCACCGCCACCGACGGCAGCAACGCCTCGGTCAGTACCACTTTTGGCCTGACCGTTACCAACGTCAACGATGCGCCGGTGGTCTCCGGTTCCGTTCCACCACAGACCATTGCACAGGGCGGTGGCCTGAACTTCACGCTCCCTACCGGACTGTTTACCGATCCCGATGTCGGTGACACGCTGACGCTCAGCGCCACCCTTGCTAACGGCTCACCGCTGCCAAGCTGGCTGCGTTTCGATCCGACTATCGGCACCTTCTCCGGTACGCCGGGCAATGCGGATGTCGGTACGTTGGTAATCCGGGTCACGGCCACCGACGGCAGCAATACGTCCATCAGTACCAGCTTTGGCCTGACGGTCACTAACGTCAACGATGCCCCTGTGGTCGCCACGCCAATCCCGCCGCAAAGCGTGGCGCAGGATGGTGGCTTCAACTTTACCGTACCTGACGGCACCTTTAGCGATCCCGATGGTGACACGCTGACGCTCAGCGCCACCCTTGCTAACGGCTCACCGCTGCCAAGCTGGCTGCGTTTCGATCCGACTATCGGCACCTTCTCCGGTACGCCGGGCAATGCGGATGTCGGTACGTTGGTAATCCGGGTCACGGCCACCGACGGCAGCAATACGTCCATCAGTACCAGCTTTGGCCTGACGGTCACTAACGTCAACGATGCCCCTGTGGTCGCCACGCCAATCCCGCCGCAAAGCGTGGCGCAGGATGGTGGCTTCAACTTTACCGTACCTGACGGCACCTTTAGCGATCCCGATGGTGACACGCTGACGCTCAGCGCCACCCTTGCTAACGGCTCACCGCTGCCAAGCTGGCTGCGTTTCGATCCGACTATCGGCACCTTCTCCGGTACGCCGGGCAATGCGGATGTCGGTACGTTGGTAATCCGGGTCACGGCCACCGACGGCAGCAATACGTCCATCAGTACCAGCTTTGGCCTGACGGTCACGAGCAGTATTGTAAGCAGCGATCCTCAGTTCAAAGCCAACGACGGTATTGGCCGGACGCCGTCAGCCAGCGATACGCGCCAGTTGTTTACGCAGGATGCCGCGATAGCACTGCCGGCATTGGATGGTCTGATAGCCAATCCGTCGCTCGGCGGTTTCACCGTGGGTAACGACGGTGCACCGAAGTCAGTGATGTCTGCCATTTTTGCTACCGGACGCCAGAACACCGAGGGAGGCACCCTCCCAACTAGTCAGGTGGCGGGCACTTTCGGACGTGGAGTCGCCAGCAGCATTGGCATTAACTTCGACAGTACACTAGGTTCCTTCCCCAGCTTCAGCAAAGATCCCGCTTTAGGCGGCACCTCATCGCTGGCTAGCGCATTCTCGGGGATCTATCTACCTTCACTGACGCCAATGGAGGTCTTCTCCGGCGGCAGTTGGAAGGACATTCCGCTCGATAGAGCAAGTAACACGATGAATAGCGCCGATGACGGCACTGGGCGTTCCGTGGCATTTACGCCCTCGCTGCATCGGCAACTACAGCAGATAGGTGACTCGGAACTGCAACGTCTGGCCGCTATTGAGCAAGCATTGCAGGAAAGTAGTCAGCAACAAGGATAACCCTGCACAACAGTGCAGCAACCAGCGATACGCTAGGCGATCGCAATAACAACCATAACCATCACAAGAATAACATTGGTAATGATGATAATGACGAGGAGCGGAATCGTGTTAAAGGGTCGGAAACTATTTAGCCTTAGTGCCATCGTGCTAGCCGCCAGCGGCTGTGCCGTAACCACCCAGCCGATCAGCAAGGTCGAAAGCGGGCAACGCAGCCAGCAGGACCGAGTCGCTATGTTCAGCCAGCAGGAGCCGGTTACGGCACCGATCACGCTGTATGATGCCATGGCGCGCGCGCTGAAATACAACCTCGAATCACGCTTAAAGGTGATGGAATATGCGCTGAGCCAGCAGCAGGTGGATCTGGCACGCTACGATATGTTGCCGAAACTGGCGGCATCTGCGGGCTATGTGGGGCGCAATAATATGAGTGCCTCCAGTAGCCGCAGCGTGGAAACAGGGCGTACCTCTCTGGAACCTTCGACCTCACAGGATCGTGACCGCGATGTAGCCGATCTGACTATGGTGTGGAACGTGCTCGACTTTGGCGTCAGCTACGTGACCGCCCAGCAAAAATCGGATCAGCGCTGGATAGCCGAAGAGCGTAAACGCAAGGTCGTGCACACCATCCTGCAAGACGTGCGTTCCGCCTACTGGCGCGCCGTTGCTGCCGAGCGTCTCTTGGGACAGATTGACAGCCTTATCGCCCGCGTTAACGCCGCACGCGACGCGAGCGAGCATATGTCATCACAGCAGATTGGCGATCCAATTGAAGCACTAAGCTATCGGCGCGCGCTGATTGACGCCACGCGCCAACTGGAAGAGCAACGCCGCGCGCTGTCTCTGGCTAAGACGGAGCTGGCAACGTTGATGAACCTGCCGCTGGATACGGCCTACAAGCTCGCGTTGCCACAGAGCAGTGATGAAGCCGTACCGCAGTTGAATGTCGATGTGAAGGTGCTGGAAGAGACGGCACTGGTCAGTCGCCCGGAACTGCGCGAGCAGGATTATCAGGTGCGAATTCATGCCGCCGAAACCCGCAAAGCGCTGCTGCGCATGCTGCCCGGCGTAGAAATCAGCGCAGGTGGCCACTATGACAGCAACTCCTTCTTGGTCAACAATAGCTGGGCTGACGTCGGAGTAAAAGCCACCTGGAATCTGTTTAACCTGTTGTCCGGCCCGGCCGCACGTAAAGCGGCGCAGGCGAACGAATCCGTGTCGGAAATGCAGCGCCAGGCGATGTCGCTGGCGATTATGGCGCAGTTATACATCGCCAGAGCTAACTTCAATGAGGCACAGAGACAGTATAAAACCAGTGCAGAATTGCGCGATCTAGACACCCAAATCGTCGAACAGTTGCGAAACCGCTATAAGGCCAACAGCATCGGCGAATTGCAGCTGATTCAAGGTGAGCTAAATGCCCTTAACGCCAGCCTGCGTCAGGACTTGGCCTATGCAGAACTACGCAATACCTATGGCCAGATATTCTCAACGATCGGACTGGATTTACTACCGAAATCATTACCATCCGATAGTCTGGTAGATATCAGCAAGTCGCTGCGCCAATCTGATACCAACTGGCAGCAGGGTAAAATCAGTACATTACAATCGTTCTGATAGCCGCGTGGCAATCACGCATTGCCACCGCCACGCTTTACGCAGTCACAAAGGGCAGCAACGCTGCCCTTTGTGACTTTCAGACTTCGGTCAGGCGTTTGCGATCGACCTTGCCGCTGCCGGTTTTGGGAAGCTTGTCGAGCACCACAATGCGCCCAGGCACCATGTAAGCCGGTAAGAACTGATGCAGCTGTTTGCGCAGCGCCAGTTTGGTCATCTCCGAGCCGGGTTTATATTCAACGTAGCCGACCAGCACCGCGTCATCTCCTTCACCCTGAAGTTTGACGGCTGCATCCTGCACCTGTTCGATCCGTTTCAATTGCGCCTCGATTTCTCCTAATTCGATGCGAAATCCCCGTAATTTTACCTGATCGTCGAAGCGACCAAGATACTGATAACGATCGTCCGCCAGCAGCCGGACTTTATCGCCGGTGCGATACATTCGCTGCCCGGATTCCACCTGCTGAATAAAACGATCCTGCGTCAGATCGTCACGATGCCAGTATCCGCTACTCAGCGCTTCACCGAGAATGCACAGTTCGCCGACCATCCCTTCTTCTAACGGATGGCGATCGTCATCGATCACCAGATGCTGATAGCCCGCCAGCGTATTGCCCAGCGCGACCGTGTGCTGGTTCTCCAACGCGGCCCCGTCGATCTCCGCCATCTGCGACCAGATTGTCGCTTCGGTTGGCCCATAGCAATTCCACAGCGTCCTGCAACCGCTAACCAGACGCTGCGCCAGTCGCAGATCCAGCGCTTCACCGCCGCACAGCGCGACCAGATCGGGTTTACCCTGCCAGCCCGCTTTGAACATCATGCGCCAAAACGCGGGCGTAGCCTGCAATACGTTGATTTCCGGCCGAGCCTGCAAATACGCCGCGACCGCCTGCGGATCTTTGTATTCCTCGTGCGTGGTCAGGTGCTGCACGCCACCGACCCACAGCGGCGCAAACACTTCCAGCATGGAGATATCAAACGCCAGCGTGGTAATCAGCAGCCAGTTGGCTTTATCCGTTAACGCCAGCCGCTCTACGCTGGCATGAATAAAGGTTTGCAGCGCCCGCTGACCAATCACAACGCCTTTTGGTTTCCCCGTCGAACCGGAGGTAAACATCATGTAAGCCGCCGTTTCCGGTCCACCGGCCCGCGCCAGCTGTACGTTCGCCGTGGAATCACTGGTCGCATACGGTAAATCGCAGAGATTCAGTATCGGGCAGCCAAACGCCAGCGTGCCGTGGGTATTGCCGTCCTGCAAAACCGCTGCCAGCGCCGCTTCCTGCTGAATCGCCTGTAGCCGCTCCCCTGGGAAATCCGGCTCCAGCGGCACAAACGTCACCTGAGAAAACAGGCAGGCCAGCAGCGCCGCTACGGTGTCAGGCTGGCGGCTAAGGTGCAGCCCCACGCGCTGACCGGCAGTGACACCCTGCGCAGCCAGCGCCTGTTGAATCAACGCCACGCGTTGCAGCAGTTCCCGATAGCGAATCCCGCGTTCCTGAAAACGAATCGCCACGCAATCCCGACGCGCTTCCTGAGCAAGGCGCGCCAGCAGTTCATCGTGCAGCGCGTGCGTCGGTGTCTTGTGCGGTAGCGGCGCGACCTGTGGGCTGAGGCGAATCTGCGCCAGCCGTTCCCAGCGCTGTGCCAGCAGGCCATCGAGCAATTGCGTTAGGTCGCAGGCAATACGCTGTAGCTGCCGGTTGTCGAGCTGTCCGTCAGGTGCCGTCAGAATTAATCGATCGTTCTGAACCTGCACGATCAACGCCACGTTTTGCACCACTTTCTGTACCAACGCGGGTAACGATGCAATTTCCCCCACGATCAACAGGCTGCTAAACAGCGCATGCAGGGTTTCTGAAACCAGAGTCTCTGGCTCAGGCTGCGGATCGCACGACGTTCCCACCTCGGCGATCCACTCACTGACTGGACGATCACGCAGTTGGAAGTGCGCGATCAGCGGCCTTACGTTGTTTGGCCGATCGCTCGTCACCAGCGCCGCGCACACCTGTTCTTCACCGCTGTATTTGTACAGCAGCCAGCTCCACGCCGCCCCTACCAGCGATGCGGAATACTGCCGGGGAAGCTCACTGCTGTGGCGCTGCTCACCGTGCGCGGCTCCCACCCGCTGCCCGAAGGCCGTGGGCTGTTGGATATCCGCCAGCGGGTTCCCGCTTATCTCATCGTTCCCTGTCATGACAGCGTTTCCTCATTGGCGGTAACTTTCGACTGTGCCAGATATCCGCTCAGCGCCTGCGCCGATGGATAGCGTTGTAATAACGCCACACTCACTGGCTGCGCTAACGCACGGCTTAATGCCTGTGCCAGCGCGATGCGCTGGAGTGAATCGACACCGCTTTCACACAGCGTCTGCGACCAGAGGCCGGATTCACTGAGATGCAGCGTCTGCGCCCACACGCGCAGCAGCGACTGGGCTGACGGCGTATCAGGCGAGCCTGCACGGCTATCCGGCGTGACAGCCTGCCTCATCGCCGCATCGGTCACCTTATGATGTCCAACGATCTCGGCTGGCTGCTGCGGCGCACTATTCACCAGCGCCACCACCTCATCATGCCAGCGCATCAGCACCCGACGCGCCTGCGCACTGTCCAGCACATCGGCATCAAACTCGAAGCGCAACAGCATGCAGCCCGCCTGCTCACGTACTACCAGATTCAGCGGCATCTCGACTTTTTCATAGGAGGCTGAAAATTCGGGAGATAACCGATGCGGATCGTCAGCGCGTTGGCCCTGCTCCGCTTTCGCGCCAGGATAGTTTTCATAAATAAACAGGCTGTTGAACAGACGCGGGCGTCCAGCCGTCAGCGCAATCAGCGACTGCGTAGCATGCTGGTTCATCGCCATCAGCTCATTCTGCAACTGCACCAGATGCTGTTGCAGCGACACCGGCTGCTGCCAGCTCAGCGCCAGCGGCAGGCTGTTGATGTACAGACCCACGCTGCTCGCTACATCTTCCACCGGACTTTCCCTGCCCGACAGCACGTTGCCGACAATACTGACCGCATCGCCGGTCGAGCGCGCCAGCAGCCGATGCCAGGCATATTGCGCAATAATACTGTGGGTGACACCCACCTCACGGGCAAAGGCAATGAGTGCGGCCTGATCCTGCTCGTTCAGGCTCACACCGGTGACCTGCGGTTCAACCTGCGTCAGATGCTGGCTGAGATCGGCGCGTTTCCCCGTCGCTGCAAACAGCATCGCCACATCGTTCGTCTGCGCCAGCAGCGGCTGACGCTGCTGCCAGAAGGCATCGACGGCAGGCTGCTGCGCCACGGCATGCAGCGCATGATCCACATAAGCACGATCCGACTGAATCGCGGATGTTTCGCCGTGCATAAATGTTTCACCGCGCATCAGCAGAAGATAGTCGCGGTGTACCGCGCCCAGTAGCTGTGGCCCGCTCCAGCCATCAATCACGCTATGGTGACAGCTCAGGAGCACCCGGTAGTCCTGCTCACCCAAACGGAAACAGGCAATGCGCAACAGAGGCGGCTGCGACAAGTCAAACCCTGAACGTAAATCCTGCTGGCGATAGCGCTCGATGGCCGCCAGTGGATCGGCGTCCAGCGCCACATCCTGATAGTAGAAAGGCAGGTCTGCCTGCTTCACAATCACCTGCACGCTGGCACATTCGCTTTCCAGTGCGGCACGCAGCGCTGGGAAACGCTGAATCTGACGCTGCCAGGCCTGACGATAACCTTCCACATCCAGCGCCTGCGCATAGCGAATCGGCGTTTGCAGATGGTAAGCATCATCCTGTGGACAGCGCAGACGGTGATACAACATCGACTGCTGGAGCGATGACAGCGGCAACAAGGTGTCGATGTCATAACGCTGTGACAGGCTATCAAGTTGCGTCTGGCTCAGCGCAACCGCCGGGAAATCGCTGGGGGTAAAGGCCGTGCCGTGGTACAACTGTGCCAGACAGGCTGCCGTCAGCGCCCGCAGATTCTCCGTCAGTCGTGCCATCAGGCGTTCGCTGTCGCGCTGATTGAGGCAGCCGACCTGACGCAGCGTTAACTGCCCGCCTGCAATACCGCCGTGGAGACTGATAACCTCCGCCGGTTTGTTCTCTGGAGACACACAGCAGCCCGGCGCGACGTCCACCGGACGCCATGTGCCAGCCGCCTGAACCGACAGCCCGAGATAGTTGAACACAATCGGCGACAGCGTTAACGCACTGCCCTGCGGATGGTGGTAGCGCAGCGGGTTAAACCCAACGCCTTTATCCGGCACCTGACGCAGCTGTTCCTTACTGGACTGAATCAGGGAAGCCCAGTCAGGTTTATCTTGCAGGCACACCGTATAGGTGCTGGTAAACCACCCCACCGTGCGGCTGACATCCAGCGTCGGCTCAATCGCTTCGCGGCCGTGCCCTTCCAGCATGATGCGTGCTTTGTCGCCCCAGCCAAGATCGTTTAACGTGCGGGTCAGCGCCGCCAGCAGCAAATCACTGACTTCGGTGTTAAAGGCACGATTCGCCTCGCTTACCAGCTGGCCCGTGGTTTTGGCATCCAGCGTCAGAATCGCAGCGCTGGCCTGGTCCTGCGGATCTTTCGCCGCCAGCAGCGCTGCATGATCCACGCCGTCCTCCTGCGCCAGCCAGTACGTCAGCTGTTCCGCATGCTGTGTAGCGTACTTATGCAGCGCCATACCCCACTGGCGATAGCTCGACGTTTTCGGCGCCAGCGCTTCACCGAGGTACAGCCGCTCCAGATCGTCAACCAGAATGCGCCAGGACACGGCGTCAATCACCAGATGGTGGAAAGCAAGGAATACAGCCGTGTCCGCCTGCGGATGGTGCCGCACCAGCGCACACTCCATCGTTCTTCCCTGCGCGGGATCGAATTCACTCTGCAACGCGGTAAACGCCTGTTGCAGGCCGTCATCGCCAAGCTGGCGATAATCCAGCGTCGACACCACAGGGCAAGGCACCTCCGTCAGATAACGTTGCCCGTCGGCATCACAGGCCAGACGCAGCGCGTCATGCTGCGCCATCAACGCCTGCAACAGCGTGGTAAGTCGTTCGGTATCCACGTCCGGCAGTTGGATCATCGCCGCCTGATTCCAGTGTTCTGGACGTGCCAGAGGCTGTTCCATAAACCAGCGCTGAATCGGCAGCAGCGCGAATTCGCCTTCCAGCGTGCCCTGCTCCGCGACAATACCTGTGTCACGGTTATTCTGCGCCAGCACGCGGCACAAACGCCGCACGCTCTTCGCTTCGAAAACGTCCTTCACCGTGCAGACATAGCCCGCGCTACGCAGGCGGGTGGTCAGTTGGATACTGAGAATGGAATCACCGCCTAAGCGGAAGAAATCATCCTCAACGCCCAGCGGCGTATTCATCACGCTGCGCCAAATCGCCAGCACATCGGCTTCCAGCGGATTATCGGCTTCACCGTCGCCCTCGCTGGCTTCCAGCACCGGCGGCAGCTGTTTCGTATCCAGTTTGCCGTTTGGCGTCAGCGGCATGTCTTCTAGCAGAATCAGTCGGAACGGCACCATGTATTCGGGCAGATGCTTTGCGACATCAATCAGCACGGCCGCGGGTTCCGGCGTGCTGCTACCGGCTTTCACCGTGCCATAGGCGACCAGCGCCGGACGGTTCCCCACCTGCGCCACAATAACTTTAACCTGCTTCAGCGACGGGCATACTGTCGCCAGCTGTGCCTCGATCTCACCCGGTTCAATGCGGTAGCCGCGCAGCTTGATCTGCTCATCAATACGGCCACAGTATTCATAGTCGCCGTTGTTCAGCAGTCTGGCCTTGTCGCCCGTGCGATAAATGCGCAGCGTCGCCGTGCCGTGTTCAGCATTATTCACGTCATTCAGCGTGATGTGTTCAAAGCGGCTGGCAGTCATTTGTGGCTGGTTGAGGTAGCCACGCGCCAGCCCAAGCCCCGCAAGACAAAGCTCTCCCGGTACGCCCGCCGGACACAGTTGCCCAGCCGCATCCAGAATCAGCGCCTGAATATGAGTAAGCGGTTTACCGATAGTGACAGGCTGGCCTTTGCGCAGACGGGTACTCAACGCCGTGACGGTACACTCCGTCGGCCCGTACATGTTGTACAGCGCGACCTTATCGGCCCAGTTTTCCACCACCGCGTTCGGGCAGGCTTCTCCGCCCATGCCAATCGCCTGAATGCCATTAACCTGCTGTGGATCGAGAATCGACATCAGCGCCGTTGGCAAGATCAGATGCGTCGCGCCCGCCTGTTCGGCCTGTACAATCGCCCGATCGTTGGGTTCGCCAAACGCCAGCGTGCCACCACTGCTCAGCGGCAGCAGCGTCGTCATGTTACCGGCGTCAAACGAGAGCGACATGCAGTTAAACATGGTGCTTTGCGGCGTGAACGCGATGCGATCGCGATGATCGTCCAGCAGATTGATCAGCGAACCGTGTTCGATCATCACGCCCTTCGGCAAACCGGTCGATCCCGAGGTGTAGATCACCTGCGCCAGCTGCTGTGCATGGCGCGGAATGGCTGGCGCTTCATCGCCCGGCAGATCGTGCCACTGCGCGACAACCGTAGGATCGGTCAGATCGATACACTGTTCGGCTGACCACTGCGCCAGCTGCTGCCCATCACCACCGAGAATGACGGAAAGATTGGCATCGGTAATGATGTGGCGTAGCCGCTCCGGCGGATAATCGGGATCTAGCGGCACATAGGCAGCACCCGCTTTCCAGACGGCCAGCAGCGCAATGACAAAATAGCGATCGCGTTTCGCCAGCACGCCAACCAGCGACTGTTCGCCCAGCCCCTGACGGTGCAGCCAATGTGCCAGCTGATTCGCCTGCCTGTTCAGTTCAGCGTACGTCAGCGTATCCGTACGCTGTTCGCCGTCAAAGGCTATCGCCAGCTGCTGGGGATCGCGCTGTGCGATGGCTTCAATCACGTCGGTTACCGTCAGCTGTGGCTGCGGATAGCTACGCGGTAACTGCTGTGTTTCCGCCAGCACGGCAGCAAACTGCTCCGCTTCCATCAGCGGCAGGTGCCAGACGTCGGTTTCGGGGGCCTCAACGACGGCTTCAATCAGCCGGATAAAGCGGTCGGCGTAATACTGAATCGTCTGGCGCTCAAACAGCGCGGTGGCAAACAGCCAGTCCAGCCGCACCTCGCCCATCAGCTCCGTCACCTTGACCGAAATATCGGTCTTGGCAGGCAGCACGGGCGAGGTTTCTTCCGCCGCATCACAACCGGGGATCAGATCGTTGAAATCGACTTTGGCCTGATAAACCAGCATCACCTGGAAGATCGGGTTGATCGCGGTGGTGCGATCGGAGCCGATCGCCTCGCTTAATGCTTCAAAACGGTAAAGTTGATGATCGAAAGCCGACAGATCCTGCTCGCGGCAGTATTGCAGGTAATCGACGAAACTCTGGCTGTCCTGCAACTGGGTGCGCAGCACGATGGTGTTAACGAAGAAGCCGACGACATCTTCGATATCCGGCCGCTCGCGGTAGGCCAGCGGTGAACCAATCACGATATCTTTCTCGCCGCTGATGCGCGCCAGCATCAGGGAGAACACCGCATGCAGGCCAATGAAATTAGACGTGTTATAGCGCTGGCACAGGCGTTTGAATTTATCCCACAGATCGTTGCCGATCGCGGAGAAGATCACCTCACCGCCGCTGTTCTGGTGCGCCGGACGTGGTTTATCCAGCGGCAGGCTGTGCACTTCGGGAATCCCCGTCAGACGCTCAACCCAGAACGGTTTGAATTCATTGTGGTAATCCAGAAACGAGTCGGAATTAAACCAGTGTGCGTAGTCGATATAGTTAAGTTGGGTCGCTTCGACGGGATAAGGTTGGCGGTTCTGACAGGCCAAAAAGGCCGGTTTGAAGTCCGCAAACATATTCTTCACCGACCAGCCATCGGAAATAATATGGTGCTGGGTGATCATCAGAACATGCACCCGTTCGCTCATCTTCACCAGCCGCACGCGGGTGAGATCGCCCGCCGTGAGATCGAACGGACGGCTGATTTCCGCTTTCACCTGCTGCTGCAAACGCCCTTCCCGCTCGGCTTCCGGCAACAGTGAGAAGTCATCATGCTGTATCACAAACGGTTGATAGGCATCGATACGCTGTTCACCCTTGCCTTGTTCATTGACCACAAAACGGGTGCGCAAGCTGGCATGGCGCTGCGCCAGCGCGTCAAAGGCAAACTCCAGCGCAGCCACATCCAGCGTGCCGGTTAGCCGAAAATAGACCGGCATATTGTAGAGGTGTGATTGCTCTTCGTACTGCTCGATAAACCACAGCCCGCTTTGCGATGATGACAGCGGGCCGGACGTCGCATTCTGCGGCGTGATGGGGCGTTCAAACGCCTGCTGCGCCGTCAGGCAGCGCACAATGGCGTCCTTATTTTCCTTAATCGTGCGCCCAATCTCTGCCGTGATCGCGTCTTTATTGGACTGAGAAACCAACTGCCCTTGTACATTTAACGCCAGACGAACACCCTGCCGTTCCAACTGCTTTAACAGCGTTACGATATCTTTCATGACTTGTCACTCTCTTCGCAAATCAGGCCGTCAGCGTTGCCCCGCCGTCCACCACCACGTCCTGCATGGTGATGTGGCTGGCCAGATCGGAAGCCAGAAAAACCACGGTATTGGCGATCTCTTCCGGCTGAGCAATCTTACCCAGCGGAATCCCCAGCTTGTACTGGTCAGGAAAGCCCGCGATAGTGCGCTGCTCGGCATCCGCGCTGTGCCACATACCGCGCTGCATCGGCGTATCCGTCGAACCAGGCGATACCAGATTGCAGCGCACGCCGTAAGGCGCTAACTCCAGACCCGCACAGTGAGACAGGCTGGTGAGCGCCGCTTTCGAGGCACAGTACGCCGCCATCTGCATACGAGGGACATGTGCGGCATTGGAGCCGACGCAAACAATCGCACCGCGGCGCTGCTGCTTGAAATGCGGCACCAGTGCGTTCAGCAGATAAAACGCGCCGGAGGCATTGACGTTAATGCACTGGTGCCAGTCGTCCACGCTCAGCGCATCGATATCACCCAGACGCAGAATCCCGGCGGCGTTGACCAGAACGTCAAGTCCCGTTTCTGCCAACTGCTGGCGACACACCGCCGCCACGCTGTCCGGTTCGCTGATATCCAGCGTCACGCAGCTAAACGGATGATCATCATGTCGGAATGCGCGATCGAATCCGATCACGTTCGCGCCCAGCGCGACAAACTGGCGGGCAATGCTTTCGCCAATGCCGCTCGCCGCACCGGTTACCCAAACGGTTTTCCCACTGAAATCAAACTGAAGAGGTTTTGCCTTGTTCATCATGTTCCCTACCACACCATTTCCACGCTGTTTTCATCCTGCGACAGCCTGTCGTCCAGATAACGGCAGAAATCGCTGAGCTGGGGATGATCGAACACATCAGACACCTTGATGCTGACGGAAAATTCGGCAGCCAGACGATTAACGATCTGGATGGTCTGCAATGACTGCCCGCCCAGTTCGAAGAAGTTATCTCGCGATTGAATTCCCGACACGCCGAGGATCTGCTGCCAGATGGCGCTGACTCGGTTCTCGGTTTCGCTGGCTAACGCCTGCGTCGGTGCCTCATCGTGATATTCCGCCAGCAGACGCTTACGATCGACCTTGTTAGAGCCGGTTTTCGGCAACTGGCGGAAGGCACGGTAATCGGTGGGGATCATCGCAGGCGGCAGCACGTTGCTCAGGCGCTGCTTCAGCGCACGTGCATCGATTTCGCCCGCTTTCGTCGCAACAAACGCCACCAGACGCCGCACCCCGTTGGGGTAAACCATGCCCTGCACGCAGGCTTCATCGATATCAGGCTGTGCCAGCAGATGCGCTTCGACTTCCCCAGGCTGAATCCGATAGCCGCTGATTTTAAATTCGTTATCCATCCGTCCGAGATACAGCAACCGCCCTTTTTCCAGCCGGACTCTGTCGCCCGTGCGGTAGGCAGGCCGTTGCCGATCGCCCACCGCTATTTGCGTAAACGCCGTGTGTTCTGTACCGATGTAGCCCGCTGCCAGCGTTGGCCCCAGCAGCACCAGTTCTCCTTCCGCCGCGGGGCGATCGCCCACCGCCAAAATCAGCGCGTTGACGCCCGCCAACGGCAGACCGATAGGAAGCTGCGCCACATCGGCAGACTGCGTTTGCAGATCGCAACTGGTCGCGACTACCGTGGTTTCGGTGGGGCCATAGGTGTTGATTAAGCGCAGCGTGTTCGGTGCATGACGCTGCCACTGTGCCAATTGTTCGGGGTACACCGCTTCACCGCCGATGATGATGGCGCGCAGTGCGGAAGGCATGGTCAGCGTGCCGGTTTTCAGCCCCACCACCCATTCATTCCAGAATGCCGTTGGCAGATCGAGCAGCGTAATCGCCTGTGCTTCGACCTGTTCGACAAAGGTCGGAATCGATTCCAGCATCTCATCGGTGCGCAGCACCAGCGTCGCACCGCTGGTCAGCGTGGCAAAAATTTCTTCGATGCTGGCATCAAAATTAAACGGGGCAAATTGCAGCACGCGATCCGCCACACGCAGACCGTAGCGCTGGCGTGCAGCCGCCGTGAAGTGATCCAACGCGCTGGCGCCGATCTCCACGCCTTTCGGCAATCCGGTCGATCCCGATGTGAACATGACATAGGCAATCTGTCCGTCTCTCGCTTCTACAGGCGGTAGCGCGGCGGCCTGTGCGTTGGATGACAGAAGATGCCCCGCCAGAACGATCTCGCCGGAAAAGACCGATGCCAGCCGATGCTGGTAGTCCGCCTGCGTCACAATCGTGCGCAGCCCGGCAATCTGGATGATGTGCTGCTGCCGTTCACGCGGCTGTTCAGGATCGAGCGGCACATAAACCGCGCCACACTGCATCACGGCCAGCAAACTGATAATGGTTTCCGGGCTACGGTTCAGCATAATGCCGATGCGTTCGCCGGGCTGTACGCCACGCTCATGCAACGCCGCGGCGGCCTGACCGCTCAGATCCAGCAGTTGCTGATAGCGGTATTGCCGATCGCGCTGCACTAACGCGATATGATTCGGGTTTTTACGCGCCTGTTTGGCAATCGCCGTCAGAACGGGTTCAACAAACAGTGCAGGCTCGCAGCTGACGATCAGCGCACGCTCACGTTCTTCACGCAGCCAGCGTTCTAGCAGTTCGCCGCTGGTTTGCTGCGGCTGTGCCAGCCAGCGCTGAAGCAGCGTGAACAGGGTTTCTTGCAGGCTGGCAAGCGCTTCTGCGCTGTAACAAGCCGGGTTGGCATCAAAGTCCAACACCGGGGTGCCATCCGGTTTAAAATGAATTTCGATCGTCAGATCTTCTACTGGCCCGGCGCTGAGATTCAGCGTGCTGGATGACAGCGATCCGTAATTGAGTGGATGATCGAACGGCATGATATTGATCAGCGGACCGAAGAGGCGCTGTTCGCCGCCGACGCGATGTAGATCGCGCCGTAAATGCTCATAGCGATAATGCTGATGTCGACGCAGCGCGCGTTTGGTGCGGGCAACCTGCTGCGCCAACGCCACAAAATCCGCCTGCTCATCCACCTGAATACAGAGCGGCACGATATTCATCTGCATACTCGGCACCGTCAGCGAGGCGGAACCGATACGGTTCATCACCATCATCCCGAACGTCAACCTGTCGCTGCCGGACGCCAGTTTCAGGTGCGTCGCCAACATCGCTAAAAACAGATCCGGCCAGCTGATTTTATTACCTTCACACAGCGCCGTCAGCGGCTGCCAGAGATCCGCAGGCATATCACAGCTTTGACGCAAGAAACGCGCCGCGATCGGGGCTTTTTTCTCGCTGAAACTGACCGGTTCCGGCATTGCGTTCAGCGTTTCTAGCCAGAAATCACGCGCCTGCGCCGTCTGCCCGCTGGCATCACGCTGCTGCTCTTCTTCCAGTACCTCGCTGAACGGGCCGAACTCTGCCACCGCCGCGGGTTGTCCCGCCGTCAGCGCGGTATAGATCTGGGCGATGCGTTGAAACAGCATCGTGGTACCAAAGCCGTCCAGCGCAATGTGGTGAACGCAGCTATAGAGGAAATCACGCTTTTCACCGCACAGCAGCGCAAAGCGACAGGGTAATCCGTTTAGCAAATCCAGCGGCTGGGAGATTTCCTCACGCGCCCAGTGGCGTATTGTCTGCTCTTCATCCGTCATCGGCGCAGGCAACAGTTCAATAATCGGCAGCACGCCGATCGGCACTGGCAGTTGTGAAGCCACAAAGCCGATTTCCGGCTGGTCGGCCTGTTCACCCGCAACCTCAACAAACTGGCAGTACAGGCACTCGCACTCCATGACTGCCTGACGGATCGCGCTTAGCATGGCTTCACTATCGACTTTGCCATCAAACGCGATGCACTCCGCCGTGTTGAACGTCGCTTTATCATCGTTCAGGGCATGACCTAACCACAGCCCGCGCTGCGCCACGCTCAAGGGCTTCATGATGCGGCTCCCTGCTGTTTTTCGATCAGCGCCCACCAGGCATTCAGGCTGGGGTTACGCGCCAGATCGACAAAGCTCAGCGTCACACCCTGATTGCGCCATTCGGTTAGCAGCGCCATCATGCGCACCGAATCCAAACCGTAGTCGATCAGGTTTTCATCTTCATCGAACTGATCCTCTTCTTCGTCGATCAAGGTCAGCAGGTGCGCTCTCAGCCCTTGTTTCGTCAGTGCCTGTGCCATTTTTGCTCCTGTGAGTTCTGCCGTGCTAACCACCCGTCCGGCGCGCGTTGCCACATATTTCAGCGCCATCTGGTGTTCCTGAAGTGAGAAATCCGCCACCGCATCGCCGACCATGAAGGGCTTGATGTCGCGCATGAAGGCATCGGTCGCGGTAATCATGCAGCCGATATGTCCGTAAACGCCGCAAATGATCAGCTGATCTTTGCCCATCTCTTTCATCATCGGTTCCAGCGGCGAACGGTGGAAGGCGCTGTAGCGCCACTTCACCAGCACCGTGTCGTGCTCATCCGGTGCCAATGCGCTCACGACGCGCTGCTTTTCAGGATGGTTATTCAGCCCTGCGCCCCACATGTCGTTCAGCAGCGCACGGTCGGCCGCGCTTTGTGCATTCGGCTGCGCGGTATACACCACCGGAATCCCCTGTGCTTTGCAGTAGGTTCGCAACGCCACAATGTTCTCGATCAGCTGTTGCACCAGCGGACTGCCCGCGCCATAGAAATTCACGAAATAGTCCTGCATGTCGTGAATCAGCAGTACCGCACGCGCAGGTTCAAACGCCCAGGAAACCTTGTTGTCTGGGAAATCCTGTGCGCACGGCAGGGGATACGAAGCAATAGAAGGGATTGCCATCACAAAATCCTTATTTATTTTGAATGCTAAGTTGGGTCTGAATACGCTGACGAAGTGATTTCTTATCAATCTTACCGACGGGTGTGACGGGCAAGGTGTCGATCATCTCGAAGCGGTCTGGCAGTTTGAATTCAGCAATACCCTGATTGCGAAGATATTTTCTTAATGTGATGGCTTTCAGCGAAGGATCGCTGACCACCAGAAAAGCGCAGCTCTTTTCGCCCATAACCGGGTCAGGCATGGACACCAGCGCGGCATGGAGAATGCCGTCATGCTTGAGCAGCAGGTTTTCGATCTCTTCGGCAGCAATCTTTTCTCCACCGCGGTTTATCTGATCTTTCTCCCGTCCGACCACGCGCAAATAGCCCTCTTCGGTCATCTGCACCACATCACCCGAGTGATAGAAACCTTCTGCGTCGAAAGCACGGGCATTGTGTTCCGGGCTGCGGTAATAGCCACGGAAGGTGTACGGACCTCGCGTTGCCAGCAGCCCGGCTTCGCCTCTCGGTACCGGATTACCGTCAATATCCAGCACGTTCACCTCGTCGTCCGGGCTCATCGGGTAGCCCTGCGTGGTGAAGATATGTTCATCGCTGTCATCCAGTCGGGTGTAATTCACCAGCCCTTCCGCCATCCCCAGCACCTGCTGTAGCTGGCAACCCAAGACTGCCGGGATGCGTCGGGCAACAGCTTCACTTAACTTCGCACCTCCCACCTGCAAAACCTTCAGGCTACGCAATGCTTCACCAAACTGCTCTGCCGCCTGAACCCACAGCGCGGCAGCGGGCGGCACCAGCGACGTCATATCGATCTGATGGCGTTCGATTAGCGGGAAACAGGTCATCGCTCCCGGATCGGATGCCAGCACGACGCGTCCACCAGCGTAAAATACGCCGAGCGAACCGGGCGAACTTAACGGGAAGTTATGCGGTGCGGGCAACGCGCACAGATAGCGGGTTTGTGGCGTCAGCTCGCAAATTTCCACGCTGCGACGCACGCTGTAGTAATAATCGTCATGGGTGCGAGGAATCAGCTTCGGCGTACCGGTACTGCCGCCAGAAAGCTGGAAGAAGGCGACCTGCCCCGACGCGGAAGGCTGATACCTACTGGCCGAAGCATTCGGTTGCAGCCAGTCAGTCAGACTGTGCCCTAGCGGGCTGTCGCCGAGCATCACCACCGTTTGCAGCCGAGGAACCTGCGTTTGTAACCGATCCAGAAACTCACCGTTGCCAAACAGCGGATGCTCTGCTGATGCAATCAATAAGCGTGGTTCGATCTGCGTGGCATACGACAGCAGTTCCAGCTTGTTATGACTGAACAGCGCGTTAACCGGCACAACCCCCATTTTCAGCAATGCAAAAAAGGTCAGGTAAAATTCGGCTACGTTCGGCAACTGCACCAGCGCGGTGTCGCCACAGCGCAGGCCATGTTCAGTCAAGCGAGATGCCAGCGCAGAAGACTGTTGGTCCAGTTCCCGATAGCTCCACTGACGTTCACCGCACACGACCGCAACGGCATCCGGCTGCGTCGTAAGGTGGCGCTCCCAGGCGTCCGTTAGCGGCAAGCCAACCCAGTACCCCTTGTCGCGATAACGCTGTGCCAGTTCCTCTGGCCAGGGCGTAAATTCAATGCTCATAGTCCATCCACACCTGAGTTAAGCCCAAACGCATTCAGCATCGTGTTTAATTTGGCGGCGGTTTCAGCCCATTCATCCTCGGGGACGGATGCCTCAACAATGCCCGCGCCAGCAAACAGGCGGACTTTATTGTGTTTGATGGTGCCGCAGCGAATCGCGATCGCCCATTCGCCATCACCGTTGGCATCACACCAGCCGACAATGCCGCTAAATACGCCACGGTCGTGCGGTTCCAATTCGGCGATCAACTGGCGCGCTTCCTGCGTGGGGAAACCGCAGAGTGCGGGGGTGGGGTGTAGCTGACAGGCGACCTGAAGCGCCGTCATCTCAGGGTTCACCAGTTCGCCTCTAATCGCAGTGGACAAATGCCACATTGAAGCGGTGCTCATCAGCGAGGGAGCCGATGGAATGGTTAACGACACGCACAACGGCATCAGGCGTTGGCGAATGTCGTCCACCACCAGCTTATGCTCGTGCTTATCTTTGCCAGAATGCAGTAAACGCTGGCTGTTCAGGTAGTCCAGATGTTCATCGCTCATCCGTCGTGCCGAGCCCGCCAGCGGATTAGAGACAATCACACTCCCCTGCTTACGCAGCAGCAGTTCCGGGCTGGCACCCAGTAATACCGAACCATCCGGCAGCGGTAGTGAGAAGTGATAGCCACCCGCATTCTGTACCATCAGGTTGTTGAGGATCGTCTGAGCCTTAACGGGTTCCGTCAGTTCAATGTCCAGAATGCGCGACAGTACCGCTTTGCTTAGTTCACCGCGACGGAAACGCTCAACGGCTTCTGCCACAATGGACTTGAACTGACATTCATCTGGAACACTGTTTAGCGTTGATGCTTTAGGTGCCGCAGTTGTGTACTTACGGGCGCGGCTAACGAGTTCCGATTTCGTCGTAACGGTATAACTATCAGGGATATAGAGACAAGAGGGTTGTGTGGTATCAAAAGGGATTGCCCCCACAACAATAGGCAGCGACTGCCCTGCTTGACGCGCCCGCTGAAACGCCTGCGCGATTGCTGAGCTAAGCCTGTCATCGTGCGAGCCCGGAGCACAAACAGGGGACGAAATACGTTCAAATAAGCCGGAAGTAGAAAGGCTTCGGTGTTCCGATGCATATAAAAAAGCGGTCTGTTCTGAATAAGTTAGCCCGCTAAATGTTTCAGTTTCTGTAATCAGTGTATCCACAAGACAGCTCCTGCGCTCGCAAATTAAATACCAATGATTATTAAAATCATTATCATTTATATTAAGCGCAGTTAAGTTACACTGAAGTAACGTGTTCGGTCAATCCTTCCACAAAATGGTTATTTCCACCCAATAATTGCGGGTTATATTGATGTTAATCAATTTTATTGTTCATCTTTCATAATCGTTAATGATTAGCAATGGGAATGTATTGATTATAAAACCCACATCACAGATGATAATGAAAATAGTTATCATTCATTGTCAGCGGAATTAAGCTGCGCTAAACTGCGCCAATATTTTACTAACTGTGTCTAAATGTGAGCCTGTCATGGATGAAAGCATGTACCGCCAGCACACCCGATCCGTTGTGCATCTGGCGTTGCTAATCAACATGCTTTCTCTCGGTAGCCTGATGATGGTGATGCCGCTAGGCCCCGATTTCATCAGCGCACTATCCATGGATGCCAAGAACATCGGCTATATTAGCGGCGGCGCAACGTTTGCCTCAGCCATCGTCGGCTTCCTCGCCGCGCCTTATCTGGATAGATTTAACCGTAAACACGCCCTGCTCGTTCTGCTGACGTTGCGCTTCGGCCTGACGGCAGCCTGCATGTTTGCCACCAGCCAAACCCATCTTTTGCTGCTGTTTATTTTGGCGGGCTGTGTTGCTGGCCCGGCATCGGGCGTCTTGATGGCAGCGGTTGTTGATATCGTGCCGACCAACGAACGCGGAAAGCAGTTGGCTTATGTCGGCATGAGCTTTTCGCTCGCGGCGATTGTCATCATGCCGCTGTCGCTGGAGTTGGCTCACCGTATTAACTGGCAAGCGCCGTTTTATACGTTCGGCCTCGGCGGCCTGTTGCTGGTGTTGTTGGTGCTGTGGCTGTTTCCTTCTATGCCGCCAACACGTCGCACTCAACAAGATGTTTCTCGTCATACCGCGCCAGTTTCTGTATTAAACGACCTACTGGCATCGCCCATTTTCCTATTGGGGCTGACGGTGATTTCGCTACAAATGTTCGGACATTTCCTGCTGATCCCCCATTTCTCCAACTACTTTCAGTTCAATTTGGCCTTCCCACGGGATGATATTTCCCTGCTCTATCTCTGCGGCGGGCTAGCAAGCATGGTGACCATGCAACTGTGTGGCAATCTGTTGGATCGTGGGTATGCCAGCCAGACAATCATAGTAACGACACTACTGCTGGCGGTTGTCATTCTCTGTGGCTTTGCGTTGCCCTTTTCGCTCTCCCTGTATCTGATGTTCCCCCTGTTCATGGCGCTGAGTGCGGCTCGCTCCAGCAGCACGCTGGCGATTACCGCAGGCATTCCGCTGCCGCACCAGCGCGCCGCATTTATGTCCTATCAGGGAACAGCGGCTAACGTCGCGTCAGGGTTAGCCAGCGTTGCCTCAGCCGCTTATCTGAGCACCTCCGCCGAGGGGAAAATTGACGGATTCTCACAGCTTGCCGTGGCCAGCACCGTATTTGCGCTGGTCGCCATGCTGCTGACCATGCGCTTGATTCCGCAGTTGGCTGAACGCAGCCGGAAGATGGCCGCACGCCAAACGGCACAGGCTACAGGGCAATAAACCGATCGATTCACGTACGAGTGGGTCGGCAATACTCGCAACACTGTGAGTTACTTACGGGGATGTTTTTTTCTACTCTTTGATGGGGTCTTTGACATGCAGCTAAAACCGGAAAGTCGTTTTTCACATCATCATTTTCCACACAGCAAGGTGTATCACGCCCTGCTGATGACCGGATTACTGGCACTGCCTGCACTTGCACAGGCAGAAAACGCGGCAGATGAAAAAATCGTCGTGACAGCAACACAGACGAAGCACACCACGCTGAGCGCTCCCGCCAGCGTTTCTGTCATCACCCGAGCCGAACTGGAAAAGATGTCGGTGAATAACGTTTCCGACGCGGTGAAAAAGCTGCCGGGCATCAATATCAATCCGTCATCGACCTACGGCCGTAACGAGATCAAGATCCGTGGTATGAAAGCGGACTACACCTTACTGCTGATCAACGGTCGTCGGGTTAACTCACGCGAAGCATTGATCAGCGACTACGCTAACGATTTTGATCTTGCTTCCCTCCCCGTTTCCGCCATCGATCGCGTTGAAGTCATCCGTGGCCCCATGTCTTCTTTATACGGAGCCGATGCGCTGGGTGGTGTGGTAAACGTGATTCTGCGTCAGCCAGGAGAGAAAGCAACGGGTGAGATCGGCTATAACTTTGAAGCACCGACCGAAGGTTCCGGTGGCGACCATAACCGCCTAAGCGGCTACGTCAGCGGCCCATTAATAGAGAATACGCTGCTGGGCAGCTTGATTATTGATGGCGGAAAACGTGATGCGTGGCGTACCGAACTATCGAAAAATCCGAATACTGACGCACTTGAAGAGCGTGACAACCTCAACCTGTTAGGGAATCTAAGTTGGTTGATTGATGATCGACAAAGCCTAGACTTTGATGTCACCTATACCAAAGATGACCGAGATGTAGACTGGAACAACTACGGTGTAGCAAAACGTAATATCCAAAAAATGGATCGTCTTGGCCTAGGGTTAACACACAACGGTAGTTGGGAGAATATCGACACGCGACTGCGCTACTACTATGAAAACGTCAAGCTAATGGATAACTCAGAGCTCAAAGGCGGCAGAGCAGATACGACACAGGATAACCATACTATCGATGGCCAAATTTCTGGCTATCTGGGCGATCACCTGCTGACTGGGGGTGGCGAGTATCGTCTCACGTCCCTAAAACACACGATGAACTTACCCGGCGGGGGCGTTGATGTCAGCCAAGGGGCTATTTTCCTACAAGACGAATTTAAACTTGGCGATTTGGCATTAACTTTTGCAGGCCGCGTCGACCAGCATGAGGTCTATGGAACTGAGTTGAGCCCACGTGCTTACGCAACCTACAGCCTGACGGACAACTGGGTAATAAAAGGGGGTGTCAGCAAAGCCTACAAAGCACCAACGCTTGCCCAATCAACAAAAGGTTACTCAATAGTTGACTGCCGTGGTGGTTGCCAGAAAGTCGGAAATCCCGATCTTAAACCAGAGACTGCGGTAAGTTATGAACTTGGTACCGCCTATGAAGCAGAGCGCTTCGGGGCAGGCGTTACCCTGTTTAACAACGACATAAAAGATATGATCCAGACAGAAACGCGGCTGCCTGGAATGACAAGAATAAGCTACATCAATGTGAATAAGGCGAGAATTCAGGGGATTGAAACCTCGTTCTGGGTCGATGTGACAGATGATTTAAATTGGACCACCAACTGGACCATCGTCGATGCCGAAGACCGCACCACCAGAAAGCGCCTGAAGCAAACCCCGAAAAATACGCTTAACACGCAGTTGAACTGGCAGGCACTGGATAACTTATCAACCTATATCTCTTACCAGTACACGGGTAACCAATATCTGTTTGATAAAGAGGTCAGCAAAACACGTGGCTTCAACACCGTGGATATCGGCGCGACCTATACGCCGGTTAAAAACGTGGACCTGAAATTGGGACTCACTAACCTGACCAACGAAAAACGGGATTACGTAGCGACCAATAACGATTACTTCCTGTCTGGGCGTACAGTGTACGGCGGCGTCAGTTATAAATTCTGATGCAGATACGTTCTGAGCAATGACTCTAGCCCGCTAACGCGGGCTTTTTTAGCAGCAAAGAAAGGTGGTGACGTCGTACTCTCTGAGCAGATACGCGCCTTTAAAACGGCGTCCGGCATAAAACGTTGGCGTCAGATCGGTCAGCAGTTCCAGCTCAAACTCGCGTTTGGTGATATCCAGCGCCACCAGTCTGGCGTCCAGAAAATCGAAGTAGTGCCGCACCTGCGGGTAAAGTGCCTTGAACAGGCTCTCTTTCGCCGAGAAACTTACCGTCAGCAAGCAGCAGAAGGACTCCTCTCTCTCCAGAAACCACTGGAATTCTTCGTCACCAATGATTCCGGGCCACAGCGACTGCGCACGCTCGTCGGAGATAAATCCTTCGATATCAACCCCCACGCACGACAGCTCGTCACTACGCACATGCGCTGCGCAAAGAACGCTGTCTTTATTATGGCTCAGCGAACCGGCGATGTTTTCCGGCCATTGCGGCGAGCGATCCTCCCCGCTATGCAGAACAAAATCGGGGTGGCTCAACTTATTCAACACATGTCTGGCAAGATAACGTCCAGCCAAAAATTCAGCCCGTCGTTTCGGTACGGCACGCTCTAGCGCATCAGAAAAAGGAATATTCGCCTCAGCGAAAAGTGCATCATCATAGGCAGAAGAATGGAAATGGCAGCGAGCAGTAATACCTGGGTAGGCGGCACCGTCCGTTGCCCGTGGAAAAGTAATCCATTCAACATCATCAATAAAAGCAGAAAGCATGTCACTCCACTCAGGCAAGCAATCGCGCCCGCATTCAGTAAACATCGCGTAGGCCACGCTTAAACCCTGAAAACATAGAGTTTAAAACGAACAATGGGCGACTTTCGCCGCCCATCATCTCGCTACTGCAAGAATGCCTGGTTACATTTACAGAGCCAAAAAGAACCCTGCGATGCAGGCGCTCATCAGGTTAGAAAGCGTACCTGCCGCAACCGCTTTCAAACCAAAGCGGGCAATATCCTGACGCCGAGTCGGTGCCATACTGCCCAAACCTCCAATAAGAATAGCAATAGAAGAAAGGTTAGCAAAGCCGCACAGTGCGAACGAAATCACCGCTTTGGTATGATCCGACAGAACCTGCAAGCCCGCGGCCTGCACCACGTCATCCGCTTTCAGATATTCACTGAAATTCAGGTAAGCGACGAACTCATTGACGATCAGTTTTTGCCCAATGAACGAACCGGCAACGGTCGCTTCACTCCAAGGAATACCGATCAGGAACGCAACTGGCGCAAAACACCAGCCCAAAATCAATTCCAGCGACAGCTGCGGGTAGTCAAACCAGCCGCCAATGCCGCCAAGAATACCGTTCAGGACGGCGATCAAAGCGATAAATGCCAGCAGCATCGCTCCTACATTCAGCGCCAACTGCATACCGGAAGCGGCACCGCTTGCCGCCGCATCGATGACGTTAGCCGGGCGATCGTCTTCATCGACAAACCCAACCATTTCGTCATGGTCGTGCGTTTTTTCCGTTTCCGGCACCATCAGTTTGGCAAACAGTAACCCGCCCGGAGCCGCCATGAAGGACGCCGCAATCAGGTATTCCAACGGCACGCCCATCTGGGCATAGCCCGCCATCACCGCACCTGCAATTGAGGCCAACCCGCCACACATCACCGCAAACAGCTCTGATTGCGTCATGTTGGCAATATACGGACGTACTACCAGAGGGGCTTCCGTTTGGCCAACAAAGATATTCGCTGTTGCAGAGAGCGATTCAGTACGCGAAGTTCCCAACAGTTTCTGCAATCCGCCACCGAGTACCTTGATGACCAACTGCATAACGCCCATGTAGTACAACACGGCGATAAGGGAAGAGAAAAAGACGATAATCGGCAAAACACGGAGTGCGAAAACAAATCCACCGCCGCCAAATACCTCGAACATTTTGTCGGAAACCAGACCGCCAAACATGAACGACACGCCTTGATTTCCGTAAGCGATAACGTTTGCTACACCGCCCGTCAATCCCTCCAGAATCTTGCGCCCGATGGGTACATACAGCACCAATGCACCGATACCGATCTGAAGAATGAAAGCACCGGCTACGGTGCGCAATCTGATAGCTTTACGGTTATTGGACAGCATAACCGCGCACAGTATCAGAACAATCATGCCGATGAGACTCATAACGAGTTGCATGTACAGTTCCCTATAACGCGTGAAAAAGTGAGAGCAAAAATAAAAATCAGCCGCCAGGGCAAAATAACGCTCTGGCGAGCTGATTATAGAGATAGGCGCGTGAAGGTCGCTAATTTATGTCACAAATACATACAACATCGAACAGTCAAAAACACATAATAGTGATCTGCGTCACAATTTAATGGTTGGTATATGAAATCGAAATGGCTGTTCTGCATGTTGTCGCACAGAAATAACAGAAAAGCGGAAGCAGGACGTCCTTCCGCTTGGGGAACGATCGTGGCGTAACAGGCCGTTCACTAACAACAGCCGTGTTACGCCGGAGTGAGCCGCCCAAACAGCCTAAACGAATTCTGCCAGAGCGCTTCAGCGATCTCCTCCGGCGATTCAGCCCGTAGCTCACATAGCGTTTGAAACGCACACGAAATACGTTCGGGTCGGTTTGGTTGCCCCTGATAGCCGCTCATCGGCATATCAGGGGCATCCGTTTCCAGCAGAAGCCGTTCTAGCGGCAGTTGCGCGATTGCCTGACGCGTTTTATTCGCTCGGTCATAGGTAATGGTTCCCCCTACGCCGATGTAGTAACCCAGCCGGATAAAGGCCTGCGCCTGTGCCAGACTGCCCGCAAACCCGTGAACCACGCCGGTACGCGGCACATCAATACGCCGGAGTAATTGTGCCAGTCGGTCATGGCTGCGCCGCGAGTGCAGAATCACCGGGAGATCGTATTTTTTCGCCAACCGAAGCTGCGCCTCAAGGAAGGCAAGCTGTCGCTCAAACTGCGGTTCTGGCATATAGAGATCCAAGCCAACTTCACCTATCGCCACCAGCGTTGTGGGCAATTGGCTTAGTTCATCTTCCAGACGGAGCAGATCGCTTTCCTGATGTTCAGCAATATAAAGCGGATGAAGGCCAAGCGCGGCGTAAAGCGAAGAATAGGTGCGAGCGAGCGTCAATACGCGCTCAAAATGCTGAGAAGCCACCGCAGGAATAATGATGCGTTCAACCCCAGCGTCTTGCGCCAGACGCAAGCTTTCCGGTGCATCATCGTAGAATAGGGGAAAATCGAAATGGCAGTGGGTATCGATAAAACGGTGTCGTTCAGAATGCACGTCGCTTCTCTCCGTCAAGATGAGGCGACCCGATCGACACGCAAGTCATACTCTGCCAAGGCAGAGTGGCAGAATCGAACCTGTCGTTGCGCGGAGACCTCAGTGTAACGTGGTTTTCTCTGAGGATACCTCTTCGTGCGCTTTTCCGTAACCCTCTTGCAAGACGCCAGACAAGTAATCGTTACTTCCTTCCAGCCAGGCGCAGTCGCTGTCAAACCAATCGGCCCACAGCGCCAGAAAGTTCCCTTTCCACTGTTTCCATTTGCCAACAACGATATCGCTATTCATCATAAACCTCCTGATAAACTGTCGAAATGCAGCAAATACGTGAACAGTGTGCCGGTAAAATATGACAGCCGCGTGGCGCGGCTGTGTGCTCTGTATGACAATTATTTAGATAAAATAATGCGCTGTGCTACGGCCGTTTCCGACCGGTGAACAAGCTAAGCAGAAACAGAATAATACCGACCACAAAGACGATTTTCGCCGCGCCAGCTGCCGTACCGGCCAACCCGCCGAAACCCAGTGCTGCCGCGATCAGTGCGATAACTAAGAATATAATGCCCCAACGAAACATACGCTCTCCTTACCAGACAAAATGAAAAATCATGGTGGTCATCCTGACGCGCGTCGTGCGTCCTGATTGCGTATCCACAGGTGGTGTTTTATTGTGCGGATTACATCAGGTTATCCGCTATGACGGATAACCCCGTGTGAAATAGCTATTATTTAACTGTCAGGTCATTCTTGACGCTTTTCACACCGTCAACCGCCTTCGCAATACTTTCTGCCCGGTCGGACTGTGCTTTGTTATCCACTGTGCCACTCAATAGCACAACGCCTTCCTGAGTTTCGACCTTCACTTTACGAGACGGAACAATATCATCCGCCAACAGCTTGGCCTTAATCGTGCTCGTTACCACGGCATCATCGGCGTAGGCACCAACCGATTGTGATTGATTATCTTTAACCTGAAGTTTGTCGCTAACAGACTGGACGCCCTCAACCTGCGTAGTGATTTCTACCGCGCGGGTGCTGAGCGCCTGACTGCCGACAAAACCACTCAGTGTAACGACGCCATTTGATGTTTCGACTGAAATGTCACTGCTGGTAATCGATTTGTCTTCCAGCAATGCGCTCTTCACTTTTGCCGTGACAGCACTGTCGCTCATGTAGCCAGACGCTTTATTAGCAGAGCTATCGATTTTTGCACCAGTTGTGTCCGCGATACGTTCTACCTTTTGCCCTAACGTTTCTTCAGCCATTGCACCGCCAGCCAGAATCGAACTCAGGGCAACGACGATCAGCGATTGTGTCAATTTGGTCTTTTTCATCGATGTCTTCCTTCTTATGCTTTTCTGTAAACCCGAAATAACTTATCCAGGTCACGTTTACGCCTGCACGGTCATCAGCAAATCAAGGTGATAATGACGTTGCCAATACTCCGATGATTCTCTCTTCCCGCATAAAAAATCAGAGTATTGAATTGCAAAAGCGAAACAAATAAAAATAATGAACCAACTTAAATTGCATTAACAGTTGAACGAGCCAAGTCAGTTAACACGCTGTTAACTATAGCCCACAGAATGAGAAATCACAGGGGAGCAAGGGGAAATGCACAGCAATTCAGATTTGTCTGTTGCACCGAGACGAGAAAGAAATTAGAGAGAAATAAAAAAATAACACATTGATTTTTAAATCATTTAAAAATAAAAACACCCGGCATTTTTGGCCTAAAACCAAATATAACCGGGTGATGATTATTTTAACAACATGGTCACTATTTAAACGCCACGGTCACGGATTTTTCGTGAAACCGTGGCGCAATTAATGTCGTTATAGGATTAATGTTCACGCGTTTGGTGGAACGTGACTTCAGGATAACGTTCCCGCGTCAGGTTCAGGTTCACCATCGTCGGGGCGATATAGGCCAGATTATCGCCGCCATCCAGTGCCAAATGCAGTTCGTTCTTACGCTTAAACTCTTCGAATTTCTTCACATCACTGCACTCAACCCAACGCGCGGTTGAAACGTTAACGGACTCGTAAATCGCCTCAACGTTGTATTCCGTTTTCAGACGGGCAACCACCACATCAAACTGCAGCACCCCAACAGCACCAACAATAAGATCGTTGTTGGTCAATGGACGGAATACCTGTACGGCACCTTCCTCGGACAGCTGTACCAGCCCTTTCAGCAGCTGTTTCTGCTTGAGCGGGTCGCGTAGGCGAATACGACGGAACAGTTCCGGCGCAAAGTTAGGGATACCGGTGAATTTCATGTCTTCACCCTGGGTAAACGTATCGCCAATCTGGATCGTGCCGTGGTTGTGTAACCCGATGATATCGCCGGGGTAGGCTTCTTCAATGTGGGAACGGTCGCCCGCCATAAAGGTCAGCGCATCTGAAATCACCACGTCTTTGCCCGTACGCACCTGACGCAGCTTCATGCTTTTTTCATATCTCCCCGATACCACACGCATAAACGCCACGCGGTCACGGTGTTTCGGGTCCATATTGGCCTGAATCTTGAACACAAAACCGGTGAATTTCTCTTCCGCTGCCGTCACTTCACGGGTATCCGTTTTACGCGGCATCGGCGCAGGTGCCCAGGCGACTAATCCGTCAAGCATATGGTCAACGCCAAAGTTACCCAGCGCGGTACCAAAGAAGACTGGCGTCAGCTCACCGGCAAGAAACGCGTCCAGCTCAAATTCGTGCGATGCCCCTTTCACCAGTTCCAGCTCTTCACGCAGTTGTGCAGCCAGTTCTTCGCCAACGGCGGTATCCAGATCCGGGTTATCCAGCCCTTTAACGATGCGCACTTCCTGAATCGTATGGCCTTTACCAGTCTGATACAGGTAGGTTTCGTCTTTATAAAGGTGGTACACGCCTTTGAATAATTTACCGCAGCCAATCGGCCAGGTGATCGGCGCGCAGGCAATCTTCAGCTCGCTCTCGACTTCATCCAGCACTTCCATCGGATCGCGGATGTCACGGTCGAGTTTGTTCATAAACGTCAGAATCGGTGTATCACGCAGACGAGTGACTTCCATCAGCTTACGCGTACGATCTTCGACCCCTTTTGCAGCGTCGATCACCATCAGACAGCAGTCCACCGCCGTCAGTGTACGGTAGGTATCTTCGGAGAAGTCTTCGTGCCCCGGGGTATCCAGCAGGTTAACCAGACATTCACGATAGGGAAACTGCATCACGGACGTGGTGATGGAGATACCACGCTGCTTTTCCATCTCCATCCAGTCGGATTTCGCATGCTGGTTGGAGCCACGCCCTTTTACCGTACCGGCAGTCTGAATCGCCTGTCCGAACAGCAGAACCTTTTCGGTAATCGTCGTTTTACCGGCATCGGGGTGAGAAATGATAGCGAACGTTCTTCTTTTAGAGACTTCGCGGGCGTATTCACTTGGAGACATGATTTTCAGGTTTCTTTTGTTAGCCACCCGGCGTCAGCATCAAGTCAACAACACACCGATGTCAGATCGTCAGGCAAAGCGGAAATAAACGGTAGCCGGGCATTTTCCCTGATTTAACGTGTAGACACAATCAGTGATGGCATAAACAACGCGGAGACATCATGTCTTAAGCCACCATTCTGGTACTGCAATCAACAATTACGCCATAAATCATTTATAAAGTTATCATTTATCTTTGCCGATAATGTTTGGGTCAATATTTAACCATTTGATCGCACTTAAGGAGAGAGTATGAGCTTGTCTGTAAATAATACGGGTTATAGCAATTCTCAGGCCCCAAGCACTGCACGACCATCAAATGCCACACCGTCTGCTGCCGCTCCTTCAACACCGACAAGTACCACGACAGACTCTGCAAAAGTCTTCGATCCCATTACCGGCAAAACCTTCATCTTACCTATCGGTGCAGAGATCTCTGAGGAAGCCATCGCGCGTATGAGGGAAGAGTTTGCTGATGCGCCGATTTTGAGCAACCAACAAGAAGAAAAAGCGCTAGAAGCGATGAGCGCGGCGAGAGCTCGTGAGCTTGAACGACAAAAAAATGCTGCCAGTCTTCCTCCCGGCTATATCAACGTCTCTGCTGATAACATCGGCACGCACGAAATGACTATCGGACTTTGGTCAAACCACCTCAAAGAGGACAGCGGCATCAGTAAAGAAGAGTTTCTCGGCCTCGTTAAAACAGCCTTATCCTCCCCGCCGGAAGTCAGTCTGTGGAGCTACACCACCGATAGCATGGAGATCGCAATTACTGCCAGTAAGCTAGAGACATTGAAAAATCGCTATGTCGACAACGATTACCAGCATCAGGCAGATCGGGATATTCAGGGCATTATACAATTCAAATCTGATGCGCTGAGTAATCTGGAAAAAAACCTCCTGCAAGATGAATATCAACGCAGCGTCGACGCAGGAGACACCGATAAGGCGAATACCACATTTCTGGAACTGCAAAGGAACGCAGAAGGCACCTCTGCCACCCAACTTCAGCGCCAGCAAATTTTCTCGCTAGCAGCTTCAACAGATGTTTCTGCCTGGTTTGGTAGCTTTCGCGACTATATTGCCTCTTCAAATTTCGATCGCTATACCAAAAGCGAGTACGACTCGATTGTCAATGCATTCTATAAACACTGGATAACCTTCCAGGAAGCACTGCAATAGCCGCGTAGACCCCGTAGAAGCAGATCGTTTTTACGGGGTGCCGTGCGCATCAGAGGCGTTTCTCTTCCCCATCCTTTCTCACTGCCCCGCTATCGCTCTCTACCTCGTCTTCTTCTTTCACTGGCGTACTCGCAGTAAGAAGGTAAGGTGACTGCTGCCAGCGAGTACGGCGATTCTGCAACAGCGTTCGGGTCAGAATGATGCCGATAGCCAGCGAAAGTAAGATCATCAGACGCAGAATATTGGTGGTGTTATCCACCTGCCTGGCCTCAGTCGCCAACACGTGCGTATCCAGCGTGATGCGCAGGAAGCCGATAGGCCCTTCTTTTCCCTCAATGGGCTGCACCAGTTGATGGTTAAAGTAGCTACCGACACGGTTACCGTCCAGCGCCAGTCGGTCTCGCAGCTGTACCTGTTCACCAACATGCGCCACTAGCGAACCGTCCTGCTGATACACACCAGCATCCAGAATACGGCTATGATCGGTAAGCTGTTTGAGGATAGTCGTAATCTTTTGACCATTGTCATCCACGCTGCCCATCAGCGGCGAAAGGCTGTAAGCCACCTGTCTGGAGAGCGTGCGCGACAGATCTTCGACCTGTTCAGAGCGCGCCATCTGGTGGCTTAAACTGAAATAGGACGCACCTTGCATTAATACCACCAGCAGGGCGAGGCAAATCAGCACAATTGCCGTGCGGTGTAGACGAAATTTCAACCGGGCGCGAACCATGATAATCCTTACACGATTTGGATACTTTCATGTTGCCAGAAGCGCCAGCGATAGGATAGCTTGTTGCCCAGTTTTTGGAGGGATATGTTTGGTCGACGCCGCATCCCTTTTTATCGCACGACTTTATCGCACTACTGCCAGCAGAGGATTTTCCCCATGTCGAATAGTCTGACCTATTGTGATCTCCCAGATGAGATCAACTGTTGGCCGGGACTGCCATTATCACTGAGCGGTGACGAAGTGATGCCGCTTGACTACCGCGCGGGTGACACCGGCTGGCTGATTTATAGCGATGTCCTCGATAAAAACCTGATTTCCCGCTACCAGCGTAAGCTAGGGAGCGCCATGGTTATTGTGAGCGCCTGGAATGTGGGCGATTATCAGGTCGTCCGTTTGGCGGGGACGCTGACGCCACGCGCCACCAAGCTGGCTCACGAGTTGGGCATCGATGTTGCGGCCATGCGTAACGCACCAACGCTGCGGTCACCGGGTTTACTGGTGATGGACATGGATTCCACCGCGATTCAGATCGAATGCATTGATGAAATCGCCAAGCTGGCAGGCACGGGCGAGCTGGTGGCGGAAGTCACCGAACGCGCGATGCGGGGCGAGCTAGATTTCGCCGCCAGCCTACGCCAGCGCGTAGGGACATTAAAAGGTGCCGACGCCACTATTTTACAGACGGTACGCAAAACCCTACCGCTGATGCCAGGCCTAACCCATATGGTTAGCCAGCTTCAGGAAGCAGGCTGGCACGTTGCGATTGCGTCGGGCGGGTTTACCTACTTTGCCGATTATCTGCGTGACGAGCTAGGTCTGGTCGCCGCCGTTGCCAACGAATTAGGCATGCAAGACGGCAAGCTGACGGGTGAAGTCATCGGCACGATTGTCGATGCAAAATATAAAGCCACTACGCTGCAACAGTTGGCAGAAAAGCTGGAAATCCCCATGCACCAGACCGTTGCCATCGGGGACGGCGCAAACGATCTTCCGATGATCAAGACCGCCAGCTTAGGCATTGCCTATCACGCTAAACCCAAGGTCAATGAACAGGCTGCGGTGACGATCCGTCATGCCGATCTGACTGGCGTGCTTTGCATCCTCAGCGGCAGCATGAGACACGAAAAGCGTTAATGAGTAGGAGGTGAACCGTGGCAAAAGCCGTCAAACGGGCGTTTGTATGTAATGAATGCGGGGCGGATTACCCGCGCTGGCAAGGGCAGTGCAGCGCCTGCCACGCCTGGAATACCATTACTGAAGTTCGCCTGGCGTCGGCATCCGTATCACGCTCCGACCGCCTCACCGGCTATGCGGGTGAGAGTGCTGGCGTCAGCCGGGTGCAAAAGCTCTCAGAAATCAGCCTTGAAGCGTTGCCCCGCTTTTCCACTGGCTTTCAGGAATTTGATCGCGTTCTGGGCGGCGGCGTCGTTCCGGGCAGCGCGATCCTGATCGGCGGCAACCCCGGCGCGGGCAAAAGTACCCTGCTGCTGCAAACGCTGTGCAAGCTGTCAGAAAATATGAAGACCCTGTACGTCACCGGTGAAGAATCACTACAACAGGTGGCAATGCGGGCACATCGCCTCAATCTGCCGACGCAGAATCTCAACATGCTGTCGGAAACCAGCATCGAACAGATTTGCCTGATTGCCGAGCAGGAACAGCCGAAATTGATGGTGATCGACTCCATTCAGGTCATGCATCTTGCCGATATTCAATCATCCCCCGGAAGTGTCGCACAGGTGCGTGAAACCGCCGCCTACCTGACGCGCTTCGCCAAAACGCGCGGCGTGGCTATCGTAATGGTCGGCCACGTCACCAAAGACGGTTCACTCGCCGGGCCGAAAGTCTTGGAACACTGCATCGACTGCTCCGTGCTGCTGGACGGCGATGCCGATTCGCGCTTCCGCACGCTACGCAGCCATAAAAACCGTTTCGGTGCCGTCAATGAGTTAGGCGTGTTCGCCATGACGGAACAAGGACTGCGTGAGATCAGCAACCCGTCAGCCATTTTCCTCAGTCGCGGAGATGAAGTGACGTCCGGCAGTTCGGTCATGGTGGTGTGGGAAGGCACGCGCCCGCTGCTGGTTGAGATTCAGGCGCTGGTCGATCAATCGATGATGGCTAATCCGCGTCGCGTCGCCGTGGGGCTGGAGCAAAACCGCCTGGCGATTCTGCTGGCAGTACTGCATCGCCACGGCGGCTTGCAGATGTCGGATCAGGATGTATTCGTGAATGTCGTCGGCGGCGTCAAAGTCACCGAAACCAGCGCCGATCTGGCATTGCTGCTCTCGCTGGTTTCCAGCTTCCGTGACCGCCCGCTGCCGCAGGATCTGGTCATCTTCGGTGAAGTCGGTCTGGCGGGCGAAATTCGTCCAGTTCCCAGCGGACAAGAGCGGATTACCGAAGCCGCCAAACACGGTTTTAAACGTGCCATCGTTCCTCATGCCAATATGCCGAAGAAAGCCCCAGCCAGCATGCAGGTGTTCGGCGTGAAAAAGCTGGCCGACGCCCTGGCGATCCTCGACGATCTCTAAACAAGCCACAGAAAGCGGTATTCTGTGGTATGTTGTTTAGTAAGCTAAACAAGAGTGTTGCACCATGTCATCATTTGATTACCTGAAATCCGCTATCCGCCAGAAGGGTTGCACCCTACAGCAGGTTGCCGACGCAACCGATATGACCAAAGGCTATCTCAGTCAACTACTTAATGCCAAAATCAAAAGCCCTAGCGCCCAGAAACTGGAAGCACTGCATCGTTTTCTCGAGCTGGAATTCCCGCGCTACGAAAAGAATATTGGTATTGTCTTCGGTAAGTTCTATCCGCTACACACTGGCCATATTTATCTGATTCAGCGCGCCTGTAGTCAGGTCGATGAACTGCATGTGATTTTAGGCTACGACGAGCCGCGCGACCGTCTGCTGTTTGAGAACAGTTCGATGTCACAGCAGCCCACCGTCAGCGACCGCCTGCGCTGGCTGCTGCAAACCTTTAAATATCAGAAAAATATTCATATTCACGCTTTTAATGAGCAAGGGATGGAGCCCTATCCGCACGGCTGGGATGTGTGGAGTAAAGGGATTCAGGCGTTCATGCAGGAAAAAAGCATCACGCCCAATTTCGTCTACACCAGCGAAGAACAGGATGCCGCGCAATATCGCGAGCATCTGGGGATTGAGGCGGTCTTGATCGACCCACAGCGATCGTTCATGAACATCAGCGGTTCGCAGATTCGCCACGATCCTTTCCGTTACTGGGACTATATCCCGACCGAAGTGAAGCCGTTCTTTGTGCGTACCGTTGCTATTCTTGGCGGAGAATCCAGCGGCAAATCCACGCTGGTGAACAAACTGGCGAATATCTTCAACACCACCAGCGCCTGGGAATATGGCCGCGATTACGTGTTCTCCCATCTGGGTGGCGACGAGATGGCGTTGCAGTATTCCGACTACGACAAGATCGCGCTGGGCCAAGCACAGTACATTGATTTTGCAGTCAAATACGCCAATAAAGTGGCCTTTATCGACACCGATTTTGTCACCACGCAGGCATTCTGCAAAAAGTATGAAGGGCGTGAACACCCGTTCGTTCAGGCGCTGGTCGACGAATACCGCTTCGATCTGGTGATTTTGTTGGAAAATAACACGCCTTGGGTAGCCGATGGGCTGCGCAGTTTAGGCAGTACCACCGCCCGGTCGGAATTCCAGAACCTGCTGAAAACGATGCTGGCTAAAAATAATATCCCCTACGTTTACATCAAAGAATCGGACTACGATTCGCGTTTCCTGCACTGTGTGGAACTGGTACAGCAAATGCTGGGTCACGATCGGTCACCTGAACAGATAAAAAACTAGCGCGTGTTCCACTGCCAATGGTGGGAGGGGGTAATAATTTCCGGCAGCGGAATGTCCCAACTTTCCACTGGCAGTTCATCAACCTGCTGACAATCGTGAGCCAGCCCCATCGGATAAGGCCCGCTGTCCGTATGACGACGATACTGCAACGTACGGTCGTAAAAACCGCCGCCCATACCCAAGCGCTGCCCCTGATGATCAAACGCCACCAGCGGCGTCAGCAGAATATCCAACTGTGGTAATGGCAACACCTGCCGTACATCCAGACGCGGTTCCATAATCTTCAGACGATTGCGCACCAGCTCAGTATCTGGCGCATAGCGCAGGAACAGCAGATGCCCGGCACGAAACGGATGCAGCACCGGCAAGTAAACGCGCTTCCCCTGCTGCCATAGCTGTTGAATCAGCGGGGAGGTATCTAGCTCGCCGTCAAACGACAGAAAGATTGCTACGCTATCTGCTTGTAGGACTTTCGGGTGCGTCATGACGCCTTCACACACCTGCTGCGCAAAGTACGCCTGCTGTTCCGGCGTCAATAAGCGTCGACGCTGGCGCACAGCCTGACGAATCTGCTGGCGTGATGCTGCCGTAGAAGAGAATGAGGGGTCGGGAAAAATTGACGGTTCAGAAGATGACATGGGCTACATTCGCCACGGGTCAAGAGTGATAAAAGAAAGGGAATCTCCGAGATGCCGCCGCAGGCTGTAACCCTTGAACCCTTGGTTCAAGGTGAACATAACGTCGCAGTCTTAAGGCTTCTCGGACGAACCGAGCGTGCTCACCAACCGCAGAGCATTACATTCTGTTTGGTATGAAATATCGGCTCAGGGGACTGACCCGCTGACAAACATCTCAGAGAAATTTTATTCGTTACTCGCGATAAACCTTAGCACGTCTTATCGCGTAAAAACACCGTACTTTTGTCAAAATACGACGTTATTCAAATTGCGTGCCCTGACGCTCCGTGATCTTGCCCTGCTCCAGCAGCGCCTGCTCAATAGTCTGCTGCAACATACGAATACGCTGTTCCATATTCGACGCATAATCACGCGTTTTGCCCCGTTCCTGCGCCAGTTCATGACACACATTCAGCGCGGCAATAAACACCAGTTGCTCGGTGTTGGTGACTCTAGTGCGAACTTTAAGATCTTGCAACCGCTGGTTAAGATCTTCCGCTGCCTGATTCAACGCTTCCTGTTGTTCTGGCGGACAATTCACTCTTAACGAACGGCCAAAAATTTGAATATCTACTGGTTGTGCAGACATACCACCTTCCTGCCTTTTGTCGTTCTTGCGCCCGCGTGTCGCATAGCATGAGCATTACCCGTTACATCGGGTTCGTTAAAGCGGGCGCCACTATATATAGCCGAGATCTAAGATACAAGCCCTTTCTGGAATCCAAAGGGAGCTTGGTGGTAGCATAGCACGAACCAATGCAGCCAACGACGACGAATCCGCATGTCCATAGAGAATACGTTTCCTGCCTATGAAGGCCTTGACCAACTACTTCACCAACAGCAAGTCGCGCTGACCGCAGCAGAAATGCACGGCTTGATCAGCGGAATGCTGTGTGGTGGAAACCATGACGACAGTTGGAGAACGCTGGTTTTTGAACTAACGAATGAAGGGATGGCGTTTACTCAAACGCTGTCGCAACCGCTTCAGGATCTGTATCAGGCTACGCGTGAAGCACTGGAAGATGACGGCTTCCTGTTTCAGCTTTTCCTGCCAGATGACTCGCAAGACGAGGTAAGCGTCTTCGATCGCGCCGATGCACTGGCAGGTTGGGTCAACCATTTCCTGCTTGGTCTGGGCGTCGCTCAACCGAAGTTGAACAAGGTTAAGGGCGAGTTGAAAGAAGCCATCGACGATTTGCGCAATATCGCACAGCTTGGCTACGACGAAGATGAAGATCAGGAAGAATTGGAACAATCACTGGAAGAAGTGATTGAGTATGTTCGCTTTTCTGCCATTTTGTGCCATACCGAATTTACCAACCAGCACGTTGTGGCAGCGCCAGAACAGCAAAAACCAACGTTGCACTAATACCGTATTACGCAGGGCGGAAGGGAAAAGCAACCGCACGGACTACTTTCAGGAGCAGGTGATGAATCCACAAGAATTTCTTCGTCGTCGTCAGGGTCTGTTAGAAAAAATGGCACCGGGCAGCGCGGCGATTATTTTTGCCGCGCCGGAAGCGCAGCGCAATGCCGACAGTGACTATCCTTATCGTCAAAACAGCGATTTCTGGTATTTCACAGGGTTCAACGAGCCAGAAGCCGTTCTACTGCTGGTAAAAAGCGACGCCAAACACCATCACAGCGTCATCTTCAATCGCGTGCGTGACCTGACCGCTGAAATCTGGTTTGGTCGTCGTCTTGGTCAGGAAGCCGCTCCCACCAAACTCGGCGTTGACCGCGCACTGCCGTTTGGCGAAATCAGCGCACAGCTGCATCTGTTATTGAATGGATTGGACGTGGTGTACCACGCGCAGGGGCAGTACGATTACGCCGACAAGCTGGTCTTCACCGCACTGGAGACTCTGCGCAACGGCACCCGTCAAGGATTTGCCGCCCCCGCTACGCTGACCGACTGGCGTCCGTGGGTACATGAGATGCGCCTGTTCAAATCACCGGAAGAAATCAGCGTCATGCGCCGCGCTTGCGAAATTACCGCGCTGGCTCACACGCGCGCTATGCAAAAATGCCGTCCCGGCATGTATGAATATCAGCTTGAAGGCGAGATTCACCACGAATTTACTCGTCACGGCGCGCGCTACCCGTCTTACAACACCATTGTTGGCAGCGGTGACAACGCCTGCATCCTGCATTACACCGAGAACGAAACGCAAATGCGCGACGGCGATCTGGTGCTGATTGACGCGGGCTGTGAATACAAAAGCTATGCTGGCGATATTACCCGTACCTTCCCCGTCAACGGTAAATTTACCGCGCCGCAGCGGGCCATTTACGACATCGTACTGCGCTCACAGCTGCGCGCGCTGGAGCTATTCGGGCCGGGTCGCAGCATTCGCGACGTAAACGAAGAAGTGGTGCGCATCATGGTTAACGGGCTCATCAAGCTCGGTATACTGAAGGGTGAAGTAGAAGAACTGATTGCCGAACAGGCACACCGCCAATTCTTTATGCATGGTCTCAGCCATTGGCTGGGTCTGGACGTACACGACGTCGGCAACTACGGCACAACAGACCGAGGTCGCCCACTTGAGCCCGGAATGGTACTGACCATCGAGCCAGGTCTTTACATCGCGCCCGATGCCAAAGTGCCACAGCAGTACCGGGGAATCGGTGTGCGTATCGAAGACAACATCGTCATCACCGAAAACGGTAATGAAAACCTGACGGCTAGCGTGGTCAAAGACGCCGATGCCATCGAAGCGCTGATGGCACAGCAACATGGCAAACAAGCATAAATCGCTTTTTCAACAGGACTAAAACATGGCGGTCATGATTGTTGGTGGCGGAATGGCAGGCGCGACGCTAGCGCTGGCAATATCGCGGCTTTCTCAAGGTACGATCCCGGTCGAGCTGGTTGAGGCCTATTCCCCGCTCGAGAGGGAACATCCGGGCTTTGACGCACGCGCGATTGCGCTGTCCGATGGCACACGCCAGCAGTTGGCGACGCTGGGTATCTGGCAAGCCCTGTCGGGTCATGCGACCGCGATTACCGACATTCATGTCAGCGAACGTGGACATGCCAGCGCAGTGGATCTGCACGCGTCGGACTACCACGTTCAGGCATTGGGCCATGTGGTTGAACTGCACGACGTCGGGCAACGCCTGTTTTCTCTGCTGCAACAAGCCCCCGGCGTACGCCTGCACTGTCCAGCCAAAGTCGTTGCCGTCACGCGGACGCAAGAGAATGCGACGCTAACGCTAGACAACGGAACGGAGCTAACAGGCCAGCTACTGGTGGCTGCCGATGGATCGCACTCCATGTTGTCACAATCCTGCGGCATTCACTGGCAACAGCATGAGTATGATCAGGTCGCGGTTATTGCCAACGTGACCACCACCGAACCCCATCGCGGGCGGGCATTTGAGCGGTTTACCCCGCATGGCCCGCTGGCGCTCTTACCGATGAATAACGGCCGCAGCTCACTCGTCTGGTGCCATGATAAACATCGTCAAGCTGAGATCGATGGATGGAGCGAAACCGAATTTCGCCAGCAGTTACAGCAGGCTTTTGGCTGGCGTCTGGGGCAGTTTACCCACATCGGCGAACGCCACAGCTACCCGCTGCGCTTGCTAACTGCCAACCAGCACATCAGTCATCGGCTGGCGCTGGTAGGCAATGCAGCACAAACGCTGCACCCCATTGCCGGACAAGGCTTTAATCTGGGGATTCGCGATGTGATGTCGCTGGCGGAGACTATCGTCGATGCGGCGAAAAAGCAGCAGGATATCGGCCAATACACGGTGCTCAGCCGCTATCAGCAACGGCGTGAACCCGACCAACACGCCACCGTGGCGATTACCGATGGTCTGGTCAGACTGTTCGCTAACCGCTATACCGCGCTGACCGTCAGTCGTAATTTGGGTCTGATCGCCATGAATAACCTGCCGCTGATGCGCGATGCCTTTGCCCGTCGCACGCTGGGTTGGGTAAAACGTTAATTAAGCTCGCCAACAGGAAAATACGGAAATGCAATCATTCGACGTGGTTATTGCCGGTGGCGGTATGGTCGGTCTGGCACTCGCCTGTGGTTTACAGGGGAGCGGCCTGCGCATCGCCGTACTGGAAAAACAGACGGCAGAACCTCAGCCGCGTGGGAAAGACCATGCCCTGCGCGTCTCCGCTATCAATGCCGCCAGCGAGTGCCTTCTACGCCATATCGGCGTTTGGGAAAATCTTGTGGCACAGCGCGTCAGCCCTTACAACGATATGCAGGTCTGGGATAAAGACAGCTTCGGTAAAATCAGCTTCAGCGGTGAAGAATTCGGCTTTTCCCACCTTGGGCATATCATTGAAAACCCCGTGATTCAGCAGGTGTTGTGGCAACGTGCTTCACAGTTAAGTGACATCACCCTGATCTCTCCGGCGTCATTAAAACAGGTCGCCTGGGGGGAGAACGAAGCCTTTATTACGTTGCAGGACGACAGCATGCTGACCGCCCGGCTGGTGGTCGGCGCGGACGGAGCCCATTCATGGCTGCGTCAGCATGCGGATATTCCGCTGACTTTTTGGGATTACGGCCACCACGCGCTGGTCGCCAACATTCGCACCGAACAGCCTCATCAATCCGTCGCGCGTCAGGCGTTCCACGGTGACGGCATTCTGGCATTCCTGCCGCTGGACGATCCGCACCTTTGTTCGATTGTCTGGTCGCTTTCACCAGAGCAGGCGCAGGTGATGCAGAGCTTGCCAGTGGAGGAATTCAACCGCCAAGTCGCCATGGCGTTTGATATGCGATTGGGGTTGTGTGAACTGGAAAGCGAGCGCCAGACTTTCCCACTGATGGGGCGCTACGCTCGTAGCTTCGCGGCACACCGGCTCGTGCTGGTCGGCGACGCGGCACACACCATTCATCCGCTGGCAGGGCAAGGCGTCAATCTGGGCTTTATGGATGTCGCAGAACTGATTGCCGAGCTTAAGCGTTTACAGGTTCAGGGCAAAGATATCGGCCAGCATCTTTATCTGCGGCGCTATGAACGCCGCCGCAAACACAGCGCCGCCGTGATGCTCGCGAGCATGCAGGGGTTCCGCGAATTGTTTAACGGTGACAATCCGGCGAAAAAGCTGCTGCGTGACGTCGGGCTGGTGCTAGCGGACAAACTGCCCGGTATTAAACCCACGCTGGTACGTCAGGCAATGGGGTTACACGATCTGCCAGACTGGCTCAGTGCCGGGAAATAATCGCGCCAGAATGGAAAATAAACCTCGCCGTTTAAGCGGCGGGGTTTATTTATATCGATTAATTTATACGATGGACTATCTTGATGGTTAACTCTATTTTATGAATAATATGATTATGTATCAATAGTATGTTAGCGAATGCATACTATTGGCGTAGCGTTAACATCAAGAGAAAGATGACATGCTAACATTCAAATACAGTGATTTTATCAAAGCAATATTCTTGTTATTTTTCTCCATTGGAGCATTTATTATTGCCGCAGGTTTATTCTACGAAGAAAGCTATTACTACAAAAAAAATGATTACTTTACCTATCATATTCTCACCCTCGATGAAGTAAAGGACATACCCGTTATTTCTGACAATTATGAATTTTACTATTACTCACAAGATGGCACGCAGCGATTAACTAATGGCGTGGTTTTTTATAACCCCATGCCTGATCGTAAAACTGAACTGGTAAAATATATAGAGATGCTTGGATTTAAAAAAACCAAAAGCATCCCATGGAGTTACGAAAATATAAGTGAAGTGTGGATAAAAGAACATGATGAAGTTAATCTAATACAAGATGATAAAGATAAAACGATTGATATCTCATTTATTAAAGGATGACCTTCCGTCTTTTACTCGCCCTAAAATTCCTGCGTATGATAATAAAAGCAACTCACCAATAAAACCGGACTCATTTCATCATCATAAGCCCGGTTGGTTAGGGTGGGACAACGCTACGGCATATTTTCCTGCGGCGATGGGATTCGTATACGACTGGCAGACAGATAGCCCAATACGGCAATGCCGAACACGCCCCAGGGCAACAGCGAAACGATCTGGGATGATGAACCACTCAGGACATCAACATTTCTGACGACCATAATCAGCGCTGAGAGCATCGCTAGCGTCGAGATAATCGGTGCCCACAGACGACTCCATGCCGAAACCGGATGCTGCGTTTCGCGTTGGAAGAAGCGAATAACGGCCAGCGACACACCGACCTGAAGCAGCAGGATCGCCATCGTCGCGATCGCCGATCCTAACGCGAAGATCTGCATCATCGGATCGAGATCCGCCACCACCATCATACACAATACGCCCAACACAACGATCGTCTGCACGATGCTCGCCACGTAAGGCGTACCTTTATTTTTACTTACCTGTGCCAATCTGGGGGACAGCACGCCATCACGCCCAATACTAAACAGATAGCGTGAGATATTATTATGAAACGCCTGAGCCGCAGCAAACAGGCTGGTGATCAACAGCAGCGATATCACCTGCTCAGACCATTTACCAACCAGCACGTTCGATACGTTAAAAATAAAGCGTCCGGGATCGTTAATCGCCTGCTGCCGAACCTGATCCACCCCGTAGGCTTGCACCATCATCCAACTGGTGAAGGCAAAGAACAGCATAATCAATATCACAGCAGCCAGCGTCGCACGGGGAATGGTTTTCTCAGGATTGCGGCACTCTTCACCGTAGATCGCCGTGGATTCAAACCCGATAAAAGCAGCGATACTGAAAATCAACGCAATACCCATGCTGCCCTGATTAATCACACTGGGTGAAAACGCCTCTAGCGTGAGCGGTGGCGTATCCTGAGATAGCAGTACCGCCATATCCACCACCAGCATGATGCCCACTTCCATTAGCATCAGTACGCCAAGCACACGCCCGCCGACTTCTACGCTTTCAATACCTAACAGGCACATCAGCAACAGCATCGCTACGCTATAGAGCCACCACGGCAGATCAATACCAAGGTGTTCCTGTAGATACATGCTGCTGAAAAAACCAAACATCGCGACCACCGCGATCTGAATAGCGAAATAGGCCAATAGCGCGACGGATAAGGCACTAAACCCCGCGCGACGCCCCATACCTAAAGTGATATAGCTGTAAAATGCGCCAGCATTGGTCACATAGCGGCTCATGGCGATATAACCAAAAGAGAAAATCAACAGTATGCCGCCCGCCATCAAGTACACCGCAGGAATACCCGCCCCGTTGCCAGCGGAGATCGCAACGGGCAGTCCGCCAACCACGCCGGTCAACGGCGAGGCGGCAGCCACAACAAAGAAGACCAACGACCACAGCCCCAAGCTGTTCTTTTTCAATTGATGAGTATTCATCTTTGCCCCCGGATACACAAAACGAACCAGATAACGTGATGTCGCGCAATCGGGTCGATGGTAAATCCCTTGCCGCCGCGCCACCTTACAGGCAGGTGCGATACAGCGTTTCAATTTCCTGACGTGAGGCCCAGCGTGGATTTTGTTCCAGGCTCACCCCCATCGTCTGCACGCAATTATCCGCCAGCCAGGGAATATCCTGCTCACGCACACCCAGATCGCGCAGCGTAAACGTCAGTCCAATGTTTTCCAGAAAACGCTGCACCAGATAGACGCTGTGTCTCGCCCGCTCCGGGTCATTTAGATGCGTTACGCTATCGCTCATCGCACAGGTAACAGCAGCAAAACCCGCGACATTTTCAGCACAGGAAAAACGCATCAGTTCGGGATACAGCGCCGCAAGCCCTTCGCCGTGCGTGATGTTGTACAGCCCGCTCAGCGGGTGCTCCATCGCATGCGGCAGACCGCAGGCCGACATCCCGATAGCCATGCCGCCAAGCGTATTCGCCCAGCACACCCGATCCCAGGCATCCAGATCGGTCACATCTCGGCAAACGCGTGGCAAAAATGTGGTCAGCAGCCGAATGGCGCGCTCGGTCATGATTTCCGTCATCGGATTGCAGAACTTACCCACCCGCGCCTCAATGTTATGGCTGAGTGCATCAAACCCCGTTGCCGCCACCATACGTGGTGACTGCGTGACCATCAGCGTCGGATCGACAATGGCTGTCCGTGCATACAGCGCCGGTGAGAAAAATGCCGGTTTATCGTGGGTTTCTGGATTGGTGAAAACGGCGACACAGTTGCCCTCGCTCCCCGTTCCCGCCGTCGTGGTCACCAACACCAGCGGCAGCGTCGTGGCTGGCGTCGGTGGTTGAGACAGATAATCCAGCAGTTTCCCCGAATGGCATGCCATGAACGCGATGCCCTTAGCGGCATCCATCACGCTGCCGCCTCCCACGCCAAGCACCACATCACACTGCTGCTCACGCGCCAGCGCTGCACCATCATCCACCGTCGTGGTGAGCGGATTGGCTTCAATGCTGTCGAATAACACCCAGCGCACACCGCTCTGCGTTAATCGGTCGGTCAGACGCGTCAGCAGCCCGGTTTGGCGACAGCTGGTTTTCCCCGTCACCAGCAGTACGCGGCTCCCCAACAGCGCCACCTCTTCGCCTACTCGGTCAACTTCACCTCTGCCGATACACAGTTTCACCGGCTGTGAATAAGTAAATGTCATCGCAGCCACCTCACGCCGTCATTACAGAGGTGTTGGCCTGCTCAGCCTGTTCAACCACACTGATTAATGCAGATTCAAACGCGTTCAGCGCATAGTCGAGTTCTTCTTCGCTAATCGTCAGCGCCGGTAGGAAGCGGAACACCGCCAGATTATTGATGGTGAAATTCACCTGAATACGCCATTTTTCTACCAGCAGCCCCGCTATCGCCATAGAATAGTATTCGCCCATACTGGCTTGCAGCGCCTCCGGCAAACGACCAAACTCAATACCAATCATCAGCCCTTTACCACGTACTTCTTTGATCACCTGCGGGTGGCGAGCCTGAATGTCATATAACCGCTGCATCATTAACGCGCCTTTACGTTCCGCCATGCCGCAAAGATCGTGTTCGATGATGAACTGTAAGGAACCCAATGCGGCCGCCGCACTCAGGGTATTTTCCTGATAGGTAGCAGTGTGGTGATAGCAGGTTTCGATAGTGCCATAAGCGGCTTCATACAAGTTTTCCGTACAGAGATAGCCGCCAAACGGCACCAGCCCACCGGACAAACCTTTGGCGAACACGATACAGTCCGGCACCACATCATCGTGTTCACAGCACCAGAATTTGCCAGTACGCGCGGCTCCGCACTGAATCTCATCCAGCACCAGCAGGGTGTCATAGCGATCGCACAGCTCGCGTGCGGCTTTCAGGTAGCCCGCCGGAGGCACGATAATGCCGCCTTCGCCCTGGATCGGTTCCACCACGAACGCCTTGTATTTTCCTGTCGCTAACGCACCTTCCAGCTCTGGAATCGATCCGTAAGTAACATGATCGATATTGCCCAACGTCGGCTGCTGCCCTGCACGCCATTTATCCTTGCCGCCGAGCGATACCGCACCAGACGTCTTACCGTGAAACGCGCCCAGCGTCGCCAGCAGGTGAGTCTTGTGTGCTTTATGTCGAGTGCCGAGCTTGACCAGTTTGATCATTCCCTCAATCGCTTCTGCGCCTCCGGTCGCCGTACCCATTTTGGTCAGTTTTCCCTGTGGCGAGAGCAACGCCATGTTGTGCGCCAGCGCTGCCGCCACGTTGTGATAGGAAATCGCGCCCATCATGAAGAGACGGTTATCGAAACACTTCTGCAAACAGGACCACACGAACTCATTGTTGTTACCAACCGTCACCACCCCGACCGCACCAATCATGTCCAGATGCTTTTCACCTTGGTCATCAATGAAGGTGCTACCTTCCGCTCGAACAAAGTATTTGGCATGGCCATCCAGAGAGCGCATACGGTTCAGGTGGGTTAATTGCAGCGCGCGGGTGGTCTCGCCATCCAGTGCGATCGCGTCATCAATGGTGTAAAAACCCGGTACGATGTCTTTTGCCTGTGCCATAAAAACCTCACAACGTTCACAAGAGAAATGTGCGATAGCGCACGGTGTGAAACGTTTATAGCAAGGGGTAAGGCGAGGAAAATAGAATAAATCGGCACACGCCACGGTGCAGTAATAGCCTCTTTTTGGTGCAGATTGCCCCAAAAAAAGCGGCATACGATGAGAGGTGACTTCGCACTGGCGTCATCATGGCGGATTCAGCACTGGCGGATACGGCACTGGTAGCGCACAGCCTGTAGCCGTGCCAGATAGTGCTGTGGCGAACAGGAGGTAAATGCTTTGAATTCACGGAAGAAATGTGACTGGTCGGCGTATTCAAGGCGCTGCGCCAGCGTGGTTAGGTTGTCGATATTGCCCTGATTGAGCAACGCAAGCGCCCGCTGAAAACGAATCGTACGGCAGAACGTTTTAGGCGACATACCGCAGTTATCATGAAACAAACGGTGAATATAGCGGGCTGAATAGAGCGTTTTCCGCTCCAGTTCATCTACCCTGATCTTGCCGTCGTGAGCCATAATCAGATCGATGATTTGCAGCAATAGCGGCGGTGCCGAGCGGTTTGTCCAGTAGGAAAAATAGTGTAGAAACAAGCTGACCTGGTCGTTAAAGTCATGGCTGTTTACCAGCCGCCTCAGCAAACGTGAAGTGTCAGGTGCAACCTCATCAAAAGGGATCTCCTGCCCCGCCAGTTCCCCCGGCGACAGGTCAAGAAAAGCGGGCATGATCCCCGGCATAAAGCGCACGCCAAAATAGCGCTCTCCCGGCATCAATCGGGTAATCTGTGCCGATGCGGTACTGCCACAAACGCGTCCACTTGGTGCATCAGGACAGCAGTGCAGCAACAGATCGACGCTGCCGTCCGGCACCGCCAGCGTCATCGACTCGGCGCGATCGACCGTGAAACTGTAAAAATGGGCAATGGGTGACTGACTGACATTTTTCTTCAGGTAATCTTCCGCCGCGTTGATGACAAACCACGGCTGCAACGGCCGCACGCGAAACGACGTAGAATCAGGATGCATTGGCCTTCTCCCCCGCAACGATGACGCAGGGGATCAGGCAATTTTTACGCCAACTCGTTTTTCGTCAACGCCAGTGCGCATTTGTTGCTAGGCATCCGGCCCTACTCTGACCACTAATTTGCCAAAGTTGCGGCCGTGTAGCAGGCCGATAAAGGCCTCTGGGGCGTTTTCCAGACCATCGACGATTTCTTCCCGATATTTGATCTTGCCTTGCGCGACCCACGGCGACACCTCTTTCCAGAATTCGTCAAAGCGATGTCCATAATCATCAAAGATAATGAATCCCTGCATGCGGATGCGTTTTTTCAAGATAGTCCCTGCCAGCAGCGATAAGCGATCGGGCCCATCAGGCAGCCCTGTAGCATTGTAACCAGAGACTAATCCACACACCGGAATACGCGCCGAGGTGTTCAGCAGTGGCAGCACCGCATCAAAAACTTTCCCGCCGACGTTTTCAAAATAGATATCGATGCCCTGTGGGCAGGCTTGTTTCAGCTGTTCAGCAAAATCATCCGCCCGATGATCGAGACACACATCAAACCCCAGCACCTCAACCGCGTAGCGACACTTCTCCGCCCCTCCCGCTACACCAACGACCCGGCAGCCTTTCAGTTTGCCGATCTGGCCGACCGTCGCGCCTACTGGCCCGGTCGCAGCGGCCACCACCAGCGTTTCACCGGCTTTCGGCTGACCGATATCCGTCAGCCCCATATACGCCGTAAAGCCCGGCATACCGAGCACACCCAGCGCATAGGAAGGATTGGTGGGTGACTGCCCCAAATTGGTTAACCCTTTACCATCGGAAAGCACATAATCCTGCCAACCGCTGTAGGAGAGTACCCAGTCGCCCGCCTGATAATCCGGGTGCTTTGACTCAGCCACGCGACTGATGGTCCCACCGACCATCACGTCATTCAGTTCGACGGGTTTAGCATAAGAGGGCGCGTCGCTCATGCGGCCACGCATGTAAGGGTCGAGGGAAAGAAATACGGTGCGCAACAGCACCTGCCCCATTTCTACTGACGGGACAGCCTGCTGTTCCAGACGAAAATTATCTTGTGTCGGCGCGCCGTGCGGGCGCTGGGCCAGAACCACACGACGGTTAATGCGATCGGTTTGCGGCATAATATCCTCCATTAGACAAAGCGCGTTGATAAAATCACTTCGTTAACAATAGGATCTGTTCTTTCTTCTGGCTACGCAAACCGTGCGGCGCTGATTATGCCGTTTTGCTTTTTTCGTAACGCGACATGCGATCCAGATACCCCATGACGAGCGCAGACAGCACAAACGTCAAATGGATAATCACGTACCACATCAGCTTGTTGTCTGGGATATTACGCGCGTCCATGAACACTCGCAGCAGATGGATAGACGAGATAGCAACAATCGAGGCGGCCACTTTGTTTTTCAGCGAGCCAGAGTCCATTTTACCCAGCCAGCTCAGCTTTTCTCGGCCTTCAGTGATATCCAATGCCGACACAAAATTTTCGTAACCGGACAACATCACCATCACCAGCAATCCGCCGACCAGCGTCATGTCGATCAGCGACAGCAGAACCAATACCAGATCCGCTTCCGCAATATCTAAGATATTGGGCAGGACGTGGAACACCTCCTGGAAAAACTTGATCGCCAACGCCAGCAGCCCCAACGATAGCCCAAGATAAACAGGGGCAAGTAGCCAGCGCGATGAGTACATCAGATTCTCAATAAAACGTTCCATAACTCACTATATGCAGGTGAAAAAAGAGGGAAATAATAGCGAAAAATTCTGCTGCGGTGGTAATCAATTCTTGAACAGAATACGCCATTTGCGGAATGTTCTGCCCTATCGCGCCTTCAACGATGATTTCCGCGTTTTGTGATTCTGCCTTTCTGAATACGTCATTATTCATCATGATGTGAATCCAGCCTCATCGATTAAACCCCAATATCAGAAGGATGAGTAATGGCAACCCAGAAAAAATCACTTTCTTCGTACTCTTAAAAGTGCTCGTTCGAAAAGGAGGCTACGTGGGTAAAGAGGAACGTCAAGAGAACTCCCACTGTCGATATCTCATTGCATTTTTATTTATACATTGACAGTGTTTTTTCAAAAAAATACAACGATTGATAGGGTCTAGATCTTTACTCCAATATAAAGCGTTGAACACCGCACCAATATAGCCACGGTGTTCATTTAATTGGAAATTACCTATCTTATATTATTTTAAAAATAGATTAATTCAATTACCATCATTTGAAAAATCGATGGTCTGATTTTTCCCAAAGGCCGCTAGTATTTTATCAACCGTAGCCTCACCATTATATGTAAAATCGAATGATGTGCCACCTGAAGCAGGTTTTAAAATTTTCAACTTGATATTAGATGCAATCATAAAAGTAAAACCGGCGATAATAACTGTACCTACTGTAACCGTGCCAGTGATAAAATTGTTTTTTTCAGTATCCCCCTCATTCTGCTGGGATACTCCGCTAATAGTAATGCCCGTTGACTTAGCAGCATATTCATCACTGCCATAAGAAGGCAACGATGCTAACGATTCGGTTGGGAACTGAGTACTATACAACGCCACGAGAGAAGAATGAGCGGTTGCAATTTTCAAATGAGCCTTGATTAACTCATTGATATTATGTAAATCACTACCTAACGAAACAGCATTTTTATTTCCGGGTTCAATCAACCAAGTACCATTCGCCCTCAACGTAACGGTACATTCATAATTACCATCAAAGCTACTCTCTGTAATTGTCGCAGATTTTGAAGAAATCGCTGAAATATTAGCTAATTTATTTGATTCAAAATTGCCACAACGCAGCAGTGCTACAGCGAAGATAAACTTACTCTATTTCATCAAAATTAATCAAATAGTTTTTTACCTATAAGAGGAATCACAAGAATTAATTAATCTAATAAATATCATACAGTTAGATTAAAATATAAAACTAACAATCCTATGTAAAACTTCGGTATCGTAATGATTTAGATCGTTTTTTTATTAAAAATAAAAATTTAAAAAAAATTAAAATCTGTAGATTTAACCCTATAAAAAATCACTTTTACAATTTAAATAGATATAATTAAAATTGAAATGATATGCATTATATGAAAACCATTTCATTTTTAATGAATAGCAAAACATCTATAAGCCAAATTCTTATAAGTGTGCTTTTATTACCAAGCCTCGTTTTTGTAGCGATCTGTTGAATAAATCGAATTTTTGCCGAATAACCGTCTCAGATAACACATCATTCCAACAATACTGGTCGTTTCGTGGTAAAGCAGAATTTCAGGATCACCAACTGGAGCACTTACAACAAACCCCTCATCAATCGGGACCCCATCAGTTTCTAGCTGGGGGGCGGCAATATTGTTGGATTAGGCATGGCCGTGTAAGCGTTTCATCATCGCGTTCGGTGCCACCAGACAATCGTCGAACGCGATGGCAATAACATCAACACAGAAGAAAAGTACGTTAACGCATTGATATTGCTGCTTCCCTCCCTATATGCTGCCTCATCGATTAAACACCCAACATCAGAAGGATGAGTAATGGGTAACCCAGAAAAAATCGCTTTCTTCGTGCTATTAAAAGCATTTGATCGGTTCAGTGATTTACTTCATTCGATGAGTATTAAGTTACCGCAGGAGATTACCTCACTTACGGACGATCTTTGGGACTACCTTGCATCAGAGACGCAATACCTCAATGTCGATCGGGCACTTGAGGCGATAGATGCAGCCATAGCGGATGAACAAGATGCTAATAACGAAGAGATTTTAAAAAATCTGTATCTCTACGCATTTTCAGACTTCCTGATGTTTTTCTCTGAAGGTAAGGTGAGCTTAGAGGCAGCAGAGTCTTCTCTTATTGACGCTCATGACTACCTAGCGGCTCAGCGCTTTTTACTCAACGAGAAGGAAGGAAAAGCGGCAGTCTTGAGTGATGATGAGGAGAGAACAATAAAAAGCGATCCACTGTATGCAGGAGAGCTTATAGCTCTGCAAGCAGACAGGGCTTTCGCTGAGACTATGATTCTGTGGAACAAAGTAGCAATATTCCGATGAGGGTACGGCTCAAATGATAAAACACATAATGATGAATTTGTCGTGATTGGATTAATCGAATGCCATTGCTATAGGAAAAAAGAATAAGCCACTCGACGATGTCATTCACGGCAATGAACTTGTTGGATAAATATCCAACATTCGCAAATTTTAATTTTGTGGAAACAACGAAATGAAGGTCTCAGTGACATTTAGTGAAATAACCGCGCTTTCCCCAAGAGATTTACAACGCTATGCCTCTGCCTGTTTACAGGCTTATTGCGACGCAAAATTGATTCGGCATCCCTCGATCGAGGCGCTGATAGCTCATCTTAACGATTATCCTGAAAGTGGCAGCCTGGTTGAGTGGGAAAGAAAAGGTGCATTGCTGCCGCTAAATGGTCGCGGAGATGATATACCGCGAGATCTCGCCCTATCAATTGCACCGCAAGATCGTGAAGCATTCTCTGCTCTTGTTGATGGTGTTGTTGAAGTCGGAATAGTCGATATGTATGGCGCACCGACGACGCTTCCGGTTGAGCTTGCCGTAAAAATCCCCTTAATTCTATCCAAATGCAATATCGACTTGCCTCTAATATGGCGATCGAAATAATGATTAATGACGTTGAGCAGCGTTCAGCATAAATAAGCCCCCTACAATATGAGCTATGAGTACAAACTCATCTTTGATGACACCTCGATTACCCAACGTGTTATGAATGTGATTAAGAACAATGACGCCCGTTTGATCTCTGGGAATGAAAACTCGCTGTGGCTTCAGGTCAATGTAAAATCGGCGAATTTGTATGAACTGGAGCTAAATACGGTCAGTGAACGGCTTCAGTTCATCGTACCTAGGTATTTCTCGTATCAATGATCGATAGCGGCAAACCGGTTAACTGGCTGATTTCTTACGCCAAACGGATGTATTGCCTGACGTTATCTCAGCAAGTTGCCCGTCATTATCGTAGTGACAGAACCATTCATCTTCACTGGGCCACCCTTTGGAAAACGCTCGGCCAGACAACACCTGACCGGCAGAGGAATACTGGTAAAGAAATACGGAAAAAGCCTCTCTAATACCAACGCCCGCATAAACCACCGCGTGATCCTCTACTGGCAACATTCTTCCCAAGCCAAGCAATTTTGATTCAACACGTTCTGGACGATCTATTCCCTTAAAACCGAGAGTAGCAATCTCTAAAACATCGCCCGTACGGTTATATTGGGTTGCCTGAATGGCTTGAATGCCCTTCTGCCCAGGAGAAACGGTAATAGCATGACGGCCACCAGAGAAACCGGCACCATATTTCCCCAGCCAACGCGCTTCATCTACATTGGCATATTTCCTTTTCATCAGTCGGGGGGACGAAAATCCCATACGCTCATCGCTGTACGGTAAGTGTCCAAAATAATCGCCGTCAGAAAATTTCCATTCATCGACCAAATCACAACACGCCAGGTAATCAAAATATGAATGGGTCGTATCAAATACCTGAAATTGTTTTCTGAGATCGTCAAGCATCGACTTCACCATTGGCATATCGAGCAACATTGTAGTCTCTGTCATCAGCAACCTTATTCACCCTTTTTTCTATCAAGCATTTTCCGTTCTGACGCCGATATTGCCACAGATTTTGCAAAAAGAGGTTTTCATCACGTCGGCTGCTGTAAACATACCGCCTTGCGTGATAAGTTCCTGTTGCCGCTGTTATAGATAGATCAGTCTTGGAGAAAGTCATGAGCGTTAAATTTTCGGCAGCCTACTATGATTCGTCGGCTGAAGAAGCGGTTTTAACGGTTGGGTTTGCTGACAATGCAGATAGTCCACAGCATTTTCTGATTTTGCAGCGGGCGGAAGAGCCTGACGAGCAGGATAAAGAGCTGGGTCAAGATACTTATTATGTTGAGATCGGTAATCCGGACATGGCTGGGTATGGCGGAATTGATGATGTTTTGGTCACGACAGACAAAATCATTTTTACGTGCTCAAGCGCAACAAACTGGTGCAAAACGATAAAAATGATTGAGATAGGACTCACACCTAAGTTGGGAACTATTGACGACATTGAAGCCTCACTTCGGCAGATATTTACCGATACGCCCACCAACGTCTCTCGATCATCGTAGCAATTCGCCGTATAAAAAACAGTTCCATGGAAAACAAGATACGAAAGTGTATTTTTGGGCTAACATCGGGACATAATTTTACGTCACTGACTCAAATATTGGTAATATCCACCTATGTTAGTTCGTGTATATGTAGCAGATAATGATGACAGGCCGGTGTTTGAACAACTCCCTGTTCGAGAAATCGAGAAAGACACTTACGAATTACTGTCTTCTCCCGGCCTTGCGTTAAATTTAGCACGCGGAGATACCTTCCGAATTAACGACACACATGCCCATCCAGAAGTGCTGCACAGGGGCGGTAATTTTTGCATTCATATTTACGCCAATGAACTTCCTTCTGAAGATATCACCCATTTAGAGAATGAGGTGCTCAGCCAACTGAATGGAACCCTAGACGGCATATTTAAGGGAAATTTGACATTGGCCGTTCCTGCCAGGAATGGGATGGATAAGATTGCCGATGTTTTCGACGCCTTTCGCGAAAAAACAGGCCTCGAATGGTACTTTTCCAATATTTATAAGAATATTGACGACGATGAAGACGAAACGCTTTTAAATTGGTGGCTGGATAGCTGAGGTCACCACAGGCTGAGCACTCAATTAAAATACTGAGTTTCTCAATCTCGGAAGGCATAAAAACCACAGCGAAATTAACCATGCAAAAAGCGGATCGAGCACTCCCCAGCGCGCAACAAAAACAGACCTGCAATAAGTATCAATTACCGCTGCATCCCCCAGAGGAAATGGTCGCCATTGCCTTAGATACCTTACAACACGCCCCCATTTACGGAACCCGGATCGTATTACCGGAAAATGGCACGATAAGCTGGTTTATTCATTGTGGCGACTATTCCGCTGAGAGTGGTTTTTATCAGGCACTGCACACGAGTCACCTGGAGGAAATGTTGCCTGAAGTCATACCGTATCTATTTTTACCCGAAGGAACAAAATTCATCATCGATCGGGCCGGATATGAGGACGTTTGGCAAGATGAAGCATAGCAGGTATGCGTTTACTGTTTGGTTCCCTTGCTCCTAGCAAAACCAGCATAGATGTAAGTGCTCACAAACTTACATGCGCCTTGGTTTTATGCTCGTTCGCTCGTCCCTCCCGTGATGTAAACCTGGCAGTCCGAGTAGCAATCGCTTTGATAACCAAGAAAGTAAAAACGCCCTGAGAGAGTCTCAAGGCGTTCTGGAATAGCGTTCATTTTTATTGCAAGCTTGTTTTCACTGTGAAACAGAAAGAATAAGTATCGCAATATTTTATATCGCTAAAATAAAATCACGATTTATCGTGAAGCGCCCAAAGGAATTTCCGGGTCAGGTTCGTGAGTCATACGATTACGCAAATCACGACGAATAATTTCAATAGACCAGAACCAAATTAAATGGCCCACGATTTCTGATACATGTTCATACCAAGGAAGAACAAATAGAGAAGGTGTCAGACCCATCAATGGGAATGAAATCATATGGACAAATAATTGAGCCAGCGCACCAGCCAACAAACCTTGCCATAATTTTATTTTAGGAAATACTTCGGCAACAACGCAGTAACCTACGGCAAAAACAATAGAGAAAATAATATGCGTTACACCAACCCAATTGAATACGTGGCCGGCAAAGGTATAAACAGCCGCATTAGGATCAACGACGCCAAGCCAATCGCGTAAAAAAATGTAGGGAGGGTTAAGAAAGTTACGAGAACAATCAATTTGCTCAGCAGCTCTAATCAGTGATTCGGGGGCGCAAGCACCACTAAACATATCAGTAGGGCTACGCGGTGGAAGCGGATTTTCTGCCCCCCATTTTACGAAAGATGAAACAATACCTGCAATCAAACCAATAAAAGCAGCTAATCCATAGCGTCTCCGAGATGGAGATGTTTGTTCAAAAAAGTTCATTTTTTTACCAATCTAACCATTAAAGGTTATATTCTTACATAGGTATTATGTACTTATAAAGAGGTTAATTGATATATCCAACAATCTCTCTAGGTTATTTTGTTATTAGGAATGGGGTTTTAATTTTTATAAAATGACAATAAGAAATCACGAGTTGATTTTTTGTGAAATTTTTATTCAATAATTGAAAAACCAGATTCTATAACGTAGACGAAATGTATATTTACAGAGAGAGAAATGAATAATAACTCAGCTATACCCCAAATAATTCGAGTTGCAGGAAGGCGGCAAGAGAGGGAGTCCCGATGAGCTTACTCAGGTAAGTGATTCGGGTGAGTGAACGCAGCCAACGCACCTGCGGCTTGAAGTATTACGGGTATATAACGCGTCAATAATAAATAGCCTAGTTATTTATTTGTGAAATAATAACAGTTCAGTAACTCATACTCTCGCCTTGCATCACACATGACCCAGTGACAAAGAACGTCCCGGCACGTAGCCAGTAAAACCACATCAGCGAAGTAAAGCGTTCCTGCCAAGCCCCCCTCCGCATATATATTTTTATGGAATTGAAAATCAATTTTTATTCTTTTACATGCATAAGACGGCCCTCTACAGTAGCGAAAAGACCGCCGTGTATGGCCTCATGACATTCGTAAAGGACACAGGGAATGGAAAAAAATCATCCGCAGGTTACGACTCTCGCCGCAGGATTACTCTCATTACTCTTCGCACTCAACCCCGGCGCTTACGCGGCGCAAAGTGCTGAAAAACCCGTCTCCGGCGGCATTCTGAATGTCGGTCTGGGCAGCGATACTCCCGTTATCGATCCGCACATTACCGCCTACGGCGTGGCCGCACTGATTTCCCGCAACGTCGTTGATTCACTGGTTGGGCAAGCAGAGGACAACCGCTTTACGCCTTGGTTGGCAGAAAGCTGGAAGATCAACGATAACAACACCGAATACACCTTCCATCTGCGCAAAGATGTCACGTTTAGCGACGGCACCAAGCTCGATGCAGAAGCAGTGAAATATAATATCGAACGCATTCTCGATCCAAAAACCACCTCCAGCTACGCCAAATCGCTGTTAGGCCCGATCGACAAAATATCAACGCCGGATGACTATACCATTGTGCTCCACTACAGCTCACCGTTTGCGGCGCTGTTACAGGGGTTGAGTCTACCGTATCTGGGCATTCAATCGCCGACTTACCTGAAAAATACGCCAAACACCAGTAATACCGTGGTGGGCTCAGGGCCATTTGTTCTTGATTCCTTTGTAAAAGGCAGCGGCAGCAAACTGACGAAACGCCCTGATTACAACTGGGGACCGGGCTATGCAAAACATACAGGCCCTGCTTATCTGGATGGTCTGGTGTTCAAATATCTGCCGGAAGCGTCAGTTCGCCTTGGCGCACTGAGCAGTGGACAGATTCAGGCAATTGATGCCGTACCGCCTGCCAATTTCCCAGCGGTGAAACGTAATCCGAAACTGGAAGTCATCACTTACGAAAACCCAGGCGTTAACCGCGTACTCTACCTCAACACCACCAAAGGTCCTTTCCAGGACGTCGCGGTGCGTAAAGCATTCCAGAGCGCAGTAGACAGCAACGCAGCGGTAAAAGTCGCCTTCTTCGGTACGCTAAAAGCGGCCGATAACGTGCTCGGTCCAGCCACGCTGTACTACGATCCGAGCGTCGCGTCACGCTGGGGCTTTGATGTGAAAAAAGCCAACGACCTGCTGGATAACGCAGGCTGGAAACAGAAAGACAGCGCAGGGTTCCGTACCAAAGACGGCAAGCGCCTGAGCGTCAGCTTTGTCTATGCATCAACCAACGTTGAAGCAGCAGATGTCGCGCTGTTCCAGGCCGTGCAATTCCAGGTGAAACAAGCAGGCTTTGACGTCCAATTAACGCCAGTCGACGCAGGTGAATTTACTACCCGCACCAACGCTAACGAATACGACATCGCGTCTAACTTCTTCGTGCGTGCAGAGCCAGATATTCTGCGTACCGTCTTTGATTCAGCCTATGCGCCACCGAACGGCAATAACTTTACCCGCATCAGCGTGCTGGATGACAAGCTGAGAAAAGCCATCGGCGCAGGCGAAGCGGAACGTAAACAGCTCTACACTGAGATACAGCATGAAGTGATCGATCAGGCGTATGTCGTTCCTCTGTACGTTCCTGCCTATCAACTCGGGTTGTCCAAACAGGTACAGGGCGTAAGCTGGGCCACCAACGCAAAACCGAACTTCTATGATGTCTGGATTAAACGTTAACCTGCTCGCGTTAGGCAAACGTCTCTTCACCATTCTGGCTGTGCTCTGGGGCGCAGCCACATTGACGTTTATTGCCGTCAAACTGATCCCCGGCGATCCCGTTGCCATTCTCAGCGGCGGCGAGAACGTGGTGGATGCAGCCTATCGCGCCGTGCTCATCAAACAGTTTGGCTTGGATCAACCGCTGTGGGTGCAATATCTGCGCTACTGCGGGCAGGCGCTACAGGGTGATTTTGGCGTCAGCTATCTCTATCGCCAACCTGTCGGTTCCGTCATCGCAGATGCCATGCATCAAACCCTGCCACTGGCATTCGGTGGTTTGGTATTGGCACTGTTCCTCGCTATCGTCAGTGCTCTACTCACCGCCGGTCGCTATGGCGTGCTACGCAACGCCGTATCGTGGCTGGAACTGACGCTGCTTAGCACACCGGTCTATTGGATCGGTATCGTGCTACTCAGCCTGTTCAGTTTTCGTCTGCAATGGTTCCCTGTCACCGGCAACGACGGTTTTATGTCGTTAGTCTTACCAGTGATCACGCTGAGCCTGCCGATTGCCGCTATTCTGAGCCAGGTACTGCGCGACGGTCTGGAAGATGCATTATCCCAACCGTTTTCGTTAACCGTGCGTACTCGCGGTGTCAGCGAAATTCGACTGCGCTTCCGCCACGGTTTACGCCATGCGTCACTGGCAGCCTCAACGCTGACCGGTACGTTACTGGCAAGCGTGCTCGGTGGTTCCGTGCTGACTGAAACCGTGTTTGGTCGCGCCGGTATCGGACAGGTCACGCTAAGCGCGATTGAAAACCGCGACATGCCGCTGGTGCTGGGTGTCGTTATGCTGTCCGCGTTCCTGTTTGTCGTCATAAATTTGCTGGTGGATGCGCTGTACCTCATCATCGACCCCCGCTTACGCAAGAAGGCGAGCGCCCATGAGTAGTGAACCGATGCCCTACACGCAGACTTCATCAAGAAAACACTATCGCAGCCCGTGGCTGACCACAGCAACGCTGTTGCCCGCCGCACTTGTGTTCCTGCTAGCGCTGGCAGTCTTTTTTCCGTCACTGTTTACCAGTCGCGCCGCAGATGAAATGGACATGGGCGCGGTATTTCAGTCACCGAATGCCACCTATTGGTTCGGCACCGATCAGCTGGGACGCGACATTTTTGCTCGCATCGTGCACGGCACGTCACTGTCGCTAGGGATTGGTGTCGGAGCGATGCTCATCGCCTGCTTCGGTGGCGTACTGTTTGGTACGCTGTCGGTGCTCGCTCCGCTGCGTATTCGTCAGGTTCTGGTACGCCTGCTGGACATCATGCTGGCATTTCCCGATCTGCTGCTGGCGCTATTGGTGATCGCCGTGCTGGGGCGCGGGCCAGAAAACACCATGCTGGCCGTCGGTCTGGCAGGCATTGCTGGTTATGCTCGCCTGATTCGTTCTCAGGTGCTGCAAGTCAGATTATCCGGCTATGTCGAACATGCTATCGCGCTGGGCGAACACCCGTTGTATATCGTCTTTCGCCACATCATTCCCAATACGCTGCGCCCGCTGTTAATTGTCGCCACCATTGGCGTCGGTCACGCGGTGCTGTCCGCCTCGGCGCTTAGCTTTCTGGGGCTGGGCGTCGTTCCGCCGACCGCAGAATGGGGCGCATTACTCGCAGACGGGCGTAATTTCCTTGATATCGCACCGTGGGTCAGCTTGCTGCCCGCCAGCGTCGTCGCGCTGTCGGTGATTTCCATTACCGTGCTCGGTCGCCGTTTACAGGCTATTTTGGCAAAAGGAGAGGCTAGATGAGCCTGAACACACTGCCTCACCCCTCTTCAGATGCGCCCGCGAAAACGCCGCTGCTGCGCGTAGACGGCTTGAGCGTTACGTTTCCCAGTCCCTTCGGTCCGATTCGTTCGGTTAAAAATCTCTCTTTTCAGGTCAATGCGGGAGAAATTCTGGCGTTGGTTGGCGAATCGGGTTCAGGGAAATCCGTCACTGCCCGTACGCTGGTGGGGCTATCCGGCGAAGGCGTCGATGTTCAGGCAAATGCGATTGAACTCACGCGCCATGATGGCAGCCTATGCGATTTACGCTATCTGACCGATCGCGACTGGCGTGCGATTCGCGGCCGCGAAATTGGTTTTGTGTTGCAGGATGCGCTGGTGTCTCTCGACCCGCTGCGCAAGATCGGGCAAGAAGTCGCCGAACCGATTCTGACCCATCGCTTATTGCCTCGCCAGCAGGTTCCCGCACGCGTTACCGAACTCCTGGCACAGGCGGGCATCCCCGACCCAGAGAATCGAGCTGCACAGTACCCACATGAGCTTTCCGGCGGCCTGCGTCAACGCGCGTTGATTGCTTCCGCGTTGGCAGCGGGTCCACAGTTACTGATTGCCGATGAACCGACCACCGCGCTGGATGCTACGGTGCAGAAGCAGGTGCTAAAAGTCTTCACCGCATTGGCGCAGGCGGGTCACGGTGTTCTACTGATCACCCACGATCTTGCTGTCGTCGCTGACGTGGCGGATCGCGTGATCGTCATGCAGCAAGGCGCGCTGGTAGAAAGCGGAGAAGCACGGCAGATTCTGTCAGCGCCGACGCATCCCTACACCCGCAAACTGCTGGCGGCGATCCCGACCGCTTCTACACGTGGGAAGTGGCTAGCCGGTGCCGATCCGTTACAGGGCGGGATTACGCCATCACAGACTTCTCTGGCAGCAGATCACGTCAGTAGCGATACGGTAGCGCTGACGGCGGATCGGATTGCCGTATCATTCAAGCGCCCGGACGGTAGTCGGATGCAAGCGGTAAATCAGGTTTCACTCCAAATCAAACGCGGTGAAACACTGGGTATCGTCGGGGAATCCGGTTCAGGTAAAACAACGCTGGGGAAAGTCATTCTGGCGCTACAAAAGCCAGATAGCGGCGATGTCCGGTTAGCAGACAGCGCCTGGAGTACGCTGACAGAACGCGAGCGCCGACCGCTGCGCGCCCGTATTCAGACAATCACGCAGGACCCACTCAGTTCTTTCGATCCGCAATTTACCGTCGCCCAGATTTTGCGCCAGCCGCTGCGCTTGCGCCGCGATCTGAGCGAGGATGAGAAACAGCGTCGTATTCTGACACTGCTGGAATATGTCGGACTCACACCCGACCTACTCACCCGACGTCCGACGGCGTTGTCCGGCGGGCAGCGCCAGCGTGTATCCATCGCACAAGCGTTGGCTTCAGAGCCAGAAATTCTGATCTGCGATGAGCCAGTATCGGCGTTAGATGTCACCACACAGGCGCAGGTGCTGGATTTGCTGGTCGCGTTGCAGCGCCAGTTAGGGCTGACAATGCTGTTCATCTCCCACGATCTGGGCGTCGTGCAGCACATGAGCCACCGTATCGCAGTGATGAAAGACGGGGATATCGTAGAAACAGGGCCGGTCGAGCAGATCTTCAACCAGCCACAGCATCCTTACACGCGTTTATTGCTCTCGACGGTGGCGGAATAGTGATGTTGAAGAAAGATTGAGTGGTTAAAAACACAGCGGCATTGTACAATGATAAGTACATATCAGGAGGTACAGATGCGTACAATTAGCTACAGTGAAGCCCGACAAAATCTATCGGCGACCATGATGAAAACGGTCGAAGACCGTGCTCCTATTCTTATCACTCGACAGAATGGTGAAGCCTGCGTGCTTATGTCTCTGGAAGAATATAATTCTCTAGAGGAAACTGCGTATCTGCTGCGTTCACCAGCCAATGCAAAAAGGCTGATGAATTCAATCGAGAGCCTTAAGGCTGGCAATGGCGAAGAAAGAGATATCATTGAGTGAAGCTAATCTGGTCAGAAGAAGCATGGGAAGACTACTTATACTGGCAGAACATCGATAAGCGGATGGTCAAAAAGATCAATGAATTAATAAAAGAAACGCGCAGAACATCTTTTGAAGGAAAAGGAAAACCAGAGCCACTTAAACATAACCTTGCTGGTTTCTGGTCGCGCCGCATCACCGAAGAACACCGTCTGGTTTATGCCATCACCGATGACTCCATGATGATCGCTGCCTGCCGCTACCACTATTAACCCTTCATTGATTCATCACACTTAATCGCTAAAAAAGCACAGTCACTCCGCATCCAGGAAACGCTGGCGGTAGGCGCTGGGCGAGACGCCGAACGCCTGATGGAACACCACAGAAAAGTAATTGCTGTCTTCAAAACCGCACAGTGCGGCAACTTCACCAATCGTTTGCAAATCATAACGCAGCAGTTCCATCGCTTTGCAGAGCCGTAGCTGACGCAGGTAATGCGGCACGCTCATGCCCGTTTGTTCTTTAAAGCGCGAACGCAAACTGCGGGCGCTAAAGTGGTGCTGTTCGCAGAAGGCTTCAAAACGGAATGGTGCGGCAATACTGGCGCGCAGGGCATTCATTAACATATCTAGCTGGTGGGCATCCGCCAATTGCGGATTATCCGGCGTGTGGCGATAGCGCGCCGCCAGCAACGCGATCTGCAACAGCAGCGCCTCGCTCAGTTGCAGCGACAATGCATCCGATTTCATACACTCCTGCGTCAGCGCGTCCACCTTCTCACGAATGGTATCCATGCCTTCCGAGCCTAAACACCAGTGGCGCTGGCTTTGCGGATGCTCTCCGCCCGGCAGTAACGTTTGCCAGTCGGCGGATAGCGTCAGGCGATTGCGGATATAGAGAATATTGTCCAATTCAAGCGCGTGGACGGATTCATAGCTGTGGCGATCGTGCGCGGAAACATAGAACATATCGCCGCGGGTAATACGGTAAGGCACATCATTCCAGAGATGCAGTCCATTGCCACGCCAGACAATGACCAGTTCGTCAAAGTCATGGTGATGCAGCGGGAACACCGGCTGCGGGTGCCGTTCGGCAACCATCACGGCATTCTTGTCAGTGAGGAAATAGTCTTCAGTCTGTAATTTCAAACCCCGTATTGCTGTCGCCATTCCCTCACCCGCAGTTGCCGTTACCTACTCTTCACGAGAAAACGCCTGATGGCGTAGTGATTTGGGCGCCTGCGAGAATGCCTTGCGGAATTGCGTCGAGAAATGATTGCTGTCGCTGAATCCACAGGCGTGCGCAATGGTGGTGATCGAGTCATCACTTTGCTGCAACCGCCGACGTGCCTCCAGCAATCTTAACCGATTCAGATAGCGTTGTGGTGTCATACCCGTGTGTTGTTTTAGCTGACGGTGCAGTGTACGCAGCGGCAGCGAGAACTGATCGGCCAGCCCCCCCCAGTTAACCTCTTCGCTGTAATTATTTTGCAGCCAGCCCAGCAGCGCCTGCACCCCCTGACGCTCGGAGCCGTTACCCTGTGTTTGGAAACAGTGCTGACGCAGTTGTACCAGAATGTGCAAAAACAGGCTCTCGCTGGCGGCAATCGCTTCCGGCGCATCGCTCTGCGCCAGTTCCGCCAGACTGTTCAGCGACTGTTTTAACTGTTGCATTCCCATCGCATTCACCTGCCATTGCCCTTGCCACTCGCCATTTAGACCATACGGCAAAAAGGCGGCGATATCAGACAGGAAGCGAAACCCGCGCGGCGAACGGTACAACATGTTGGTCAGGCACAGTCCTTCTACATCTTCGAACAGATGTCGATCGTTATCGCGAACAAAGAACACCGTCCCGCTACACAGGGCGTAGGGCTGGTCGTTAAATACATGGACGCCTGCGCCCTGCTCCACCAGCACAATTTCCCAGAAATCATGATAATGCTCAGGAAAGGCCGTCTGTGGGGTACGCGGCTCTACCGCGACCGTCACGGCACGCGAAGTAAAAAAATCATCACCACGAAGTAACGTCATTTCAGCTCTCCATTCAGCCTTTGGCAAAAATGCGACCTTTGAAAAATACAGCCGTTGAAAAAGGCAGTCTTTGAAAAAGAGTAGTCATAAGCCACAAAACCAGCCTTCAAATACCGTCACCCACGCGCCGTCTGACTGCACTTTTTTTAAGATCGTCCCGCTCAATTGATTGAAGTGTGGCAAGGATCACACGGCGTTTTCCCTGTTTTTTCCATGGTTATTATCTAAATAATTTCCCAGATTGTGAGCCCTTTCACGGTCAGCTTTGTCATTTTGCCAATCGCCTGTTACAGGTGGCACTCACCGGAAGGTGGCTTCTGTTACCGATCCTTACACTGCAACACATTCAACGATAAGGAGTGGCGGCTATGGCGGTGAAGAATATCGTGGCGGTGGATTTGGGCGCATCCAGCGGTCGGGTGATGCTGGCGACGTTCCATACCGCAACGCAGCATCTGACGCTGAAAGAAATTCACCGTTTCAGCAACACGCTGATTTTTCAGGACGGTCATCACCAGTGGGATCTAGCCACACTGGAACACGACATTCTTACCGGATTACACCAAATTGATGCTACGGGTCTCGCCCCCGATAGCATTGGGATTGACAGTTGGGGCGTGGACTATGTGCTACTCGATAAAAACGGACAGCGCGTCGGCCTACCGTATTCTTATCGCGACCACCGTACCGACGGCGTGATGGCTGCCGTCACCGCTGACCTGGGCCGTGAGGCTATCTATCGGCGTACCGGCATTCAGTTTCTGCCGTTCAATACGCTGTACCAGCTCAAAGCGTTGGGCGACATGCCTCCCGACGATCGGGATCGGGTAGAACATTTGCTGATGATCCCCGACTATTTTCACTATCGCCTCACGGGTCAACGGGTCTGCGAATACACCAACGCCAGCACGACTCAACTGCTCAATCTGGAACAGAAAACCTGGGACGGCGAACTGCTGGACTATCTGGATGTACCGCGCCGCTGGTTGAGCGATCCAGTGCAGCCGGGGCACGCCGTCGGGAATTGGGCCGCACCGAGCGGGCGGCAGATCCCCGTTACTGCCGTCGCGACGCACGATACCGCCAGCGCGGTAGTCGGTGCACCGTTACAGAGCCGCGACAGCGCTTACCTCAGTTCCGGCACGTGGTCGCTGATGGGCATCGAGAGCGACACCCCGTTTAACTGCCCGCAGGCGCTGGCCGCCAATATCACCAATGAAGGTGGCGTAAACGGCACCTATCGGGTGCTGAAAAATATCATGGGTCTGTGGCTGCTACAGCGCGTTTGTCAGGAGCGTGGCATCAAGGATTTAGGCGCATTGATTCAGTCCGCCGCTGCCCTGCCCGCTTTTGTTAGCCTCGTTAACCCTAATGACGAACGCTTTATCAATCCGCCGTCCATGCATCAGGCAATCCGTGACTATTGCCGTGAGCACGGTCAACCCATTCCCCACAGCGATGCCGAACTGGCACGCTGCATTTTCGACAGCCTCGCCTTGCTTTACCGGCAGGTCGTGCTGGAGTTGGGTGAATTGCGTCACGCCCCGATCCGCCAGTTGCATATTGTCGGCGGCGGCAGCCAGAACGCGTTTCTGAACCAACTGTGTGCTGATGTATGCCAGATCCCGGTTCTCGCCGGGCCGGTCGAAGCCTCTACGCTCGGCAATATCGGCTGCCAATTGATGGCGCTAGGTGCTGTCACCGACCTTACTGCATTCCGTCACATGCTGACTCATAACTTCCCTCTGCATCGCTATACCCCGCGTGCGGAGAGTGATTTTGCCGGGCACTGGCGTCGCTTTCAGGCGCTCAGCCAGCCAGAAACCGCCCCACAGGGCAAAAAGGAGACTACGCAATGAGCACACCAATTGAAACCGCATGGCAGTTGGCAAAAGCGCGTTATGCCAGCCTGGATATTGACGTAGAGGCTGCGCTGGAACAGCTCGACCAGATTCCGGTGTCAATGCATTGCTGGCAGGGTGATGATGTGGCCGGATTCGAAAACACCGGCGGGCCATTAACGGGCGGTATTCAGGCCACTGGCAACTACCCCGGTAAGGCAAGTACGCCGGATGAACTGCGTGCCGATCTGGAACAGGCATTTGCATTGATCCCCGGTCCCAAGCGGCTGAACCTGCACGCTATCTATCTTGAATCCGCACAGCCTGTCGCCCGTAACGAGATTGCCCCTGAACATTTCAGCTCTTGGGTTGCGTGGGCCAAACGTCACCAGCTTGGGCTGGACTTTAACCCAACCTGCTTTTCTCATCCGCTGAGTGCAGACGGCTTTACGCTGTCACACCCGGACGAAAAAGTGCGCCGCTTCTGGATTGAGCACTGTCAGGCAAGCCGCCGGATTTCCGCCTACTTCGGTCGCGAACTCGGTACGCCGTCAGTCATGAACATCTGGGTGCCGGACGGCATGAAAGATTTAACCATCGATCGTCTGGCATTCCGCCAGCGGCTGCTCAGCGCACTGGATGAAGTCATCGCCGAACCGCTCGATCCGTCACACCATATCGATGCGGTGGAAAGTAAGCTGTTTGGCATAGGCGCAGAAAGTTTCACCGTCGGTTCCAACGAATTCTACCTTGGCTACGCAGCCAGCCGCGGCACCGCACTCTGTCTGGATGCCGGACACTTCCATCCGACTGAAGTGATTTCCGACAAGATTTCCAGCGCGATTCTCTACGTACCGCGCCTGCTGCTGCACGTCAGCCGCCCGGTGCGCTGGGACAGCGATCATGTCGTGCTGCTGGATGACGAAACGCAGGCTATCGCTCACGAGATCGTGCGCCATAAATTGCTTAATCGCGTCCATATCGGGCTCGATTTCTTTGATGCCTCAATCAATCGCATCGCGGCCTGGGTCATCGGCACGCGCAATATGAAGAAAGCCCTGCTGCGCGCGCTGCTTGAACCCACGGAAACGCTGCGCACATTGGAGCAAAACGGCGATTACACCGCACGTCTGGCGCTGCTGGAAGAGCAAAAATCGCTGCCGTGGCAGGCCGTGTGGGAGCACTACTGCCAGCGTCATGACGTCATCCCAGGCAGCGACTGGCTGCAACAGGTACGTCAGTATGAAGAAACCATCCTCACTCAACGTCAAGGGTAAGACTATGCAAGCAATTCTCTCTTCCTGGTTTGTACAGGGAATGGTTAAAGCCACCAGCGACATGTGGCTCAAAGGCTGGGACGAACGTAACGGCGGTAACGTCAGCCTGCGCCTGACGGCTGAGGATGTGACGCCTTATGAAAGCGATTTCTATCCGCAGCCGCGTCATGAAGCGCTATCACAGCCAATGCCAGAACTGGCGGACTGCTGGTTTATCGTTACGGGCTCCGGCAAGTTCTTCCGCAACGTTCAACTGGACCCGGCGGATTCACTGGTGGTGTTGCAGATAGACAGTGACGGTAAAGGCTACCGCATCTTCTGGGGGCTGACCAACGGCGGCCTGCCAACCTCTGAACTGGCCTCGCATTTCCAGTCGCACATTGTGCGCATGGGTGTGACCCACGGACACGATCGCGTCATCATGCACTGCCACGCGACCAATCTGATTGCCCTGAGCTATGTGCTGGAACTGGATACCGCGAAATTCACCCGTGAGCTATGGGAAGGTAGCACAGAGTGTCTGGTCGTCTTCCCAGACGGCGTAGGCATTGTGCCGTGGATGGTGCCGGGCACCGATGCCATTGGCGATGCCACCTCCGAGCAAATGAAGCGTCATTCGTTGGTCCTGTGGCCATTTCACGGCATTTTCGGTACTGGCCCAACGCTGGATGACGCCTTCGGCCTGATCGATACTGCCGAGAAATCCGCCGAAGTCATGGTGAAAGTCATCTCGATGGGCGGTAAGAAACAGACAATCTCTACCGAAGAGCTGATCGCACTGGGTGAACGTTTTGGCGTCACTCCGCTGGAAGCCGCGCTGCGCGTGTAATTGAGATAATACGTATAGTTCAGATAATGCATAGCGTTCGTGCAGCGCATACAACATTGCCTTCAATCTCAAAACGCCACGGCATACCATCGTGGCGTTCTGTTCTGCTAACGATGATGAGGACGCAGCCATGTTGCGTAAAGCTTTTGTGATGTCGGTTTTTCCTGACTGCCACGACGAATATCAGCGTCGTCATAACCCGATCTGGCCAGAACTGGCCGAGGTGCTGAAAAACCACGGGGCGCACCACTACAGCATTTTTCTAGACGAGCAACGCAATCTGCTCTTCGGTTATGTAGAAGTCGAATCCGAAGCGCGCTGGGAGGCGATTGCGCAAACGGAAGTCTGCCAACGCTGGTGGAAACACATGGGCGACGTGATGCCCTCCAACCCCGATAACAGCCCGGTCAGCGCGGCGCTGAAACCTGTGTTTTATCTGGACTGAGTAATGCTTTGAACTAAGAATAATCCTGCGGAGGTAATATAAAAAATATATTACCTCCATAATTTGATGAATAAAGAAATGAAAAGAAATTATTTGTCATTTAATGAATAAATTCTGTTACAGATAATTGTTATTTTTAAAGAGATAAATAACTAGAGATTGTTGATGACAATCACATTTTATTTATCCTATTTGTGAATAGCCCCCTTCACATCAATAATAAAAACATTTATTAAAATAATTTTTAACCCTCCATTATCAGGCTAAATATATTATAGATTTTTATTTATCAGGATTTAGTATTGATATATTAATTAATTTCAGTATTAAACTCCGTTTATTCATTAAGGCCAATTTATCGAATTCCGCATTATAAAGATCTTATTTTCTTTGCCGTTATCACTACTACCTTCTCTATATAATCAATAAGAATAGCGATGAAATTTTCTCAACTCACAGTACTTTCCAAGTTGTTACTCGGCTTTTCCGTGCTGATAGCAATGATGTTGCTATTAGGTGTGGTTTCACTACTCCAGCTTAGCGTTAATAATAGTCGTATTGATGAATTAAGCAGCAGCAGCCTACCCGGCGTACGATATAGCCTGGAAATGCGCGGTGTGCTGTCTGAAACACGTTTACAGCAAGTACAGTATATTGACTCAAAAACGCCTGAGGAGCGTGAAGGTCACCGTAAGGAATTACTGCAAAACGCCGATGCCTTCCTTACTGCGTTTAAGAACTATCAAGCGGTTGCCAGCACTGAGGATAAAAAAGCGCTGATCAAGGTGATTGGCGAAAACTTCTCTGCTTTCAACTCAGTCAACGCCACGCTGATTGACATCGTGAATCGGGGCGATTTGGAAGAAGCCAGCAAGATCAGCGGCGCAAGCTCTGGCAAATATCGCGGCCAGCTCATGAAAGACCTGGCGAAACTCGTCGAGATGGAAATCGCGACCACAAAAGACATCGTAGACAGCGCCGAAACGACATACCGCACCTCACAATACTACGTGTGGGGGCTACTGGTGTTGGCTCTGCTGGCAACCGTTGCTATCGCTACGATTATTTCACGTAATATTTCTCGTCAGCTCGGCGGCGATCCTCACTACGCACAAGAAATCATGACCGAGATCGCATCCGGTAACCTGACAGCAAAAATCCAGCTGCGTCAGGGCGACAACTCGAGTCTGCTCGCGTCAATCAACCACATGAACCAACAGTTGATGAGCATCGTGCATACCATCATGAACGGCAGCGAATCCATCTCGCTGGCATCCAGCGAAATTGCTCAAGGTAACAGTGACTTGTCACAGCGTACCGAAGAGCAGGCTGCCTCACTGATTCAGGCATCGGCCAACATGCAACAGTTGACGCACACCGTGCGGCAGAATGCGGATAACGCGAAAGAAGCCAGCCAGTTGGCGCAGCAAACGTCAGAAACTGCCTCTCAAGGCGGGCTCATCGTGGATGATATGCTTAAACGCATGCACGAGATCTCCGACAGTTCACAGAAAATCGTCGATATTATCGCCGTGATCGAAGGTATTGCCTTCCAGACGAATATCCTGGCACTGAACGCCGCAGTAGAAGCAGCCAGAGCAGGAAGCGAAGGGAAAGGTTTTGCCGTTGTGGCGGGCGAAGTACGGACGCTGGCACAGAAGAGCGCCAACGCCGCCAAAGAGATCAAAACGCTGATTGAAGGCACCGTTGAGAAGATCACCGACGGTTCCGCACGGGCAGATAAAGCCAGTCAGGCGATGTCGGAGATTGTGCAGTCGGTGAAAAAAGTGACGGATATCGTGGCGGAAATTTCTCAGGCATCCAACGAGCAGCATATTGGCATCAAAGAGATCAGCGTCGCGGTAGAACAAATGGATCGGGTCACCCAGCAGAACGCTGCGCTGGTGGAAGAATCCGCCACGGCAGCACACGCCATGACAGAACAGGGCGAACAGCTGCGCGATGCCGTTCGTTTCTTCAAAGTTAATCAGGACCACATGCTGAGAATTCATTAATTCGCAGCAGCCCCGCTGGCTACCCGGCGGGGCGACCATTTGTTTCTAATTCATTTCTTTTCCAACCGCTCTCCGCCGTGCAGTACGCCACCGTAATACCCGCAGATTGGCAACAAGCCCACCTGATATCACTCATGAGTAAACGTTGACGTGCGGTTTAGGCAAACTGAGTTATGGTTGCACCACTAAACTATGTACTTTGTTTCTACATACTCTGTTTCTACGTACTTTGTTTCTACGTACTTTGTTTCGTCAGCCGACAACTACTTTGCTATTTCGCCATATGGCGATAAGGAGACCACATGGACGAACACCCTAGATGGCCCGGTAAACCGCATCCGTTAGAATAAGAACCGTCTTCTTCCCCGACCTCTCTGTTCTCTCCGTCTGCACCGTTTACCGCCCTTAATACCTTCATTTTTTTCCGCTTTACGTCCCTTTATCCGGGATGCGCGCCCGTGCGCGGCGGACAGGCAACATTAAGAGAACAGCATCATGACCGATATGATCACGCAAACGGGGCATCATCACGCCCGTAAGACCCCCACAGCCACCTTTGCAATTGCCCGTGAGGCGCAAAACAGCCTCGACCAAACGCTGGCTAACCTGAACACCCACCTGCACGGCTTAAGCCATGATGACATCCTTGAGCGCCAGCAAACCTATGGCGAAAACCGCGTCGCCCATGAGAAAGCACCCCATGCGCTGGTGCAGCTAGCCGCCGCATTTAATAACCCGTTTATTTACGTGCTGATGGCGCTGGCCGCTATCAGCTTTTTCACCGACTACTGGCTACCGCTGCGCCATAACGAAGAGACATCGCTCACGGGTGTGATCATCATTCTGATGATGGTGAGCCTGAGCGGTCTGCTGCGCTTCTGGCAGGAGTTTCGCACCAACAAAGCCGCAGAAGCGCTGAAATCCATGGTGCGAACAACGGCTACCGTACTACGACGCCCCCACGCCAGCGCCACTGCCGTCATGCAGGAAATCCCACTTCAACAGCTGGTTCCCGGCGATATCCTGACCCTCTCAGCCGGCGACATGGTGCCTGCGGATATCCGGCTGGTGGAATCACGCGATCTGTTCGTCAGCCAGGCCGTGCTGACTGGTGAATCGCTGCCGATAGAAAAATACGATGTCTTCAGCGATATCAGCGCCAAAGGCTGTCAGCCCACTGGCGGCAGCGGAGAAAGCGATCTGCTGGCGTTATCCAACATTTGCCTAATGGGAACCAACATCTCTAGCGGCACGGCGACGGCAATCGTGGTGGCAACCGGTAGCCATACTTATTTCGGTTCGCTGGCGAAATCCATCGTTGGCACCCGTTCCCAAACCGCCTTCGATCGCGGCGTCAACAGCGTAAGCTGGCTGCTGATCCGTTTTATGATCGTGATGGTGCCTGTCGTACTACTGATTAACGGCTTCACTAAAGGTGACTGGATGGAGGCCAGCCTGTTTGCGCTGGCCGTTGCTGTCGGCCTGACACCGGAAATGCTGCCGATGATTGTCTCTTCCAATCTGGCAAAAGGCGCGATTGCCATGGCGCGACGCAAAGTGGTGGTCAAACGACTGAACGCGATTCAGAACTTTGGCGCAATGGATGTGCTGTGCACCGATAAAACCGGCACGCTAACGCAGGATCGTATCATCCTTGAGCATCACCTCAATACGCAGGGTCAGGTCGATGAGAGCGTGCTGCAACTCGCCTGGCTCAACAGCGCGCACCAGAGCGGCATGAAAAACCTGATGGATCAGGCCATCATGCAGTTTGGTCGCCATAATCCTGCCATTGCCGCACTGGGTCGCTACCGCAAAATCGATGAGCTACCGTTTGATTTTATCCGTCGCCGTCTGTCCATCATCGTGGCCGATGAACACAACCAGCAGCGCCTGATTTGCAAAGGCGCCGTAGAAGAGATGCTGGCTGTCGCGACGCATATCAGTGAAAACGGGCAGCGGCACGAACTGGACGACGCACGCCGCCGCACGCTGAAAGAACTGGCGGAAAGCTATAACCAGCAGGGGTTCCGCGTACTGATGATCGGCACGCGCGAACTGAGCCCTGTGGGCAGCACGCTGCCGCTCAGCGCCGAGGATGAACGCGATCTAACCCTCTGCGGCCTGCTGACGTTCCTCGATCCGCCGAAAGAAAGCGCCTCTGCTGCGATTCGCGCCCTGCATGAAAACGGTGTGACGGTGAAAGTCCTGACGGGCGATAACGCGATTATTACCCGCAAGATCTGTCGCGATGTTGGATTGGAGCCGGGTGAGGTACTAGAAGGGAATGAGATCGACGCACTCAGCGACGAGCAGCTCGGTGTAGTGGTAGAGCAGCGTACTATTTTTGCCAGACTGACCCCGCTACAAAAATCCCGCGTGCTGAAAGCGCTACAAGGCAATAATCATACGGTTGGTTTTTTGGGCGACGGCATCAACGATGCGCCCGCCCTGCGCGATGCCGATATCGGAATATCCGTCGATACCGCTACGGATATCGCCAAAGAATCGGCTGATATCATTCTGCTGGAAAAGAACCTGATGGTGTTGGAAGAGGGCGTGATCAAAGGGCGCGAGACATTCGGTAATATCATCAAATACCTGAACATGACCGCCAGTTCCAACTTCGGCAACGTGTTTTCCGTGCTGGTCGCCAGCGCCTTTATTCCTTTTCTGCCGATGCTGGCGATTCATCTGCTGATTCAGAACCTGATGTACGACATCTCTCAGTTGTCGCTGCCATGGGACAAAATGGATAAGGAGTTCCTGCGCAAACCCCGCAAATGGGATGCTAAAAATATTGGTCGCTTCATGCTGTGTATCGGACCGACGTCATCGATTTTTGACATCACCACCTACGCGCTGATGTGGTTCGTGTTTGCCGCCAACAGCGTCGAACATCAGGCGCTGTTCCAGTCAGGTTGGTTCATTGAGGGGTTGCTGTCACAAACGCTGGTGGTGCACATGCTACGCACCCAGAAGATTCCGTTCATTCAGAGTACGGCGGCGCTGCCAGTGATGTTGATGACCGGACTGGTAATGGCGCTGGGTGTCTATCTCCCGTTCTCCCCGCTGGGGCCACTAGTGGGCTTGCAGCCGCTACCGTGGGAATATTTCCCTTGGTTGGCCGCTACGCTGATTGGCTACTGCACCGTCGCACAACTGGTCAAGCGCGCCTACATCCGCCGCTTCGGCCAATGGTTCTAATCCTTTCGTCACCTCTTCACGGCGGGCGCGCTATTACCCGCCGTAATCCAGAGGGTAAAAATACCAATATCGAGGCAAAAAAACAGATACCACCTTAGATGTACGATAAGTTAAAGATCTTATTGCAAAAAATCACATAACTAATTAAATAATAATAAATATATTTTCATCAATATGGTGGTACTCGGAATAGGCGTGATTTTTTTAAGGGAACGATGAAATCAATGCTAAACCATTGTCCCATTACGCCGAAACTAAAATAAACCCCTGTCTACTTTTGCACACCGCACATGTCAGAAACGGACGGATTACAGGCAATGGAGCATATCTATGAAATCCCTACACCACATATCGATCCGTAGTAAATTCATTTTGGCTCTTCTACCGCCAATCCTTGCCCTACTGTGGTTCAGTTTTTCCGGCGTGGTGGAGCGACGCAACACGGAAAATGAAATGGCCCGCATGGCGAAACTGATTACTCTGGCGCGCGATGCAGGCGAGTTCGCCCATCAGCTCCAACGTGAGCGCGGTTTGAGTGCAGGCTATTTTGGCAGTCAGGGGAAAAATTTTGGTGCAGAGCTCACTACGCAGCGGCAAGCGACCGATCGGGCACAACAGGTGCTGGAGCACACCACCGCAAACCTAAGTCAGGACGAACTGGGTTCTGCCGTTAGCGAAGAGCTTGGTAAGATCGCGCAGAAAGTACAACAAATCGGCGAACATCGCCGTAATGTCGATAATATCTCGATCTCTGTCACTCAGGCGCTCGGTTACTATTCCGATTCAGTCACCTATCTGCTGAATATTGTCGGGGATATGACCCATCTGGTCAGTGACGGCGGCATTGCCCAGCGGCTGGCGGCCTACTACAACCTGTTGAACGTCAAAGAACAAGCCGGGCTTGAGCGCGCCGTACTCTCCAACACCTTCTCTGCCAATAGTTTTGCGACCGGGATGTTCGAGCGTCTGAACCAGATGGTGGGTAAGGGAGAGGCGTATATCACTGCCTATAACATGTTCGCCAATACCGAGCTGCGCAAGGCTTTCGAACAGGCGCTTAACCATCCTTCAGCCCAGAGCGCGCTGCAAATGCGCAATAAGGCCATCGCGTCCCCTGGCGGTAATTTTGCGATTGATGCCAGCCAGTGGTTTAACCAACAAACAGCAAAAATAGATGAGCTGAAAAAGGTTGAACAGCTCGCCGCTCAGGATCTGGCTACACAGGTTAACACCTTGGCTGCCGATGCCCGTCAGTCCTGGATTAGCTATTTAGCAGGGGCGCTGGTTTCTCTGCTGATGGCGATCGGCCTGGCCTTAATGATTATGCGCAGCATCAACGAACAGCTTCAGCAAACGCTGACGACCATTCGCGAGATGGGCGGGGATCTTACGCGCCGCCTACGCGTACCAGGAACCGATGAACTTTCGCAGTTGAATCAGGCGTATAACGCCTCACTGGAAAACATCGCCGATATGGTAGTGAATATTAAGCGCAGTTCACAAACCATCGGGCGTGCAAGTAGCGAGATCGCCAACGGCAATCAGGATCTGGCGCAGCGTACCGAAGAGCAATCCGCTTCGCTGGTGCAAACCGCCAGCAGCATGGAAGAAATCACCGTCACGGTAAAACAAACCGCAGACTTTGCCGGGCAGGCACGTCAGTTGACGACAGAGGTAGACGATCAGGCTCATCGCGTCGGAAGCATTACCGAATCGGCCAGCGGTGCGATGGAAAGAATTCAGGATGCCAGCCAGCGCGTGAACGCTGTAGTGGCTGCCATTGATGCTATTGCCTTTCAAACCAACCTGCTGGCACTAAACGCCGCGGTTGAAGCGGCACGGGCAGGACAGCATGGCCGAGGGTTCTCCGTTGTTGCGGCGGAAGTGCGTCAACTCTCGCAGCGTAGTGCAGACGAAGCGGGCAAAATCCGTGCGCTCATCGCCGATAGCATTGCCAGCGTCAGTGAAGGGACGAAGCTGGTCAACCAATCGAACCGGGGGATCAACGACATCGTTACCGGCACACGTAAAGTGCGCGATCTGGTGAATGAGATTGCGGTTGCTGCCGATGAGCAGTCGTTGGGCATCGCGCAAATTAACGAAGCGCTCAGCCAATTGGAGATGGTCACGCAGCAAAATGCGACTCTGGTTTCGCAGGCTTCCGTTGCCAGCCAATTACTGGATGAACAGGCAATTGAAATGGAATCGCTGGTCAGCCGCTTCAAGGTTGACGATAGCGCACCACAGCAGCCTTTAGCGCACGCGCTGTTATCAAGGTAGCGGAGACAATACCGTTCAAGAAGTGCAGACAATATTGCCTAATGGTCGGTTTGCCTTTTCAGCATTGTGATACTCACGCCCTCATTGAGGGCGTTGCCTATTTGGCTCTCACTAAGCACCGCTGACGGCGATCATCGACACGTTGGGCAAACCATGCCGTAGTGAGTTTGCGGGTGATTTTCGGACTTTCCAGCGCGATCCCCGGCAGAATGGCACGCGGCGCTTTCGTCCCCACTTTGTCCGCCAGCGCAAAGACACGCTCATACAGGCTGGTGTCTTCAAAATTCAGGCTATTGCCTTTCTCCAACGCACGACGGATCGCACTTTCGCTCATATCTAACCGTTTCCCCAGCGCACGCACCGCTAGCTCCGTAGCGCTGGCTTTATCCGAACTGTAGTTAATTAAATCACCGTCCAGCGCCAGTTTGATCCCTGTCAGACGACTCACGGCACGTTGGAACGCCGCATTTCGGCTGGCATACCGTCCTGCGTTGAAATCTGCAAACCGATAAATGGACTGCGGATAGCTCGTTGGATAGTCCAGCAGGTGTTTGATGCCAAAATACATCCCGCCGCGACGGCTGAACACTTCCTGCCGAAGGGTGCCATCTACGGTATACGGATAGCCCTTTGCGTTAGCTTCAGCAAACGCGATGCTCACCTGCATCGGCCCGCCAGTATGTACCGGATTCAACCGACCAAACAGTTGCTGGCCCATCGGCACCATGTCGATGAAATCATCAAAGATCGCACTGAGTTCCTTTTCCGTGCGCACCTTATCGAGCCGCTCGCTGTAACTTTTGCCGTTAGGGGATTTGATGAGTAGCGCGGTGCGCACCAGAAATGCAGGAACATGAACTTTCTCCGCACGACGGTCGATCTCCTGCCAGGCGATTTTCGACAAATTCGGCACCTGCGGATCGGCATTAAACGTCGATTCTTGCTCGGTCACCGCGAGCACCGAGCACAGATTTTCATTACTGGGATCGAGCCCCTGCGTGGTAAATGCCGTGGCAATATCGGTCGCCCAGCCTTGACGATCTTTCACATTGTCCGGCAGCAGCTTGAGTAGCTGCGCACGAATATCCGCAGGCCGCGATGCCGGCGTCGTCGCGGTCTTGCTGGCGCAGCCCGCCAGCACCAACAAAGCCAGCGCGCACAGGGGACGAAACAAGGAAATAGAAGAACGGGGCATAGTCTCTCGGCATCGTAATAGGAAGGCTGTCAGAACGTTAGCGCAGCCTGCACCAATTATCCAGCCGCAGGCAAGCACATGCATTTTACGCACTGACCTGGCATAGTTAGCGTTATCACTAACCGAATGCGCTAATGAACGGACGAAATACGCATGGCTGCCACCAATCATTGGACACGGGATCAGTTGCTGATCGCCTTCACCCTGTACAGTCAGCTACCGTTTGGCAGGCTGCATTCGCGTAACCCCGATATTATTCGTTACGCCGAGTTGATTAACCGCACGCCTTCCGCACTGGCGATGAAGCTGGTTAATCTCGCCAGCCTCGACCCGTTTATTATCGACTCCGGTCGCACTGGCTTGCGCGGCGCGTCCAACGCCGACCGCGCGCTGTGGCAGGAAATGGACAGCAACCCCGAGCTATTCGAACAGCAGTGCCAGCAGGCGATGGTATCGCTCGAAGAACGGGCGGCAGAAGCGACGTCGGTGCCATCGCCGTTTCAGGCCAACGAGGGCGAAATCCCTGATTATCACGGCGGAGAACGCCTTACACAGGTAAAAACGCGTATTGGTCAGCAGCTATTCCGCAAACGCGTACTCAGCAACTACGGCGAACGCTGCTGCGTGACTGGATTAGAAGAACCCGCTCTGCTGGTCGCCAGCCACATTCGTCCGTGGAAAACGGCCGCAGAACACCGCCTCAACCCCAGCAACGGCCTTTGCTTGTCCAACCTGCATGACAAAGCCTTTGATATGGGGCTGATTAGCTTCAATGATTCGCTGGAAATGCTGCTTTCGCCACGCATCAAAAAGCTGAAAAGCGCCGTCAGTGACGTCAATTTTTCCCAGTACGAGGGTAAGCAAATCCATCTGCCAAATGCCTACCCACCCGACCTGTCACAGATGGCGTACCATCGTGAGCATATTTTTTTGGGGCGGGGGTAAAAAGCGACAAATCAGCGATACAAAAACAGGGTGATATACGGGCTGCCGCGCGAGATAACGTGCGGATGTTCATCAAGCAGCATCCGCAAACGCGCCTGCTGTCGCGTATTCGGTAATATGCCAGAACGGTTGAACCGCTGTACCCAGCTCGCCACGCCAGTCTGCGTTAGTGCCGTATTCTCTGGCTTAGCGTTATCCAGCAGGAAAATCAGCCAATCCCACTTGTTCAGTTTATGCGCTAAAAAGTAGTACACCTCAACGTGTTCTCTGGAAGACGCACTGTCCAGACAACGTTGAAGCTCAGGCAGCGACAGATAAATTTTCTGCTGGTAAAACAGCGCCCGCGCAACCTTCGCAATAGCCAGCGAGGGGTGACGCAGAGAGGCTAACAACTGCTCACGCGCGTCGTCACCAGTACGCAGAATGAGAATGCGCAGAGCGCTGTAATAAAGGCTAGGATAGCGCTCGTCCAGATTGCGCTCCGCCAGCGCCACAATACCGTCGTAGCGATGCTCATCCAGCCCCCAAAGCGTGATTTTGCGCACTGTGACGGTACTCGCCCGATCCAGTGCCGCAAGATAATGCGCAACCGGATCGTCGTTTCGTTCGCGCAGTAGCGCTGAGGCGCGCTGGCGCACCAATGCATTCTTATCAAACAGTAAGGCAATCAGTTGAGGTTCAGACACGGGGAACGCATTGTCTATCACGTACTGCAACGCCAACTGCTTGATGGGTGCGAACGAGTCTTTCAACAGAATGGTCAACGCGTCGTGATCGACATCCTTGTCCGCACTGAGCAGATACCGCACCGCGTTCGCCCTGACTAACGGATCGCGATGCAACATTGCCTGACCAAAGATCTGCTTCAACGGGAAGCGCTCACACTCAACCAGAATATCCAGTGATAATCGGGCAACGGTTTTGTCTTCCGAACACAATCCCGTCAGTAACGACGGCGCGTGCGCCTCCTCGGACAGAAAGCTGACGATCTCATCCACCAGCCGCTGATGATCTTCCCGCTGGCACTGCAACAGCCAGAAAATAGCAGGCAAATTGGCGACAAAAGACGCGGTGTTATTCGGCGTTAACAGCAGCCGCACACTCTGCTTGGCCGCGCAGCGCACCGGTTCAGCCCAATCGTTCACCCGTTCAATCAGCGCGGGTAATGCCGAGACCTCATCCATGAAGCCCAAACACAGCACCGCACGCTGCCGAATATGCCCGTTATAGTGACGCGTGAGCGTTATCAGGTATGACGCCGAACCCAATACATCAGCCTGCGCGGGCCGATAATAGTTATCTGGTAAAGCCACCAGCTTTTCCAACTGTTGCAGGAGTAAATTGTACGATGCCATATTCCTTACCTTCTCTTTTTCGCTTCCATATCAATGCTTATACCATCACCGTCCGGTACAGCAGCGCATCCAGCATCGTGTCGTCGTCGGCCTTACTGTCTGGCAATACTGCTGGGCTATCGGCGTCGTTCAGCATCTGCGTGATAAACGCGTGGATAACCTCCCGACGCGGGCCATATTCTGCCTCTCCCGAACGCTGCTTTATCTCCAACAGTTGATGAACTTCAGCCAACAGGCGCGGATCGTCTACCGTTCCTGCAAGCAACTGCGAAAAGCGCATCGGCGGCATACCTTTGCCTGCCTCTATCCAGCGCACAGCCAGTAGCGGGCGTAGGACGTAGAAATACTTTTTGAGGCGTACCGTTTCCTCTTGCAGATAGCCGCGAAAGTTTTTACGTGCCATCGACAGATAGTGCCAGCGAGCCTTGGACGGTGAGAACCACGTCGGCACCGCCGCCCGCAGTGCGGATGTAGCATCCCGATCTTCTTGATAGACCACAGGTGAATCCAGCCATTCGATCAGCGTCGGGTTAGCCCGTTTAAGCAGGCCGAGCGCTTTGCGCCATTCCCAACCGCAGACGTCCAGCTCATCGTCGATCGGCAGTTCTATCACGTCGCGTTGTGCTTCGACGCGTAAATACCACTCCGGCCGATGCACATAGAGAAAACGCACGTCGTAGTCGCTATCTGGGGAGGCAAATCCCCAGCCACGGCTTCCCGACTCGCATGCATAAAGCACCTTTACCTGATAACGTTCTTCCACGTCCTGTAAGACTAATTTTATCCGCGTCCGCATGGCAGCATCGACGCGATAATCCTTTTCCATCATGATCTCATCCTTTCACACACACTACCTGACGCAGCGTATGCACAATTTCCACCAGCGATGACTGCGCCGCCATCACCTTATCGATATCTTTGTACGCCATCGGGATTTCATCGATAACGTCGCTGTCTTTTCTGCACTCGACGTGTGCGGTCGCGCGGATTTGGTCTTCCACGGTGAAGCGTTTTTTCGCCGCAGTACGACTCATGGTTCTTCCCGCGCCGTGGCTACAGGAACAGAAGCTCTCTTCGTTCCCCAACCCACGCACGATAAAGCTCTTCGCGCCCATCGACCCCGGAATAATGCCCATCTGGCCTTTCTGCGCCGACACCGCCCCTTTACGGGTAATCAGCACTGATTCACCAAAGTGCGTTTCGCGCTGTACATAGTTATGGTGGCAGTTCACGCCTTCCTGCTGGGTGGTAAACGGCTTCGTCACAATACGGGACAGCGCCGCCAGCGTATGCGACATCATCACTTCGCGGTTATGACGGGCAAAATCCTGCGCCCACTCAACCGCTTCAATGTAATCGTCAAAGTGCAGGCTTCCTTCCTCGAAGTACGCCAGATTACGATCCGGCAGATTCGCAATGTGCTGCTGCATATCTTCCTGCGCCAGCTTGATGAACAGTGACCCAATCGCATTCCCTACACCACGCGACCCGCTGTGCAGCATCACCCACACGCGATCCACTTCATCCAGACAGATTTCAATAAAGTGGTTACCCGTTCCTAAGGTTCCCAAATGCTGGTAGTTGTTGGTTTTCAGCAACTGCGGGTATTTATCCGTCAAACGTTTAAAACGCGGTTCCAGCAGTGACCAGTGCGCATCCACCGTCTGCGGCGGGTTCTGCCAGGAACCGACATCGCGTTTGGAACGCGTGACGCTACGTCCGTGCGGCACCGCCTGTTCAATCGCGCTACGCAGCCCCATCAGGTTATCCGGCAGATCGCTGGCAACCAGTGACGTACGCACCGCAATCATCCCACAGCCGATATCCACGCCCACCGCAGCGGGAATAATCGCGCCACGCGTGGGGATCACGCTACCAATCGTCGATCCTTTTCCCAGATGCACATCCGGCATCACCGCCAGATGTTTAAAAATAAACGGCATTTTGGCCGTGTTCAGCAGTTGGTCACGGGCTTCCGGTTCCACAGGCACCCCCTGTGTCCACATTTTTACCGGTGCGCTATTCACTGGAGACATCATGTCGTAATCCTGTGTTTTCATCTCTTCCATTTTTTCTTCTCTTTGTTTGTCATTGTTCACCTGAGATATAGCGAAAGACGTGCCAGATTTCTGAAAAAGGCAAAATAAAAACATAATTAATTGATAATTAATAAATAAAAAATACATCGCACGAACTAGCAATGAAATAAAAGAGCAGGTAAATTTATCCTACAGGATAATATTTTATATAAAGGTATAGCATGAAGCGTCGCGTCGTTATTGGTGTGCTGGGCACTACGCTGGACAGACGGGGTAAACGGGAGAATCGCTGGACGAAATGGCGGCCTACCGTCGGCCTGTGTCAGCAGCCGGATTTTCCGGTCGATCGCCTGGAACTGCTGCACCAATCACGCAACGAGGGAATGGCACAGCAGGTGGCGGAGGATATCGCCGTGGTGTCACCCGCTACACAGGTCACGCTTCAGGCCGTTGAACTGCGCGACCCGTGGAATCTGGAAGAGGTCTACAGCGCCTTTCTGGACTTTGCGAGCCGCTACCCGTTCGATACCGAGAACGAAGAGTATTTTGTCCACATCACCACCGGCACCCACGTCGTGCAGATTTGCTGGTTCCTGCTGACCGAGGCCCGCTATCTGCCTGCCAAGCTGCTGCAAACCGCGCCTGGGGAGAAAGCGGATCGCCCCGCACCGCAGGGCATCTACGCCGTCATCGATCTGGATCTTAGCCGCTACGCTACCCTCACCAGCCGTTTCCAACACGAGCAGGAGCGTTCCGTCTCGTTCCTGAAATCGGGCATCGAGACGCGCAATACCACGTTTAATGCGCTGATCGATCAGATTGAGCGCGTCGCACTGCGCTCCACCGCACCAATGCTCTTAACTGGCCCGACCGGTGCGGGGAAATCCTTTCTGGCTCAACGCATCTATCAGTTACGTCAATCACGCCATCTGGTCAGCGGCCGTTTTGTTGCGGTTAACTGTGCCACGCTGCGCGGTGACAACGCGATGTCGACGCTATTCGGCCACGTAAAAGGCGCGTTTACCGGTGCGTTACAGGCGAGAAGCGGGCTGCTGCGTGAAGCGAACGGCGGGATGCTGTTTCTGGATGAAATTGCCGAACTGGGGCTGGACGAACAGGCGATGCTGCTCAAGGCCATTGAAGAAAAACGCTTTTTGCCGTTTGGCTCGGATAAAGAAGTCAGCAGCGATTTCCAGTTAATTGCGGGCACGCACCGCAACCTGCGCGAGTGGATTGCACAGGGCAAGTTTCGTGAAGATCTTTATGCGCGTATCAACATGTGGACCTTCCCTCTACCGGGGTTAGCGGAACGTCGGGAAGATATCGAACCGAATATTGACTACGAACTCCAACGCTTCACACGCGATCACCAAACGCAGATCCGCTTCGATAAAGACGCGCGACAACGCTACCTCGCCTTTGCCTGCTCACCGCAGGCCGTATGGCGCGGCAACTTCCGCGAACTCGGTTCATCCATCGCCCGCATGGCGACGCTGGCCGAACAAGGGCGCATCACCGTGGCACAGGTAGAGGAAGAAATCACTCGCCTGCGAGCCAGTTGGCAGAGCGATGCCCCAGCAACCGTGCTACCGCCCGAACTCGCCAACATCGACCTCTTCGAGCAGCGCCAGCTTGAAACCGTGCTCGATGTCTGCCGCACTTCCCATTCGCTCTCCGACGCCGGCCGCCACCTGTTCGCCGTCTCACGCCAGCAAAAACAAAAGCCCAACGACGCCGACCGACTGCGGAAGTATCTGGCACGTTTTGGACTGAGCTGGGAGGGGGTGAGGGAGGCTGGCAACAGAAAGTAAACAGGAAACTTCTGTCCAGTAAACTTGACGAATTATCTAAAATATTAGATATTTAATTTACTGAGATGAGGAGATACATATTATGGCGTTAAAATTCTACGAAAGTCCGTTTCATGTGACGCATGACGCTGAAGTTGCCAGCAAGATGGCAATGAAAATGGATTTATCGATCATGATCACTAATTTAATCAAAGAGAAAGGTTGGACACAAAAAGAGGCAGCGGAAAAACTCGGCATCAACCAGTCGCGCGTTTCAGAACTGAAAAATGCCAAGATAGAGCTTTTCACTATTGATGCCATGTTCGACATGTTAGACGCTCTCGGTTTCCGAGCGAAAATGTCGATGCCAAGCCCACATCAGGCGTCAATCACAATCACTGAAGCCGAATCGGCAACTTAACGTTTTTTACAACGCTCAGCCTCTCTGACATCGGCCATAAGCGCTTTGAGCCGCTGTTCAGCCACCTCTTTAGCTTTACGATCAACGCTATTGGTCGTTTTCTTAAAGGAATGCAAAACCACCACGGTATCAAGATATTTAGCGACATAGACACATCGATATACAGGACTACCGTTTATCTTTAGTTCGATAACACCGATACCAACCCCATCAAGAAAATCAATTGGCAATTTAGGATCTTGCCCATACTGAATGAGGCGTAAGTCTTTTCCAAACTCATCCTGTATATCCGCAGGAAGCGCTCTGTATTCACTTTCAGCGGCATCGTTAACAAATGCGAATTTCTTCAAAACCACTCCCTGTCGTCATTTTTCGCAAACACCGCAATATCCTTTACCACGGCCAATTAAAAAAGAAGAAGCCCGCTTATTTCCAGAGTTGAACCCATTTCTGCGAACACCATTCCAAAATACGCTGTAAAATGACGTTGAACTGCCGCAAGAAAGCCTCAGCCGCGTGACGCGGCAACTTCCGCGAACTCGCCCGCATGGCGACGCTAGCCGAACAAGGCCGTATCACCGTGGCACAGGTAGAGGAGGAAATTGCTCATCTGCAAGCCAGTTGGCGAAGTGATGCGCCAGCAACCGCGCTACCGCCCGAACTCGCCAACATCGACCTCTTCGAGCAGCGCCAGCTCGAAACCGTGCTTGATGTCTGCCGCACCTCCCATTCGCTCTCCAACGCTGGCCGTCGCCTGTTCGCCGTCTCACGTCAGCAAAAACAAAAGCCCAACGACGCTGACCGACTGCGCAAATATCTGGCACGTTTTGGACTGAGTTGGGAAGGGTTGAAACGGGGAGAGGAATAAACTGAATCATCTTCGCTACGGTTTGCCTTTCATCCAACAACCGATAGCGCATCTCGACGAAAAAAAGATACCGCCCCTGCCAAAAGCCAGGGCGGTACGGGAAGGCATTAGCGTGCTGCCAGCTGTGAGATCTTTTCTGCCAGAAAATCAATTTCCTGCGGGGTGTTATAGAAGGCGAGAGAAGGTCTCACCGTACTTTCATAGCCAAAGTGACGCAAAATAGGCTGAGCACAGTGGTGCCCAGAGCGTACGGCAATACCCGCCTGACTGAGGTAACGCCCTATCGCTTCGTTTTCATGGCCTTGCAGCACAAACGACAATACGCTGGTCTTCTGGGCAGCGGTGCCGATCAGTTTAAGCCCGGGAATCCGTGACAATTTCTCAATCCCGTACTCCAATAGCGCATGCTCATACTGGGCGATATTCTCAATCCCCAGCGCAGTGACGTAGTCGATAGCCGCGCCAAGCCCGACGGCGTCAGCAATATTACCCGTTCCGGCCTCAAACTTGTTCGGTGCAGGCTGGTAACGTGTCAGCTCAAAGGTCACATCGGCGATCATATTGCCGCCCCCCTGATACGGGCGAGCCTCCTCCAGCACATCCTTTTTGCCATACACCACGCCGATACCGGTGGGCCCGAATACTTTATGGCCGGAAAAGACAAAGAAGTCAGCATCCAGCGTCGTCACATTCACAGGGATATGCGAAATTGACTGGGCACCATCAATAGCAATACGTACACCAAAGCGGTGGGCGATTGCTACCAACTCCTGTATTGGCGTCACTGTTCCCAACGCATTGGAAACGTGGGTGGCTGAAACAAAACGCGTTTTGTCATTGAACAGGCGAACATACTCTTCAATAATCAACTGTCCGTGTTCATCCACCGGCGCCACACGGATCACCGCACCAGTCTCCTGAGCCACCAATTGCCACGGCACAATATTGGCGTGGTGCTCCAGCAACGTCAGGATGATCTCATCTCCTGGACGTAACAGCGGTTTGACATAGCTTTGAGCTATCAGGTTCAGCCCTTCTGTCGTGCCGCGTACGAACACAATATTGTCAGAACTGCCCGCACCGATAAAACGTGCCACCTTATCTCGCGCAGCCTCGTAAGCATCGGTCGAGCGCGCGGCAAGCGTATGCGCCGCACGATGAATATTTGAGTTTTCGTGCAGGTAAAAATGGCTGATGCGATCAATAACCTGTCTTGGCCGTTGAGTCGTCGCCGCATTGTCCAGCCAGACCAGCGGCTTGCCGTCAACCTGTTCAGACAGGATTGGGAAATCGGCGCGGATCTGTTCTACGGGAACATGTCCAACACGCGCCAGCGGTGCAGGCACGGATGAAGACGCTGCCCCCAATCGTTGTACCGTTGCCCCCGAGGGCACGGCGATATCCTGACCGTAGGGCACTACTTTCGGCACATAGGCTGGGTCCGGCGCGCCCTGTGGATGGCTTCTGCTCGCAAATAACGCGAGCAAATCGCGCTCGTCCGGCAGGCCGTAATCTCGGGCTGACAGCGGACGCTCACCACTGCCTGGCCACGGGCCGGGAATCCCCGGCAGCGAAAGATTATTCGTAGTCATAATATTCACCTACTTCAACATCTTCCAATACGGCGATAGCATCATCGGCCAGAATGGCAGCGGAGCAATAGAGTGAAAGCAGGTAAGAAGCAACGCCATTGTCATCAATGCCACGGAAACGTACAGATAAGCCGCGAGATTGTTCATTTGGCAACCCTGACTGATACAGGCCCAGCACGCCGCGCTTGGCTTCACCAGAGCGAATCAGCAGAATGTTGGTTTTACCGCCCTTACCTTTCGGGTTCTTCAAACCGTCAACGAACAGCTTGTCAGAAGGGATCACAGGGATACCGCGCCACAGAATAAAAGTCCCGCCGTGCAGGTTAGCCGTGACGGGCGGAACACCGCGCCGAGTCGCTTCACGGGTAAACGCGGCGATAGCACGCGGGTGAGCAAGGAAAAACGACGGCTCTTTCCATACTTTAGAAATCAGCTCATCCAAATCATCCGGCGTCGGTCGTCCATTGCGCGTCTGGATCCGCTGAGAATCAGCGATATTCTTGAGCAGGCCATAATCATCGTTATTGATTAGCTGGCTTTCCTGACGCTCGCGCAAGCTTTCAATCGCCAACGCAATTTGTTCGGAAGCCTGATCGAACGGTGAGCTGTAAATATCCGCGATTTTGGTATCGACATTAATAATCGTCGCGAGAGAATCCAACTGATATTCACGCGGCTGCGTTTGGTATTCGATATACCCTTTAGGGATTTCGGTCTGGGTCGGGTCCTGGCTGCACAGCGCATCCAGCGGCGTATCGCCTTCCACAACTTTGTTAACGCGATAGATCCCAGCTTCTAATCCCTTGTAATCCAGAAAATAACTGACCCAGCGCGGGGTAATTGCCCCAAACTGTGGTGCTGTTTTAGTTACGTTGGCGAGTTGATACGCGGCGTCGCGTCCCAGAGCGTTCAGAACGTTTTTATCTGTCATGATGTTTTCCCTTAGGTTTTACTTTCAATAAGTGATGTTTACACTGCCCTGCGTTTTCAGTACTGCGGCAGGCGGGTATCCACATCCTGCGCCCACGCGTTAATGCCATCTTTTAAATTTAATACCCGGCCGGTATAGCCAGCCCGCTGCAAGGCGCGTATCGCAAACAGACTGCGCTGCCCGATTTTGCAGAGGAACACGGCATCCACAGCAGGATCGAATTCATCAATACGACGCACGATCTGCCCAAGCGGAATCACCTTGGCATCGGGGAACTTCACGATCGCCCGCTCGTGTGGCTCACGAATATCGATCAGTTGTAGCGGCTTCTCCGCATCCAGCCACGCTTTCAACTCGCGAGCCGTGACGCTTTCGATCGGCACCTCTTCTTCGTTAGGTTTTAAGCCACAGAACTCCTCATAGTCGATCAGCGCATGAATTGTCGGGTGCTCGCCACAAACCGGACAGTTGGCGTCCTTTTCCAGCTTCAGCTCGCGCTGTTTCATCTCCCATACGTCGAATAACAGCAGACGCCCGATCAGACTCTCACTACCGCCGACGATCAGCTTGATGGCCTCTGCAGCCTGAATGGTGCCAATAATCCCCGGCAGCACGCCCACTACACCGCCTTCGGCACAGGAAGGTACCAGCCCTGGAGGCGGTGGCGTCGGGTAGAGGCAGCGATAGCACGGGCCCGCTTTGGCATAGAACACACTCGCCTGACCTTCAAACTGAAAAATAGAGCCGTACACATTAGGTTTACCGAGCAGTACGCAGGCATCGTTGATGAGATAGCGGGTAGGATAGTTATCGGTGCCATCAACAACGAGGTCGTAATCGCGGATGATATCCAACGCATTTTTACTACTGAGCTGCGTGTTGTAGGTCACGACCTCAATATCCGGATTGATGGCCCGGATTTTATCTTTGGCGGACGCCACCTTGGGGCGATCGATATCCTTGGTGCTGTGGATTATCTGCCGTTGCAGGTTGGATACTTCGACAAAATCGAAGTCCACGATGCCAATGGTTCCTACGCCTGCGGCAGCCAAATACAGTGCGACCGGTGCACCCAGCCCCCCCGTACCAATCAGCAATACGCGTGCACTTTTCAGGCGTTGTTGCCCTTCCAGCCCGACTTCCGCCAGCAGCAGATGGCGGCTGTAACGTGCGATCTCCGCGTGTGACAGTTCCGTTAGACGGTCGTCGGGGATAATGCTTGGAATACTCATGCCAGCACTCCGGCACCACCCGCAATGGCAGGCACCAGAAGGACCTCGTCGCCACTTTTAACCGGTGTATCTAAACCACCAGTGGTTTTTATATTGGTTTCACCTACGTATAAATTGATAAAAGCGCGCAGCGAACCATTCTCTTCATAGAGATGCTGATGAATATCGGGGTAGCCAGCGGCTAATGCCGCCACCAGTTGCCCAACCGTTTCACCTTCCAGGCTCACTTTCCCCTGACCGTCGGTAAAAGCGCGTAATGCGGTCGGAATCAATAATGTCACTGCCATCGTTATGCTCTCTCTGCCATGTTCAACATCAGGGCACATCGTCCCCATCACTTTGTTACTGCTTATCGCTGCTGATCACTGCGCAATGTCGACCACTTCCTGTTCAAAACGCTGCCGATCCTGCGTCAACCGCCAACTGGTGAGATCGGTAGATTGCCCCTTGGCAACGGCAACGATGATGTAGGCATAAAACGGCAGGGCATGCTCACGGTCATACTCGGACGGGATGGCCGGATGATCCGGATGCGAATGGTAGAAACCCACCACGTCAATGTCCTGCGCTCGCGCCGTGCGTTCTGCCAATAGGTAGTCGTCCGCCGTGATGATAAAACGGTGATATTGCTCCTGCGCCTCGCGCGCGTTGACGATGGGCAGTAGCGCCGTCACTTGTGCATCACCGTTCTTGTCAAAACTCCCCAATAGCGCACCGCAACACTCATTGGGGTACGTTTTTTCGCCCTCTACTCGAATCAGGCGCTCCGTTTCCGTTGTTAATCGAATCATCAGCTTTCATTCCAAAAAGGATCTGCCAGATAGCGCGAACCGGTATCGCAAAGCAGTGTCACAACCACAGACCCGCTCGGCAGCGTCTGAGCTAGCTTCAAGGCTGCCGCCACATTGGCACCCGAAGAGATGCCGGTAAAAATACCTTCGCAATTCGCCAGATGACGAGTGGTGGCATAGGCTTCTTCCGTCGTTACCGTCACCACGCCGTCCTGCAAAGTTTCATCCAAAATGCCAGGTTTGATGCTGCTAGCCATGTGCTTGGTGCCCTCAATACCATGCAGAGGAGACGCAGGCTGTACCGCTAATGTTTGAATACGAGGATTTTCCTGCTTTAGTCGCCGCGCACTGCCGACAAAGCTGCCAGAGGTGCCCATGCTGGTGATAAAATGCGTAATACGCTTGTGCGTTTGCTGCCAAATTTCCCAACCAGTTGTGGAAAAATGTGTATGGGCATTAACGGGGTTGTTGTATTGATCGGGATAAAAATAGCGTTCGGGGTCTTGTTCCACCTGCGTTCTTACCGCCAGATAAGCCCCATCGGAACCTTCTAGCGGATCGGTTTCTACGATCGTCGCACCGTAATGGCGAATAATCTGTTTACGCTCATTGCTGGTGTTCTGCGGCATATAGAGCACCACGTCATACCCCAGCGCCGCACCGATCATCGCGTAGGCAATACCCGTATTGCCGCTGGTGGCGTCAATGATCGTCTTTCCACGCACGAGCTTCCCCTGAGCAATACCGTCAAGCACCATAGCTTTTGCAGCCCGATCTTTTACCGAACCGCTGGGATTCATAAACTCCGCTTTTGCCAACAGAGAAACACCCGGCGTTTTTTCAGAAAAATGCGGCAGTGCTAACAATGGCGTATTTCCGACAAGATCAAGAATACTCATACTTATTTCCGTAAGCAGGGCTATTTATTCTTTATTTTTAATTAAAGAAAAAAATGGAGCCTCTATTTAAAAAACAGAGATAATCATAATAAAAACTTATTATTTAGCTCCGCCATAGAAAATATAAATATCGATAACTTATTATTTAAAATAAAACCAGAGAGTAAATAATGAGAAAATCAAATCCCATCACCATCTTTATATTGGCTTTGTAATAGATTAGCTTGTCGAATATTGCTGTCCGGCGGCGTGTCGCGAGTTAACCACACGTTACCGCCAATACTCGAACGTGCACCGATAGTAATACGCCCCAGCAATGTCGCGCCCGCGTAGATCACCACATCATTTTCGATAATCGGATGGCGAGGATAGCGTTTTTTCAAATTCCCATTGCTATCAGTAATGAAGTTCTTCGCCCCCAGCGTGACGGCCTGATAGATACGCACTCGCTTTCCAATAATCGCCGTTTCACCAATTACCACGCCTGTGCCGTGATCGATAAAAAATCCTTCATCAATCTGCGCACCGGGATGAATATCGATACCCGTCTGGCTGTGCGCTTTCTCTGTGATTATTCGCGCCAGTAGCGGGAAATCCAGTTGGTAAAGCACATGAGCTAAACGGTAATGAATCACGGCGTGAATACCTGGGTAGCACAACAGCACTTCATCAATACTGCGCGCAGAGGGGTCACCCTGATAGGCAGCCAGAATATCACTGTCGAGTAGTTTGCGTATTTCAGGCAACTGCGCGGCGAACCGCTTGATGCGACTGATAACACGTTGATCGCCAGTCTGCGTATTATCCAGATGGGATGATTCGCCAGCGTTATAACGCTGCTCCAATAGGGCTTCTTCAGCCAGACGATCGAGCACGTTACCCAGTAGATACCCTACGTAATAGTCTTCACTTTCTTTTTTAAGATCGGTGGCACCTAAACGCATGGGGTACAAAATTTTTGATAACGTATCGACAATACTACTGACATTCTCTTTCGAGGGGAAAAGGCGCTTATTATGATAATCACTCTGTAGGTATTTATCACGCCATTGCTGACGAACGTCTTTTAATCCATCAACAATGCTGTCTAAATGCCAGTTGATATTTTCCTGTGAAGTGTAAAAAATTTCACTTAATTGCGGCATGATGTTCTACCTCTTAAAAACAGCATTACAATAGATATAATAAAAAGTTCGTAAACTATGGTCTTAACCGAATTAATTAGAATATGAATCTGATAGTGTGCTTTGCCGATCGGCAAAGCAAATGATTTTATAATCTTTAAATAGCCAACTTTTGAATAAATGAAGTCCCACTGAATAACGCCTCTCAGCACCTCATTATGGCGTATCGATGTCGTTGCCACAGGACGCACTGGTGTTTTCCAAAAACACGACATAAACAAGTGCGTAAGCCTTGCCTGTTGTTCAAGAATACCTGTCACCTCATCAACAACGTCTTTCCCAGAACCCATCTCATTTCTGCGAGTTTCATTCCAAAACACAGTGTAATTCTACTGTAAATCCATCCACCCTATTTCACGTTTTTCGCCGTTGGAATAGAGTCTCTGTGCTGCGGCAACATCCGCAGCCGGGCTTGGAACCCCGAACCTCTCAAGACTGAAAAACACTTTGTTTTTTCAGGGGCTGCGTGCACACTCTTTACGGTGACGCAGGCAGGGCAACCGCAAGGTTGACCGGTCTTCTTGAGAGCCGGGGTTCCAATCCTGTCTGCGTCACCACCCGAATTTGGAACCTTGTGTGGTGGCGGACTTAATTATCTCAAGGAAAAAATGACCATGACGGACACTCACGCCACACCCGCTGACAGCACCATTACTATTTTCCGCGATCTGATAGCCAGTCTGCCTTTCGCGCAGTTGGATGACGTTCAGCTCTGCGACCTCGGCGCAATTGCCGCCGAATCGATCGAAGGCCTGTGCCACGGCCTGCATTACCTCGGCGACACGCTGCAAAATGACGTTGAACTGCCGCAAGAAAGCCTCAGTCAACTCGGCGCGTGCCTCAATGCCACCGCACACCTGATTCCGGCGCTGCTGGAAATGTGCGAACAGGCAGAACGTCATGTACGAACGATAACGCCAGTGGGCGACCCACATTTTACTGCGCAGTAAAAACAATACGTTATGCCTAACAGGAGGATGGTTCCCCTCACCCTCTACTTCTCAACTGTCGTTTATCCACAAATACAGGGGTTCATCGCGGATTTTTCCGTTATCCGGCGTAAAAAATTATGCTGAGGAGATAGCAGGCTTCGGATGAGCCGCATGGATGCGGCGAAAGCTTGCGCCACGTCGGACAAAAACGTCAGAGACGTTTTTGAACAGCACTAGTGCTGGCCCGAAGGGCGAGTCCCATTTATGGGGCGAGTAAACGTGTCGCAAGCGGTCCGTTAAGCCTGATACCGACGAAGGAACCGCGCCAGCGGCATAATTTCCGCCAAAAGCCTCGGGGTCACGGGGCGAGCGGCGTGTGAGCCGCCTCGTGTCGGGCGCGTGCTACGGGGTAGCATGAAAATGACGGTATTATCGCGCACGAAACTGCCTCAACAGCGGCATAAAAATGTGGATAAGAAACAGCCCTAGCAAGGGAATACAACCGATGCACGAGTAGTAACACCATGTAATCCATTTCATCTTCAGATCCGCTAAAGCTAGAAATAAGAAAAAATTAATCAGTGACGCGACCTGTATTTTTTCTGAAGTTACCCGACTATTCTGACATCAGTTAGCGAGGTCGTAGTCAGCGAGATGAGATAGACTAACGCTTCATATTTCGACGACATTCACCTTGCAGCGTAGGCAAACTCACATGGTTAAACGCACAGTGTCCGCCAATAAATCGATCGATATGTACGCCGTCTATGTTTTTGTGACGATGGCGGAAGCAGGAAGCATGACGGCAGCCGCCGCGCGGTTAGGCCTGACGCCCTCTGCCATTTCGCAAACTATCCGGTTATTGGAAGAAGATTTCGGCGTCAAATTGGTTAACCGGGCTCGTCGCCCCTTTGTCCTGACGCCCTACGGCATTGCGTTGAAAAACCGCGGAGAGATCCTGACGGAGGAGATCGCGAACCTGAAGGCACAGGTGCTGGAAGCGGGAAAAGGAATCAAACCCGACTTGCGTATCGGCCTGGTAGATTCGTTTGCCATCACCTGCGGTTCGGTGTTTACCAAGAGTTTGATGAAGAGTTCATCGCAGTTGCTGATTCGTACCGGGCTCAGCCCGCAGCAGGGTGAAGCGTTAATGCGCCGCGAACTGGATCTGATCGTCACCAGTGACCCGTTGATCGACAGCGATAGCGTGGTGCGTCATCAGCTGTTTTCCGAAGGCTATTTCATTATCACACCGCCGGATTACCGCAAACGCATCAAAACGGTTGAGGACATCCGTGAGCTTTCCTCAGCGCTGCCGCTGGTGCGCTTTAACCGGAACTCGCAGATTGGGATGCAGATTGAGCGCTACCTGCGCCGCATCGATGTCCGCGTGCCGAACATGCTCGAATTTGATAATGCGGATACCTTAACGTCGATGGTGGCGGCAGGTATCGGTTGGGCGGTGACCACCCCGCTCAGTTTCCTGCAATCCGTTGCACACTCCCGCGAGGTGCTGACGCATATGCCGGAACAGCTGAATATCAAGCGTTCGCTTTATATTGTTGGGCACCGCGATGAATACAGCGCGTTCTTTGAAGAAGCGTGCGACGTCACGCATGACATTATCAAAACTGTATTTATTCCGAAATTGAAAACGCTGAACCGTGGAATAGAAAAGCTGGTTGAGATCAACCCGGATAATACGGAATAACGGTTAGGTATAACTATTTACGATTGGGAGACAAAACAAAAATGGAGGAATATATCCGCCACTAGTCATTTAACGATGCTAATTCAATGTTCGTCTCCCCGAGAACGCTTTTTAGTCATGATTTTATAAAAATCGTGATGGGTTCGTGTTACCTGAAAATCAAAAAACAGGAAAGGCAAACCCTAAAAAATCATAGTCTTAATATTGAAAACGATGCTATGTACATCGAACAAGAAAAAAGGAAGAAGCCCATGTCAACGAATATCCGTATTGAAGAAGACCTGTTAGGCACTCGTGAAGTCCCTGCTGATGCCTATTATGGTATCCATACGCTGCGTGCGATTGAGAACTTTTATATCAGCAATAGCACCATCAGCGATATTCCAGAATTTGTTCGCGCCATGGTGATGGTAAAAAAAGCCGCTGCATTGGCAAATAAAGAACTGCAAACCATTCCACGTAAAATTGCCGACACTATTCTGCAAGCCTGTGATGAAGTGCTGAATAACGGTAAATGCCTGGACCAATTCCCTGTCGATGTGTATCAGGGTGGTGCGGGTACATCAGTCAACATGAATACCAACGAAGTGCTGGCAAATATCGGTCTGGAACTGATGGGGCATCAGAAAGGCGAATACCAATACCTGAACCCGAACGACCATCTGAACAAATGCCAGTCCACCAACGATGCCTACCCGACTGGCTTCCGTATCGCGGTGTACACTTCAATCCTGAAATTGGTTGAAGCGATTACCCAACTGAGCGATGGCTTTGAGCGCAAAGCGAAAGAGTTCGAAAACATCCTGAAAATGGGTCGTACTCAGTTACAGGACGCCGTACCGATGACGCTCGGTCAGGAATTCCACGCGTTCAACGTGCTGCTGAAAGAAGAAAACCGTAACCTGCTGCGTACCGCCGAGTTGCTGCTGGAAGTGAACCTTGGCGCCACCGCCATCGGCACACGCCTGAACACGCCGGATGAGTACCAGAAACTGGCTGTTCAACATCTGGCAAAAGTCAGCGGCCTGCCTTGCGTACCGGCTGAAGACCTGATCGAAGCCACCTCCGACTGCGGTGCCTACGTGATGATGCACAGCGCCCTGAAACGCGTTGCGGTTAAAATGTCGAAGATCTGTAACGACCTGCGCCTGCTGTCTTCCGGTCCGCGTACTGGCCTGAACGAAATCAACCTGCCGGAATTGCAGGCGGGCTCATCCATCATGCCAGCCAAAGTTAACCCAGTTGTACCAGAAGTGGTGAATCAGGTGTGCTTCAAAGTGATCGGCAACGATACCTGCGTCACGATGGCGGCAGAAGCCGGTCAGCTACAGTTGAACGTGATGGAACCCGTTATCGGGCAGGCGATGTTCGAGTCTATCCAGATTCTGTCTAGCGCTTGCTACAACCTGCTGGAAAAATGCGTCGACGGTATCACCGCCAACAAAGACGTGTGTGAAGCTTATGTCTTCAACTCTATCGGTATCGTGACCTACCTGAACCCGTTCATCGGCCACCACAACGGTGATATCGTTGGGAAAATTTGTGCCGAAACGGGTAAGAGTGTGCGTGAAGTCGTACTGGAACGCGGCCTGCTGACCGAAGAACAGCTGGACGACATTTTCTCCATCCAGAACCTGATGCACCCGGCCTACAAAGCCAAACGCTACACCGACGAAAACGAAGCCGTTTAATTTTCGTTTTCTGTCACGCTGGCCCGGGGACAATCCGGGCCTTTGCCGACTCATTATTTATTAGAAAATAATCATCGTTATTTACATCATAACGTCCGGCATCACAGGCGTTATTTCCCTTCCAATAATTTTTCCAATTTAACCCCTTATATTATTTGAATAATTGGGGATTTAGACCAAAACTAAATCATCTCCGAAAATAATAGGACATAACGCGGTTTGTTTACCTCAGCGTTAGCCCTGTTTCTTTATCCTATACAGGTCTCGCTTTTCCAGCGGGCTTATTCCTACCACGTTGGCGATATTTGGGTAAAAGGATGATTTCACCTGGCATGCCTCGATTAACATACGGCAACATCTGGCTTCTGACTTATTTCTCCGTCGCACTGCTGCTGTTGCAGTGCTGGTCGTCCACGGCATTTGGGCAAACCATCTCGTTTAATCAGGCCTGGGTTCGCCTGCTGCAAAGCGATGACAGTATTGCTGCCGAACACGCCGGGGTCGATCGCGCGCAGTCCCTGCGAGAATCCGCTAAAGGCCTCTATTGGCCACAGGTCAACATAGGCGCAAGCTATACGCGTCTCGACAAACCTGTCGAACTCGATGCCCGGGACCTCAATCCGCTGGCAAATCATCGAGATATCTTCGCCGCGTTGAACCAGCTTGTTAACATCAGCGGCAATCCCTTTGTCACCCGTTTCACAGAACAAAACGTGGTAACCAGTTCCGTTCAGGTTGTCTGGCCGCTATTCACCGGAGGTCGGATTGATGCAGCTCAGTCGATTCGGGCAGCACAGGTGAATGAGGCAGAACAAATGCTGATCGTCCGCACGCTGGCGCAGTTTGAGGCGCTCGCGCAGGCTTATTACGGCGTGGTGATGGCACATCAGGTGATAAAGACGCGTCAGGATACTGAAAAAGGCATGGCGCAGCATTATGACCACGCCCGCAAGTTAGAAGCACAGGGGCAAATTGCCAAAGTCGACGTGCTGTCCGCACAGTCCGCTTATGACATGGCGCGAATCGAAACACAAAAGGCGCGTCGCAGCCTAGAGACGACTGAAATTATCTTCGCGAAGCTGATCAAGACGGAAGGCGCAACGCCCTCTTCTTCGTTATTCATCAACAAAACCCTTCCCGAACTGCCTGCGTTGGTGAAACAAACGCTCAATACACATCCCGGCTTAAAAGTGCTCTCAGCCAAGCGCGATCAGGCCAAGGATCTCATCCGCATTGAGCGCGCCAAATATGCCCCCGACGTATTTCTGTTCGGCAACTATCAGCTTTATGAACAGGACACGCTGGCAGCCAGAACGACGCCAGACTGGATGGTCGGCGTCGGCGTTTCCGTCCCGCTCATCAGCCGTGAAGGCCGTTCCGACAACATTGCCGCCGCCAAAAGTGCAGAAATGCAGGTTAACTATCTGGAAGCCGATATGCGGCAAAACCTTGAGGTCTTGGTCGAAACTACATGGCGAGAGGCTCGACAGGCACAGGAAGAATTCAACTCGCTGTCATCCACGCAAAAACTGGCGGAAGAGAACGTCCGGTTACGCAACAAAGCCTTTATGCAGGGAATGTCTACCTCGTTGGACGTCGTCGATGCGCTGAATCAGTTAGCCGGAGCCAACACACAGCGCGCTTCTGCGGCCTATCGTTACGTGGTTTCCATCGCCAGATTGATGGCTATTTCCAGCCAGATAAACCGCTTCTCTGACTACCAAACTCAGCACGCCATACAGGTGACACCATGACACAACCCCCCTCTTCTTCGCGTTCGACGCGCAAATGGCTCCTTCAGGCCGTTCTGCTGATTGTGGTGGTCTGGATAGCCTATCGCTTCTGGCTTGCCTACCAGCCCGAACCGATACGGCTACAGGGGCAAATCGAAGCGCAGCAGTATTCCGTCTCTTCAAAAGTACCGGGCCGTATTGCTGATGTGCGGGTAGAAAAAGGCCAACAGCTCGATGTTGGCGATCTCGTCTTCACGCTTCTGACGCCGGAACTCGATGCTAAGCTGGAACAGGCGAAAGCGGGTGAAGCCGCAGCTGGCGCAGTGGCATTAGAGGCTAAAAAAGGCGCACGTGAGCAGCAAATTGCTGCCGCCAAAGATCAGTGGCAAAAAGCCAAAGCGGGCTCCGAGCTAAGTCATAAAACCTACCTGCGCGTGCAAAATCTCTATCAGGAAGGCGTGTTGCCGCTGCAAAAACGGGATGAAGCCAAAGCCTCATGGGATGCCGCACGCTATACCGAAGGGATGGCATGGCAGGAATATCAAATGGCGCAGGAAGGCACGCGGAAAGAAACTCAGGTCGCCGCAGAGGAAAAAGCGCGTATGGCCGCCGGCTCCGTTGCCGAGGTGGAAGCCTATCTGGCAGAGGCGCGCGTCGTTAGCCCGCACACTGGCGAGGTCAGCAACGTGCTGTTGCGCAGCGGTGAAATTGCGCCACAGGGCTTTCCTGTGGTCACGCTACTGGACATGAGTGACATCTGGATTCAACTCGCGGTACGCGAAGATCTGCTGGAGCGCTTTGCGATGGACACCGAGTTTGAGGCGCGCATTCCGGCGCTCAATAACCAGACATTCCGGTTTAAGGTATCTTACGTTTCCGTCATGGGGGATTTCGCGACGTGGCGGGCAACGGACACCCGCCAAGGATTTGATATGCGGACGTTCGAGGTAGAAGCGCGGCCAGTTCAACCGATTGACGGGCTGCGCGTTGGCATGAGCGCACTGGTAGAAATGTGATGGTGCGCGAATGGAGGGCGCTGTGGCGCGACCGCTGGGGGATGGCATTAGCGCTCTGGCTGCCGCTGGTCACGATGCTGATTGTCTGGTGGACACTATCTGGCGCGATTGTTCGCGAGCTCCCCATCGGTTTAATTGATCTAGACAACAGCACGATGTCGCGCCAGTTTGCCAGAGAGCTACATGCCTCATCATCCTTCGACCTGAATCATCAGTTCTCATCAATAGAAGAAGGCTCGACCTCGTTGCGCGGCGGCGAGATCTATGCGCTGGTGGTCATCCCCCGCCACTTTGAGCGTGATATTCGCCTGAAAACATTACCGACGATTACTGCCTGGAATAATGGGCAATTTGTCCTGATTGCCAAAGTCATCAACAGTTCATTGGCGCTGGTAGCGGGGACATTCAACGGACAGATTGCCGTGGTGCAGGCGCTATCTCAGGGGGCAGCCGTTCCCGAAGCCAAAGGCCTGGCGGTGCCAATTGGCGGGCAGATTACCGCATTGTTTAACCAGAACGCTAACTATGCTCAGTTTTTGCTAAACGCGATTATTCCCTCGATTTGGTCGATTTTACTCGCGCTATACGGCCTGAATACGCTGGCTCGGGAGGATCGGCACGGGGCACGTTGGGTGCCAGAGAATCCGACTATCGCTATCGGTTCTAAATTCCTGACACACTGGCTGATTGGCTGGGCGTGGGGCGGCGTCTGGAGCTATGCGCTGTACAGCCTACTTGATTACCCGCTCAACGGTTCAGCAATGCTGCTATTTGTCTCGATCGGCGTAACCGCTGGCGCCTGCATCGCACTGGGCATGGCCTTCTATGCGCTGATTCGCGACCCAGCACGCGCCGTTTCCATTGTCGGGGCGTTAATGGCTCCCGGACTGGCGTTCATGGGTATCACCTTTCCCGCCGCCGCGATGGAGACCTTCGCCACGTTCTGGCGACAGCTGCTGCCCGTCGCCCACTACGGTGATATCGCGATTGCTATCACCAGCTACGGTGCCGGAATCATTCAGATCGCGCCCGCACTGGTAGCGCTCGCTCTATTCTGGCTGCTGCTACCGCTCACGCTGTGGCGCTACCGCTCCGGTGACAAGGAGGCAGTATGCTGACCTTCGCCAAACTCATCCGGTTTGAGTTGCGCAGTTTACTGCGCGATCCGACCATCTTGCTCACCCTGTTCGGTGGGATTCTGCTCTATTCCTTTCTCTATCCGCGCCCTTACCTCGCCCAGACGCCGCGTGAATTGCCGGTGGTGCTGGTTGATGAAGACGGCACCCAGCTCTCGCGCCGTCTGGCGTTTATGGCTGACGCCACGCCGGAAGTAAGGCTGGTGGCACAACGTAATTCGCTGGATGAGGCCAAAGCGCTACTTCTGCATGGCGAAGCAAAAGGGATTCTCTACATTCCGCGCCACTTCTATCGCGATATCATGCAGGGAAAAAGCGTCACGGTAAGCTACTCGGCAGATGCCAGCTACTTCCTGATCTACGGCGCGATCGCGCAGTCTCTGGCGACAGCAGGCGGCACCGCGGGTGCACAGGTAAAAATCGCACGGCTGCTTGCTCAGGGGGAAGGCATGCCCGCCGCCAGCTCGCAGTGGCAGGCCACTTCTCTGAATGTTGTTCCGGTCTTTAATCCCACCATGGGCTATGTCGATTATGTGGTTCCTGGTGTCTTCATGTTGATACTGCACCAGATTTTACTGATGGGATGTGGCCTGCTCGGTGCTGGACAAAATCAGTGCACGCGCGCTGGCGACATGCGCTACTGGCACTATGCCGCGCCGTGGCGTTTACTGCTGGCGCGTACGCTGGTCGTTGGCAGTGCCTACCTGCTTTCGCTGCTCTATATGCTCGGCTTTTGTCTTGATGCTTACGGCATCGCACGCGAGGCCAGCATGAGCCAACTGCTGCTGTTTGCGCTGCCCTTTCTGCTCTCGACGCTATGGCTTGGTGTGGTGATCGGTGCTGCCTTTATGCGCAAAGATCTCCCCAGTCAGGCAGTGCTGCTGTCTTCCATTCCGATTGTCTTTCTTGCTGGCTTCATCTGGCCCGTGGAAATGATCCCCGCACCACTGAACTGGCTGGCTCAGTGGATACCAGCCGTCTTCACAATTCAGGGAATATTGCGCCTTAATCAGATGGGGGCTGATTTTGACCAGATCGGCGAATTTTGGTGGCATTTGTGGATGCTTTCCGTGCTTTACGGCCTGCTGGCGTGGGGGATGCTAGGGTATCGGCAACGGCAATTCCGCCGGAAAAATCAGGCCGCACGTTAATAACGGGAATCTTGTCCCAGCAGACACGCCGGGACAAGAGATTTACGGTTTTGCTGTATGTCTACACTATTTTCCCAGCACGAAAGGAACAGAATTGCGCAGTGAAACGTTAACCGTTTCGCTGTGGTCCATGCCTTTATATTCGTGCACATCGGCTGACGTCCCCGCACTCACGACATCTTCCGCAAAGTGAACCTGCATCTTGGTAGGCACGTTGATGTCATTGGTTCCAATCCCGATAAAGACGGGAGGGGTAACATGTAGTGTGTTGTAGCGAAAATGCACCATTTGGTCATCCAATAATTTATAGATGTCAGACTTCAGGCTATTCTTCGCATTCAGCCCTTCTTCCATCACTTTTTGCGTCAACTCACCGATGCACATCTTACGTGCATCCTCTACGAGCTTAGCGGCTTCCGGCTCGAAATAATCCTCGACCTTAAACCCTGGTTTCATATCGGTTGCTGACAGATAGATATACATCACATAAGGGATTTTAGGATCGCCGCCCTTTACGTCCACGTCAAAAATCTTTTTCGCCGAGGTTTTATCATCAAAATAGGGCGTGCCGGTCAATACGGTCGAGGCGATATTCAGATTCGGCGCATAACCTGGTTGATAGCCCGTACTCGCAAAGGCCGCGTGTGCCCCCTGCGACTGGCCGACGATCGTCAACTTATTTTGCAGCGGGAATGTGGTCAGTGACGCTTTGACGCTATCCAACACGCTCCATGCCTCACCACGTGAATTGAGGTAGTGATGCAAGCCAGCAGACCCTAGCCCCGCATAATCCGGTGCCACAATCGCAAACCCCAGCGACAGCCAGGTATTCAGGTACTGCGAGTCCCGAGCGGAACGCGGATTGAGGGATGGCGCGCAGGAGGTTCCCACGCCAATCGTCCCATGTGTCCATACCACAACCGGCCAGCCCTCTTTTGGTGCCTCACCTTTAGGGATGAAAACCGCGCCGGTGTCTTCCCGCAGGCTTTCACCATCGACGCCACTCTTCGAAGAATACTTGATTCGATACTGTTCCCCCGCCTCCATAAGGCCATGTTTCGTATCCAACGTTGTCTTTTCTACCAGGGTGCCCGGCGTTTTCGTCTCAGCGAAAGTAAACGGAGCCATCATCCCTATAGAAATGGCGAGAAGTAGCGCTAAGGGTTTTTGCTTGAATGTAGGTACATGAAACATGGCATTTCTCCAGAGTTATTTAAGTGGATATCACTCTAAAGATAGTTCAGTTATGGATTAAATTGCGTGAAGGAAGAGTTTTTTATCAATAAATTCAATAGCTAGCTAATTTTTAGTCAAGAAAAGTTAACGTCATAGCAATCTTCACATTAGCGTTACCGACGTCAGGTCGACTGCCGAGTATTCACAGGGCTAGCCTATACGCGTGCTGTACCGTGAACCATGCGAATCGTAATATGCGGCTTCTGAACACGTCATACAAGACGTGCGCAGAAGCCACCAAAGAGAAGGAAATTTATTCGTCGAAGAACCAGTAGCCCTGATTAACCAGCGCGGTTAGTTCAGCCACAAAAGCTGGATTCTCTAGTGCCTTGCCCAGTTCTTTTTTACCGAGAACGGTGTAACGACACAGCGCATCAGCCGCTTTCGGATCAACGGTATCCAGCCGTTCACTGTTAATGAAGTAGTCACCGCCCACTTCCAGAACGCGCAGCCCGCTCAGGCGCGTCAGCACGTCACCGTCCATCAGTGCCCCCACAATCTCATCTTGCTCGTAAGGTGGCTCCGCCGGAGCGATATCCAACTCGTGGCGCGGCGTCGTTACAAAGCGGCCGAACCATGCTTTAAGTGCTTCCGGCTGATTAATCACGTCGATCATCATCTCGCGAAGACGGTCAAACTCATAAGCCTCAACCCGTCCCGGATGCTCCCGACAGGTCAAATCAGGGTCGCTATAGTGCTCACCACCGAGATCGTTCTCCAGCACGTAGTCAGCAAAACTACTGATTAAATCTCTACCATTCGGCCCACGGAACCCCACGGAATAGTTAAGAGCCGTTTCGTGGGTGAAGCCATCATGCGGAAAACCAGGTGGAATATAGAGAATGTCGCCCGGTTCAAGATCTTCATCAATGATCGGCGGGAAAGGATCGACATGCAGCAGCGCAGGATGCGGGCAGAACTGACGCATCGGCAATTTATCGCCCACGCGCCAACGACGGCTGCCCATCCCCTGAATGATGAAAACATCGTACTGATCGATATGCGGGCCAACACCACCGCCTGGGACAGAAAAGGAGATCATCAGGTCGTCTAAACGCCAGTCCGGCAATACGCGGAACGGACGCACAAGTTCAGCAGACGGCGCATGCCAGTGGTTCACCGCCTGAGCCAGCAGCGACCAGCCAGTCTCCCCCAGATTATCAAAATGTTCAAACGGCCCGTTGCTGGCCTGCCATTGACCCTTTTTATAGCTGACCAGACGGCTATCAACCTCCGCCTCCATCGCCAGACCCGCCAGCTCATCCGGCGTAATGGGGTCGACAAAATTCGGGAAAGCGTTCTTCAATACAACAGGTTGTTTTTGCCAGTATTTTTCTAAGAATTCGGGCCAGTTAAGATTAAGTTGGTAAGCCATGCGTTCACACCAGTGAGAAGAGAAACGGGCATGATTATAAAGAGGGTGGTGCCAGCACTACTTTGTCATTGGTCAATGGGGTGATAACTATCATGCAGCCTGCATATTTTTCTTGATGAGATAATGCCTTAACATGCCTTCTTCAGGAAAATCAGGTAAGGACATTTGTAACTGATAACCTTGCTTTTCATAGAAGGGAAGCGCCTGAAAACTAAACGTATCCACAAGCGCATGACGGCACCCAAGGCGTATCGCCTCCTGCTCAGCTTCCTTCATCAACGCGCTGCCAAGCTTCAGACCTCTGGATTCTTCGCTCACCCACAAATAATCAATACACAACCATAATCCTTTCCGCGTTGCGATCAACCCACCCAGCATAGTCCCAGCGCTATTTCGGTGAAAAATACCGATTTGCCCAAAGGAGGTTGGATTAATAAATCGGTAGTTATAGCTCCGAAGACCCGCAAAAAGCGCTTCCCGATCGTCATCGGTAATGTCGTGCGTCACGATTAATTCCACTCGTTCTCCTCGGTTCCCGTTTATTAAAAATGCATGACCTATATAGATAACACGCAGCCGAAATCTGGTTTCAGAAACGTCCTGGTTTTCAAGCACCTCCCACACGAGGCTGCTTCAGCATAATCACAATCCACCTTTCGGTATATGATTCTTTTTCATGGCGATTATGCTTCTTTATGTGGTTAAAGAAAGGTTGGCTGTTTAGGGGCCATTTTGGAGTATTTTTAGGAGATTAGGTCGGGAAACTACATAAGAATCTGAATTTCAGACATAAAAAAAGACCTCAGTTGAGGTCTATTTACATACAATGGTGCGAAGGCCGGACTCGCGCATTATACATAACCTCATGATTTATATTTAGTTCAAACAGAAAATAAAGACATTATACCAATGCAGATACCAACACTTGAAATTGTTAAATTTGGGACTCGAAGCCGCACAGACATTTTAGAAGGGGAAGATTGGCATCTGACGGTATCATTGCAGCAGATATCATGCATTCAATTTACTGTTCCCTACGCTAAGCACTCTCTTAAAACTCGGTGGGTTTTCTATTTCCAGAAAAGCAGGGATCTGAGTGGATTTTCCGCTGTTACACGCTGCCGTTGCACCGACGAAACGATAAGGGACATTTAAACGCTCTAGCGTTTCAATAATCACGGCTGAAGATCCCCCTGGCGCGGCGGGCATAATGTTGCCGGTAATGCTATTTTGACGAGCTTTGGTGTATACCCCATAACCCACTTTCAACAATAGGCCTTCACTGACCAGAATACGTAATACTTTTCCAACTTGGGCATAGCTGCCAATATCCTTGAAGTCATCACGAGTGAAGACATAATGCATTGAACGCTTCAGTCTGGACTGGATACGATCTCTCGTCGTCATGTTTTACTCCAAAGACAACGGAAGCTAGCGATCTTCTCGTGTATGCCAAAGATCGACGATATAAATAGTATCGTGCTGAATTTCATAGTGAACTTCATAATCATCAAACAAGATCTTTCTCACCTCGCGTGGTTCATATCTTGTCTGAGATACGCCGATTCTTGGATGATCGGCAAGCCCTGTGGTGCCAATGATCAAGCGATCTAACACCTCGTCAGCATGTTGCCGACTGTATTGACTGGCAAACCCATAAATACGTTCCAGATCATCCTGTGCCTTTTGCGTCCAACGTATTTCCATTGATTATGACTTTTTCAGTTTGTTGGCGAAGTCGATCACATCTGCATGGCTTACTACTCTTCCCGCATCGACATCAGCAAGGCCTTTCAAAATCCGCTGATGCCGCCGTTCTCTCTCTTCAATCATTGCGGTCAACGCTTCTTTAATCACCCAACTTTTGGATCTATCCAGTTCAATAGCCAGGCTTTCAACCGCAGCAGCAAGTTCAGCGGGTATCTGAGCACTGATCGTCTGTTTTGCTGGTTGTCCCATGAATGCCACCTTTTAATAAAAGTTAATAACACTTATTAAAATAGCATGATTCTGTTAGCGTCACTACCTGTGGCAAACACAACATCAGCATCCCTGCTACATCATGTGACTACCTCGCCGCCAACATCCTAGGGTATCGCTTTATCAGGCGTATCTGTCAGCCAGCAATCGTAACGATGCCCTTGCTTCAGCCCCCATTCTTCGGCAGTGCCGCCGCCGATAGTCGCCGTGAGTGTTGAGATCGCCCGTAGCTGGTTGAGGAGTTGATCTATCTGTTGCAGCGCAGCATCACGTCCGGTGACGATACGCTCAATGTTGGTCGAGCAAATAAACTCGGTGTGTTCGGTTAAAACCTCGGGTTCAATTTGCATAGTTTGCGGTCCATACATAAAAAGCAAATGCGCCAGCCGGTCAGGGCTGGCGCATTATGCATTGGGGAAGAAGATAAATTGATTTGGCCTGGTATTACTGGAAAGCGGCTCGCAATTTTTATGCTTTGAGCAAGCCGGTAGCGCGTCTGGCAGAAAATAGAGCACTGGAACAAGCTGACGATTACGTCGGGCCAACAAGAAGATGGCAGCACATCCATTATTGTCATTCCACAGTGTCTGCTCCAGGTTATACGCACGGAGCAGGTAGTAGATTGCAATATTATTCCCCAACTGATTAAGCATATTGATTACCCCTTGCTTCCTGGCGTGCTATTTAGTGAATGTTGCCGGTTGGGAAAAAGAAAGCTGGCAGAACAATTAAAAATGCTATTCCGATTGCATACGCAACCGGAGATGCGTCATGCCCTAATACTACTGTGCTGGTGTGATCTCACCACGGGTAGCGATTTGGATGAATGGTATTCACTACACTTGCCTAATGCTGACGAGTTAAAACAGTGGGTATCGGCACGACAAAAAGCTTACCGAGGGCTGGCAACGCTGACGAAGGATTACATTGATGCTACCCGGCCATTGTGAAGGTGGGCTATGCGTATAGAAAAATGCCACATCGCACAGAGGAATACCGGTGAAATTGTGGCAGCCCGTCAGGTCGATTCTGCTGACGATGAGTGGTGCTGCCATCACTGCCAGTGTCCGTTGATATTTCATCCTGCAACGGTAATGTCGCCTGCATGGTTTGAGCATGTCATTACTACTGGTGATCCCGAAGCGCTATTACATTGCGCTTACCTTGTCTCAAAGGATCAAACGCCCTCCAATATGAAGCAACTGCAAAGGCTTATTGCGCAGCTACCACCCGTTCAGCGGGTTACCCACTGGCGATGCACAATGTGTGGTAGCCACTACCGAGGGAAGAAACAGTGTTCACTGTGCAAGACAGGTATTTACAGCTGGGAAATATAATTGCCTGAAAGACTGAAATACAGGCTCGACAGAGGCTCCTCGAACATAACACGTACCGAATCGTCTTCAGGCATTTTGGTACGTTAACAGGCCATAGTATGAGCAGGATAACTTCGGAGTAAAAATTAACCTGATTTTCTCGGGTAACACCATACGCCACAGGTAACTATCCGGTGTGGTCGATGACGGATTGGTGTTATTAACTAACTGATATAAATAAATTATCTACCTGACAACCGGGTAGATTTTCATTCGCATAACACAGGTATAGTTCCTCTTACTGCTACTTCAGCACTATCCCTGCAAATTACTCAACCCATTCATCAACCCACTACGGGTAAGGCTATGCCCTGCCTGTAGCAATCTTATAAGTGAAAAACCATGATAAATAACATTCGTATCGATCAGAGCCATGCTCCGTTTAACGAGACTGATCTGCAACACATGATTAACGTGATAAATAACGCAGTAGCCGAGCATCCGCGCCCCTGGCAATACGGGTAGATTTACGCCTGCCAGACGATGAATTCAATGCACGTCAGGGCTTGATGTCCCGTTTCGTTGAATCACTGGATGCAAAGATTGAAGCGCGATATCGAAGTAAGCAGAAACAAGGGACACGGACCTATCCCTGTCAGTTGCGTCATGCCTAGGTACGCGAAGTCGGAGAGGAAAACCAGAAGTCGCATTATCATATAGTCTTGTTCGTTAATAACGATACCTTCAGCGGTCTGGGAATGTATGACGAAAGCGGGGCGGGGTTAGCGTCGTTGATACAGGCATTATGGCTGAGTGGGTTAGGTCTTAGTAACCAACCAAGCTACCGGACGCTGGTACACTTCCCTAAAAGCCCTCTCTATTATCTGGATATCAACACTGAAGATTATCGAACGGTTTATGGAAAGCTAACGTTTAGGTTGAGCTACTTCGCTAAAGGGCGAACAAAATCATACTGTCGGGAGGAGCGGACCTTTGGGTGTAGCCAGCGTTGATACAGAAGAAACATTACAGTCTCTCATCTATCAGTCGATAACCAAAACTGGGTCTAGAGCGATCAAACCGCGCAATTACAGTACGCAAAAACGTTCCTGTCATATAAAAATGAAATTGTTTATATGAGGCGACACAGAATGTCGCGTGACTGATTGAATATCATGTCACGATGTTATCTCGTTTAATAGAGAGCTCTGCATGACAGGATTTATTCATTGCCCGATGACTTTGTTCGTTAGCAGGCAGCTAGTAAAAGATGGCCCAACCAAAGCAACAAGAAAAGG
>NZ_RJTN01000013.1:124200-128566 GCF_005497185.1 Pectobacterium polonicum | reverse complement strand
GCCAGCATTTTTGATCTCTTTTCCCTTTGCGTTAATAGCATATTTCGGCGCCCACAGAAAACCATGATCTTTAACTTCTTTAAAACTCGTTCCCAGATTAACCCAAAAAAAATCCATATATGACAATCCTTTTTAATAAAATTAAAATATCAAATCCTATTGATTCTTTAACTCTAACCAATAAAATTCAGAATTGAACCTTCAAATGAATTATAAAAACCTGCAATAATGAAGAATATCACTTTCTATTGTTTAATTACAAACCATAAGGAAGCGCCTTCGGACTCTTCAAACTGATAATAATAATCAAGTATCATAGATTAGTCCGCTACTAAATACCAGAAGGCCAAATACTCATACAGCACCGCCTTTAACAAAAATAACCCAATGCGTTTTGTCATTTTTTCCCGTGCGCTGGATGATGATCGGTCTCTCATCTGTCAGAGCTAAAATCTGGCTGGTCGGGATCTGCGTTTCATTCCACTTGAAAATCAACACGCCAGCAGGTCGCAGAACGCGAAACGCTTCACTAAATCCGGCGCGTAAATCATCACGCCACGTCAGAGGGTTTAGTACGCCGTATTTTTTGCGCATCCAGCCCTCTGGCCCCGCCCGCTCTAGGTGCGGGGGATCGAATACAACGACAGGGAAAGACTCATCAGCAAACGGCAACTGGCGAAAGTCGGCGATGATGTCCGGCGAAATAACCAGGCTGCGGCCATCACACAGCGTGTGCTGTTCGTTGCGGTTATCAATAAACACCGCGCGTGGATCGCTTTTGTCATGCCAGAACATGCGGCTACCGCAGCACATATCGAGGATTTGAGTCATAGCGTCCCCTCCGTCTTGTCGCGGTAGGTTTCATGCACCAGCAGATTAAACCTGCCATGCAGTCGCCATGGTGTATCGAAGAAACTCAATCGGCCTCGCAATGGGCGAAACTTAAGAGGCCTGGAGTCCCTGAGTTGGTAGCCAACGGGACCGAAGAACCAGGGGGATGAACTGCTTTCACAGGTTCCGGTGATCGTCGCCACGCCGACAATTCCACCAAGCTTGTAATGCTCTGGGTCTGGCATACGGACTGACACATGAACGCCGTGGCTAAACATCAGCACCTTTCGGGCTTCTTCCACTTCGGCTTTTGTTGGTTTCCTGCTCGATGCATGGATGAGCACAGGCCCACGATACTTTGTGTTCCATGTGCGGTTTTCAATGTCTTTGTAGCCGTTAACGATAAGCCATGCCCACGGTTGGCGAATAGATAGCGCTTTCATGCGTCACCGTCCTTGCGTTCTGCCTGCGGAGCAGCGGAAACCATAGCGGTGTATATGTCTCTGTAGTTCACGTCAAGAGAGCCGCCCATACCTCTGGTTACTCCACAACCAATTGCGGCATCTGTCATTTCCGGCGTCGGCGCTAACGGCACCAATACCCAACCATCAGGGATTGCTGGGGCGCAACCCTCCGCCCAATCTATACCGTTCCACAGCGGGGAATTATTGTTCTGCTGGAGCATGGCGGCGCGGCAGGCGTTCCACGCGTATTGAACACAGTCCACAACATCGCCATCAGGGAATGTGTTGAACAGGTCGAAGGCTTTGTCGCGACAAAGTTCATCCGGCGCTGGCTGGCTTGCGGCTGGTGGAACGGGGTTGGCGTAGAGAGGTGTTGAATGAATGCTATGCATCCCTTCTGCATTCGCCACGTAATCGCCATCACGGGTTAACTGGTCGCCACCGTGTGCGTGAACAATCCACGCCACAGGCTCTTGCCCCCGCAGTTCTGCCAGTTGTCCGCTCAGGTCTTGGATTTTCGCATTCAACTGCACGAACGCGTCAACGAGGCCAGACTGAACAGATTGATCTGGCGGGATATCGAGCGCATGACGAATGCAGGCCATTTCGCGTGACATGCCAGATTCAGCCGCTAGCATCAGCTCGATGCGGTTCGCTGCCTGAGTAAATAACACTCGATCCTGACTATCCGGGCTATCCGTTGCCAGCTCCCGAATGCGCTCAATCATCACGGCTGTAGAAATTTCAGGTTTCATGCGCGCACTCCTGACAGCAGTTGAGTAAAGCGAGCCTGTGCGGGGTGAACGCCAAAACCGGGGTGAATTTCACGGAACAAATAAAACCGGTATTTTCCCGGCGTGCCAACTGCGGCCACCTGGTTGTTTTCTCTCAGCGTTCCGAGGGCTGAACTGGCTTCACGACGGGTTATATCTAAACCGCGGGCAATCTCTGTCCGAGTCAGTCCCTCGTTGCGGCGAACGTAGCGCAGCACACGCTGCTGAGTGGTCATTTTTTTAGTCATTGGTCAAATCTCGATTGTTGGTTGAGTTACGTGTTACTTGATATACCGAGCCCCTGCGGCGCAGAAATTCTTCGTGCATTTGCTGTGCAGGTGTTGGCCCACCTGGATGCTTTGGTGCTGCTAGTTGTCGGCGAACGGGTGGAATACTCATTCCGTGTGCTACGTGCTTAACCCACTTGTTCAGCAGTCGTTCTGCCAGCCGCTCCAACTCTCCCGCAGTCATGCGTTTCTCAACGCCCGCCCGACGCATTTCGATGCAAATGTGATAAAGCACAGGCTGGCGCCACGGGAATTCTGTGCTGCTGGCGTATCGGTACGACTCGTTGCGCCAGCGCTTGTATTCGGCCATAACATCATCGGTGTTCAAGCCAAATGGGTTCGCTCCGCATTCAGCCACCAGCGACACAAATTCCGCCAAATCTGGTGGCCACGCATTGCCAGCGGCACAGCGACTCAGGCAGCCAGTAATAACTTTGGAAATCTGGTCATTCGTCAGATGTCCAATCGCCGCCGCCCACGCCGGAGAAGGTTCCGCCCCGTTTTTGGTAATCCAGCGATCCGTGTAAATCTCGATCATCGCCTCCCACAACCCGTCCAGCATCAGCGTGGCGCTGGGATTGAGCTGCCCTGAATTTCTGCATTGCGCGAGATTCACCACTGCTGGTGGTCTGTTCTGTTGCTGCATTTAAACCTCCGGTTTTTTGTTTACCTGCCGAACTCCGCACCTGCTGGATGTGCCGAGCTAATTTCTGATCCCATTGATGTTGGTAGAACGCTTTCCCCTCAGGCTGCCAATACATGACAAACCCCGCTAACTCAGTTGGCTGGTAGTCCTCTGCCAAAACCACCCCAGCCAGCGCAGCCCGTTGTCGAAAATCTAACGACGGTCTCCAGTCGGAAAACATCGGGAATTTACCGATCGGCTCATCGATGCCTGGTATGTATTCCGGCAGTCCGTTGTTTTCAGCAGGAGGTAAATTTTCCTCGCGCGCTATGTGTGGGGTTTCTTCCTTTCCATTCCCTGATCCCTGATCCATTCCTACAGGTACTGATACGGTAGATGTACCGTACTGATACGGTATTAACTCCATCTCTTTGATTTTGCTTTCCTTTCCCTTGTTAACGACCTGATGTTTTTTGAAGTTTCTAATTAACCCAAAACTCTTGTCATCCGGGGTGGAAAACATGGATAGATATCCATGGTTGGAAAGCTCCTGTAGCATTACGGTAATAGGAATGGATGGTTCACGTAGCGGAAAAACAGCCGCTTTAATTAACTTCGGGTTGGCATTGAAATAGCCTTCATCGTCTGCATAATTCAGCAAGCCAATCGCCAGCAAGCACGCACATTCGGACGCCTCGGCCATGTCTTCATCCGTCCAGAATTCCGGTTTTATTGTGCGTATACGGGCCATTATTCCCCCTCGATACGCTTAAAATTGATTGCCCATACCCATGGGTTGACTTGCCAGCTTCCTGCGCCGTAAATCGATTCCCATAAATCCCGATACCAGAGGAACGGATCGTACTCACCACCATCAGTGGCTCGTTCCGCTGGGTATCCCTCTGCGATAATCCCATCGCGCGGGATGTGTTTAAGGCGCTCAACGCGCACATCTGTAATTTCCAGCAGAATGCGAGACGCATAGCGCGGCATATGAATTGATGGTATCCATTTGATCGGATAGATTTTCCCGCTGGCCGTAGTGAACCGGATGGCATCAGGATTGCTGGCGCGATACACGCGAAATTCACCAGTGCCGCCTAAGGCATCACGGCGAACTTGAAGCCCAGAGGTTTCCCGCACCCACAGACGATCACCGGGCTGACCGAATGGGCATTTAGCGCTCCATGTTCCGCCAGTGCTTTTGGTGTATGCATACAAGCCATCAACCTCATCACCGTTTTCAGCACGGCCTGAGATTATTTCTATCTGGTGATCATGGCGGTACTGGCTGCGGTCAAATGGCTGATTTTTGATAATCCGCCGCGTCTGGGTCTTGCGACCGTCGAGAATCGCCCGAACCATTTCGCCGTTAAAAATTATCCC
>NZ_RJTN01000013.1:112537-124190 GCF_005497185.1 Pectobacterium polonicum | reverse complement strand
CAGTCGTCAATCATCTTGCCCTTACCGCTGGATTGGGAGACGCGGCGGTAATACTCCAGCGCCTTGGCTACCCCCCCCTGCGCGATACCGGGCGTGTAGCCCTTTTTCAGCAAATCCTCGCGAACATGTTTTTCGATAAACTCCAAGTGGTTCATTGGTCAAAACTCGTTAAAAAACACCGTTGAACATCGTCACGGTACTGTCCAGAACAGCAGCCCAGCGATCGGGCGGCGCCAGCTGAATCAGCGACATAACCCCTTCCCTTATTTTTTGTTCCAAGTCCCGCAGTGGTTCGCCCAGCAACGCGGCCTGCTTTGCTTCAGAGCATTCGCGCGACGCAGCGGCCACCAGCTCCGCCCTTGTCTTGCCCTTTTTCAACCCGTACTGGCGCGCAATCTCGATCGGCATTACATCAGCGATAACAGGCGCTAACTGCTCGATGTATCCTGCATAGCGCTTCGAGTTGAACGGGTTATCCAGCCAGCGAAACAGGTTCTGCTTATTGTTCCGCGCTGAATCGCCAAGTTGCAGACCGCGCCCACCACGACGGCGCCATTCTTCAACCACCAGCTGCGCGATCGCCTCTTGCGCTTTACCTGGCAGAGTTTTCTGCCAAGCATCCACAGCGTCACGAACAGCAGCGTGAGCAGATACAGACTGACGAGATTGATTTCTGGATTTCAGTAATCCCGTTTTTGCGTAGTTATCATCCTGATAAATTTGCGTATGCATTATTTCCGTTCCGTGGTTTTGGTTGGTTTAGGTGGAAAGACGCTGTCCAGAGTGCAATCACCGCCCAGCTTGTTAAGTGCCTCGACGATTACGCGGCATTCAATCAATCCGGGATCACGCAAACTGGCTTCGTAGTTGGAGAGACGAGAGCGCCCCCAACCAAGCACTTTTGCGAACTGCGTTTGAGATAGGCCGAGCTTCTGTCGCTCGATAGAAATGTTGTTCACTGTTTTCTCCTCACAAATTGGATAAGAGAATTAGACACAAAACGTGACTAACAGTCAATAACAATACGTGAATACTTTGATTGCCACGTTTCGTGGTAGAATTTGAGGCATGAAAACAATGTCAGAAGTCATCGGCGAGAGACTTAAAGATCTCCGGACAAAGAAGAACTTAAGCCAAGCGCAACTCTCAAAGTTGTGCGGATGGGCTACGGCTTCGCGCGTGGGTAACTACGAGCTAGGCACAAGAAGCATTGGCGCAGATGATGCCGTTGTTTTGGCAAGAGTATTGGGTATTACCCCATCTGAATTACTGTTCGGTGAACCAGGGGATTCATCTCAGTGGTTGACCGATCAGCAAAGAACGATGCTCGAACTTTTTAATCAGCTTCCCGAGGCCGAGCGCGAACGCATGATCGATCTCTTTCAGCTCCGACTGAAGGAACTGGATGAATATGTGGAGAAGTATCTCAGGGGTAGGTATAAGCCCGCAGAATAGTAGTTGTTTAATTTGCACACAGCGCGAATCCAACACAGATCGGAACGCATCATATTTTTCCAGGGGAACAGTGGTTTGATCATCACTATTTTTATCATGGGATTCATATGGATAAAGACAAATCGCTACTTCCGGGTCAGCAGTTAGAAATTGATATTTTTCCTGTAAAGGAAGTAGAGAGAGAAGGTATTCAAATGGGGGTGCTCAATAATGGCTCCCCCTATCTTACTATGAGAGGTCTTGCTCGTTTGTGCGGCGTAGACTCGTCGGCAATAGTAAGACTGACTACCAACTGGATCGAAGAACGTCAAAAACCCCGCGGACAAAAAATCGATCAAATATTACTGAAGAAAGGGATTAGGCTTACTCAGTTATATTGGAATGTCACAGTAAATGGCGTTGAAGTAAGAGCCTACCCAGACTCTGTTTGCATGGCAATTCTGGAGTATTATGCCTTTGAAGCAGGGCAAATAGACAACACAACAGCTTTAAAAAACTTTAGAACACTTGCAGAGAATACACTTAGAAGATTCATCTTCTTAAGTGTAGGTATTGATCCCGAAGATCCCCAACGGGGGGCTTGGAAATGCTTTCATGAACGATTGCAATTAAATGCTCAGATTCCCTTTGGGTATTTTTCGGTGTTCAGTGAAATGGCCGATCTGACACTCAAGATGATTAATGGTGGTTTCGATTTTGGGCCAGCATCAGTTCCAGATATCAGTGTAGGTATTGGCTGGGGAAAGCACTGGTCTAGCTCAAACCTTGATGATAAATATGGAAAAAGAACTAAACACCCTCACGTTTATCCAGACTGGTTCCCACAGCATAGGGCTGGCCCTATTGAGGCATGGGTTTACCCAGATGATGCTTTAGGTGAATTTCGACGCTGGATGCAACAATCTTATCTGCCAACAAAATTCCCTGCATATATAGCAGTGAAGGCAAAAGAGGGGGCTATACCCAATTTCGACGCGGTCAAGCTACTCAACCAAGTGAAAAAGCCAGAACTCCCTAGACACTAACCCATTCCCATCCCGCTCCGGCGGGATTTTTTTTGCCTGAAATTCACGTCAAACCAACCCCTCGATCCCGATCGCATTTGTGCGCACGCGATTGACACAATTTGTGTTTGACATATCAGACACGATATGTGACTATTATTTCACACAACGCAGCAACGCTCTAACGCATAACCCGCTGAGCAATACCCCGAGTTACTCAGTGATGCGGAAGGGCTAAGTAGCCAGCCTGAGGCGCAAGAACATGACGGCAGTTGCTGGAAGTATTGAGAGCGTTTCGCGGTGTGGTAGGTAAGGGTTCGCTAGTTTTTCGAGTTTTGGAGCGAAGTAGTCCCCTGACCATGCCGACCGCACCAGCGAAACGCTCTATGTCAAACGCGCAGCAGGTTTTAGTAACGTTCCGCCAGCCGGGCGACAACGGCAAAGGTGATTATGGATAACAGCACATTCTTTAAAACGCTGGGCACCATTATCGGTTTGTACGCGGTAGCCGTGATGTTGATGGCTGGAATGATAGCGGTGATTGTCGCCGTGTTTCATGGGTGAAAGCATGATTAATCAGCAGCAGTTACGCAGAGCGCAGCGGCTAGCAGGTAAAGCGGTTCGGCAGCGCAGCAGTAAAAAATGGGATGCGGCAAATCGCATCATGGCAAGGGCCGTAAAAGGAGTTGTTTGATGGAAACACTATTTGCGCTGGTTCTCGTCATCTGTACGACTGCCGGCGAATGTCACGAAGCCGTACTCGGTGTTTACGACACGAAGCAGGATTGTGTCGCTGACATGTACGACCAGAGAGTTAACGGCGAGTGCTGGCCAGTTGAAGGGATTATCAGGGCTGACGGCCAACGGCCTACAACAAAGTAATCGAGTTTTGACCAATTGCTATTAGCTGGCGGATTGCTGGCATCAGGGAAAAAGCCACACGAACGGTGAAAGCCCGGTCCGGAGACGTAACCGGAGATTACATTGAAGTGCGCTGCTGCCGAGGTGGAAGCCCTCGGATAACCAAGAGATCAGCCGGAGTAGCGCCCGGCACACAACTCTACTGAATGAGGATGCGAGGATGGAACAAGCATACGAAGAATATTTCAACAGCCTCAAAGAAGGTGATGAGGTGTTGAGCTTCGCTGAATTTGTTGAAGCGTTGACTGGCAAAAAAGGAACCGAGTGACTTCACCCTGCGCCTACCTGCTTTATGGGCGCATGAATGAAATTACTGAATTTGATTTGGAACGCTCTCCACCTGACGGTTTCTGCGGAACTGAACGGCGTGTTCTCCTGACGCATAGAGAGTCAATGCTAAGGCCGTCCGATGGCGCGTAAACGGGGTACGCATGAACCCTCGAAAACCACGGATAAAACAGTGCCGTCCGCTCCACGTTACAGAGCACCACAATCAAAGAGCGCGGCGGGCAAAAAAGACTGCTCCACCCTCAACAAAGGAAATGCCGGTTCCTGAGGTGCACGGGGAAACCTGTCGAACAGTGGAGATTCCGCTCTTTTTGATTGTGGTGTTCTCAAGCGAGATGCAGCGCCGGCCGACGCAAAGACCCGAGAATCGGCTGAGTCACAGGTACTGGTGACCAATACCAAAACAGAGCGGCGGGAAGTAAGCGACGGTAGCGCGTCGGTGCCACAACCGAATCACGTTAGGACCGTGATAGCTGTGCCTAGAAGTACCTTGTTATTGCTGTGTGTAGTCTTTCGGCGGTGCGGTTTCTCTTTGCCAATCCGCCGCTTTTTAAAACGCAAAAACCCGCCTAAGCGGGTTAGTACGCCAACATTCCGACCAAAGAACATTGGAATCGAGTTTTGAACAATGACCACTACCTGATGGGAGCTATCAAAGTCCCGGGTAGTCTACTATCCAAAGGAGCTACAACGCAATGAATACGTATGCGTTTCTAATCAAAGCAAAAGCCAAATCAGAAAAGAAAAGTCTCTTCTGCTGGCTCTCTGCTAAATCCGACTCACGCGCAGAGCGTGAAATCATGAACGTTTTGGAAGATGCCGAGATCGCAACTGGTCGCGGCGGTGATTATAACTTGCCGCTTCGTACTGACTGGTTCGTCGTTGACGATCTCCCTGAGGAAGGCACTCTGAATGACACATGGTGTGATCGTTACGAACTGAATGATGATGGTAAATCGTGGCGCCAGATTCCTAAATCTGAACCAGCGTCAACCAATATTCAGGATGATCATGCAGCTGTCGCAGGGAAAACCGCATCGGCTCAATTATCTGACACCGCAGCAACTGACGGCACAATCACTATCGATCAAGCATCATTCGTTCAGAAAGTGCTGGGCGCCTGGTTGTTCGGCTCGTTCACTAAATTGTTTGCTGGCCAGCAGAGCGATATTTCTACGCTGCAACACGACATGGACGCGACGTATGTTCAGAACCTGCTGCTGGCACTGAATAACGCTAAAGAGCTGTTGCAGGCGCAACACGTTTTTCCTGAGACGCTTTTCAGTCTGATCGATTCCATCCAATCAGTATGGGTGCCGGACGGTAAAGCCCCGCCTGTAGGTGATATCGTTTCATTCTCGAAAGAATGGCTGAACGCGCGTAATGAAGATTCCGGCCTTGAGCGTTCGGGTCCGTATCGTTCAGAAGTTACAACGAAGTGGGCGAAAAAATCAGGTGTGCAGCGCACTGAGTCAGGGGCTATTGCTGGTGATGGTAGCAATACCGATCGCGGTTACACCCACACTTCAGACACTCTTGATATCGAAATTGCGCTATTCACGACACCATTTGATTTCGATATCTACAATATTCCCGGTCCTGTTTATCGCCGAGCCAAAGAGATTGTCGCAAATAAAGAGCAACCATTTAAAACATGGAGCCTAGCGTTGCGACCAATGCCGGGTATTTTGAATGTATCCAAAGCAGGGATAGGCGCCCTGATCCGCAAGGCTAATCAGGATGTAATTTACTTTCCTGAAAGCCTCCAGCGATATATTAATTCAACATTGACTGCTGAGTATTACACGACGGCGACACCAGAACTGTTAGCGCAGGCACGTCACACTCCCGCCAATTCATCTGAGCAAGAGAACGCCGAAACAAACGAAGAGCCAGGCACTCAGCCTCAGGTTGAAAACCTCGGCGGCGGCATGTTCTCTGTAGATGGTTTAGTGAATGAAAGCCAGCCCCCCAAACAAACACAGCCGCTATCCATCGTTGACATGGCGCGTCAGCAAGCCGCCACGAAGACGCTGAATGAAGTAAATCAACCCAGTAGCGAAGCCCCCTCCAATGAGGGAGAAAGACCAGAAAATGATGGGGTGGGCAATGTGCAGATGGAAGCGACTGGCAATCAGCAAGTCAAAACTAACCCTCAGATACCAGAAAATGAAGGCCCTGATGCGGGAACGATCGCAGACCAATCAGCGCAGACGCAGCAAGTCGAATCTGTAGCCCTTGATAACGACTCGAACGCTTTGCTTCATGAGCGGGTAGCTCGACTTGAACGCATTATTGCGACCATCGGAATTGCTTTTACTGAAGAGAGTGCGCAATGAAAAAGCATTGCGACCACTGCCTGGCTCTGCGCGAAAGCACAGATCTGAAAACGTACCCAGTAAAAGGATACATGGGCGTTTCTCAAATGTGCTTTTGCAAATATAAGTCCTGCTATCAGGACCACGTGAAGGCACGCACACCACATCGGAGACGTGCATGTTAACTCATCAATTGAATCGCGAAACAGCGCTTCAGTGTATCGCCTTGATATGCCTGAACAGCGGTTTATCGCCCAATGACCTTGAATTTATCGCGCATCAGCTCGCAGAGCATGACGCAGTTTGTGACGCCGTTACCGATGGAGAAAAGCATGCTACGAGTAATTGATACCGAAACCACCAGTTTTGAAGGTGGCATTGTTGAAATCGCAAGTGTGGATATCGTTGACGGTGTTATCTGTAATCCGATGAGCGATCTGGTTCGTCCGCCAGAAGCTATTGGCTTTGAAGCGATGGCAATACACCACATCACTGAAGACATGGTTGCCGGCGCTCCGTTAATTTCAGAAGTGATTGGTAAATATCTGGGTGCTGATGCGTATGTTGCGCACAACGCGGCATTCGATAAATCGAAACTACCTCAGATCGATTCGCCGTGGATTTGTACGATGAAGTTAGCGCGCAAATTGTTTCCCGAACATGCCAGCCATAGCAATCAGTATCTTCGTTACAGCCTCGGCCTTAAGCCTGAAGTACCTGAGGGTCTGTATGCGCATCGCGCGCTGTATGACTGCTATGTCACAGCGGAACTGCTGATTTACATGGGTAGAGCGGCTCAATGGACCATGCGGGAAATGCGGGAAATCACCAACAGCCCCTCCCTTCTTCATGCAATGCGCTTCGGTAAGCACAAAGGAAAAACCTTTGCCGAGCTATCGAAAGAGGACCCGGGCTATCTGCGCTGGTTGATTGGCAGTGACATGGATGAAGACATTAAACACACCGCCAAGCACTGGTTAGGCGGAGGTATCTAATGGGTACGCCAGTCTTGATCCTGGGTGATTCGGGTGCGGGGAAATCTTACAGCTTGCGTAACTTCAATCCAGACGAAGTAATGCTGCTTCAGTGCATACCGAAGATGCTGCCATTCAAATCAGTGGGGTGGAAACTGCACGGCAAATTACTGCCCGATGGCACGAAACAGCGCGGGAACGTTCTGCGCGCTGACGAATGGGAAATTGTGCTGGATACGATTTATCGCATGGTGAAATCACCGACACGCCGCGTGCTGATCATTGACGATTTTCAAGTTGTCATGCAACACGAAAACATGAATCGAGCCTATCAGACGGGATATGCAAAGTTCACTGAAATGGCGGATCACGTCTGGCGAATCATTACTGCGGCGACGCAATTACCCGATGACTTTCGTGTTTACTTTCTGGCTCACACAGAAGAGAGCGAAGGGAAAATCAGGATGAAAACCACAGGGAAAATGCTCAATGAAAAGCTTACGCCCGAGGGTTATTTCTCAATCGTCCTGAGAGCCATCAAGAAAGATGGCAAGCACGTATTTCTGATAAAAGGCGATGACAACGACACTGCCAAAGCGCCACCTGACATGTTCCCGGATAAAACGGAAATGGATAACGACCTGAAAGCGGTCGATGTGGCTATCACCGAATTTATGACCGAATTATAAGGACCGAAAATGAATCAACCAAACCAACCAATGAGTTTTACCTGGAACACCGAAGCGGCGGAAATGGCTAAAAAGGCGGGTGCGTCTGGCGGCATCGGTGAAACGGGTGCATATGAAGGCGTCATAACGTCTGCAATCTACACGTTCGGCCGTGACGGGAGTAAGTCGCAGGCGCTTGAACTCTCATTCGACTCTAACGGCTCCAAAGCAAACTATTTGCGCATTAATTTTGTCGGAAAAGAGGGTGGGCAAACATTTGGAATGGGGCTGGTCTCTGCTCTCCTGTGGGTTGCCCAGGTCAAGCAGGCGCAGCCAATGCAGGTGCCAACATCCGAAGGGTTTGAATGGCACTGCCCTGCACTGGAAGGGAAAAAAGTAGGATTGTTTTTGCAGAAGGTCCTGTACACGAAACAAGACCTGTCAGACGGATATAAGTTTGAAGTGCGCCACGTATTCCAACCCGGAACGCGCCGGACATACGCGGAACATGCCGAGAACGCACCAGCTGAAGTGGTCGCTAATCTGGAAGCCTCAATGAAAGATAAGGATGAACGCACCCATGACAATCGACAGTCAGCGTCCCCGTATGGTGTGAGTCGGTCTAATCCGTACGCGCATGATCCGCAAAACAGCATCCCAAACTCTCGCTTGCAACAAGCAGCAGCGCAGAGTCAGGTGGTGGATTTTGATGACGATATCCCGTTCTGAGATTGACCTTATTAGTGGGGAGGTTCGCCCTCCCCGCTAAAACTGATTATGAGAAATCTAAATCACCCAAATTTATTGCATAACGTAATGAGGCAAATATGGGAAAGCTCATCACGCTGAATGAATGGTGCGAACGCCATTATTCAAAAGACAGCCTGCCGAAAATACAGACGCTACAACGCTGGGCGCGAGCTGGGAAAATTTACCCAGCACCAGAAAAGCATGGTCGAGAATATCGAGTTAGCGAAGATGCTATATATATCAACCCGAAAGATTACAAGCTGTCGCGCCGGATAATTGCCGAAAGAAAAGGCTTTAATTCAGATTTAGTGAGGAGAATTATTAATGGCAAGGACGACAAGGTATGACGCTAACTTGCCGCGTAACCTCACGTATCGTAAGAAATACAAATCATTTTATTGGCGAAATCCGTTAACGGGAAAAGAAATATCTCTTGGACAGATCGCGCGCAGGGATGCGGTTAGCCAGGCTATAGAGGCAAATAGTTTTATCGAGCAGAATTTCTCCCCTGTCGCTCTTATTGAAAAACTAAAAGTAAGGCACGAACTTACGATGACTGAATGGCTTGAACGTTACGATGTTATTATTAAGCGCCGAGACTTGACTGCTAACACTTACAAAGCACGCGCTGGACAGCTTTCTACAATTCAGCAATCGCTGGGAGATAAAATACTAAATAAAGTAACCACGAAGGATATCGCTGGGTTTTTGGAGATTTATTTGCAGCAAGAAAAGTTGTCAATGGCCGCAGGTTTCCGGTCTGTTTTATCTGATATTTTCCGCGAAGCTATTGTTGAGGGGCATATCGACAATAATCCAGTGCTGCCAACGCGAACACCCCAGCCGAACGTAAAGCGAGAGAGGCTGGAGCTTGAGCAATATAAAGCTATTCGCATCGCTGCTGAAAAGCAGTCCTTGTGGTTTCAGTTGGCGATGGATTTAGCACTCGTCACCGGTCAGCGCCGAGAGGATGTTGCTGCAATTAAATTCAGCGATATTGTTGATGATCGGCTACTCATCGAACAGGGGAAAACCGGAAACAAACTGGCTATCCCTCTCGACCTGACAATCGATGCTATAGGGCTACGTTTATGCGATGTCATTGAGCAATGCCGTAATGCCAGCAGTACGGATTACATGATTAGCGTCGGCATTAGAAAAAATAGCCCCAACGGAGCTGTAGAACTCAATGGGCTAACAAAGGGGTTTGTTAAAGCGAGAAATGCGTCAGGTATTGAACTGAGTGAGAAGCCACCAACCTTTCATGAGATAAGAAGTCTGGCTGGCAGGTTGTATGAGAAGGGGCGCGGAAAGGAGTTTGCGCAAAAGTTACTTGGTCACAAATCAGTAAAAATGACAGAGAAATATCTGGATACGAGAGGTAAAGATTACGTCTATTTATAAAAGACCGTATATCGAATTTCGTGGATTTTTCGTGTATTTTCGTGTAAATAAAAAATAAACCATTAAAAATCAATAAATTAAAAAAAGACCGAATACGATTCCTGTATTCGGTCTAGGGAAATGGCTCTTGGGAGAGCCGTGCGCTAAAAGTTGGCATTTATACAAGCTGCACTAGCCTTGTACCTTAAGCGTAGCCAACTCCACCGCGTTTTCCAGCTTCAACCCGTTCGTAATTATCACAAATGGAACAGATTTCACACTTTACCTTAACCAGATGGAAGTAATTAGTTAACATTAAATAGGTAAATCAATCGCTTCATGGCTTACCCTCTGGCAAGCATAATTGCTCTGCTCGCTCGATAAATGGCTGAAGGCTTTTCTTCTGTCCAGGGTGCTTAGGATCGTCCAGCCAAATCACGTCTATCGGTTGTGCACTTACCTGCCCGGACTTCATCTGCTCAATAGCAATATCGTTTAGCGGATATTGCATCAGCGTCCCAGTATGTAAGGCATACAGCGCATTGCCGGGGCGACAAATCAGTTGAACTTCTTCGCGCGTAAAAGCCCAGCGATCTCCATATTCCAGCCGGCTGATATTTGCCAGTTTGGCGGCAGCAAAAGCATTCGCAGAAAGTGAGGTAAGCACGATTGATAGCAAAAATTTCTTCATCATGGTATTCCCGACATGCGTATTCAGACAATGATGTGTGTGAGTTTTGCAGCCTTATCCAGATCACAGAAAGACAGCATCAAACCTTATAAAACATAAAGTTGTATATCACTACTCACGCGATCATAGCGACAGAGAGAGATGAAGTCGAGCGCGAAGCAAAGAATAAAATCGACTGTGCGATATAAATAGGAAGGTCGTTCGAGGAAAGAAATGACGGGATAAAAAGAATATTATCCCGCGTTATTCAAATGCACATTGACTGACAAAAGCGTCGATTGCCGTTAGGCTGACGGTGCCGCCGCAGACATTTTTTTCAAGTCCTGATCGATGAAGAACAGACCGCCTTCACTCGCTTTGACCAGAGCTAATTTGTCCAGGATAGAACGGAACAGTTTTTCTTCTTCATGCTGTTCGGCCACGTACCATTGCAGGAAATTAAATGTAGAGTAATCCTGCAAAGCCATCGCTGCATGTGCCAGCTCATTAATTTTTGCTGTAATCAACTGTTCATGTTCATAGGTCAACTTGAAGACATCAGCCAGTGAATCAAAATCAATCGGCGGTGCAGCAATCGCACCTAACACAGGCAGGCTTCCCGTATCATCCAGATAGTCAAACAGGCGCTGCATGTGCTGCATTTCTTCCTGAGAATGTGTCTTCAGGAAACTCGATGCGCCTTCAAAACCTTTGTCACCGCACCATGCACTCATTTGCAAATACAAATTCGCGGAATAAAACTCCAGATTAAGTTGCTCATTCAGCTTCTGAATCATTTCTTTTTTTAACATAGTAACTCCCTATTTTCCCGGCAGGTGAAATTATTTAGGGCATTATGCCTGAAAAAACAAAATAAAAAACACTTTATTAACAGCAACAAAATATTAATACAATAAACATAAAAAACAATATGTTAGCATAATTGCTATTGATATTTATTATCAATTAAGGTGATTTAAAATGTATTATTGCGAATCATTTTTATTACCAAAAAATTACAATATCGAACTATATAATTTACGGTAAATCTGTATTAAAAATGATTCCTATTTCGTAATCAGAATAATAAACATCCACATGACAAGGTGATCACTTGCCATTTTCCTGTCGCTACTTTACCGTGACACCTATCAGTCTGTGACCAATAGGTAGGAGAACGCGGTATGGGACATAATCTGGCAGAATTGTCCAAAGAGGATAT
>NZ_RJTN01000013.1:58287-112527 GCF_005497185.1 Pectobacterium polonicum | reverse complement strand
TTATCGCCAACGCTCGCTACAGTTCTCTCGTTTACCCTACGAACCTAAGTCTAAATAGCGATTCCCCTCATTCCAGTCTAAGACTGTTTTTGCCGTGGAAAACATCCCTTTCCACGGGTTACATTCTTACACAGCAAAAATGATTTTCTACTTGCATATCGGCCCGCACAAGAGGTTAATAGAATGGCAACCTAATCTTTTATCACGCGAGGCAAGATATGAGTAAAGGACTGGATAGCAAAAAGAACAGTAAGAAGAAGCCTCTGAAAACGGCCGCAGAAAAACGCGCCGACAAAAGAGCAAAAAAACCACAAGCTGATATTACCTGAGTCCTAATATTACCCAAGTAATCTGTCATGCCGATCGGGTAAACCCGAAAGCGGGTTTACCCTCATAACCGCAGTTGCTAGCCCTTATTCATGACCATCCGCAACCATTTCAAGCACCATCAGCAAAAAAGCATATTCCAGCGCGATATCATCATAGCGTTTGAAGCGACCAGATTTTCCACCGTGCCCAGCATCCATATCGGTGTATAACAACACCAGACGATCGTCCGTTTTAACTTCCCGCAATTTTGCCACCCACTTTGCAGGTTCCCAATACTGAACCTGAGAGTCGTGTAACCCAGTAGTCACCAGTAAATGGGGATAGCGCTGAGCGGTCACACCGTCATAAGGGCTATATTGCTTGATGTAGTCATAATAGATTTGTTCATTCGGATCGCCCCACTCGTCATACTCTCCGGTCGTCAACGGGATAGACTCATCCAGCATTGTCGTCAGCACATCAACGAATGGAACCTGAGCAACGACGCCCTTAAATAAATCGGGAGCCATGTTCACTACCGCGCCCATTAATAGTCCGCCCGCACTGCCCCCCATGGCGAACATGTTGTCCCTATCGCCATAGCCTTTTTCTATCAATGCCTGAGACACATCGATGAAATCCGTGAAGGAATGCATCTTATTGAGCAACCGACCATCGTCATACCACCGCTGACCCAGTTCACCACCGCCACGAATGTGCGTTAAGGCAAAAACGAACCCTCTATCCAGCAAGCTCAGACGGCTAACGCTGAAATCTGGCTCCATGCTATTTCCATAGGCACCATAACCGTAAACCAGTATCGGGTTCTTACCAGGGCTGAAATGATCGCGGTGATAAACGAGGGAAACGGGTACATCGACACCGTCCCTGACGGTGATCCATAAACGTTCGCTCCGATAGTTATCCGGGGAAAAATCTTTTACCTCAGCTTGCTTAAGTAGCTGCTGTTCCCCCGAATCCAGATTCAATTCATACAGCGTGCTAGGCGTTGTCATTGATGAGTAACCATATCTCATCAATGCCGTTTCTGGCGTAGGATTGTACGACAGCCACGTCACATAGCTCGCATCATTGAAGGAGATCGTTTTTTCTTCCTGAGTATGCCAATGGATCTGACGTAATCGGGTTAAACCACGCTCTCTTTCTTCCACCACCAGCCAATCACGGAACAGTTCAAAACTCTCCAGAACACGGTGTTCACTTGGAGCAATCAGTGTTTCCAGCGTTTGTTCATCAGGCTTATCCGAACGGTAAAGGCCGAAATTTTTCCCTTCTCGGTTGGATCGCAGATAAAATCGCCCCTGATAGTGATCGATGCCATATTCATGATCTTTCCTGCGTGGAATGCATACCTGCGGCACAGCCCCTGGAATTGTCGCGTCGAGCAATAGCACCTCAGTCGTTGTAGTGCTGCTGAGATAAATAGTGATGTAGTGCTCTGATGTCGTTTTACTCAGGCTGACATAATAAGTGTCGTCTTTCTCTTCATATATCAGTTCATCTTGTGCCGGGTCGTTCCCCAAACGGTGACGGTAGACCTGATACGGCAACAGCGTTTGCTCATGTTTCCGCACGTAGTACAACACCGTCGAATCTGCCGACCATTCCGCCCCTGCGGTCACATTTTCGATCACATCAGGTAGCCACTCGCCGCTATTTAGATCGCGAAAACGAAGCGTGTACTGCCGACGGGATAAAAAATCCTCCGAGAACGCCAGTAGCGTGTTGTCAGGGCTAACCTCAAGCGTGCCGAGGCTATAAAACTCATGCCCCTCCGCACGTTGATTCCCATCCAGCAACGTTTCCCATGCGTCTGTGGCCTGCTCAGGCTGGCGCAGGTAGATGGCGTACTCTTTACCCTGCTCATAGCGACTTTGGTAGCGATAGCCTTTTCTAACATACGGCACCGACATATCCGTCGACGGAATCCGCTTGACCATTTCGTCATACAGCGACCGTTTGCGTGCTTCATGAGGTGCCATGACGGCTTCACTATAGGCATTTTCCTGCTCCAGGTAGGACAACACCTGCGGATCGGTACGCTGGTCATCACGCAGCCAGTAATAATGGTCGATACGCGTATCGCCATGTGTGCTTATCGCATGGGGCCTTTTTTCTGCTTGCGGTGTTTTCATCACGTCGGATCTCGTTGTCTTGGCATAAAATTTTCACTCTGTAAGAAGAGTGGCACGATTGCCCGGCAATGCCAAGCCACGTCCTTGTCTCTTGGTGCGCTTTTGCGTAATGCATTCCAGTGCCTGCCCTCTTTAATGCGCACGCAAACGTTTTCGTTTATACTGCGGCCATTTTTCACAACCCGATCAGGTATAAGGTTATGTTAACGATTGGAACCGCCCTGCGTGCGGATGCCACACGAGTGATGCTGCTTGGCTCCGGTGAATTAGGCAAAGAAGTGGCGATTGAGTGTCAGCGCCTTGGAATCGAAGTGATTGCGGTCGATCGCTATGCCGATGCTCCCGCTATGCAGGTTGCACATCGCAGCCACGTCATCAATATGCTGGATGGCGACGCATTAAAAGCGTTAGTTGAAGCAGAACGTCCTGATTATATCGTGCCGGAAATTGAAGCCATCGCCACCGATATGCTGGTGGCACTGGAAAAACAAGGCCACCATGTTGTCCCCTGTGCTGAAGCGACACGCCTGACGATGAACCGTGAAGGCATCCGTCGTCTGGCTGCCGAAACCCTCGGTGTGCCGACATCCACCTACCGTTTTGCCGACAGCAAAGAGAGCTTTTATCAGGCAGTAGAGGCCATTGGCTATCCCTGCATTGTGAAGCCAGTCATGAGTTCATCCGGCAAAGGGCAAAGCCTGATTCGTTCCGCTGAGCAGTTAGAGCAAGCATGGAACTACGCCCAACAGGGTGGCCGTGCAGGCAGCGGGCGCGTCATCGTTGAAGGGTTGGTAAATTTTGATTTTGAGATCACTCTGCTCACCATCCATGCGGTTGACGGCATTCATTTCTGTGCGCCAATCGGCCACAGACAGGAAGACGGTGACTATCGTGAATCCTGGCAGCCACAGCAGATGAGTGAACTGGCACGGGAACGCGCACAAAAGATGGCCAGCGATGTCGTAAAAGCGCTCGGTGGTTATGGCCTGTTCGGCGTTGAGCTGTTCGTCTGCGGTGATGACGTCATTTTTAGTGAAGTCTCCCCTCGCCCGCACGATACTGGCATGGTGACGATGATTTCTCAGGACTTGTCCGAGTTTGCGCTGCACGTTCGTGCTTTTCTGGGCCTGCCAATTGGCGCAGTTCGTCAGTATGGCGCATCGGCTTCCGCCGTGATTTTACCGGAATTGGATAGCAGCAACGTGCGTTATCAGGGACTGGAAAGCGCGCTCCTCCCTCATACGCAAATTCGCCTGTTTGGCAAACCGGATATCAGCGGCAAACGCCGTATGGGCGTTGCGTTAGCCAGTGCGGAAACCACGGACGATGCAGTGGCAATCGCCAAACGCGTCGCAGCGGGCGTAAAAGTCAGCGGCTGATACGTTCTATTGCTGACGGGTGAAATCAGACGTCTCTGACGACAGATAACACGCCTGCCATAAAAAAGGCCACTCGCAGTGAGTGGCCTTTGTCATTCAGTAACCAGCAAACTTACGCTTTTGCGCCTGCAACCGCTTCACGCGCCAGTTCAGTAATACGTGCGTAATCACCGCTTTCCAACGCATCGTTCGGCACCAGCCAAGAACCACCCACACACAGCACGCTTTTCAGCGCCAGATAATCGCGGTAGTTATTCGGCGTAATGCCACCGGTTGGGCAGAAACGGATCTGAGCAAACGGCCCCCCGATTGCCTGAAGCGCTTTCACGCCGCCGTTCGCTTCCGCAGGGAAGAATTTGAACTCGCGCAGACCGTAATCCATACCCAACATCAGTTCAGACACGGTGCTAATACCTGGAATCAACGGAATATTGCCTTCCGTTGCCGCTTTCAGCAGCGGCTCGGTCAATCCCGGACTAATGGCAAACTGCGCACCCGCGTCAACCACCGCAGCCAGTTGCTCAGGGTTTGTCACCGTACCCGCACCCACGATAGCTTCTGGTACTTCTTTGGCAATCGCACGGATCGCATCGATAGCACAGTCGGTACGCAATGTCAGTTCCAGAACGCGAACGCCGCCCGCGACTAACGCTTTTGCCATCGGCACCGCGTGTTCCAGTTTGTTGACCACAATCACAGGAACAACGGGACCCGTTGTCAAAATCTGTTCCGCGCTCGTTTTCCAGTTTTTCATCAAAAGTTATCTCCAGTCATGCCCGAAGGCATCATTAATTATATAGCGCGCCCCTGCCACAGGGATCTGCGTTGCCGCAGATGCCAACCGCACCGTAAGCCATACATTAAAACCGTGGAATGCTGGCATACTTCGGCATTCCAACTACTGACGTATTATCAAAAAATTACTCAAACTCATTCCAGGAACGACCATCGCGAGTGATCATCGCTACAGATGCCACAGGCCCCCAGCTTCCCGCCTGGTAAGGCTTCGGTGCATCGTTGTCCATCGCCCACGCATCCATGATGGAATCCACCCATTTCCAGGCTTCTTCAACTTCATCACGGCGGACGAACAGTGCCTGAATCCCGCGCATCGTTTCGAGCAGCAGACGCTCATAGGCATCTGCCAAATGCTGCTGATTAAAGGTTTCAGAGAAGCTCAAATCCAGCTTCACCGTTTGCAGGCGGTGCTTGTGCTCTAATCCTGGAATTTTATTCAGAATCTGGATTTCCACACCCTCATCCGGCTGTAAGCGAATGATCAGTTTGTTCTGCGGCAACTGCTGGTAAGAATCATGGAACAGATTCAACGCAGGATTTTTAAAGTACACCACCACTTCTGAGCACTTGGTCGGCAAGCGTTTACCCGTGCGCAGGTAGAACGGCACGCCAGACCAGCGCCAGTCATCGATGTCGACACGAATCGAGACAAAGGTTTCCGTGCTGCTGCTTTTATTCGCGCCTTCTTCTTCCAGATAGCCCGGTACTTTGTGGCCCTGAACAAAACCAGAAGTATATTGGCCGCGTACGGTGGTTTCGTGCACGTTGGAACGGTCAATACGACGCAGTGAACGCAACACTTTCACTTTTTCATCACGGATGCGGTCAGTCGTCAAATCAGACGGCGGAGACATCGCAATCATCGTCAAAATCTGTAACAGGTGATTCTGGATCATGTCGCGCATCTGGCCGGCTTTGTCAAAATAGCCCCAGCGCCCTTCAATCCCGACTTCTTCCGCTACCGTAATCTGTACATGGTCGATCGTCCGGTTGTCCCAGTTTGAGGAGAACAACGAGTTGGCAAAGCGCAGCGCCAACAGGTTTAGTACGGTTTCTTTACCCAGATAGTGGTCGATGCGGTAAACCTGGCATTCATTAAAGAATTCCGCGACCTGATCGTTAATCACACGCGAGGACGCCAAATCGGTACCCAGCGGTTTTTCCATCACCACGCGTGCCGGGTCTTTATTCAGCTCTGCGGCTCCCAACCCTTTGCAAATCGCGCCAAATGTGCTGGGCGGCATCGCAAAGTAGTTGATAGTGGTACGGTTTTTCTGGTCAAGCATCTTGCCCAGTTTGTTGAACGCTTTCGTGTCTTCCACATCGAGATTGCAGAAATCCAAACGACTGCTTAGCGTTTCCCACAACTTATCGTCGATGGCTTCTTTCATAAAGGTGTCAAGCGCTTCGCGCACGACGCGGGTATACTCCGCTTTATCCCAATCCGCACGACCCACTCCAATAATTTTGGTGTCCGCATGGATGTGCCCTGCTTTTTCCAACTGGTACAGGGAAGGCAGCAATTTACGGCGCGCCAGATCGCCCTTGGCACCGAAAATAACCAGATCGCACGCTTGGGCTGTTGAAGTTACCGCCATGTTCATCTCCTCGTTGCAGGATGCTGTAATTTTATTACAGCGCTAATGTACTCTTTTTGACTACAGCCAGTAAACCCACCATAAAAATGCCAAATAACGGGTGGTATTGACCGAAAACCACATATAAATCGGTCTGTGCCATGGTTGGAATCACGTATTGATTTGCCATAAACCGAAATTTTTCGTCGTTTTTGACAGTCGATTACTTTTCTGAAAGTTAGACACATGTCATGTTCTGGCAAAAAAAGGACCCAACTTAGCATGTTGCCCGCTGCCAACCACCACAGGGTCGTAGTATATTTTCATGACCTGCATTTTTTCACGTAATGCATGCCAGTTGTACCTTTAGTTGAAATTGGAAAAAACTTACATGGCCCTTGTCGTATGAATATGCTGGAAAAAATCCAGAGTCACTTAGAACTCTTGAGCAAATCAGAAAGAAAAGTGGCTGAAGTGATCCTGAGCACTCCGCAGACGGCCATTCACTCCAGCATCGCGACCTTGGCAAAAATGGCCGACGTCAGTGAACCAACGGTTAATCGTTTCTGTCGTCGCCTTGAAACTAAGGGTTTTCCCGATTTTAAACTACATCTGGCGCAAAGTCTGGCAAACGGTACACCGTATGTGAACCGTAACGTTGAAGAAGATGACAGCGTTGACGCCTATACCAGTAAAATTTTTGAATCCGCGATGGCGGGCTTAGAGCAGGTGAAATCCAGTCTGGATGTCACTGCCGTCAACCGCGCCGTGGATTTGCTCACGCAGGCAAAGAAAATCTCTTTCTTTGGCTTGGGTGCCTCCGCCGCCGTCGCACACGATGCGATGAACAAATTTTTCCGCTTCAATATCCCCGTCGTTTATTTCGATGACATCGTTATGCAGCGTATGAGCTGCATGAATTCCAGCGACGGCGACGTTGTCGTATTGATCTCCCATACTGGCAGAACCAAAAGTCTGGTCGAAATGGCGCAGTTGGCGCGCGAGAACGATGCAACCGTGATCGCCATTACCTCGGACGGCACGCCGCTGGCGCGTGAAGCCTCGCTAGCACTGCGGCTTGATGTACCTGAAGATACCGATGTCTATATGCCGATGGTGTCCCGTATCGCTCAGCTAACGCTGATCGATGTGCTGGCGACAGGATTTACTTTACGCCGCGGAGAAAAATTTCGTGATAACCTGAAACGGGTCAAAGAGGCCTTGCGAGAATCACGCTTTGATAAAGATGAGCGGTTGATCAATCCCTTCAGGTGATAGGTAAGTTTTAGATTGTGCTTTGTTTTTTAGTTATATTTTAAACCCTAAATAATTCGAGTTCCAGGCAGGCGGCAAGCGAGGGAGCCCCGATGAGCTTACTCAAGTAAGTGAGTCGGGTGACTGACAAATCTGCCTTTGGCTGGTTTGAACGCTGCTTGCAGCGGTTCCTACGGGGCGAGGTACACGTAAGTGTGTCGAGTAGCGTGGCCAACGCACATGCAACTTGAAGTATGACGGGTAATGAGAAATGAGCGGTATCATCTACCTGCCTCATCTCGACGTGACCAGAGACTACGGTCATGGAAAGATGACGGGGATTACCTGTACAGTATGATAATCAGACTCAACACGATGTTCGAATAACGCAGGTGAAATAGTTTTATTGTAAAGTGACATTTTACACCGTTATTCGACGCTTAATCGCAACACGACAGCTTCACAAGTGAACGGAGTTATACATGTCCAGACGGCTCAGAAGAACCAAGATTGTCACCACCCTGGGGCCCGCTACCGACCGTGATAATAATCTCGAAAAGATTATCAGTGCGGGCGCTAACGTAGTACGCATGAATTTTTCTCACGGCACAGCAGAAGACCATCAATTACGTGCCAACAAAGTTCGTGAAATTGCGGCAAAATTAGGCCGCCATGTTGCCATTCTTGGCGATCTACAGGGTCCAAAAATCCGTGTTTCTACCTTCAAAGAAGGTAAAATTTTCCTGAATGTCGGCGACAAATTCTTACTAGATGCCAATTTAGCGAAAGGCGAAGGCGATAAAGAAAAAGTCGGGATCGATTATAAAGGGTTGCCGAGCGACGTGGTGCCAGGCGATATCCTGCTATTGGATGATGGTCGGGTACAGTTGAAAGTCCTTCAGGTTGAAGGCCTGAAAGTGTATACCGAAGTCACCGTTGGTGGGCCGTTGTCTAACAACAAAGGTATCAACAAACTCGGTGGCGGCTTGTCTGCCGAAGCCCTGACGGAAAAAGATAAAGCTGACATTATTACTGCCGCAAAAATTGGCGTCGACTATCTGGCCGTCTCTTTCCCACGTACCGGCGAAGACCTCAACTACGCACGCCGACTCGCACGTGACGCTGGCTGTAACGCCAAGATCGTATCAAAAGTTGAACGTGCTGAAGCGGTTTGTTCAGATGCCGCAATGGATGACATTATTCTGGCTTCCGACGTAGTGATGGTCGCGAGGGGCGATCTGGGCGTCGAAATTGGCGACCCAGAACTGGTGGGGATTCAGAAGAAGTTGATTCGCCGCGCCCGTCAACTGAACCGTGCGGTTATTACCGCTACGCAGATGATGGAATCGATGATCACCAACCCGATGCCAACGCGCGCCGAGGTGATGGACGTCGCCAACGCCGTGCTCGATGGCACCGATGCCGTGATGCTGTCAGCAGAAACCGCTGCGGGTCAATATCCTGCGGAAACCGTCGCGGCTATGGCGAAAGTGTGTTTAGGCGCGGAGAAAATTCCAAGTATCAACGTATCCAAACACCGCCTTGACGTACAGTTTGATAACACGGAGGAATCCATTGCGATGTCTTCCATGTACGCGGCCAACCACCTGAAAGGGGTTACCGCGCTGATCGCCATGACGGAATCTGGTCGCACTGCGCTGATGATGTCCCGTATCAGTTCCGGTCTGCCAATTTTCGCCATGTCTCGTCATGAGCACACGCTGAATCTGACCGCACTGTATCGCGGCGTCACCCCTGTGCATTTCGATAGTTACACCGATGGCGTTGCCGCGGCCAATGATGCGGTGATCCGACTGCGCGATAAAGGCTTCCTGATGTCTGGGGATCTGGTCATCGTTACACAAGGTGACATCATGGGTACCGTGGGCACCACCAACACGATTCGCATTCTACGCGTGGAATAATCACTGCATGACCGATCCGCTACGCCGTGGTGGACGGTTCATTCGAGCAAAAAGCCGGACGATTTCTCGTCCGGCTTTTTTATCTATGCGGCCAGTTAGCCCGATCTTATCTACCGTATAAGCTAGTTGCGGTATAAATCATCTCGACAGTACGGTTCAATCTCACCCGGTTTGCGGGTTTTCAACAGCTTCAGAATCCAGGTGTACTGCTCAGGATTCGGTTTGACCAGAATTTCCACTTCTTCATTCATACGCCGCGCAATATATACGTCATCCGCATCCGCTAAATCGTCCATCGGCGGGCGAATAAACACATCCAGACAGCCGTCTTTAGCGTTATACACTGGGAACAGCGGCACGATATCAGCACGACACACTTTCATCAGCCGTCCGACGGCAGGCAGCGTTGCCTTATAGGTCGCGAAGAAATCAACAAACTCGCTGTGCTCAGGGCCGTGATCCTGATCGGGTAAGTAATACCCCCAGCACCCAGAGCGCACGGAACTGATAAATGGTTTAATACCATCGTTGCGGGCATGGATGCGTCCACCGAAGCGACGGCGTAACCGATTCCACCAATAATCCACCAGTGCATTCTTCTGGTTGTGGAACATCGCCGCCATACGCTGCCCGCGAGAGGTCAACAGCATCGCGGGGATATCAACGCCCCATCCATGCGGAACCAGAAAAATCACGTTCTTCTCTTGCGCTTTAATGCGCTCAAGAATGTCTTCACCATGCCAGCGCACATATTTCTCTATTTTCTTCGGGTTACGAATCCCCACTTCTACCATCATGATCATCGACTGAGGTGCCGTCGCAAACATGTCATCAATGATGGCTTCGCGCTGTGCTTCCGTTAACTCCGGCATACAATACAGCAGATTAATGCGAGCACGGCGGCGGGCACCTTTTGATATTCTCCCGACAAAACGCCCTAACCCACCCAGCACCGGATTTCTTAACCGTGCGGGAATATAGGCCGCGAGTGCCATCACACCAACGCCTAACCAAACGCCCCAATAGCGCGGATAAAAAAAGGCGCGTTGAAACTGGGGAACAAATTCAGCGTTCGATTTTTTTTCTTTTTCCATGCCTAAACTCTTCAGATCAATCAATAAACACCATCATAATTGCCGCTCAGCGTTTAGCAACACCCGCCAACAATGACGCAAAAACACGTCTGCTCGATAATAAAAAACCAAGAACCCGTGTTCGATAAAATGCTCTATAAATGAAAATGCCGGCAGCAAGCCACCGGCATAACATGCAGTCTATATCTATCCTAGATAATTCAAGTTGCATGAAGGCGGCAACCGCACACGCAGCTTGAAGTATGACGGATATCATTAATCAAACTTAAGCTGCGGTACCACTTCCTTCACCTGCGCCAGATAATCACGGCGCTCTTTACCTGCCAGCCCTTCAGAGCGCGGCAGTTGCGCGGTTAGCGGGTTAACGGCCTGCTGGTTGATCCAGAATTCGTAGTGCAGATGCGGCCCAGTGGAGCGCCCTGTATTACCAGATAACCCGATGCGATCGCCACGTTTCACTTTCTGCCCTGGCTTAACCAGAATACGATGCATGTGCATGTAGCGCGTGGTGTACTGGCGGCCGTGACGTATAGCGACATAATTCCCCGCAGCACCGCTACGCTTTGCAATCACCACTTCGCCATCCCCAACGGCCAGAACGGGTGACCCTACCGGCATAGCAAAATCGACACCTTTATGCGGTGCGACGCGCCCGGTCACCGGATTCAAACGACGTGGATTAAAGTTGGAGGAAATTCGGAACTGTTTCATGGTCGGGAAACGCATAAAGCCACGCGTCAGACCCGAACCTTCGCGATCGTAGAATTTACCGTCTTCCGCACGAATGGCGTAATAGTCTTTGCCACCGGTATTCAGGCGAACACCGACCAGCTCACTTTGTTCACTTTTGCCATCAAGCATTTCACGGGACATCAGCACAGAGAAGGTATCGTCTTTGCGTAATTTACGGAAATCCAACTGCCATTGCAGTGCTTTGATAACTTCACGCACTTCTGTGCTGGTCAAGCCAGCATTTTTTGCACTGCTGACAAAACTGCCATTCACCCGACCATTCAGTACGCTGTTGCGCCACTCGCCTTTCAGCGTTTCAATACGCTCTTTAAAATCCGTACCCACACGCTCATAAATGCGAGTTTCACGACGGGACATCTGCCAGGTCAAACTTTGCAGATCGCCGTTCTCTGCCAAATCCCAGGAGATTTGCTGACCGATTTTCAAGTTGCGCAAATCTTTATTCTGGTCTGCAAGCTGGGTGACGTCCGCGATATCAATGCCGTACTGCGTCAAAATGCTGCTTAAGGTATCGCCCGTCGAGACAATATACTCATGTACGCCGCCTTCATCGGCAGCCTTATCATCAAGCTCATCTTGCGGGATGTCATCATCAGGCGAGGGTTGATCTATCGGCTCACTGGCTTCAGGCGTCAGAGTACGCAGTTGGCTGGTTTCCAGATCGATATCTTTCACAATGACAGGTGCATCATCGACGTGGGGGTAAACAAAAGGCCGCCAAACAGCGACGGCCAATGTCACAACGGTAAGCGACCCCAGCATGACGCGATGGGGCCGTGGTAAACTGTTATACGCCAGAGCGATAGTTCGGACTATCTGCTGCACTTATTCGTATCCTCATAATTTTTCCTCCAGACAGCTCACATACTGGTTCGATAGCTGCAACAAGAAATCGGCATAGCTATCTCTACCCAGTGCAATATTGCTTCCCAATGGATCGAGCACACCCGAGCGCACGTCGGTTCCCTTGGCAACAGCATTAATAACGGCTGGCCTGAATTGTGGTTCAGCAAAAACGCATACGGCTTTGTGCTCAACCAACTGTGTTCGTATTTGATGTAAACGCTGTGCACCGGGCTGAATTTCGGGGTTAACCGTGAAGTAACCCAAGGGACTTAATCCATAGTGTTTCTCAAAATAGCCATAGGCATCATGAAACACGAAATAGCCTCTACCCTGCACAGGCGCTAGCATCTTAACAATTTTTTCATCTGCTTGTGCAATTTTATCCGTGAAATAAAGCAGATTCGCGTCTAGTTTGTCCTTATTCTGAGGCATAAGTTCCAATAATTTTGCATGAATGGCGATTGCCGCCTGTTTTGTCATCTCCGGCGATAGCCAAATGTGCATATTGTATTCACCATGATGGTGACCATCGTCGCCGTCATCATGGCTGTGCTCGTGACTTTTTTCGTGCTCATCGTGTGCCTGCTCATGGCCATCTTCATGATCGTGTTCGGCCTCTTTTTCCAGCGCAGATTTAATGCCGGGCAACGTGGAAAGCGCGATCTGCTTTGCTGGCGAAATTTTCGCTAACGGTTTCCCAAGAAAGGCTTCCATTTCCGGTCCAACCCAAATTACCAGGTCGGCAGACTGTAAACGCTGGACATCAGACGGGCGCAAGGCATAATCGTGAGGCGATGCACCATCAGGTAATAGAACCTCAGTTGGCGTCACGCCATCGGCAATCGCCGACGCAATGAATCCTAAAGGGCGAATTGACGTAATGACCGCAGCGGATGCCGCGCTGATTGACATCCCGCTTGCGAGTAGCGCGCTGGCAACAAACACACTTTTTAACCATTTTTTTTGCTGAATAGATTGCTGCATGAAAGTCGATCCCATCGATTTTTGTTGTGTTGTTTGTTATATTATAACGTTACATGAGTTATGCAAACCGAATTCTATGTCCACATTGGTATCACTTAATAATATTTCAGTTACATTTGGCAGCCGAAAGGTTCTGTCAGATATCTCTCTTACCTTGCAGGCAGGCCGAATTCTGACGCTGCTGGGGCCGAATGGCGCAGGGAAATCGACGCTGGTGCGCGTGGTATTAGGGCTACTTGCCCCCACCTCCGGTTCACTGGTGCGCGATCCTGCGCTGCGTATCGGCTACGTTCCGCAGAAGCTGCATCTGGATACCACCCTGCCCTTGACCGTCAGCCGCTTTATGCAACTGCGCCCCGGCGTAAAAAAGCAGGATATTTTACCGGCGCTCAAACGGGTTCAGGCTGCACATCTGCTGGAGCAACCGATGCAGAAGCTCTCCGGTGGCGAAACCCAGCGCGTCCTGTTGGCTCGTGCACTGCTCAACCAGCCCCAGCTTCTGGTGCTGGATGAACCGACACAGGGTGTCGACGTCAATGGGCAACTGGCGCTGTACGACCTGATTAATCAGCTACGGCAGGAATTCCACTGCGGCGTACTGATGGTGTCACACGATCTGCACTTGGTGATGGCGAAAACCGATGAAGTCCTCTGCCTTAATCAACATGTTTGCTGCTCCGGTACGCCCGAAGTGGTTTCCCTTCATCCCGAATTTTTAGCCATGTTTGGTCATCGTGGCACCGAGCAATTGGCCCTTTATCGCCATCACCATAATCATCGCCATGACCTACAAGGGCGCATCATTCTAAAAAGACAAGGGGGAAACGACGCATGATAGAGCTGCTGTTTCCCGGTTGGCTAGCGGGGATGTTACTGGCTATAGCCGCAGGCCCACTCGGCTCGTTCGTCGTCTGGCGGCGAATGTCTTACTTCGGCGATACGCTGGCGCACGCTTCATTGCTCGGCGTCGCGTTTGGTCTGCTGCTAAACATCAACCTTTTTTCTGCCGTGATTGCTGTAACGCTCATTCTGGCACTCGGATTGGTTTGGCTGGAGCGACGCCCCTATCTGGCCGTCGATACCTTACTCGGCATCATGGCACACAGTGCGCTCTCGCTGGGATTGGTTGTCGTTAGCCTGATGAACAACGTGCGCGTGGATTTGATGGCTTACCTGTTTGGCGATTTACTCTCCGTCACCACAGAAGATCTGTGGGTTATCAGCGCTGGCGTGATCGTCGTTGTCGCCGTCATGCGTTGGCAATGGCGCGCGCTGCTTTCCATGACGATTAGCCCGGAACTGGCGCACGTCGACGGCGTAAAACTCCAACGCACCAAGCTCCTTCTCATGCTGACGACTGCATTAACGATTGGCATTGCCATGAAATTTGTTGGCGCATTGATCATTACATCACTGCTGATCATTCCCGCCGCTAGCGCCAGACGTTTTGCACGGACGCCGGAACAGATGGCAAGCATCGCGATTATTGTTGGCATGATTGCCGTGACGGGCGGTTTGGCCTTCTCGGCCGGCTACAATACGCCTGCTGGGCCATCGGTGGTACTGTGCGCATCATTACTGTTTATTGTCAGTCTGGTTAAGCGCCAACCCGCTTAATCACTGGTAAAAAACCAAAAAGAAAAGCCCTTCTGATGCCGATATTCAGAAGGGCTTTATATTTTGCAGGCTGCGCGACCGGTTTCTATTTCCGGTTAGCCATATCTGGAATGATTAAATCGCCCCGTAAGACATACGAACCCAGTACATCCTGCGTTTTTTCATTGAGCCAAGACACAATTCTGGCTGCGACCGCATCCATCGAATATTCAATTGCCGGTATTGCCGGAATACCCGGAACATCGAGAGAACCGGCAAGACTGAATACCATAATGTCTTTTGGCACCGATTTATTAAACGCCTGAAGCTGTGCAATAACACGCTTGGCTTCCAGTTCATCCGCCACCAGCAACGCATTGAAATTCAGCGTCGTGCTGTTATTGAGCAGCACTTGCAGCGCTACCGACGACGATGAAGAGGCATCCATAAAAATCAGGTTGCGGTTAAACGGCAGAAAGTTATTTTCCAGCGCTCGCTTATATCCTAACAACACCTGTTCCGCCGAGCTGCTGGCGGCGGGATTAATCAGCGCGATTTGCCGTCTCCCTTGCCGAATCAGGTAATTACATGCTGTTTCTGTAGCAAAAGCATGATCGAATTGCAGGCTGTTGGTGGTATCCGCCTCCATGCAGTCGATCAGAATAATGTTCTTATCGGCCAGATTCAGAGGAAAGCGGGCACCGATGATTAAAATGTCATCACACAAACCGCTAGTCAGTTCATCCAGCACGTTCAGCACTTCCGCCCTACTGCTGGCAAACCGCAACAAGAGATGCTTTTGATGCCGACTAAAGTGTTTTTCCAGCGCATAGAGATAGCCGGTCGTCTGGTTGATGTTGTCCTGCGCGCAAATGACGCCAATACATCCGGTTGACTGACTTAACAGCGATTGAGCGATGACATTTGGCCGATATTTAAGCTCATCAACCGCTTTTAATACCGCAAGCCGGCTGGCTTCCTTTACGCCGCGTGAACCACTCAACACCCGGGAGACTGTGGCTTTGGACACCCCAGCTAAACGCGATACATCGTTGATTGTAGACATCATTTTGCCCCTGGAGAACGCTAAATCCGACTCGAAATCTGTGCACTGACCCTAAATTATATTGCCTTGCAGTATAACCGTTTCCATTCAGCATGGAAACCGATTATCCATTTAACAGCCAATAGACATTTCAGCCACTAAGATGTGATGTAAATCTAATTAATACCGCAGGAAATCGTCACACATTGACGGGCATCACAGTTCTCTTTTCTTTGCATGGAAAACGGTTTCCATATGATATCCAATCATCCTGGCAATAACTTTTTACATTCTGCTTAGAGAAAAATGCGATCCGTTGCGGAAGAAGCATAACGGTATAAGCCTATGTTCATAAAAGGTTGCAACACGCGACATTACCACCAGGCCTGTTAATACAATGGGTTATGAGATGTAATGTAGCGATAACGTACTTGATGATGATCTATCGCCGTCACGGCGATACATAAAAAGGTGTTCATATGAGTTCCTTATATCAATCAATGATTGCCGCTATCGAACAATCGATTACCCCACTGGCTGGGCGTTTAGGGCAACAAAAGTATGTGATCGCTATCCGCGATGGCTTTACCGCAGCACTCCCCTTTATGATCATCGGCTCGTTTATGTTGGTGTTTATTTTTCCCCCTTTCTCCGCCAATACCAGCGTCGGATTTGCACGCGTCTGGTTGGACTTTTCTATCACCTATCGCGAGCAATTGATGCTGCCTTTCGAGTTGAGCATGGGCATGATGACATTTTTCATCTCCGTGGGCGTGGGAGCCAGTCTGGGACGACAGCTTCAACTCGATTCCGTGATGTCTGGCCTGTTGGCATTTATGGCTTTCCTGCTCGTCGCGGCACCTTATGCAGATGACAAAATATCTACCGAGTATCTGTCAGGGCAAGGCATCTTTACCGCCTTACTTACGTCTATCTATGCCATTCGCGTTTATGCCGCTCTGAAACAGCACAACATTACGATTCGCCTGCCGAAAGAGGTGCCAACGGGAGTCGCCCGTTCATTTGAAATTCTCATTCCTGTGTTAGTGATTGTCGCCACACTGCACCCACTTAACCTCTTCGTTGAGGCGCAAACAGGCATGATCATTCCCGAAGCGATTATGCACCTGCTGGCACCGCTGGTTTCCGCCTCAGATTCTCTGCCCGCTATTCTGCTGTCCGTGCTGCTGTGCCAGCTTTTCTGGTTTTCGGGTATCCACGGTTCGCTGATTGTCACGGGCATCATGAATCCATTCTGGATGACTAACCTGGCCGTGAATCAGGCCGCGCTGGCGGCTGGTGAAGTACTGCCACATATCTATTTACAAGGATTTTGGGATCACTATCTGTTAATTGGTGGTGTCGGCTCAACGTTGCCCTTGGCATTTCTGCTGTTACGCAGCAAAGTCACGCACTTGCGCACCATCGGCAGAATGGGTGTTGTACCCAGTTTCTTTAACATCAACGAGCCGATCATGTTCGGCGCGCCGATCATCATGAACCCGATGCTGTTTCTCCCTTTCGTCTTCGTTCCGATGATCAATGCCGTACTGGCGTACACAGCAACCAAAATGGGCTGGCTGGCACAGGTCGTATCGCTCACACCATGGACGACACCGGCTCCCATTGGCGCATCGTGGGCAGCAAACTGGAGTTTCAGCCCGCTGATCATGTGCCTGCTGTGTATGGTGTTTTCCGCGCTAATGTATTTACCGTTCCTGCGTGCCTATGAACGTACGCTAATGAAAACTGAGGAACAAAAAATACAGGGCGATATTTCGCTGACGAAAACAGTGAGCAGTAATTAATGGGATTAATAAAAACAGCGATAGATATTAAATAGAAGAAAGAAAATAAAGCGTTTAGGGTCGGGATATTTTTATTATTCACTTTCATCGACCCGGACGACATTCAAGAACGCGGCATAGAAAATACGTGCTGCGAATATTCGTTCACATAAAAATAGGTCATATGATGATTACATTAGAAGATGCAGTAATGGAAATTATCGTCAATGCGGGACAGTCACGCAGTCTGTGTTTTGAGGCGCTACACGCTGCGCGTAAAGGTAACATTGATGAAGCCAAAAATCTGTTGAAGGAAGCAGATGGTTACGCGCGCAAAGCGCACCATATGCAGACCCAACTGATCGAACAGGATGCGGGAGAAGCCAGACAGCCGATGACATTAATTATGGTTCATGCTCAAGACCATTTAATGACATCACTGCTCGCCCGCGAATTATCGGAAGAGATTATTCATCTATATCAGCGGCAATAGTTCATTTTAATACCCTTATAAGGAGGGTCGATTACGTCAGTTATTTAATTACGCCATACCCGTTTAAAAAATAACAATCACCTTGTTCTGAGCGCCGTGTCATTATTCACGACAATCAGAGCGGGATGGTTATTGTCTGAAAATAACTTACCGAATTGAGATGACGATGAAAAATTGCAAAAAACTCCCCGTTACGCTGGCAGTGCTGGCCGCCCTTTGCTCCGGTTCCGCACTCGCACAAGAAACGATTACTCAGGAACAATTAGACCGAATTGTTGCTCAGGCAGTGGAAAAAGCGCTGGCAGAGCGTCAGGCTAAGTTAGACGCGATTGCCAGCAAACAGGTCGATCCGCTGACGACACCTGAGGCTCCAAAAACCCCTGACATGGCGATACCTTATGGTGTCGAATTCACTGGCTATGCACGTTACGGCGCGCAATTCCAGAGCGGTGACCAGAAGTATGTTGCGGTTGATGGTTCTTACAACGGTGGTTCCGCGCTGGGTCGTCTAGGCAACGAAGGCAACGGCGGTGAATTTCAGCTTTCCAAGGCTTTCAAAAGTAACAACGGCGCAATCTGGGATGTCGTCGTGATGATCGACCACTGGGGCGATGAAGTTAACCTGAAAAAAGCCTATGCAGGCGTCACCAACCTTTTTGCTTCTCAGCCAAATGCCTACCTTTGGGCCGGTCGTGATTTCCACCAGCGTCCACAGCAAGGCATCAACGACTACTTCTGGATGAACCACGACGGCCAGGGCGCGGGGATAAAGAATTTTGAACTCGGTGGTATTCAATTCGATGTGGCGGCCGTCGGTGCCGTGGAATCCTGTAACCCCCAAGTGTTAGCCAATAATGCGAACCCCTCACGCATCAGCTGTACCGGTGGCTCCGGCACGGGCGATAAAGGCAATTACGCCCTGACCTCCAAAGTACACGGCATCAAACTGGGGCCGTTGGATCTTGCGCTGTACGCTAACTACGGTTTTGACTCGAAAGCAGTGGATAGCGATGCACGTCTGAAAGCCTGGCAAGGCGGCGCGGTCCTGAGCCATACGGGGAAAAACAGCCTCAATCAGTTTATTACCCGCTATTCAAATAATGCGGACAACAGCGTTTACAACAAAACGGATAATCTGAAGACCTTCTATGCCAGCTTTGAAGGTAAATACAAATTCACACCGCAAACGCAGGTCGACTATCTGTTGGCCTATCACGACTACTCGAATGACTCTGCCAGTCAGGACGACCGTCGCAACTACAATGCTATCGTTCGCCCAATGTATTTCTGGAATGATGTGCATTCCACCTGGCTTGAAGCGGGCTATCAACACGTAGATTACGGTCAGGGCGGTGATAACAAAGGGTGGAAACTGACGCTTTCCCAGAATGTCTCGATCGCCATGGGACCGGAGTTCAGACCGATGCTGCGTTTCTATGTGACTGGCGGAGAAGTGGATAACAAACACACCGCGCGGACAACGACTGGCGTCAACACGCAGCTTGATTCGTTCAACGTTGGGGCAATGTGGGAAGCCTGGTTCTAACCAGATAAATTCAGGGAGACCATTTGGCCTCCCTGAATAGGGTCGATGTGGAAAAATATGCTCAGGCGATACTACTCTTCACGCGTTAAGCCAAAATGCCGATAGGCATGCTGCGTCGCCATGCGACCACGCGGTGTACGCTGAATAAACCCTTGTTGAATAAGAAACGGTTCCAATACATCTTCGATAGTTTCGCGCTCTTCGCCAATCGCTGCGGCCAAATTGTCCAGCCCGACAGGACCGCCCATGAATTTATCGATGATCGCCAACAGCAGCTTACGATCCATGTAGTCAAAACCTTCGGTATCCACCGCCAGCATATCCAACGCCTGCGTCGCTACGGCTCCGGTAATCGCACCTTCCGATTTAACCTCAGAGAAATCACGTACCCGGCGCAATAGCCGGTTAGCAATACGCGGCGTGCCACGCGCACGACGGGCCACTTCAAGGGAACCTTCCGGTGTCAGATCCAGCCCCAGGCACTGTGCGCTGCGGCCAACGATATACTGCAAATCCGCCACATTATAAAATTCCAGACGCTGCACAATGCCAAAACGATCGCGCAGCGGCGAGGTTAACGACCCCGCACGCGTCGTTGCGCCAATCAGCGTGAAAGGAGGTAAATCGAGTTTAATTGAGCGGGCCGCTGGCCCCTCGCCGATCATGATATCCAGTTGATAATCTTCCATCGCCGGATACAGCACTTCTTCCACCACAGGCGACAAGCGATGAATTTCATCGATAAACAAGACATCATGCGGTTCGAGATTGGTCAACAACGCAGCAAGGTCGCCCGCTTTTTCCAGCACCGGGCCCGACGTGGTGCGCATATTCACGCCCATCTCATTGGCGACAATATTCGCCAGCGTCGTTTTGCCCAAGCCAGGAGGACCAAAAATTAGCAGGTGATCCAGCGCATCCCCACGTTTGCGAGCGGCTTGAATGAAAATTTCCATCTGCTCACGCACCTGTGGCTGGCCCACATACTCTTTCAGCAGCTTAGGGCGCATTGCGCGGTCGAGAAATTCTTCTTCGGGAATAGCGTCAGCGGAAATTAAACGATCGGCTTCTATCATGAATACCTCACAGCGCTGCGCGCAGTGCATCCCTGATCAGGGTTTCACAGTCAGCATCAGGACGCGCGATCTTGGAAATCATACGGCTGGCTTCCTGCGGCTTATAGCCCAGCGCCACCAGCGCCGCGGCCGCTTCCGATTCGGGATCGCTGGCACGGCTTTCTGTGCTAGCTGGCGATGCCAACGGAATATCGCTGACCGGATTAAACAGATCGCCGCTCAAGCCCTTGAAGCGATCTTTCATTTCCACCACCAGGCGTTCAGCCGTTTTCTTACCGACGCCTGGGAGTTTAACCAACGCACCGATCTCTTCACGCTCGACCGCACTGACAAACTGCGTCGCCGACATGCCAGAGAGAATCGCCAGCGCCAGCTTCGGCCCAACGCCATTCACTTTAATCAGCTCGCGGAACAGTGCCCTCTCCTGCTTATCATTAAAGCCGTACAGCAGTTGCGCATCTTCGCGAACCACAAACTGGGTAAAAATAATCGCTTCCTGATTGAGTTCAGGAAGCTCGTAAAAGCACGTCATCGGCATATGGACTTCATAACCCACACCGTTAGCTTCTATCAGCACCTGCGGTGGCTGTTTTTCCAGAATAATGCCTCTGAGACGACCTATCACGTTGCGCTTCCTTTTACGTAGGGAATGAATGGCTTGAAGTATGACGAGTATATAACATAAAAAAGGCTGGATGAATATCCAGCCTCCTGTTTCAACGCAGTCGTCCTGCCAGCGGGTTAACTTTCACCGCCGCAGTTCGCAGCAGGCTCTGGTTAAAGTGGCAATGTGTAATGGCAATCGCCAAGGCATCTGCGGCATCTGCCTGCGGACTGGCCGACAGTTTCAGCAGCGAGCGCACCATGTGCTGCACCTGCTTTTTATCCGCCGCGCCCGTTCCCACCACGGTTTGCTTGACCAACCGCGCCGCGTATTCAAACACGGGTAAATCCTGATTCACACCGGCGACGATAGCCACACCGCGCGCCTGCCCCAGCTTCAAGGCCGAATCCGGGTTTTTCGCCATGAAAACCTGCTCAATCGCCATACAGTCTGGGCGAAATTGCGTAATGATTTCACTGACGCCCGCGTAAATCAGCTTAAGCCGTGTGGGCATATCATCAACCACGGTACGGATACAGCCGCTGCCGAGATACGTCAGATGACGCCCCTGCTGACGGATAATGCCATAACCCGTCACGCGCGAACCGGGGTCAATGCCGACTATGATTGTCATAGTGCTACAATTATCATCATACCGCTCCGCCGATTCGCCCGTGTGGATAGCTGTTGCTACGTTGCATTACCGACCTGCCATTACAGCAGTTCAGCCACCTCATCGGAGATCTCACCGTTGTGGTAAACCTCCTGAACATCGTCGCAGTCTTCCAGCATGTCGATCAGACGCATCAATTTCGGTGCCGTTTCTGCATCCATATCCGCTTTGGTAGACGGAATCATCGACACTTCAGCCGACTCTGCTTTCAGACCAGCTGCGTCTAATGCGTCCTTCACATCACCGAACGTTTCCCACGGCGTGAAGACGTCAATCGCACCGTCGTCATACGTCACGACATCATCAGCACCGGCTTCCAGCGCCGCATCCATCACCGCATCTTCATCCAGACCCGGCGCGTAAGAAATGACGCCTTTCTTGGTGAAGAGGTATGAAACGGAACCATCAGTCCCCAGATTACCGCCGGTTTTGGTAAACGCATGGCGCACTTCGGAAACGGTACGGTTGCGGTTGTCACTCAGGCATTCCACCATGACAGCAGTACCACCTGGGCCGTAGCCTTCATAAATGATGGTTTCCATGTTGGCATCATCATCACCGCCGACACCACGGGCAATCGCGCGGTTCAGCGTATCGCGCGTCATGTTGTTGGACAGTGCTTTATCGATCGCAGCGCGCAGACGTGGGTTAGAACCCGGATCGCCACCGCCCAAACGGGCTGCGGTTACCAGTTCGCGGATAATCTTGGTAAAGATTTTACCGCGTTTGGCGTCCTGTGCTGCTTTACGATGCTTTGTGTTAGCCCACTTACTATGACCTGCCATAAAAATCTCCGAAAAAAGCCTGTTCAGGCCGGATAAATAACAAATTCCTCAATCGCCTGCCGGTTGCTCCAGGACTTGGTCAACTGCGCCGCATGGGGCACATCCAGCCACTGGTAAGCAAGATGCTCGGATAATTGCACCTCGCGCTCAGCAGGTAACGCCAGACAAAACCAGTGTTCGGTATTGTGCGTGACCCCCGGCGCATAGCGACGTCTCAAATGAGCAAATAGCTCAAACTCAATACAGCGCTGACAGTCAAAGAGTGATAACGCTTCCGCGGATATATCAATGTTAACTTCTTCTTTGACTTCACGCTGTGCAGCATACGGCGCACTTTCCCCTTCTTCTATACTCCCCGTCACGGATTGCCAGAATTCAGGATCGTCACGCCGTTGCAACATCAGCACCCGCCCGGTGTCACGGGCATAGATCACCACCAGAACCGAAACGGGTCGCTTGTATACCATCTTATTCGTTCTCGGATTTTCCATCCTGAGCCGCTTTCCCTTTCACAACAACCGCAATGGCAAGCTCTTCCAGCGAAGCCGGGTTGGCGAAACTTGGCGCTTCCGTCATCAGACACGCCGCCGCCGTCGTTTTCGGGAAGGCGATAACGTCACGAATGTTATCGGTGCCCGTCAGCAACATCACCAGACGGTCAAGACCAAACGCCAGACCCGCGTGCGGCGGTGTACCGTATTTCAGCGCGTCCAGCAGGAAGCCAAATTTCTCACGCTGTTCTTGCTCGGTAATGCCCAGAATACCGAACACCGTTTGCTGCATTTCACCACTGTGAATACGCACGGAGCCGCCGCCCACTTCATAACCGTTAATCACCATGTCATACGCGTTGGCGATCGCCGAAACCGGGTTAGCCGCCAATTCGGAAGGCAGCATGTCGCGCGGCGCAGTAAACGGATGGTGCATCGCAGCAAGACCGCCTTCGCCATCTTCTTCAAACATCGGGAAATCGACCACCCACAGCGGTTCCCAACTGTTGTCTTTCGTCAGGCTCAGATCGCGACCCAGTTTAAGGCGCAGCGCCCCCAGCGCATCGGTCACCACTTTCGCGCTATCCGCGCCGAAGAACAGAATGTCGCCATCTTGCGCCGCAGTGCGTTCCAACAATGCAGACAGCACGTCTTCATTCAGGAATTTCGCTACCGGGCTTTGTACGCCTTCCAGCCCCTTGGCGCGCTCGTTGACCTTGATGTAGGCCAGGCCTTTCGCACCGTAGATTTCAATAAACTTGCCGTATTCATCAATCTGCTTACGGCTCAGCTGTGCGCCGCCCGGTACGCGGATCGCAGCCACGCGGCCTTTGGCGTCGTTTGCCGGGCCGGAGAACACTTTAAAGTCGATGTTTTTAACCAGGTCGGCAACGTCAACCAGTTCCAGCGGGTTGCGCAGATCGGGCTTATCGGAACCAAAACGACGCATGGCTTCTGCGAACGTCATGATCGGGAAATCGCCCAGATCGACACCTTTCACATCCAGCCACAGCTCACGCACCAGCTTCTCCATCACTTCACGCACTTGCGGCGCAGTCATGAAAGAGGTTTCCACATCGATCTGGGTAAATTCAGGCTGTCTGTCGGCGCGTAGGTCTTCGTCACGGAAGCATTTGACTACCTGATAGTAGCGGTCAAAACCGGACATCATCAGCAGCTGTTTGAACAGCTGTGGGGACTGCGGCAGCGCATAAAATTTGCCTTTATGTACGCGGCTCGGCACCAGATAGTCACGCGCGCCTTCCGGCGTCGCTTTCGTCAACATCGGGGTTTCAATGTCCAGAAAACCGTGATCGTCCATAAAGCGGCGAACAAAACTGGTGATACGAGCACGCGTTTTCAGGCGTTGCGCCATTTCAGGGCGGCGTAAATCCAGATAGCGAAATTTGAGACGCGCTTCTTCAGTGTTGGTTTGGTTGGAATCCAGCGGCAATGCCTCAGAACGGTTAACGATCGTCAGAGCATTGGCAAAAATCTCGACTTCGCCCGTCGCCATATCTTTGTTGATTTGGCTTTCTGGACGTGCACGTACCACACCGGTAAGTTGGATGCAGAACTCGTTACGCAACTCGGATGCCAGTTTAAATGCGTCCTGACGATCCGGGTCAAAGAACACTTGAACCAACCCTTCACGGTCACGCATATCAATAAAAATCAAACCACCCAGATCGCGGCGGCGGTTAACCCAACCGCACAATGTCACTTCCTGGCCCACATGGGACGAATCCAACTGCCCGCAATAATTAGTACGCATCACGATGTCCTTTTACTCATCCGCCAGCTCACACGTTTTCACGGTTGATCACGCTTCACGGTAGATCACAATGCAAAAACCGTGGCATTTTCGCTGCGCGGTATGGTTTTTCTGGGTTACTGTTCGGTGAAAAAAGGCGGCTATTATAAAGGATAATAGCGCGGACGATAAGCATGAAGGTAACGCTCTACGATGCAGGTGCCTACTCTTTTTACGAAATTTCTCTGCTGGTTAACGAAATGTTCACCGATCAGGACAGTGTTGTTGCAAAACGCAGCACCATAACGCCCAAAGGGCATCACTTCGCAGCGATGTCGACGTGAAGCCACTTACGTTTTCCCCCTCCCAGCCCACCGCACAAGGATTTATGGAAACCCGCCTTCCCTTTTAATAAAACCTGCTAAAGTTAATAAGTAACTCATTATTTTTATAAAAATTTTAATAAAAAGCGCTTTCCCATTATTGGCTAATGCGTATGGTTTACATGGAGAACAACTATGTATTCATTTGTTGCCCGTCAACCTATTTTAAATCAGCACCTACAAACCGTTGCCTACGAGCTACTTTTTCGCATGGACATCACCAATAAATTTCCTGATGTCAGCCCTGAATTTGCGACCGCACAGCTTATTTCCGATCAGTTCTTGACCAACCCACTGACAAAATCTGTCGTAGAGCAACCGTACTATATTAATTTTCCCCATCAGATGCTGATCAATGGCCAGGCAGAAGTATTGCCACAGGAAAAGGTCGTGATCGAAATCCTTGAGAATGCGATACCTAATGATGATCTCTTTACTGCTGTAAAAAGGCTGAAAAGAAAAGGCTTCAGAATTGCACTTGATGATTTTTCAATGGGCTCAGAATGGGATCGATTTTTGCCTTACATTGATATCATCAAATTCGATTTAACCCTGTCGACTTTTGGCGACATTGAAAATTTCATCAAAAGAACCACACAGCGCAAGTTAATCTACCTGGCTGAAAAAGTAGAGACACATGAGCAATATCTGCAAAGCAAAAAGCTGGGAGTCTCCCTGTTTCAGGGATATTTCTTCAGCCGTCCTGAAATGATTAAGTCGAAAAAATTAGTTAATAACTCCAGCAACACCGTCAGGTTGCTGAGAGAAGTCAATAAACCTGAGATCAACTATGCCACGATCGAAGAATTGGTCTGTGCCGATCTGTCGCTTTATTATAAATTGATGCGCCACATCACCAATATCAAATACAACACGCGCTTTGGCATCACCGCGACCTCGATGTCTTTCCGCGCGATGGCGATGCTGCTTGGACAGCGAGAACTTAAACGTTTTGTGTCATTAATTAGCATTACCAACAGTAATGAGAATAAACCCAGCGAGCTTTATCGTACCAGCTTAATTCGCGCCAGATTTTTTGAATTATTGTATGCCTCCTTTAATGTGAAGGAAGATACCACTGAAGCGTTTCTCTGCGGATTATTATCGCTGCTTGATGCCGTGCTCGATTCCCCCATGCCGCTGCTGCTTTCACAAATCGCACTATCCGAAAAAATTAACCAGAGCTTATTAGAAAACACCGGCGAACTAGCAATTTATCTGACGTTAATTGCTAAATACGAACAGCAAGAATGGGAAGAACTTGAACACCTCTTAAACCAGTTAGGTGTCGATGAAGAAAACTTCTTTACCATGATAATGGAAGCCACACAGTGGGCGGATGAGATTTTATAAACGATTTCCCTCGGCTCACTCGCGCTCCCCTGTCAATTACGCAATAATGGCAAACATCCTATTGAGGCTCAATGACGTGATGGTGCAGTAGATGTACATCGGATTACCACAATGGCAGCACCCAGCCTGGAGTCGGTTGGGGTTAAACGATCTTGCCGACTACAGCCGCTATTTTACCTGTGTTGAAGGTAACACGACCTTTTATGCGTTGCCTTCACGCGAGGTTGTCGGGCGCTGGCGTGATATGACGCATGACAATTTCCGCTTTTGCTTCAAATTTCCCTCAACGATCAGTCATAAAGCCGCCTTGCAACACTGTGACAGCGATGTTAGCCTTTTTTATCAATGCCTTGAGCCGATTGCGCACCGTATCGGACAGCTATGGCTACAACTTCCTGCCGTCTTCAGCCCCGCACAATTGCCCGTTTTGTGGCGCTTTCTTGACGCCTTACCGCAGGAATTTAGCTACGGATTAGAAGTGCGCCACCCGCTATTTTTTGCTAAAGGTGATGAGGAACGTGCGCTCAATCAGGGGCTACAGCAGCGCGGCGTCAATCGTGTGATTTTAGACAGCCGCCCAGTTCATCACGCCACACCAGATAGTGCGGCTATGCGCGAAGCACAGCGTAAAAAGCCGCGCGTACCGGTACACGCCGTACTGACTGGCACGCAGCCGCTGATCCGCTTTATTGGCAGTGAAACACAGGAAGAAAACCTGCGCTGGTTCGAGTCATGGCGTAATAAGCTGCCGCAGTGGCCTGAGGCAAATCCCTTCTTCTTTATTCACACGCCGGATATTGGCGATGCCCCACCGCTGGCACAACTGCTTTGGCCCTTACTCGCCGATATCGACCCAACATTGCCACCGCAACCGGATTGGCCACAGCAGGCAACACTTTTTTGATCCAGCAAACAGGGGATGTGTTAGTTCGTTTAGTTATAAATACTCCTTCAACGTAACCCATTTCCGCTAAAAAAATTGGGCTTTACAGGCGACAGGTGCGCCAGGTAAAGCTATTATTCTGCAAGCCGTTTTCGGTTAGGTCACGGAGTAAAAAATGGTAAGTGCGCTCTATATCGTGCTCGGCGCAATCTTGTTGATAAAGCTGTCTATTGATGTTGTAAAACTGAGAATGCAGTATCGCGTGGCGTATGGCGACGGTGGATTTTATGAGTTACAAACCGCAATCCGAGTACATGGCAATGCGGTGGAATATATTCCGATTGCGGCGATTTTGCTGGTGCTGATGGAAATGAATGGCGCGCTTATCATCATGATCCATTTTTGCGGTATTTTATTGATCGCCGGGCGCTTAGTTCACTACTACGGCCTTCGGCATCGCGAATTCCGTTGGCGACGTTCAGGCATGGCAGCAACCTATGCCTCGCTCATTCTGATGATTGCAGCAAACCTCTATTACCTTCCCTGGGATCTGGTTTTCACGCTGTATTGATATCGTGAAACAAGAACGAGACCAGTTCCTCCCGGACGCGCGGAATTTATGCGTCCGGGAATCAAAAACCGCGTCCATACCCTGTGGACGATGAAGGTCATATACCCTAAATAATTCGAGTTTCAGGACAAAACGTTAACGTTTTGAACAACGCAAAGCGTTGGCCCCTTAGGGCAAGGCGCATTTATGGGCCTTGTAACGTGGCAAGTGAGGAAATCCCGATGAGCTTACTCAAGTAAGTGATTCGGGTGACTGACAAATCTGCCAGAGGCAGGTTTGAACGCTGCTTGCAGCGGCCCTTTAGGGCGAGGCCTACGACGGGCCGAGTAGTGAAGCCAACGCACATGCAACTTGAAGTATGACGGGTATAGCGTATTCTGCTAGAATGCGCGCCTCTTTATTACTCAGTGCACTTTCTGCCATGCCAAACCGCGATATGCTTTTTTCTGTGCCAATTGCCAATTTAGGCGACTGGACATTCGACGAACGCGTTGCCGACGTATTTCCCGATATGATCCAACGTTCTGTACCCGGCTATTCCAACATCATTTCGATGATTGGCATGCTGGCAGAGCGGTTCGCCCGCCCGGATAGCCTTGTGTACGATCTAGGATGTTCGCTAGGTGCAGCCACGCTATCCATGCGACGTAATATCAACGTGCCGGGTTGCAAAATTATCGCGGTAGATAATTCTCCGGCAATGGTGAAACGCTGCCGTAGCCACATTGATGCTTTCCGCTCCAATACCCCTGTCGAGATTGTCGAAGCAGATATCCTGAACATCGATATTGAAAATGCTTCCATGGTTGTGCTGAATTTCACCCTTCAATTTCTGGAACCTTCTCAGCGTCAGGTGCTTATCGAACGTATTTACCAGGGATTAAATCCCGGCGGCGTACTGGTGCTTTCAGAGAAGTTCAACTTTGCAGACAAAGACGTCGGTGAATTGCTGTTCAATATGCATCTCGATTTCAAACGGGCCAATGGTTACAGCGAGTTAGAAATCAGTCAGAAACGCAGTATGCTGGAAAACGTCATGCTGACCGACTCGGTAGAAACCCATAAGGCTCGACTGGCAGATGCTGGCTTTGAGCACAGTGAAGTGTGGTTTCAGTGTTTTAATTTTGGTTCGTTATTAGCCGTGAAAGCAGAGGAAAAGGCGTGATCGATTTCGGCAATTTTTATCAGCAAATCGCAAAGGGTCCGCTCAGCCACTGGCTTAATACGCTGCCTTCACAGCTCAGCAGTTGGCAGCAAGAATCCTTACACGGCAAGTTCAAGTTATGGTTTAACTCGCTGGAACATCTTCCCTCGCTGACGCCGACCTCGCTGGACTTGAACGACAGCGTCACAGCGCGTATTGAGCCCGATATTTCCGTCGGTCAGCGTGAAGGCATTGAAAAACTGCTGCGTAATCTGATGCCATGGCGCAAAGGCCCGTTTTCGCTTTACGGCGTGGACATCAACACGGAATGGCGTTCAGATTGGAAATGGCAGCGCGTTCTGCCGCACATCAGCCCGCTGAAGAATCGCCTAATTCTGGATGTAGGCTGTGGTAGCGGCTATCACCTGTGGCGAATGGTCGGAGAAGGCGCCACGATGGCGGTCGGCATCGATCCCATGCAGCTATTTTTATGCCAGTTTGAAGCCGTGCGTAAACTGCTCGGCGACGATCAGCGTGCGCACGTTCTGCCGCTCGGCATTGAGCAACTCCCCGAACTTGCTGCGTTTGACACCGTGTTTTCTATGGGCGTGCTATACCACCGTCGCTCCCCGCTCGATCACCTGTGGCAATTGAAGAATCAGTTGGTGGAAGGTGGCGAACTGGTGCTGGAAACGCTGGTCATTGAAGGCGATGAGAATCAGGTGTTAGTGCCAGGAGAACGTTACGCGCAAATGCGCAATGTGTACTTCATTCCGTCCGCGGCGGCCTTAACCACGTGGCTTGAGAAATGTGGGTTCGTAAATGTCCGTATCGTCGATAGTTGTGTCACCACGACGCAGGAACAACGCCGAACAGATTGGATGACAACGGAGTCACTGGCAGAGTTTCTCGATCCAGACGATCCAACAAAAACGGTAGAAGGTTACCCTGCCCCAGTACGGGCGGTATTGGTTGCCAATAAACCGGGTATCTATCAGTAGCGCGTATCGCGTGAGACTAGAGAAGAAGGAGGCGAGGTCGCCCTCGCCTCCTCCTGCGGCAATAGTACGTTGATAACATCTATATATTATTTGACTTTGCCAGCACGGCAACCTCACGGCGACGTACTGCGACTTTCACCAGCCAGTAGAATAGAGGGCAACCGAACCCGACCCGATCATCCAAGGAAAAATTCAGTGATTGGGAAAATACTCGTTATTACTTTCCATGTATTTTTCTGTCGCTCACTTATAAAGATATAGCCCCCTGAACGCGGAAAGTAGACTTTAAAAAACGTAAATATTTGAAAACATCCTTGTCTATTTATAAAAAAAGAGAAAATATAATGATACTTTACTATATCTAATATTTTTATCGCAGTGATGTCAGTCGAAAAATATAGCGCATATAATATATTTTCACCGCTATATCCATTTACTCCATCTAAACAGGCTTAACAAAATGCATAAGGATAAATAAATGAAAACAATACAAATCGATGCCAAATTAAATCAAATAGAGGAAGTGATTAAAGAAAATTCCGAAGGAACTCTCGGGCACCTTCAAGGTAGAAATATTAAGAAGGGGCTTGATAAAATTTACAGTGAAATCGAAAAGCTGAATGATTCAGAAAAGAAAGAAAAACGGGCTAAATCCTCTCAATTACAAGCTAAGCTCAAGATTTTAGATGAAAAAAAAATCTTGAGAGAAAATTGCGAAGGATACTCAGTTTTAATAATCCCCAAGAAGAGATTATAATATCAATCACTCTAGTGAGAATGCAGAATTACTCAAAACATCCCACCTTTAATTAAGGTGCTTTAATCATCAGATTGTTAGCCAGACAGTTATCCGCAACTGTATCTTACTCCTGCTGGCTGACTGTTTTAAAACTAAGCGTTAAACGCGTTATGTGGCTCAAAGCATTAATGTTTTATTCTGAATAATAAAATTATTGGAGTATATAATCTATTATTCAACCTAGTTTTACCGCTATTTTATGTTGAAAAAAAGCCCCAGCAACACGCTGGGGCCTGGTACTTGCCATGCAAACCTGATGGTATGCGGCGCGGCAAAATTGAAGAATGACGATGTGGCGTTTATCGCAATACGGTCCATTCCTATACTGTGAAATTTCTTACGTTATGACGCATACTGCGTTTCACAATCTGGGCTGACCGCCCGCTTCATTGCTGCGACCACGTCACCATCTACACAGTACTGACTAAATTCATCTAACTCCGCGTCAGAACACATCGACACACCGATCTTGCGATAACGCATAGGCGATGGAGCCCACTGCCCAGCAGAGCTATGTAACTCCCGGATACCCGCTTGCTGAAATTTATGCACGTTGGTTAACCGCACGCCGGAACCCGCCATAATAATAGGACCGCGACTGGCCTGCGTTAGTTCACGCAACAGCCGTAATCCATTTTCCGCAGTCTGCTGCTGCCCAGAACTCAATATGCGCGATACGCCAAAATCGGTAAGTTGTTCTAATGCAATATAAGGGTTCAGGCACATATCAAATGCTCGATGGAAGGTTACTGCCATCCCCTGAGCCACCGCCATGATTTCGCGCATTTTGGGCAAATCAATGTGTCCTTCCTCATTGAGTACGCCGACAACGACGCCGGGAAACCCCATCTCGCGAATCTGCTCAATGTCATATTTGATAGCAGCAAACTCCGTCGGGCTGTAGCAAAAATCCCCTCCTCTCGGGCGTACAATCGGGTGAACAGGAATCGCGACCTTTTCACTAGCACCACGCAGCGCACCATAGGATGGCGTTAATCCCCCCTCTCGCTGTCCTGCGCAGAGTTCAATTCTGTCGGCCCCAGACTGCGCTGCCGTTATCGCACAATCAACGCTATAACAGCATACTTCCAGTTTCGTCATCGCGACTCCTCCATGTAAACCCCCAGACTCTTTTTCTCAATCATCGAAAATCGACGAACCATCGCGCCGATTAAAGTCATAACTATGGCATTCACATTCATGTCGTGAGGAGACAGGAGTCACAATGAACACGATACATTAGCGAAATAAACATGACATAAACCACAACTTTATTAATATGTTCTACAGCAAAAGCAATTGGCATGAATAACGCGATATCGCATTTTATCTTTCAGCCATGGTTATCTTTCTGATTACGTTATGTTCAGGCTATTTACTATTTTCTTTCTATAGAGAAGATCTTTCGCTCGCGACGACATCTCGTATGTCACATGGGTGAAATTTTATTGTCACTTTCCCATTGGTTATCGCCAATGTTGGGTTAGGAATTCGTTCTTTTTCGCCTTGCGGAGCGCTAAATTTAAGCTTGATGCCCGGTGTACGCAATGCGTCATCAGACAAGCAGGCTAGCGCACGCTGATGCAACGTTTCCGCATCGCCAGGCAGTACCAGTTCTACATGCTCCCAGCCTTCATGGGGATAGTACTTCTGTCCTGGCCACGGCAGCTCAATACACGTAATCTGCCAAGGGCCAATCAGGATGGCTTTATCCAGTATAAACAAACAGATTGGGCGACCATTGATACGGTTTTCAGACAACAGACTGCCCGCTTTTAGTAACGCTGTTTTCCATGATTCAGCCGTCGTATTCTGATGGCAACGCAAAGAAATATGGTCAGCCTGAAATGCATGCAAATCCAGCTGTAGCGCACCAGCGAATTCCTGTAGTTCTTGCTCAAAACGCGCTAAATCTGTTATCAAATCATCGGGCAACATATCAGGTAAGGCTCCTCGCAACATCTCACGTATCAACGGCTATTCACGCAGCGAGAATATCACATTCATAACATTTTCTAATTAAATTATACGTTCCTCTCAAATGTATTGACTTACACTGTTGCCACATAAAACGCATTAAATGCAAAGAAAAGAAAATCATGCCACTCAGTTAATAAACGGCAATGTTTTTTACCTGACGTTAATTTGAGATACTTTTCGCAATCTATTCTGGGAAGAATCTTAAATAAGACCTAGACCATTGAACATCAGAATGGAAAAGTATAAATTAAGCAATCAAATAATAACATAGAGATATCACTATGGTTTTACTCATTATATCTATCGTGCTTATTGCTATTGCGGCATATGCTATTTTTCGTCATTTTAAAACCAGAGACTCACATAAAATTGGTGTAAATAATCGTTCAAGAAAACGTTAAGAGCGCGACTTCTATTTATTTTCATTCTGCCTAACGTTACTTTCTCTTTTTTCGTGTTCTCCTTGTTCCTTGTTTTTTTTCATATCCCCCTCTTTTTCATCCCTCGCTCGCGGGCATTTTTCATCTGAATATCTCTCAGTTCACCCCCGCCCGTCTGCTGACGGGGAAAGGCAAATATGGTATAAGCAAGGCTTGATTTTTTATTTAAGGTAAACCGGTGAATATTCAGGCTCTTCTCTCCGAAAAAGTCAGCCAGGCGTTAACTGCGGCAGGCGCGCCAGCAGACAGCGAAGCTCAGATCCGCCAGTCGGCAAAGGCACAGTTTGGTGATTATCAGGCTAATGGCGTCATGGCCGTGGCAAAAAAACTCGGCATGCCGCCGCGACAATTGGCCGAAAAAGTCGTCCAGCTTTTGGAACTGGAGGGCATTGCGGAAAAAACAGAAATCGCAGGCCCGGGATTTATTAATATCTTTCTCGATAAGCAGTGGGTTGCGAGCCAGGTTGAGAACGCCCTGAATGCACCAAAACTGGGTTTAACACCCGTTGAACAACAAACGATCGTGATTGACTACTCCGCCCCCAACGTCGCGAAGGAAATGCACGTCGGCCATCTACGTTCAACCATTATTGGTGATGCAGCCGCCCGTACGCTGGAGTTTTTAGGCCACAACATCATTCGTGCTAATCACGTTGGCGATTGGGGTACGCAGTTTGGCATGCTGATCGCGTATCTTGAAAAAATGCAAAACGAAAGCGCCAGCGAAATGGATCTGTCCGATCTCGAAGCGTTTTATCGTGAAGCAAAGAAACACTACGATGAAGATGCCGATTTCGCCGAGCGCGCACGCGGTTACGTAGTGAAATTACAGGGTGGTGATGAATATTGCCGTCAAATGTGGCGTAAGCTCGTCGATATCACCATGACGCAGAACCAGATCAACTATGAACGTCTTAACGTCACGCTGACTAAACAGGATGTAATGGGTGAAAGCCTGTATAACAGCATGCTGCCGGGCATCGTTGCCGATCTGAAAGCAAAAGGTTTAGCGGTTGAAAGCGAAGGCGCAACGGTGGTTTTCCTCGATGAATATAAAAACAAGGAAGGCGAACCAATGGGCGTCATCATCCAGAAAAAGGATGGTGGCTACCTCTATACCACGACGGATATCGCCTGTGCCAAATACCGTTATGAAACCCTGAACGCCGATCGTGTGCTTTACTATATCGATTCTCGCCAGCATCAGCATTTGATGCAAGCTTGGACCATCGTGCGTAAAGCCGGCTACGTGCCTGACTCTGTCAGCCTGGAACACCATATGTTCGGTATGATGCTGGGCAAAGACGGTAAACCATTCAAAACGCGTGCAGGTGGAACGATCAAGCTGTCCGAACTGTTAGACGAAGCCTACGATCGTGCACTGAAACTCATCGCAGAAAAAAATCCACAGATGGAAAGCAATGAGTTAGAAACGTTGGCGAAAGTGGTTTCTATCGGCGCAATTAAATACGCTGACCTGTCGAAGAGTCGCACCACAGACTACGTTTTTGATTGGGACAATATGCTGGCGTTTGAGGGCAATACCGCGCCGTATATGCAATACGCCTATACGCGTGTCGCGTCCATTTTCAAGCGTGCAGGAATACAGGAAGACACCTTAACGCAGCCGATTACGCTGAGCGATGAGCGTGAATTTGCGCTTGCCACACGCCTGCTGCAATTTGAAGAAACCATCACCACCGTCGCCCGTGAAGGCACGCCGCATGTGATGTGTAGCTACCTGTACGATCTGGCTGGCCTGTTCTCTGGTTTCTACGAGCACTGTCCGATTCTTAATGCCGAAAATGACGACGTGCGTCAGAGCCGTCTGAGACTGGCGCTGCTTACCGCAAAAACGCTGAAGCAAGGCCTGGATACGCTGGGGATCGAAACCGTCGAGAAGATGTAATTCTCCATCGACTGAAAACTTATCTATCGACTGAAAACAAAAACGCCATGGATGCAACACCCATGGCGTTTTTTTATGATGGACATCCTTGTCCGTCACCCTGCGGGCCGTTGCTGCGCAACGTTGAAAAACATTCCCTACGTTTTTTAATTCCGCAATATCGGAATGTGATTACACGCTACGGCGGGCGAAATCCCGGGGGCGGAATCCCAACAGCGCCAGCGTGGCAAAATAGGAACCCGCTCCTGCGACGACAACCAGCAGCAAGCGCAGGATGCGCATCGTCATATTGCCGTCATCCCATGCGGGCATCCACCACAGCATGCCGAGTAAAACCACCGACATCACGATAACCGCGGCCAACAGGCGAATCAAAAAACCGCCCCAACCCGGCAGCGGTCGGAAAATATCCTGCTTACGCAGTTGCCAGTACAGCAATCCTGCGTTCAGGCAGGAGGCCAGACCGATGGACAACGCCAGACCCGCATGTTGCAGCGGCCCGATAAAGATCAGGTTCATCACTTGCGTCAAGATCAGCGTGACTATCGCAATTTTTACCGGCGTCTTGATATCCTGCCGGGAATAGAAACCGGGCACTAGCACTTTGACGACAATCAACCCCATTAACCCAATCGAGTAAGCAACCAGCGCACGTTGAGTCATCAATGCGTCAAAGGCACTAAACTTGCCGTACTGGAACAGCGATACGGTTAACGGTTTAGCCAAAATACCTAATGCTACCGCGCTTGGCAGCGCCAGCAGGAAACACAAACGGAGCCCCCAATCCATTAGACGGGAGTAGTCATCGTGATTGCCACTGGCAAAACTTTTCGCCAGCGACGGCAGTAAAATCGTCCCTAACGCCACACCCAGCACGCCAGAAGGAAATTCCATCAGACGATCGGCGTAATACATCCATGACACCGCTCCCTCGCTAAGGAAGGAGGCGAAAATAGTGTTGATGATCAGCGAAATCTGGCTCACCGATACGCCTAAAACCGCGGGGCCCATCAGCTTCATGACTCGCCAGACACTGGGGTCACGCCATTTCAGGCGTGGCAAGACCAACATGCCAATCTTTTTCAGATGCGGTAATTGATAGCCGAGTTGCAATAAGCCACCCACTAATACCGCCCAGGCCAGCGCCATAACGGGAGGATTAAAATACGGCGCAGCAAACAGCGAGAAACCAATCATGCTGACATTAAGCAGCGTCGGCGCAAATGCGGGTACCGAGAAACGGTTCCAGGTGTTCAGCACCGAACCTACCATGGAGGTCAGTGAGATCAGCAGGATATAGGGAAACGTGACTCTCAGTAGATTAGAGGTCAGCTCAAAGCGTTCAGGCGTCGCGGCAAAGCCAGGAGCCGTGACCATAATGACCCAAGGGGCGGCAACCATCCCCGCTACGGTAACCAACGCCAAAATCAGCGTCAGCATACCGGAAACATAAGCAAGAAACGTTCGCGTAGCCTCATCGCCCTGCTGGCTTTTATATTCGGCGAGAATAGGCACGAACGCCTGTGAAAATGCGCCTTCCGCGAAAATACGGCGCAGCAGGTTGGGGAGTTTGAACGCCACAAAGAAGGCGTCTGTCGCCATGCCCGCACCAAAAATGCGGGCGACGATAGCATCGCGCACAAACCCTAACACGCGCGATAACATGGTCATGGAACTGACGGCAGCCAGTGATTTAAGTAAATTCATCCGATTATGTTCTGAACGGTTCAGGGGTGATTATTGACCCGTTGAGGTCATCCTGATTGCGAGGTGCGACTAGTCTACGCATTGCGCGTGTAATAGCTACCTAACATTGCCATAACCGTTGAACTTTTCAGCTTTTTCCCAGCAATTTCTCAATCATACGCTGGGACAGTAACGCCTGATTACCTGATGTTTCCGCTGGTTTCCGTTGTTCAATCGCCGTCATAAAATGCTGTACCGCACCGACAAACCCGCGTTGTTCCAACGTAGTTTGCCAGGATGGCACCGCTGGGCTGAACGTCATCCCCTCACGATCTTCACGCCATGCACGCATCTCATCCACCTGATATAAGCCTCCCTTAGCAACAGCCTGAACCCATTCCCGCTGGCTACCGGCCTGACGATGCATGCTGGTCGTTACCTGGCAGTTGCCGCTCTGGAAATGGTGCTCGGCATACAGCAGTTGACCGTCCGCATTCGCATGCAGGACACCATCAACCAACTGAGCGTCGCTGCCTGCGAGCCATAGCGCAGTATCCACCACATGCAGATAGTCATCCAGTAAGGTAAAACGTACATCCTGTGGCCCGACGCTATCAATACGGTGTTTATCCATACGCAAAGATGCGGGTTGATCCAACCGCTGTTTTAGCTGCTGATAACACGGCGCAAAACGGCGATTAAAGCCGACCATCAGAATTTTTTGTTGTTGATCCGCCAATTCGACGAGCGCTTCTGCCTGCTCCAGCGTCTCTGCCAGCGGTTTATCCACATAAACATCGACACCCGCTTTAAGTAGTTGGCTCACGACAGAGAAATGGCTCGCGGTGCTGCTGTGAACGAAAACGGCATCACAGTGTGCCGCTAACTCATCCAACGCAGAGAAACCCGCCATCCGATAGTGCTGGCAAATTCGTTGCGTTTTTTGCTGGTCAGGAGAATAGGCACCGACCAGTTCCCAGCGCTCGGCCTGACTGAGAATGGGCAAATAAGCTTTCTGGGCGATGGCTCCCAGCCCGATGACACCGATACGAGGGCGTCGGGTGGATACAATAGGCTCTGCGATGCTTTCTACGGATGACAACTGAGGCTTCATGGCTGGTATTCTCCCAGGTACAAATTCATTACGCTAACAGCGCGGCAAGCTGGCGTTTGAGTTCAGCGACCTCTTTTTCCAATGCCTCAACCCGCTCGGTAAGCGGATGAGAATTGTCGCTCGCACTTTCTTCCTCTGAAACCGCTATATCACTAACCTCACCGCTGAAAAGATGTTGATAGCGACTTTCCCGTTTACCCGCTTCCCGCGCGAGTCTGACCACAAATGGGCCATCATCCCGCCGTTGCAGTTGCTCAAGGGTGGACTCAGCTTCGCTCACATCGGAGAATTCATACAATCGAGCAGCACGCGTACGCAGTTCACCCGGAGTCTGTGAGCCACGGAGAAGAAGCGTGGTTACCAGCGCCACTTCCGCAGGAGAGAGTTTCAGGTCGCCAAATTCAGAATTACAAAAACGATGTTCGTACTTCACAACACGGTTACCAAAGCCACTGAGCGTACGCAGGAAGTGTTTTTTCACGAGCAAATCCAGCGTTTGCTGCACCTCGCTTTCGTTCAGTTCCATCACTGGCTCGCGGTTGGTTTTCTGATTGCAGGCCGTGGTGATGCCGTTTAACGACATAGGGTATTGATCCGGCGTGGTGATTTGCTTTTCCAACATACAGCCGATCACGCGGGCTTCACGAGCATCTAATTGGTATTTCATCATTACTCCTTAACGCGGAGACTTCCACTCGGCGTTGGTCAGCGCGGTTAATACATGATCCTGCCATTTCCCATCAATAAGCAGATAGTCTTTCGCATAGCCTTCACGTTCAAACCCCAAACGCGTCAATAAATTCCCACTGCGCTGGTTATGCGGCATATAGTTAGCCATGATGCGGTGCATATGCTGTTGACGCTGCATATAACGCAGCGCGGGCTGCAACGCTTCATACATCAGCCCCTGCCCCTGCCATTTCTGGCCGAGGGAATAGCCCAGATAGCAGGCGTGGAACGAACCCCGTAACACATTGCTAAAATTAGCCACGCCACACACTTCGTTTTCATTCGGATCTAACAGGAGGAAGTAATAGGCACTGCCCTGTTTATGCATATCGTTAATCACGCTCAGCCGCGCCTGCCAGCCTGATGGATAACAATGACTCGCGTCCCTCACGGGCTCCCACGGTTTGAGAAAATCACGATTTTCAGAATAGTATTCAGCCAGACGCCATGCATCGCGTTCATGGGCCAGACGCACCACCAGCCTGTCGGTTGTCAACTGCACTCTTGCTGGTGTTGAACGATAGCCAAACATTTTTCCCCCTACCTCTCCATGTTGTCGATAAGTAAAATTCATCGGCACTGAAAAAATCGTTATTCTACAATAAGCACAAAATATCGGTATTTCCGATAATCCTTACTATAACCGCATAAATTCATAGACGTAAAATCCTCATCGCCGAGTTATTGCGCAATTGAATCAGGAAAGCCATTTTTTCTCGCCAAAATGCTACTCGCATAACGTTAAATCGATAAAAAAATATTATCCAACAATAGGCTATACCAAAGTCGAATTAGAGTACAAAATAGTCACGTCTGTTATTTTCCTTCTTTTTTTGTTGTGGTGAAACATGCCTCTGATGTCGCAAGCTCGGAGCTTGGGTAAATATTTTTTATTACTAGATAATATGCTGGTGGTTTTAGGGTTCTTCGTTGTTTTTCCCCTTATTTCCATTCGTTTTGTTGACGATCTCGGCTGGGCTGCATTATTAGTCGGTATCGCCTTGGGATTACGCCAGTTTATTCAGCAAGGGCTCGGTATTTTCGGCGGGGCTATCGCCGATCGTTTTGGCGCCAAGCCGATGATCATTACCGGGATGCTGCTACGCGCCTCCGGTTTTGTGTTCATGGCCATTGCCGACGAACCCTGGCTGCTCTGGTTGTCTTGTGCGCTATCCGGCCTTGGTGGCACGTTATTCGATCCACCGCGTACCGCCCTGGTTATCAAATTGGTTCGTCCGCAGGAACGTGGGCGTTTTTACTCTCTGTTAATGATGCAGGACAGCGCAGGTGCGGTTATCGGTGCCCTCATCGGCAGTTGGTTGCTTCAGTACGATTTCGAAATTGTCTGCTGGGCGGGAGCAGTCATCTTCGTGCTTGCGGCTGCGCTCAATGCCTGGTTGCTGCCAGCCTATCGCATTTCGACGGTAAGAACACCGATCGGGGAAGGTCTGATGCGTGTGATTCGCGACCGCCGTTTCCTGATGTATGTATTAACGCTGACGGGCTATTACATGCTGGCCGTGCAGGTTCTGTTGATGCTCCCTATTATGGTCAACCAACTCGCCGGAACGCCATCTGCCGTGAAATGGATGTACGCCATTGAAGCGACGCTGTCGCTGACGCTGCTTTATCCCATCGCCCGCTGGAGCGAGAAACACTTCCGGCTGGAACAGCGCCTAATGGCAGGACTTTTCATCATGTCCGTCAGCATGTTTCCAATCGGGATGACGACAGAGCTTCAAACACTGCTGATGCTTATCAGCCTGTTTTATATTGGCTCGATTATCGCCGAGCCCGCACGCGAAACCTTGAGTGCCTCACTGGCAGACGCCAGAGCAAGAGGCAGCTATATGGGTTTCAGTCGGCTTGGATTAGCGCTTGGTGGCGCGATTGGCTACAGCGGCGGCGGCTGGCTATTTGATACCGGGCATGCGCTGAATCAACCGGAGCTGCCGTGGTTCATGCTCGGCACCATCGGACTCCTGACGCTAGCCGCACTGTACTGGCAGTTCAACCAACGTCGCATCGAACCTGCGATGTTGGGTGGTCATTAGTTTGAATATTACCGACGAGTTTGATCTCGTCGGTAAAGCCCTTCTATACTTTCCTAATACATTCAAATAATTGTTTCGTCGCGAGCCTTCTCGCACACCCGATTGACCTTGTTTGATGATGAGTTACACGCGTGGCCGCACTGCGGCCTTTGTCTATGCCCTGTAATTTAGGAGACGACGAATGAAGCTCTACATTTACGATCACTGCCCCTACTGCGTTAAAGCACGCATGATCTTCGGCCTGAAAAATATCCCTGTCGAACTGCAAATATTAGCGAATGATGACGTTGAGACGCCAGAGCGACTGATCGGCCAGAAAATGGTGCCCATCCTGCAAAAAGACGACGGCGGTTACATGCCTGAAAGTATGGACATCGTGCATTTTATCGATAATTACGACCACAAACCGCTGTTGACAGGTTCAACCAATCCGGCAATCTCCGCTTGGCTACGCAAAGTTACGGAATATACGCCGCGTTTGATTATTCCCCGCTTTGCTCAGGCAGCCTTTGAAGAATTTGCCTCCGCTTCCGCTCGGCAGTATTTTGTTAATAAGAAGGAAGCCCAGCTAGGCAATTTTGCCGACCATCTGGGTCATTCTCAGGGACTGATTAAGAAACTGAACAATGATTTACAGGATCTTGATCCGCTGATTGCCCAGCCGAATGCCTGTAACGGCGTGTTATCAACGGATGATATCGACCTCTTCCCACTGCTCCGTTCGCTGTCTATCGTTGCGGGTGTTACGCCACCTTCTCGCGTTGCGGACTACCGCAATAACATGGCGAAACAAACCCAAGTAACGTTACTCAGCAGCCTGGCAATCTAATCACTCAGTTTTACTCCGCCGCTTCGTCCCGAAGCGGCATTATCGGCTATTTCAGTGCTATCCTATTGTTTACTCTGTGTATCGGGCGCACGCTATCCATGCGGAACGATGTTGATTGTTCATATAAATAGATCGCCCGCGTAAAGAAATTGCCCGTATGAATAAATCGTGCGCATAAATGGCATTAAGAGGTCAGAATAATGAAAAAATCAGGATGGATAGCAGCGGCAGCTGTACTGCTCGCCTTTACACTCAGCGGCTGTAATAAACTCACCCAATACACGCTCAGTGAACAGGAAGTGAATGAGTACCTGCAAAAACACAATGACTATCAGAAACAGCTGGGCGTACCTGGCGTAGTGGATGCACATATCGTGTTAACCGAACTATCCAGCCAGATTGGTCGCGCAGAGCCGGGGAAAGTGACTCTAACGGGTAATGCGAAGGTCGATATCTCCTCTCTGTTGGGCAATCAGGCTGCGGATATGAAGCTTACACTGAAAGCACAACCGGTATTTGATAAAACGCAGGGCGCGATTTATCTGAAGGACATGGAACTGATTGATTACACCGTGCAACCGGAAAAAATGCAGACGGTAATGAAAACACTGAGCCCTTACCTCAATCAATCGCTAAAAAGCTATTTTGATCAAAAACCGGCCTATGTGCTGAATGCGGATAAAAGCACAACAGAATCGCTGGCGAAGAAGATGGCGAAAGGTATCGAAATCAAGCCAGGCCAGATCGTTATCCTGTTTACTGACTAATGTTCACTCGCCGATAGCACACATGACGTCTGCTATCGGCGCACCAGGTTTCATACTGCGGGGTGTCATCCCACCGTGTTATTCTTCCGTTTCCGATTCGTCATCGTCTTCTTCGCTTTCGCCCAGCTCATCCCGCATGGCTTCCAGCGCTTCGCGGCACACTATCGCCAATGTACGATAGAATGCGGTGGTAGCATGACTTTCTACTTTGCCGAGGAAACGATCGCTCCACGGTAAGAGATATTCATCAAACAGCGTAATTTGCGCCGCAGTTTCATCTTCTTGTGCCTGATCTTCCAACCATGATGCCGCCAGCAGCAAGCTACCAAAATGACCCACTGCGCCGTCATTTAACGGCATGCCGCGCTGTTGCAGAAAGGTACGAATTTCCGCATCGTCGGCATCGTTTTCATAGGACGAGCGCAACGGTGAAACCGACCCGTTCTCTTGATCGAACAACGCCTGATAATCTGCCGCCATTGCAGGCAAATCCAGACCTTTTTGCAACCGTGCTAACAAAGCATCCTGATCCAGCGGCCAGTGCTGCGCCAGCTTCCCTTCTTTAATCAACGCAAATACCGGTGTCAGCAAGGCATCCTGTGGCTGGCGATAAAACAGCGTGCCCAACAGACGGCACACAATAGAAAACTCGTTCATTCATAATCCTATTTATTTTTAAGTAACACTATTTTTAAGTAACGATTTTTAAGTGACGGCGTCACAAATCAGCCAATTCAGCGATTGCAGGCATCCCACGTTGCTCAAGGAAATTCAACACACGACGAGGGCTGACATTTAATATCCGATCCTGTGGGAAATTCACTTCCTGCAAAATACGCTCACAGTGGGTAAAGTCCCCCAGAGAAAACGCGATATGGGAATCAGAACCTAAAGAAAGTAGTCCACCGGCGTCACGTACCGCTTCAGCAATCGCCCGACAGTTTGGTTCACTGCCTTTGCGTGAATGCATAAAAGAAGAGTTATTCAGCTCCAATGCCACATTGTATTTTGCCGCCGCTTCCGCAATTGCGCGAATATCAACAGGAAATTTCGGATTGCCGGGATGGCTAATGATATGCGCATCGCCGCGCGCCATAGTCGCGATCATTGCAGCGGTATGCGTTTCTTTATCCTGCGGTGGAAAAACCGGTTCATGAAAGCCCGCAATAATCACATCCACCTGCTCCAACATCGGCCCGGTACAGTCGATATCGCCTTCGATATTTTTAATATTCGCTTCGATACCGCGCAAGATACCTACGCCATCAACTAAACGCGGCCAAACGCGCATATTCATGAAATGCCAGTAATGCGGTGCATCCGCCATATCTGGCCCATGATCGGTAATGGCAAACAGACGAATATTCTTCTGCTGCGCCTCGACGATGTAATCATGCAGAGTACTGTAAGCATGTGTACTGGCAACGGTGTGCATATGTAAATCGACGGGATACATAGATTCTCCTGAGTCAACGAGTGCAAGTTAGCATACCATTTTCAGGGGTATTCCGCAGCCAATAAGCGGAATTACAACGAATGATTAACACAAATGAAACATTGTTTTTTGAAACAACGTAGGGTAATAAACGAGTACAGACGTAAAAAACGGAGAGAAAAGCAACAAATTGCGTTAACTTTGGCTCATTGCGCACATTGGGTGCAGAAGTTTGTTGACGCTGTTCAGCAATTTCCCTACATTAGCGCCGTCCACCAGCATGACATACGGCGAGACCACGGTGAGGTGTCCGAGAGGCTGAAGGAGCACGCCTGGAAAGTGTGTATACGTGAAAACGTATCAAGGGTTCGAATCCCTTCCTCACCGCCATACATTAAACAAAATCAATGAATTAAGTATCACATTTGGTTTTGTACTGCATAAAGTAATACATAAAAAGTTCGCTTCGGCGGACTTTTTTGTTGTGCCCAGAAAACCCCCAGCTAGGCTGGGGGTTCAGTAAAGCTTTCAGCTTTGGGCCAGTTATAAAAACCCCTTTTGATTTGTTAAAACAGTTTGCGGTCTGGCAACTGCAAACGTTCAACAAGAAATCAAAAGGGGGTCCCAATGAGGGACGAAAAGAGCTTAGCGCACACCCGATGGAACTGTAAATATCACATAGTTTTTGCGCCGAAGTACCGAAGACAGGTGTTCTACGGGGAAAAACGCAAAGCGATTGGCAGTATTTTAAGAAAGCTGTGCGAATGGAAAAACGTGAATATTCTGGAAGCAGAATGCTGTGTGGATCACATCCATATGCTTCTGGAAATCCCGCCGAAGATGAGTGTCTCGGGATTTATGGGGTATCTGAAGGGAAAGAGCAGCCTGATGCTTTATGAGCAGTTTGGCGATTTGAAGTTCAAATACCGTAACAGGGAGTTTTGGTGCCGAGGGTATTACGTTGATACGGTAGGGAAAAACACGGTCAAGATACAAGAATACATAAAGCACCAACTGGAAGAGGATAAAATGGGTGAGCAACTCTCGATCCCATATTCTGGTAGCCCGTTTACGGGCCGTAAGTAATCCATAGATGCAAATGTCAGATCGCGATGCGCCTGTTAGGGCGCGGCTGGTAAGAGAGCCTTATAGGCGCATATGAAAAACCTCCGGCTATGCCGGAGGATATTTTTTTGTGCATGGGTGACATGATCTATTTTATGACATGGTGCAATCAGGCCGTTCCACGTTTGCGCAAAATTTTCTCGCGCAGCTGTTGCTTTTCTTGCTCGCTGATAAACGCAATGTTCAGGCCATTCTCCTGCGCTTTACGGGTTTCGACTTCCGTCAGGCCTGCAAGGGGAGCTGCGACTTCATATTCATGACGGATTTCAATGCCTTGAACCGCAGGATCGTCTGTGTTGATGGTGGCTGGAATGCCGTAACGCAGGAAGTGAATCAACGGATGTTTATCCAGTGACTCCACCGTACTGGTCTGGATGTTGGATGTCAGACAGGATTCAATGCCAATCCCATTTTCCGCCATGTGTGTCATCAGGCGAGGATCGATAATCGCAGTAACGCCATGTCCAATGCGCTCGGCGCCCAAATGATTAATCGCCTGCCAAATACTTTCTGGCCCGGCGGCTTCACCCGCGTGAACGGTGATGTGCCAGCCAGCATCGCGAGCCTGTTGGAAATGGGAAGTAAACTGCGCGCCAGGGTGCCCCAGTTCATCACCCGCCAAATCGAGCGCCACGATACGATCGCGTTGGGACAACAGGGCATCCAGTTCTTGCTGACAAGCCTCAGTGCCGAATGTCCGGCTCATGATGCCAATCAGGCGAATGTCGGTATCGAAATCACGACTACCTGCGGTAATACCGTCGATTACCGCTTCAACAACGCCAGCAATCGGTAGTTTATGATTCATCGCCATATAGTAAGGAGAGAAACGCAGTTCGGCGTAATCCAACCCGGCTTTCATCGCATCTTCAACGTTCTCATAGGCGATACGGCGACAGGCGTCCAGTGAACCGAGCACGGCGACACCCCAGTCGAGTTTTTGTAAAAAACTCAGTAAGTCTGGCTCGTTTTTAGTGATCTGAACATGAGGGCGGAGTGCCTCAAGATCGTTGGCAGGTAATGCAATATTGAACTGACGTCCAAGCTCCAGAATACTCTGGGCGCGGATATTGCCATCCAAGTGGCGGTGGATATCCGCCAGTGGCAGGAGTGAATCAATCATAATGTTATTGTCTGATTACTGTTTTTCATACGACAAAGTATAAAAAGAAATCGAGGTAAATAGCTAATTGTTACCGCTAAAATCCAAGCATTCTGGACAATCATTGAGCAAAAACAATCTGTTATTGTTTTTTTTGCTCTGTTTCTGGCGCATTTAACCTAGGGATAACCCGGATATAAATAAGCTCGCTGAGTAGCTCGACTAAGGTTTGGCTGACGATCACGGCCGGAAGTAGCGGCAACGCGCCCGGTATCGCCAACGCGAGCGGTAGAATAACCAAAGAATTGCGCGTGCTGGCACTAAACGCCACGGACCTCCCTCCAGCAGAATCCAACCGGAACGCGCGGCTAGTCAACCAGCCGAGCAACGGTGCCAATAGTGCGAAAAGCAGATAAAACGGTACGGCGAGTAAAACCACCGCCCAAGTGGTTCGCAACAGGAGAATGACTGCCACAACCACAATAAACAGTACCAACGCGGTAGCGGGAACAGGCAGATAACTCAACGCATCCGAAAATACTGCCATCGTACGCTGGCGTGGTGCTAGCCATTGTAGAAGGGCAGCCAGCGCTAAAGGCACGGCAATCAACCAGATAAATGCGTCGATAAAGGGCGAGAAAGCGATAAGCTCAGCGGCATCATGGCCAAGGAATAACGTCAAATAAACGGGCAACGCCAGCATTTGTAGTATCAACAGTATGGGGGTTGCGGCCAACAGGCGGCCGGCATCGGCACGCCCCAAATGCGCGAATGTCACCACGTAGTCAATACACGGTGCAAGTAACACCAATATGATGCCCAGTTTGACCAACGGTTCGGCAGGAATAAAGGGTAGCAGTGCCGCGACCAGCAAGGGGATTACGACGAAGTTAGCGACGAGCAGTGCGCCAATGAACCTAATCTGAGTGATGCTTTTTCCGATCGTAGTCAACGGAACTTGCAGGAACGTGACAAACAGCATCAGTGCCAGCGCCGGATTAATCACGACATCCAGTCGCTCTGTGTTCGGTAGAACTATGGCTGTTGCCACTGCGGCTATTACCGCAAAAAAGTAGATCGCGGCCTGATAGGTTTCCATAAGCGGTTTCAGCGCGGACATGACGTTATCTCAATATCAAGCAGAAGATGCGGGGCAGAAAAAACGGTGGACGAAAGGGCGTCCACCGTGTGTTTTAACGCGTAATGCTATCGAACGCTGGATTACTGCGCTGGTGGCGTAACAGGTTCTTCTTGTGCACCGGGCAGAGACTCTTCACCTTCTTCCGTGGGAACGGAGAAATAAGGTGCGATGAAATCGGCTAGCGATATTTTGTTGCCATTGAAGTCAATTTGACCATCAGCGTAGTGCAGTGAACTGGTAATTGCATTGTCTTTGGTGACGCTCAACTGATTTCCCTGACCGATCTCGGCCATCATATTAACCTGTTGTTTCGCCATATCCTCCAGTTGCTTTTGCTCTTCCGCATTGGCCGTTTTGGGGCTGATTTGTACCATCAACTCCGTCAGCATATCCAGAGGGACATTGAGTTTAGCATCGAGCTTTTTGACAGACTGACGAATGATTTTTTCTTCATCCGATACCGCCGCGTCAGCGGCTTTATCTGTGCTCTGCAATGGATCGGTTAAATCCAGCACCAGGGTGAATGCCCCTTCGCCTTTGCTGTTTTTCCAACTGACGGGAGAGATTTCAACGCTCGGGTTGCCTTTCAGCAACTGTGGCAGATATTGCAGAACCGACATGGCAACGTCGTGCTGATAAGCATCGGGGTCAATCGTGCTCGGGTCTTGCAACAGTTTCTGTACTCTTGCCTGATAGGCCGCGAGGAATTGCTTCGTGCCTTCGCCATCAAGCTGCGAAATAGACATCTTCACGTTACCTGAGCCCAGATTGCGGTCGCCGATAATTAAGGAATCCAGCGTAATGGCTATTTTGGCTGCCAAATTTTTGTCATCTTCTGTCGCGCTGCTTTGCAGAGAGAAGTTGTTAAGTTTAACGGGCTCGCCACCTTCTACGGTAAACGTCATGGATTTAAGGGATAGGGCGCCATCACCTAAATCAAGGTCGAATTTGCCTTTCTGATTGGTCCCCTTGATGGAGAAATCGGTGACATCGACATTTTCTGTCTGGCCCCAGGCATTCTTCCTTTCCATCTTCACGCTGCCGATGGTGGTATCTATCTTGCTGCTGCGCAGGTCGTGCCCGATATCCAGCAAGATATCCGCACCGCTGAAGGAAAATTTCTGTTCTGGCGTTTGATGGTCGATCGGCACCAGCGTAATAAGTGACTGTGTGTCACCGCTGTAGGCGACGCGGGTTTCTGCCGTAAAGAACGGCTTATCTTTAGTCAGTTCAAACCAGGCTTTGACGGCCGGCGTGTTAGCCAACTCGGTATGGACAGAGCCCATCGCCGGTGCGAGGTTGAATTTCTTGAGCTGTGCCAACGGGAACGGTCCATGAGAGACGGTTTCGTTGAAGACAAGTTCTTCACCGGGCGCAAGGAATTGTGTGCCTTTTGCTGTGCCATCGCTCTGTAATACATAGGCTAGCGTGCTGCTGAATACGCCACCCTGATAGTCACGATAAACGACTTTCAATCCTGAATTTGGGTAGGCCTGTTTAATCTGGGTATTCAACGTATCGGTAAAACCATCAATCTGCTGAGCCAACTGCTTGCCGGTGTACCAGGATGCACCGGTCCAGATGGCACCCAGAGCGACAATAACGCCTACGGCGACTAGCGATTTCTTCATCTTTATTCATCCTTTAGTAAAAAATGCGCGTTTTCAACGCGAAACGCAGATAATTTTTCATGCGATACACGGGTAATTTTCAGCGCTATACCCGTGTAACAACAGTGTACGGAACGCGTTATCGGTTAAATACGCGAGCGAGACGCCCTTGTCCCTCAACCGTTATCGGTGACTCACTGGCGGAAATAAAGCACGATTCTCCTGGGCGTAGCGAGAGTCGCTGCTCATTTTTTTGCAGGACGGCATGACCGTCAACGCAAAATACAATAGCAGCACTGTTTTGGCTGAGCGTTTGTGGATTCTCGCTCAGTTCATGCAGTGAAAAAGCAAAATCATCAACCGGGATAGGGAAATGTAGTTCATTTCCCCTGCGGTGTGGCGTCGTCAGTAATTGGTTTGCCGGCTTGGCCTCAAACACAACATTTTCCAGTAGCTCTGGAATATCAATGTATTTCGGTGTTAACCCTGCACGCAATACGTTATCCGAGTTAGCCATGACTTCTAATGCCACGCCTTTCAGGTAGGCATGCGGCGTTTGAGCAAACAGGAACATGGCTTCGCCAGGCTGAAGCGTAACCACGTTTAGCAGCAGTGGGGAGAACAACCCGCTGTCATCGGAATAATAGTGTGTAATCGCGCGGATCGTCGCCCAGGGTTCACCGTTCTGACTGTTGAGCGCGGCTTTCAATACGCCGAGCGCCCGTGATTTTTGTTCGCCTTCCATGCTGAGTAGATTGGTGAACAGCATGGCGAGATTTTTCGCGTCGGGCTGTTGTAAAAACGCGACGATTGACGGATGTGCACTGGCTATCGGCTCGAGTAGATGCACAATTTCAGATAATTCTCGAAACCCGTTCATCGCCTGAAAAGGCGTTAACGCGTAGACCAATTCTGGTTTGTGATTGGCATCTTTATAGTTTCTTTCCGCTGCATTCAGCGCGATACCGGCCGCATTCTCTTTCTCAAAGCCTTGTTCTGCTGCTGATTTACTTGGATGAACCTGAATGGAGAGTGGTTGCTCTGCGCATAACACCTTAAACAAAAAGGGTAATTCACCAAAACGCTGCGTAACCGCTGCGCCAAGATGAGTTATGGCGTCTTCGGCAATGACGTCACGTAGGCTGCGAGTGTTGCCTTTTTCATCAATGATCGCTGAACTACTTTTGGGATGGGCGCCCATCCACAGTTCTGCCATCGGTAAATCATTAGGGTTATCAATGCTATAAAGCTCAGTTAAGGCGTGCTTGCTGCCCCAGGCGTAGTGCTGGACGCAATTGAGCATTTTTTGCATGTCGGCTCCCTGCTATTGCATTAAATTGTTAATTTTTGTGATGCCAGCTGTTAACTACTTGAATGATTATGAATACACTGCATCTTCTTCGCTTCATGGTAATGTTTTATGTAGCGCGATACCAGACCGTGTTAGTAGACACAATAAGTGTTATAGGCCAGTCAGTGTTATCAGAATAGGCCCAGCGATGTGATTCGATGTCTTCTACTATTTGAATCTGTGTTTTAAGGAGGAAAGGTAATGAGCACGACGCGTAGTGAAAAAGACTCAATGGGGCCAATTGATGTTCCTGCTGAACGTTTATGGGGAGCTCAAACGCAACGGTCACTGGAGCATTTCCGTATTTCTGAAGAGAAAATGCCACAAGCGCTGATTTATGCGTTGGCGCAAACCAAGCGTGCAGCGGCTCGTGTCAACATGGACCTCGCGCTTCTGCCTGCCGAACGAGGAAATGCGATTATTCAGGCTGCGGATGAAGTGTTAGCGGGTAAACACGCGAGAGAATTCCCGCTAGCGATCTGGCAGACGGGGTCTGGCACGCAAAGCAATATGAATATGAATGAAGTGTTGGCTAATCGTGCCAGTGAGCTACTGGGGGGAGAGCGAGGCAACAATCGGCTGGTTCATCCGAACGATGATGTCAACAAAAGTCAGAGCTCTAACGATGTGTTCCCGACGGCGATGCATGTTGCGGCCGTGGTTGCGATCAACGAACATCTGATTCCTGAACTGAAAGCATTGCACGCTACGCTAGCGTCGAAGGCTGAGCAGTTTAAAGATATTGTCAAAATCGGTCGTACGCATTTACAGGACGCAACACCGCTAACATTAGGGCAGGAAATCTCTGGCTGGGCGGCGATGTTACAGCATAACCTGAAGCACATCGAAAACAGCGTGCCGCATATTTGCGAGCTGGCACTGGGCGGTACGGCGGTAGGAACCGGATTAAACACGCATCCTGAATATGCGGTACGTGTGGCGGCGGAGTTGGCTGAACTCACCGGCCAGCCATTTGTTACCTCACCGAATAAATTTGAAGCGCTGGCGACCTGTGACGCACTGGTCCATGGGCATGGTGCCTTGAAGGGGTTGGCAGCATCGTTAATGAAGATTGCTAACGATGTGCGTTGGCTGGCATCTGGCCCGCGCTGTGGCATCGGTGAACTGAGTATTCCTGAAAACGAACCGGGCAGTTCAATCATGCCGGGCAAGGTCAATCCGACCCAGTGTGAAGCGCTGACAATGCTGTGTTGCCAGGTGATGGGCAATGACGTCGCCGTGAATATTGGTGGCGCTTCTGGTAACTTTGAGCTGAATGTGTACCGCCCAATGGTGATTCATAACTTCCTGCAATCGATTCGCCTGTTGGCTGACGGTATGAAGAGCTTCGATGAGCACTGTGCAGTGGGGATTGAGCCTAACCACGATCGCATTACCCAACTGTTGAACGAATCGTTGATGCTGGTAACCGCGCTCAACACGCATATTGGCTATGACAAAGCGGCAGAAATTGCCAAAAAAGCGCATAAAGAAGGGCTGACGCTGAAGGCGGCGGCGCTCAAATTGAACTACCTCACCGAAGCACAATTTGATGAGTGGGTTCGACCGGAAGAGATGGTCGGTAGCCTGAAAAAGTAATGGCGCGATAGTCAGCGTTTTATCCTGTAGCCTGCCGGTGTTTACTCGCAGGCTTTTTCTTTTTTATTCCGGTGCATCGGTATACAGATGCAAACGCGGGATGAGCAAGCGCAGTTCGGCTGCTTTCGGTTTGTGCTTATGTTTGATGTTGTTGGCGTCATAAGGATTCAGTTCGCCGATGATCGGCACCTCGCCGCCGGGTTCCTGCTGACAAAGCACGAGCAGAGGAGACGGGCAGGGATGCTGTACCTGTTTCTGCTGCTCGGGATACCACACGCGTGCGATGGGCTGCACTTTTACCGGACGCTTGATCTTCAATACCGCCTCTTCCGGCAGCGGCAATACGGCATCCATCTCCTGTTCAACATGCTCAATCCACTGCGCTTTGGTATATGGCGCCACATGCTTTGCTGCGTTCAGGCTTTTGGTCAGTTTCTCCAGCACCTCGCCACGCGTCATGTTTTTGATGATGTGCTTATTCGCCCAGCCAAACCGGACTGATGCCGGATTCGTTATGAGCGTTAACGAACGGTAAGCGCTGAGCGTGATCAACCCCTTCAAATGCGTATGGACGAACTCAAAGCGTTGTTCCGGCTCTAGCCCGGACTCGACGGTAATCATCTTCTCCAGATCCTTTTTCAGCGCATTAATTTCCGCGATGAGTGACTGCGCCTGTTGATATTGTGCGACGTTTACCGAAAAGCAGAGTGCACCCGGTAAACGAATCGCACTTTTGCTACTGAGCGTTTCCGGGTAGTGGTGAATGAACAGACGCTGAAAATGCGCCAAGCCTCTATCGCACGCTTCTTGGCCAACGTACTGTGTAACGGCTATTCGCTCGACAGGATCATGCTCCGTTCCTTTTTCCACATTAGGAAGCGCGTAGACGCGACCTGCCAGCAGTCGATACGCAGAGAATTGTTTCTGCATCACGGCTAGTTTTGTCTCTAAGGTTTGGAAACAGCGGTTCATGCGTTCGATGAGTGCGTAGCGATTCATATATAAACTCAATTTAGTTACAACATACTTAAGTTTATACTGTTAAACACACACTTCAGCAATCGTGATTATCATTATTTTCAAGCAGCGTATTAGGGGATATATAATGAGGAGTTTACCCTGGTTAGGTAAACTCCTATAAGAAAAGGGGTTAAAGGCGGCGTTTCAGTATCAGGCTGACTCCCAGTGCGAGGAATAAGAGTGTCGCAAGAAACACAGTAATCCCCATCCATCCAAATGAATGCCAGAAGAATCCCCCCAACGTACCAGCCAGGCTCGACCCCAGATAGTAAGAAAAAAGATACATGGATGAAGCCTGTCCTTTGGCGCGTCTTGCCCGTTGACCAATCCAACTACTGGCCACCGAGTGAGCAGCGAAAAAGCCGGCGGTAAAGAGCATCATCCCGCCAAAGATAGCGAATACGGGTGTTAGTGCCGTTATTCCCAGTCCTGTCAACATCAGAAGGATCGCAATACTCAACACCGGGCCACGGCCGTAGCGGGAAGTCAACGCGCCAGCTTTTGGTGAACTGTAACTTCCAGTGAGATAGACCACGGAAAGTAAACCAACCACTGCCTGGCTGAGCAAATATGGCGAAGCTAAAAGCCGATACCCGATGTAGTTAAACAGGGTAACGAATGCGCCCATCAACAAAAATCCCTCAAGGAACAGCAGCGGTAAACCCGCATCTCGCCAGTGTAGTTTACTATTTAACAGCAACGTTTTCGGGCGCAGTGAACCGGGGCGGAAATGGCGTGATTCCGGCAGAATGCGCCAGAACGTTATCGCCGCAATGAGCGCCAGTACGCCGATTGCACCAATGGCAACCCGCCACGGGAAATAATCCGTTAATACGCCGCTGACTAAACGTCCACTCATCCCGCCGATCGAGTTACCGCTGATGTATAACCCCATCGAAAATGCCAGTACGCTGGGGTGAATTTCTTCACTCAGGTAGCTCATCGCGACGGCTGCGACGCCGCTTAGCGACAGGCCGATCATCGCTCGCATAATCAATACGCCGTTCCAACTGGTCATGAACGCGCAAATCACAGTACAGATTGCTGCCAGCATCAGCGACACGACCATCACATTTTTACGACCCAGCGTGTCGGAGAGTGGGCCGGTGAACAGCAGCCCAAATGCCAACATCACCGTTGAAACAGAAAGCGACAGGCTGCTGGTTGCTGGAGAAATACCAAAATCCTGAGATAACACCGGCAACAGGGGTTGTACGCAATATAGCAGGGCAAACGTGGCTAACCCGGCAGAAAATAGCGCCAGCGTGACACGCATAAATTGCGGTGTACC
>NZ_RJTN01000013.1:43564-58277 GCF_005497185.1 Pectobacterium polonicum | reverse complement strand
ATTCCTTACCAGAAAAGGTAAATCAGGCGTAAAACAACAATGAAGCGATCATAGAAGAGTGATATTATTTTGTATAATATATTAATAATCATGATTGATATTTTTAAAATATGAATATCGAGCTACGTCACCTTCGCTATTTTATTGCGGTCGCCGAAGAACTACATTTCGGGCGCGCCGCGGAAAGATTACGCATTTCACAACCGCCACTGAGCCAACAGATTCAAATTCTGGAAGAGCAGGTGGGCGCAAAACTTTTAGCGCGCAACAACCGTAATGTTCAGCTCACCCCGGCGGGCGCGATGTTCCTGAAAGAAGCCTGGTCAATCATCAGCCAGGTTGATCAGGCGGCGGAGCGGGCGTCCCGTATTCAACGCGGCGAGATTGGAGAATTAACGATCGGCTTTACGTCGTCCGCGCCGTTTATCAAAAAGATTTCCAGTAGCCTGCTGCGTTTTCGCCAAACCTACCCGGAAGTCCATATTCAGATGATGGAGCTTAATACCAAACAGCAAATTGAACCGCTGCTGAACGGTAAGCTCGATATTGGCATTATGCGCAATAACCCACTGCCTGATGCATTGGATCATCAACTGTTGTTGCGTGAACCGCTAATCGCCGTGGTGCAGGAATCTCATCCGTTAGCGCTGCAAGCAGCAGGGCGTGCGATAAACATCACACAGTTGGCGAATGAGCCGTTCGTTTTCTTCTCTCGCGCGGTTGGAACAGCGCTGTATGACGATACGCTGACACTGCTGAAACGCTATGGCATCAGCCCCTACATTACGCAAGAAGTGGGCGAGGCGATGACCATCGTTGGGTTGGTATCAGCGGGATTAGGCGTGTCCATTTTGCCTGCGTCATTCTTGCGTATTCGGGTTGATGGGGTGAAATATCTGTTGTTGGAGGAAGAAGATGCCACAACGGAAGTCTGGCTGGTTACAGCGCGACATCAGCCGCAAAGTGCAGCCGCGAAAGTACTGATGTCGCTGATGCTGGGCGGATAATCGTTAAAATATGCGTGCTAAATCACATAACGAATCAAATATTTGACGAGTTTAGTGAAAAGCCCCACCATACCCGCAGTTTTTTTATTTTGCAGCGTGAAAAATAGTCATGCTGCGATAATAAAGATAAATTTTTCAACAGCTGTGCCAGATATACCCTAAATAATTCGGGGTACAGGACAAAACGTATTCGTTTTGAACAACGCGAAGCGTTAGCCCTTTAGGGCGATGCTCAGTCATGAGCATCGTAACGCGGCAAGGGAAGGACAAATTCGTCGGGAACGAATTTGACCAGCCGACGGCTGACCTCCGGTGAGAGACAGGATGTCTCTCATGTCATCCCGATGAGCTTCCTCAGGTAAGTGATTCGGGTGACTGACAAATCAGCCAGAGGCAGATTTGAACGCGGCTTGCAGCGGCCCCAACAGGGCGAGGTCCACGCAAGTGGAGCGAGTAACGTAGCCAACGCACATGCAGCTTGAAGTATGACGGGTATATAATGAGTAGGAGCCAGGTTTGTGATAGCCGACGGTCAACCAGGACACATCGATCAAATCAAACAAATGAATGCCGGAGCAGTGTATCGGCTGATCGATAAGTACGGCCCGATATCACGTATCGAACTGTCCAAACGCGCTCAGCTCGCGCCCGCCAGTATTACCAAAATCGTCCGTGAACTGCTGGAAGCACATCTGGTACAGGAAACTGAATACCAAGACGTTGGCAGCAGGGGGCGTCCCGCTATCGGCCTGATTTTGGATACCCAAGCCTGGCACTATCTTTCTGCACGCATCAGCCACAATACGCTATTGTTAGCGCTGCGCGATCTCAGCAGTAAGCTGGTTGTGGAGGAAGAGATTCCGCTTCCCACAGAAGCACCGCAACCGCTGCTCGACCGTATTTTGAATGAAATCGACCAATTTTTTATTCGGCACCAAAAACGGTTGGAGCGATTAACCGCCATCGCGATTACCGCACCAGGCATGATTGATGCGAGCAAAGGTGTTATTCACCGGATGCCGTTTTATGACGTTGAGGAGATGGCAATTGGTCCGGCACTAGAACAGCGCACGGGCTTGCCAGTGTATTTGCAGCACGATATCTGCGCCTGGACAATGGCCGAAGCGCTATACGGCGCATCACGCGATTGCCAAAATGTGATTCAGGTGGTGATCGACCATAACGTCGGTGCGGGAGTGATTACCGGCGGACGTATTCTGCACGCGGGAAGCCGAAATTTGGTCGAAATAGGGCATACGCAGGTCGATCCTTATGGTAAACGTTGCTATTGCGGTAATCACGGCTGTCTGGAAACTGTCGCCAGTACGGCAAACATGCTGGAACTGGCGCAGCAACGCATGAATACTTCCATGAGTTCGCTCCTACACGGTTCACCGCTCAGCGTTGAAAACCTGTGTGATGCTGCGCTAAACGGCGATCAATTAGCCAAAGATATTATTAACGATGTGGGCAATAACGTAGGCCGCATTGTCGCCATTATGGTGAACCTCTTTAATCCCGATAAAATTCTGGTTGGTTCCCCTCTGAACAAAGCGGCCAGCATTTTGCATCCCGCCATTTTAGGCTGTATTCAACAGCAATCATTCCCTCCCTATAGCCACAACATCCAGGTGGAAGCGACCCAGTTCTACAATCAGGGTACGATGCCCGGCGCAGCGCTGGTAAAAGATGCGCTCTACAATGGATCGCTGCTGGTTAAACTGCTACAGGGATAACCATAAAGGTGTAGAGCAACAAAACATTGCGCTAACGCAAACCGCCCGAATGAGGCATAGCCTAGACTTTCACGCTTGGAAAGCATTTAGCTGTGCTTGTTTTGTTGTATTTAGGTGGTCTGGAGTTATCCCATGTTGAAACGTATTTTTGTCACTGGTACTGATACCGCCGTTGGCAAAACGGTGGTATCCAAGGCGCTACTGCAAAAACTGGCGCTGGCAGGTAAATCGGTTGCGGGCTACAAACCGATCGCAAAAGGGTGCGAAGAGACGGAAGCGGGTTTGCGTAATAAAGATGCGCTGTTGCTACAGGCAGCCTCTACGCTGGAATTGCCCTATAACATGGTTAACCCCATCGCACTGCGAGAAGATGAAATCAGCGCCAGTGAAGAAGCTATTGATTACTGCACGATGACACAAGGTCTACGCCATATGAGCGAGACTGCCGATATCGTAGTGGTTGAAGGGACGGGTGGATGGCGAACCATCATGAACGATCTGCGTCCATACTCCGAATGGGTGGTGCAGGAACAACTGCCCGTTGTGCTGGTTGTTGGCATCAAGCTAGGCTGCATCAGCCATGCATTGCTGACAGCGCAGGCGATCATCAATGACGGATTACCGCTGGCCGGTTGGGTTGCTAACCGCATTAACCCTGGTCTGGCGAATTATGCAGAAATTATTCATGTTCTGCGCAAAAAAATCCCGGCACCGCAACTGGGCGAATTACCTTACTTACCCCGCGCTGAGCAACGGGATCTCTCGCCTTATATCGATCTTTCTGCAATCAGCGACTAATTTCTCTCATTTTCTATTCCCGCATCTCTGCGGGAATAAATTTTCTCCGCCATGCCACCTGTTATACTCACAGGCAGTTTTTCTTCTTATCCTGAAAATATAATGAAAACAGAGAATAACCAGAAACCAACACCTGTCCCACATCGTCATTGGATTTTAATTGCCTGTATGCTGGCTATGTTCACGGCAGCGATTGAGGTAACCATTGTCGCCACCGCGCTGCCTACTATCATCGCGGATTTAGGTGGATTTTCTCTACTAGGTTGGGTTTTTGCGGGCTATCTGCTGACACAGTCGATCAGTATTCCAATCTATGGTCGATTGGCCGATCTATATGGTCGTAAAAAGGTTTTCTTTTTTGGCATGGTTGTGTTTTTGCTGGGATCGATTCTGTGCGGATTCTCCACGCAGATGGGCTGGCTGATTGTCTTCCGCACCTTGCAAGGACTGGGGGCAGGCGCGATCACGCCGATTGCCTTCACCATTGTCGCCGATGTGTACAGCTCAACCGAACGGCCGAAAATTCAAGGTTATCTATCCAGCGTGTGGGGTGTTTCCGCCATCATCGGCCCGCTGCTCGGGGCATTTATAGTACAACATTTCAACTGGGCGCTGGTCTTCTGGGTCAACGTGCCAATCGGGATATTTTCGATCTTCCTGCTGGCTCGCTATCTACCGACAATCAATGCTGTGCGCCAACATAAGTTGGACTGGGTTGGCGCATTTTATCTGGTGGTATCCGTCGCCAGCCTGCTGATGGCGTTGCTACAGGCGGAGGTGTTTGGTTATTGGGTGATTCCGCTGTTCGCAATCTTCGTCGTAGGCAGCATTTTACTGGTTCGACAGGAGAAACGTACGACAGAGCCGCTATTCCCGCTAGCGCTATGGCGCAACCGGGTCATTATCGCTGGCAATCTCGGCGGATTAGTGGTCGGAGCCGCCATGATGGGTGTGAGCGCCTTTTTACCGACGTTTATTCAGGGTGTCATGGGGCGAACCCCGTTAGAGGCGGGCAGCATATTGGCGATGATGTCAATTGGCTGGCCGCTGGCCAGCACGCTGAGTGGGCGCTTAATGCTGTGGACGTCATACCGGTTTACGGCGATGTGCGGCGGTATCATACTGATTATCGGCAGTCTGACGCTGCTAACCGTTCAACCAGACAGCAATCTCATGTGGGCACGACTCGCGGCATTTTTGATCGGTTCGGGAATGGGGTTAAGCAGCACCACGTTTCTGGTTTCAATACAAAACTCGGTGGACTACTCCATTCGCGGCATTGCGACGGCCTCCGCCATGTTTACCCGCATGCTAGGGTCGGCGTTGGGGACGGCAATACTTGGCGCCACGTTGAACATCAATCTGCATTGGCGCTTGCCGGAAGTGAGCGATCCGCTCCAAACGCTCATGGACCCAGCTAAACGCATTTTGCTGAGCGTAAACCAGCTCGATACGCTGGCATCGCAAGTCGCCTCATCAATCCATGGCGTATTCATCGTTTCCGCACTCATCGCGGCTATTACGCTGCTTTCCGCCAGAATGATTCCCGCGAATCAGCGGCCGGGACATATCGAAAGCGGAAAAAAATAGCGATAAGAGAAAAGGCGCGAAAGCGCCTTTTGAGAACGGGGTTACGGTGTGGTTGTCGGCTGGCCTTCTGCTGGCGCAGGCATACTTTCCGTATTGACGTCACCCTCTGCATGACGGGTGTAAACAATTTTGTGCGAATCACTTTCGCAGTGACCGACCACCTGACCGCCGGCCTGACTCACCTGATCGTTAGGGACAATATCCAGCGTAAAGCCAGATTCAGGTACGCCATTGGCGATGATTTTCTGGGCAATATCCGCTTTTACGCTCTCGCAAGATGCCTGTGCAGCCAACGGCGCAACCAGGAATAACGCAGCACCAAAAATGACGGTCTTTTTCATCTTTTGATCCTTTGCTCTGAAAAAAGTCTCTTTGAGTATATCAAACGATGGAGATAACGCGAAAAAGCCACGAAATCAGGCCATCAATGATGGCCAAAGTTGGTTAAACGCAGGGGCCGGTGGCGCAACCGTACATCATAAACAGAGGGAAAAGGACGATAGCAGGAATCATGAGGGGGGCAAGCAACACCTCTTTGCCGGAGTTATCGCTGCTGTTGATAACCACTGGAATAGGCTGCGGTAAACGTCCATTTCGGGTCAGGCTGATTGATGAACCTTCTTTCTTACTGAATGTGCCGTTAGCGCTAAACGTGACTTCGCCTTTTCCCCTCGTCGTGGGAATGTGTGCGGAGAAGAGTTCGCGTAAATCAACTTCCTGCTCTTTGGTCAATCGGCGAGTATCAATCACGTTTTTATACCTTGCGTAGACTTGGCCGTTACGGAGAGAAAAATCGACCCTCACGCCAAGGATGATGTCTTTGTAATCACGATAAAACGCGTAATAGTCCTGATATTCTTTTTGAGCTTTTGCGTCGGGGAAGGTGTAAACGTAGGTATTGGACTCGGCAATAAGCGTCCCGTTATTATTCGTGATATGCGTGATGCTGTCCGTCTCTGGGTACGTGCTTGCGCACGAACTGACCAACAAGCACATAATGAGCAGGCCCCACCGTTTGATGTGAAAAGGGCGTGAAAATAGCCGTGCTAAATCCATATTCATCCTGATGCACTCCATTTTGGATAAAAACGCGCGTTGCTACGATATGGCGATAATCGTTGAATTTAACGGTGACGTCATCCTCGGATGCAGGCTAATGTGCCGCAGTACGAAGAGAAAAGGGGAAACCCACGCCAGAAGGCGTGGGTAAAGAATCATGGGGTAACCGGACGGCCAGTACTACGATCGAGGCAGCGTTCGGTGGTGTTTTCCCAGTAAGCATTGACGTTATAGCTGGCATTGCATTTTTCACGCCCATCAATGGCTTTTTCGGTTTTATCGAATTCTTTCTCAACGCGGTTGTTCACTTTATTACGCAGTGAGCGAGTTGAGTCCCATTGCTCTTTGCTTTGACGTGCCGCTTCTTTAGACAACGCGCTATCGCCGGAGTCGACAATGATGTGACGCGTATCAGCCAGTGCGGCAGGCTGCCAGGCAGCAGAAACGATAACCAGAGAAAGCGGGATGAAGGCCCGAATCAAAGAAGAAAAAGAGTAGTGGTTCATGTTTCACCTTGACAGAACGAATGATAAAAACACACGCTGATGCCGCAAAACGATAACACGCGCACGGCAAGCGATAGACAACAAAAGGCGACCGCCGTTCCCTGTAACCTTCGTGCGTCGTGCAAAACGAAAGGTTACCTATAACGAGAAGTATACATCCTTCGCTTCAACGGCACTATAACCGCACAACATTGCGTTAAAAGGGGAGAGAAAAGGGCATGAAACTTGCGACCATGCCCCGAGTCTTCGGTGCTGTAGGTGGTTATCAGCCTTCGCGGTGTACGCTTAAGCCGGCGAAAGATTGGCTGACCGGCATCATTTCCAGTGTGTTGATATTGACGTGCGCAGGCAGTGTGGCAACCCAGAAAACAGCCTCAGACACATCTTCGGCCGTCAGCGGCGTGGTGTTGTCATAGGTTTTGCTGACTTTCTCGTCGTTACCTTTGAAACGCACGGCCGAAAACTCGGTTCCACCAACCAGACCTGGTTCGATATTCGTTACGCGGATGCGGGTGCCAGACAGATCGGCCCGTAATCCTAGGCTAAACTGCTGCACGAACGCCTTGCTGGCACCGTACACGTTACCACCCGCATAAGGCCAGTTCCCCGCAGTGGAACCGATGTTAATGACGTGACCGATATTGCGCTCCACCATGGCTGGCAGCAGTGCGCGCGTCATAAACACCAGCCCTTTGTTGTTGGTATCGATCATATTTTCCCAATCGTCTACCGATGCTTTGTGTGCTGGCTCCAGACCCAGCGCAAGACCGGCGTTGTTCACCAGCACATCAATCTCACGCCATTCATCAGGCAGAGAGGAAACAGCCTGTTCTATCGCCTGACGATCGCGCACGTCTAATTTTAGCGTATACAACGCATCACCCAACTCAACCTTCAACGCATCCAAACGTTCCTGACGGCGACCCGTCGCGATCACTTTATGGCCCGCGCTAATAAATTTACGAGTAATTGACTCACCAAACCCAGCGGTTGCACCGGTAACAAAAATAATCATGCTCTTTTCTCCCTGACCGTTTTCATGTTCTGCTTGTGCCTGATATCAATATAAATAATGAAAGGCATGGGCTCATTTAGCCGCGCAATTCCCCGTGGGTCAAGCGTTACTCCGGTTTCAACGATGCGGTTTTGGAAGAATAGCCCCTCATAACGAGGGGCGGATGCCGAGCCATAGCAAGCGCAAGAGCGGTATGACGGAGGGTTAAATCCAGTTCCCAACGCGCATACCGGCCATGGCATGTATTTTGGAGAAGGTTTTGAGCAGAATAATGTTCTCTGCACCTTGGGTAATCATCGGCGAAATAGAACGAAAACGTGGATCATTGACGAACTCGGCGTAGGCCTCATCGACGATGAACATCGTATTTGCAGGCTTACTGGCAATCCACGGCTCGATTAAATTCGCAGGCGTAATCATGCCCGTAGGGTTAATAGCGATTGAGTCACGCTTCCTGATTGTTGGCTTCTATTTAATCACTCAGAATGTGCAGAGGTTATTTAGAATGGGGCGAGTCCAGAAATCAATGGGCGAAACAAGGGTTAGTGGATGCTACTTTTATCCTGAAACGTTTTACGCCAGTCGGTCGGACTAACGCTAAAACGCTGTTTAAAATGTTGGCGAAATGTCACCGCTGACTGAAATCCCGCACTATCGGCAATCGCTTCGATTGAGTGGGATGTTGATTCCAGTAATACCTGGCTATGGCGGAGCCGTTCTGCGGTTAACCAGTCGCTAACCGTCATGCCCGTGGCACGGAAGAAATGCCGGGTAAATGTTCTGCGACTCATCTGCACCCGGCTCGCCAATGCATCCAAAGAGTGGGACGAGCGCAAGTGTGTGCGTAGATAATCCAGCAATTGATTGATTTTGCTATCTCGCGTATTTTCCGGCACAGGGTGCTCAATAAATTGAGCCTGTCCGCCTTCCCGATAAGGCGGAATAACCAGGCGGCGGGCGGCACGGTTAGCAATAGCGCTACCGCAATACTGGCGAACCAAATAAAGGCAGCAGTCAATTGCCGCTACCGTTCCCGCAGACGTAATCATACGTCCATCTTCAACATAGAGCGCGTTGGTATCCAACTGCACATCAAGGAAGCGGGCGATAAAATCCTGTTCAAACGCCCAGTGTGTCGAGGCGCGGCGGCCATCTAACAACCCGGCATAAGCCAGCACATAGGTGCCCAGACATAACCCAGCGATCTGTGCTTTACGGGATTCGGCAGCACGTAGTGCATCCAGAAGCGGCTGAGAAGGGCGTGTATCTGGATGGTTCCAATAGGGGACGATGATCAAATCGGCTTTTTCCAATGCGGAAAAATCGTGCTCAACGTTGATGGAAAAACCGTATTCAGAGGCAACCATACCCGGCTTTTCAGCGCAGAAAAAAAGCGTAAACTGCTTTTCTTCATAGAGCATGTCACTGAAAACCATACCCGGTATTGATAAATGAAACGGGCTAAAATTTTCGCAAACAACCACCGCAACGGTTAGCACAGCCATAATAGCCCTCGTTAAAGATCAATATGTTCCGGTTGCTTCCCGGTTCAGAATTGCACGCATTCACCATCATTGGGTACGTGCGCGATGGACTGAAGCTTTTCTTCACGCAGATAATCACGCAGTTCGACACGACTCAGAAGGCAATGATTCACCGCTTCCATGTGTGTTGCGATTATCACCGCCTTAGGCACAAACTGATGTACACGCCGAACATCCTCTTTTCCCATGATAATCGAACCAAATCCGGGGATGAATGCATTACCGATATTCAGCGCCACCACATCAGGTGTGTGATGTGTCAGGGCATCAATAACATGCTGATTCCAGACGGTATCGCCTGCCAGATAAAATGTTTTCTCATGAGTATGTCGGAAAACGATACCGCAAACTTCACCCAGCCGTTCCGCCAGTTGTGGATTGGCATAGGTTTCATCAGAACCATGTTGACCAGACGTTTTTATCAGCGTGATTCCAGCATATTCCGTCTGTTCACCCAGTACACGCACCGAGGTAAACCCTGCGCGACGTATGATGTCGGCATCTTGCGTATTTTGGCTAAAGATCGGCATCGTTTTCGGGATAGCGTCAATCGCCGCATCGTCCCAATGGTCAAGGTGCGTATGCGTCACAATTACGGCATCAACATCCAGAATTGTGGCCAGAGGCAAGGGAAGGTCGACCAGTGGGTTTCGCAAATGATCGTTTGCTGTCCCAGGGAAACCGGGATAGGTCGCCTTTGGTGCCAACATCGGGTCAATCAAAAACGTTTTCCCACCAAATTCCAGTCGTAATGTCGCATTACGAATCTGCGTTATCTTCATCTTATTTTCCCATATCAGGTTAACGGGTTACGCTGTTACGCGCCGAATAGGAGCAGTATAAGAATCTGGCAGATCGCTAACAGTGGCCTGAATGACACACTTCGATGGGTTTAGGCCAATTTATCTCAGTCGGATTGTTCATTACCAGATGGACATGCTATTGCTGTCTTCATACACAATCGCTATCTTAACTAACGTGCTGTTTCTCAATTGAAAGGACTGTCCTATGCCCCATATTGATGTCAAACACTTCCCAAGAAACCTATCTGAAGAAGAGAAGAAAATCATCGCTGAAGATCTCGCCGCGGTTCTGAAGAAGCACTTCGGTTCTTCTAACGATTCGCTTTCTGTCGCGTTTAACGAGATTCAGCCAGAACGCTGGAAGGATGACGTTTACGATCCGATCATCAAACCACATTTGGATACGCTGGCGAAAAAACCGGGGTACTCGTATTAAAAAGCGCAGAAAAAAAGCCGATAATACATTGAATATTATCGGCTTTAATGAGGCAGCACCGCAGGAGATTACGCGGTCAGCAGCGGTTGGGCAGTGTTTTCAACCAGAGCCAGCAGGACTTTGACATCATCCAGGTTGACCGTTGGGTTCAGTAACGTCAGCTTCAGGCAGGTAACGCCGTTAAACTCGGTGACTCCTACGTTGGCACGTCCTGACTCTAGCAGAGCATCGCCGATGCGTTGGTTAAGCAATGCAATTGCCGCATCGTTCTCTGTCGCCAACGGCTGTGGACGATAGCGGAACAGCACGCTTGCCAGCTGTGGCTGCATCACCAATTCCAGTGAGGCATGTTCATCCACATACTGTGCAACCTGCTGTGCCAGTGTGACGCCGTGATCGATGATCGCCGCGTACTGCTGTTGGCCTAATGCTTCCAGCCCCATCCACAGTTTCAATGCATCAAAACGGCGTGTCGTCTGCAATGATTTTGACACCAGATTTGGTACGCCCTGCGCTTCATCGAACTCAGAGTTCAGGTAAGCCGCTTGATAGCGCATCAGTTCATAGTGGCTGGCTTCTTTCAGCAAGAATGCGCCACAGCTGATGGTCTGGAAGAATTGCTTGTGGAAATCCAACGTAATGGAATCCACCAGTTCAATGCCGTCCAGATAATCGCGATACTTCTCGGACAGCAGCAGGGCGCCGCCCCAGGCTGCATCAACGTGTACCCAAATCTGGTGTTCCGCTGCCAGTGTTGCAATCGCCCGCAGAGGGTCGATCGCGCCAGCGTCGGTCGTACCGGCTGTCGCGACAATCGCCAGAATCTGCTCGCCGTTAGCCTTGGCCAACGCCACTTTCTCCGCTAAATCGTTCAGATCCATCCGCGCGAAGCGATCGGTTTTCACCAGCGTGACGCATTGATAACCCAAGCCCAGTAAAGCCATGTTCTTTTGCACCGAGAAATGGGCATTTTCAGAACAGAACACTTTAATTTTCTTCAGGTTACCAACCAATCCATCTTGTTGGATCGAATGTCCCTGACGGGCAAAGAAGGCATCACGCGCCAGCATCAGCCCCATCAGGTTACTTTGGGTGCCGCCGCTGGTGAATACGCCAGCATCGCCAGACTGATAGCCGACCTGAGTACGCAGCCATTCAATCAGTTTCATCTCAATGATGGTCGCTGACGGGCTTTGATCCCAAGAGTCCATGCTCTGGTTTGTGGCGTTAATTAACACTTCAGCCGCCTGGCTGACCACCAGACTTGGGCAGTGCAGGTGAGCAACGCACTGTGGATGATGCACCGACAGGCTGTCTTTCAAAAAGTATTCAATCGCACGCTCGATAGCGGCCTGGTTACCCAGGCCCTGAGGATTAAAATCCAGCGTGATGCGCTCACGCAGTTCAGCAACGGTTTTTCCCTGATACATCTCAGGCTGTTGCAACCACTGCATGACGGCTTGACTACTTTGCGTAATCGCTTCCTGATAGGCTTCGATACTCTGCGCGGAAGAAGCCAGAATCGGGTTAATTTTTGTTTCCACTGCTTCTGTTTCCACTAATTGGGACATCGTGGTCATTCGCTCCACTCAGACTGGCTTCACGCCAGCAGAAAGCAGGGCGTTTTCAAATTTATCCAGGAAGATTTCCAATTCCGCATTGCTGATCAGCAGGGAAGGCAGCAGACGCAGAACGCAACCGTTACGGCCACCGCGCTCCAGAATCAGGCCTGATTCAAAGCATTTTTTCTGCAACAGAGCGGACAGCTCGCCGTCAGCAGGGTAGCAGCCCATGTGGTCCTGCGCTTCGCCAGGTTTAACCATCTCAATCCCGATCATCAAGCCCAGACCGCGAATGTGACCAATCACCGGATAACGTTTTTGCAGCTCAGCCAGTTTGGCTTTCAGCCATTCACCTTGCTCAGCGACTTTGTCTGCCACCTGATTGTCTTTGAGGTGCTTAAGCGTCGTCAGGCCAGTTGCCATTGCCAGTTGGTTACCGCGGAAAGTACCGGTATGGTGGCCCGGAGCCCAGGCATCGAACTGCTTCTTGATACCCAACACCGCTAATGGCAAACCGCCACCAACCGCTTTGGACATCACGATGATATCTGGCTCAATACCAGCGTGCTCAAAGGCGAAGAATTTACCGGTACGTGCAAAACCAGCCTGAACTTCGTCGATGATCAGCAGAATACCGTGCTCCTGCGTCACTTTACGGATGCGCTGCAACCACTCGGCAGGTGCCGGGTTAACGCCGCCTTCACCCTGAACGGCTTCCAGAATGACCGCAGCCGGTTTGCGTACGCCACTCTCAACATCGTTGATCAGGTTTTCAAAATAGTAAGTTAATGCTTTAACGCCAGCGTCACCGCCAATACCCAGCGGGCAGCGGTACAGATGCGGATAAGGCATAAACTGGACTTCAGGCATCATGCCGTCGACCGCTTCTTTCGGTGACAGGTTACCCGTGACGGACAGCGCACCGTGCGTCATGCCATGGTAGCCACCAGAGAAGCTGATCACACCAGAACGGCCGGTGTATTTTTTTGCCAGTTTCAGTGCAGCTTCAACCGCATCGGCACCTGAAGGGCCAGTAAACTGGAGGCAGTACTCTTTGCCCTGACCAGGCAATAAGGAAAGCAGATATTCGGAGAACTGATCTTTCAACGGCGTTGTCAGATCAAGTGTATGTAACGGCAAGCCGCTAGTAATGACACGTTGGATGCTTTGCAGCACGTCAGGATGGTTATGTCCAAGCGCGAGCGTACCCGCACCCGCCAGACAATCAAGATATTGATTATTCTCAACATCGGTGATCCACACGCCTTCAGCTTTCGCAATTGCCAGAGGCAATTTGCGTGGATAACTCCTCACGTTCGATTCAAATTCAGCTTGTCTTGCCAAATAGGTTTCATTGTTTCCGTTTAATGAATTCGCACCTAAACTGTCAATACGGACTTTATCCGTCATCATATCTCTCCTACAACCGTGTGCTCACTGGCAACCACAGTTGAATAAATGAATTAAACATATAACTGCTATAAGAAAAACGCGGCCAATATAGGGTTTTTCAGTCACCGACTCAATGATTTATTTCGTTTCGAAACTTTTATTTTTTCACATAAAAATCAACCGGTTGAATGATTAATTACTACTCATGATGTCATAGTTATCTTACATGCTTATTAAATAAGCAAAAAAAATCCGCCTACCGCAGAATTTTTGAGCCAAAAAGGTGGTAACAACAGGGGGAAACAGCACTTTTAGCGAGAGAAAACGGAGAGTGGAACCACAGGATAGGGGAATGTAATACTGCTTTACACGTTGTTTTCAGTCTATATAAAGACTACATCGGAAGGTGCAGAGGTTTTTTGGTGCCCCTGCAATTTATTTACCCAATGAGTGGAAGCGATGCCAGCATCTTTTTAAGGTTGATCGCATCCCAGGGCAGGTGTTCAGCAATTGTTAAACCGACCGGCATTACCTTCCCGGTCGCTTGGTTAATCAGGCTGACAACATCTGCGATACTAAGCGTGCCCTCGGCAACATCGCCGAAATCACATTTCCCCCTTCCTGGTCGGGCAAACAGCACTGATCTGAACAGGGCAGGATCTAAGACATCCAGATCAATATGGATGGCAAGATATTCAATAGCTTCTTTTTCAATCCAGCCCATGACAGGCTGTGCTCCGTTTTTAACCTCTTCGGGGCTACACGTAGCAATATTATGCTCGGCTATAAACCGAGCTTCGTATTCAAGCGGGTCATGAATACCCGCAATCATGACTTTTTTGGGCGATAAGCATTTATGAATATCCCGCGTTAACATCTGATCTCCATTTCCCATTAGTGCGCCAAGAACATGCGCATGAGAATGCGCAAATTGCTCTGGCGTCATCACATCGGGGTGTGAATCCACCCAAAGAACACCTAGCTTATCCCCATATTTTTCGACGAGATAAGAGAACGGCACCAGAGAAACCAGACAGTCGCCACCCAGCACGGCGATAGTATCCGGCTTATGCTTCATAATGGCTTTCCGAGCGTTACCCAACTGCTCAATAATCTGATTTCTGCCCATAATCCCGTTTTCGTTTCGCAGCGGTTCATCGGATGGCGGGTTAACATCAATCTCTTCAACTGCACCTTTAGCTTTTGGGGCTAGCCATGAAAGCAAATGAGAACCAAAGTGATAAGAAGCGTTATTGCCGCCTTGC
>NZ_RJTN01000013.1:0-43554 GCF_005497185.1 Pectobacterium polonicum | reverse complement strand
GATATTTAATGAATGACCGTTCATTCATTTTGGTGCGAGAGTGTTTGTTTTACAAGTCCTCATTTTTGATATCGCTTTTCCCGCGAGATAAAAACGCACTCCTTACTCCTGCACGACAGGTCAGAAAAGGCAGGTCTGGCATGGAGAAAAAAAGCGCGCTAAAGTGCGCCCATTAATAATAGTCAGGATCAACCATGACGAATGACAATGTGACCTATCACAAACTCATCACTGCCGCTGCCGCTTGTTTTGCTGAGAAGGGTTTTAACGCAACCAGCATAAAAGAAATTGCTACACGTGCCGGCATAAGTCAGGGGGCGATGTATACCTACTTCAAAGGGAAGGGTGAACTGATCTCCGCAATCGTGTTAGAAGAACAAAGGTCAGCGCTTGCGGCTCAGGCATTGTCTCATTCGGGTTCGTACCTGAATTGTCTTTGTACTTTGCTTGAGTCATGCATCAGTGATGTGGGCTATCCTGCCTCACACCATCTTTGGGTGGAAATTATTGCTGAATCAGCCCGCAATCCGTCCTTACGTGAAACCTTCATTACGAGTGATAAGGCAATGCGTGATGGGATAGGAAAAATAATAGCAAAGGGCGTAGAAGCGGGAGAATTCAGTAATAGTATTAACATCGAAGAGACCACGATTATGCTTTTTTCAATCATCGATGGTCTTATCGGTCGGAAAGCGATAAATAAAGGTTTTTCACCCGAAAAAGATTTGCCTTCCTTTCGTCGGGTGATCGAGAAAATTTTACGTTAAGCGGAAACGTGGCGCGGATTTGCGCCCGTTAGATCGGATTCCAGCGATTTTTAAGATAATTAACCGCGTCTTGGGTCTGTGGTTGATTGAGATAATTCTCTCTGAACAGAATCGTGCCATTAATATGTGGCGTAGACTCGTTCAAATCGAGCTGCTTTTTCAGCTCTGGCACGCCGCCCTTTATCATCCAGTCTGGCTCATTCTTTGACGGCTCACCCACTTTATACAGTGCCACACCAATATAAAGGCGCGTACTCGTAGGTTTCACCACATCCGCCCACCATTTTGCTAACACATCGTAGCGAGCAGCATCACGTGCGAAGGGCCAGTATATCTGCGGGGCAATGTAATCCAGCAACCCTTGTTGCACCCACAGGCGCGTATCGGCATAAGCTTCATCGTAAGCCGCCGCGCCTCGCGTGTCGGAACCTGCCGAATCGTGTGATCGGTTGCGCCATACACCCGCAGGGCTAACGCCGAATTCAACCTCGGGTTTCAACTGCTTGATGGTACGCGAAACCTGCTCGATCAGTTGTTGAGTATTGTGTCGCCGCCAGTCTGCTTTTGAGCCAAATCCTTGACCATATCGTTTAAAGGTTTCGCTATCGTTAAGCGTTGAGGTCGATGATTCAGCATAGAAGTAGTCATCAAACTGCACGCCGTCAATAGCATAGCTCGCAACCACTTCGGCCACGATACTGGTGATCCAGCTTCGCGCTTCTGGGATGCCGGGGTCGAGTACAAAGCGATCGCCCGCAGTGCGGACCCAGTCACGGTGCAACACAAATACGCTGGCTGGATTCTGTGACAATGTACGGTTTAGTTCCGTCACGGTTCCTTGCTTGGTATTAACGGATACACGATAGGGATTAAACCAGGCATGGACTTTCATACCACGCTTGTGCGCTTCATCCAGCATGAATTGAAGCGGATCGTAGCCAGGAGCCTCACCAATATTGCCAGTCAACATATCTGACCAGGGCAATATTTTAGAGGGCCAAAGCGCAGTGCCATCAGGCTTAACCTGGAAAAATACGGTATTGATACCGAGGCTTTTCAATTTATCCAGCTTGCCTTTCAGTGCGTCCTGCTGCTGAGTTATGCGGCTAGCAGGGCTGCTGACATTGACGGATGCCACCGGTGGCCAATCCAGGCGGGAGACGGTCGCCAGCCAGACACCGCGCATGGGTTCCTTATTCTGCTGAGATTTCGCCGGAAGCGGCTGTTTAGCAGGAGGAAGCGGGGTGACAAGCGAGCTTGGTGGTTTAGACGCGCAACTGACAAGTAGAAGCGCAGTAGCAATGAGTACGACTGGCTTTTTCACGTTGGTTAGCTCTTATTTCTGCGACTATTAGCCCATGGGTCAACGGTGCTATTATCTGGTTTTACAGGAGCGGAACCGTCCAGAGAATCAAGATACAGTGCTTCAACTTCGGCACGAGCCCAAGGGGTCCGGCGCAGAAACTTTAAACTGGATTTGACGCTTGGATCGCTTTTAAAGCAATTGATGTTGATCAGTTTACCCAGCTCAACCCAGCCAAAACGGGCAACCAGCGCATTGACTTGCATTTCAAGCGTTACGCCATGTAAAGGGTCTTTAGAAATATGAGCTGTCATGTAACGTCCGGTAGTTTCAGATTTTTGTGTTCAGGGTTGAGCTTGTAGTAAGGAAGGTTACAAGAAAGCGGGGCGGCCAGCAATGATCCAAGCCGCGACACCATCGCTATGGGTATGAACCAGCGTACTGTTTTAATTGCAAATCTTGAGTAACAAGGCTGCAATCAGCGTGGGAATAAGTCATGAAAATGTCCAAAGATATAGTGAATGCGTTGAATATTATCTCTGACTGGTTGGCCGTAGATGATTTTACGGAGAGTCAGGAAATAGAGGCTGATCTGCTCATCATCGCCGGGCATGCTGTGATACCCAATATCATTGGTGCCTTGAATTTTGCCTCTGACGCAAAGCTACCTATGTTAATTAGCGGCGGCGTAGGTCATTCAACAGACCTTCTTCGTCATGAAATAGAAAGAAACGTAATCACCACCGGATTAGGTATTGAAACAAAAGGGAAAAGTGAAGCTGAAATCATCGCATCTCTGGCAACAAAACTTTTCAACATACCTCAGGAAAACATTTATATCGAAGGGACTTCAACAAACTGTGGGGCTAATGCAACCCTGAGCCGCAAATTGATCGTGGATCATGGAATAGAGGTGAAATGCGCAATCCTTGTACAGGACCCACTAATGCAACGGCGAACTTATGAGTCGTTTATGCATAGCTGGAGCCAAAGCAATTTGCCATGCACATTTATTAACTGGCCCATTTTGAGTCCACGATTAGTTATCGTCAGTGGTAAACCCCATATAATCGGCGGACATGTGCCTGGCATATGGACAATGGAACGTTACGTCTCAATGGCTTTAGGCGAAATAAAAAGACTATACGATGATGCTGATGGGTATGGCCCAAAAGGTGCGGGTTTCATTGGACACGTGGATATTCCAGATGCGGTATTAGAAGCATGGAACTACCTGAAGGTACATAAAGAGACGAGAGAGATAACTCGCTAAATGAGTACATGAAACAAACCTCATTATCGATATGAAGTAAGTGTACTCAGTGCCTAACGCAAGAAACGGGAGGGCTGTCAGAAATTACTAACATGTTGATTTGCTGGAAAGCGATGGCGGGATATGAAGTTATTTATCATTGTAGGTCATTTAACATAATACACATTATGCGAACCAATGGATAAACAGGAAGAAACTGGCCGTTCTACTGGGCAAATCCCCGCATCCACAAAACTCTTTTTCTGGCATCCACTGAAAATCATGCTGATATACATTGAATGGCGAGCGCTTGTTATTCATCGACAACGTCGCCATTCTTTCTTTACGCTATCCCCGCGTGAAATCAAAATATATTTTCTCGCCATCAATCATCAGGATCGTAACGTGCATTTTCCCATTCGGTAATAGTCTGATCGTATTAGGCGTTAGCGATTTATGATATGGGTGGCTGAACAGACTTGGTTTCTCTGAGTAGGCATAGCTATTAAAAGATAACGCATCATTTTCCCAATGCGCATTGTTATATAGATGATGCCAATTTTCATTGGCAGGCATATACAGATAAATCTGCCCATTTTTCCCTTGGCGGATTTCCAACTGAGTCACACCGTTATTCAGCCATTTGCCGATGTAATTAGCGAGATCTTTATGGTTGGGTATCTCTGGTGCGGGGATAAAATCGCTCTTTTGAAAAGCGGTTTCCCTGCTCCTATCCTTAGGTGTATATAAAAAACATAACGGCATGACCTTATCCACTTTCACATAGGAAAAGGTAAATTTCTCATCCACCACAGCCTGTTCCATCTTCATGACGCGAGACTTTAAATCTATTATTTTCAGTGTATTATTATTTCCAGGTGCGGTGAGGTGTAACAATTTCCCATGCTCATCGACAACGTAATCTGACGTTTCAACCCCTTCTTCAACGTTTGGTTTCTCACAGTTAAAAACGTGCAACAGCGCTTTTCCGCCTGCTCTAAACTCGACAACATTGGCAATACCATTTTTCAATGGCAACATCGCCCAGGTTCCAACCAGCGCGTTTTTATCGATGGATGCAGGAGACTGGGAACATGCGCTTAGAAGTGAGACAAGCAGCAATGTATTTAAAGATTTAACCATAAAACGTCCTGTTTATTTACGCTACGAATTTCATTGCCTAAATGGCAAAATCTGATGCTCTGGCCAGAATACGTTTGCTAAGAAAAGAAAAACCAGGCTGTCTTAATAAGATCCTGTTCTATCTCAAAAGCGGCAATGCTTTCTATTGGTTCAACTGAAAGCCCATGAATTAGCTCATGGTCAAATACTTTATTACCTAATACGGTACGTGACACCAGTTCAGCCCTCAGTTCTGGATTATTGAATCGGTTATTCACGTAAAACTCTCTCAGCGCCTCTTTTCCTTCCATTGACGGTGTTTCTGACGGCATGCGGTAGGCTTTGAAGTCTGGCGAAAAACATACCATGAAAGCATCTATATCATGTTCGTTATAAGCCTTAAACTGCGCTGCTACCACTAACTCTGGTGACATTACGTCCTCTCCATTATGCGTTTATATTCATCATGCTATTTACCTAAATAATCAAGTTAAAGACATGCGGTGTGATTTATCTGGGACTCTGTGTGTTTTCCTCTACAATGTATTTCCCAGCCCGCTTATCAGGTCCATTCCCATGCCCAGACTGACTCAGAAAGACATGACAGAAAGCGAACAACGTCAGCTTAAGACGTTACTCGATCAGGCGAGAAAAAAACAGGACCGTCCGCTAACCAACTCTGAAAGTAATCATATTAAAGACGATTACATCGATAAGCTGATGAAGGAACGTGAAGCCGTGGCAAAACAAGCCCGGGCAGAGAAGAAGAAAAATAAATTTAAACCTGACTCATCCACAACTTACGAATGGTCCGCGAATACAAATTTACGCGGCCGTCGCTAGCCACGCTGTAACACTAGACGTATTACCCGGCAACCTCAGAGTCGCCGGGTGATCGTGTTTCTTTTTATCTTAAAAGCGCATGAGGTAAAGCGTGCTGCTGTTCCAGTCGGAAATGCTCTATCGTTTGCGCCAGCAGCATGGACTGATCTTCCAACGAACTGGCTGCCGCAGACATCTGCTGTACCAACGCTGAGTTTTGCTGCGTGACACCATCCATTTCATTGACGGCGATCGTGACCTGACTTATGCCTTTCGCCTGCTCATCCGATGCAGTGACAATTTCACCGATAATACTTTGTACTGAACTGACGGCATGCGTCATATCCTGCATGGTTTTACCCGCATCATTCACCAGTTTAACGCCGCTTTCAACGCGCTGGCTGGATTCTTCGATCAAGGCGGCAATCTCTTTCACCGCACTGGCGCTGCGCTGTGCCAGACTGCGAACTTCCGATGCCACGACGGCGAACCCTCTACCCTGCTCTCCTGCTCGCGCCGCCTCTACCGCCGCGTTCAGCGCCAGAATATTGGTTTGGAAAGCGATACTGTTAATCATGGAGGTAATGTCGCCAATTTTCTTCGCGCTGTCATCAATCTGCGACATCGTCTGCACCACCTGACTAACCAGCGACTCACCGCGCTGGGCTATCTTCGTGGCATTCTCTGTCAACGTCGTGGCTTGATGGGCATTGTTGGCATTGTGTTTCACCGTGGCGGTGATCTCTTCCATACTCGCTGCCGTTTGTTCCAGTGCGGCGGCTTGCTGCTCCGTACGTGAGGCCAGATTGAGGTTGCCGCTGGCAATTTCCGCGGCACCTTGTCGCACGGAATCACTGGCATCTTTGATCTGTCCAACCACCTGGCGCAGCTGTGATTGCATCGTATGCAGTGCGAAGAACAGGCTGCTGCGATCGTCGGTTCTCACGTCAATCACATTACTCAGTCGCCCTTCAGCAACAGACAGCGCGATAGTTGCGGCTTCAAGCGGCTCACCACCGATCGGTTTAAGCACTTTACGGCTGAATACCCAGCCCAGCAGTGCACTTACCAACAGAATGCTGATCACCATCATGATCACCGCGTTCATTAGCTGGCGCTCAGACGCGGCCATCACCTGACTCACTGGCGCAACAATCCCCAGATACCATTTCTCCGTACTGTTGCCGATGGTGACAGGCTGCCAGGTCACCAGCGCCTGTTCGCCCAGAATCGCATCGTCGTGCTGTACCACTGAAGACGTAAAATTGTCAGTCGGTCCTTGCCAAGCTTTGCTCGTTTGGGATTTGTCAGGATAAGAGATGACTTTACCGGCGCTGGATAGCAGCATCGCGTAGCCGCCGCCTTCCCAAGGCTTAATCTGATTAACTTTTTGCTGCAATGACGCAAGAGAAATATCGGAAGTGACGACACCCCACAGTTTTCCCTGACTGACAATCGGTGCTGCGACTGATGTCAGTAACGTTGGGACGCCATTATAAGCATAGGTGTAGGGTTCAATTAGCGTGTCTTTCTGGCTCTTTTGTGGCAGCAGATAGTAATCGCCCTGGCCGGGAGTCAGATAAGAAAGCAGAGGATGCATCGTGTAATTGCCAGACTGATCGCGGTCAACAAACCAGGCATAGCGACCTTTCGGAGCCTGACCCGGTTGCTCGGCAAACTCAGCATCACGCCCGTCAAACACATTTTCTTCAAAAATGACTGAAACCGAGAGGTATTCCGGGTTATCCCGCAAGGCATATTCCATCATTTTATCGACCACCGCGCGGTCTTTAATGCCTGCGGATGGTAAAGCGACTAGCCCTTGCCCGAGGTTATGAGCCACATCACGAGCGTAGTTGAGTTCTTGTTGAATTCTCAAGGCTTCGCTTTGGGCTATTTGCTGTAAATAGCGCTCGGCCAGAGACTTTTGTTCACGACTAGACTGCCAGCTGAGCACACCGATGGTGACAGCGAAACCGAGTGCGATGGTGAGTGCGCCAGTTAACAATACCTGGGCGCGGGTGCTCATTGTCTTTTTTTGTATTAATTGTTTGGCCATTATGGCTCTCCTGGTGTTGACCCTTATCGTAATCAACATTCCCTTGCAATGAGTTCCCTGCTACTTGTCTATCGGCGTTTTTTTTTTGAACTTTAGCGGTGCAGGAATGAACAAGGGATAAGAGCCGGAGGCCAACGATCGTCGGAGATCGTTTTTACGTCATAGGTTTAGCCGCAGTCTGACGATGAGGTAGGCACTAGACTTTTGTGCATGTTAAAACCGGTAATCTGGAATCCCTGTTTTTCATATAACGCCTTGGCGACCGGGTTATGCGTAGCGACTCTCAGCCCGATTTCACAAATACCTAACGCCGCGAGCGCCACGTCCATCGCGGCCAGTGAGGCTTTACCAAAACCTCGGCCACGCCACGCTGGCAGAAGGATAAAATCGGATACCCAGGCCGAATTTCCGTTCAGAACTACCCACAAATAGCCAATGCTGACATCTTCATTATTTAAAGACTGAATGGACCATAATTTATTGGCTGGCGTATGAGTACCCTGCGGTAGCGCAATATCGATTGATTGCGTGGCAATCGCCCTCGCCTTTTCCACGTCATATCCTCGGGACGCTTGTAAATCCTGAGCATATTCAAGAATGAAGAACTGGCGATAGTTGGGATAATCCAACTCGGTGATATCCGTTAAATTTACCATTACGTTCGCTTTCCTAGATTGGAGTGACGGCCAGACTCACTGCTGTTATTTAATATTGGTGGCCATCACGTAATTTATTTTCAACATAATCAACATGGTGACACAGACTGCACGGTTCCGATAATACGAAATGGAACCGTGCAAAGACGTCAGGATGGCGTTTCAGATGCCGTACTGGCTCCCCGATCGCGGGCGGCAGAAGAACAAATAAAAGCCAGAATCACCATGGCAAGCACGGGTAACATCGCGATGCGCAACCCCGCCACCTCGCCAAGAAAGCCCAATGCAGGCGGCCCCACGAGAAAAGCAAAGTAACCCAATGTTGCGGCAATCGTGACGCGAACGGCACTGTTTTCTCCACTTCCTGCGGCAGAAATCGTGAGTGGGAATCCCAATGAGGCCCCAATTCCCCAGAAGATAACCGCAGCGGCAGCCAATAATGGAGCATCAGAGAAGATCACCAGCGCCAGCCCCAGTGCGGCGGAAGCGGCACTGAATCGGAGGACATTGACCTTACCGAAGCGATCGACAAAATATCCTCCGGCAAAACGACCCAGCGTCATACCTGCCGTAAACCCGACATAAACCAACGTTCCTGTCGTGTGGCCGAAGTTGTGGCCATCGATCATCAGTAACGGCAGCCAGTCGTTGGCAGAGCCTTCTGCAAGCGCCATCGCAAGAATAACCACGCCAAGAATCAACAAGCGGCGGTCTTTAAGTTCGTTAAAAACCTGGGTTTTGTAATTCCCTTTATCTTCTTGCTCAGAACTGGCTAGATCGCTCAGCCATGGCATTTGGCGCATCAGCAAAACCGCGGTAAGTATCGACAGTGCAACTACCGCGACAAAATGCAGCGTTGTATTAACGCCGAACGCCGTCATCGCCATCCCAGCCAGTGCACCAACCAGCGTTCCCAGGCTAAAGAAACCGTGTAACGTTGTCATCAGGCTTTTCTTCAGATGTTGCTCAAACGCCGCGCCTTCAATGTTGATGGCGATATCAACCAACCCAACGCCTGCACCGAAAATCAGCAGTCCCATAAAGGCACCCGGTGTGATCCGAATAGACAGCGAAACGGCAAGCACAAGTAGCCCAAACAGAAGCAGTAGAAATCCACCGGCCATGGTTTTACGGATGCCGAGGACGTTAATCACTTTACCCGCCCCCAATACGCCGAGCATGGAACCACATGAAAAACCGAACAGGATCATACCCATGGTTTCCGTTGAGGCATTCAGCACATCTCGCATCACGGGAGTTCGGGTCACCCAGGTTGCCCACGTAAAACCGGGAATGAACATCAGTCCGAACAGTGCGAATTTATTGATCGCGGATTTTGTAGTCATAGTTCTCGTCGTCTTTATTTAAATCAATTCGTACATATGTACGAATAACTATCGCACGAATATACGCCGCTTTGCACCTGTTTCATTACGTTCTTTTTTTCATGGGAAGACGTCTGGCAAGATCGCGCCAGACGGTATCAGGATGTCAGTTTTATCACCGTATTGAGAATATCTTCGCGGCCGACGGCTTCATTATTGAGATAGTTATGGATCGTATATCCTTCAATCACCGCATCCAGCGAACACGCGGTCGCAATACTGAAATGGAGGTGAAGTGATTTTCTGCTGCGCGTCATCCACTCCTGCAATATCAGCCGATACTCTTCTTTGCGCGATGCCAGCGCGTACAGTTCAAAGCTCAATGTCAGATGCCGCGGCGTCGCCCAGATATCGCCACAGATCAGATCAACCACCGCTTCGCGCGCGCTCTCGATGTCTTTTGCCTGTTTGAGACGGACTCGGAATGCGTGTGATATGCCATCAACCATGTAAACGAACGCGTTGTTCAGCAGCAGTTCAATACTGCTATAGCGATAGGTCAGCGTCCCCGGCGACAGCCCTGCCTGTTGCGCAATTTTTCGGTAGGTTGCCCCTCGCACGCCATGATCCAGTATGACTTCCAGCGCAGCCTCAAGAATTCTGTGTTGTGTATCTTTGCCATCATGCGTTGCATCGAGTGATGGTGACATTGTTCTATTCCCCCTTTTAGCTGGCAATGCTGACGATCGTAATCTTTATAATAAAAAAGCCGCCAGTGAGTTCGGTTCCCACTGGCGGCTTATGGTAAACGAAAAGCGGTTTAGCCTCTCAATTTACTGTGATATTCACCTTTCAAGGTGTTGATTTCTGCGAGCGCCGCTTTCGCTTCACTCAGTTTACCAGCATCCGCTAGAGCCTGCGCGCTGTCGACTTTTTGCAAAATCTTATCCAGACCTTCCACATAGGCTTTTCTGTCTGGGCCATCCGCAGGCTGCTTGGCGAAATCAGGCGGCACCTGTGTTTTAGCATTCACAACATGCTCACGGAATGTGCTCAGCGCTGTTTTCAACGTTGTAGCGTCGTCCGCTTTAGTCGCGGCAGTATAACTTTTTTGCATACCGCGCATGTCTTCCGACACGGTCGCATTTGCTAAAACAGGTGTCAGCAAACTACCGGCCAACAGTACAGAAAAACAGATCTTGGTCATTCTATTCATCTTGAACTCTCGCTTGTGTTCCATAGCACGACATACTCAAAGAATCTGGCCACCGTAGCCGGCCAGCCCAATATTGCTTTTGTTATTTATATTGCCTACAACACCACGACCAGATTACACCGTAATGGCAATTCTGATTTTATGGTTATTATCGTAAAGATGTTAAATTATTTTTAATCATTTTGCTGTTTTTGATTGGGTGAATGTAAAAAGGCCCACCAGTATCGCCTGGCAAGCCCTTTCATCGCCCCCGTATGTCGTCACGCTCAGTCGTTAGTTCAACTGATAGTCCAGTGTAATTTCGGCCTTGAGCACTTTTGACACGGGGCAGCCCGCTTTCGCTTTTTGAATAATCTTATCGAACGCGGCTTCATCAATCCCCGGTAGTTTCACCGTGCTGTGAAGCGCGATGTTAGTAATCGCAAATCCACCATCGACTTTATCCAGCGCCACATCCGCCGTCGTATCAATCGACTCGGGTTTATGGCCTTCTTCGCCTAACATCAGCGAGAGCGCCATAGAGAAACAGGCCGCATGCGCCGCGCCAATCAGCTCTTCCGGGTTCGTGCCAGGTTTACCCTCAAAGCGGGTATTGAAGCCATATGGTTGCTGCTGCAATGCCCCGCTTTCTGTTGAAACCGTGCCCTTTCCCTGCTTGATATCACCTTCCCAATGCGCTTGCCCTTTCTTATGAATAGTCATGCAATCTCCTCGTTATGCAACTCGAATTATTTGGGGTATAGATTAGCCATTGGCAGCTATCTGAGTTGAAGCGTAAGTCATGCCCTTTAAACCGTAGAACATATTTGATATAAATCCAAATCGATTATTCTATTCACATAATGATTTTACCGTATATAAATAAAGTCAGTGATATATTCACTGCTTTCTTATTTTAAGATAAAACTGATTTACCTATTTATACAAACCCTGAATTATCGATGGGTCAAAGCGATGGATTTTAAGAAAATGGAATTCTGTTTTGGCGCATTTATTTTTACGACTCAACTATGTTATTACTCTTGAATCATATTGGATGTGAAACATGAATAAAATAACCTCATTAGCGTTGTCCGCATTATGCATTATTCCTCTGATTAATACCGCTCACGCCCAGTGGGAACTGGACGATATCTGTTACGGCTACGCTACCGCAACGGGCTCTGGGTATCAGGGCGGAGCACTCTTATTGGACCCTATTCCACAGGATATGGAGATCACCGCGTTAAACCGGAGCCAACTGGATTATCGCGGTATTAAAGCGTCGCTGGCTGGAGCTTACCTGAAAGTGAATGGTCCAAAAGGCAGCACGGTGGTTTATGTCACGGATCTTTATCCAGAAGGTGGAGATTGCGCATTAGATTTATCGTTTAATGCATTCGAGAAAATAGGCAATCTGCAAGATGGGAAAATTAATATCGACTGGACGTTGATCGAAGCGCCGGTCAATGGCAACGTTATTTATCGTATAAAAGAGGGTTCAAACCCTTACTGGGCAGCGGTACAATTTAGGAATGTAAAATATCCGGTTATTGAAATGAAATATATGCGCAATAACCAATGGATTGCTGCACAAAAAACCGATTACAACCACTTTATTGTGGAGCACGTCGGAATGAACGATATTCCCATTGAATTTACCGATGTGAAAGGCAACGTCCTCAGTGATACGCTGCCGCCGATGTCACAAAGCACTTCATCTGCGTACCTGATCACGGGCAACGTCCAACTGTAATCACTCAAAACCTTGAGGGAAGCTGACACTACGCAGCATCCCTCATTTCTGCCAGATTGCGATTGACGCAGTAGACACTTTTTTTCAGCATTTTCATCGTATTATCTGGATGTTGTCCATTCTTCGTAAGTCCGCATCTCGCTTCCCACTTTTTCTATTGCCCAAATATTTGTTAGTTTTATCACTTCTTTAAGCGTTTGATTCGCCATCATTCGCACTACAGTATACCCTGTCGCAGATTACATTCTATTTTCTGCTTTAGGCATCATTACAAAAGGTCTCTTTTGCGTGGCAAAATTATTTTTACGTAGTGGAAGTTTGGATGATTTTCTGGCGCTGGGTGAGAACGGGCAGCCAGTTTATGCATCAGCACTTCAATTGCGGGAAACGTTACGTCTCAGAAAACAGCAGCAAATTGCCGATTGTCTGGCGATTCCTCAACCCAACGAGCATGGCGACCGTATTGACTGGTATGCGCCAATTGACGGTAAAGTCACCTCCTGGATTGCTGCCAGTGAAGAAGAACGAGAAAAGGCGCTGTCGTTACTGGAAACCTATCAAACCGCGGTTGCCGACATCAGCCTGCGTGCGCAAAATGCAGAGAAAGCCGGGCAGAAACTTTTCGGTGTCCTGCTGGCAAAAGCGATACAGTTCCCCGGTGCAAACCACGTCTATCTGGTTGATGGCAAACCCGTTTTAACGTTCTGGGGCTTCGTTAATCTCGATAAGAAATCCCGTCTTGATGCGTTAGACTGCCTGCGCCCTGTCATCAAGGACGCCGAGCCGCTTGTGATAACACCGACTCCCGTAGCAAGCGTACCAACGCTTCCATTGATTGACCCTGAACCCGAGCCAGAACCACAGCCTATCGCTCAGTCCGAGTCCGTCGAGCCGACACCAGCGCCTAACGTCGCGGCAACGTTGCCCGCTCGCACGCCATTCTTCCGTCTGTGGTGGCTGTTACCTGCCGCCGCACTGTTAGCTATTTTGGCATTACAAATACGTGGCTGCGTGTCAGGACAAGACGACAAACCGACATCCGACCAGGCTGCAACGGTCAAGCAGGAAAAACGTGCATTGCCCGCCTCTACACCGGCTGAACCCACACCGCCACCCGCCCCACCTGTCGTAGAAAAAGAGATCGTAAAAACCGTTGAGCCACCCGTTTCGGCTCCGCCGATTGTAGAGGCAGTCAAACCAGAAGCCCCTGCGGTTGTTGAATCCAAAGAGCCTGTTACACCATCGGTTGAACCTGTTATCGAACCAGTGCCAGCACTTCCTGCGGGCCGGGATGACCTGGTGATGCCGGCAGATGCGGTGAAAATCGGTTCTATCAAATTCCTGAACGGCAACTGGCGCGTTATTGTTGATGGAAAAGCCCCAATTACCGGAAGGCCACCTAGCCTGCGCTACCAAATCCAAAATGGCAAAGGGACTGCGCGTATCACCCATGGTGACGGTGTCACGTGTCGTGCCAATGTTGAGGCGGGATTAATGGGCTCTGGCAATCTGATCATCAATAGTCGTTCTGGTGCACGCTGTTCCGATAATTCTCGTTTCCAAATGCCGGAACTGGTCTGTAAACAAGGTGCATCTGGCACCGCTGCGGAGTGTATTGGTCGTTATGACGCAGACACCGTTTTCCCGATGACGATAAAGCGCGAGAGTAAATAATCATGCTGGCGACGATTACCGATTATAAACAACGCATTACGTTGATTCAGGACAGCGGGATTCAGTTTTTGGATTTTGCGTTAAAGCCGCAGTTTTTAGCTGAACAGCCTAGCTGCTATGTGCGTAAAAGTGCCAATGGCCCTTTACTACACCTGCTCTACGATGAACACTCGGACAAATACCTGCTACCTTCTGCAACCGGTATGCAACCGGAAGTCGTGAAGCCTGAGTTGAGTATTTCGCTTGAGCAATCGCTTAAGCTGTTGGAAAAAGTCTGGCTGCCACTGCCCTTCTTCCGTTTCAATCCGCCGCGTACTTTTATGGGCGGTCCTGACAACTGGGCGCGGATGCAGATCCTCACTTTAGATACGCCCGATCAGGACGGCAACACGCACCGCATTTGTTTAGCGTTCGATACCAAAACCTATCCCGAAGGCCACGAGTACGAGTCCCTGGCACCGAATGCCAATGACATCAAAACGGGTGGAAATTTCGCGTTGGCTTATCACAGCGATGAACTGGGTGAATTCCTCGATGAAACCTGGGTTGACGGGTGGCTGCGTGAAGTCTTTACTCAGCAGGTTAAAGTGCAGGAAAACCGCGATAGTCACGATGTGAAAGTGGCGCTCAGGGGATTTGAATATCAGGCACACTATTTGAATGTGTTGGATATGCTGGGCAACCAGCTCGAAATACCCGAAATACGCATCAATACCAGCACGTTGCAGGAACCCGCGGTCAACGTTGACCTGATTTTGGATGTGGGCAACTCGCACACCTGCGGCATTCTGGTGGAAGATCATGCTGATGAAAGTAACGGCCTGAAGCAGACCTATGAGCTGCAACTGCGCGATCTGAGTGAACCGCACTATCTGTATAATGAACTGTTTGAGAGCCGCGTCGAGTTTTCACAGGCAAAATTCGGCAAGGAAAACTTCTCCGTAGAAAGCGGTCGTGATGACGCCTTCATTTGGCCGTCGATCACCCGCGTTGGGCGTGAGGCTAGCCACATGGCGTTGCTGCGTCAGGGAACGGAAGGATCGAGCGGTATTTCCAGCCCGCGTCGTTACCTGTGGGATGAAGAAAGCTATGCACCAGGCTGGCGCTTCAGCCAGACGGACGCCCATTCGCAGACCGAACCGTTAGCGACTGCCATGCCGCTGACCATCATGCTGAATGATGAAGGTCAACCTCTCTACAATCAGCCGCTGGATGAGCGTTTACCGGTATTTTCACCGCACTACAGCCGCAGCTCGATCATGACCTTCATGCTCTCTGAACTGCTGGCACAGGCGCTCATGCAGATGAATAGCGCCGCTCAGCGGTTGAAGATGATCCACAGCAGCGCACCGCGCCAGCTGCGTAATATCATTTTGACGTTGCCTTCTGCGATGCCGAAGCCTGAACGTGAAATTTTCCGCCGCCGGATGCATGAAGCGATCGCGCTGGTCTGGAAAGCGATGGACTGGCATCCGATGGATGACGATTTCACCACCCCTGCCGACAAGCAACAGAGCCGGGTTCCGGTTCCTGACGTGCAAATAGAATGGGATGAAGCGACCTGCGGACAGATGGTTTATCTGTATAACGAAGCACAGGTGAATTTTGGCGGTCGAGCGGAAGATTTCTTCGCCAGCATGGCGCGACCGGATAAAGAACTCGACGAAGGCGAACCCGTAGGAAAAACGCTGCGCATTGCCTCAATCGACATCGGTGGCGGCACCACCGACCTCGCCATTACGCAATATCTGCTCGATGACGGTGTGGGCAACAACGTTAAAATCATTCCACGCCTGCTGTTCCGCGAAGGCTTTAAGGTCGCGGGCGATGATATCCTGCTGGACGTGATTCAGCTCTATATCCTTCCCGCGCTACAGGCCGCGCTGAAAACAGCAGGATTGGCCAGCCCGGATGCGCTGATGGCAAAACTGTTCGGCAATGAAGGCCGTATGGACGCGCAGCTTACGCTACGCCAGCAGGTAACGTTGCAGGTCTTTATCCCGATCGGTCGCGCGATTCTGGAAGCCTATGAGCGCTTTGATCCGCTGGATACCAGCGTCGAGATCGAATCCACCTTCGGCGAATTGTTGGAACAGGCACCGACAGGTAAAGTGCTGGAATACATCAATACGGAAGTGCAGCGCGAGCTGCCGGTTAGCGATATCGTATTCGATATTTTGCAGGTGCCGCTCATCCTCAAACTGAACAAGCTGCACGGCGAATTCCTGTCTAACAAAATGAATATCACGCAGAATCTGCGCCTGATGTCTGAAGTGGTATCGCTGTATTCCTGCGATGTGCTGCTGCTCACCGGCCGTCCTTCGCGTTTCCCTGGGATTCAGGCGCTGTTCCGCCACCTGCAACCGCTGCCGATTAACCGGATGCTGTCACTGGATGGCTATCACACCAACGACTGGTATCCGTTTAACAAACGTGGGCGTATCGATAACCCGAAATCCACTGCGGCCGTCGGTGCGATGTTGTGCCTGCTGGCGCTCGATCTGCGCTTACCGGGCTTTTACTTTAAGGTCGGTGATTTTCAGCCATACTCTACGGTGCGCTACCTCGGCATGATGGACAGCAATAACGCACTGACGCTGGATAACGTGTATTACAGCGATATCGATCTGGATGCGCCGGATTTCGTGCTTGACCCGAAACATAGCTTCCAGGTACGCGGTTCACTCTGCCTCGGTTTCCGTCAGTTAGACAACGAACGCTGGCCCGCCTCCTCGCTCTATATGCTGTCGATCGTCGATCAGGATTTAGCCCGCAAGGTTGTCGGCGACAGTAAACTGCGCGTCCGGTTAGCCGTAACAAAAAGCGACGATCAGGACAGCCCCGAACGCTTTGAAATTGCCGATGCAGTGCTGGAAGATGGCACTCGCGTGCCGCCCCATCATTTACGACTTAAATTGAACACATTATCCGCTAACGGTTCAGGAGCGACCCATTATTGGATCGATAGTGGGAGTGTATTTAAAAAATGAAACGATTAACGCCTAAACAGCTTTCCACCCGACTTCACGGCCAGCTACAGGCCGTTACACAAGGTGTCGAACAAGCCATCGACTGGGTTGAAACCACGCGTCAGAACGCCCCGCGTCTGGATATTGAAGCTGACCGCCTGATCGTCAAATTGCGCCGTAATTACAATAAAGCGCAGCACCTGTCCAATGTGGCGCAGAAAGAGATTGCCATCGGCTTTTTTGGCCTGTCTCAGGCGGGGAAAAACTATCTGATCGCATCACTGGCCGGGGGAGAAAACGGCAAGCTGGAAACCTCGTTTGAAGGGCAACAGCTGGATTATATCGATCATATTAACCCGTCTGACCGAGCCGCTGCGCTCGTCACACGCTTTAGCCGACAGTCTGGCGTGAAGAACAAATCGTTTCCCGTTCAGTTGCAACTCCTCAGCGAGTTGGATATCGGCAAGATCATGGCCAACGCGTTTTTGAACGATCTCAACCAAGAGACAACGTTCGAAGAGTTAGATGAACGTCATATCGCCGAGCATATTAAAACGCTGTTGATGCACCGTCAGCCAGAACCCGTAGAAGGGATGAGCCGCGACGAAGTGGTCGAACTCTGGGACTATCTCGCACGTCACGATAGCAAACGGCAGAAACAGCTGGAGGCACACTTCTGGCCAGTTGCGATTGAATTAGCCCCCTCTCTCACCGTTGATGACCGCGCCCAACTTTTCTCTGTGTTATGGGGTGAATTGAATTCGCTAACCGCTGCGTATCGCCATTTCAGTCACACGTTGCAACACCTGTCCGGTACGAGCAAGCTGCTAGCCCCGTTACGAACGTTGGTGGATGATGATTTGAATCCAGCGGACAGTTTGATCGACGGTTCCGCGCTGGAGTGTCTGCACAGCGCCGACGATCCCGGCGTGTTGGTGCGCCCAGTTCAGAATGGACGTGCAGGGAAGACCACAGAACTCTCGCTGGCTGAATTAACGATGCTGACCGCAGAGTTACTTGTCCCGCTGCACTTGCCTCCCAAAGAAGCATTGTTCGAGCAGGTCGATGTGTTGGATTTTCCCGGCTTTGGTGAAATCCGCGAAACGCGGGACGAGCCACCAGCAAAACGCCAACATATACCGTATCCGCTGGCCCACACGTTATTGCGCGCAAAACGCGCCTATCTGCTAGAGCGCTATACCGATAATCAGGAAATGAACGTACTGATGGTATGCAGCGCCGCTGGCGATCGTGGCGATGTTAAAGTGGTCGGTAAAGCCTTGGATCACTGGGTGAAACAAACGCAGGGCGAAAACGCGCAGGTTCGTAGCCACCGTAAACCGGGGCTGATTTGGGCGGTCACTCGCCACGATCGGCGTATTACGCACGGGCAAAACTACGATGCGGCGGTACAGCGCTATGTGGGTAACCCAGGTGATGCCTGGGGAACGATGCTGGCGATGGATAAGCGCGGTGTGGCGCGTATGGCAACGTGGTTGGGTGCCGAAGTCCACCGGGAAGTGAAGCTTGGGCGCATCGGTGAACAGCTCAACGAACTTCAGCGTGAACTCAGCGATAACCTGCTGGGGAACTGGTATCTACCCGTTGATGTTGACGATCCCGCGGAAAAACAGCGCATCGCAGAAACCTTGCTTAAATCGCTCCAGACCCGAACCGGCGTGCACGGCGAGTTGCTGGAACGTCTTTTGCCTTCGCGTGATGAGCTACGCCGTCTGTATCTGCAACAGCGAGGCGCAAGCTATGGCAGTTTTCTCACCGATGCCGAAGACCCTTCAGCTCCCTTGATCAATAGCGATCCGTTTGGTGTCGGGATCGAGATCGATCTCTTTGCCGATGAACCGATCGCGCTTGACCAACCTGCTGCGCCCGCCATTACCGTCGATCATGGCTATGAGGCGGACTATGCACACGGCGTTTATCGCTACTGGATTAACTACCTACGTGGCCTGCCGGAAAATGCCCCGCTCCTCGATCTGCTGAATGTGCCGAAATCAACGATCGAAATGCTGGTCGAAGAATTGATTACCGGCAGCATCCGTTTGCGGATCGAAGAAGCGTTGGTCGATATGTTGGTCGATGGTGAATCGTTGGGCATCAACCGCGAGAATAAAGCTGACCGTCAGGTTTCGCGCGTGCTAACTATTCTCGGGGACTTTGTTGCCTGGCTCGGTTTCCAGCAGCTTGATGAATCCCTGCGCCCTGCCAGCCGGATTAATCGCGGACATAAAATTTTCGCCAAGCCGGAAAAGCAGGCGGTCAGCTTTGGTGCTTCGCAGCGCCTCACCAAGCTATCACTCACGCCCACCAACAATACGGCGTTTTATATCTATGACTGGTTAGTTGGCTTGAATGAGATGATTATCCAGAATGCGGGTTATTCCGCTGCGCGCGAAGTCAGTGCTGAACAGCGCGAACAGTTGGGCACGATTCTGGCGTTAATTAAACCCGCCGAGAAATAATTTCCAGGCTATCGCTATTGATGTAGGAAACATGGCGTGACGTTGTCACTATCTTTCATGTCATGTTTCCTTTTTCTGCCACATTTCCCCTCCTAATGTACTTATCGCTCCCTTGTCATTCCTAAAAATCTTATTTGACGAATGGTGGATTCAATCTATACCTAAGCTGATAACTTTCAATTAATAAGCGTTGACGTTCCTCTATCTGTTAGCCATTTCCACTACGTGGATGTGGGTGACCTTAACAGGAGTGGTTATGACGATAGAAAAAGCGCGCGAGGAAGGCGGTATCTCGCTAGAAAACAGCGAATATGAACCCATTTTGCTGAAAATAAAGACATTCTATCGAGAACTGACGACCGAGGGATTAACGGAACTCGGCGATATTTATCATCAGGATATTCACTTTATCGATCCTATTTCCAACCATCATGGGCTGAGTGCCTTACAGCGTTACTTTTCCTACTCACTCAACAATCTGAGCTATTGTCAGTTCAATATCAGCGATATCCATACCTTTCGCGGTGGCGCAACGATGTTCTGGACGATGCACTATGCCCATCCGTCGCTAAAGCATAATGCGCCGCTGACGCTCGCGGGCTGTAGCCACCTACTCTTTGCTGACGACAAAGTGATCTACCACCGAGATTACTACGACATGGGCGCGATGCTTTATCAACATGTTCCCCTGCTGGGCTCGTCAATCCGTTATCTAAAATCGAGACTTCAGGCATGAAGCGCGTGTTGATTACCGGAGCCAGTTCGGGCATCGGTCAACAGTTAGCGCTGGATTATGCCAGAGACGGCTGGGACGTCCTCGCCTGCGGGCGCGATGAGCAACGGCTTCACGCATTAACTGCCGCCTTCCCAGCCCTCCGTACCACAGCATTTGATATGACGAACGTAGCCGATACGCGGCAGGCATTGGACGGCGTCACAGCCGATCTGGTGATTCTCTGCGCGGGGACCTGTGAATATTTGGATAATGGCGTCGTTGATGCGGAAAAAATCGGCCGGGTGCTAACAACCAACGTGATAGGTCCCGTGAATTGCCTGTCAGTCCTATTGCCTCAACTTGCTAACCATAGTCATCTGGCATTCGTCGGGTCAACCGCCAGCCTCGTTCCCCTACCGCGAGCGGAAGCCTATGGGGCTTCAAAGTCCGCACTGGCGTATTTCGCCCGTAGCCTGTCACTGGATTTGCAAGCCCGCCATATCACCGTGTCGCTGATCCTCCCCGGTTTTGTGGATACCCCGCTAACTGCGCGTAATGATTTCCCCATGCCGATGATGATCGCTGTGTCACATGCCTCTGATGCTATTCGTCGCGGGCTGAAAAAGAAGAAACGCGAAATCGCCTTCCCTCTGGGGTTTGCGCTATTACTCAAATTGATTTCCGTGCTCCCACAGTCATGGCAACGTCTGCTGGCCAGCCGGTTAGTAAGGTAAAGGTATGAAGATTGCCATTATTGGTAGCGGTATCTCTGGTTTAACCTGCGCGCTCAGGTTATCCGAACGCTTTCAGGTATCGATATTTGAAGCGAACGATTATCTGGGGGGACACACGGCAACGGTCGATGTGGTTCAGGATGGCATCCACTATGCTATCGACACGGGTTTTATTGTTTATAACGAGCGAACCTATCCAAACTTCATTGCCCTGCTGGATGAACTGGGCTTAATCGGCCAGCCCACGGAAATGAGTTTCTCGGTCAGTAACCCGGTTTCTGGCCTGGAATATAACGGGCATACGCTAAATACGCTATTTGCCCAGCGCGGTAACCTGTTCCGCCCGGCGTTCTATCGGTTTGTGGCGGAAATCGTGCGCTTCAACCGGGTGTGCAAGCGGTATCTTGCCAGTGGAGATAACCAAGGGCTGACGCTAAGCCACTTGTTACAGCAGGAAAAATTTTCGCCCTTCTTTGCGCAGCACTACCTTTTGCCAATGGGCGCAGCAATCTGGTCATCATCGCTTGAGGATATGCGGCATTTTCCTCTATCGCTTTTCCTCACCTTCTTCAACCACCATGGGCTGTTGGATTTGGTCAATCGTCCGCAGTGGATGGTCGTGCCTGGCGGTTCACGGGAGTATGTGCGACGCATTGCCGAGCGTATCCGCGATCGAGCAGCGATCCACCTCCATACGCCAGTCAACCAGGTGGTACGTGATAACGCAGGAATTACGCTGCATACTGCCGAACAGGCGTATCGGTTTGATCAGGTCATTTTCGCCTGCCATTCCGATCAGGCGCTGGCTCTGCTGGAAACAAGCACGTCCGATGAACGACGCATCCTCGGAGGCATACGCTACCAACCTAATCATGTGATCCTGCATACCGATACCCGGCTTTTACCCCAGAACCATCGGGCTTGGGCGAGTTGGAATTATCGTCTGCCGGTCGATCAAGCGCTTAGCCGTTCGCGCGCGTCCGTCACGTATAATATGAATATCCTACAAGGTGTTCGTTCATCCACCACCTTCTGTGTCTCACTGAACCCTCAACAGGATATTGACCCGGATAAAACATTGCACCACGCGGTTTATCATCACCCGGTGTTTACGCAACAGACGCCGGAGTACCAACAGCAGCGTGAACGTATTAATGGACACCACCGTAGCTGGTTTTGTGGTGCCTATTGGTACAACGGTTTTCATGAAGATGGTGTAAAAAGCGCTCTGGATGTCATCAGCCAATTCGACCAAGGTATGCCGTATGAATAGCGCCCTGTATGTGGGTAACATTCGTCATCGGCGCTTCACGCCCGTCACGCATCGTTTTGACTATGCGCTCTTCATGCCGCTCATTGATTTAGATGAAATTCCCGCTTTGCCGCATATGGGTATTGCGCTGGAGCGCTTCGCCCCGGCGTCATTTTGTCGCGGTGATTACCTCGGCGGCGGCGATATCAAAACCAAGGCACAGGATCGGATTGCGGAACTGACTGGGGAACGTCTCACCGGGAAGGTTTTCCTACTGTGCCAACTGCGTTATCTGGGCTGTTATTTCAATCCGGTTAATTTCTATTATTTATACGATGAGCACAACGCGCTGCGCTGGTTACTGGCAGAAGTGCGCAATACGCCCTGGAATGAACGCCATACTTATGCCGTCGTCCCTGATGGATCGACGCCCGTATCCAAGGCGTTTCATGTATCGCCGTTTAACCCGATGGATATGGTATACCACTGGCGACTCACGCCGCCCGTTGCACGGCTGAGAATTCACATCGAGAATCACAAACAGGGGCGCGAGTTTGATGCAACGCTGTTGCTACACCGACAGCCGCTCACCCGTGCCACCCTGCGCCGCCAGCTTTGGTATCTGCCGTTAATGACGATAAAGATCGCCTGCACCATATATTGGCAGGCTTTGAAACTGTGGATTAAACGCTCGCCCGTTTATCCTCATCCGCAGTCAGGAAAGAAGGATAACCCATGAGTTCAACGGAAACACAGCTGGTGCGTCACCCGAGCAATACCGCTCGTTATCTCCGAGCCCGAAAAGTGGTCTTTGCCTTGCTTGAGCGCATAGACGGCGGAAGTTTGCGCCTGCGCGAATCAGAAGGTCATGAGATACGCTTCGGGGACCAGCACGCGGCATTGCAAGGCGACGTCACGATACATCATCCTCGCGTTTATCGTCGAATCTTGCTGGGTGGAAGCATCGCAGCCGGAGAGAGCTACATTGATGGAGACTGGAGTTCAACAAACCTGACGCTCGTTCTTCAGCTATTGGCGCAGAATCAGGCGTTAGTTGATACGCTTGAAGCACGTTTTGGCTGGCTGACAGCGCCATTTCATCGGTTTATACACTGGTGTCGTCGTAATCGTCCGCAGCAGGCACAGAAAAACATCGCCGCCCATTACGATCTGGGCAATCATTTTTATCGCAGCTTTCTCGATAGCGACATGCTCTATTCCAGCGCCTGGTATCAGCACCCCGACATGACGCTAGAAGACGCACAGCGCGCCAAGCTGCGCCGTCTATGCGGACAATTAGCGCTGTGTGAAACGGATCATTTGCTGGAAATTGGTACTGGCTGGGGCGGGCTAGCCGAACTGGCCGCACGTGAGTACGGTTGTTACGTCACCACAACCACGCTGTCACAACAGCAATATGACTACGCGGTTGAACGTATCCAGCAAGCAGGGCTGAGCCATAAGGTCACGGTGCTGCTACAGGATTATCGAACCTTGGCCGGCCAGTATGACAAATTGGTCTCGGTCGAAATGATCGAAGCGGTCGGGAAAGCCTATTTACCCACCTTCTTCAAACGCTGCCAGCAACTATTGAAGCCACAAGGCCGCATGGTGCTTCAGGCCATCACCATCGCCGACCAACGCTACCACCATTACTCTCGCAATGTGGACTTTATTCAACGCTATGTTTTCCCCGGCGGTTTTCTTCCCTCAGTTACCGCGATGACCGCCACCATGACGCGGCATACCGACTTTATTACCCGCGACCTGTTCGATATCGGTCAGGACTATGCCCGCACCCTGAGCGAATGGCGTCAGCGTTTTTATCAACAGTGGCATATGTTGAATACGCAGGGCTTTGATGAATCCTTCCAACGCCTGTGGGTATTTTATCTTTGCTATTGTGAAGCGGGCTTTCGCGCTCGAACCATTAGCACGGTACAGCTCACGGCAGAAAGACCATGAATGAAGCAGGTAAACGAAGCGTGCGATGCCATATCCTTCACGACACGGCATCGCACACGAACAGCGGTGGTTATCGGATAGCGCGTTTTAAAATGCGATTAGCGCTACTCAGGAAATCATCGGCGACTTTATTTACCTCACCATTGCCGTAGTCCAGTTTTTGCAGACTCGTGGTCCACAGCTGTACCAGCTCCTGATTTTCCATAAACGGTGAAACGGGCACCTTCGATGCAGGTTGTTCCGCTGCGGCACGATAAGCATTTGCTAACAGGTTACCGGCGTTGATCACACCGATATCTTCCAGCAGTTTTTGTGCTTTCGGGTTAGCAGGCATCCCGTTTTGCAGCCCAACCGCCTTCACGCCTTCTGGGTGACTCAGCATAAAACTCATCAACATCGCGGCTTCCTTCGGATGTTTACTGTTCTTACTGATCGCAAACAGCGAAGACGGCTTGCTTGTCAGCCCGGAATCTTTAGCATCCGGCATCGTGATAAATGGCCCGGTTTCTAAGACAGCCTCTTTCGGCATATTGCTGGAATAGGTATAGATGGCTGAATCCCACAGATACATACCGGCTAATTCGCCGTTAATCCACGGACGAATTTCATAAACATTAGTACGCCCGAACGAGGAAAAATAGCGCTGATCGGGTATCACATGGGAATCAACCAGCTTTTTATAAAAGCCGAAGAGTTCTCTTACCTGATCGCGGCTATAGGCGATGCTCTGTTTCTTCTCATCGATGAGATCAATGCCGTATTTTTGTGCCATGTAGCTACGGCCGAGAGTGAGAATATCCAGCACATCGCTTGCCCCTTGGGCAACACCAAGTGGGTAAAAATTGTCACCCAGTTTTTGTTTAAACACCGGGCCTGCGGCAAACAGTTCATCCCAGGTTTTCGGATAAGCGACACCCGCATTATCCCAGGTGGTTTTGTTGTAAATCATGCTACGGGACGTCATCGAAATCGGGAGACCTTGCAGCTTCCCTTTTACGTCGGCCGTTTTCAGGTAGTTAGGCGGAAAATCCCCCAATCCTAAAACGTCTTTTTGCTTATTCAAATCGTAAAAACCATCGCCGTTGCGGGAAAACTGCGGCAACCAGTTCCAGTCAATACGCATAACATCAGGTTCTTGCCCCCCAGCCATCTGCGTTGATAGTCGGGAAAGATAACCGTCCCAGCCAGCATATTCCGCTTTGACGGTAATTGTCGGGTTGGCTTTTTGAAACGCGTTAATAGCAGCCAGTGTGGCTTCGTGCCGTTGATTTCCTCCCCACCAGGAGATACGGATCTCCGTGGCGTCAGCTGAGTGAGAGAAAGCAGCCCCGACGGGAAGAGCAGCACAAAGTAAGAGCAGGTGAGGTAATGTGTTCCGTGTTTTCGCCATAATAAAACCCTTATAATAGTATTTGGAGGTTTCCACCCTTCTCCTTGTTACAGGCAGACGGGTACTACGGATGCGGACGCGCTTGCTGCGAAATAGCAGGTACTTTGATTAATTCCCTCTTTTCAGGTTAACGGCCAGCTCGCTTATTTTCACTGGCAGTTCGGTGCGTAGCGATCGATTAGCGGCAATACCCGTTAAAATAGACATCGCCCCATCACGATAATCTGCTGCACGATGTAATGGATCGGGTTCCGGTGTACCAAACAGATCGTTTAACATGACCTGATCGCCGCCGCCGTGCCCACCCGATTTAAATTCAACCGGTACGGCATAAGGCGCGTCAAACATCGGATAGATCTTTATTTCACATTCATCCAGCGCACCTTCATCCTCTTTTTGTCCGCCTCCGTTTACATAAGACTTCTCGACCAGTTTCATTTCTAACCGACCCTTGCTGCCATTAAACACCACATTCAACCCTTCCCACGGTAAATAGGCGTTTAATGAGTACGTCATAATGGCTTTGTTCTTATAACGCACCATGACACCCAGCACATCTTCAATATTAATACCGTCATCGAATACGCTTTTATCGCGGTAATAGCCATCTTCATGTTCGGCATCTAAATATAAAGCCGTCAATTGTTCGCTTTGATTCATATGCAGTGCAAACGGGTCATTCTCTGCCGCAACGCTATTATGTGAACGTGCATAGAATGCAGTGACTCCACGCGCTTCCGCATTCGCTTTACCATAAAAACGCAAATCACCTTGTGCGTAGACCGTTTCTGGTTCGCTATTCAGCCAGAAGTTCACCAGGTCGAAATGGTGGGTGGATTTGTGCACCAACAGCCCGCCGCTATTGCGTTTGTCACGGTGCCAACGACGGAAGTAATCTGCCCCATGTTCGGTATTCAACAGCCACTCAAAATGGACGGAATAAACCTCACCAATAACGCCTGCGGCAATTAATTCACGGACTTTACTGTGATGAGGGGCGTAGCGGTAATTAAAGGTCACACGCAATTTACGGCCGGTGCGGTTAATTGCATCGATAATCGCCTGACATTTTTCTTCGTCAATCGTCATCGGTTTTTCACTGATGACATCACACCCTAATTCCATTGCCCGAATAATATAGTGATGATGCGTCCGGTCTATCGATGCAACAATAACAACATCTGGTGTGGTTTCTGCGATCATCTGCTCAAATTGATCGGCGTGATACGTCGCCACATTATTGTGCCCAAATTTATGGACAATCTGGTTGGCGTAATCCATCCGCGTCTGGTTTGTATCGCAAAATGCAACAAAGTGCCCCTGATCCTGATAATCTCTGGCAATCGATTCCAGATAAAGCCCCGCTCGGCCACCGGTTCCCACTACAGCATATTTCTTTTTCATTCTGCGCATGTCCCCCAATAACGTAGATCACATAGCTATTCGTACATAAAACGCCTTTGCCATAAAAAATAGAACATACCAACATCGTTCACCTTCATATTATTGCCATGTGATAGCGTTCTCTGGCAGTAGGATAAAGATTGACATGCTCCATCTCTCATAAATACAAATTGAACATTTACTATATTACCGTTTGATTTAATTGGTAATATTCGATGCGATTTATCCCACATACCTCACACATGAATGCATGTTGCTTCTCTTAACGGTTCATGCGCCAACGAGATTTCCCTAAAATGGGGTACCGTTTTTCTATTTTTGTCTGAATCAGAATGCACCGAGGCGACACCGGTTATGATCGTGATGGCCTTCTCCTTTTTCACCTCACGGCGTGACACATCTCTCATTTTATTTTCAATCCATCTGGTGATGCAGGATAATCGGCGTGCAACTAATGAGAGATGCAAGAAAGCGACAAGCACGTAAGGAATCACTATGCAGATTTTTTTCCAGGACACCATGGCAACGCCACTTGGGGAGTTATTGATTATTGCTGATGAAAATAATCATTTGCGTGCCGTTGAGTGGCGCGAATATGAAGACGATTTATTTCGCTCACTCAATCGCAGTTATCGGAATGATCCCTTTTCGTTACAGCCACGTCATAATCCCGGTGGTTTGACAGACAGCCTGCAACGCTATTTTGATGGCGAATTAACGATTATTGATACGCTGCCCGTCGCTTCTGTAGGAACCGAATTTCAACAGCAGGTTTGGCGGGAATTACGCAAAATCCCCTGTGGAGAAATTACCACGTATGGCGAGCTTGCGACGCTGCTAGGGCGTACTGGTGCAGCACGTGCAGTCGGGATGGCGAACGGATCAAACCCTGTCAGCATCGTAGTTCCGTGTCATCGTGTTATCGGTGCGGGAGGGGCGATGACCGGCTACGCAGGGGGAGTTCACCGTAAACAGTGGCTGCTAAAGCACGAAGGTTATTTGGCTCGCCAAAATAGTTTACCGTTATAATTATAACGCGTCCGACAGGTAAAAAATCCACGCCGAATTGCTTATCATCGTAAGCGATTCGGGTTAACCAATGTGTTAACCATTCTGTAACGCGATAGGCGAAAATATTATTGCCACGCAAAGTTTATATATCAGAATATTTTTCAGCAAAATCGAAAAATTATAGTTAGTTCACTATTTATTGGTCTATTCCTGTGATTGCCGCTCTTATCACGGCCGATAAAAGCTGTTAAAATTGACCAATATCAATTATTGCCTGAGCAAAGCCTATGATCCCGGAAAAGCGAATTATCCGACGCATCCAGTCTGGCGGTTGTGCAATCCACTGTCAGGATTGCAGTATCAGTCAGCTATGCATCCCTTTCACCTTGAATGAACACGAGCTCGATCAGCTCGACAACATCATTGAAAGGAAGAAGCCTATCCAGAAGGGGCAAGCGCTATTCAAAGCAGGTGATGAACTTAGATCGCTGTACGCGATTCGTTCCGGTACGATAAAGAGCTATACCATCACAGAGCAAGGCGATGAGCAAATTACCGGCTTTCATCTGGCAGGCGATTTAGTCGGTTTTGACGCGATTGGTACGGCTCAACACCCGAGTTTCGCTCAGGCGCTGGAAACCTCAATGGTCTGCGAAATCCCGTTCGAAACGCTGGACGATCTCTCTGGGAAAATGCCGAACCTCCGTCAACAGATGATGCGCTTGATGAGCGGCGAAATCCGTGGCGATCAGGACATGATTCTGCTGTTATCGAAGAAGAACGCTGAAGAACGTCTGGCGGCGTTTGTTTACAACCTCTCCCGCCGTTTTGCCCAACGTGGCTTCTCGCCGCGTGAATTCCGTCTAACCATGACGCGCGGTGACATTGGTAACTATCTGGGGCTGACCGTTGAAACCATCAGCCGTCTGCTGGGGCGTTTCCAGAAGAGCGGTACGCTGGCAGTAAAAGGGAAATACATTACGATCGAGAATATCGATGCGCTTTCCGAATTAGCCGGGTCTTCACGTAAATAATCTTTCCAGCCTAACTCGTTGACGCTGCCACTTTTTTTGCTATGGCAGCGTCAAGGTTTGCCCCCCTTCTCAGCCTCATCCGTGATATTTCCTATTTTGTTATTCTGCGGCTTATCTCTGTTGTTCAAAACGATTCCATTGCGGTACTCTTAATTTACGGGCTGTGGAGTAACAGCTGTTTGGAGGAGCTATGGCAAAGTATCAGAATTTACTGGTAGCTATTGACCCAAATCAGGATGACCAACCAGCGCTGCGTCGCGCGGTTTATCTGGTTCAGCGACTTGGCGGCCATATTAAGGCGTTTCTGCCGATTTATGATTTTTCTTATGAAATGACAACCCTGCTTTCCCCCGATGAAAGGGGTGAGATGCGTCAAGGTGTTATTCAGCAACGGACCGAGTGGATTGAGGAACAGTGCAAACACTACCTTGAGGCTGGCGTTTCAATAGAGATCAAAGTGGTCTGGCACAATAAGCCATTTGAAGCCATTATTCGGGAAGTAATTTCTGGGCACCATGACCTGTTGTTGAAAATGGCCCATCAGTACGATCGGCTGGAAGCCGTTATCTTTACGCCAACAGACTGGCAATTACTGCGAAAATGTCCTTGCCCTGTGTGGATGGTAAAAGATCAGCCATGGCCGACCGAAGGCCGAGCATTAGTTGCCGTCAATCTGGCCAGTGAAGACCCTTATCACGATCCGCTCAATATCAAACTGGTATCAGAAACGCTGGAGCTGGCGCAGCAGGTTGACCAAACCGAAGTTCACTTGGTTGGCGCTTACCCGGTTACCCCCATCAATATCGCCATTGAATTGCCTGATTTCGATCCCAGCGTCTATAACGATGCGATTCGAGGGCAACATCTGATTGCCATGAAATCACTCCGGCAGAAGTTCAGCCTGGATGAACGCGTGACGCACGTAGAAAAAGGGCTGCCAGAAGAAGTCATTCCCGATCTGGCGGAACATTTGCAGGCGGGTGTCGTGGTCTTGGGGTCGTTGGGTCGAACCGGCCTTTCCGCTGCCTTTATCGGCAATACCGTCGAACATGTGATTGATCACCTGAAGTGCGACCTGCTGGCGATCAAGCCCGATGATTTCGTTTCGCCGATTACGCAGGAAGATAGCGAAAACGGCTGATTGCTCATTACATCGCTTTCAGCATCAAATAATGCCCGCCTTCGTGCTGGCATTATTTTTCGCAATATCATAGATATGATAGATGTAAAAAAGGGGCGATATTCGCCCCTTTCGTTTTCGACGTCCTACGACGCTTACAGCGCTTTCAGAATCGCCTCAACGCTGTCTTTGGCATCGCCAAACAGCATCTGCGTGTTCTCTTTAAAGAACAGTGGGTTCTGTACACCGGCATAACCGGTATTCATAGAACGCTTGAACACGATAACATTCTGCGCTTTCCACACTTCCAGTACTGGCATGCCAGCAATCGGGCTGTGTGGATCTTCTTGCGCCGCCGGGTTAACCGTATCGTTCGCGCCAATGACCAGCACGGTGTCGGTGTCGGTGAAATCGTCATTAATTTCATCCATTTCCAGCACGATGTCGTAAGGCACTTTCGCTTCAGCTAACAGCACGTTCATATGTCCAGGTAAACGCCCTGCAACCGGGTGAATACCAAAGCGAACATTGATACCACGAGCACGCAGTTTTGCGGTGATGTCATGCACTGGGTATTGCGCCTGTGCTACAGCCATACCGTACCCCGGAGTGATGATGACCGAGGTTGAGTTCTTGAGTAAATCAGCAACATCTTCCGCTGAAGCCTCACGATATTCACCCACCTCTTCGCTCTCACTGGAGGACACGCCATCAGTACCAAAACCACCGGCAATCACGCTGATAAAGGAACGGTTCATCGCTTTACACATGATGTAAGACAGAATCGCACCAGAAGAACCCACCAGCGCACCGGTCACGATCAGCAGGTCATTGCTCAGCATGAAGCCCGCTGCCGCTGCCGCCCAACCAGAGTAGGAGTTCAGCATAGAAACGACGACTGGCATGTCCGCCCCGCCAATCGATGCAACCAAATGCCAGCCAAATACCAGTGCAATCGCCGTCATCAGAATCAGCGCCAGTACCTGCAACGCTACGCTGCCCGTATTGACGAAAACCAGCAACAGCAGGAAAGACACAACCAGCGCCGCCAGATTCATTTTATGGCGATGAGGCAGCATCAATGGCTTGGAGGAGATATTGCCACGCAGTTTACCGAACGCTATCACCGAGCCCGTGAAGGTCACCGCACCGATGAAGATACCCAAGAAGACTTCCGTCAAATGGATATTGACCATCACCGGATCGGTGATTTCACCGTGGTCGAGGAAGCTGTTAAAACCGACCAGCACCGCAGCCAAGCCCACAAAGCTGTGAAGAATCGCGACCAGTTCCGGCATTTCGGTCATTTCAACCTTACGTGCCAGATAAATACCGATTGATCCACCGATCGCCATTGCCACGATGATCCAGCCAACGTTGCCAGAATCAGGCCCCAGAATCGTCGCGATCAGCGCAAGCGCCATCCCGCTGATCCCAAAGATGTTCCCTTGTTGCGACGTTTCGTGCTTGGACAACCCAGCCAAACTGAAAATAAAGAGAATTGCGGCAACAATGTATGCAGCAGTTACTAATCCACCAGACATGTGTTACCCCTTAGTTTTTACGGAACATTTTCAGCATGCGCTGAGTCACGGTGAAACCACCGAAAATATTGATGCTGGCAATCAATACGGCAATGAATGAGAAAAATGACACCCATCCGCCGTGACCGATTTGCAACAATGCTCCGACAACGATAATGCCTGATATCGCGTTAGTGACTGACATTAGTGGCGTGTGCAACGCGTGGCTGACATTCCAGACCACGTAATAGCCCACCACGCAGGACAACGCAAAAACAGTAAAGTGAGACAGGAACTCTTTAGGTGCGACATCAGCCAGCCAGCCAAACAGCAGAATGGCAATCACGAGGAACGCGTATTTCTTCCACGGTGATGTTGGCTTGGCTTCTGCTTTCACAGGTGCAGCGGCCGGTTTTGCCTGCTGTGGCTGCGCTGAAACCTGAATTGGCGGCGCTGGCCAGGTAATTTCACCTTCTTTAATAACGGTCACACCGCGAATCACCGTGTCGTCAAAATCGACATCGATTTCGCCGTTTTTCTCTTTGCAGAGTAATTTCAGCAGGTTAACCAGGTTAGTGCCGTAAAGCTGTGAGGATTGTGTTGGCAGACGGCTAGGTAAATCGGTGTAACCAATAATTTTGACACCGTTTTCCGTCACGGTCACGCGGTCGGCCACGGTCAATTCGCAGTTCCCACCCGTTTGCGCGGCCAAATCGACGATCACGCTGCCGGGCTTCATGCTCAGCACCATTTCTTTGGTGATCAGACGCGGAGCTGGTTTCCCTGGGATCAAGGCGGTAGTGACGATAATGTCGACTTCTTTCGCCTGGGCAGCAAACAGTTCCATTTCCGCTTTGATAAAGGCTTCAGACATGACTTTGGCATAGCCGTCACCGCTGCCCGCCTCTTCTTCAAAGTCGAGTTCGAGGAACTCGGCTCCCATACTTTTAACCTGCTCCTTCACTTCAGGGCGGGTGTCAAAAGCACGAACGATAGCCCCTAGGCTACCCGCAGCGCCGATCGCAGCCAAACCAGCCACACCTGCACCAATAATCATGACCTTAGCAGGCGGAACCTTACCCGCAGCGGTAATCTGTCCGGTAAAGAAACGGCCAAATTCATGGGCAGCTTCAACGATAGCGCGATAGCCTGCAATGTTGGCCATCGAACTGAGTGCATCCAGTGACTGTGCGCGCGAAATACGTGGCACAGAATCCATTGCCATCACCGTCACTTGACGGGCAGCCAGTTTTTCCAGCAGTACCGGGTTTTGAGCCGGCCAAATGAAACTGACAACCGTACTGCCCGCACGGGTCAGCTCGATTTCATCATCCTGCGGCGCATTCACCTTCAGGACAATATCGGATTGCCAGACTTCTGAGCTGTCAACAATCGACGCACCGGCTTCTTCGTATGCCGCATCGTCAAAACTTGCCAGTTTTCCTGCCTCACGTTCTATCGAGACCGTAAAACCCAGTTTCAGCAGCTGTTCAACCGTTTTCGGCGTAGCTGCTACACGGGCTTCATTGGCCAACCGCTCTCTTGGTACACCAATACGCATGCTGATACCCTTTTCGCTTATTTTTAACGAAGGTTATTATTCTCACCCTACTCTGTTATACGAATTCGCCGAGACCCACTGCACCCTGTATCCCCGCACTCACGCGGCAGGAAGAGCATCTACTCATCTTCTACCACACGCTTTTTCGGGGCGTCTCACTGTAGGCGAATTCATTTATAACGTACTGAAAATGTGATCGATGATCCATAAATAAAATGAATTTCACAGAAAAGCCGAGTTATCACAGGTTCTGCCAGCCTTTCTTGGTCGAAAATCATGCTCTTCTCCGCCTTTTGTAGCATTATTATGGAAGTATTTTTCTGTGCTGTTTCACAAAAACGATGTGTTACAAGGTTGTTAATGTGATAAATCACATAAATATCCCTTATGATGGCAAAACAATCATTAACCGTTATTATTAGCACTTTTCTTGTTCTTAGCTGAAGCATCACGCCTTTTCAGCCCGCTGAAAATGCTAAAGCACAAGAATTTATTCCGTGCGATAATCAGCCCCATTCCGTTACAGGTTGATTGCTATACCTTAAATAATTCGAGTTGCAGGAAGGCGAAAGGATTTTTTATGAAGCTGAAGACTACTGTTATTGCGTCCACATTATTGTTATCACTCTCGGCATTTTCAGCGCAGGCGGCACAGGAACTGACACCTGAGCAGGCAGAATCCCTGCAACCCTTTGAGCGGATTACGTTTAAAGGAAGATTTAACGCAATCGGTGAAGCGGTAGCCGCAGCATCAAAACGCGCCGACAAAGCGGGTGCAGCGTCGTTTTATGTGCAATCTATGACGGATGCTAATTCAAACGACGCCTGGAATGTTACCGTCGATCTGTATCGTAACGATGCCCCTAAAGCGAAACAAAACGTGCAATATCGCACGGTTTATGGCGTGAAAGAACTGCCGAAAGATGCGGCCTATTTGCTGGAACCCTATGATACCGTCACGGTAAGCGGTTTATTCAGCACTCAGCCCGATCTAATCGATGCGATCGCTAAAGCAGCAAAAGAAAAAAATGCGGATTCGTTTTACATCGTACGCCAGATCGACGTGAACTCGAATAGCGCGAATCAAAGGGCTACCGCCTTTATCTATAAAGCCGATGCGCCAAAACGTCAGCTCCAGCGCCCTGATGCGATCCCTGCCGATTCTGATGCGGGTCGTACCGCGCTGGCTGCCGGTGGAGCAGAAGCCGCCAAGGTGGAAATTCCAGGGGTTGCTTACTCTGATAGCCCCAGCCGCAGCGTGGGTAACTTCTTTGAAACGCAATCATCAAAAGGCGGACGTTACACGGTAACGTTATCTGATGGCACCCAAATTCAGGAACTGAACAATGCAACGGCGGCACAGATGGTGCCTTTCGACTCGATCCAATTCCGCGGCAACTACACCAATATTACACAGATATCTGAAGCCGTTGCTAAACGTGCGGGCGAAAAAGGTGCCAAGTACTACCACATCACCAGACAGTGGGAAGGCAAAGGCAACAACATGACCATCAGCGCCGACCTCTATAAATAACGGACGCAGCGTAGCCACTCAGCCTTATAAAAAAACCCGCGACATCGCGGGTTTTTGCTATCCGTAATCAATACGACAGATTATTTGCTGGTATCCAGCTCTGGGAAATTTTTCACCAGATCGTCAATCGCTTTGATCTGTTGCAGGAACGGTTCCAGTTTATCTAACGGCAGCGCTGATGGACCATCACACTTCGCATTCGCAGGATCGGGGTGAGCTTCAATAAACAGTCCCGCCAAACCTACCGCCATCCCAGCACGCGCCAGTTCAGTCACCTGCCCACGGCGGCCACCGGATGCCGCACCAAACGGGTCACGACACTGTAGCGCATGCGTAACGTCAAAAATGACCGGCGCACCGTTAGATACCTGCTTCATAACATTGAAGCCCAGCATATCAACAACCAGATTGTCATAACCGAAGTTGCTGCCGCGGTCACACAGAATCACCTGATCGTTACCGCCCTCGATGAACTTATCGACGATATTACCCATCTGACCAGGGCTGACGAACTGCGGTTTCTTCACGTTGATCACCGCACCAGTTTTCGCCATCGCTTCTACCAGATCGGTTTGGCGTGCTAAAAATGCAGGAAGCTGGATCACATCAACCACATCAGCAACGGGTTGCGCCTGATGCGCTTCATGCACGTCAGTGATAATTTTTACACCGAAAGTCTGTTTCAGTTCCTGGAAGATTTTCATCCCCTCTTCCAGACCAGGACCACGGTAAGAGTGAATCGAGGAGCGATTAGCCTTATCGAATGACGCTTTGAACACGTAAGGAATACCCAACTTCTGCGTGACCGTGACGTAATGCTCACAAATGCGCATTGCCAGATCGCGTGATTCAAGAACATTCATGCCGCCAAACAGCACAAAAGGCAAGTCGTTGGCAACGGGGATATCCCCTATCTTGACCACTTTATTCGTCATACTTTTACCTTCATGTCGGGAAATAAATTAACGCTGCATTACTGCAAAACGGTTTCTTAATGTAAGACAATCTGTTTCTGCTCTATCGAGTGAATCTGTACTTTTATCATTTCACTCACCGGATCTTCCGGGCACTGTTCAACAAAATAGTTGAGGTCAGACAGTGCAATATGGTCACAATCCAACTGCGCATAAATCAGACCGCGATCGCGGATCTCATACGGATCGTCCGGGTCAAATTGCAACACCGCTTCGCTGGCTCGTAGCGCCAATTCCATCTGTTTTTCTTCCATCAGCGCGACTTTCAGCGTATCGAGCATTTTACGCACGATCATGACATTTTCCGCTTCATCCAGATCTTCATCCAGTAAACGGGTTGACGGACCGATGTTACCTTTCAACCAAACTTCCAGCACGTGCTCACTTAGCGTATCGCCATTAAGTGGATTGATCAGCCACATCTCTTCGTCGAGCCAGTCAGCACGCAGAATCAACTGCGTCGGGAAAATCACCGGCATTAGCGGCAGGCCAAGCTCGTTTGCGATATGCAGGAAGATGATACCAAGTGACACGGGCATACCCTGACGAGATTCCAGCACCTGATCCAACCATAACGCATCAGACAAGCGATAAACGCCGCCGGCTCCGCCAAATCCCCACGTGTGATAAAACAGCTCAATCAGTTTTTCAAGCTGAAGATCTTGCTCAAGGTCGTCAGGAATAACAGCTCGGGCGCTCTCAACCAGCTGTTGCAGATTTTGCCGCACATCCTGAGCGGGAAAGTCGCGGCGAATCGCCTGTGAAACCAACACGACACCATCACTTAGCAGTGACTGGTTGAATTCAAAATCAGCAATAGCACTCATAATTATTCCATCAGCAACGGTGACTGGGTCAGTGCCAGCAGCACGACCACACCAAAGCATATTAAAGCAGATACAAACGCCAGCCAGCGAACATTCAGGCTACGGGGGCGTTTCCCCAAGGCGATAGCGCCAAGAAGGATATAAATGATAACGCCAAACAGTTTTTCCGTCAGCCAGCTTTGCTCCGGCGTAAACGGATAAGTGTGACTCTGAATGATTAAACCAATACCGCTGATCAATAACAAGGTATCGTTAATATGCGGCAGAATTTTAACCCAACGCTGTTGCAGCAGGGGCGATTGCCGACACAGCCAGAAAAAACGGACGACAAACAGGGAAATACTGATGCCAACCGTTGCCAGATGCAGATATATCGTGGCTGGGTAAAGAGTTATCACGTCCATTGCTCCTAATAATTGATGGTATCCAACCAGCGCCCTAACGACACACGATCATTGCCACCATAATCCTGACACGTTTCTATTTGTGTAAATCCTCGCGCCTGCAATAGCTGGCGCACCGCGTCACCCTGCTGCCAGCCATGTTCCAACAGCAGCCAGCCACCAACCTCTAAATAGCGTGGCGCGGATTCAATAATGATGCGTAAATCTGCCAACCCGTTATCGGCAGCAATCAGAGCGCTGGCAGGTTCAAAGCGAACATCCCCCTGCGACAAGTGCACATCATCAGCATCGATATACGGTGGATTACTGACGATAAGCGCAAAGCGCATGCGATCGAGCGGTGAATACCAACTCCCGGGCAAGAAACTAGCGTTGTCGAGCCTTAATTGCCGGGCATTTTTCGTCGCCAACGCCACAGCCTCCGGTTGACGGTCGACCCCCATCACCCGGCAGTCACGCCGTTCGCTGGCAATAGCTAACGCGATCGCGCCGGTTCCTGTGCCTAAATCCAGCACATCACACGGCGTTTGCGGCAGACGCAACAACGCTTGCTCTACCAGACATTCGGTATCAGGGCGAGGAATCAGCGTAGCAGGCGAAACGGCCAGCGGCAGCGACCAAAACTCACGCACGCCGATCAAATAAGCGATAGGTTCGCCCTGTTCACGACGCGCCAGCAGTTCGGTTAACTGCTGCTGTTCAGCAGCAGTTAACTCAGTTTCACCAAACGCCAGCAAGAATGTACGGGACTTGCCAGTTACAAAACCCAGCAGAATTTCCGCATCTCGCTTTGGGCTTTCTCCCGCTGCGAGTTGCGCCATCGCAGAAACTAACCAATCCTGATACGTCATTATTCCTGCTCGGACAACGCAGCAAGCTGATCGGCTTGATATTCCTGCACCACCGGCTGGATCAGCGTATCCAATTTTCCTTCCATCACTTCATCCAGACGGTAAAGCGTCAGGTTAATGCGGTGATCGGTCACCCTTCCCTGCGGGAAGTTGTACGTGCGGATACGGTCGGAACGGTCACCGCTACCGAGCAGGTTGCGGCGCGTTGACGCTTCTTCCAACTGCCGTTTTTGCACTTCAGCCGCACGGATGCGCGCACCCAACACCGACAGCGCTTTAGCTTTGTTCTTGTGCTGTGAACGTTCGTCCTGACATTCCACAACAATACCGGTTGGCAAGTGGGTAATACGGATAGCGGAATCGGTGGTATTAACGTGCTGACCGCCCGCACCAGAAGAGCGGAAAGTATCGATGCGTAAATCAGCCGGGTTGATGTCTGGCATCTCCGCTTCCGGCACTTCCGCCATGACAGCGACGGTACAAGCTGACGTATGGATACGGCCCTGAGATTCCGTAGCAGGAACACGCTGCACGCGATGTCCACCAGATTCAAACTTAAGTTGGCCGTACACGCCGTCACCAGAGATTTTGGCAATGACTTCTTTATAGCCGCCATGTTCGCCATCGCTGGCACTCACAACTTCTACACGCCAGCGGCGTGCTTCCGCATAACGGCTGTACATACGGAACAGGTCGCCAGCAAAGATCGCGGCTTCATCCCCACCGGTTCCCGCGCGCACTTCAAGAAAACAGCCGCGCTCATCGTCAGGATCTTTCGGCAACAATAGGACTTGAAGCTGCTGCTCCAGTGCTTCAATCGTCGCTTTACCCTCTTTCAGTTCTTCCTGCGCCATATCGCGCATTTCGGGATCGTCCAGCATCATTTCTGCGGTCTGCTGATCCTCTTGCGCCTGCTGCCATTGCTGGAAACAGCGGGTAATGTCCGTAAGCTGAGCATATTCTCGCGACAACGCGCGAAAGCGATCCATATCAGCGATGACGCTGGGCTCACCGAGTAACGCCTGGACTTCTTCATGGCGTTCTTGTAACGCTTCCAGTTTAGCAACAATAGAAGGCTTCATGCGGGCGATTAAATCCTGTAATAGAGATGAATGCTAGTCCAGCCCAAGGCTGTCACGTAAAATTTGTAATCGGTTTTGGTCGCCGTCACGAGCGGCTTGCTGAAGGGATTTGGTCGGCGCGTGAATCAGACGGTTGGTTAAACGGTGTGTCAATTCTTGAATCACCGCTTCGACGTCATTGCCTTGTTGGATGGCAGCCAACGCCTTGGCTGTCATTTCCGCACGCAGCTCGTCGGCCTGAGCGCGATAATCGCGGATCGTTTCCACCGCTGACTGCGCACGCAGCCACGCCATGAAATCGGAGCTTTCTTGCTGCACGATGGATTCAGCCTGCACCGCCGCCGCTTTGCGCTGCGCGAGATTATGCTGAATGATCGCGTGCAGATCGTCCACGCTGTAGAGATAAACGTTCGGCAGTTTGCCGACTTCCGGTTCAATATCACGTGGGACCGCAATGTCCACCATGAGCATTGGCTGATTCCGTCTCGCTTTCAGCGTTCGTTCCATCATCCCTTTTCCGATAATCGGCAGTGTACTTGCCGTTGAGCTGATCACGATATCGGCATGGACGAGCTGTTCGTCCAGCTCTGCCAGCGTGATGACCTCAGCCCCCACTTCCGTTGCCAGCGCCTGCGCGCGTTCACGGGTGCGATTCGCGATCACCATTTTCTGTACGTTGTGCTCGCGAAGATAGCGAGCGACCAGTTCAATGGTTTCTCCTGCCCCCACCAACAGCACCGTGACATCCGCCAGTGACTCAAAGATCTGCCGCGCCAGCGTACAGGCAGCAAATGCCACCGACACCGCACTGGCACCGATATCCGTTTCTGTACGAACGCGCTTGGCGACGGTAAAGGATTTCTGGAACAGCCGCTCCAGTTCGCTGGACAGAGAATGACCACGCTGTGATTCGGCAAACGCCTTCTTCACCTGCCCTAAAATCTGCGGTTCGCCTAGTACCAGAGAATCCAGACCGCTAGCAACACGCATCAGATGGCTGACTGCCGCGTTACCCTGATGCCAGTACAGGCTGTCGTTAACCTCTTCCGGGCGCAATTGATGATATTCACACAGCCAGCGAATCAATTGCTCACGCTGGTTTTCCTGTTCGTCAACGCTAAGATAAAGTTCCGTGCGATTGCAGGTAGACAGCACAACGCCGCCCTGCACCAGCGGTTGCTGTAACAGACTGTCGAGGGCCACGCCGAGTTTATCTTGTGAGAACACAACGCGTTCACGCAAAGAAACGGGTGCGGTTTTGTGATTAATACCAAGCGCAAGCAGGGTCATTAGGCTGTTTCTGAGTAATACCGGTCTTAGTATGGATTTCGTTTGAGTCGCATTCTACTTGATGCAGGGGTGCAAGAAAAGCGACAGCACGTGATACACCTCGTCTGAGGTAGTCACTTTTTGACAAAAAACAATAAACGTCATTAATCAATAACAATCATTGACGCTGAACGGTAAGCCCGTTAGCGTGACGTATTTCACGAACTGCATTCATTTACAGGATACGACCGACATGCCAACCAAAACCGTCCGATGCCTGCGTTTACTGCCTTTAGCCAGCGTATTGCTCGCCGCCTGTAGCATTAATCAACCCACTCAAACGGGTACAAGTCCTACCTCGCCAGAGTGGCAACAGCATCAGCAAAAAGTACAGCAACTCAGCCAATATCAAACCCGCGGCGCTTTTGCCTATATCTCCGATAGCAAAAGAGTATCAGCTAATTTTTTCTGGCAGGACACTCCGCCACAGCGTTATCGACTGCTGCTGACCAATCCACTCGGCAGCACTGAATTAGAACTACGAGCCCAACCTGACGGCGTGCAAATCACCGACAATCAAGGCAAGCGTTATGTGGGCAAAGATGCCGAATACATGATTCAGCAACTGACCGGCATGGCAATCCCATTGAATAATCTACGCCAATGGATACTTGGTATACCGGGTGATGCCACCGAATTCACACTGGATGAACGCTATCTGCTGAAAACCATCACCTATCGGCAGGGTAATCAAAATTGGAATGTCAGCTATCAGAGCTACAACACTGAGCTAACCCCCCCGCTCCCCACCAGTCTGGAACTCGTTCAGGGGGAACAGCGTATTAAGCTGAAAATGAATAATTGGATGGTTAAATAAGCGATGCAACCGACGGTTACCGAAACATGGCCTGCTCCCGCCAAACTGAATCTGTTTCTTCACATTACTGGCCAGAGACCGGACGGGTATCACCTACTGCAAACGCTATTTCAGTTTCTGGATTACGGCGATACTCTGACGATTCGGCCACGTGATGACGATGAGATTAACCTGATTACACCGGTAGAGGGTGTCGATAACGAGCAAAATCTGATCGTCCGCGCCGCACGCTTATTACAGCAGCACTGCGAACACCACAATATTCACGCCATCCAGCGCGGCGCAGACATCAGTATCGATAAGTGCCTGCCAATGGGCGGTGGGCTAGGCGGTGGTTCATCCAATGCCGCCACGGTTTTAGTCGCCCTTAACCATGTGTGGCAAAGCGGGTTGAGTGTTGATTCATTGGCTGAATTGGGATTACAGCTGGGGGCAGATGTTCCTGTGTTTGTTCGTGGACATGCCGCCTTTGCCGAAGGTATCGGTGAACAGTTAACACCCGCGAATCCGCCAGAGAAATGGTATCTGGTCGCGCACCCTGGCGTTAGCATTGCCACGCCGTTGATTTTTAGCGATCCGGAGTTGACGCGAAATTCGCCAGTACGTGATTTAGAAACTTTATTAAACCAGACCTTCGTCAATGATTGTGAAGCTATCGCAAGAAAACGTTTTCGTGAGGTTGAACAGCTACTTTCATGGCTGCTAGAATATGCCCCGGCGCGCCTGACTGGAACGGGGGCTTGTGTGTTTGCAGAGTTTGACACCGAGTTCGCAGCCCGTCAGGTGCTTGACCAGGCCCCGGAATGGTTAAACGGTTTTGTCGCACGAGGCGTTAACGTCTCTCCGCTACACCGTAAACTTTCTGGGCAACTTTAGGTTTTGATACACACCGGTTGCCGTGCGGCCTGTCTGTATCAAACTTAATTCATACACCCGTATGCATATTGTGCCTGTTGCTCTTCCCTGCCTGGCAGGTACAATATTTCTCTGGACGCAAGCCTGAGGTTCTTCTCGTGCCTGATATGAAGCTTTTTGCTGGTAACGCCATCCCGGAACTAGCACAACGTATTGCCAACCGTTTGTACACTAGCCTTGGCGACGCCGCTGTCGGTCGTTTTAGCGATGGCGAAGTCAGCGTGCAAATCAATGAAAATGTACGCGGTGGTGATATTTTCATCATCCAGTCCACCTGCGCACCCACCAATGACAACCTAATGGAACTGGTTGTGATGGTCGATGCTCTGCGTCGCGCTTCTGCGGGACGTATTACCGCCGTTATTCCCTACTTCGGCTATGCCCGTCAGGATCGTCGCGTGCGTTCCGCACGTGTGCCAATCACCGCGAAAGTTGTTGCTGACTTCCTATCCAGCGTCGGTGTTGACCGTGTTCTGACCGTTGATCTGCACGCTGAGCAGATTCAAGGGTTCTTCGATGTGCCAGTAGATAACGTATTCGGTAGCCCGATCCTGCTGGAAGATATGCTGCAACAAAATCTGGAAAACCCAATCGTGGTTTCTCCTGATATCGGTGGCGTTGTACGTGCCCGTGCAATCGCTAAACTGCTGAATGATACCGACATGGCGATTATCGACAAACGCCGTCCACGTGCCAACGTTTCTCAGGTGATGCACATCATCGGGGATGTCGCGGGTCGTGACTGTGTGCTGGTTGACGATATGATCGACACTGGCGGCACGCTGTGCAAAGCGGCGGAAGCGCTGAAAGAACGTGGGGCTAAACGCGTATTCGCTTATGCCACACACCCAATTTTCTCAGGCAATGCTTACGAGAACATCAAAAACTCTGTCATTGATGAAGTGATTGTCTGCGATACCATTCCGCTGGCGGAAAACATTCGTGCACTGCCGAATGTTCGTACATTGACGCTGTCTGGTATGTTGGCCGAAGCGATTCGTCGTATCAGCAACGAAGAATCCATTTCTGCGATGTTTGAACATTAATCACCGCTGACCGGGTAACCGCTCGCGGAAGATAATGATGAAGCCACCTGTAATAAGGTGGCTTTCTTATTTCTGCCGTCTTGTCGCTATAAAAAACAAAAAACCGCCATAGCAAGGCTACAGCGGCTTTTCTGTTCAATGTTCATTCGACTTCATTAACGCTTATGGGTGATGCTGGCGACGGCAACGCTTATCAAAGTGTTTAACCCACCAATAACGGTCTGCGACTTCTTCACGCCCGCTAATACGCGCACCGACCAACCAAAATATTGCGCCGGAAAAAATACCGACCAAGTCAATGTAAGTCATATATTCAGGGACATTCAGCTTAGGAAACTGGCTGGCGATGGAGAAACCAATACCACCAATCATCAGAATCATACCAAGTCCCATCAACACATTACCCAGTGCTGCCACGTTCTTGCGTTTCATCTGCCACCTCCAAATTAATTCAGTGGATGAATCGGAGTGCCATTACAGGTTACTTCCTTATATTGATGTAATTATAGACAATAACGCGGTCATATGATTGCGGGAGGGATCACAGATAAAAGGAATGATTAATATCTTTTTACGTTTAAACAAATAAATAGACAAAAATCCGAATAATCACACCACTAAACAAATAACAATATTTTCACATTCCAACACCGATATACCCTAAATAATTCGAGTTGCAGGAAGGC
>NZ_RJTN01000012.1 GCF_005497185.1 Pectobacterium polonicum | reverse complement strand
TGGATGTCAAGAGTAGGTAAGGTTCTTCGCGTTGCATCGAATTAAACCACATGCTCCACCGCTTGTGCGGGCCCCCGTCAATTCATTTGAGTTTTAACCTTGCGGCCGTACTCCCCAGGCGGTCGATTTAACGCGTTAGCTCCGGAAGCCACGCCTCAAGGGCACAACCTCCAAATCGACATCGTTTACAGCGTGGACTACCAGGGTATCTAATCCTGTTTGCTCCCCACGCTTTCGCACCTGAGCGTCAGTCTTTGTCCAGGGGGCCGCCTTCGCCACCGGTATTCCTCCAGATCTCTACGCATTTCACCGCTACACCTGGAATTCTACCCCCCTCTACAAGACTCTAGCCTGTCAGTTTTGAATGCAGTTCCCAGGTTAAGCCCGGGGATTTCACATCCAACTTAACAGACCGCCTGCGTGCGCTTTACGCCCAGTCATTCCGATTAACGCTTGCACCCTCCGTATTACCGCGGCTGCTGGCACGGAGTTAGCCGGTGCTTCTTCTGCGGGTAACGTCAATCGATGAGAGTATTAATCTCACCGCCTTCCTCCCCGCTGAAAGTGCTTTACAACCCGAAGGCCTTCTTCACACACGCGGCATGGCTGCATCAGGCTTGCGCCCATTGTGCAATATTCCCCACTGCTGCCTCCCGTAGGAGTCTGGACCGTGTCTCAGTTCCAGTGTGGCTGGTCATCCTCTCAGACCAGCTAGGGATCGTCGCCTAGGTGAGCCATTACCTCACCTACTAGCTAATCCCATCTGGGCACATCCGATGGCAAGAGGCCCGAAGGTCCCCCTCTTTGGTCCGAAGACGTTATGCGGTATTAGCTACCGTTTCCAGTAGTTATCCCCCTCCATCAGGCAGTTTCCCAGACATTACTCACCCGTCCGCCGCTCGTCACCCAGAGAGCAAGCTCCCCTGTGCTACCGCTCGACTTGCATGTGTTAGGCCTGCCGCCAGCGTTCAATCTGAGCCATGATCAAACTCTTCAATTTAAGATTTGTTTGATTTGCTGAACTCGTCAGCGATGCTCAAAGAATTAGTAACTGTTTATTCGTAATGAATTTACTGTTGTTCACTCTTCAAGACTTTTTATATCGTTAAGATACGGTCTTGTGAGTGCCCACACAGATTGTCTGATTATATTGTTAAAGAGCAGTGCGTTGCGGCCTTAACCGCTTCGCGAGGTGGCGTATGTTACGCTTTTCACCTTCAGAGTCAACGTTTATTTTAAAGCGTTTTCTCTTTCTTTATCGACCCGGTTGTGTGTTCACAGCGCCGTGTCGATGGAGGCGCATTATAGGGAGCCGATTCAGAAGCGCAAGCAAATCTAGTAAACTTTTTTCCGTTTGCGCATCTTTCATTCGTTCCGCTTGTTAACTGCGCGTTTTTATCCATTTTGGCAGCTCTGCGAGGCTTTCCAGCACACCATCAGCCAGTGCTTCGCCCTGCTCGGTAACCGGTTTGCCGGTGCGAACCAGTAATTTATTTCCCACACCAGCGCCAATTGCAGCCTGCATATCCTCTAACTTATCTCCCACCATATAAGACGCAGCCATATCAATGTGCAGCTCGCTCTGTGCGGAAAGCAACATACCAGGCTCAGGCTTGCGACAATCACAGGCCTGCCGATACTCATCTTCGCCAGCTTCAGGGTGATGCGGACAAAAGTAGATGCCATCCAGATCAACACCGCGGTCTGCCAGCGACCAGTCCATCCATTCCGTCAGTTGCATAAACTGATCTTCTGTAAATTTACCGCGGGCGATGCCGGACTGATTCGTCACCACAACCAGCGCGAACCCCATGCTCTTCAACTCGCGCATGGCATCGATAACACCATCTATAAATTGAAAATCGTCAATCTCATGGACATAACCATGATCGACATTGATCGTACCGTCACGATCAAGAAAAATTGCTGGAACGCTTTGTGCCACTGACTTTGCTCCTAAATGGCGGAAATTGCGCAGTAGTATCGCATGTTTTCTCCCACAGAGAGAATGTAGAGCCATGACAATCCCGATTGACTTAGCCGTCTAGACGCCCTAACATCCATTTCATATTCTGTTGATACAGAAACTAATTTATCCAGCCATAGGCACTTACGATAAAAACATATGATTGAACTTTCTAATATTACTAAGGTTTTCCAGCAGAATGGGCGGGCCATTACCGCACTTTCTGATGTCAGCCTTCACGTCCCCACCGGGCAAATCTATGGCGTTATCGGTGCATCGGGCGCAGGTAAAAGCACACTGATCCGCTGCGTCAATTTATTGGAGCGACCGACAGAAGGGAAAGTTCTGGTAGATGGGCAAGAATTGACTCAACTGTCTGATAGCCAACTGACACGCGCTCGCCGTCAAATCGGCATGATTTTTCAACATTTCAACCTGCTCGCTTCGCGTACCGTTTTTGGCAACATTTCGCTACCACTGGAATTGGATAACACACCAAAAGCGGATATTGCCAAGCGCGTGAATGAATTGTTGGAGCTGGTTGGGCTAGCAGATAAACATGACGTGTACCCAGCCAACTTGTCCGGCGGACAAAAACAGCGTGTCGCTATTGCCCGCGCGCTGGCGAGCAATCCCAAGGTTCTGCTGTGTGACGAAGCGACCAGTGCATTAGATCCTGCAACGACGCGCTCGATTCTTGAATTACTAAAAGACATCAATCGCCGTCTTGGCCTAACCATTCTTCTTATTACCCATGAAATGGATGTGGTGAAACGCATTTGCGATCAGGTTGCGGTGATCAGTGACGGACGGCTCATCGAGCAGGACACCGTAAGCGAAGTCTTCTCGCATCCCAAAACGCCGCTGGCGCAGAAATTCATCCAGTCAACGTTACATCTGGATATCCCTGACGATTACCTCACTCGTTTGTCACCAGAGTATCGTCCAGAGACTACGCCATTATTACGGATGGAATTTACTGGCAAATCGGTAGATGCCCCGCTGCTGTCCGAGGTTGCTCGGCGCTTTAACATTAACAACAACATTATTAGTGCTCAGATGGATTATGCCGGTGGCGTCAAGTTCGGCATCATGCTGACAGAAATGCACGGCAACGATGCGGATATCAAAGCCGCAATCCAATTCCTGCAGGAAAGTCACGTTACAGTTGAGGTTCTGGGTTATGTCTGAAGCAATGATGTGGTTAATGGCAAAGGGAGTGTGGGAAACCGTCGCGATGACGTTCGTTTCTGGTTTCTTTGGCTTTGTGCTTGGCTTACCTGTTGGCGTTTTATTGTATACCACACGTCCGGGGCAAATTATTGCCAATCCAAAGCTCTACCGGATCGTTTCTGCACTGGTAAACATTTTCCGCTCGATTCCGTTCATTATTTTGCTGGTCTGGATGATTCCTTTTACCCGCATCATTGTCGGAACCTCTATTGGTCTGCAAGCGGCAATCGTTCCTCTCACCGTAGGTGCAGCACCGTTTATTGCCCGCATGGTGGAAAATGCGCTACTTGAAATTCCAACTGGCCTGATCGAAGCCGCCCGTGCCATGGGTGCAACGCCGATGCAAATCATCAGAAAGATATTACTGCCGGAAGCGTTACCGGGGCTAATTAATGCCGCAACCATCACTCTCATTACGCTCGTAGGCTATTCTGCTATGGGTGGTGCCGTCGGCGCAGGCGGCTTAGGTCAAATTGGTTATCAGTATGGTTATATTGGTTATAACGCGACGGTCATGAATACGGTATTAATATTACTGGTTGTTTTGGTTTACCTGATTCAATTCTGCGGCGACAGGGCAGTAAAAGCTGTCACACATAAGTAATCACCACAATACGCATTTGCCTAAAGGCATCTGCCAAAAACAGTTAATTAGGGGTAAGGATATGGCGATTAAACTGAAATCTATTGCGACCATTGGCGCACTTATTGGTGCTCTGGCGCTAGCGGGATGTGGGCAGGAAGAAAAAAATCCTAATCATATTAAAGTCGGCGTTATTGTTGGCGCAGAACAACAGGTTGCGGAAATCGCGCAAAAAGTGGCGAAAGACAAATACGGCCTGGACGTTGAGTTAGTCACATTTAACGACTACGTATTGCCAAATGAAGCGCTGAGCAAAGGTGACATCGATCTGAATGCTTTCCAGCACAAACCTTATCTGGATCAGCAGATCAAAGATCGTGGTTATAAACTGGTTTCTGTCGGCAACAGCTTTGTCTACCCGATTGCTGGTTACTCCAAAAAAATCAAATCGCTGAACGAGCTGCAAGATGGTGCGCAAATTGCGCTGCCAAACGACCCGACCAATCTGGGCCGCTCCCTGCTGCTGTTGCAAAAAGTCGGCTTGATTAAACTGAAAGATAACGTTGGCCTGCTGCCAACGGTACTGGATGTCACTGAAAATCCGAAAAATATCAAACTGGTTGAACTGGAAGCGCCACAGCTGCCACGTTCTTTAGATGATGCGCAAATCGCGCTGGCTGTCATCAACACCACTTACGCTAGCCAGATTAACCTAACGCCAACTAAAGATGGCCTGTTTGTTGAAGAGAAAGATTCTCCGTATGTAAACCTGCTGGTTTCACGCGAAGACAACAAAGATGCTGAAAGCGTGAAGAAATTCGTTCAGGCTTACCAGTCTGACGAAGTCAATGAAGCAGCCAATAAAATCTTTAATGGCGGCGCAGTGAAAGGCTGGTAATACAGCAATTATACGCTAAATAATTCAAGTTTCAGGACAAACGTTAACGTTTGAACAACGCAAAGCGTTGGCCCGCTAGGACAAGACTTATTGATAAGCCTTGTCACGCCCCCAACGGGGCGAGGCACACGTAAGTGCGCCGAGTAGCGTAACCAACGCACATGCAACTTGAAGTATGACGAGTATATGCGTTTAATTAAAAGATATCTGTAAGACGGGCTACGGCCCGTCTTGTTATTTGTGCAATTGCTTGCTTCAATACTCGCTCTTTGAGAAAAAGCAGAGGAATCCTTTAATGCGTGCTGTTCCCTTTATATTGTTAGCCATGTCGCTGACAGGCTGTTCTTTATTTCAGAAGCCACAGGCACCCGTTCCTCAACCTATTGTTGAAACCAAAACCGTAGAACCCGCTCCGAAACCAAAGCCCCCCGTTCGCCCTGCTCCAGCCGTGCTATATAAAAGCGCTGAAGAATTAGTCGGCAAACCTTTCCGTGATATGGGTGAAGTTTCAGGTTCTTCATGTCAAGTCAGCGCTCAGGACTCTCCTCCCAACACAGCAAATGCACGTAAAAGAATGCAGAACCGCGCAACGGCAATGAAGGCCAATGCGGTTTTACTGCATGAATGCCAAACCGTTAGCGGCGTCGCGGGTTGCTATAGTCAGGTCGTTTGCCAAGGCACCGCGCTGAAAGTCTCTGCGCAATGAGTCAATTTGTTTTCAATCAGATCGGGATTATCCGTTCACCGTATAAAGAAAAATTTGCTATTCCGCGGCAACCGGGTCTGATTGAAGATGGAGGTGGTGAACTTCAGCTATTACCGCCATATAACCAAGCCGACTGTGTGCGGGGGCTAGAAGATTTCAGCCATATTTGGATACTGTTCATCTTTCATCAAACGATGGAAGGCGGCTGGCGTCCAACGGTTCGACCACCGCGTCTGGGAGGAAATACTCGTACAGGCGTTTTCGCTACGCGTTCCACTTTTCGCCCCAACCCTGTCGGTATGTCGCTGGTTGAATTAAAAGGAATCAGCACAAAAGGCGAGGTCATTACGCTCGAATTAGGCAGCCTTGATTTGGTCGATGGCACACCGGTCGTCGATATCAAGCCTTACCTACCTTTTGCAGAAAGCTATCCTCAGGCGCGAGCGGGTTTCGCCCAAATGGCACCCGATGCCACGATGCCGGTATTTTTTTCGCCGCATGCAGAAAACCAGATTGCCGAACACCAAAAGAAATATCCTCAGTTGAAACGCTTTATCTCGCAGGTATTGGCGCAAGATCCGCGCCCCGCCTACCGTAAAGGGGAAAGCGCCACGCGGGAATACACCGTTTTACTGTTGGAATTCAATGTGCGTTGGCGCGTCAGTGGAGAACAAACCGAAGTGTTAAGCCTCGACCCGTCTCACACGTGTTAAGACATGAGTCCAGCAATATATTCTAAAATTGTTCCTGCTCTCTTTTGACACGCTGCCCACGCTGGTAAACTAAACCACTTTTTATGTGCCTTCGGCTGCGCGGCAGCCCTATGCTATTTGTTGTTCTAACGGAACTAAAACCCCATGCGTACTAGCCAATACATGCTCTCCACCCTCAAGGAGACACCAGCCGATGCGGAAGTCATCAGCCATCAGTTGATGCTCCGTGCAGGAATGATTCGTAAACTGGCCTCCGGCCTTTACACCTGGTTGCCGACCGGTTTACGTGTTTTGAGAAAAGTTGAAAACATCGTGCGCGAAGAGATGAACAACGCGGGCGCCATTGAAGTGTCCATGCCGGTTGTTCAACCTGCCGATTTATGGGTGGAAAGTGGACGTTGGGATCAGTATGGCCCAGAACTGCTACGCTTTGTCGATCGTGGCGAACGCCCGTTCGTACTCGGCCCAACACACGAAGAAGTTATTACAGACCTGATTCGTAATGAAATCAGCTCTTACAAGCAGTTACCGCTGAATTTCTTCCAGATTCAGACTAAATTTCGCGATGAAGTTCGTCCGCGTTTTGGCGTGATGCGCTCGCGTGAGTTCCTGATGAAAGATGCCTACTCTTTCCACACGTCACAGGAATCGTTGCAGGTCACCTACGACGCCATGTACGCCGCTTACAGCAAGATTTTCAGCCGTATGGATCTGGATTTCAGAGCGGTTCAGGCGGATACCGGCTCTATCGGTGGTAATGCGTCCCATGAGTTCCAGGTGCTGGCAACCAGCGGTGAAGACGATATCGTTTTCTCAACGGAATCCGACTACGCGGCAAACATTGAACTGGCAGAAGCCGTTGCGCCGAAATTAGGCCGTGCCGAAGCGACGGAAGAGCTGCGTGTGGTTGATACGCCAAACGCCAAGACCATCGCCGAGCTGGTTGAGCAGTTTAAGCTGCCGGTAGAAAAAACGGTGAAAACGCTGTTGGTTAAAGCGACGGAAGAAAGTGGCCATAAACTGGTTGCGTTGCTGGTTCGTGGCGATCACGAACTTAATGAAATCAAAGCAGAAAAAATTGCTCAGGTAGCCAGCCCGCTGACATTCGCAACGGAAGAAGAAATCCGTGCAATCATCGGCGCAGGCCCAGGCTCGCTAGGCCCCGTCAAACTGTCGATTCCTGTCGTCGTCGATCGTACTGTTGCCGCCATGAGCGACTTCAGCGCTGGCGCAAACATTGATGGCAAACACTATTTTGGCATCAACTGGGAGCGTGATGTTGCACTGCCGCAGGTTGCAGATATCCGCAACGTGGTTGAAGGCGACATCAGCCCAGACGATAAAGGTACGCTGCAAATTAAACGCGGTATCGAAGTGGGCCATATCTTCCAACTGGGCAGCAAGTATTCTGAGGCGTTGAAAGCGACCGTTCAGGGCGAAGACGGCCGTAACCAGACGCTGACGATGGGCTGCTACGGTATTGGTGTAACGCGCGTTGTCGCGGCAGCGATTGAGCAAAATCATGATGAACGTGGCATCATCTGGCCAGATGCGATTGCACCTTTCCACGTTGCCATTCTGCCAATGAACATGCACAAATCTTTCCGCGTGAAGGAAGTCGCTGAGGATATCTATCAGCAGTTGCGCGCTAAAGGTATTGAAGTTCTGCTCGACGATCGTAAAGAGCGTCCGGGCGTGATGTTCGCCGATATGGAATTGATTGGCGTACCGCATACCATCGTGATTGGCGATCGCAATCTGGATAGCGAAGAGATTGAATATAAGAACCGTCGGGTCGGTGAAAAGCAAATGATTAAAACCAGCGAAATCATCGATTTCCTGCTGGCGAATATCGTACGCTAATCGCCGTCGGACCGCCCTTTCGTGTGAAAGGGCGAATACAAGCATAAAAAAATGGTGGGTTTCCCCACCATTTTTTATTTCAAGACATCAGCAACTCGTCACGAATTATTCACGAAACAGCTCTTCAATGCTCAACCCCTGAACCTGCAAAATTTCCCGCAGGCGGCGTAAACCTTCGACCTGAATCTGACGAACACGTTCGCGCGTTAAGCCGATTTCACGACCCACATCTTCCAGCGTAGCCGCTTCATACCCTAAAAGGCCGAAACGACGCGCCAACACCTCACGCTGTTTGGCGTTAAGCTCAAACAACCATTTAACGATATTCTGCTTCATATCGTTATCCTGCGTGGTGTCTTCAGGTCCGTTATCTTTTTCGTCAGCCAGAATATCCAGCAGCGCTTTTTCCGAATCACCACCCAACGGGGTATCGACGGACGTAATGCGCTCATTCAAGCGTAGCATGCGGTTGACGTCATCAACGGGCTTATCAAGCTGTTCGGCAATTTCTTCCGCACTCGGCTCGTGATCCAGTTTATGAGACAACTCGCGCGCGGTGCGCAGATAAACGTTGAGTTCTTTGACAATATGGATAGGCAAACGGATGGTGCGGGTTTGATTCATAATCGCCCGCTCTATCGTCTGTCTAATCCACCACGTCGCGTAGGTTGAAAAACGGAATCCTCTTTCTGGATCGAATTTTTCAACCGCACGGATCAGACCAAGATTTCCCTCTTCAATCAGGTCCAGCAATGCCAGGCCACGATTGTTGTAACGGCGGGCAATTTTCACTACCAGCCGCAGGTTACTCTCGATCATTCGGCGGCGCGATGGGATATCACCACGCAGCGCACGTCGTGCAAAATAAACTTCTTCTTCTGCGGTTAAAAGCGGCGAATAGCCGATTTCTCCCAAATAGAGTTGCGTTGCGTCTAGAACACGCTGTGGGACCCCTTGCGATAACAGCTCGTCTTCCGCCGAGTCACTATCATTGGTATCTTCCTCTGCCAGCGCTTTATCGTCAAAAACGTCAAGTCCATTTTCGTCGAAATCGGTATCTTCATGTAACTCGTTAACTTTCAGCGTACTTTGGCTCATAAGTGGCTCCTACCCGTGATCCCTTGGCAGAATACCGAAATACTCTGCCCGATTTATCGCTGCGGCAGAAAACGCAGCGGGTTTACGGATTTCCCCTTGTAACGAATTTCAAAGTGCAAGCGAACTGAGCTGGTGCCTGTACTGCCCATCGTAGCGATTTTTTGTCCTGCCGTGACATCCTGCTGCTCACGGACTAGCATCGTATCGTTATGGGCATAGGCACTGAGGTAGTCATCATTATGCTTGATGATTATCAGATTTCCGTAACCACGTAGTGCATTGCCCGCATACACCACACGCCCACTGGCAGTTGCGGTGATCGGTTGCCCACGTGAGCCGGCGATATCAATCCCTTTATTTCCCCCTTCGGAATCGGAGAAACTATCTATGACTTTCCCATCGGTAGGCCAACGCCAACTGGCGACAGCAGCCGTATTGCTGCTGGCAACAGCCGCTGGTGCGGAAACAGGAGCGGTTGTTGTTGCCCCTGCCGTAGGTAACATCTTACCTACATTCTGTTTACCCTGGTTACCAGAATACGCATTAGTTGACTGAGAATCAACCGATGTAGTTTGTATTTGAGCACTTGATGGCGGCGTCGGTACTCCACCTCGGGTGGCATCGGTTGTTGCCAACATTCCGCCGCCGCTCGTCAGGCCGCCGCCCGATGTATTGTTACCGAGCCCGTTGCCTAAACTCAGCGATTGCCCCACATTCAGACTATATGGCTCAGGAATATTGTTGCGCTGCGCCAGATCCCGGTAGTCATTACCAGTAATCCAGGCAATATAAAACAGGGTGTCTCCCCGCTTAACGGTGTACGAGTTTCCGCCGCTGTAGCTGCCTTTCGGGATATTACCGTAGCTGCGGTTATAAACGATCCGGCCATCGGACGTTGTTGCTACATTTTCACCCGCCGTTGAAATGCGCGGTGGCGGCGCAGATAACATCCCCCCTCGGCTGCCCGTATTTCCGTCAACGCTGCTGATCGGTGCGGATTTGGAATTATTGTTGGAGCATCCAGCCACCCCAAAGACAACCACCATACACGCAGCAATGTGACGCAAATTCATCATTCGGCTTCCCATGCGCCTTACTCCCCTATAACTATAGCGTTCAAAAAAGTAACTCTATCCATCATACTTCAAGTTGCATCGATGCTGGCAATACTCGGCTCATCTGCGAGCTTCATCCTAGCGGGACAACGTTCGGTGTTGTTCAAGGCGCCCCTGTTTTGTCCTGCAACTCGAATTATTTAGGCTATATAACGTTCAAAAAAACAATAATACTCAGAACTCAATTTGGACATGTCTGCTTCACATCTGCTGTCGCTTAACTGACCGTAGCGTAAATGATTGTAGCGTAACCGATATTTTATTCGTTAAGTTGGAACGAGAAAGATCGCTACTTCACCATCGCTGGTGCATAAGCAAAACAGGAGAGGCACCACGATGATTGGATGCTAACAATACCAACAAGTTCGCACCATAAAACCGTTGTATTGAAATTTTAAAGACTTAGCAACACATGCACACCATCGTCACGGTATCAGGCTAATTCGCCTTTGACTAGCGGAACAAACCGAACTGCTTCAACCGTTTGAATAATAAATTCGCCAGCACGGCGCTGAACAACTTGCAGTATTTGCGACTGTTCACCGACGGGCAACACCATTACGCCGCCCTCATCAAGCTGTCCCAACAGGGCCTGGGGAATTTCCGGCGGTGCCGCCGTAACGATAATGGCATCAAATGGCCCACGCGATGCCCACCCCTGCCACCCATCGCCATGACGGGTTGAAATATTGTGCAAATCAAGCTGCTTTAAACGACGTTTAGCCTGCCATTGCAGCCCTTTGATGCGTTCAACGGAGCAAACGTGTCGAACTAAATGCGCTAAAATCGCCGTTTGGTAACCTGAACCGGTGCCAATCTCGAGCACGCGGGATACCGGCGTCAGGTTGAGCAGCTCCGTCATCTTCGCGACCATATAAGGTTGCGAGATAGTCTGGCCGGAGCCGATAGGTAGAGCAGTGTTCTCATACGCTTTATGTTCAAACGCCTCGTCAACAAAGCGTTCTCTGGGTACGGCTTCTATTGCTTTCAGCAGACGTTCATCCTGAATGCCTTGCTGGCGCAGTTGTGCCAGCAACGTTTCTATACGTTTGTTTACCATTCCCCGCCGACCTCAGCTCTGGTTAACCTCGCCACCAATACAGCAATTTTCCCGCACAGGGGTAGACCAGCCGCCGCTATCACGCAGTGACTAGCATTGATTCTCTTCAACTATTTTCTGCAAAAAAGCTTCACTGCGCATCAAGCACCGAGATCGGTATCCTGCTGAGCATGCAGTAATTCACGTACCACACTGGTCGCAAAGCTGCCCGCAGGTAGCCAGAATTTCACGTCTACGGTTGCGTTATCCTGCCATTCCCACTGCATTTGCTGCGGATAGAGCAGCACAGCGCGCCGGGCAGGTTCAACCCGCTCACGTTTGACCAAAGACCATAGCGTTTCTTGTCCGCTCAAGGCCTGTTCTTCAAATACTCGCGCGTCATCCTGCGTACCCAGTTCACCATCACCGGGCAGCGGTGCAGTAATCTGGAGTTCGCCCGCATCAAGACGCGCCTGCAAGGTTTCCAATTCATCAGGTTTAGCAACAAACCAGCTACCGCGACCCGTTAACTGTAACGCGTCGCCACACAAAACGGTTTGCGCTTGCTGTTGCATCAGTCTCGCACTGGCAACCTGATTAAACATCGCACTGCGGCTGGCAGAAAGATAAAAGCTACGCTTACTACGTTCTTTTACCCGAATATCATTATTTGCCCAAAGACGTGCCTGCTCAAGATTATTCCCGTTCCGTCCAAAACGCTGACTACCGAAATAATTAGGGACGCCGTTAGCGGCTATCAGCGCCAAACGCGCTTCCACCTCGTGTCGATCGCTCACCTGACGCAACACCAGAGTAAAATGGTTACCCCGTAGCGTACCAATGCGCAATTTGCGGCGGTGGCGAGTCACCTCAAGTACGTCACAACCGTCAAGTTCCAGCAAAGAGAAATCTGGCGTCTCTTTTCCCGGCATATGCAGGCAAAACCACTGTTCGGTGACAGCATGGCGATCTTTCAGACCCGCATAGCTAACGGCACGCAGCGGCAGACGGGCAAATTTTGCCAGCATCTCAGCTACGAATTGCGTATTGCAGCCGCGCTTACGTACGCGCACCAAAACCTGTTCACCATCACCATCTGGCTGAAACCCCAGATCTTCCACCACCAGAAAATCTTCCGCGGCGGACTTCAATGAGCCAGTAGCCTGTGGTTCACCATGCAGCCAGACGAGCTGTTCGCTATTTTCCATCGTTATCCTACAAGGTGCATAACTGGATGATACGCAGTCATGACATTGTTTCTTATACTGTTAATTTTCTATTATTGACAAGGTGTTGTTGATAAAACATGGCTTATAAAGAGCGGCTTACCACGCAACAATTTCGCCCGTTCCTTTTTTAACGAGCAAGGCAACGGCTTCGCAGGCAATGCCTTCACCACGACCAGTAAAACCCAACTGTTCTGTCGTAGTGGCTTTCACATTGACGTCATCCATGTGGCACTGCAAATCTTCCGCCAGATTCACACGCATTTGCGGAATATGCGGGGCCATTTTCGGTGCCTGCGCAATAATCGTAACGTCCAGATTACCTAGCTGATAGCCCTTTTCATTGATACGACGCCAGGCTTCACGCAGCAGGCCGCGGCTGTCCGCGCCTTTAAAAGCCGGATCGGTATCAGGAAACAGCTTGCCAATATCGCCCAACGCAGCCGCACCTAATAGGGCATCGGTCACCGCGTGTAACACCACATCCCCATCGGAATGCGCCAGCAGGCCTTGAGAATAAGGAATTCGCACGCCACCGATCACCAGCGGACCTTCTCCACCAAACTTATGGACATCAAAACCGTGACCGATACGCATCGCGCGTTCTCCTTATATGTATTTAACGAATAAATTTAGCGAATAAAATGAGGTTACTGCAAACGGGTTAAATAGAATTCGGCCAATGCCAAATCCTCTGGACGCGTGACTTTTATATTATCCGACCGCCCGCTGACAATTTGCGGGCGATAGCCACAATATTCCAGCGCAGAGGCTTCGTCCGTAACGGTAACACCATCCTGAAGCGCACGTTGCAAACACTGTTTCAGCAGCGCCGCAGGGAAAAGCTGTGGCGTCAGCGCATGCCATAAATCGTTACGTTCTACCGTGTGGTCGATAAACCCGTTCGTGCCACGTTTCATGGTATCACGAACCGGTGCGGCCAGAATTCCACCGACGTCACTCTGCTCGACAATCGCCAGCAAGCGCGTCAGATCGTCCTGATGCAGACACGGACGCGCAGCATCATGCACCAACGCCCACGCCGTATCGGCAACGGTAGCCAGCCCAGCCAATACGGAATCCGCACGCTGCTGTCCGCCCGTCACGACACAAATACGGGGATCGTTGGCAATCGCCAGGGTATGAAAGAATACGTCATTCGGGCTAATGGCAACGACGACACGCTGTACTCGCGGGTGGCGCAAAAGCGCATCGATGGTATGTTCAAGAATGGTTTTATGGCCGATCGCATCATTGCCAATCGTCAGGTACTGTTTAGGACGATCGTTCTGCATCCGGCTGCCGTTACCCGCGGCGGGTAAAACAGCAACAATGTCTGGCGGGGAAAGGCGTGATGTCTGCATGCGTCAACGTTGTGTATTATTGGATGAAGTCGAATTGGGTGAAGTTGTATTCACGCTACGATGCCCCGATTCTGGCACCAGACGATAAAAGCTTTCACCAGGCTTGATCATGCCTAGTTCATTACGTGCACGCTCTTCTATCGCCTCTTGTCCGCCATTGAGGTCGTCAATTTCAGCAAACAGTTGTTCGTTGCGGTCTTTTAATTTGGCATTGTTACCCAGTTGGACAACAACATCATCGTTCACCCGAACATAATCGTGAATGCCATTTTTGCCCAGCCACAGTGAGTACTGAAGCCAGCCAAGCAATATCAATAATAACAGCGTAAGCTTTCCCATCCCGCCCCCTGAAAAACCGCCTAATCATCCCATAACTTTTGTTTCGACTCCACTGTGTCCGGTAGTGGAAGGCAAGATTCACCTCGTTGCGTCCCCAAATAGGGATATTTCTGGTCGTCAGCAGGCCAAATCCTCGCTCGCGGGCTCCTCAAATAGCGCCGTCGTCATCTCTTCATCAGCGTCATTCTTTCTACGGCCACCGCTATTTGTCAGGTGATGCAACATGCGGCCATCGCATGAGCAAAACCGTCCATAGGAAAACGTCAGTTGAACCATTAATGCTATCTGTGTATTTTTATGCATACAAAGTGCATAAAAAAAGAAAGTTTTACATTTAAACCAGGAGAAAACCATGTTCAAAAAATTGTTATTCGTTGGTGCGATCTTCGCCACCGCATTATCAACGGGCGCCTTCGCCGCTGAACCCACTTATGTTGTCGGCTCAGGCGGAACCTACCGTCCCTTTGAGTTTGAAAATGCGCAGAAAGAGCTGGAAGGCTTTGATATTGATATTATTAAAGCGATCGCCAAAGCAGAGAATTTTAATATCAAGCTGATCAACACGCCGTGGGAAGGCATCTTTGCGACCTTAAACTCCGGCGATCGCGACATTATCATCTCCGGTATCACCATTACCGACAAACGTAAGCAAATGGTCGATTTCTCTACGCCTTATTTCCCTGCTGAGCAATCGATCGTCGTTCCTAAAGGTTCGACGATCGACTCAATTGCCGCGCTGAAAGATCACAAAGTGGGCGTCGTGAACTCCAGTACCGCCGATATCGTGGTTTCCGATGTATTAGGCAAAAACAGTACATCGATTAAACGCTTTGATAACACCCCGTTAATGTTACAAGAGCTGTATGAGGACGGTGTGGGTGCGGCAGTTGGCGATGTGGGCGTGGTGAAGTTTTACATTAAGACGCACCCTGAAAAACAGTTCAATCTGGTTTCCGACGCCAAATTCGAGCGCCAATATTTTGGGATCGCCGTCGCAAAAGGCAACGATCAACTGCGTGAGAAGATTAACGCTGGGCTGAAAAAAATTGTGGCTGACGGCACCTACGCCAAGATCTATCAAACCTGGTTTGATAACAACGTGCCAACCTTACCCGCAGAATAACGTCTGTAAGACACCGCGAACTTCTCCTGATCTCCATCGCCTCGCATGAGACGTCGCACCAACCGGACAGCTAGTCTGTCCGGTTTACTTTAGAATAATCATTACGTTAGCCTATTCAAAAAAGGAAACGATCTTGACGGGATTTCGTTGGGAGATCATTCAGGAATATGCCCCCCTATTTATGGAAGGCACCTGGATGACCATCAAATGCACCATTATCTGTGTCATTCTTGGCACCTGCTGGGGATTAACGCTCGGATTGGGCCGCTTAGCGCAAGCGCCGCACGGACCGTGGAAATATATCCTGCACTACGGCGTTCAATGGCCGGTGCGAATCTACATCAGCGCCTTTCGGGGTACGCCGCTGTTTGTGCAAATCATGGTGGTGCACTTCGCGCTGGTGCCGCTGTTCATCAACCCGCGTGACGGGCTGCTGGTCACCAGCAATATGATGTCGGTCGATTTTGCCCGCACATTACGCTCAGATTACGGTGCATTCCTCTCTTGCGTAGTGGCCATCACACTGAACGCGGGAGCCTATGTCTCTGAGATATTCCGTGCCGGTATTCAGTCTATCGATCGTGGTCAAATGGAAGCTTCACGCTCTCTCGGCATGAGCTATGGCCGCACCATGCGGAAAGTGATCCTGCCACAGGCTTTTCGCCGTATGTTGCCACCGTTAGGTAACAACGCCATCGCGATTGTGAAAGATTCCTCGCTGGCCTCAGCAATTGGATTGGCGGATCTCGCCTACGCTGCTCGCACGGTGTCAGGGGCTTATGCCACGTACTGGGAACCCTATCTGACGATCTCTATCGTCTATTGGGTTATTACTTTCCTGCTCTCGCTGCTGGTGCGGCACATGGAAATGAGGTTTGGCAAAAGTGATTCACGTTAATAACCTGCAAAAACAGTTTGGCGATACCCATGTCCTGCGTGGCATTTCCTGTGACATTGCGCCTCAGGAAGTGCTTTGCCTGATTGGCCCATCCGGTTCAGGAAAAAGCACCTTTCTGCGCTGTATCAACGCGTTGGAGACGCTGTCTGCGGGCGAGATTACGGTTAACGGTTTTGCCATTCACGATCAGAAAACGGATATCAACCGTATGCGCGAAAGCGTGGGGATGGTGTTTCAGCGCTTTAATCTGTTCCCGCACATGACGGTGTTGGAAAACGTGATTATGGCGCCGATGGGCGTGAAGAAATTACCCCGCGCCCAAGCCGTAGAACGAGCTAAAGCGTTGCTCAGTAAGGTCGGCCTGCTGGATAAAATCGATGCCTGGCCAAACAGCCTATCCGGTGGTCAACAGCAGCGCGTCGCGATTGCCCGCGCGTTAGCGATGGAACCCGCCATCATGCTGTTCGATGAGCCGACATCCGCGCTAGATCCAGAGCTGGTTGGCGAAGTGCTGGCCGTCATGAAAACGCTGGCAAACGAAGGCATGACCATGGTCATCGTAACCCATGAAATGGCATTTGCCAGAGAGGTCGCAGACAGAGTGATCTTTATCGATCAGGGGATTATTCAGGAGCAGGGGACACCAGAGGCGATCTTTACTCATCCGAGTAACCCACGCACGCAGGCTTTCTTGAGCAAGATACTGTAACGTTGAATGCGGTAAAATAATGGGCTGTCAGCATCCACGCTGGCAGCCTTTTCCCCTACCACCCCGTCAAAAAAGAAAAAACCAGCCAGAATAGGCAGACCACCGTCAGCCCTGTCGCAAAAAGCGTATAAAAAAGATAGCCTCTCAGCAGAAAGCTAAACCCGACGCCAACCAGCACTGAAAACGGCATCAGCGCCAAAAAGAACGGCCACGTGTAAAGCATGAAGAAAAACGTAGTGTTAGAGCCATACACCAGAAAAGGGATGCTAAAAGCCAGCCAATAAAAGGAGAACCCCGTCACCGCTCCCATAAACAGATAGGAAACGCTGTCATCCTCTTCTTGCGCTGGACGAGTCTTGCTAATCGTTAACTGCGTGGCATTTTGCATAATCTTTCCCATTATTCCCCTGCATCACCCAACAACTCGGTGAAAAAAAGCGGGGACATCAGAGCTTGATAATAGCTCGCTTGCCAAGCAGATCTAACAATTGGCCGGTCAAAGTTGTTACGAATTGTTCGCCATCCAGATGACTATCCGGCGCTTCCGGCGCTTCATACACCGAGTCGATCCCAGTGAAATTGCGCAACTCCCCCGCGCGGGCTTTTTTGTACAGCCCTTTAGGATCGCGTGCTTCACAGATCGCTAAAGGTGTATCCACAAAAACTTCAATAAACTGCCCGTCACCGAGCAGATCCTGCACCATTTTGCGCTCGGCGCGATGCGGCGAAATAAACGCGGTCAGCACCACCAGACCCGCATCCACCATCAGTTTGGCGACTTCACCTACGCGGCGGATATTCTCGCGCCGATCGTCGTCAGTGAAGCCGAGATCTCGGCATAGACCGTGCCGAACATTGTCGCCATCCAGCAGGTAGGTGCTGACGCCACGTTGGTGCAATGCCTGCTCCAACGCGCCTGCTAGCGTGGATTTACCGGACCCAGACAGCCCGGTAAACCAGATAACGACGCCCTGATGACCATGTAGCTTCTCGCGCGACTCACGGGTGACATCGTGCGCATGCCAAACCACGTTATCGTCAGTCTGTTCATCGCGTAAAGACACGTTATTTGCCTCCTAACAAATCGCGCGCACCCCAATGCGGGAAGTGGCGACGTACCAGTGCATTCAGCTCTAGTTCAAACGCACTGTACGCACCCGGTTCCTGATACACCTGTTCGATAGGTTCCCGCACCAGACCCGCGCCCACCGTGACGTTGCTCAGACGATCAATGAAGATCATTCCGCCCGTCACCGCGTTGTGCTGATAGTTGTCCAGCACCAGCGGCTCATCAAAAACCAGCTCAACGGAACCGATACCGTTTAGCGGCAGGTTTTCCGCTACGCGCTGCGTCAGCGTATTGATCTCAACCTGATACTGAATATTTTCGACCCGAGCACGCGTTTTCTTGCCGCCAATCTTGATGTCGTAGCTCTGTCCCGGCACCAGCGGCTGCTCCGCCATCCAGACGACATCCGCCAGCGCATGCTGCACCGCTTTCAGCGACTCGCTGCTGTCGACCAGCAGGTCACCGCGGCTGATATCCACTTCATCCGCCAGCACCAGCGTAATCGCTTCACCGGCCTGCGCCTGCGGCAAATCACCGTCAAAGGTCACAATACGGCTAACGGTGGATTCTACGCCGGACGGCAGGACTTTGACCCGCTGCCCGACACGGATAATGCCGGATGCCAGCGTTCCTGCGTAGCCACGGAAGTCCAGATTCGGGCGATTGACATATTGCACCGGGAAGCGCATCGGTTGTTCCAGCGTGCGCTGTGCCACATTGACCGTTTCCAGCACGTCCAGCAGTGTTGGCCCGGTATACCAGCCCATCGTCGTACTCGGCGTCGCAACGTTGTCGCCATCCAGTGCGGAAATCGGCACAAAGGTAATATTCAGATCGGCAGGCAGTTGTTGAGCAAAATCCAGATAATCCTGCTTAAACTGTTCAAATACCGTTTGCTGATAATCCACTAAATCCATTTTGTTCACCGCCACCACCAAATCACGAATCCCCAGCAGGGTCGCAATGAAGCTGTGACGACGAGTTTGATCCAATACGCCTTTACGGGCGTCAATCAGCAGGATCGCCAGCTCGCAGGTTGATGCGCCGGTTGCCATGTTGCGAGTGTATTGCTCGTGTCCCGGCGTATCCGCGATGATGAATTTGCGTTTTTCCGTCGAGAAATAGCGATAGGCCACGTCAATTGTAATGCCCTGTTCACGCTCGGCCTGAAGCCCATCGACCAACAGTGCCAAATCCAATTTCTCGCCCTGCGTACCCAGACGCTTGCTGTCGTTGTGCAGCGTGCTGAGCTGATCTTCATAAATCTGGCGCGTATCGTGCAGCAAACGACCAATCAGCGTACTTTTCCCATCGTCAACGCTACCGCAGGTCAGAAAACGCAGCAGCGTTTTATCCTGCTGCGCATGTAAATATGCTTCCACACCGCCCTGCTCGGCGATCTGCTGTGCAATCGCATTATTGATGACGACTGCATCTTTCTCAGCCGCATTGTCTGCCGCTGCATCTTTTAAAGAAATTTGGCTCATTCGACGATTCCTCAGAAATACCCTTGACGCTTTTTCAGCTCCATTGAACCGGCCTGATCGCGGTCAATTACCCTTCCCTGACGTTCACTGGTCGTAGAAACCAGCATCTCTTCGATGATCTCTGGCAGTGTCTGCGCTTCAGATGCCACCGCGCCGGTCAGCGGCCAGCAGCCCAGCGTGCGGAAGCGCACCATGCGTTGTTCAATCACTTCACCTGGTTGCAGATCGATGCGATCGTCATCCACCATCAGCAGCATGCCATCGCGTTCGACCACCGGACGCGGCGCGGCCAGATACAGCGGAACAATATCGATATTTTCCAGATAGATATATTGCCAGATATCCAGCTCGGTCCAGTTAGAGAGCGGGAAAACGCGGATGCTCTCGCCTTTGTTAATTTGACCGTTGTAGTTGTGCCACAGCTCTGGGCGCTGGTTTTTTGGGTCCCAACGATGGAAACGGTCGCGGAAGGAGTAAATACGCTCTTTGGCACGCGACTTCTCTTCATCGCGACGCGCCCCGCCAAATGCGGCATCAAAACCGTATTTATCCAACGCCTGCTTCAGCCCTTCGGTTTTCATGATGTCGGTGTGTTTGGCGCTGCCGTGTACAAAAGGGTTAATCCCCAGCGCTTCACCCTGCGGGTTGCGGTGCACCAGCAGTTCACAGCCGTAGGCCTTCGCCGTGCGGTCGCGGAATTCGTACATTTCACGAAATTTCCAGCCGGTATCAACGTGCAGCAGCGGGAAAGGCAGCGATCCCGGATAGAACGCCTTGCGCGCCAGATGCAGCATCACCGAAGAGTCTTTGCCGATGGAGTACATCATCACCGGATTACTGAACTCGGCCGCCACTTCGCGGATGATGTGAATGCTTTCGGCTTCAAGCTGCCGTAAATGCGTGAGTCGTTTCTCGTCCATACCCTTTCCTTAAGCCAAGTTTACTACCGCAGGGCGGCTGTCTTGCGGCACCGTCGGCGTTGTCTGACCAAACCAGGCAATCTGGTGATGTAGATCCACCACCTCGCCAATCACCAGCAGCGCCGGTGTCGGCGCTTGCCGTGCCAAATGTTCTAACTCTTGCAGCGTGCCGATTTGCACCTGCTGATCGTGTCGGGTGCCGCGACTGATCACGGCAACGGGCGTCTGCGATGAACGGCCATGCGCGATCAGCTGCTGTGAAATCTCCGCGGCTTTCATTGTTCCCATATAAATCGCCAGCGTCTGACGCCCACGCGCCAGCGTTGACCAGTCCAGCGCATCGCCATCGGGGCGACAGTGCCCGGTAATAAAAAGTACACTCTGTGCATAGTCACGGTGCGTCAGCGGAATCCCCGCATACGCCGTGACGCCCGCTGCGGCCGTCACACCGGGCACCACCTGAAACGTGATCCCCGCCTGTGCCACTGCCTGTAGTTCTTCGCCACCGCGGCCAAAAATAAAGGGATCGCCGCCTTTCAAGCGCACCACCCGCTTGCCTTCCTGCGCGAGCGTTACCAGCAGTTGATTAATCTCATCCTGCGGCAGCGAATGCGCACTGGCACGTTTTCCAACGCAGATGCGTTCGGCATCGCGTCGCACCAGATCCAGCACATCGGGGCTGACCAGATGGTCATACAGCACCACGTCCGCCTGCTGCATTACCTGTAATCCGCGCAGCGTCAGCAACCCCGCATCGCCGGGGCCTGCGCCAACCAGTGCCACTTCACCGCGTGATGCCGCTGGCAGCTGCTGTTCATCTTGCTGATTAACCAACTGTTGTTGCAATTCATCTTCGGCCTGCGCCAACTGTCCGGCAGACACCAGCGACGCAAAACGTCCAACAAATAGCCGTTCCCAAAAGCGGCGACGGGCTGGCATCGAATGCAGTCGGGTTTTAATCCTGTTGCGCCAGCTTCCGGCGATGTCCGCCATCGTACCCAAACTGGCAGGCAGTAATGATTCCAGTTTTTCACGCAGTAACCGCGCCAGCACCGGTGCCTGCCCCCCTGAAGAAATCGCCACTACCATCGGAGAGCGGTCGACAATCGAGGGGAAAATAAACGAGCACTTCGGCTGATCGTCCACCACGTTCACCAGCAAATGACGCTGGTTCGCCGCGTCAAACACGGCCGCATTCAGCTCAGCGTCATCCGTTGCAGCAATCACCAGAAACACGCCAGATAACAGCTCAGGCGTAAAAGTATGCGCCAGCCATTCAACCTGCCCGGCCTGATGCTGCGCCGCCAACGGCTCCGCCAGCGCCTGCGCGACGATTTTTATCTCCGCACCTGCGCGTTGCAGCAGATCGATTTTGCGCGTAGCAACCTCGCCGCCACCGACGACCAATACCGGGCGCTGACGAAGATCGGCAAATATAGGGAGATAGTTCACAATCGCCTTAACTAAGCAAAAAAGTAGATAATGCGACTATACGGTGAGGACAGAACACTTATGAAATGCCGAATTGGAATGACAAGTTCCGTAATGGAATAACACCACGTTTACAACTGTGATTGGGTGGAGGCTCCCCCTTAACAAAGACTGTTTCTTATACACAAATCCACAGGCTTTGCAGATTTTGTTATTCTCCGGCGTAAAAAATTATGCTGAGGAGATAGCGGGCTTAGGATGAGCCGCAGGGACGCGGCGAAAGCTTGCGCCACGTGCTGGCCCGAAGGGCGAGCCCCATTTATGGGGCGAGTAATCGTGTCGCAAGCGGTCCGTTAAGCCAGATACCGACGAAGGCACCGCGTAGCGGCATAATTCCCGCCAAAAGCCTGGGGTCTCGGGGCGAGCGGCGTTTGAGCCGTCCCGAGTCGGGCGCGTGCTACGAGATAGCATAAAAATATCGGTGTTATGGCGCACGAAACCGTCTCCGCGTTTGCATAAAAATATAGCTAAGAGACTGGCAGGCAAACGACAATGTGTCAGACGCCTTTTACCCTTCGTGCAAGCCGCACTCGCGTTTCAGGCCGAAGAAGCGCGTTTCTTCTTCACTCATGCCCGGTTCCCATTTGCGGGTGGTGTGGGTATCGCCGACGGATAAATAGCCCTGATCCCACAGTGGATGGTAACTCAGGCCGTTTTCTTTCAGATACTGATACACCGTCCGATTATCCCAATCGATAATCGGCAGGAATTTGAAGACGCCGCGCTGAATCGCCAGCACGGGCAATTCCCCCCGACTGCCGGACTGCTCGCGGCGCAGACCAGCAAACCAGGTTTTCGCCTTTAACTCGCTCAGCGCACGGTTCATCGGCTCGACTTTATTCAGCAGGTTATAGCGTTCGATGCCTTCCACGCCCTGCTCCCACAGCTTGCCGTAGCGCGCTTCTTGCCAGGCTGCCGATTCAGCGGCGCGATACACTTGCAGGTTCAGCTTAAGCTGTTCCGTCAGTGCATCAATAAACTGATAGGTTTCAGGAAACAGATAACCGGTATCCGTGAGGATGACCGGAATATCCGGCCGCTGTTGCGTCACCAGATGCAGCGATATCGCAGCCTGAATGCCGAAGCTGGACGACAAAACATAGTCGCCAGGCAGATTCTCCAGCGCCCAGCTCACTCTTTCCTGCGCAGACAGCGCTTCAAGCTGACTGTTCACCGTAGCCAACTCAGCTACTTGTTCCGCTTTCGGTAACGCGTTGAGCGCCTCAAGATTAAATTCGGCCATCAGGCTCTCCTGTCAGTCATAAAAATCGCGGGCGGGGTCCAGCACCGGTTTAATGATGTTGGTACGAATCACGAAATCACCGAAGCCTTCATTCGGCTGGCGATCTTGCGCCCACAGCCCGATAAGCCTGTCGATTTCTGCAAGGATCTCGGTTTCGTTAATGTTTTCGCGATACATACGCGGAATACGTGTTCCTTCTCGATTCCCACCGAGGTGCAGGTTATAACGCCCTACCGCTTTGCCCACTAAACCAATTTCCGCCAGCATCGCGCGGCCACAGCCGTTCGGGCAGCCCGTCACGCGCAGAACGATATGTTCATCGCCCACGCCGTGCTGCTGCATAATCCCTTCCACTTTCGTGACAAATTCCGGCAGGAAGCGCTCGGCTTCTGCCATCGCCAATGGACAGGTTGGGAACGACACGCAGGCCATCGAATTCTTGCGCTGCTCGCTGACGCTGTCATCAATCAGGCCGTGCTCACGCGCCAGCGCATCAATCTTCGCTTTGCTACGCGCAGGAACCCCCGCGATGATTAAATTCTGGTTCGCCGTTAACCGGAAATCCCCTTTGTGGATCTTGGCAATTTCCGCCAGGCCGGTTTTCAGCGGACGGCCTGGATAATCCAGAACACGACCGTTTTCGATAAACAGCGTCAGATGCCATTTATTGTCGATGCCTTTTACCCAGCCGATGCGATCGCCACGCCCGGTGAATTCATAAGGGCGCACGGCTTCAAATTTCACACCGGCACGTGCTTCCACTTCCTGCTTGAAGTTGTCTACACCCACACGCTCCAGCGTGTATTTGGTTTTCGCATTTTTACGGTTGGTCCGGTTACCCCAATCGCGCTGCGTGGTCACCACCGCTTCCGCGATGGCCAGCGTATGCTCAATGGAAATGTAGCCCAGTTCACTGGCGGTACGCGGATAGGTTTCTTTGTCGCCGTGCGCGATAGAGAGCCCGCCGCCCACCAACACGTTGAAGCCCACCAGACGGCCGTTATCGGCAATCGCAACGAAGTTGAGATCGTTCGCATGCAGATCGATATCATTCTGCGGCGGGATCACCACCGTGGTTTTGAACTTACGCGGCAGATACGTCGAGCCCAGAATCGGCTCCTCATCCGTCGTTGCCACTTTTTCCTGATCCATCCAGATCTCAGCATAGGCGCGTGTACGCGGCAGCAGATGCTCAGAAATCTTTTTCGCCCACTCATAGGCCTGCTGATGCAGTTCGGATTCTATCGGATTAGACGTACACAGCACGTTACGGTTCATGTCGTTCGCCGTCGCCAGCGCATCCAGACCGATGCTATTCAGCATCTGGTGTACCGGTTTCACGTTCGATTTGAGAATGCCGTGATACTGGAATGTCTGACGATTCGTGATGCGAATGCTGCCGTAGATCGTATTTTCAGTCGCAAATTTGTCGATCCGTAGCCACTGTTCTGGCGTCATCACGCCACCGGGCAGACGGCAGCGCAGCAGCATCGCATGGCGCGGCTCCAGCTTCTGCTCGGCACGTTCGGCACGAATATCGCGGTCATCCTGCTGATACATACCGTGGAAACGGATCAGCAGGAAGTTATCGCCCTTAAAGCCGCCGGTCAGACCGTCGTTCAGATCGTCAGCAATCGTGCCGCGCAGAAAGTTACTTTCTGTCTTCATGCGCTCAGCATCAGCGAGTTTCCCTTCTACCACCAAGGGACCGGGGTGTTTTTCACTGAAAACGTATTTTTCACTCATTAGTACACATCTCGCTGATAACGGCGCTCAAGGCGCAAATCGCTTAAAAACTCATCGGCCTGTTCACTGTCCATGCCGCCATGCTCAACTATCACATCCAGCAGCGCCTGCTCGACGTCTTTCGCCATACGGTTGGCATCACCACACACGTACAGGTGCGCGCCATCCTGAATCCAGCGCCACACTTCCGCGCCTTTTTCCCGCAGTTTGTCCTGCACGTAAACTTTATGCGCCTGATCGCGTGACCAGGCCAAGTCGATATGAGTCAGCAGGCCATCTTTGACGTAGCGCTGCCATTCCACCTGATACAGAAAATCTTCCGTAAAGTGTGGGTTACCGAAGAACAGCCAGTTTTTCCCTTCAGCTCCTTCGGCATCGCGCTGCTGCATAAACGCGCGGAACGGCGCAATCCCGGTTCCCGGCCCGATCATGATGACCGGCGCGTCAGAATTGGCAGGCAGACGGAAGTTATCGTTATGTTCGATGAAGACGCGGATTTCGTCGTCTTCGCTCAACCTGTCGGCCAGATAGCTGGAGGCACCACCGGCGCGCTCGCGGCCTTCGTATTCGTAGCGCACCACGCCAACGGTGATATGCACTTCGCTTTCGACTTCCGCCTGCGAGGAAGCAATAGAATAAAGACGCGGCGTCAACGGACGCAGCAGGCCCAGCAGTTGCTCCGCCGTCAGTTCAGTCGGCGCTTGTCGCACCATATCAACCAGCGGCGTTCGCTGTGCAAACTGCTGAAGCGCAGGCTTATCGGCCAGCAGCGACAACAGCGTTTCATTACGCGATAGTGCCGCATATTTCTCGACAATCGGTGCGGTGTTCTGCGTCAGTTCAAAGTGGCTTTTCAACGCCTGCGATAATGGCAGCGTCTTGCTGTCAACGCTGACGGACTCATCGCCTTTCAGCCACAGTAATCCCAGCAATTCCTGCACCAGTTCCGGATCGTTATCGAACCACACGCCCAGCGCATCTCCCGGCTGGTAACGCAAACCAGAATCGCCCAGATCGATCTCGATATGGCGAACATCTTTTTCGGAGTTACGCCCGGTCACTTTCTGATTGACGGCAAACGTGGCATGCAGCGGTGAAGCTTTGCTATACGGGCTGCTGGTAATTTCATCCAGTGCGCCCTGAGCGGCAATCTGTGCTACCGCCGTTCCCTGAACCGGCACCCGCGCCTGTAAAATATCCACCAGTTGGCGTCGCCACTGTTCGGCAAGCCCCTGATAATCGACATCCGCATCAACACGATCCAGCAGACGTTCCGCACCTAACTCAGCCAGACGGTTATCGAAATCCTTACCCGCCTTGCTGAAGAATTCATAAGAAGTATCACCCAAGCCAAACACGGCAAACGCAGTGTCTTTCATCTCTGGGGCTTTTTTGGACAGCAGGAACTTGTGCAGCGCGACCGCCTCTTCCGGCGGCTCCCCTTCACCTTGCGTCGAGGCCACAATCAGCAGCAGTTTTTCCTGCCCAATTTGCTTGAATTTGTAATCGCCCGCATTGACCAGATTGACGGACAGCTTGGCTGCCAGCAGATCGTCACGCAGCTGTTCTGCGACCCGGCGCGCGTTGCCGGTCTGCGAGGCGGAGATCAACGTAATGGTTTGCACTGGCACCGTGACTGCGGACACCGCCGTGGCCGTGGCGGTTATCGCGCCTGGCTGCACGTTCCCAGGCTGCTGTACCAACCCCCAGAAATAGCCGGATAGCCAGGCCAGCTGCGTCGATGAGAAATCACCGGTTGCCGCCTGTAAACGCGTTAATTGCTCCGCACTCAGCGGAAGCAATGAAGTGGGGGAAACCGGAGTAGTCATTGTGATTTCTGTTTCCTTGTGCCTGTGCAGTTAGCCAACGACGCTAATACAAAAACATGCAATAAAAAGATGGATGGAGGATAAGGGTAACGATCTGCATCTTAACAATTAAAGAAATGATGGAAATATTAAATAACCAAAATGACTAAATGGTTTTTCTGATAGCCCTTATTGCTTAAAGTGTTATAGCCGATGGCATGGGCGTTGCGTGGCGATATCGGTAGAAATTCATGCGGAAGAAGGAGCTGCCACGCAGCCCCATATAAACAGGATGTGGGTTAAATTTTCAGGACTTTCATGCCAAAATCGTCGGGATGTACGACGTTTTCGAGCTGACCGACCTGCAACAAATCTCCTTTAGAGACGACGCTGCTGATATTGGTATCAGGAAAGCGCAGATTCTTGACGAGATGCACCACGATCGGTTTACCCTTTTTATCAATATCCATTACCCAGCCAAGAAATCCGCCCGAGTATTTAGCCAGACTGCCTATTGGATAGAGACCGTAAATCTGCACGTAATTGACCAATACAGCCTTATCATAGGCACCGTTCGCCTCATAGATTTTCCGGTAGGCTGCCAATGGCGTGCGAGGAGAAATGCCATTGCGCGTATGCCTTAGCTTATTAATCGCCTTAATCACGGAGACTAAGCGGGCGAGTTCCGATAGCCGATCGGCATGTTTGCCCTGTGGATAGCCGCTGCCGTCCAAACGTTCGTTAGCATTCTCAATCACATCACGACACGTGGGGGTGATCACCCAATTTAGCTCACGTAATTTCGCGCACAGCACACCCACATGACCACTCAGGATCGCTTTCTGCGCCGGGTTCATATTCACTTTCAGCGACGGAAGGCTGGCGTTCACCAGCAGCGGCTTGCCCATGGTGTGGAGTAACGCGCCTAGCACCGCCTCACGCACGTGAGGCGCATGGGGATCGGAAAGTAACAGCATATCGGCCAGTTTCCCCGCGACCTGCACGGCATGTCTGACCCAATCCGCCTCATCACGCAGGAACGACAGCGCATACAAAAAAGCCTTTCTCTCTTTTTTGACCATATAAAGCAGAGTGTCAACACAGTCATAGAAGATCTCAACGGGCAGTTGATTGCGCGTTTTCATGTACATCAGCCCAATCTGAAGCCGATGGGCGACCTCCATTACCCCGCGTTCCATCGGCGTCTGCCGGGTACGTTTCTCTCGCTCCTGACTTTCTCGCAGCAATAGACTTTTCTCCTTAGTGCCCGGAATGAACAAGGGGGATGAATACACCATGCTGCCAGTCACGCCGGTTCGGTATGCGGCTTCTCTTTCCGATTCATTCGTATAACGGAGCAACGCTTCAGACTGTGATGAAGACAAATTGATAAATTGGATGCCAACAGCGGCGTAGCCATTATTCCCAAAAGGCCGTATATGGCGAATTTTCCCCTCAGCATAAAAGCTTTCTCCGTTAGGGAATTCAAGTGCGACGCCGGGGATGTCTTGACCCACTTCAATCGCAATGCTCTCAACCAGATCGATTTCGACCATACACCCACCGGTCGATAAATTGCGCAACGTTCCAGGCACATTAAGCGTGTGCATATAGACTTCAATGCGAGCACGAGCCTGCATGCCAAGAATAAAAGGAATACGAATCGCCCCTCTGTTTTCCGTAACGAAAACAGACTCCGGCAGACGACATTCCAGACGATAAAACATACTGTCCATCTTGAATAACTGTGTGGGAATATTACAAAGACTGTAAGTTTCTCGTTCGATGTTCTCCGTCCCTTTGAGTGCCTCCAGATCAAAATTCAAACCACCATCTGCAAGATATCTGTCGATATCCGAGCCAGAATATTCCACATCCAACACGATTCGGCTTTTATCCAGATTCAGTTCCGCAACATCTGCCTTTAATGCATATAGCATATCTTTGGCATAGATAGACATCACATAGGTATGTTGCAGCAATGCGCTAATCACTTTAGCGGGAGGGGGAGAAAACTTTTCCACTATAAGATCCACCTATTAACGCGATGGTGATATATCCCAAAAAATCCCAAAAAGGACTTCTCTCTTTTTAATAAAAACGAATTCTATCGTAGGGTTTAATGATTTATAAAAATGCCTACCTCCCTGGGTAAAACGTCAACCAGGCTCAATCTCTTATTTTTTCTCATCCCAATATCATTACGAAACGACGATTTCATCCTTGTTTATCATCCTAACAAGGATGCTCAGAAGTCACAACGGCCACACACGCCCCAAAAACTGACTAAAATTAGAGCAAAAAGAATATTAAACCCAATAAAACAAAAACAACCAACATTAAACACCATTAAAATACAAATAAAAGGAATAAAAAACCAATACATACATAGATTTAAACGATCATTATTTTTTAATCAATAGCCATTGACTATCAAACAAGAATTATTGATCATTTAAAACAATTTCCAAACATTCCAAATTACTGTGTAGAATCCAGACGAGCAATGTTATGGAATTGCTATTTCTATGGAGAGGGTGAGTAATCAGTAAAATGAATACAACAACATTGAATATCGATGGGAAAATTTTTAGGCTGACAGCAGAGTTTCAGCCTATTATCCATCTCCCTCAAAATAAAATATTCCGTTATGAGGCTCTTGCCAGGTTTTATAACTCAGAAGGTGTGTTAGCACCAACCCAACAGACAATAGATAAAATTGAGCAGTGTGAAGCAATTGATGAAGTAACAGACTTTATGTTTGATGTGGTCTGCCAGGTAATAAAAAACAAAAGCAGCATGACAATATCATTTAATTTGTCACACTTGCTTTTTAATAACACTGCCTATTTGGAAAAATTGTATCAAAAATGCGTAATGCATAAAGTCAGACCGCAGAATATAGAAATAGAGATCAGTGAAAAAACGACCCGACAACAGTTAATTGATGGAATTCCCTTTTTACACCAAGCAAAACAATATGGTTTTATGATTTCATTAGATGATTTCGGCGCAGGAAATCTACAGATAGACAGCCTGAGCCTGTTTAACTTTGATACAATAAAAATCGATCGTTCCATTATCGATGGCATCGGTAAAGAAGAGACAAAATCACAAAAGCTAAAAGCCTTATTGAACAAACTTATTCCACTTGGGGTTAATATTATCTGTGAAGGTGTTGAAAAGGCCACCGATTTGAATCGGTTAAATAAATACCATCCCATTGGGATTCAAGGATATATTTTCTATCGCCCATTAACATTCAGCCAATTAAGGCTGCTGGAAGGGTTTTAACTGATATACCCGTAATACTTCAAGCCGCAGGTGCGTTGGCTGCGTTCACTCACCCGAATCACTTACCTGAGTAAGCTCATCGGGACTCCCTCTCTTGCCGCCTTCCTGCAACTCGAATTATTTGGGGTATATGCTCGGTTTCAGCTGTCTAATTCCCCGTTGGTCAACGCATTTGTGGCATCAATGCCCACGACAAATCCCCCGCGACTAGCCTCTTAGGCAATCAACATTAGCGAACAGGCTCACATTTCTGGCGTTCGCCGCAGGAATTTATCCTTTGCGATAACACATCAATGCGATACTCACGCCAGTGGCAACGGGAGAAAAATGATGTGGCAACGGCGCGCGCTGGAACTCAATACGCAGGATATTTGGCACTGGCAACAGGTCCTCTCGGTCATCGATTACGCCCGTGAACACGGCTTCAATACGCTAGTGCTGGGTGCGGCAGATTTGCTGGATAAGCTGGTAACGCCAGAAGCCTACAATAACGCGCGTTTTGACGATCGCATCAGCAGCCAGCAGCGTTCCCGCTGTGTTTACCTGAATCAGATCGCAGCGCACTGCCGTGAACAGGGTCTGGCGCTGTATCTGCAATGCAAAGAGCTGTCGTTTCCCACGGATCTCCTGCTTCATCACCCGGAATTGTTGGACGACACACATAGCCTCCGCATGGATACCGATTTTTGGTGCGACTACCTTGCCGCCAAAGTCGAACTGCTGATGCAGCAAATTCCGCGATTGAGCGGCCTGCTGCTGGCGATCTCCAACAGCGACAGCCTGCTGCGCTTTTCCGCGCCTTCCGGCGATGAGATTAACGGCACCGTTCCCGTCACCACACACTGGCCGACCAACGCCACCAGCGAGCAGATCTATCACCGCTTATTCTCTGCCGTCGCCCGTGTGATGCACTATCACCAGCGCCATCTGGTGTTGCGCGCCTTTCCCGCCAGCCATCAGGATATCGGTAACGTTCTGAACGCGATTCGCACACTGCCGGAGTCCGTTTCCGTCGCGATCAAAGTCACGCCAGAACGCTTCTGGCCTGAGTTTCCCAATAATCCGACGCTGCTGGACGTCAGCGGGCGTGAAGTCTGGGTTGAATTGGATCTGGCAGGCGAAGAAGTCGGCTGGGGCAATCTCCCTTTTCTACGCTACACCGAAGTTCAGGGTCGACTACTGTGGTGTCGGGAGAAAAATCCCGCGATTGTCAGCGCCCTGTGCCGCATCAGTTGGGAAGGCGTAGATAATCACAGCGTGATAGGTACACTAAGTGAATTCACCCTGTTCGCCTGCTCCCGATTACTCACGAACCAGACTGCATCAGCAAACGAAAATACGCTGTTTGCACAGTGGCTACTGGCACGCTACCAGTGGCAGCCGGACGATAACATACTGCACACCATGCAGACCTTGTTGGATCAGGCGCATCAGGCCATTTCACTGTCGCTCTATGCCCGCCACCACGTTTTTCATCGCCACAGCCTGCTGCCGACCAGCTTTGGTCAGGCGATCTGGAGCCTGTACGGTCAGCTCAATCGTAACCACTGGCTGCCGGGCTCCGGTCAGGACATTACGTTCGATCCGCAGCATGCGGAGCTGGCGTCGCAGAACCTCTACCACATTGCGAAAGAGAAAGATGCCGCCTGGCAGTTGGCGGAACAGTGCCAGCAGGCCGCACTGCAATTCTCCCGCGAACACACGATGCCGGAAGCACTGAGAGTACGCTGGCAGCAGGAATGGCGCGGTCTGACGCTGTATTGCCGCGCCTTTGTTCACGCGCAGAAAGCCTTCTTTACGCTGCACTACGGCAAACGGGTGGAGAACAACTGGACGCTGCGGGAAATCGCCAAAACCAATATTCAGGCGCTATACGGCATTGGACATGAGATGGAGGATTTCTGTCTGCAACACCGGGATTATCCGGTGAGTCTGCATGTGATGTTTGATGCCGGGCGTCCACGCGCGTTAGCCGATAGCCTGCAACAGCAGTTGGCTGAACTCACGTAACGCACCGGCCAGTCACGATCTTAGCCCTTCATTCGATTAGCGAACCACCCGTTTCAGAATACGCTCACCTGAACTGCTGAAATTTTTCGCCGATTCTTCCACGCTCTTTTTGCCATAATCGAGCTGTTCAATGGTTTGTAGGATCAGGCTAGCAAGCTGCGGATCTTCAAGATAAGAGGAAACGGGCGTTTGCATCGGTTTTTGCAGCGCCAGCGATAATCCGGCAACCGACAGATCGTTGGTATCCAGCTTCTGCTTTTCTTCCAGCGCTTGTCTGGCGATGCGGCTGAGCGGAATACCGCGCTCGGTGCCCATCAGCAGCGCGCCTTCAGGATCGTTCATCAGATAGTTCAGCAACAGCGCCGCTTCTTTCGGGTGTTTGGTATTTTTGCTAATGGCAAACAACATCGACGGTTTGAAGAACTGTCCTGAATTCTCCGATCCCGGCGTCATGATGTACGGTCCTAATTCGAGCTTGCCGGGCGCGACCAGCGGATCGGCGTATTTTTTCACCACCGAAATCCACAGGTGCGCACCACCGTATTCTCCGTTAATCCAGGGGCGCGTTTCATACATGCCAACTTTGCCAAACGCATTGTAATACTTCGAGGACGGCATCACATGTTCGTCGATCAAACGCTTGTAGAAACGGAATGCTTCGATCCATTGCGCCTCGCTGTAGTTAAAGCGCTTGTTCTTTTCGTCAATCATGCCGATCTGATATTTCTGCGTCATGTAGTAGTTGATCAATTCCAGCACGCCTTCACCGCTATCCTGCGCAGGCGAAGCAATGGGGAAATAGTTATCACCCAGTTTTTCTTTAAATACCTTACCCGCATGGAACAGCTCATCCCAGGTGGTGGGATACGGTAGCCCGGCCTTCTTCCAGGTTTCCGTGTTGTAGTACATCACCAGCGCATTCAGCGAGGTGGAAATCGCGTTCACCTTGCCGTCGATGGTCGCCGGTTTCAGCGCATCTTCGGGGAAATCCTGCAATTTCAGCGTACCGGTCAGCTTATTCAGGTCATAAAACCCGGTGCCCGTCTTGGAAAAAATCGGCAGCCAGTTCCAGTTAACCTGAAGCACATCCGGTTCTTCGCCGCTGGCAATCTGCGTCGTCAGGCGAGATAAGTGCCCATCCCAACCGGTGTATTCGGGCTTTACGCTGATATGCGGATATTGTTTCTGAAACGCTTCCAGCGCGGTCAATGTTGCCTGATGACGGCTGTTTCCTCCCCACCAGGAGAGGCGTAATTCCACGGGTTCAGCAGCCTGCGCGAACGAACAGAGCGCAGAGAAGGCGATGGCAATCAGTCCAGGTAATCTCATTTTTCCCCCAACGACATTATTATTGTGGTGTGTCTGGTGTGGCGTATAGATGAGAACAGGTAGGGTACATGGCTACATTTCTCGCCCCTGACAAGATAGGCAGAACCTTTTTTATCGCGCCAGTCGCCACAGCGAGAAAACGCGTGATTTGCGGGGCTGGCGGAAGAAATATCGCTGACAACGCAGCGTTAGTGAGCGTTTCAATCACACCGCGTGAGCGCTATCTGGCGCAGTAGGGAGGTGCCTCACATCATTAACCGACGCATCACACCAAAAAGAGATTTAATTCACAAATAAGACACACAAAAACAACAAGACCACCTCAGGTATGCTGCAAAAAAGAAAAGTCGACGTAAAAGCGTGATGAAACACACACGGTATGAAGCACTGCACCGCCCTCTTCGTTATGCCTTTCACATTCTCTTGAGCAGTATGCCCTGCGCTGTGAAGCCTGCTCCAAGCACCGCAGATTTCATCGTGACAGCTCCTGCCGAACACGCCAAAACGTGCTGCAATGCGATCATGAAGGACAACATTGGATCTCATCATGAAACACTCTATTCAGTCATACTCCCCTGCCGCCGACGGCGTCACACCGGATACTGCCATTTTTCAGCAGGCTATCGATCGAATTGCGGCACAGGGCGGCGGCACCCTGACGGTGGAGCCAGGACGTTATCTGTTAGGGGGATTACTGTTGCCCTCCAATTTTTGTCTGCAACTGGAGGCGGGTGCGGAGCTCATCGTCAGCGGGGACTATGAACAGTTTACGCAGGCCAAGACGATCAGCATGGCCGAACTGTCGCACCGTGCGTTTCTTTATGCCTATCAACAGCGCAATATCACGATCTGCGGTCAAGGTAAGATCATGGGAAATGCCGACGCCTATTTCTCTGCGGAGCCGGACGATCAGGGCTATCGCCTACCCGCGCAGCATCGCCCACGCATTGTGGTCTTTGAGGATTGCGAACACGTCCGCCTGTGTGATTTTACGATTGAACATGCGCCGATGTGGACCGTGCATCTGGTCAGTTGTCGCCAGATCATTGTCGAACGTCTGACAATTGATAACGATCTGAGCATGGCGAATACCGACGCGCTGGATCTTGATAGCTGCCAGCAGGTGCAAATCAGCAACTGTTCATTGAGTGCCGCCGATGATGCGCTGTGTATCAAAACCACCCATAAACCGCCCCATCTACAACGTAAAGTGCAGCAGGTTGTCATCAGTAACTGCCTGCTGCGTTCCAAGAGTTGTGCGCTGAAAATTGGTACCGAAACCTTTGCCGATATTGAGGATATTTCCGTCAGCAACTGCGCTATTTACGACACTAACCGCGCAATCGGCCTGATCTCCCGCGATGGCGGCACATTCAGACGCCTGCAATTCAGCAACATCACGTTCCAGTGCGTCGCCGCGCACCCGTGCCATTGGGGCAAAGCCGATCCGATCTTTATCTCCGTGCGTTATCGCGATCCGGCCATCGAACCCGGTCGGATCGAAGCAGTACAGTTTTCTCAGATCGCGGGGATCAGCGAAGGGGCGATTAACCTGCACAGCACGCCCGCAGGCTACATTCGTGATATCCATTTCCACGCGGTGCATCTCGAACAGCGGCAGAGCGATTCACCGGAACAGGGCATGTACGATGTGCGCCCGCCCTGCAACCCGGAGCGACCAACAGGAATGGGGCTGGACAATGCCTATCGGGTCGATCCTGAAACGGGCTGCGCCTTCGGTGTTGAGCGCTACCCTAACGGCATGCCCGCACTCTTTGCCCGCGGCGTACTGAACCTGACCACCAGCCACATGACGATCCACCGCCCCGATCCGCTGCCATCCGGCTGGCATCACGCCGCGATCGTGCAGTTGGAAGAATAAGGACTTTCGGGTAGTATGCGACGGCTTTTTGCATACTATGTTCTGAAAGCGCCTTTTTCAGAACGAAACCGGGAACCTCGCTATGGTCACTACACTCTTTAAAGATTTTCAGTTCGAAGCTGCACATCACTTGCCTCACGTGCCGGAAGGCCACAAGTGCGGTCGACTGCACGGGCACTCTTTCATGGTGAGACTGGAAATTACTGGTGAAGTCGATCCGTATACCGGCTGGGTGATGGATTTCTCTGAGCTGAAAGCCGCGTTTAAACCGACCTGGGAGCGGTTGGATCATCACTATCTGAATGAGATCCCCGGTCTGGAGAACCCGACCAGCGAAGTGCTGGCGCATTGGATCTGGCAGCAGTTGAAACCGACGTTACCACTGCTCAGCGCCGTGATGGTGAAAGAAACCTGTACCGCTGGCTGCGTCTATAAAGGCGAGTGAATGCGGTTATCGTCTGGCGTGAGCCCCTTTCTCACGCCCTCTGATATCAGGCAATATTCAGGTACTTATGTGTCTGCATAGACAGCCGCCAGTTGCGGGCGATACAGGTCTCAATACACAGTTTGGTCGCATCGTCTTTCTGGCTGATCGGCTGTAGCGCCACAATCCGCGGCTTATCATCATCAAGCCGCGCCAGCAGCGCATCCAACGCTTCAATATCACGTTCACGCGCCACCGGGTGTTTGATCTCATCCGCCCGCTGTAACGCCTGATCGAGTACCTTCATGCCGCCACGCATGTTCACCTTCGGCGATACCGTCACCCAGGTTTTGGGCGAACAGCGCACGTCGTGCGTGCCGCTGGTTTCAATCTGGCAGCTGAAGCCCTGCTTTTCCAGCTGTAGCGTCAGCGGTGCCAAATCATGGATACAGGGTTCTCCGCCGGTGATCACAATATGGCGTGCCGTATAGCCCTGCTGCGCCATCAGTGCCAGAATATCGTCCGCACTCGCTGCGCCCCAGGCATCGCTTTCTTCCGTTTTTACCAGCACCTGATCCAATGAGGTTTCCCGCTCTGCCAGTTTGTCCCAGGTATGTTTGGTATCGCACCAGCTACAGCCTACCGGACACCCTTGCAGGCGTACAAACACCGCCGGCACACCGGTAAAATAGCCTTCGCCCTGTAACGTCTGGAACATTTCATTAATCGGGTACTGCATGGTTTTCACTGTCTCGCTCACTTAAAAACGCAGTATACCCTAAATCCTTCGCGTTGCAGGACAGTGGCGATGCGGCGACAAATGCGGCGGAAACACGCCAGTCTGGGGACAGTTGAGTAATTCGGAACATGCGTCAATAATCAATCTGTTGTTACGATTTCACCTGCTTTTTATGTTTCATTATTAACAAGGACAACAATAAATGAAGTTATTGAAACCATTAGCCTTATTACTCGCCTCGTGTGCATTTGTCCCTGCGATTGCGCAGGCACAGGATATTGCTCAGGTTAAAACGCAACCAGGCTATTACCGCATCATGCTCGGACAGTTTGAAATCACCGCCCTGTCTGACGGCACCAACACCATGCCGATGGATAAGCTGTTGCAGCGCACCCCACCGGAAAAAATCACCGAACTGCTGGCAGAGAAATCGCTGACGCCGCAGGTGGAAACCTCGATCAACGCCTATTTAGTCAATACCGGGAAACACCTGATTTTGATAGACACGGGCAACGGCAAGCAAAGCAATCCTACGGTCGGGAAAGTGCTGCCGCATCTGATTGCCGCGGGCTACAAACCTGAGCAGGTCGATACCATCTTGATGACTCATCTGCACGGCGACCATTTTGGTGGTTTGGTACAGGACAATAAGCTGAACTACCCAAATGCCACGGTGTATGTCAGCCAGCCAGAAACTGACTTCTGGCTCAGCCCGGAAAACCTGAAGAACGCGCCTGAGAACAGAAAGGCGGCGTTCCAACGCGTGCAAAACACCTTTGATGTCATTCGCAAAGAGAACAAGCTGAAAACGTTCCCAGCTCAGCAGGCAACATTGTTACCCGGCGTCACCGCGATCCCAAGCCCAGGCCATACGCCGGGACACACCTCGTTTATGGTCGACAGTGAGGGGAAAAAACTGCTGGTATGGGGAGATATCATTCATGCAGAAGCGGTACAGATGAGTTTACCGACTACCACCATCAGCTTTGACTCAAATATGGATCAGGCGACGGAATCCCGTAATAAAGCGCTGGCTGACGCCGCCAGCCAAGGTTACTGGGTCGCGGGCGCTCACCTGCCCTTCCCCGGTATCGGCCACGTTGGCACGCGTCTGGAACGCAACGGCACCACCAACGGCTATCGCTGGCTTCCGGCGAATTACAGTGTGGCAGGATTATCTCAATAATTTCCTTGCCGTCACTCAAGCAGGGGGCGGTTCCGTCCCCTGCTCTGCCACCACCTCAGCAATTTGCCCATACAGCCACGTTATCGCCGGATTACTGTCCTGCCTGGCATGCCAGAGCGCCGAGAGCGTATAGGTCGGTAACGCAAGCGGCACAGGGCTATCGATCAAGCCATAATACTGACACCACTGCGTCGCCAGCTTTTCCGGCACGGTAGCGATTGACGGCGTTTGCTGCAATATTCCCGGCAGAGCGGAGAAATGTGGCGTGGTGTAATGAATCGTCCGCGTCATGCCCTGTTTTTCCAACATGTCGTCCACGACGCCATGTGCGCGTTCACGGTAGGTCACCAATAAATGGCGCTGCTGGCTGTATACGGCTAAAGGAAGAGGACGCGGCAGATCAAGCTGCTGCGGATGCCAAAGTGCTCTGAACCCTGACGATAGCAAGGCACGCTGCTTCAGCCAGCCTGCCTGTGCGCTGGCAACGGAAATCACCAGATCGACGCTGTCATTTTCCAGCCGAGCCACATCCAAAAACGGATCGGTGGCAACAAGGTTGATGCGCAAATCGGGTGCCTTCGCTTTGAGCCGTTTCAGCAGCAGCGGCATTAGCCATATTTCCACCCAATCGGTCATTCCCAGCGTGATCACGCGTGAATCGGTTAATGGATCAAACTTTTCGGGTTCGCCCAGCACCGACTGCAAGTGTTCAAAAGCGGGCGACAGCTGGACCGCCAGATAATCTGCACGCGCCGTCGGGCGCATCACCTGTCCCGTGCGGATAAAAAGCGGATCGTCAAACAGCGTACGTAAACGTGCCAGCGCCCCACTCACGGCGGGTTGCCCTAAATGCAGCTTATCCGCCGCCGCAGAGACGCTTTTCTCACGATACAACACCAGAAATGTCACCAGCAGATTTAAATCCACGCCGCGAAAATCATTTTCCATGATAGGCAGTATCAAATTAATCAATTTGAACAATGGTACCGCCAGCAGAATAATCGTTCCAGTCCCTGACAAGCAGGATCACCTTCCAAGAGTGTGCGATGAAAATGAATCTTCTGAAACAAACGTTATTATCGGTCGCCTTACTGGCGGGAACGCCCCTTTTAGCTGAGGCAGAATCGGTGCCTCAACAAAGAACGCAGGCACCGGGTTATTACCGGATGATGCTAGGCCAGTTTGAAATCACGGCTCTTTCTGACGGCACGGTCACTATTCCACTGGATAAGCTGCTCACCCATATTTCCCATGAGGAAATGCTGCACCTGCTGGCGCAAAAGAATCTCCAGCCACAGGCGGAAACCTCCATTAATGCGTATCTGATTAATACGGGTAAACAGTTGATATTGGTAGACACGGGGGCTGGGCCACTATTCGGTAAACTGGGTGGAAAACTACCCGACAACCTGCGTGCCGCAGGTTATCCACCCGAGAAGATCGATACCGTTCTGCTAACCCATATTCATGCTGACCATTCCGGCGGTGTCTCGCGTGACGGCAAGCTGGTTTTCCCTAATGCCACCGTTTATGTTAACCAGAAGGATGCGGATTTCTGGCTCAACCCGGCTAACAGCGACCATGTGCGGGATAGCGAAAAACACACGTTTGGGCAGTCTGAGGACTCATTGCAACCCGTGCTTGCCGCCAACCGGCTGAAAACCTTCGCAGGTAAACAGCGGCTTTTCCCTGGCATTACCGCCGTGCCAGCACCGGGACATACACCGGGGCATAGCCTTTATCAGATCGAAAGCGACGGCCAAAAGCTGACGCTCTGGGGCGATACGATCCATGCCGAAGCCGTACAATTTCCTCGCCCCCTGACCACGATCGACTTCGATCGCAATATGGATGAAGCCGCAGAGGCACGTTTACAGATTCTGGCAGAGGCCGCACGCAATAATGAATGGATTGGGGCAGCACACATTTCCTTCCCCGGTTTAGGCCAGGTTAAAGCCGTGTATGATGCTAACGGTAAACCAAACGGCTATCGCTGGCTCCCGGCGAATTACAGTATGGCGGGGCTAAAAAACTAAGGGGCAGAATGGAATTCATTACGTTGATTACTGGCGGTTCGCGCGGCATTGGTCGCGCAACCGCATGCTATCTGGCAGGAAAAGGTCATAAGATTTGCATCGGCTATCGCACCCAGCAGGACAGTGCGAATAGCGTCCTCGACGAGATTCGCGCGAGCGGCGGAACCGCCATCGCCGTTCAGGTCGATATCGCGGATGAAGAGCAGGTCATCGAGCTTTTTAAGCGAACGGATAAAGAACTTGGTTGCCTGACAGGTCTGGTGAATAACGCCGCGATGCTTAAACCACAAGCTACCATTGAACAACTCGATGCCGTGCGGCTTAACAATATTTTTGCCACCAATACGGTGGGCAGTTTTCTCTGTGCCCGGGAAGCGGTCAAGCGTATGGCGTTCCGGCATGGCGGAAAAGGCGGTGCTATCGTCAACGTGTCATCCGCAGCCGCCCGTCTGGGCTCACCGCATGAATACATTGATTATGCGGCGTCAAAAGGCGCACTCGATACCTTAACGATTGGTTTATCACTGGAAGTCGCCGATCAGGGCATTCGGGTTAATGCCGTGCGACCTGGTTTTATTTATACCGATATGCACGCTGACGGCGGAGAACCGGCGAGAGTGGATCGCATCAAGCATTCGCTGCCGATGAAACGGGGTGGTCACCCGATGGAAGTGGCGCAAGCAATAGGCTGGCTGTTATCGGACGAGGCGTCCTATGTCACTGGGAATTTTATCGACCTCGCGGGCGGGAAATAAAACATCCCTCTTATCTTCGCTAATTTCTTATACACAAATGCTGCCAATTATTACGGTTTTTGCCGTTATCCAGCGTAAAAATTATGCAGCGGTGGGCGTGACCGCCGAGTGAGCGGCATGGATGCCGCGAAAGTCAGTGCCGCGTCGGGAACGCGTCACTGACGGCTCGAATCGCGGTCATGAACACCGATGGCACCGCACAGCGGCATAATTTAGCAGGAAGCCAGGGTTCACAGGGTGGCGGCGACTGAGCCTCCCTGTGTCGGGCGCGTATACGGTATCGCATATGAATAGCGGCGGTATCGCGCACGAAACGAGCCTCTTAGCCAGCATAACCGATATGACTAAGAGGCAACGCTCACGTTAACCCTTTACAAATACACCCGCAGGTATTCCGCCAGACAGAGGATCGCCATCGCCTGACCGTAAGGCATGGAGGTCAGCGCAATGTTGCGGTAGAAATCCAGATCGTTGCCCATCGCGGTGCCGAATGACACCTGCGTCAACTCACCGTCCTTATTGACGTGATTAATCACGCCACGAATCGCTTTCTCCGCCACTTCAGCATAGCTCGGATCGACGTAGCGCTTGCGCACCGCTTTCAGGATACCGTAGGCAAAACCGGCTGTAGCCGAGCTTTCCAGGTACGAATTCGGATCGTCTATCAGCGTGTGCCACAGGCCGCTGTCATCCTGATATTTCGCCAATGCTTCAATCTGGCTTTCCAGCACCTGCAACAGGAAGCGACGCGTCGCGTTGTTTTCCGGCAGATCCAGCAGTTCAATAAATTCAGGAATAACAATCGTCAGCCAGCTGTTGCCACGCGCCCAGCGCGCTTTCGCGTAGTTGTGCTGCCCCTCAAACGTCCAGCCGTGGAACCACAGACCGCTTTCGCGATCCATCAGATATTGCACATGCAACAGGAACTGATATGTAGCTTCTTCCACAAACTCAGGCCGGTTTAACAGCTTGCCGATTTTCGCCAGCGGCAGCACGCTCATCATTAGCGTGTCGTCCCACATCTGCTGATGGTTTTCATTGTTATAAACAATGTGCTGCAAGCCCTGCTTGTCCGTGCGCGGCATTTCGTACATCACCCACTCTGCCCAGCGCTCCAAATACGGCAGCCAGCGCGCATCGCCCGTTTCTTCATAGCGATAAGCCAGCGTCAGGAACGGGCACACGGTGTTCACGTTCTTCGTCGGCGTGCCTTCCGCCAGACGCTCAGTAAACCAGTCGTCAATGATGGCGCGCATCTGCTCGTCACCCGTTTGCTGGTAATACTGATAAATGCCGTACAGCCCGATGCCGTGCGTCCATTCCCATCCCGCCCAGCCTTTGGTATCAATCACCCGACCATCGTCCAGCCGTAACAAGAACTCACCGGTTTTATCCTCGATATTCACCAGATTGTCGGTGATACGGCAAATCAGCGCCTTCAGATCCTCACGGGAGATGAAGCGTTCTGGCTGACGTAAAAGCGGGCTATGTTTTACACTGAATACGGTCATAGTCATTCATCCAATTGAGTTATCAGTTAACAGTTCAATACAGTTACGACTGCGTGGCGTGCGTGACCGGCTTGTCACCTTTATGACGGTTCAGGTAGCCGATGTTGTTATTGCCCCACAGCGATTCATACGGCATACCCGCCAGCATCTCGACCGTGGCCCGCGCCTGCGGGGTAATCTTCTCCGGCACAGGACGCCCAGCCTCACGCATTTTCAGCGTCTCTTCCCGCAGCACGCTGTGCGTTTGCAGGTTGAGTTTAAAGCGCAGAGACACCAGGAAGCCCAGCGCCAGCACGCCTACGGTGCCGAAGCTCAAAATCATCAGAATCGTGTGGCTGACGCCCGGCGCTTGTACGCTCTGCCCGGATACGAAGCCGGAGAGTTGCAACACAATCCCCACCAGCATCACCGCGCCAGCCTGAGAGGCTTTGCGAGTCAGCGTCATAATCCCGGCGAAGATCCCTTCACGACGCTGCGCGGTGATCACTTCATCCACATCTGCGATGTAAGTGTAGGTGTTCCACGGTACGTAGTTGATCCCGCCGCGTCCGATGCCCGCCAACGCAGAAATCAACAGCAGCAGAGAGAAGGTGTCATGCAGGCCGCTGTACCACAGGACCGCGTAGGAAAGCGCACTCACGCCAAACAGGCACACGACCAAGCGGTAAGATGGGGCTGGTCCAAAACGGATGCACAGCGGGATCATGCCAATTACCGCAATGAATTGCAGAATCGCCATGGTGCCCATCAGGTTAGACGCCATCGTCGGGCTTTGCATCAGCACAAAGACCACGTAATAGGTGAACACGGCGTTAAACACGTCCTGCGCGATATACCCGCCCAGATACATCCCAAGATGCTGACGGAAAATACGAATACGCAGCGTGGAAACCAGCTCAACGTTCAGCCGTTTCAGGCTTTGGCCTAACGTCAGAGACTGGCGCTCTTTCTCCGCCCGCAGCGACGCTTCCGACATCTGATCGCGTGGCCGTTCCCAGGTAAAGAAATAGACCAGCGTCAGCACCAGCGCACAGATAACGGAGAACACCAGGCTCGAATAGAAGAAGGAAATGGCGTTGTCTTTACCAAAGTAGCCCAGCAGGATGCCCGGCAGAAACGCGGCCAAAATCGCAGACAGCTGCGCCAGCGCGATGCGTGCGCCGGAGAACTTGGTCTTCTGTTTGAAATCGTCAGTCATTTCCGGCACCAGCGTTTCATACGGCACCAGCACCATCGTATAGACGATATCGAACAGCAGGTAGGTCAGCAGATAGTACCAATAGCTCATATCCCCCACCCACATGAAGCTGTAGCTGAACACGAAGGGAATACCGAGCAAAATAAAGAATTTACGGCGGCCAAAGCGTTTGCCCAGCCAGGTTGAACCGAAGTTATCCGTCAGGAAACCCATCAGCGGGCTGACGACAGCATCGAGCACGCGCGCCATCGCAAAAATAAACGTTGCCTCAATCGGCGTTAAGCCACAAAACGTGGTGTAAAAATAGAGTAACCAGGCGGCCGTCAGCGCCGTTGTACCCGCACCAAGAAAGTCCCCTGAACCGTAGGCTAAATAGTTAGCCAAACCGATCTTACGCGTTTTCATCGCCATCCTTCCCCGAACATTTTTCATTATGAAGGTGTCACGCTGATACGGTAGCGCCCGGCGATCGTGAAAACCTTTGCGCTTTTGCCACCACGCGCCCCACGCTGGCAGCACAGGGAAGATTGATGCGATCCGCTTCAAAGATTTTATAAAAAGCGATTTTAACTGAACGAAACCAGCAGTTCGTTTATGGCGATCACAGGATGGAAAGTGAGGAGCAAGCAAAAAGGAAGGCGGAACTGGTAACGAGCTACGCCTCATTATCTCTTGAAAAACAGCATTTTTTTAACCGAGGACGAGGTTACTCCGCGTGCTGCAAGCGCCACAGGAAGGTTTGCCGCGCGTGGGCTAAACGCGGCTGGCGCAGCGCGCCCGGCACCCAGACCAGATAGTAATCCAGCTGCGTGGTGCCGACAGGCGGCGGGATAATGACAAGTTCCCCCGAATCCAGCAGATCCTGACATAAATACACCGGCATCACCGTCCAGCCAAATCCTCTGGTTAGCACGCGACGCAGCGCACGCAGATCCTGACTCACCACGGCAGGCACCAGCCCTCTGTCCTGTATGCGGTTCTTCTTCAACCAGCGATCGATCAGAGGAAACTCAAGGTCATACGCCAGCATCGGTTCCTGCGCCAGCGCCTGCGGCAGATCGCCCGTCCGCAATAGCCGCTCGACAATCGCAGGCGCCGCCACCGCCTGGAGGGTCGCACTCTTTAACAGATCGCTTTTCAGCCGCTTATCCGTCACCGGGTGCGCCGTTATGCCGAGATCGCAATGTCCTTCGAGCAACATTTGCTTGATCAAGTCACCGTCACCGGTATGCATGTGTACCCGCACGCCCGCCTCAAGTAGCGGCAATAGCTGTTCTGACACCACTTCAGCCATGAAGTCCGCATGACCGATGATATGCAGTGTCCCCGCAACGTCCATTGACCTCGCACGGGCAGAGGCTAACGCGGCTTCGGCTTCATCCAGCTTATCTCCGAGATCCGCCGCCAGATCATCTGCTGCCGACGTTGGCGTCACGCCGTTAGCCTGACGCTCAAAGAGACGACGCCCCACTGCGACCTCAAGCCCGGCAATGTGCTGCGACACCGCCGGCTGGGTCAGATTAAGCGCACGTGACGCGCCGCTAATCGAGCGCTGCCGATAGACTTCCACAAACGTGCGTAGACGGATAAGCGACATACGATGATACCTATAAAATTATTTATACCCCTCGAATAATAATCTTGTTGGCGGACGGATCAACCCCTGCCGTATCCTTTACCCATGCTGAATGACCTGGAAATTCTGGCTAACTTGCTGTTTTCTCTGGTACTCGATGAATAAAAGAGGACAAAATATGTCGACACAACAATCCAAAAAGGATTTACAAGCCATCCTGAATACGATGAAGCGCGCTCACATTGCCTCTGGCCCCGCCGATGCCGCGCTGCGTCAAGATCGCTTACAGCGCAGCATCAATCTGCTCCGTGAAAACCATGCGGCTCTCGCGCAGGCCATGAGTGAGGATTTCGGCCATCGCAGCCTGTATCACTCTTTCGCCGCCGACATCGGCATCACGCTGAAAATACTCCAGAACGCCATCGACAACGTTGAACGCTGGATGCAGCCAGAAGCCGTGGATGAACCCGCTCCCGGTATGCAGGCGTGGATTCAACATCAGCCTTTGGGCGTGATTGGCGTAATCAGTCCGTGGAACTTTCCGGTGAACCTGTCGTTCGGCCCGCTGGCTGACATTTTTGCCGCTGGCAATACTGCGATTTTGAAACCGTCAGAACTCACACCGCGCACGTCTGAGCTGCTGGCGGAATTGATCGCTCACTATTTTGACCCGCTGGAATTGGCCGTGGTGCTGGGTGATGCAGAAATTGGTCAGGCATTCAGCGAACTGCCGTTCGATCATCTGGTCTTCACCGGCAGCACCGCCGTTGGGAAACAGGTGATGCGCGCGGCGGCAGAGAATCTGGTGCCGGTCACGCTGGAGCTGGGTGGCAAATCCCCTGTCGTGATTGATCGCAGCGCGGACATCACCGAAGCCGTTGAACGCACGCTGACGGTGAAAACCTTCAACGCCGGACAAATCTGCCTGTCACCGGATTATGTGCTGCTGCCCGAAGGTCAAGAGCAAGCCTTCCGCGATGCCGCGAAAGCGTTTATGCAGAAAAGTTTCCCGACACTACAGGCGAACCCGGATTACACATCTATCATTGCTGACAGACATTACGATCGTTTGATCCGCATCCTGAAAGAGGCTGAGCAGCAAGGCGCGACCGTCGTCAGTCTGGCACCGGAAGGCGAAGCACCCTACGACGCCAAAAGCCGCAAGGTTGCCCCACATCTGGTGTTCGGCGTAAGCGATGAGATGACGATCATGCAGGAAGAAATTTTCGGCCCGCTGCTGCCCATCAAAACCTATCAGGCCGCAGAGGAACCGATTCACTACATCAATGCGCATCCACGTCCGCTGGCGGCCTATCTGTTCAGCAACGATGAGGCCATGCAGCAACGCTTCGCCAGCAGAACGACATCAGGCGCGCTGGTCATCAACGATGTAATGACGCACGTATCTATCGACACACTCCCGTTCGGCGGCGTTGGCGCATCCGGCATCGGCGCGTACCACGGCATCCACGGATTCCGCCGTTTCAGCCACGCCAAACCGATTGTCATACAAAGTGAAGATGGCGCGTCTAACCTGACACTGCGTGCGCCTTACCATGAGAAACAAGACGCGATTGTCGCCGCCCTGAAAGGGTAACCGGCGTCTATTCACCTGCTCATCCTGAAATTAGAGAGAAAAATGATGAAAATTTTGATGGTACTGACTTCTCACGACGAACTGGGCAACACGGGCAATAAAACCGGCTTCTGGCTGGAAGAATTTGCCGCCCCTTATTACACCTTTAAAGATGCAGGCGCCGAGCTGGTGCTCGCCTCACCTGCCGGTGGTCAGCCACCTCTCGACCCGAAAAGCGATCTCGCTGATTTTCAAACCGAACTGACGCACCGTTTTAAAGCCGATCCTGCCGCACAGCAGGAACTGGCCAATACGGTAAAACTCGATACCGTCAGCGAACAGGATTTTGATGCCGTTTTCTATCCCGGCGGTCACGGCCCGCTTTGGGATCTGGCGGAATCGCCGGTCTCTATCGCGCTCATCGAAGCCTTTGTTCGCGCCAACAAGCCGACCGGTTTTGTCTGCCACGCACCGGGCGTACTGATTCACGTGAAAGCAGAAAATGGCGATGCGCTGATTAAAGGTCGTAAAGTGACAGGCTTCACCAACGGTGAAGAAGCGGCGGTTCAGTTGACGGACGTGGTGCCTTTCCTGATTGAAGATGAGTTCAAGAAACTCGGCGGTCTGTATGAAAAAGGCCCAGACTGGGCACCGTACCTCGTTGAAGACGGCAAGCTGATCACCGGTCAGAACCCGGCTAGTTCAGAAGTCGTCGCCAAAGCAATCCTCAAGAAGTTGGCGTAATCAGCGTCATCCCCTCATGTCTGTGTCTAAAAAAACAGGGCCGCATCACAATGCGGCCCTGCCATCAACTGAAGCCCCTAATGTACAGGGGGAGACAAAATTAACGCTACCTGTTGCGCAGTCAAATCGATACCGTAAAAACGCTGATAAAAATCATGCGTCTCTTTTGCCATATCAATGTGCTGCATCTGCTGTGGATAGAGCATTTTTGCCAGCCAAAGAAATTGCAGCGCCTGCTCAGACGTTTCTCGACACCACCAGAACATGCCCAGCGGATTGACGTAAACACGCCCTTCTTTTACCGCACGCAGTTGCTGCCACTTTGCATCCTGACGGATTGCTTTCGCATCTTCAGCCTGCATCGTAATAATCACATCGGGATCGGCCTGAAAAATTTGCTCAAGTGAAACAGGTGCCGTTGTCACACCACTTTGGCTGAACCACGGCTCAGCCACGTTAATCGCGCCGCCCAGATCCATCCAATCCTGATTCAATGAGGGACGTCCAGATGTAGTCAACGGATCGCCAACCGAATGGTAGACCTTTACACGCTGCTGTGGCGGAATGCGCTGGATAACCTCCGTCACTCGCCTGACGTTGTCCTGATAGTAGGCGGCAAAATCCTGTGCCCGACGCGACGCTTCCGGCCCCAAAATCTCACCGGTAATCAACGTGCGTTCCACCATCGCCGCCAGCGAATTGTAACGCAGTGGCACCACAGCAATTCCGGCTTTACGCAATACCTCGGCTTCAGCAATAGGCACACTTTCCGACACGAAAAAGACCTGAGCACGGCGCGCAATCAATGCTTCAGTATTAATTCCCATATTTCCACTCTGGGAAACCAGCGAAGCCTGCGTAATGGACGGCACAAACTGGCGGAACAGCGGCATATCGCGCACGAGCTTCGTCGTCCCGACAATACGATCGCCATAGCCGAGCATCGCCAGTATCGAGTTTTGCGCATTCCACGAGGTGGCAACCCGCTCAACCGTCACGGGCACCGTCACAGTGCGATCGCCGTAATAGTGAATCGTCCGCTGCGCGGGTTCAGGCGTTTCCGCCTGAACCAGATGCACGCCGGAGAAACTCACCGCCAGCAGCACTAACGCATTGAGCAAATACTCGCGATAGCGCGTGGTAAGGTTACGTTTCTGCATCACACTCACCAGTCAACGGTCAAAGAAGCGCGGATTTCACGCGGGTCACCGACAAACGCACTGGAGGCTCGATTCTCCCCGTTCTGACGATAAGGGAAGAGCGAGCTCCAATAATGTTCATTGGTGACGTTATTGAGCGAAACGCGAAACGCTGCCGGCTTGTCGTACAGTTTGAAGCCATAGCGTGTGCCCAGATCCAGCGTCATATAGCTATCTACCCACGCTGTGTTGGTATTATTGGCCACACGTTTACCGGTGTAATGGAGGTTCGCGGTATAGACCATATTGGGGTAAGACGGATGGCTGTATTCCGTCAGCAGGTTAGCCTGAAACTTCGGCACCCCGACCACCCGTTTATTCGTCGTCGCCTCAATCCCTGTATCCGTCAGCTTGGGGTCCAGCAGCGTCGTGCTGGCATAGACATGCAAACCGGAAAGTACTTCACCATCCGCTGTCAACTCTAACCCGGTGTTAACCTGTTTCCCCTGCTCTTTGAACACGTTATCGGCAGGATCAACATAGGCGAAAGGCCGTTCCAGACGGAACACCGCCGCATTCAGGTTCACCCCATCCCACTGGGATTTCACGCCCGCTTCATATTGGGTACTGCGGTAAGGCTTCAGCGTCTGCGCTTTGTTCACCGCGCTATTAGGAGCGGTATCCCCCTGCTCCAGAGAATCAGCATAGGCGACATAGGTCATCACGTTTGGTAAGGGTTTGTACATCAGCGACAGCGTCGGACTCGTGCCCGTCGCACGCTGCACATTACCATTAGTGAAGTTGCGTGAGGTCAACCAGCTTTGGCTCACCACGCCCATGGCCGACCAGCGATCGTTGAAGGTGATCGTATCACCCGCGGTGATAGCCTGTTGGCTGGCACGGCTGGATTTATCATGACCAGAACCGACATAAAAACGCCCATCGCTGGGATCGTTATAGCGCTGCGGCGCATTAATAGGCGAGGTCCCTAGCGTATATTCATTATCATTGCCGGGAGAAGAAAACATCGTCCATTGATACCCGGTGGTACTAAATACTACATCGTGGGAAGGCCCGTCCGTATCGATATGACCGTTCAGTTGCAGCGTATTGCTCAGAACCCGGAAACGCGCGGATGAGTATTGCTGCTCCAGCGTGGTTTCCACATCCCCTGATGGCAAAATATTATGCGACAGCGAACGCATACCGCGATCGGCGACTTGATAGCCCACCCCACCCGAAGCGTACCAGTCATTATTGAAGTAGTGTTTCAGGCGTGTGCTGGCCGTTTTGGTTATCAGATCGAGTCCTGCGAAGCTCTGCCCGTATCCCTGTTTCGTAATATCCGGCGCTTTGGGTAGCTGCATCGTCGGCCCATAGGCAAAATCCCCCGCATAGCCCATTTTGCGGAAACGGTACTCGCTGGCGTTGACTTCCAACACCGTATCAGGCGAGAGGTTCCAATCAAACGCCACGCTGGCTAATTGCCGCCGCAACGTGCTGTTGCTGATACTTCCTTCACCTTCATCCTGTAGCAGGTTTATACGATAACCGAACTGGTTTTCGTCTCCCAGATGCCCACCCAGATCGGCATGACCCATCGCCGCACCTTTACCGGAATAGCCGACGGTAAAGCGGTTTAACGTCTGCGCCGTTGGCCTTTTCTGCGTAAAGTTAAACTGTCCGGCTGGGCTGGCAGGCCCATACAGTGCGCCAGTCAGGCTATTAATCACATCCAGTCGCTCCAGCATCTCAACCGGAAAAGCGGTGGTGGAAATAATATTTAACCCATCCAATCTGCTGTTCGCCAGCACGCTTCCTTGCATACCACGGCTTTGAGGACGACCTACGTCAATGCCGCCGCGCGCCTGCATCTGGCTGGACGCGTTATATTTGAGGAGATCGTTAACATTTTTTGCCTGCTGATTGGCTATCATGGCTTCCGTCACGGTCGTGGTCGAATATGGCGTATCCAACCTTGAGCGTTTGCCTAATGGTCCGATCTCTACATCGTCGACCGTCATACCTGCACCAGCCAGATTCGCATTCGCCTCGCTGCGATCGGCCTTGACGACCATCACATCAGCCGCTTTTGTCTTTTCGCTGTCCTTGATTGTTGCTGATTCGGCGCTCAATACGGGTGGAACAACCACCATTAATGCTGGCAATAACCACTGTGCTTTTTTTCTATTATTTTTTCGGGCTTTCATCCGCTATATCCCTGTTAGTCAATATTATGTCAATTATCGATATGTAATTATTTATATATCGACGCATACTATACAGACATGACAAGAAGAAAATAAGGAGAGCGATAGAGGGATTTATTTTATAAAACGTTGAATTTTAAATATTCAAATATAAAAACAGGGTGTATGAAGAGTACTAAATTGTAGGTATCTTCCTCCCTGTAACAGGAAATAGGGCGGACAGGAATGTCCTGTCGAAAAAACGCCGAAAGCGTTTTCAACGTTGCGCAGCAGCTGCCCGCAGGATGGCGGACAAGGATGCCTGTCATAAAAAAACGTCAGGAACGTTTTTCAACGTTGCGCAGCAACGGCCCGGAGGGTGGCGGACAAGGATGTCCGCCATAAAAAAACGTCAGGAACGTTTTTCAACGTTGCGCAGCAACGGCCCGGAGGGTGGCGGACAAGGATGTCCGCCATAAAAAAACGTCAGGAGCGTTTTTCAACGTTGCGCAAGCAACGGCCCGAAGGGTGGCGGACAAGGATGTCCGCCATAAAAAACGTCAGGAGCGTTTTTCAACGTTGCGCAGCAACGGCCCGGAGGGTGGCGGACAAGGATGTCCGTCATAAAAAAACGTCAGGAGCGTTTTTCAACGTTGCGCAGCAACGGCCCGGAGGGTGGCGGACAAGGATGTCCGTCATAAAAAAACGTCAGGAGCGTTTTTCAACGTTGCGCAGCAACGGCCCGGAGGGTGGCGGACAAGGATGTCCGCCATAAAAAAACGTCAGGAGCGTTTTTCAACGTTGCGCAGCAACGGCCCGGAGGGTGGCGGACAAGGATGTCCGCCATAAAAAAACGTCAGGAGCGTTTTTCAACGTTGCGCAGCAACGGCCCGGAGGGTGGCGGACAAGGATGTCCGCCATAAAAAAACGTCAGGAGCGTTTTTCAACGTTGCGCAGCAACGGCCCGGAGGGTGGCGGACAAGGATGTCCGCCATAAAAAAACGTCAGGAGCGTTTTTCAACGTTGCGCAGCAACGGCCCGGAGGGTGGCGGACAAGGATGTCCGCCATAAAAAAATCCAGAAACGCTTTCGCGCTTCTGGATTTTTATGGTTAATCACGTTGGTGCGTATCAGGCTGCCTTCTCGGCTACCGGATTACACCAGAGACGTAATTACTGACCTTTAACTTCTTTCAGGCCGTTGAACGGCGCAGAGTCGCCCAGTGCTTCTTCAATACGGATCAGCTGGTTGTATTTAGCAACACGGTCAGAACGGCTCATAGAACCCGTTTTGATCTGGCCCGCTGCTGTACCTACTGCCAGGTCAGCGATGGTTGCATCTTCAGTTTCGCCTGAACGGTGAGAGATAACAGCCGTGTAGCCTGCGTCTTTCGCCATTTTAATTGCAGCCAGCGTTTCGGTCAGAGAACCGATCTGGTTGAATTTGATCAGGATAGAGTTAGCGATGCCTTTCTCGATACCTTCTTTCAGGATCTTGGTGTTGGTTACGAACAGATCGTCACCAACCAGTTGGATTTTGTCGCCCAGAACTTTAGTCTGGTAAGCGAAGCCAGCCCAATCAGATTCGTCCAGACCGTCTTCGATAGACACGATTGGGTACTGTTTGGTCAGATCTTCCAGGAAGTGGGTGAATTCTTCAGAGGTGAACGCTTTGTTGCCTTCGCCAGCCAGAACGTATTTACCGTCTTTGTAGAATTCAGACGCTGCGCAGTCCATCGCCAGCGTGATGTCTTTGCCCAGCTCGTAGCCTGCTGCTTTTACCGCTTCTGCGATAACGGCCAGCGCTTCAGCGTTGGAGCCCAGGTTTGGCGCATAGCCACCTTCGTCACCAACAGCAGTACCCATACCTTTGGATTTCAGAACTTTAGCCAGGGTGTGGAACACTTCAGAACCCATACGGATGGCTTCTTTCAGCGTTTTTGCGCCAACAGGCTGAATCATGAACTCTTGGATATCAACGTTGTTATCCGCGTGCTCGCCACCGTTGATGATGTTCATCATTGGCAGAGGCATAGAATATTTACCTGGGGTGCCGTTCAGCTCAGCGATATGAGCATACAGTGGCAGACCTTTTGACGCAGCAGCAGCTTTAGCGGCAGCCAGAGACACGGCCAGAATGGCGTTAGCACCGAACTTAGATTTGTTCTCAGTACCGTCCAGGTCGATCATGATCTTGTCGATGTTAGCCTGATCTTTCGCGTCTTTACCCAGTACAGCCTGAGCAATCGGGCCGTTAACCGCAGCAACGGCTTTCGTTACGCCTTTGCCCAGAAAACGGGATTTGTCACCGTCACGCAGTTCCAGCGCTTCGCGAGAGCCAGTAGAAGCCCCTGATGGCGCAGCAGCCAGACCTACAAAACCACCTTCCAGATGAACTTCAGCTTCAACAGTTGGGTTTCCGCGTGAGTCGATGATTTCACGGCCGATGACTTTAACAATTTTGGACATTAGATTTTCCTCAGTACAAGTTAAACTAAAACTTTAGATAGAACTAAAACCCTAGACGAGCAACGCGCGATAGCGATCGCGCGTTGCTGATATAACTCTTACTTCACCTGACGCTTCTGGTACGCGCCAGCGGCTTTGACAAAGCCGGCAAACAGGGGGTGTCCATCTCGCGGCGTTGATGTGAATTCCGGGTGGAATTGACAGGCAACGAACCAAGGATGATCGGGTAACTCGATAATCTCCACCAGTTTGCGGTCGGCGGAAAGACCAGCAACCCGTAATCCCGCCGTTTCAATCTGTTTCAACAGCATGTTGTTAACTTCATAACGATGACGGTGACGTTCGATAATCGTTTGCTCACCGTACATCTGACGCACCAGACTACCTTCGGTCAGATGGCATTGCTGCCCGCCAACACGCATGGTGCCGCCCAGATCGCTGGCTTCATCACGGACTTCAACATTGCCGTTCTCATCACGCCATTCCGTGATCAACGCAACGACAGGGTACTTACAGTCTGGCACAAACTCCGTTGAGTTTGCCCCTTCCATCCCAACAACGTTACGGGCAAATTCCATTAATGCGACCTGCATCCCCAGGCAAATGCCCAGGTAAGGGATGTTGTTCTCACGGGCGTAATTCGCCGACATGATTTTCCCTTCGACGCCACGATAGCCGAAACCGCCAGGAATCAGGATAGCGTCCAAATCTTTCAATACTTCGACACCACGGGTTTCAACATCCTGTGAGTCGATCAGCTTGATGTTCACCGTCAGGCGATTCTTCAAACCACCGTGTTTCAGTGCTTCAATCACAGACTTGTAGGCATCCGGCAGCGCAACATATTTGCCGACCATACCGATAGTGACTTCGCCGCCCGGATTCGCTTCTTCATACACAACCTGTTCCCATTCTGACAGGTTGGCTTCGGGACAGTTCAAGCTGAATCGTTTACAAATATAATCGTCCAGCCCCTGTGATTTCAATAGCGACGGGATTTTATAAATCGAATCAATGTCTTTAAGGGATATTACTGCTTTTTCTGGCACATTACAGAATAAAGCAATTTTTGCACGCTCGTTGGCCGGCACGGTGCGGTCGGAACGGCAAATCAGCACATCAGGCTGAATACCGATGGAAAGCAGTTCTTTAACGGAGTGCTGCGTCGGCTTGGTTTTCACTTCGCCCGCCGCCGCCAGATACGGCACCAGCGTCAGGTGCATAAACAGCGTGTGTTCGCGGCCCACTTGCACCGCCATCTGCCGAATCGCTTCAAGGAACGGTAAAGACTCGATATCGCCGACGGTACCGCCGATTTCGACCAGAACGACGTCGTGGCCTTCGCCACCTTCAATGATGCGCTCTTTAATCGCGTTGGTGATATGCGGGATCACCTGAATGGTCGCGCCCAGATAATCGCCACGGCGCTCTTTGCGCAGGACATCAGAGTAGATACGGCCAGTGGTGAAGTTGTTGCGGCGAGACATTTTGGTGCGGATGAACCGCTCGTAGTGACCCAAGTCCAGATCGGTTTCGGCGCCGTCTTCGGTGACAAACACTTCACCGTGCTGCGTCGGGCTCATCGTGCCCGGATCCACGTTGATGTACGGGTCCAGTTTCATGATGGTAACGTTGAGGCCACGGGCTTCAAGAATAGCCGCCAGAGAGGCTGCGGCAATGCCTTTACCCAGAGAGGAAACGACCCCGCCGGTCACAAAAATATAATTAGTTGTCATGCTGAACCTGAGAGTTTAGGTTTAAAGACGATGGAGGTACCAAGACGGGAAAGTAGTATACCTGAACCTGATGAACGCCACAAATGTTCGTTTTACACAATGTGGCGATTCCAACACCCTCGAAGGTGAAGTAAAACCGCTCTCACCACAACCAATAATTACCTTTAATAACAATAAAATATATTCATTAAAATCGATAAAAACAGGGTTTGTGATTAAAAACGGATTAATGGCCTATTTCCTGTTTTTTCACCTGCTGCCATGCGGCTTCCATTTCATCCAGCGTCGCCTGTTCCAGCGTTTTTCCCGATGCCGTAACAATTTGTTCTACCTCGCGAAAACGACGCGTGAACTTGCGATTTGCCGCCTGTAATGCATTCTCAGCCTTGTGCCCCAGATGACGAGAGAGATTGACTGTGGCGAACAATAAATCACCAATCTCTTCACCTAATTTTTCTTCATCGACAACGGCTTGCCGCGCCTCAAACATCACCTCGTCGATCTCTTCGTACACTTTATCGAGCACCGGCCCCAGGCTGTCCCAATCGAAGCCAACAGAGGCACAACGCTGCTGAATTTTTTGCGCTTTCATTAAGGCAGGCAGCGCATCAGGAATGTCATCCAACGGCGAATGACGATCTTTCTCCGCCCGCTCCTGCGCTTTGGTCTGCTCCCAGTTTGCCAGCACGGCATCGCTGTCCGTCAGCGTCAGATCGCCGAAAATATGCGGGTGCCGGCGTTCCAGCTTGTCGCTGATGGCGTTACAGACATCGGAGAAATCGAACAGGCCTTTTTCCTGCGCCATTTGCGCGTAAAACACCACCTGAAACAGTAAATCCCCTAACTCACCGCGCAAATCATCAAAATCCTGACGGCTGATGGCATCCAGCACTTCATACGTTTCTTCCAACGTATAAGGCGCGATGGTGTCAAACGTCTGTTTCTTGTCCCACGGACAACCATTTTCAGGATCGCGCAGGGTTTTCATGATGGCGAGCAGGCGCTCGACGGAGGATAAATTCGTCAAAGGTAAAGTCATAATATTCCTGAAAAAAATTTGTGTGAAATAGCAAAATACGGCAGCCAACTTCGGCTAAAAATCGCAAAGACATCACTATTTTTATTTCAACGGCGTAAAAAATTGTGCTGAGATGCACATGACCGCCGAGTGAGCCGCATGGACGCGGCGAAAACCTGTGCCGCGCCGGGAGCGCGTCACAGGTGGCTCGACAGCGGGCATGTACATCGAAGTAACCGCATCGCGGCACAATTCTCGCCAAAAGCCAGGGTTCTGAGGGATGCGGCGTCTGAGCATCCCTCAGTCGGGCGTGGCTACGGAGCTACAAAAGAACAACACAGCTACTCACGCACGAAACCCTTCACCAAACCTACAAAAACGCTTCAGTTGTCTGCTGATGATGAAATCAATATTTATGCCCCCTGCTGACGCCGCGCATCGATCACATCCGGCAGTTGGTTGAGCTTCGCCAGAATGCGGCCTAACACTTGCAGATTGTAGATCTCGATATCCATATCAATCGTTGCCAGTTGCTGCTTGGTGTCGCTACGGCTGGCGACGCCCAGTACATTGACCTTCTCATTCGCCAGAATCGTGGTGATATCGCGCAGCAGGCCGCTGCGATCGTTAGCAATCACCCTCACCACCAGCGAATAACCGCTGGAGTAGCTTTCACCCCATACCGCATCCACAATCCGCTCCGGCGAGCTGGCGCGCAGTTCGTCCAACTGTTCACAGTCAGCACGGTGAATCGAAATTCCCCGCCCGCGTGTGATAAATCCGGTGATTTCATCACCCGGAATTGGCTGGCAGCAGCGGGCAATGTGATGCATCAGATTGCCAACACCTTCAACGACCACACGGCCATTGTCTTTGTTATTGCTGCGCGCTGGCGGCTGATGTGTTTTTTGCGTCAGTTGGCGCAGGGCTTCGCGATCCAGTTCTTCCGCACTCGGCTGTTTTAGCTGCGATTGCAGGAAATTCACCATCTGGTTCAGGCGAACATCACCGCCGCCAATCGCAGCCAGTAATTCATCCAGCGAATTCACGTTGTAGCGCGGTAGCAGCAGTTTTTCCGCCGCTTTCAGGCTAACCCCCAAATGCGCCAGCTCGTCATCCAGAATCTGTCGACCCGCCAGAATGTTCTTGTCGCGATCTTGCTTACGGAACCAGTTCTGGATCTTGGATCGTCCGCGGCTGGTGGTGATATACCCCAGGTTCGGATTCAGCCAGTCACGACTTGGATTTGGCTGCTTCTGGGTGATAATTTCAATCTGATCGCCCATTTGCAGTTGGTAGGTAAATGGCACAATCCGTCCGCTGATTTTCGCCCCGATGCAGCGGTGCCCGATATCACTGTGGATGTGATAAGCGAAGTCCAGCGGCGTGGAACCGGCGGGAAGATCGACCACGTCGCCTTTTGGCGTAAAGACATAGACGCGATCGTCGAACACCTGGCTACGGACTTCGTCCAGCACGTCATTCGAGTCGGCCATCTCTTCCTGCCAGGCAAGCAGTTTACGCAGCCAGGCAATACGGCCTTCATAGCCAGAACGCCCGCCCACGGCGGTGCCTTCTTTGTATTTCCAGTGTGCTGCGACGCCCAGTTCGGCGTCTTCATGCATCTGACGTGTACGAATCTGAATTTCGAGCGTCTTCCCGCCCGGCCCTAACACCACGGTGTGGATGGATTGATAACCATTCGGTTTGGGGTTAGCCACATAGTCGTCAAACTCGTCCGGCAGATGGCGATAGTGCGTATGCACGATACCGAGCGCCCCGTAGCAATCCTGCAAACGCTCGACAACAATGCGTACCGCACGCACATCGAACAGTTCATCGAACGACAGTGCTTTCTTCTGCATCTTGCGCCAGATGCTGTAGATATGCTTGGGACGGCCGTAGATCTCTGCCTGCACGCCCTCTTCTTTCATCGCATCGCGCAGCGTTTTGACAAAATCGTCAATGTACTGCGCACGATCGATACGCCGCTCGTGCAACAGTTTGGCGATTTTTTTATATTCATCAGGATGCAGGTAGCGGAAGCAGAAATCTTCCAGCTCCCACTTTAACTGGCCGATACCTAAGCGGTTAGCCAGCGGCGCATAGATATTGGTACACTCTTTGGCCGCCAATACCCGTTCTTCTTCCGGGGCATCCTTCACTTCTCGCAGGTGTGCGATCCGCTCGGCGAGTTTGATGACCACGCAGCGAAAATCTTCCACCATCGCCAGCAGCATGCGGCGGATGTTATCGACCTGCTCAGACGCGCCGGAATCATTCTGCGTCGCTTTGAGCTGGCGGATTGCATCCATATCGCGCACGCCATGCACCAAATCAACGATGTTTTTCCCAAACGCGGCTTCCAGCGTCGGTTCATCGACCACGTTCGCATCTGCCAGCGGAAAAAGCAGCGCCGCGCGCATGCTGTCATTGTCCATGCTCAGCGTGGACAGGATTTCCACCATTTCGATGCCGCGCCACAGCAATAACGAGGCATCGGCGTGATCTTGCGTTTGCTGTTCACAGTAACGCCAGGTTTCGGCTAAACGTTCACACGATTGCTGACTGGCAATGCCCAGTGAAGCAATCCACGCGTCAGGGACAAATTCACCTGCCGTATTCAAATGCGCACTTCTTACCGCAACCATAATTTCTCCCTACGTTCCCCTTCACCTTGCAAGCGACGCTGTACTTCTGCTTATTACGCCTTCCGCGTGCCGGAATCGTGCAAAAACAGTGCCATCGATTCAAGGTGTCCGGTATGTGGAAACATATCCAACATCGCGACATTCGCCAGCCGGTAACCGGCTGCGAGTAATACTTTGCTGTCGCGTGCTAGCGTCGTGGCGTTACAGGAAACATACACCACCCGTTTCGGTGCCAGTCTGGTTATCTGCTCCATCACGCCTGCTGCGCCCGCACGTGCCGGATCAAGTAATATCTTATCAAAACCCTGAGCCGCCCACGGCTGCTGCGTGACGTCATCCTCAAGATTTTGGTGAAAAAATGTGACATTCGACAGCGCATTGCGTCGGGCATTCTCTCGCCCTTTCTCGACTAACGCGGTAACCCCTTCCACACCGACAACGCTGGCAGCACGCTGTGCCAGCGGCAGCGTGAAATTGCCCATGCCGCAAAACAGGTCCAATATTCTATCCTGCGGTTGCACATCCAGCCACGTTAGCGCCTGCGTGACCATCTGCTGGTTAACCGCGTCATTGACCTGAATAAAATCACGCGGGCTAAATGCCAGCGTCAGCCCGGCGACGTGATAGACCGGCTCTTCGCCGTGTAGACGCGTCAGCGAATCGGCATCCGGTGCCAGATAAACCGAGACACTCTGCTGCTGGGCAAAATCACGCAACGCCTGCTCATCCGATGGATGAAACGGATCAAGATGCCTCAGCACCAGCAACGGACCGTTCTCCGCTTGCACCAGTTCTACATGCCCAAGACGCTTTGCCGCTTTTAGTCGACTCAAACAGTCGCGCAGCGGTTGCAGCAGCGCTTCAAGCTCGGGACGCAATACCGGACAGGCTTTGATATCCACCAGATCGTGAGAATTTGACTGCCGATAGCCCATCAACAATCGCTGCTCTTTTGCCTGAAAGTATAACGCAAGCCGCGCACGCCTCCGATAGGCATAAGGTGTGCCAGCAATCAGCGATGCTGCTGGCAGTTCAACGCCCGTTTCCCGCGTCATCATGCGCATCAATGCCGCCGTTTTGCTGCTCTGTTGCAACGTAATGTCTGCATGCTGCTGCTGACAGCCGCCACAGCGGGTAAAATGCGGGCATTGCGGCTCAACGCGCTGCGGGCTAGGCGTCAGCAAGCGTTTAAGTTTTGCATGCGAAAACTGACGCTTCTCTTCCGTCAGTTGCACCTCGGCCTGCTCTCCCGGCAGCACACCTGTGACAAAAACCGTCTTGCCTTCGTGACGCGCCACGCCCTGCCCAAACGGGTCAAGTGACGCCACCGTGACAGTGAGGTTTTTCGCTGGAACTGCTTTCCGGGTCGTCACACGCCGGTTTGGAGAGTAGAATTGCGCCATAATGTACTATCGATTGATCTCTTGAGTTGAACGGCTGTAACAGATAAACGTAGTACCCAATAAACATTAGGGTACTCAGCATCCTCTAATTCTCCCACATTGGAACCTCATGACCAAATACAGTCTTCGTGCACGGATGTTGATACTGATTTTGGCACCGACGTTGATGATCGGGCTGCTGCTCAGCTCGTTCTTCGTTATCCATCGTTACAATCAGTTGCAGTCGCAGTTGGCCGATTCGGGCACCAGCATTATTGAACCGCTGGCGACCATCAGCGCTTACGCCATTACCCATCGCCAGATGGACACGATCCCTGCGTTAATCAATACACTTCATCGCCGCCACTCCGCGATCGTTCGCACCATTAGCGTATTCGATGCCCGTAATCAGCTATTGGCCACCACCAATGTACGCAATAATGTGGCATTACAGCCGCTCAGCAGCGATGCGTTTTCATACAATAAGCTGCATCTGCACCACACGAGTGATGCGCTGATTCTGCACATGCCGATCGTCAATGACAGCGAATTCATGCCTGGTGGAGGAGCGCCCCTATTCCCTGGTACAGCGACGCCTCTCGGCTATCTGGTTATTGAGCTGGATACCAGCACCATTCGGCTTCAGCAGTACCAGGAAATCTTTATCGCCGCACTCCTGCTGCTGTTATCTTTAGGTGCTGCCGTCCTCTTCGCCTATCGTCTGATGCGCGATGTCACCACCCCGATCCGCAATATGGTGGATACCGTCGATCGCATTCGCCGAGGGCAATTGGATAGTCGGGTGGAAGGCTACATGCTCGGCGAGCTAGATATGCTGAAAAATGGCATTAACTCCATGGCGATGTCGCTGACCGCCTACCACGAAGAAATGCAGCAAAACATCGATCAGGCGACCTACGATCTGCGAGAGACGCTGGAGCAGATGGAGATCCAAAACGTTGAACTGGATCTCGCCAAAAAGCGGGCGCAGGAAGCCGCACGCATCAAGTCCGAGTTTCTGGCGAATATGTCACATGAACTGAGAACGCCGCTGAATGGCGTGATCGGTTTCACCCGCCAGACATTGAAAACCCCACTGAACACCACCCAGACTGACTATTTGCTCACTATCGAACGATCTGCCAATAACCTGCTGAACATTATTAACGATGTACTGGATTTCTCTAAGCTAGAGGCCGGAAAGTTGGTACTGGAGGATATTCCATTCTCCCTGCACAGCACGCTGGACGACGTTGTGATGTTGCTGGCACATACGGCACATGAAAAAGGGTTAGAGCTGACGCTCAGTATTCAGAATGATGTTCCTGAACAGTATGTCGGCGATCCGCTACGGATACAGCAAATCATCACTAACCTGCTGGGCAATGCGATTAAATTTACCGAACAGGGCAACATTGACATTCGAGTAGAGAAGCGGCGGCAGGAACATCATCAGATTCAGCTAGAGGTGCAAATACGCGATACTGGCATCGGTATCGCCGAGTTGCAGCAATCGCAACTGTTTCAGGCTTTCCGTCAGGCTGACACCAGTATTTCACGTCGTCATGGCGGCACAGGGCTTGGGTTGGTCATCACTCAGCGTCTGGTCAAAGAGATGGGCGGCGATATCAGTTTCCAAAGCCAACTCAATAAAGGCTCGACCTTCTGGTTCCACATCACGCTGCCGCTCAATCCCCACGCCATACCAACCGAGCCGGCCTATACGATGCTGCAAGGTAAACATCTGGCCTACGTGGAGTACCATCCTATCGCCGCACAGGCCACGCTGGACATCCTGAGCCAGACGCCGTTGATAGTAAGTTACAGTCCGACGTTTGAGCAATTGCCAGAGGGGGAGTTTGATATTCTACTGCTCGGTATTCCTGTGCAATATCGCAATACGCTGCTCGACTATACCCCCAGACTGCGTGATATCTGTCGCCGTGCGCCTTGCGTAATTCTGGCGCTACCCAGTCTGGCGCAGATGGATGCCGAGCAGTTGAAAACCTTCGGCGTGCATGCCTGTCTGAGCAAGCCGCTTGCCTCATCACGCCTGTTGCCACTACTACAGGATAACACGCTGTTCCAGCTCTCTTTCCTGCCAGGCGACACTGCTGTGCACCAGAATGCACTACGCCACCCAGCTCGTCTGCCGCTGAGCGTGATGGCGGTAGATGACAACCCCGCAAATCTGAAACTGATCGGCACACTGCTGGAAGAACAGGTCGAAACGATTATCTTGTGCGAAAGCGGAACAGATGCGATTGAACAGGCGCAAATACATCAGCTCGATATTATCCTCATGGACATTCAGATGCCGGGGATGGACGGTATTTGCGCCAGCGAGCTGATCCACCAGATCCCTCATCATGCGACTACGCCCATTATCGCGGTAACGGCACAGACCATGACGGGTGAACGCGATCATCTATTGCGCTCAGGTATGGATGACTATCTGGCTAAACCGATAGACGAGCAAATGCTGAAAAGCGTGCTGACACGTCATGCACGAAAAGATCCGTTGAAGCGCGATCGAGGCGATATTACAAGTCTGCTGAACGAGCACGATGATAGCCAACTGTCACTCGACTGGGCATTGGCACAGCAACAGGCCGCTAACAAGCCGGAACTGGCGCGTGATCTGTTACAAATGCTGCTGGATTTCCTACCGGAAGTGCGACGAAAGATCGAGAACGTACTGAACGGCCAGACGGATGACGACATTATTGAACTGGTTCATAAACTGCACGGCAGTTGCAGCTACAGCGGGGTCCCACGTCTGAAGCGCATCTGTCGCTATCTGGAACAACAACTGCGTAAAGGCGTTCACGCCAGCGATCTGGAACCGGAATGGCTAGAGCTGCTGGACGAGATCGACAACGTTAACAACGCCGCCCAGCCGCATGTTAAATCTATGCATTCGTAATCAATATCCCCACTGCGGAGACAGTTTCGTGCGCTTACAATATGGCTATTCCATGCTACTCCGCAGCACGCGCCCGACACGGGACGGCTCAAGCGCCGCTCGCCCCGTGACCCCAGGCTTTTTGGCGGAAATTATGCCGCTAACGCGGGGCCTTCGTCGGTATCTGGCTTTACGGACCGCTTGCGACACGTTCCCGACGTGGCGCAAGCTTTCGCCGCGTCCTGCGGCTCATCCGAAGCCAGCTATCTCCTCAGCATAATTTTTTACGCCGGATAACGGCAAAACCCACAATGTCGCTGCATTCGTATAAGAAACAGCAGCCTGACAGAGGGAGAACCTAACGCTGAACGTTTAAGGGACGAGCGCACGAAACCGCCTCCGCATCTGCATAAAAACGTGTAGATAAAAGGCGCTGATTAACAATCCTGCTACCGCATCACATAGCGCTCAGCGCGACACTGACTGCGCCAACCGGATCGTCGCGGCGATATTGCGCGCCGTCATTCGTACATTCTCTGCCGCATTATCCAACGCCTCTTCGAGTGAACAGATGTTGTACAGCACACTGAATACGGCATCCAACCCATGCTCATGCACCACGCCGACATCTGCCGTCAGGCTACCTGCAATGCCAATCACCGGTTTATTGTACTGCTTGGCGACTCGTGCCACGCCAATCGGTACTTTGCCATGGATCGTCTGGCTGTCGATGCGCCCTTCCCCAGTAATCACCAACGTGGCATCTCGAACCAGTTCATCCAGCCCCAGGGCTTCCGTGACAATTTCTATTCCCTGACGAAGCTCAGCGCCGCAAAAGGCCTGTAACGCCGCCCCCATCCCCCCTGCGGCACCCGCTCCGGGAACCTGTTCCACGTCCATGTCCAGATCGTGACGGATCACTGCGGCATAATGCTTCAACGCGTTATCCAACTGTTCGATCATCTCCGGCGTTGCGCCTTTCTGGGGACCAAAAATCGCTGATGCGCCCTGTTTCCCCGTCAACGGGTTGGTCACATCACAGGCCACTTCAAAGCGGCAGCCTTTGATACGCTCATCCAGCTTACTGATATCAATGCGGGCAAGTTTGTCGAGTTCACCACCACCAAAACCAATCTGCTCACCCTGCTTATCCAACAGCTTAGCGCCCAGCGCCTGTACCATGCCCGACCCGCCGTCATTGGTTGCGCTCCCGCCAATCCCGATGATGCAGTGCTGAACACCGTGATCTAACGCACAGCGAATTAACTCGCCTGTACCATAGCTAGTGGTCTTTAACGGATTACGCAGTTGCGAAGGTACGCGCTCTAGGCCGCTTGCCGCCGCCATTTCAATAAACGCCGTTTTTTCATCGCCAGACAGGCCAAAGAACGCGTCAATATTATCGCCTAACGGTCCTGTCACCTTAACATTCACAATCTTGCCATCGGTCGCAGCAACCATGGCTTCAACCGTGCCTTCTCCACCATCTGCAACGGGCAATTTGACATAGCAGGCATCGGGAAATATTTCACGAAATCCCTTTTCAATCTGCGTAGCAACCTCTTGTGCAGACAGGCTTTCTTTATAAGAATCCGGTGCGATCACTATTTTCATAAACGATCCGATTTCATCAACGTTCCGATTGCATCAATAATCCGCGCGCTCATGAAATAGCGCTTATACCCATCAGCTTTCAGGGCAGAGATCCTGAAATCTCTTGGGTAGATCAGAATGCTTATCTGCCAGTCGGCTGGCATCCTGTGCCAGCCTCGTGACTATCGCTTCACGGCTTATCGCGTAACTTCTACTTTAGCCAGTTTCTCGTAATAACACGCCAGTGCACTGTGGTCAGCCGATCCCAGATCGTCCGCTTTCAGCGCCTGCATCATTTCCATCACCGCCGCCGTTAACGGTAACTGTGCACCAACGCCGTGTGAGGTATCCAATGCATTGGCCAGATCTTTGATATGCAGATCGATACGGAACCCCGGCTTGAAGTTACGATCCATCACCATTGGCGCTTTCGCATCCAATACAGTGCTGCCCGCTAACCCACCGCGAATCGCCTGATAAACCAGATCGGGGTTAACACCCGCTTTCGTCGCTAATACCAGCGCTTCAGACATCGCGGCAATGTTCAGTGCCACAATGACCTGGTTCGCCAGTTTGGTGACGTTGCCCGCACCGATATCGCCGGTATGTACAACGGAACCTGCCATTGACTTCAGAATTTCAAAGCAGCGGTCAAACTGCGCCTTGTCACCGCCCACCATCACGGACAGCGTGCCGTCGATCGCTTTGGGTTCACCGCCGCTAACCGGGGCGTCCAGCATAGCGATCTCTTTCACCGCCAGCGCGGTAGCAATTTCACGGCTGGCAAGCGGTGCGATGGAACTCATATCCACCACAATGCTTCCGGCACGCGCACCGTCGATAACGCCATTTTCGCCCAGCACCACCTCTTTAACGTGTGGAGAGTTAGGCAACATGGTGATGATAACGTCGCTCTGTTCCGCAACCTGTTTCGGCGTTTCAGCCGCCGTTGCGCCTGCTGCCACGACTTCCGCAACCGCGTCCAGATTTCTATCCATCACGACTAATGAGTAACCTGCTTTTAGCAGATTTTTACTCATCGGTTTTCCCATGATGCCCAATCCAATAAAACCAATTTTCATCGCCCTAACCTCATTGTCTGATGTAGATATCACTTCAATTCACGATGGCCCGCATCATGGCGGGTCCAATTCGCGGCGGAATGACTGAATTTGCTGACAAAATACACCGAGCAATGGTAATGGGTAGATCGTAAAGACGCTGCAAGTACGTCCCTGTAAGCTCGAGCCGCGCCATCCCTGGCGCGGACGCTTTACTCTTCTATCCCATTACCATCGTTCTCGTTCCGTAAATAGGTTTGTCAACGGTCTGAATTACTTCTTGTACTTGTCGCTCAGCGCCTGTGTTGCACTGCGGAACACACCCAGATCGCTACCGACCGCGACGAAGCTTGCGCCCCATTCCAGATAGCGACGCGCATCGGCTTCAACCGGTGCCAGAATGCCGCACGGTTTGTTATGCGCCGCAACGCGATCGAAGATGTGGCGGATCGCCTTCTGCACGTCGGGGTGGTTAGGCTGACCGAGATAGCCCAGCGCCGCAGACAGATCGCTCGGGCCAACAAATACGCCGTCTACGCCATCAACCGCGATGATCGCATCCAGATTGTCGAGGCCGTCCTGACTTTCGATTTGCACCACGACGGTAATGTTGTCGTTAATCTTGGCGAAATAGTCCGGCTCAGTGCCATAGCTGTTGCTACGATGCGCCACGGAAACGCCGCGAATCCCCGCTGGCGGATAGCGGGTGGAGGCCACCGCACGCGCGGCTTCTTCCGCCGTTTCCACGAAGGGGATCAGAAAGTTATTGAACCCAATATCCAGCAGCCGTTTGATGATGATTGGCTCATTGCATGGCGGACGAACGACGGGCGCGCTGTGGCTGCCTTTCAGCGCCATGAGCTGAGGAATAAACGTCACGATATCATTAGGCGCGTGCTCTCCATCCAGCACGAGCCAGTCGAATCCCGCCAGCCCCAGCACTTCGGTTGAAATCGGATTGCCTAACGCACACCAGCAGCCAATCAGCGTTTTCCCCTGCTGCAAATCTTGGCGAAAACGGTTAGGTAACAGCGGAGTCTTCATTTTTTATCCTCGGTCATTCCAGCGCCGCTTACCTGAAGCGGCGCGCTAAAAAAACGGAAAAGTAGAACGTTAGCGAACCAGACACGGACGTTTATTATCAAACGTCCACTCAGGAATAAGGTACTGCATTCCCATTGCGTCGTTACGTGCGCCTAATCCCATGTTTTTATACAGTTCGTGTGCTTTCATTACCTGATCCATATCCAGCTCGACACCCAGACCCGGTTTCTTCGGCACTTCCACCATGCCGCCAACAATCTGCAATGGTTCTTTCGTCAGGCGTTGGTTGCCTTCCTGCCAAATCCAGTGCGTATCAATCGCCGTAATCTTACCCGGAGCCGCTGCGGCAACCTGGGTAAACATCGCCAGTGAAATATCAAAGTGGTTATTGGAGTGAGAACCCCAGGTTAAGCCCCATTCGTGGCACATCTGCGCCACACGAACAGAACCTTGCATCGTCCAGAAATGCGGATCGGCCAACGGAATATCGACCGATTGCAGCGAGATGGTGTGGCCCATTTGTCGCCAGTCGGTGGCGATCATGTTAGTCGCAGTAGGCAGCCCCGTCGCACGGCGGAATTCCGCCATCACTTCACGACCGGAGAAACCTTGTTCCGCGCCGCACGGATCTTCCGCATACGCCAACACGCCGCGCAGTTGTTTGCCCAAACCGATAGCTTCATCCAGCGACCAGGCGCCGTTCGGGTCTAGCGTGATGCGCGCCTGCGGGAAGCGTTTCGCCAGCGCAGTCACCGCTTCGGCCTCTTCGCTACCCGCCAAGACGCCGCCTTTCAGTTTGAAATCATTGAAACCGTATTTTTCATACGCGGCTTCTGCCAAACGCACGATGGTTTCTGGCGTCAGGGCTTCTTCGTGGCGCAGGCGATACCAGTCGCATTTCTCGTTAGCCTGACTCTGGTAAGGCAGATCGGTTTTATTACGATCGCCGATGTAGAACAGATAACCCAGCATTTCTACCGCATCACGCTGTTGGCCATCACCTAGCAGCGAAGCCACGCTGACATTGAGGAATTGCCCCAGCAGGTCAAGCATGGCGGCTTCAATCCCTGTAACGACATGGATGGTGGTACGTAGATCGAACGTCTGCAAACCGCGCCCGGATGAATCACGGTCAGCGAACTGCGCACGCACCGCCGTCATCACGTTTTTGTATTCACCCAACGTTTTCCCCACCACCAATGCGGCAGCATCCTCCAGCGTCTGGCGGATTTTTTCACCGCCGGGAATCTCACCGACACCGGTATTCCCAGCGTTATCTTTCAGAATCACAATGTTGCGCGTGAAATAGGGCGCATGTGCGCCACTCAGGTTAAGCAGCATACTGTCGTGACCTGCAACCGGAATAACCTGCATGTGGGTAATAACCGGCGTTGAACTTTGCAATGTCATTTTCTTATCCTTATCTCTCTAATTTTTCTATGTAGGGTTAGCGGCCAAAAACCGGGCGTTTGCGATCAAACTTCCAACCAGGAATCAGATACTGCATGGCGACGGCATCATTACGTGCCCCGCTCGGTAATTTTTTGTACAGATCGTGAGCCTTCATCACCTGTGCCATATCCAGCTCAATGCCCAGACCGGGACGATCCGGCACCTTAATTTTGCCGTTGACAATTTGCAGCGGCTCTTTGGTCAGATGCTGCCCTTCCTGCCAGATCCAGTGCGTATCAATCGCTGTCGGGTTACCCGGTGCCGCCGCACCCACGTGTGTGAACATCGCCAGGGAGATATCGAAATGGTTATTTGAATGGCAACCCCACGTCAGGCCCCACTCATCACACAGTTGGGCGACACGCACCGCACCGTGCATCGTCCAGAAATGGGGATCGGCGAGCGGAATATCGACCGCCTGCAACATCACGGCATGGTTCATTTCACGCCAGTTGGTGGCAATCATGTTGGTCGCGACTGGTAGCCCAGTAGCACGGCGGAATTCCGCCATCACTTCACGGCCAGAGAAACCTTGCTCGGCACCACACGGGTCTTCCGCGTAAGTCAGAATGCCCTTCATGTCTTTGCACAATCCGATCGCTTCATCCAGCAGCCAGGCGCCGTTGGGATCGACGGTAATACGCGCATCCGGGAACCGTTTCTTCAGCGCCTTCACGGCATCGATTTCCTGCTCGCCGGGCAGCACGCCGCCTTTGAGTTTGAAATCTTTAAATCCGTAGCGGTCGGTCGTGGCTTCGGCCAAACGCACAATCGCCTCGCTGTCCATCGCCTGCTGGTGACGCAGGTGATACCACTCGTGCTTGCCTTTCTCACCTGATACTTTCTCACCCGACAGATAAGGTAAATCCGTCTTCATGCGATCGCCGATATAGAACAGATAACCGAGCACGGTGACTTCATCACGCTGTTTACCCGGCCCCAGCAGTTCAGCAACAGGGACACCCATGAATTGTCCCAGCAGATCGAGCAGTGCCGCTTCGAGTGCTGCCACCGCATTCACGCGCAGCTCAAACGTCCAGGCACCTTTGCCGAAAGAATCAAAATCAGAAGATTGGTTGCCGAGATGAATATCATGAACCAGACGGTTCATGCGGGCGATTTGTTCGCCTTTTACGCGGGGAATCGCTTCAACCAGCGTGTTGTAAATGACTTCACCACCGGGCGCTTCGCCGACACCAGTATGCCCGGCGCTGTCGGTTAGAATGACGAGATTACGGGTGAAGTAAGCGCCATGTGCGCCGCCGATGTTCAGCAGCATGCTGTCATAGCCTGCAACGGGGATGACTTTCATATCGGTAATTACAGGCGTCGCTGAAAAGCTTGTCATCACAGGCTCCCGTCATGAATGGAGCGCACAGGGTTTACGCTTAGGTTTCCGATGTTTGCCAAAACGCAGGTACACATTGAGGCAGATGAAAATAATTCAGTCATACAGAAAGAAAAAACAGATGGTGCACCAGTAGATGATTTCATGTTGTTTTCCTACTTTATTAGCGCGACCTTGTTTTTACTCTGATTTGGAATGAACCATGCTTGTAGGGTTATCAGAATAAAAACAGGTTATAACTGTCCCGATACCGAAATAAACCAGTCAGGAAAGCGATGTTGTAATCCGTACCGCCTTACCAACCTCAGTAAAAAGTATAAGTTTTCTTATTTCACAACTCATTGGGCAATAGCACAGCATTCCCCGTCTAAATACAGATTAAATATGTCATTATCACAGTCGAATGGGAGATGTTTCACGAAAACGAGGAAAAGCGAATTTCTGCCTGATAAACACCGGAATACGTACCATTGGCACCCGACGTTGAAGAAATATCCCCCTACTTTTCATGACATAAATAAATGGCAAAACGCTGCGCCATCAATATGACAGCGCAGCGTTTTGTGTTACTTCCTACCCGCAGATTAATGCCGTAGCGAATGGCTTTAACGCTTAACGAACGGCTTCAATTCGATACGTTTAATATCTTGCACGATGAACAGGTAGCTAACGATAGCAACCAGCGCGTGAATCCCGACATACACCAGACCACCATTAAAAGAGCCGGTCATCCCGATGATGTAGCCAATTGCAATCGGCGTTACGATACCTGACGCATTACCGAACATATTGAACAGCCCACCGCTTAACCCGCTGATTTCTTTCGGTGCAGTATCGGCCATAACCGCCCAGCCCAGCGCACCAATACCTTTGCCGAAGAAGGCAGCAGACATCACCGCAATGACGACCCACTCGGTTTCAACGTAGTTACAAATCACCATCGACATGGAGAGCAACATACCGAGAACAATAGGTGTTTTACGGGCAAAGGTCAGTGAATTAGTCCGGCGCATCAGATAATCAGAAATGATGCCCCCCAGAACGCCGCCGACAAAACCGCAGATAGCAGGCACCGAGGCGACAAATCCCGCTTTGAGGATCGACATCCCGCGCGCCTGAACCAGATAAAGCGGGAACCAAGTGATAAAGAAGTAGGTTAATGCGTTAATGCAATATTGACCGATGTAAACACCAAGCATCATACGAGACTGCATTAATTGCTTGATCTGATGCCATTTTTCACCCTTCACGGTCGCATTCTTCGACCCTTTGGCATCCATATTAATCAGTGCGCCACCGGCTTCAATATAATCCAGTTCAGCCTGATTCACGCTAGGGTGATCCTTCGGATCATGGATCACTTTCAGCCAGACAAAGCTAAGGATAATACCCAACCCACCCATGAACCAGAACACATGCGCCCAACCCACAGCATGTACCAGCCAGCCCATGATAGGGGCGAAGATCACCGTCGCAAAGTACTGTGCCGAGTTGAATATCGCGACGGCGGTTCCACGCTCTTGTGCAGGGAACCAGGCAGCGACAATACGGCTATTTCCTGGGAAGGAAGGCGATTCACACAGGCCAACCATAAAGCGTAAAAGGAACAGAGAAATAACGATGCCCGCGCCGCTGAATATATCGACAAACCCTTGTAATAAGGTAAAAATCGACCAGGTGAAGATACTATAGAAGTAGACTTTCTTTGAGCCAAAGCGATCGAGCAGCCAGCCTCCAGGTATTTGACCAATAACGTATGCCCAGGAGAACGCAGAGAAGATATAGCCCATCCCCACCGCATCCAACCCAATTTCCTTAGACATTGCTGAACCAGCAATGGACAAGGTCGCACGGTCTCCATAGTTAAATGACGTGACAATAAACAACATCACGACAATCCAGTAGCGGGCGTTTGTTCTCTTTTGTATCGCGCCAGCTGCTGAGCTTACTGTATTCATGATGAACTCCTGCTTCAATCGCGGTTCGCTCATTCATTCCAAATAACAGATAACGGTGTAGGGTTATCAGAATGAAGATCAGTGGATTATTTAGGGTATAGTTAAATTCCCATTTTTATTTTTTTTTGCGAATAGCCAGGCTATATAGCTTCAGAGTAATTAGCTGACATTTTCAACTCGCAGGAACATTATAATTTTTACCTGCTGAGTGCTCACTAGATAAAAGCACAACATTAAAAATCCCCTTTGGAATATGTTGGTGCACTTGCCCTATATAGTGCGAGGTATTTCACGAAAAATGCCGTTATTCTCTATTTACATTCATACACATTATTTTCATTTCCGCCTTAGAAACCAGGTGTAGGCAGAATGTGATCAAACTCACCGAAAATTGGCACTTAGCCTGATAAATCAGAAACAAAAAACGCCGGCTTAGGTCAATTGCATAATGTACGAGAAGAGAACCTCACGTATACTCATTAGCGAGCAATGAAGTAATAGCGTGGTAATAGTGACTACTGCGTTTCTGATAAACCAATAATAAAGGCTTGCATCATGTCAGATAAATCAGAAAGTAATGCTGCACAAGAGCAGCCACTTTATATTAAGGTTCATGATTCTGATAATGTTGCCATTGTTGTTAATAATAATGGCTTACGTGCCGGAACCCGTTTTAATGATGATCTGGAATTAATTGAGCATGTTCCACAGGGGCACAAAGTTGCCCTTGTTGATATCGCCAAAGCAGGTGCAATCATCCGCTATGGCGAAATTATCGGGTATGCACTGCGCGATATTGCCCAGGGAAGCTGGATTGATGAATCCCTGGTCGAATTGCCTCAGGCTCCTGCGCTAGAAACCCTGCCGCTGGCAACCAAAATCCCCCCCGCGCTTCCCCCTCTGGAAGGCTACACCTTTGAAGGTTACCGCAACGCCGATGGCAGCGTAGGTACGAAAAACCTGTTAGGCATTACCACCAGCGTGCATTGCGTCGCAGGCGTAGTGGACTATGTGGTCAAAATTATCGAACGCGATTTATTACCGAGATATCCCAACGTCGATGGCGTGGTCGCACTCAATCACCTCTATGGCTGTGGCGTAGCAATTAATGCCCCTGCCGCAGTGGTTCCCATCCGCACCATTCACAATCTGGCACTGAACCCAAATTTTGGCGGCGAAATACTGGTGGTGGGTCTGGGCTGTGAAAAATTACAGCCGGAACGCCTGCTGGAAGGGACGCCGGATGTGCAGGCAATCTCCCTTGATGACACCAGTATTGTCCGCTTGCAGGATGAACACCACGTTGGTTTCCGATCGATGGTGGATGACATTCTGACGATGGCAGACAAGCACCTGCAACGATTGAACAAACGCCAGCGTGAAACCTGCCCGGCATCAGAATTGGTTGTCGGCATGCAGTGTGGCGGCAGCGATGCTTTTTCTGGCGTCACCGCTAATCCGGCCGTTGGTTTTGCATCCGACCTGCTGGTACGCTGCGGCGCAACCGTCATGTTCTCTGAAGTAACCGAAGTACGCGACGCCATTCATCTGTTAACGCCACGCGTCATCAATGAAGACGTGGGTAAACGTCTGCTGGAAGAGATGGCCTGGTACGATAATTATCTCGACAGCGGTCAGACCGACCGTAGCGCCAACCCATCGCCGGGCAACAAAAAAGGTGGCCTCGCAAACGTGGTGGAAAAAGCGCTTGGTTCTATCGCTAAATCAGGCACCAGTGCAATTGTCGAAGTCCTGTCTCCCGGTCAACGCCCCACCAAACGCGGGTTGATTTACGCAGCAACGCCAGCCAGCGACTTTGTCTGTGGCACACAGCAGCTCGCTTCTGGCATCACCGTACAGGTCTTTACCACCGGCCGCGGTACACCCTATGGTCTGCTGGCCGTACCCGTGATCAAAATGGCAACCCGAACCGCATTGGCAAACCGCTGGCACGATCTGATGGACATTGACGCGGGTACGATTGCGACCGGAGAAGCCACAATTGAAGACGTCGGCTGGCAGCTTTTCCATTTCATTTTGGATATCGCCAGCGGCAGGAAAAAAACCTGGTCCGATCAATGGGGACTTCATAACGCCTTGGCCGTTTTCAACCCAGCACCGGTAACCTGATTATCTTTCCCCGCAGGCCAGAGTCATTCTCCGGCCTGCGGATGGCGTTATCCCCTAAATAATTCGAGTTGCGTGACAAAACGTTAGCGTTTTGAACAACGCTCTGCGTTGACCCTTTAGGGCAAGGCCCATTTATGGCCTTGTAACGCGGCAACCGAGCGAGTCCTCAGGAGCTTACTCAAGTAAGTGACTGGGGTGACAAATCTGCCGGGAGCAGATTTGAACGTTGCTTGCAGCGGCCCCAACGGGGCGAGGCTCATGGATGAGCCGAGTAACAAGGGCAGCCAACGCACAAGCAGCTTGAAGTATGACGGGTATATTTGATCTGCAATAAATTCCGCTTTAATGAGAAGGTGAAAAAACGGAGAAAAAGAATAACAAATAGCAATGCAGCAACATTTCATTTCATTGATGCAATGAAACAATATAAAAAAATTAACAAGTGATTATTCTTAATCAGAAACAATGTTTATATAGAACACATTTCACGTAAAAATTCTATGTTCTACTCCCCTATTATTCATCATTTTTTCTCTAATTATTTATTGCCAATAAAATGAATCAATTGACAGGTAATCATCCTCATCATAAATTTACGCTTGCTGAAAAAGCGTGCTAACACTGATGAAATATTTGTTACAAATATATATATCCTAAATAATTCGAGTTTCAGGCAGGCGGCAAGAAAAGAAGTCCGATGAGCTTACTTGAGTAAGTGATTCGGGTGACTGATAAATCTGCCAGAGGTAGGTTTGAACGCTGCTTGCAGCGGCCCCAGCAGGGCGGAGTTCACGTAAGTGGACCGAGTAGCGCAGCCAACGCACATGCAACTTGAAGTATGACGGATACAGTTACAAAATCTCCATCACGCACAATATAGGGTTAATAGCCCGCTCATTATAAATAGTGACTGGCATTATTTTATATAAGCGAGTAAACCACCCAAAAAATTTCAGTATACCTATTTGAATAACTTGAATATTTACACAGCAATATGCCTGACAGATTTCACAGTATCGCCACGCGGCAGCCTTGCAACGTCTTAGCCTCTGGAATAGCCAGAACCGCTGAGGCGAGAAAAGCGGCCGGCATGGCTGAGCCTGGAAACTGAGCGGGATACGTACGCCGGGGTTTCTAATGAGATTGAATACACCTGTTACACAGCAGGAGTATCTGTTAGACATGGACACCATATTGATGTCCACGACAAATATTCACAGCCACATTACCTATGCCAACTCTGCCTTCATTACGGTTAGCGGTTTTTCCGAAGAGCAGCTCATCAACCAGCCGCACAATATTGTGCGCCATCCCGACATGCCGGTAGAAGCCTATGCCGACATGTGGTCTACATTGAAACAAGGCGATAGCTGGACCGGATTAGTGAAAAACCGTCGTAACAACGGTGACCACTATTGGGTTCGCGCCAACGTTACGCCGGTCTACCAGCAAGAGCAGCTCGCAGGCTATATTTCGGTACGTAACACGCCCAGCGCCGAAGAAATAAAAGCGGCCGAAATGTTGTACAGCGCCGTGCAGAAAAAGCAGGCAGGTAGCCGTAAATTCTACAAAGGATTGGTGGTTCGCACCGGGCTTTTCTCTCCGCTGTCGCTTTTGCAGAAATTATCAGTCCGCTGGCGCTTGCGTGCCGCGGTATTGGCAGCAGGGCTTATTCCCGCATTACTTGCTTTCAGTGGCATGAATCCCCTGTGGCTGTTGGCGCTGACATTACTACTCATCGTCATCATGGATCAGTTTTTGCAGCAGCAAATTGCACAGCCAATCAGGATGATACTCAAACAGGCGCAGCATGTGGTATCAGGCCGTAAAGTAAAACATATCCACCTCAATCGGGTAGACGAAATTGGCTTACTGCTACGTTCAGTTAACCAGTTTGGCCTGAATCTGCATTCGCTTGTCGATGACGTCAGTACGCAAGTTAACGGCATCACGAATGTCAGCCGTAAATTGGCGGAAAACAATGTCGACTTGAATAGCCGCACAGAAGAAACATCGGCAAATCTGCAACAAACCGCCGCTGCCATTGAGGAAATTACCGTTGCGGTGCAGCAGAGTGCAGAAACGGCGGCACAGGCGACAGTAATGGCAGAAGCGGCCAGCAGTACCGCGCTTAAAGGTGGCAATATCATGAAGGAAACCATCGGCATGATGGATTCCATTTCCAGCGCCAGCGATAAGATCGTCGATATTATTGGTGTAATAGACAGCATTGCGTTCCAGACCAATATCCTCGCGTTGAATGCCGCCGTTGAAGCCGCTCGCGCTGGCGTGCAAGGGCGAGGGTTTGCCGTGGTCGCCGCCGAAGTCCGCAATCTGGCGCAGCACTCCGCTTCTGCGGCCAAAGAAATCAAAACCCTGATCGATGCCAACGTTGAAAGTGTGAAACAGGGCAGCACAATGGTAGAAACCGCGGGTAAACATATCAGCGACATCGTTGATGAAGTATTCCAGGTTTCTACCATGATCAAAGAGATCAGCAATGCAACGCATGAGCAGACTTCCGCATTGGGCCTGATCAATACCTCGATTGCACAGATAGAACAAATGACACAGGGCAACACCGATATGGTTACGCAATCAACCGATGCCGCAGAAGGGCTAAACCTTCAGGCTAAGCGACTAAACAGCGCGATTAACGTGTACGGTAGTTAATTAACGTCATCTCATCGCGATTACTGGCAAGGGAGTAAGGAAACACTCTTGCCAGCGCCCCCTTTTCCTTGCAACACACGCCTGACAGTCCCTTACCCATTCCATTTGTAAGCTTTTCGTAAAGAAAAGAGCGAGACTGCCGATAATAACCGCAGAATTGACTTATTTCAGGAGGAAGTGATGTCTAACGATATCAGCCGGATTACTATGCATACGGTGTCAAAAGCCGCGGTGGCTCCGACAACCAATAAAGCAACCTCAAGCAAGGCTGCATCGACTACAGAGAGTAAGGCTGCGACAAGTGGTGGCAGTGGGGCTCAGCAAAAGATTGCCGCATTACAAAATCAAATCCAACAGCTAACTAAAAAGCTAAAAGAGTTGGGTGAGTCAGCCACCAATGCGACAAGTGAAGATGAACGCAAACTCATCAAACAGCAGCAGCAGATGATCCAGGCGCAAATACAAGCACTCTATGCCGAAATTGCCCGCATCCAAAAAGAAGAAGCAGAAAAGAAAGCGCTTAGCGCGGCGTCAGACAACACATCACAACCTGTAGAAAATAAAGGAAAAAAAGGCGGCGTTGATATCTACGTCTGATCGCAATCTCTGACGTATTCCCCCCCTTTTTTCTCTCCCTTTCCTGGTAGATATATTTTGTTACATTAGCTATCAGGAAAGTGAGTCTTTCATGTTTCATTGCCAACAATGTCACCTTCGAGAAAGTGTTTAAATTGCCGATATAAGGGCTTGTACCCCTAATAATTCGGGTATTAGGCATATTTTCAGGAGGGAAGATGTCAAACACAATCAGCAGTATTAGCGTATCGACAACAACCGCAAGCAGCAGTAAAAGCAGCAGCACGTCAGAACAACAGATCGCGCAGCTTACCAAGCAGGTCCAGGCGCTCACCAAACAGGCGAGTAAGCTGACCGAATCAGCTTCCAGCGCAGAAAGCGATGATGAACGTAAACTGATCGAACAACAACAGCAGGCCATTCAAGCACAGATCCAGGCGTTACAGGCACAAATTGCCCGCTTGCAGAGTGAAAAATCAGAACAGCAGTCTGATTCCACATCTTCGGTTCAAAGTGCTAAACAAGAAGGCGTTAACCGCCCGACAGCAGATAACCAGATTAATATCTACGTCTAGTCCGCGTCAGGGATGGGGTAGCCGGTAAAGGTAAAAGGTCGCTTAATTGAAGCGACCTTTTTTTCATCAGAAGTTACCGCAGGAAATGGATAGTCAGGAACGGGGCCGCTTCAGCGGTGTTACCAACCCTTGCAGACCCTCTATCTTGATTGCCAGCGTAATTTGCATCAATTCTCCTAAGCGACCGTTAGGAAATTCATCCTTGCGGGAGAACCACAGCAGGTACTCTTCCGGTAAATCAATCAGCACCCGCCCCTTATATTTGCCAAAGGGCATCTGCATCGTGGCAATGTCTATCAGGTCTTCTTTTTCCATCCGTTTACGCCCCTAATAATCGGATCATTTCCGCCTCATCGATCACCGAAATCCCCAACTCTTGCGCCTTCACCAGTTTAGAACCTGCGGCTTCACCGGCAATCACCATATCGGTTTTCTTCGAGACGCTGCCACTTACTTTTGCCCCTAATGCCGTTAGCCGATCTTTGGCCTCGTCACGGGACAAAATACTCAGCGATCCCGTCAATACCACCGTTTTTCCCGCAAACGGGCTGTCGATCTCTTCGGCATTGATAATTTGAACCTCAGGCCAGTGGATGTTAATACCGGCAGGATCGGTCAGCTCACGGATCACAGTTTGGTTGTGCTCTTCTTCAAGAAAATGGCGTACATGCGCAGCAACAACTTTACCGACATCCGGCACCGCCAGCAGCGCTTCTTCATCGGCAGCAAAAAGCGCTTCCAGCGAACCAAAATGGGCAGCCAGATTAGCCGCCGTCGATTCGCCAACGTCACGAATCCCCAACGCATACAGGAAACGTGCCAGCGTGGTGCTTTTCGCTTTTTCCAGCGCATTAACCAAATTCGTCGCAGACTTCGGTCCCATTCGATCCAGCCCCGTCATGATCCCGGCGCTTAGGCGAAACAGATCGGCTGGCGTTTTGACGTACTCTTTTTCCACCAGTTGATCGATGATCTTATCGCCCATACCCTCAACATCCAGCGCACGGCGAGAAACAAAGTGCTTCAGTGCCTCTTTACGCTGGGCACCACAGATCAAGCCAGCGGTACAACGTGTGACGGCTTCCCCTTCCACACGCTCAACGTCAGATCCACACACTGGACAAGCCACGGGGAAGACGATCGGTTGCACTGTTTCTGGCCGCTCAGATTCAACAATACCCACGATCTGCGGGATCACATCCCCCGCTCGACGTACAATGACACGATCGCCAATCTGCAAACCCAGCCGCTCAATTTCATCAGCATTATGCAGGGTGGCGTTGCTGACAATCACACCCGCTACGGCGACCGGTTCCAGACGCGCAACGGGCGTAATCGCCCCCGTCCGCCCTACCTGAAACTCGACATCGCGCACCCACGTCAGCTGTTCCTGCGCGGGGAATTTAAAAGCAACCGCCCAACGCGGTGCGCGGGCAACAAACCCTAATCGTTCTTGCAATGCCAGCGAGTCAACTTTAACGACGACGCCATCAATATCAAAGCCTAACGCACTGCGGGTCTGTTCAACCTGACGATAAAAATCGAGCACCTCGGCCGGGCCAGTACAGAGCTTGATTCTGTCACTAACGGGTAATCCCCATGCCTTGAACTGCATCAGGCGCTCCCAGTGACTGGCGGGTAATTCACCGCCTTCCAGCAGACCGACGCCATAGCAGAAGAAGGTCAGTGGGCGTTTAGCCGTGATACGGGGGTCAAGCTGGCGTAGCGACCCAGCGGCAGCGTTACGCGGGTTGGCAAAGACTTTGCTTCCTGTACGCCGAGCCTCTTCATTCAATTTTTCAAAGCCGCCATGCTTCATAAACACTTCGCCGCGTACTTCAACACGGCGCGGAATATTTTCACCCTCAAGGCGCAACGGGATCGCTCCAACGGTACGGATGTTGCTGGTGATGTTTTCCCCCGTCGTTCCATCCCCACGCGTGGCAGCCTGTACCAGAACGCCCTCTTCATATAACAGGCTGACAGCCAAACCATCCAGTTTCAGTTCGCAGCAGAATGTCAGGTCATCACCGTTCTTCAGCCTGTCACCAATTCGCTTGCTGAAGGCCAGGTAGCTCTCTTCATCAAATACGTTATCCAACGATAACATCGGCACTTCATGGCGCACCTGTTCAAATGCCGCCAACGGCGCCGCGCCGACGCGCTGCGTAGGAGAATCACTCGTCACCAGCTCTGGGCGATCGGTCTCCAATGCCTTCAGTTCCTGCATGAGCTTGTCATATTCGATATCAGGAATTTCGGGCGCATCTTCAACGTGATATTTGTATTCGTGATGGCGTAAGACCCGGCGCAACTCCGCTACCCGCAGTGCGGCCGCATTCACTTCGGCTGGTTCTTTCTTCACTGGTTTCATACCTGTTTTATCTGACGTGTCGCCCTGTCGGCGTTATGATTTTTATGATTCTCGCCCGTGGTGTATCAAAGCGAGAATCATTAGTTTGCGGACTGAACGGCGCAGAAATCGTTTGAGCACCGTCAGTTTTGTTCCGTTTAAGGTTTAGACGTGCTGGCTTTAATCGTGTTGATGATATTTGTCGTGGAGCAACCGTCCTCAAAATTCAAGACCTTCACTTCACCGCCGTTGGCCCAGACCTCTTCACTACCGGCGATTTCATGTGGCTGGTAATCTCCGCCTTTCACCAGAATATCCGGCAGGATGCTCGCAATCAGGCGCTGTGGCGTATCTTCTTCAAACGGCACAACCCAATCGACAGCCTCCAATGCGCCTAGCACGATCATCCGCTGCGGCAGCGGGTTGACGGGTCGCGTTGGTCCTTTCAGCCGCTTGGTGGATGCATCGCTGTTTACCGCAACGATTAACCGGTCGCCAAGCTTGCGAGCGTTTGCCAGATAAGATACATGCCCGGCGTGCAGAATATCGAAGCAGCCGTTAGTCATCACAATCTTTTCGCCACGCTGACGCGCCAGTTCAACGGCATGTTTCAGCTGTTCTTCGGTCATCACACCAAATCCAGTTTCGGCGCGGCCGCGGATAGCATTTTCCAATTCAATCGGCGTAACGGTAGACGTTCCCAACTTGCCAACGACAACGCCAGCGGCGGCATTCGCCAGGAAACAGGCTTCTTCCAGCGGGTTACCCGCCGCCAGCGCAGCGGCCAGCACACCGATTACGGTATCGCCTGCACCGGTCACGTCATACACTTCCTGCGCCTGCGTCGGCAAATGCAACGGTGCTTTACCTGGCTGTAGCAGCGTCATCCCTTGCTCGGAGCGGGTGATCAGCAAGGCAGACAGATCGTAGTCCGCCACCACCTGCATACCGCGTTCGACCAGTTCTTCTTCCGTTTTACTGCGCCCTGCAACGGCTTCAAACTCAGACAAATTCGGCGTCAGCAGCGTCGCACCACGGTAACGGGAAAAATCGGTGCCTTTCGGGTCGATCAGCACCGGAACGCCAGCCGCTTTTGCCGTCTGAATCATGGCTTGCACATGCGCCAACGCACCTTTCGCGTAGTCAGACAGCACCAGCGCACCAATTTTGGGTAACGCCAGTTGAATACGCTCGATGATCGGCTGAGGATCGATCCCCTCGAAGCCCTCTTCGAAATCCAGCCTGATCAACTGTTGATTACGAGACAGCACGCGCAGCTTGGTGATAGTTGGATGCGTGGGAACAGAAACAAAGTCACATTTCACATTCACTTCAGCCAGTTTGGCATTCAGTGCACGTGCAGCATCATCAATTCCCGTTAATCCCACCAGACGCGAGCCAGCCCCCAATGCGGCGATGTTCATTGCAACGTTCGCCGCCCCACCTGGGCGCTCTTCGATCGTATCAACTTTTACCACAGGCACCGGTGCCTCTGGTGAAATTCGGCTGGTAGGGCCATACCAGTAACGATCCAGCATGACATCACCCACCACTAACACACCCGCTTGACGGAAATCAGGCAGCGTCACTTTCATCCTCTACTCCAGGCTTATTTCGCATAATGCGCGTAATAATATCATAGGCACGATCATTACACGTCACTGCGGCGCGGCTCTTCGCTGAGCGTTTGACCACATATATTGAGATAATTACGCTCCCACTAACCACTTATTCCAACTCACCAGCACCTGCTCCCGCTCCGCAACAAACCGCTCCTGGCTGACACGGCCGGACAGCTCCTGCAAGGCCAGATGGTGCAGTTCATTGCGCATGGTGACATAGGCCAGCTTGAGCGCGTTAGCTTCGCTCTCTTCCATCACGCCATACTGCGCCATCAGTTCCAGAATTCGTACATTGTCTGACCAACGGGTCAAACGCGGCTCCTGAGCGGCGTAGCGCAGTACCAAATACTGGGCGATAAATTCAATGTCCGTAATGCCGCCCGCATCCGTTTTGATGTCAAAAAGCGTTTTATCTTTGTTCGCCAGATGCTGACGCATTTTTTCCCGCATTTCGCGCACTTCGGTTCGCAGAGTATCCGCGTCACGCTCAGCGCAGAGAATACGACGGCGAATAGACTCAAAGGTCTGCTGCACACCGCTTTCGCCATACACCATACGCGCACGCACCAGCGCCTGATGTTCCCACGTCCACGCCTCGTTGCGCTGATAATCATCAAACGCTTCCACCGTGCTCACCAACATGCCTGCCGCGCCCGATGGACGCAGCCGAGCATCCACTTCATACAAAATGCCTGATGACGTCCTAGTACTAAACAGATGCATTACACGCTGTGCGAGGCGCAGGTAAAACTGGCGACCATCAATACTGCGTTCCCCCTCCGTCATCACGTCAGACGGACAATCCAAGAGGAAGACCAGATCCAAATCGGAGCTATACCCCAGTTCCCAGCCGCCAAGCTTGCCATAGGCAATGACGGCGAACCCTCGCCCTTCGCGGTGTTGCAAATGGGATGGCTGACCGTAGCGCGCTACCATCTGTCCCCATGCCTGCTGAACCACTGCCGCGATAATCGCTTCCGCCAGATACGTTAAGTGATCGCTCACTTTCATCACCGGTAGGACGCCGCCGATATCCCCTGCGGCGATACGCAACTGCTGTGACTGTTTAAACTGGCGCACGGCCTCCAGTTGTTGTTCTTCATCATCCTCAGGAACACGCATCAAATACTGACGCAGCTCATCAGAGTACGCGCCCGGTGCCGTCGGCTGATACAGCGTTGAGGCATCAAGTAATTCATCCAACAGAAGGGGATAGCGCGCCAGTTGGCTGGCAACCATCGGCGACGCCGCACACAGGCGAATCAACTGAGCCAGAGCAGCACGAGATTCCAGCAACAGCTCAAGATAGGTGGTGCGTGTGACGATCCCCAGCAGTAACGGGGTCAAACGAGACAACACCGTATCCGCCTCCTGTCGAGCGCACACTTCCGCTAGCAAACACGGCATGAGTTGATCCAGCACATCCCGCCCGCGCGGCCCGATTGTGCGTTTCGCCACATCGTGACGGAATTCCACAATCGCCCGCATCAGCTTCTCACGCACGGTTTCCGTAAGATGCGGCGTTAGCGGAGCCAGTTCACCATCATCCAGCGTATCCTGCCATAGGCTGCTGTAGCTGCTATGTTCGGGGATATCGTTATTGTCTGGTGCATCATCGCCGATCAGCTCATCAAATACGTTCCGCACCGCCTGCATATGCTGTGCCAGCATGGATTGCAGTACGTCCCAGTTTTCGAAACCCATTCCCCATGCCAGCCGTTGCTGGTTGAGTTCATCGCCCGGCAGCGTTTGCGTCTGCTCATCGGCAATCGCCTGCAACAGGTTCTCCAGACGGCGCAGAAACAGGTAAGCGCGACTGAGATCGAGTACCTGTTGTGGCGTTAATAACCCCAGAGCCCCCACATGATGGAGCGTAGGCAGCAACGATCGTCCCTGTAACCCTGGTTCACGCCCGCCGCGAATCAGTTGGAAAACCTGCGTGATAAATTCGATTTCACGAATCCCTCCCGCCCCCAGCTTGATGTTGTTGCGCAAATCCCGGCGACGCACTTCACGGGCAATCATGCTCTTCATATTTCGCAGCGATTGGATCACGCTGAAATCAATATAGCGACGGAAAACGAAGGGCTTCAGCGTACTACGCAGTTCCTGACTGTAAGCATCGTCCATTCCGCCCATCAGGCGCGCTTTGACCATCGCGTAACGTTCCCAGTCGCGGCCCTGTTCCTGATAATAATCTTCCATCGCGGCAAAGCTGAGTACCAGTGGCCCGCTGTCGCCAAAAGGGCGTAGCCGCATATCCACACGGTAAACAAAACCATCGACAGTCGGTTGATCCAACACCTTGATGAGCCGCTGCCCCAGACGCGTGAAGAACTGTGCATTATCCAGTTCACGCCGTCCGCCTTGCGTATGACCATTTTCGGGATAGACGAAGATGAGATCGATATCCGAAGAGAAATTGAGCTCTCCTCCACCCAATTTTCCCATGCCAAGAATCAGCAGAGGCTGAGCTACGCCCTGCGCATTGCAAGGCGTCCCCCACTCGCGACAACAGGCTTGATACAGCCAGCTTCTGGCCGCCACAATCACCACTTCGGCCAGTTCACTCAACTGACGCAGCGTGTGTTCGGTGGTGCTGGTTTGCAGCGCCTGTGACCACGCAATGCGCGTCAGCATATGGCGACGAAACCGACGCAATGCCGCCATCAACGCATTTTCGTCGTTAACATCGGCCAATGCGTGACTCAGCCAGTCGGCGTAGTGCTGCCACTCTTCAGGCTGCGGCGGTTGTTGATGAATCCCTTGCCACCAGTCAGGATGCAACGCAAGCGCATCGCTGACAAAATCGCTCAATGCCAAAACAGCGGCATCGCTGTCCGTTATCGGTTCATCAGGTGCGGCTTCCTGCAAACGCGATAGCGCACGCTGAGAGTGTTCCGTCAGAAGCGCAGGTAAAGCAGGCAAAGGAAGTATCGACATGGGGGTTCCCTTGATGCGCCGCCTATCCTCACTGACAAGCGGCAGTTAACGGTTACTGTCCGCCGCTATGTAGCCAGAACGGGGACAAGGTCAGCACGGCTTTACGCTGGGCTTCCAGATAGACGGAAGGAGCTTTCCCGGCAGCAAGCCGCTCAATCTCCTGTAGTAACGCCCGCCAGTGTTCAGTGTAGGCTTCGATTTGCTCTGCCGGATAGGCTCCAGATAAGAGGAGAAATGCGCAGAGATTACGTTGAAGACGGGGAATTTGCTGCTCGTACTGCGCATCCGTCAAGGTAGAAGAAAAGGCGCTTTTCAGCTCCGCCGTACTACGGCTTAGCATAATGTCGGCAAAGCGTTTGAACGATCCCTGTAGCTTAATGCGATCTTTATTATCCATATAGTCACGCCAGCCAGACTCGACTAGCCAGGAAGTCAGTACTAACTTACTTTGCAGGTAGTCTGCGCTATAACAGATCTCCGCCCCACCGGGGCCTTGTAGCCGGTTTTCCAGAGTAGTGAGTGCAGAGCGAAAAAGCGTGGTCACCTTACGTAACACGACACCGCCCACCAGCACCAGCATTTCACGCATCAACGCGCTGGCCTGTGGCAGAGCTGCGCGAGCGGACGAATCCCCTCTTACCCAAAGCTCTTCGTGGTATTGCCAGTGAGCCAGCGCCAATTCTAACGCCGCGCGGATGGCCTGATCGATGTTGGTTTTTGCATCCACGACCAATGTATTGAGCGGAAGACATTCGCGTACGGGATTGCCTTTAGCCAGATGGTATCCACGTGCCGCTTTACTGAGGCTCCCTTGCCGCATCCCACCAAATTCCGCGATTTCTTTTGCCAAGGCCAACAGATGAGTGGTTTGCCCCAGCTTAAGTTCCATCTCCAGTTCGCACAGAGGTTCACTCAGATCGCCAGCACGGATTTCGCCGCGGTCTAATGCAACCTCAATCACGCTTTGGTAGTAAGTAAACACCCACTTCTCACGCGTAAAGTCCGTACTAAACAGTGGATTAAGTGAGGGTTGCAGCGCCTCAATATCGCAATCTTCCGGCCACATTTCCGCGGGAAACAGGCTGAGATCCAACTCTGCTTTCTCCAGCGCAACGTTATACTCAGGGTGTTGGTGCAACCCACCAATCACCTTACCCGCTGTTTTCGCTGTCATTTCGTAGCGTTCATTCTCGCCGCGAATACGCAGACCGATGCCATTACGACGCAGATAGTTATCTGCGGTTTCATAATAGACATTGCTCAGACGCTGAGCGCGCATATGCTCATACTGGCTGTAATCACTCTCCCATTCAGCCAACTGCGTCAGCAGCGATTCAACGCTGTCAGGATGAACAATAAACTTCAGCTCAATTTCTTCACTCATAGTATTCACAACACCAAGATCGCGTTCATTATTATGTCAGTAAATAACATTTTACTTCACCTTACTACCCTTACCGCACACACTCTTTTTCACCTGCGAACAAGCGCGCATTTCTTATGCAAACTTGCCATCAGGAACATGCTTCTCTCGGCTTAAACAGGTTGTATACTGTCTTCTAAGAACCTGTCCCAGTAGGCGTTATTGGTGTGAAATAGCCCTAATGGGATAGGTTCTAAGACTGTTCTCATTTCGGTTTATACATTGCCTCGTCAGACTTAAGCCTCTACTATCAGACCACCATTAACGCAACATGATGATCTTATGCAGAAATTAGGCTTACTCTGTTTCACTTTATTTTCTCTCACGCTGAGTTGGACCACACAGGCGGAAGAAAAACGCTACATTTCCGATGAGTTACTGACATATGTCCACAGCGGGCCGGGCAATCAATATCGTATCGTCGGCACGCTGAATGCAGGCACTGAGGTCACGCTACTCAGCGTTAATGAAAGCGCAGGCTATGCGCAGATCCGTGATGATAAAAACCGTACCACCTGGATTCCTCTCGACCAGCTTAGCGACATGCCAAGCCTGCGCACGCGGGTGCCGGAATTGGAAAAACAGGTAAAAGACCTGACTGACAAACTGAATAATATCGATCAGACCTGGAACCAGCGTACCGCTGACATGCAGCAAAAAGTGGCTGCCAGCGATGATATTATCAACGGATTGCGTCAGGAAAATCAGGATCTGAAAAATCAGCTTACCGTGGCACAGAAAAAAGTCAGTGCGGCGAATGTCCAGCTTGATGATAAGCAGCGCACCATCATTCTACAGTGGTTCATGTATGGCGGTGGTGTTGCGGGGATAGGCTTGCTGCTAGGCTTACTGCTGCCGCACATCATCCCGCGTAAAAAGAAAAATGACCGTTGGATGAACTAATTGGAATACATGCCTGCTTCTTGCAGGCATTTTTCTCTGCGGCCAACGCAACCGCATAAAGATGGTAGTATGTTGCGAAACATTGGTTATTTATTCAGGAGCCCGACGTTGAAGATTTACCTTGTCGGCGGCGCTGTTCGGGACAGCCTGCTGAGTTTACCCGTCACCGAAAAAGATTGGGTGGTGGTCGGCGCTACGCCAGAGCATCTGCTTGCACAGGGCTACCAGCAGGTTGGAAAGGATTTTCCCGTTTTCTTACATCCTGTCAGTCACGATGAATACGCCCTCGCACGAACCGAACGCAAATCCGGCAAAGGCTATACTGGATTTGTCTGCCATGCCGCACCGGATGTCACGTTAGAGCAGGATTTACTCCGCCGCGATTTGACCATCAATGCGATTGCCCGTACTGAGCAGGGTGAGCTGATCGATCCGTATCACGGTCGTCGCGATCTTGAAAACCGCGTACTGCGCCATGTCTCTGATGCCTTTGGCGAAGATCCATTACGCGTCCTGCGTGTCGCCCGTTTTGCCGCGCGTTTTGCCCATCTCGGCTTCCAGATTGCAGAAGAAACCCTGGTACTGATGCAAAAAATGGTGCATGAGGGTGAACTGGCTTACCTGACGCCAGAACGCGTCTGGAAAGAAACGGAAAAAGCACTCGGCACCTCATCGCCGGATGTCTATTTTCAGGTGCTGCGTGACTGCGGTGCGCTAGCCGTGCTGTTCTCTGAAATCGATAACCTCTATGGCGTACCCGCACCAGCCAAATGGCACCCGGAAATCGATACCGGCATTCACACCATCATGACGGTAGCAATGGCCGCACGCCTCAGCCCCGAGATTGACGTACGTTTTGCCACGCTGTGTCACGATGTAGGAAAAGGGCTCACGCCCCCCGAACTGTGGCCACGGCATCATGGACACGGCCCTGCGGGTGTCAAACTGGTTGAAGCCCTGTGTCAGCGCTTGCGTGTGCCTAACCCCATTCGCGATCTGGCGAAACTGGTTGCGGAATATCATGACCTAATTCATACCGTGCAGGTGCTGCAACCCAAAACGCTATTGAAGTTATTTGATGCGATTGACGTCTGGCGCAAACCGCAGCGTCTGGAGCAGTTAGCGCTGACTAGCGAGGCCGATGCCAGAGGCCGAGCCGGTTTTGAAGAGAATCCTTATCCACAAGGCGATTACCTGCGTGAAGCCTTCCGCGTTGCCGCTCTGGTCAGCAGCGCAAGCGTCGTCGCCGACGGTTTTAAGGGTATTGACGTGCGCAATGAACTGGCTCGCCGCCGTATTCACGCTCTGGCAGAGTTGAAAGCACAACAGCCTGATATATCGGGTACGTCCTGAAACAAAGAGGCCACGCTAATGCGTGGCCTCTTCTCTCTATAATGGTCCACCTAAAATCGACGTTCTCAGTCTTACATAAACACCATGTAAACCACGCCCGCGACAATAAAACGGTAAATTGCGAAGGGAACAAACGAGATACGTTTGATGATTTTCAGGAAGGTTTTAATCGCAATCAGCGCGACGACAAACGCCGTCACGAACCCCACGGCAAACATTGGCACATCAGCCAGCGACAAGAAATGCCAGCTTTTATACAGATCCAGAACGGTCGCGCCCATCATCATGGGAACCGCCAGAATAAAAGAGAATTCAGAGGCCGCGTAGCGGCTGACGCCCACCAGCATTCCACCGGAAATGGTCGCTCCCGAACGTGAAAAACCGGGCCACAGCGCCAAACATTGAAAACAGCCAATCATAAACGCCTGACGATGCGTAATGTCATCCAGCCCAACGGCGCGTGGTTTTTTAGGCTTGAGCCATTCAGCCGCTAATAGCAGGAAACCACCGATCACTAACGCATACATCACATTTTGTGGATAAAATAACGATTTGATCACGTCGTGGAAAACCAGTCCAAGCACCACTGCGGGAATCATAGCCAGTAAGATGTGCGTCAACTTCAGTCGGCCAGCCGTATGCCCTTCATGCGGCACCTTGCCAAAGTGAATCCCAATCAGGCCAAAGAGACGACGCCAGAACATGACGACAACCGCCAGAATTGAGCCAAGTTGGATAATAACTTCAAACGTCTTGGCTTTCTCATCAACAAACCCCAACCAATGACCAACAATAATCATATGCCCCGTAGATGATACGGGCAAAAACTCGGTCAGCCCTTCGACCACGCCAAGAATAAATGCGATTAGCAGCGAATGCAGGTCAGTCATCTAAAGATCCTTGCCTCTAATAAAAACGAAAATTTAGCCCATAAAAAAGCGGCCGCGTACTTTCGCTAGCCGCTACACACCCTAAATAATTCGAGTTGCAGGCAGGCGGCAAGCGAACGAGTCCCGATGAGCTTACTCAAGTAAGTGATTCGGGTGAGTGAACGCAGCCAACGCACATGCAGCTTGAAGTATGACGGGTATAACTGGCTTATAGACTATTTGGGTTACGATTTAGTTGCACGTAAATCAGTATTTATTCTGTTAAATCAGATTTATCGCGTACCACGTTCGATAATGACCCCAACCTGACGCGCCTGCGCGACGGCACCCGGCTTGCTGAGCTTGATCCGCAGCCAAGGGATCGAGAAGCGCTGCATCAGCAACTGCGCGACTTCTTCAGCAACACGCTCCACCAGAGCAAAACGCTGGTTTGCCACATGGGCAATCACCGCATCGCTAACATCGGCATAGCTCAGGCAGTCCTTAACATCGTCACTGGCGGCAGCTTGGCGGTTATCCCAGCCCATTTCGATATCGAACACCAGTTTCTGCTGGATAGTCTGTTCCCAATCGTAAACACCAATGGTAGTGATTACAGTAAGTTCTTCAATAAATACGATATCCATCACGCCGTTCTCTGTTTTTGTCGCTGTCGGATACCACTTCCGACGGAATGTGCGTATTATCCACAGATGAGAAGAGTAAAACGACCCTTATTAAACGGAATGGCGTTATGAGTGTTACCGCGCTTGGTATGATGTTAATCGCGTATCTGTGTGGCTCTGTTTCCAGTGCGATTTTGTTTTGCAGAATTGCTGGGCTACCCGACCCGCGTCAGCATGGTTCTGGCAATCCTGGAGCCACTAACGTATTGCGTATTGGCGGCAAAGCGGCCGCAGCAACCGTGTTGGTTTTTGACGTTCTGAAAGGGATGCTGCCAGTCTGGGCTGCTTACGCATTGGGCGTTGCCCCGCTGTATCTCGGGTTAACCGCCATTGCTGCCTGCCTCGGTCATATCTATCCCGTCTTTTTCCACTTTCGCGGGGGTAAAGGTGTGGCAACTGCTTTTGGTGCCATCGCCCCTATCGGCTGGGATCTGACAGGCCTGATGACCGGAACCTGGCTATTGACCGTTCTGTTGAGCGGCTACTCCTCGCTCGGTGCCATCGTCAGTGCGCTCATCGCCCCGTTTTATGTCTGGTGGTTCAAACCACAGTTTACCTTTCCCGTTGCGATGCTCTCTTGTCTGATACTGATGCGTCACCACGACAACATCCAACGCCTGTGGCGCGGACAAGAAAGTAAAATCTGGGATAAGCTACGCAAGAAGAAACAGCCAGAAGACGAACAGACATCCCTCGATGAGTGAGGCAAAAAATTCCCGTTTTCACGGGAATTTTTTTATGACGTATGACGGGGATATTAGAACCGGCCGATGGCGGCAAACACCTGCGACTGGACTTTAAACTGTGCCATACTTTCTGCTAACAGACGCGCCTGATCCTCTAATGAACGCGTGGCTGCCGCGGATTCTTCAACCAGAGACGCATTTTGCTGTGCGACCTCATCCATCTGCGATACCGCCAGATTCACTTGCCCAATCCCATTACTCTGCTCACGCGTTGCCGTTGAGATTTCACGCATCAAGGACGTCACGCGCACTACGGCGTCAGAGACGTCATCCATCGTTTCGCCCGCCATTTTTGCCATAATGGTGCCTTCACTGACGCGGCTCTGGGATTCCTCCATCAGCATTTTGATCTCTTTCGCTGATTGCGCACTGCGCTGCGCCAGATTACGGACTTCACCCGCGACCACGGCAAATCCACGTCCCTGTTCACCCGCTCGCGCGGCTTCAACTGCCGCATTCAGCGCAAGAATATTGGTCTGAAACGCGATACCGTCAATCACCGCCAGAATATCGCCAATACGGGCGGAACTGCTGGAGATCATCTGCATCTTCTCAATCATGTTCCCCACCATCTCACTGCCTTTATTGGCAATGTCAGACACATTTTGTGCCAGCGTATGGGCTTGTTCCGCACTCTCGGCGTTTAGCGTTACCGTAGCGGTCAGTTGTTCCATACTGGCTGCGGTTTCTTCCAGCGATGAGGCTGACTCTTCCGTACGGGCGGCCAGATGGGTATTGCCGGAAGACAGTTCGCGCGTACCGACATCGATCTGCATACCCGCATCGCGGACACGCCCTACGGCGGTTGCCAGCGAATGCTGCATTGCCTTCATCGCCTGAATCAGGCGACCAATTTCATTATTACCGCCATCGGCAATATGTTGAGTCAAATCGCCACGGGCAATAAACTCCAACTGTTCGACCGTCTCTTCAAGCGGAGACAAAATAGAACGTTTCAGGGCGACCCAGGCAGCCAACACCAGCAGCAGAACGAATAGACAAGCAATACCGATGATCGTCAACCGCTCGAACGCAAAGCGTTCTGCTTCTGCCAGCATGTTTTCCCCCACTTCCAGGCCAAAGTCGCGGAATTCATTCGCTACCTTATCCATCTTAACGCTAAGCGGTGGTAGCACGTCCTGCAACAGCGCGTAATAAGCATTCACATCGCCGCGTTTCAGCGCATCGACCATCGGCTGAACGCCAAGATTCATATATTGCTCGTAATTGCTTTTGACCTCTGCCGCCATTTTGGCGCCGCGTTCCGTTACGGTGCCATAGGAAAGAAAACGTGCCATTTCTTTGTGGGAAAGTGCCGTGTAGGCTTCTGCTCTCGCCACTGACGCATTCGCGAGATCGGTCAGTCCGTTTTCCATCTGACGGGCAGCCAATGCTGCCCCCGTTCTGGCACGCAGCGAGGCCGTGTAACTCCCTGCCAGCGCCGTCACTTCTTTGCCCTGAATCTTGTCAATGGTCGTGAGCGATGTGATCCCCTGATTGATTGAGGTGATGCCAATTCCGCATACGAGTAATAAGAGCAGCACCATCGTGCCCAACAAAGCAATCAAGCTCGTCTTGATTGTGATGTTTCTTAACATTTTTGTTTCCCTGGAATTACAAATGATAAATAAATGCGGAGAAATGCTCCACATAACGTGATCTCGATCATGTTCCTATCGGTAACAAGCCTGCTTTCTTTAAAGAAACTTTAGTAACGAAAGTATTTTTACTTAAACGGCTCACGCTAATGCATAGTGCGTCGATACGCTAAAAATCGGCGACATTAAACGCTTTTTGGCTATAATGACGGCCACGCTATTTCAGGTTTTAAGAGAAGGAAACTGACATGAGTCTGAACGATGTTCCGGCAGGTAAAGATCTGCCAGAAGATATCTATGTAGTGATTGAAATTCCCGCGAATGCCGATCCGATCAAATATGAAATTGATAAAGATACCGGTGCGCTGTTTGTAGACCGTTTCATGTCTACCGCCATGTTCTACCCATGCAACTATGGCTACATCAACCACACGCTGTCTCTGGATGGCGACCCGGTTGACGTGCTGGTACCGACCCCGTATCCGTTACAGCCTGGCTCCGTGATCCGTTGCCGTCCTGTTGGCGTACTGAAAATGAGTGACGAAGCAGGTGAAGATGCCAAGCTGGTTGCCGTTCCGCACAGTAAGCTGACCAAAGAATACGATCACATTAAAGACGTTAACGACCTGCCTGAACTGCTGCGTGCACAGATCGGCCACTTCTTTGAACACTACAAAGATCTGGAAAAAGGCAAGTGGGTGAAAGTTGAAGGTTGGGATAACGCTGCGGCGGCGAAAGCCGAGATCGTTGCTTCCTTCGAGCGCGCAAAAAACAAATAAGCGCCTTTCAATACGCAATCAAAAACATTGTGTATACAAAACATTACGTGCTCAAAAATAGCACGATCAAAAACACCGCATTACGCGGTGTTTTTATTTATACCGACCATGATTTGGTGGTTACTCGACCTCAAGCCTCTTCATCACGTTTCAACCAGTCGCCGCTGGCAATACGCGTCAACCCTTCAGTCGGGTGTTTATAGAGGTAGATCCAGGCACTACCCAGAGGCGTGGAAATCAGCTCTCGCTGGTATTCATGGCCGTCTCGCTTTAAAGCATCCAACTCCGTCAGTATCGACGAGCTAATGCGATAAACCTCACAATGGATTTCTCCATTTCCGGGGACGACTGCCGGATAATGGCCGAGATCGTACAGCTCGAAACCGGCGAGCTGACAATCCCCTAACCATTGGGCATTCGTCATCCAATGACTATTTCCCTGTTTGCGTCGTAAACTGCCGTAAACAATAATTCGCATCGCTAGAACTCAAACTGATAGAGCACATCTAGTGCCTGGCTAATTCCAGACACCGCTTCCAAGTATAGCTTTGGCATCAGGCGGTAACGCAGCGTTAACGTTGCCAAAGAATCGAATATGCCAACACCATATTTCACTTGCAGACCCGGAAGGACGTAGCCGCTGACGACAACCTGAGAATTATCGCCAACACCCTGTGTATCCAGAGCTAAATTACTTACGCCAAAGGCCTCGCCGATTTTACCCACAACTTGACCACTTTGTGCAACCCCTAAACCTACTAACATTGAGGTCATCGCCGAGCTATCTGCTCCACCGCTGTCCAAACCCTGTCCACGCAGCAGATAAGAGAGCGCTTCCTGCTGTGACATCGCCGGATCGGAGAAGACTTCCAGCTTCGGTGTGGCGGCCATACCGGTGACGCGCACGCCAGCGGTAACATCATCAGCCGTGTTGTCTGGGTTACGAATCGCTTCGATATTCAGGATCGGTTGATCGGGTGGGCCAGAGAACAAAATCAGTCCCTTACGAACGATCAGATCCTGCCCATAGGCTTTAAAACGGCCGGACGGAATATCGATTTGGCCGTTAAGCCCTAATCCGCGCTCATCCTGAACCATTTTCAGGTCACCCTGTAGGCGCGCGGCCAACCCAAACGCATCCAGCGCGACATCATTGCCGACGCGGATCGTCAGATTGCTGTTAATCGGGATCGCGGCGCTGGCTTTTTTCAGCGGCTGGCGCTGAGCATCCAGCATCACTTCGTCCGACGACACGGCCACCGCACTTTCCGGCATGTCTTTAACCACAATCCGCGCCCACGGGATACTGACCGACCCATTGAGCGCAAACAGTTGCGGCGTAGCTTCGAAAACAATATCCGGCGAAACATCCAGCCGCGCCATCGGTGGAATCGTCACCCGCAGCTTCTGGCCTTTCGCGGCAATGCGTGCACGCCAGGCATCAGGCCGCGACCAATCGGCATTCCCGCCGAGGTTTAACTGCCCATTATCCGTTTTCAGGAACCCTTGCAGCGTTGACGACATTCCGCTGAAGTTCACCGCCAGCCTCCCGTTGGTCAGATCGATGGGCATCCAGTTGCCATCAATATCTAACCGTTCCAGCACCATTTGGCCGAAGAGTTGAGGACGTGCAGCATCCCCCGCAAGACGCAGATTCGCATTCAGAATCCCCGCCGCTTTCTCCCCTTTGCTCAACGCAGGGTTGAGCAGCGCCAGCGAAATATTATTGATCGCAACGCTGCCGCCGAGATTGCGCCGCCCTTGTGGATCGCTCACCTGAATATCGCCGCTGAAGCGCCCGTTTTCCCGAATTGCCATCAGCCAACCAAGCTGTGCTCGTCCACGATCGAGCCCGGCATTAAGCGTAAAGGTCTCGAAATCAATCGGCAGCGTGTTGCCCTGCATCTGCTGGCGAACGCTCACGCCGTTCCCCACCAGCGAGATTTTCGCCTGCGGTAAACCTTGTCCCGCCTGCCAGCTGATATCGGCACCGCCCGTGAATGTCCCGGCTAGCACCGTATCCGCCGTCAGGAACGGTTTCAGCATGGCGAGATCGAAGCGATTCAGTCGAATGCTCGCCTGTCCGCTCGGCCCAGCTTCAATCGCTTTTGGTACGCAAAGCTCAGCATTCGGATTCCGCCAGCAGTGCGTACCAATCGTGATCTTTTGTTGCGTATTCAGGTAATCCAACGCCATATCCTGCGTCAGACGCCATTCACCCACTGGCGTATCGAAGCGGGTATTGTTCAACGTACCGCGCCAGCGCTGTTCCTGACGATCGAAGCTACCTGAAAGCGCCAATTGCCCCGCGACCGGTTCCCCCTGCATATTCAGCCGAAGCTGATGCTGCTTCTCATTGCCGCTGGCATCCAGCGTCAACAGGGCAATATTCAGACCGTCTTGCTTCAGCGCCTCGAGGCGCACCGCGAGTTTGCCCTGAATCTGCTGTTCGGAGCGCACATCACCTTCCACCCTCACCTGACTAATTGTGATCGCCTGCCAGCGCAGACCAGAAGCGGTAATATCAGCCAGCATCTGCGGTTCACGCAGATTACCGCGTAGCTTGAGTGTGCCAATGGCACGCCCCGCCAAACCGGGCAACATACCATCCAGCGACGGCGCATTGATGTCGGCATCCAACTGCCACTTGTCGCTTAGATCGCCTTTGACGTTCAGTTGGTTACGCCCTAACGCCAGGTTCAGCTCAGGTATTGTCCACTGCCCCGCCGCGTTACCGCGCAGTTCACCTCTGGCCGTGAGCTTATTCGCTTTCACGTTGCCATCCAGCCGCAGTTCCGGCACCTGCAACTGCCAGCTACCGCCATAGACGCTACCGCGCGTTGTTATCTTGCCATCTATTTTCGCGGGCCATTCAGGCCACTGTTTCGCGGTGTTGATCCCACTCAACACAAGCTCGCTACGCCAGCTGATCGCTTTGCTCCAGTCGATAAGAGCGTTCAGATCGGCATTGCCCTGCAACGCCGCCAGCCGCAGACGACTCAGCGTAAACTGCTGCTCATTACCTTTACCATCCAACAACAGCGTCGCAGGGGGAATGTCTGCTCCGCTCAGGTCGCCGCGCAGCGACAGGGCATAGTCTGTCACTTTGCCGTTAAAGCGCAGCCTGACGTTGCTGGCCTGATACTGTGTTGCGCCCGTCAACGGCCAGCGCACGCGCTCGGTTTGCAGCGTCAACGCCAGCGGTAGCCCGGCTTCCGCCAGTTGAGTTTGCAGCTCTAACTGCGCACGCTGCGGCCCCGAAAGGTTCAGCGCCACATTCAGCTGTTCACGCAGGCCGCCATCAACCGTCAGTTTCAGCTTCTCGCCTTTGAGCGGATCAACGTTCAGCACGCCGTTCGCCGCCAGTGAAACGGGCCAGTTATCGCTAAGCGTCGCTTCACCGCGCACATTCAATCCACCCTGTGGCGATTGCACGATCAACTTGTCCAAACGCAAATGCTGTTGCTGGGTCGATGCCTGTACGAAAAGGTTATTAATCAAAATGTCCTGATCGCCCGTCAGCCGTAGCTGTTCACCGTGAATCTCGACAATATTCAGATCCAGCGGCAGCGTGAACTGCGGTAAATCAGGTAATAGCGGTTTGGAAAACAGCTCGCTCAGGCGTTCACCCAATGGCTGTTCAGGCACGGCAGGCTTGTCAGAGGCGTTATCCGTTTTCGCCGTTGGTATCGGTGTCGTCGTCGTGGCTGCCGCTACCGTGTTATTTGCTTCTAGCACTTTATCGATTTGAAGCGTTTGTGAGGTGCCTTGTTCGGCAGCCTCGCGGACATTTTCCGCCGTTTCTTTGATGACGGACGCCATTTCCGCTGCCGTCACTTTGCCATCTTCCAATACATCAACGGGCGTTTTTGGCAAAGCCACCAGCAGTGCACTAATTTTGGTCGGCAACAGCGTCAACGCGCGTCCTTCCCACTGCATTCCCGTACGGAACTCACCCAGTGAAATCGCCGTATCATCGACGGTAACCTGAACGCCGTTGAGCACCAGTTGACGCAGAGAAATAGGGAAAGGCGCTGAAATTTCTGTGACTGGTTCTGAAGGCGTTGTAGGTTCTTCTGATGCAGGCAACGCTTTGGTATCCACCACAACGTCAATGCGATTAGCCGATAGGTCATTGATGCATAGCTGACTTTTACGCAGACAGTCCAGCGCGAGCGACAGGTGAAACTCTTCGCTCTTTACCGTTACGCCCGGCATCTCGTAGCTGACATTTTTCAGGGTTAAATCACGCCAGCCACCGCTCACGCTGGCGATCTCCAGCCCCGGCACCACGCGCGCGGCGGTATTCAGCAACAGGTGCAAACCCGACGTGGTCCCCACTAGCAGGCCCACTCCAACAACGAGCAGCAGTAAGAATGCAACAATGCCAATCCCGATACGTTTCCACCAGCGTCCTTTTCGTACTGGCGTCGTCGGTACATTATCCTGCGCGACCTTTTCTTCCGTCACCGCAGCAGGTGTGCTGTTGTCGTTTTTATCATCCATCATAATTCAGGCCCCAGTGCGATATAGAACTGAACATCGTTCTTCTTCTCTGCATCGCCAATCGGCATGGCAACATCGAATTTCACCGGCCCAATCGGCGAGGCCCAGCGTACACCGACACCCGTGCCGGTCTTGAAGTTACTCCGTTTGATGTCATTCACCGCTTCACCTGAATCAACAAAAACCGCGCCCCACCATTTTCCCGTCACGTTGTATTGGTATTCGAGCGAGCCGGTCGCCAGCTTGGACGCACCGGTCAGTTTGCCGTCGCTGTCGCGCGGCGAAATAGATTTGTACTTATACCCACGAATGCTGCGATCGCCACCGGCAAAGAACCGCAGTGAGGGCGGCACACGGGAGAAATTATTGGTTTCAATCCACCCCAAATTGCCGCGCGCGACGAAACGGTGTTTATCCGCCAGCGTCCGAATCCAGACGTTTTGTGCCTGAACCACGGCAAAATCGATATCCGATCCCCATGTGGTATCGGAAATATCGATAGAGTAGCGCTGCGTATCGCCCCATACCGGCATCAGCCCGCCACGTTGGCGGGTTCGGTTAATGCTGACCCCCGGATAGATCAGCATCGTGGTATCCGTTACGCTCGCCTGCGTAAAGTGGTCGAGGCTCCAGCGCAGATTAATCGCCCGTTGCCAGCCGCTGGAGAGATCCCAGTAGCGCGCCACGTTCAGCGTGGTGCCATCGGATTGGGTATCGTTGAGATCTTCGCGCTTGAAGCCGCCTTGCAGCAGGTAATACTGCTCTAGTGGATTCTTCAACAAAGGGATTTTGTAGCTAAAATCAAGCGATTGCTCCGGCGCGGACACGCTCAGGCTGCTTTCCAGGCTGTGGCCCCGTGAATTCACCCAAGGCTTATTCCAGGTGGTTTTAAAACGGGGACCAACATCCGTGGCATAACCCACCCCGGTTTCGATGCGGTTACGGGTCCGCGGCGTTACCACCGCATCCAGCGGCAGAACTTTGGTACTTTTTGACTGGTCAAAATTGGGCGACACCACGACAGAATTGAACCACCCCGTCGCGGAAAGGCGGCGGTTTAACTCGCCAAGGTCTTCGCTGGTATACGCATCACCGTCATGAAACGGCACCAGATTTTGCAGATAATCATCGCGGATTTGTGCGCCCTGAAAGTGTACAGCGCCAAAGCGGTAGCGTTCCCCGCTATCAAAATCGATATCCCAAAAAGCTTCTTTTTCTTCGCGCATCACGCCGAGCTGACTTTGCTGGAAACGCGCATCGAAGTAGCCTTTACGTAATGACAAACCGTTCAGCCCGCTTTTAAAGCGATCGAAATCACCGTGGTTTAACACCGAACCGATTTCGGGGCGATCGTCTTTAACCAGCTGTTGGTAATCTTTATCATCGCGCGCCCCGCCGTGCAGCGTGATGTTCACCCCCGCAATTTTTACCGGGTCGCCAGGTGTGACAGTGGCAATCAATACCGGTCGCCCGCCATTAATGGCAGGCCGGAATTCAAAACCTATCTGTGGATCGTAATAGCCGAGTGCTCGCAGCCCCTGACGGATCGCTTCATCGACGCGTGAGCGGAAACGCCCGTCGGCATTCACCTCATCGCCCGCTATGGTGGATAAACGAGCCCGTACATTCTTTTGCAGCTGCCCTTCCAGCCCCATGACTTGCAGACGCACATTCGCCGCCTGGCTTTCAGGCACCAACGTGAGCAACGCGCACATCAGGCCAAGTATCCGGTATCGCGGCACACCACGCGGGCCAGCAAGGCCGGTTTTTCTTCCCGCAATGCCTTTTTCCCCGGTGGCACTTTTTTGCCCAATGAAACGGTTCTTTGAAGTAAAACGTCTTTTTGCAATGAAAATAGTCACTGAGCTCCCTGATCAATCGGTCTGTCGCCTAAAACCTATAGCATGGCTTTTATCACTTCGCCCGCCGCGCTGACGGTCATATAGGTTCATGTTTCCAAACAAAACATCATGTAAAGCAGAAAAAGGCTAATAACTCCGCATGAAATTAGTGATAAATACTAATTTTTTACCTTAGTGTTGGATATTAATCTGCAATTATCACTTTTTCACGTTATGGACGCGCATTACCTTAACATTAAACACTTTTAAGATATAAAGACAGGTCAATACTTCTTAGTTATGCTCTCAGTGAGAGAAGGTCATTCACCCAGTCCTGTTGGAGTTAACAACGTGATGAGTTCGATTGATAAGACACAGCGGATTACGCAATCCGCTGCTTTACCGGGGCGTTCCACCCCCATGCCGGTGGCCAGACTGCATGTCGTAAATGAACATTCAATGACGCATGTGCCAGACCATATGTCCGTGGCTATTTTTGCCATGGGTTGCTTCTGGGGCGCGGAGCGTTTGTTCTGGCAACAGCCGGGGATCTACAGCACAGCGGCGGGGTATATTGGCGGTTATACGCCCAATCCAACCTACCGTGAAGTGTGTAGCGGGCAGACTGACCATGCTGAAGCGGTACGTGTCGTTTTCGATCCTGCGGTCATCAGCTACGATCAGTTGCTGCAACAGTTCTGGGAAAATCACGATCCTGCGCAAGGCATGCGTCAGGGCGGGGATATCGGCAGCCAGTACCGTTCCGCCATCTACACGCTCACGACAGAGCAGGAACAGGCCGCGCAGGAAAGCCTTCAGCGCTTTCAGCAGGCGATGAGAGAGAACGGTGATAGTCGCGCTATCAGCACAGAAATCGAGCCTGCGGGTCCATTCTATTATGCTGAAGATGATCACCAGCAATATCTGCACAAGAACCCGAACGGCTACTGTGGGTTAGGCGGCATCGGCGTCTGTCTGCCGCCACCGCGTTGACCGCTGGCGGTAATTTCACCGCTCCTGCTATAATGCGCCCGAACCGGGCCCATCCTCGCCCGGTTTTGACCTTCAACAATGATCATAATGTGTTCACCTTTATGTGTTCACCTTTCTGAGGATCGCTGCGTCAATTTCGGCTCATGCGAAAACTTACCTAAAGTAAAAACTATGTTAAACAGTCTATTACTGATTCTTTTTCTTATTGCCATCAGTGCATTTTTCTCGTTGTCCGAGATCTCGCTGGCGGCGTCTCGTAAAATTAAACTCAAACTGATGGCCGATGAGGGAAACCTCAACGCCGATCTGGTGCTCAAGTTTCAGGAAACGCCGGGCATCTTCTTTACCGTGATTCAAATTGGCGTCAATGCCGTCGCCATTCTGGCCGGTATCATCGGCGATGCGGCATTTTCTCCGACCTTTTCCATGCTATTTGAACGCTTCATGTCACCTGAAGCCGCAGATAAAGTTAGCTTCATCTGTTCATTCGTCCTTGTCACCAGCCTGTTCATCCTGTTTGGCGATCTCACCCCGAAACGCATTGGTATGATTGCGCCGGAAACCGTAGCGGTCCGCATAATCAACCCCATGCGCTTCTGTCTGTTCCTTTTCCGCCCGCTGGTCTGGATATTCAACGGCCTGGCTAACGTCATTTTCCGTCTGCTCAAACTGCCGATGGTACGTAAGGATGACATCACGTCCGATGATATTTATGCCGTGGTGGAAGCGGGTGCGCTGGCTGGTGTACTGCGTAAGCAGGAGCACGAACTCATCGAGAACGTGTTTGAACTGGAATCCCGCACCGTACCTTCCTCAATGACCTCGCGCGAAAGCGTGGTTTACTTCGATCTGCGCGAGCAGGAAGACAGCATTAAGGAAAAAATCGCCCAGCAGCCACATTCCAAGTTTCTGGTTTGCGATGGCACGATTGATCAGATCGTCGGCTACGTGGATTCCAAAGACCTGCTGATTCGGGTGCTGGGAAACCAAAGCCTGACGCTGAGCAGCGGCGTGCAGATTCGCCCGGCGCTGATCGTACCGGATACGCTGACGCTGTCTGAAGCGTTAGAAAGCTTTAAAACCGCGGGCGAAGATTTCGCGGTCATTCTGAACGAATACGCGCTGATCGTCGGCATCATCACCCTTAATGACGTCATGACCACGCTGATGGGCGATCTTGTCGGCCAGGGAATGGAAGAGCAGATTGTAGCGCGCGATGAAAATTCATGGCTGGTTGAAGGCGGTACGCCAATAGAAGACGTGATGCGGGCGTTGAATATTGATGACTTCCCGCACTCCGGTAACTACGAAACCATTGGCGGCTTCATGATGTATACGCTGCGGAAAATCCCCAAACGTACCGATGCAGTGCGCTTTTCAGGCTATAAGTTTGAAGTGGTGGACATCGATAGCTATAAGATCGATCAGCTGCTGGTCACCCGTCTGGAAGATCGCCCTATCGTCTCATCCAGCGCGCGGGCTGATAGCACGGACTAACCGTTATCAATCAGCAAGTGATATAGCTAACAAACCAGAACGGCCCGCTATGGGCCGTTTCTTTATCCTTCATCCCATCTCGGCCTGAAGCCGGATGACCTGGCGGTTCACTTCGGACATCACCAGAAGATGCTGCTTATCCTGTTTCTTTGGCAAGAGAATTTTGCCGTAGTCGAACTCAAAAGCACCAACCCCTTTTATGTACAGCCGCCCACGAAACAGGGTTTTCACATATTTGGCGACTTTCAAAGGGTTGTAACGTTCGAAGATCCTCATCGTTTTACTCTCCCGTTTTATTTTTCTACGCTCTCCCTGTCGCCAACATGGCTGAGGTTCTGGAGCGCTAATGAGATAACGGATACTGCTAATTAGTCCTGTAAAACGGCTTTTAGTTCCCCACTATTCAGTATTCTTAACTGCTTTTACAGATTTTTACAGAACAGTGTTTAAATAAACCCCTAGCCATCAGTATAAACCTTCAAAAATAAGGGTTTTGTGCACTCGGCCACAAAGCGTTTTAGCGCGGAGCAGGACAGACCAGTTTCCTGAATCTACGCTTATTCCATGGCCTGACATTTTCCATCGTTGACATTGCATCGGGCCACCCACACTGAAGGACATACCATGATAAAAATACGCCACCTGCTCCTCGCGCTCTTTATCACCCCCTTGTTGGGGTCTGTTGCACTCACGGCCTCAGCGCATACGCTACTACTCAACCAACTTGTTCCTCCCGTCGGCGTCGCAGACAAAGGAGAACTTCAGTACCTTAATAATCAGTTTAGTTATAAAAACTGGAACAGCGCGCAGTTGCCCGGAAAAGTGCGGGTGATACAACATATCGCTGGCCGCACCTCTGCCAAGGAGATGAACGATCCGCTCATCTCCGCCCTGAAGGCCGCTAACCTACCGCATGATTATTACCAAACGACGACAATCGTGAATACCGACGATGCCATCATCGGCACCAGCATGTTTGTGCGCAGTAACCTTGAGGACAACAAAAAAGCCTTCCCGTGGTCGCAGTTTATTGTCGACAGTAACGGGAACGTGCGGAAAACCTGGCAGCTCCAGCCGCAAAGTTCAGCTATCGCCGTGCTGGATAAACAAGGGAAAGTCCGTTTCGTGAAGGATGGCGCATTGAGCGGACAGGAAGTGCAGCAGGTGATGTCCCTGCTGCGCCAGTTGCTGGAAGAGAAATAGTATTCTAAAACAGGGAGACGCGAAAACCGGGGTTGAGGAAGGATTCACGCGGCGTATAGGACAGCGGTTGTCCCTGCCAATCGTGAATCTGCGCCCCGGCGGCCACCGCCACCGCATGGCCCGCTGCGGTATCCCAAATGTTAGTCGGCCCGAAACGGGGGTAAAGCTGCGCGTCGCCTTCTGCCACCAGACAGAATTTTAGCGATGAGCCAATCGCCACCGTCTGGTGCTCACCCAGTTGGTTGAGATAGTCCTTCAACTCGCTATCGGCATGAGAGCGGCTGACCACCACCAGCGGCGGATGCGCCTGCTTCACCGAAATTCGCCGACGCTGGCCGCTTTCTTCTTTCCAGGCTTTGCCTTCCGCTGCGGAATACATCACACCCGTGACCGGTACATAAACTACGCCCAGTACAGCCTGACCGTTCTCAATCAGCGCAATGTTTACCGTGAATTCACCGTTGCGGCTGAGAAACTCTTTAGTGCCGTCCAGCGGATCGACCAGCCAATAGCGCTGCCAGTGCCGACGGATTTCCCACGCTGGCGGATCTTCTTCTGACAGCAAAGGAATATCGGGGAACGCAGCGGCCAGCCCATCTTTAATCACCCGGTGCGCCGCAAGATCGGCGGCGGTTACTGGCGAATCATCTTTCTTGTGCGCGACATCCACCGGATGGTGCCCGTCATAAACCTGCATAATAGCAGCACCGGCATCGCGAGCCAGTTGGCAAATAGGTTCTAGCATGATCTACCTCGTCGTTATCGGTTACGCGACGATAGCGTAACGCAGACTTCATCTCTGTCATTCATTATACATCTGTGAGGCAATCTACGATTATTGCCATTATTGATGTCATCCTCAGAATTTAGAGACGATAATCACTTTAACTTCATCATGATATGAAAGACACCCCGATCGTCTCACGCGTCGACACTCACCGCACAAGGAGTTACGCAATGAAGCATTCACTGGCTCTCAGCCTGCTTGCTACGCTGGTCGCCACGACCGTTCATGCCGCCACCGTTGATTTACGGGTATTGGAAACCACCGATCTGCACAGCAATATGATGGACTTCGATTACTACAAGGATACGCCAACCGATAAATTTGGTCTGGTGCGTACCGCCAGCCTGATTCACGCCGCGCGCGAACAGGCCACCAACAGCGTGCTGGTCGATAATGGCGACCTAATTCAAGGCAGCCCGTTAGGCGACTACATGGCGGCGAAGGGGCTGAAAGCGGGCGATGTACACCCGGTTTATCAGGCGATGAACACGCTGGATTATTCCGTCGGCAATATCGGTAACCACGAATTCAACTATGGCTTGGACTACCTGCACAAGGCGCTGTCCGGCGCGAAATTTCCTTATGTAAACGCCAACGTGCTGGATGCAAAAACGGGTAAACCGCTGTTTACGCCTTACCACATTGAAAACAAGTCAGTCACGGATCGCGAAGGTAAGCAGCACACCCTGCGCATCGGCTATATTGGCTTCGTCCCGCCGCAGGTCATGGTGTGGGATAAAGCCAATCTGACCGGCAAAGTCACCGTCGAAGACATTACGGAGAGTGCCAAAAAATGGGTGCCTGAAATGCGTAAGCAAGGTGCCGATCTGGTGATTGTGATCCCTCACTCCGGCCTGTCTGCCGAGCCGTATAAAGCGATGGCGGAAAACTCCGTTTATTATCTCAGCCAAATCCCCGGCGTTGACGCGATCATGTTTGGCCATGCTCACGCCGTTTTCCCCAGCAATGACTTTGCCAACATCAAGGGCGCTGACATCAAACAGGGAACGCTCAACGGCGTACCTGCCGTAATGCCGGGGCAATGGGGTGACCACCTCGGCGTCGTTGATTTCACACTGAATAACGACAGCGGCACATGGAAGGTGGAAAAGGCGAAAGCGGAAGCCCGACCTATTTATGACAAAGCGCAGAAGAAATCACTGGCAGCGGAAGATGACAAGCTCGTAAAAGTGCTCTCCGATGCGCACAAGGACACGCGCGAATTCGTCAGCAAGCCGATCGGTAAATCCGCAGACAACATGTACAGCTACCTGTCGCTGGTTCAGGACGATCCGACCGTGCAGATCGTCAACAATGCCCAGCGCGCCTATGTCGAACACTTTATTCAGGGCGATCCCGATCTGGCCGATCTGCCCGTGCTGTCCGCCGCCGCCCCGTTTAAAGCCGGTGGACGTAAAAACGATCCGGCCAGCTATGTCGAAGTAGAAAAAGGCCAGCTCACTTTCCGTAACGCCGCCGATTTATATCTCTACCCAAATACGCTGGTGGTGGTGAAAGTCAACGGACAGCAGGTGCAGGAGTGGCTGGAATGCGCTGCGGGTCAGTTCAAACAAATCGATACGAGCAAGCGTGAACCGCAATCCCTACTCAACTGGGATGGCTTCCGCACCTATAACTTCGACGTGATCGATGGCGTCAATTATCAGATTGATGTGACGCAACCTGCCCGCTATGACAGCGAGTGCGCGTTAATCAACGAGAAATCACACCGTATCAAAGGGCTGACGTTTAACGGTAAACCGATCGATCCCAAAGCGACCTTCCTGATCGCCACGAATAACTATCGCGCTTATGGTGAGAAATTTGCCGGTACGGGTGAGAAATATGTGGCCTTTGCATCGCCGGATGAAAACCGCTCCGTGCTCGCGGCTTACATTAGTGCGGAAACGCAAAAGTCGGGAGAAGTGAAGCCACAGGCGGATAACAACTGGCGTCTGGCGCCTATCGTCAGCGATACGCCGCTGGATATCCGTTTTGAAACGTCACCGTCAGAGAAAGCCGCCGCGTTTATCAAAGAGAAAGCGCAGTACCCGATGACGTCCGTCGGGAATGATGACACGGGATTTGCAGTTTATCGTATTGACCTGCAACACGCGAAATAAACACTGACAGCCTTGTCAGGCTCCTGCTGCGGTGGGAGCCTGAATGCCCCGTGACTCAAACCAGATCATCTCCCATTTTTACTCCAGTATCATAATGTTACAGAGTAATGACACAGAGATAATCTTTTCTCGGTGTAAAGTAGGTTATCTACATACCGATACAACATAGAAAAAATGGGGACAATAATGTCAAAAAACGTCGTTATTTATCATTCCGGCTATGGCCACACACAACGTCTGGCACAATCCGTAGCAGAAGGCGCGCAAGCAGCGCTGATTGCGATTGATGCAGAAGGGAATATTACCGATGCAGAGTGGGAGCAACTCGCCGCTGCCGACGCGATCATTTTCGGTGCACCGACATACATGGGCGGCGTTCCCTGGCAGTTCAAGAAATTTGCAGATGCCAGCTCTAAAGTTTGGATGTCCCGCAGTTGGAGCAACAAAGTGTTTGGCGGCTTTACTAACAGTGCCAGCCTGAATGGGGACAAACAGGTTACGCTGATTTATCTGCAAACGCTGGCTTCACAGCACGGCGGGATTTGGGTCAGCCTGAACCAGTTGCCTTCCAATGCCAAAGCGGCAAAACGTGACGATCTGAACAACCTCGGTGGTTCCGTCGGCCTGTTGGCACAAACGCCTTCTGATGCCAGCGCAGATGAAGTCGTCGCCGGCGATCTGGCAACGGGTAAGCTGTATGGCCAGCGCATCGCAGACATCGCCGCAAAACTGGCAAACTAAACGCCCTTCGCTGACGAACATGCGCCGCCCTTTCGCGGCGCTTTTTTATTTAGCTAATCGCGGAACGACCCTCGCCCATTGCGGTAATAGCCATTTCCTCGCTCATGTCCACGCCTATCCCAATCACCGCGACGCGGGCCCCGCTCGTCAACATAGCGCGGAGGATCAAAACGGCGCTTCTCAAAATCACGTCTCTCGTGCTGGCTCTCACGCCACCAGCGAGCATCCCGCCAGCGCCAGCCATCCCAGTAGTAACCGTGCCGATTACGCTCACCACGATAGTAACCCCGGTGCTCCTGCCACCAACGCTCGCTGCGCCAGTCATAGCCATCCCAGTAGTTACCACGTCTGTCACGCTCGCCGATATTCAACGTGACGCCGGGCATCAGATCGATGCTGGCACCCTTAGCCTCTGGCGCGGGCATAACCGCAAACATTCCCACAAACAGGGCACTGATGACGAGTGGCTTAAACATAAGGGGTACTCCTTGCTCACCGCGACTGCGGCCTGACAGAGATATACGGGGAATTCCTCTGCATCACTATCAGATAAATGCGCATTTTCCTGACTTTACCGTTCTTAACGTTTCGCTAACGACAGCGCACGCTATTCATCAGCTAGCTACTAATTAATTCATTAATAAATTTAATACTAAAAACCCTCTCAAGCACGAATAAGTGCAGGATTAAGGATTAACCATAGGGAATAAATATTAGAAATATTCACCTTAGCGCCAATACTTAATTGCAGAATATCCGTCATTCATAGAGGAAACCGCGATGTTACCGTTGCGCAAGCCAGCCTCACCATCGAGAACGCAACGACGGAGATCGACAGGGTCATTGAACAAGTTAACGCAGAATCCCTCTTATCGCTCATTGAAGTGGTGTTGCCAAGAATGGATATTCCCGCGCTCTTACACACCATCACGCAGCCGCTTGAGACACGCAATACCGTGCAGTAGCACGGTATACTTTTACCGCCTACCTCGTAAGCGGTATATTCAACACATAAAGATGCATTTAAAATGCAATTTATAAACTGCATTTGTTGAGAGGCATCATCATGGCATATCGCGATCAATCCCTGGGTGAACTGGCTATCGCTATTCCGCGCGCCACCAAACTCTTTCGTGAACTCAATCTGGACTTCTGCTGCGGCGGAAAACAAACGCTAAGCCGTGCAGCTGGCAAAAAAGATCTCAATATCGATGAACTAGAAGCCCAATTAAATGAGCTGGCCGCACAGCCTTCTGATGCACGAGACTGGCGTGAAGCACCACTGGCTGACATTATCGCGTACATCATTCCTCGCTTTCACGATCGCCACCGTGAACAATTGCCGGAACTGATTCTGATGGCAGAAAAAGTCGAGCGCGTGCATCACGATAAAGCCGATTGCCCGCACGGCCTCGCAAACCAGCTGACCGCCATCTATAACGAGCTGTCCCAGCATATGATGAAAGAAGAGCGCATCTTGTTCCCAATGATTAGTCAGGGAATGGGGGCAAATGCTGCCGCACCGATTTCAGTGATGGAGCATGAGCACGATGACGCGGGACGTGATGTGGAAGTGGTCAAAGAGCTGACCAACGGCGTCGTGCCACCAGAAGGTGCCTGCAACACCTGGCGCGCACTGTACTCAGGTATCAACGAGTTCATTACCGATCTGATGGAACACATCCATCTGGAAAACAATTTGCTGTTCCCACGCGCGCTGCGCGGTGAGTAATGTCGTTTCAATAAAAAAAGAAAGTCAGTAGAAAAATAACAAAGGCGCTCAATGAGCGCCTTTTTTTGTCTGGAGATTACAGAATCTCCAACAGTTCCACTTCAAAAATCAGCGCGCTGAACGGCGGAATGGAAGCACCGGCACCACGTTCGCCATACGCCAGATTATGCGGGATATAAAGCTCCCACTTAGAACCGACTGGCATCAGCGTCAACGCCTCAATCCAACCAGGAATGACGCCGCTGACCGGGAACTCAGCAGGTTGACCACGCTCAACGGAGCTGTCGAACACGCTGCCGTCAATCAGGCGACCGGTGTAATGCACACGAACACGATCCTGACGAGCAGGAATCGCCCCTTCGCCCTGTGTTAACACGCGGAATTGCAGACCAGATTCCGTGCTATCCACGCCTTCTTTCTGCGCGTTTTCCGCCAGGAACTGTTGGCCTTCTACCGCCAGCACCTGTTGGCGATCGCGACGCACGGCATCAGCACGCTCATGAATTTCACGCAGCGCACGATGAACCACATCCACAGGCACCGCAGGCGCGTTACCTTCCAGCGCATCGCGTAGACCAGCAAGCAGGGCTTCTGGGATCAGACCTTCAAGCCCTGATTCCTGTAACTGTTGACCAACCTGTAAGCCGATGCCGTAACTTGCCTGCGCTTCGACGCTATCAAAAGAAGGAGTTGTCATGGATGTTCCTTTTAATCTGTAAAAAACTGAAAGCGCAGCATAACAGCGACAGGGATTGGGGTAAAATCCTGTGTGCAGGTAATCACGTTAACTGAACGCGAGCCAAGCCATTGCCGGAAGCTGGCCTATACTGGTGATTCTACTATTCCTAACACATCGGCTGCCTTGATCATCAACGTGTTAACTGGTCAGCTAAGGGAAATTATCGGTATACTGAACGCATTCTTATCCTGATACGGTTTTTATGCTGACGCAGCGTTATTGTTGGCATAGCGTGGTTAATGACATCATTTTTATCTGATGCGTTTTTTATATGACTGTTTTTATACTGAATTGTAGTAAGAGAGGTCACCATGGGCAGAATTGCGCCCAGGAAGCGGAAAACCACCTGGGATTATCAAACGCTAGTGCACTTCTGCCAGCGAATTATCCAGCGGCAGCCCTCAGATGCTGTAGCCGTAGAAAATGATGAGGCTAATGAAGAGCAGGAGCGTCTGTCTCCCCCTTCCCTGCGTGAACGTATGAGTGTCACGCTGCAAAAAATCTGGCATCTGCCCGACAGCTACCACTGGATGGAACCGTTGCCTCTCCTCCATCGTCGCTGGATTTTAATCGCTATCGCACTGCTGCTGGTCGTCTTGCTCTGGCCTTACAGCGCGCAACATCCGCAGCCTGCACGTAGCACACCCGTACCGCTTACTCAGGCGGATAATCAGGCCGCGATGCAGGCCGTGATTATTGAAAATCCGCCTTCCACGTCACAACAGCAACATGCGTCTACACCGCCACCGGCTCAGCAGTCAGCGCCGTGGCGGAACTATGAGATATCATCAGGGCAAACGCTGGCACAGCTCTTTCGTGATAACAATTTGCCCGTCAGCGATGTGTTCGCGATGGCGCAGGTGGAAGGCCGGGATAAGCCGCTCAGTAATTTGCGGGCGGGTCAGGCGGTCAAATTACAGCTGAATGCTCAAGGCATGGTGGCTGAGTTGGAAATCGAAACCACAGCAAACCAGACGATTAGGTTCACGCGCGGTGCGGACGGGGCGTTCACCCGCACACGCTAGTGGGCCAGCCGCTCCAATAGGACATTGCGCAGGACGAGAGCATGGTTGTGCTGCGCATCCTTACTGCCATAAAGCAGCGTAATGGTCTTCTTCTGCTCCAATAACGCCAACAGCCTGTTGCACGCCGTCCCCTGCGCTAACTCATTACGATAATAATCCACAAACTCCGCCCAACGTTCAGGTTCAGCGTGGAACCATTTTCGCAGCTCGCTGCTCGGCGCAATGTCTTTAAACCACTCAACCCCTTCCAGACGCGTTTTACTGATACCACGCGGCCACAGGCGGTCAATAAGAAAAGTGGGGGAAGAGAAAGGGGCGTGCGCGTCATACACGCGGATGAGGTGAATCAAATCGAACATACGGCCTCCTTTTTAGCGTCTCCTTTTTAGGGTAGTCAGGTAAGGATAGTCCATTTCCCAATCCCTAAAATGCAAAACGCTGGCACAAGGCCAGCGTTTCACATGTTAACTAAAGTGTTAATTCGACGATAAACGTGAATTATGCTTCAGCAACAACAACGACATTCAGCTCAGCAAATACATCGCTGTGTACCTGGAAGCTCACTTCGTGCTCACCCAGAGTACGCAGAACGCCGTTCGGCAGGCGAACTTCGCTCTTAGCAATGTCAACACCGGCAGCCGTTACCGCATCAGCGATATCGCGAGTACCGATGGAACCGAACAGTTTACCTTCGTCGCCTGCTTTAGACGCGATGGTAACGCTACCCAGTTCTTTGATCTTAGCGGCGCGAGCTTCAGCAGCAGCCAGAACGTCAGCCAGTTTGGCTTCCAGTTCAGCACGGCGTGCTTCGAAGAACTCAACGTTTTTCTTAGTTGCCGGCACAGCTTTGCCCTGCGGAACCAAGAAGTTACGAGCATAGCCCGCTTTAACGTTTACCTGATCACCCAGGCTGCCCAGGTTTGCTACTTTATCAAGCAGAATAACTTGCATTACTTTATCCTCTCAAAGTCTCGTTAATGGACAGTGGCCGATTACTGATGACGGTCAGTGTACGGCAACAAAGACAAGTAACGCGCACGCTTGATAGCGCGGGCCAGCTGACGCTGGTATTTTGCACGAGTACCGGTGATACGGCTCGGAACAATCTTGCCGCTTTCAGTGATATAGTTTTTCAGCGTAGCGATGTCTTTATAATCAATCTCTACAACGCCTTCCGCGGTGAAACGGCAGAATTTGCGACGACGGAAATAACGTGCCATGTGGCTAGTCTCCAGAATCTATCAATTCAATCTGCTCGGCATGTAACACTATCTTGCTCAGACCATTGCGCCCTTGATGGCAGCTAATGAATCCGTGCACGGTAAGTTGCGTGCCGACCGTTATACTGTGGGTAACTGCTTGTGACGAAAGTCCGCTGACAATCACGGGCATACGACACCATGCTTGCCGCTTCAATCCGGCTTCCTCTTGCGTCGAGCGGTGCTCAAGCACGAACTGACAGTGAGGAATACCTGACGGGCTGACCTTACGAATGGGCGTCTTGCACACGGTGCCAGACAACACCAGACGGTTCACCGTCACCACAACAATTACTCTTCAGAATCCCCTGCATCCACATCATCGCCAGCTTCAGCGAAATCTTCACGACGCTCACGGCGTTCGTCTTTCGCTTTCACCATTGGAGATGCTTCAGTTACCGCGTGCTTAACGCGCATAACCATGCTGCGGATAACGGCATCGTTAAAGCGGAAGTTTGTTTCCAGCTCATCGATCGCTTCCTGCGGCGCTTCAACGTTCAGCAGAACGTAGTGAGCTTTGTGCAGTTTGTTGATCGGGTAAGCCAGCTGACGGCGGCCCCAGTCTTCCAGACGGTGGATCGTGCCCTGCGCACCAGTGATGGTAGCAGTGTAGCGCTCGATCATGCCCGGAACCTGTTCGCTCTGGTCAGGATGAACCATAAATACGATTTCGTAATGACGCATCGAATTGCTCCTTACGGATTATTCAGCCTCCTGTCTGGGTCAACCGCGGCCCGTGGAGGCAAGGAACGTGTATGTGTGCGGCTGAAAAAATGACGCGTAAGTATAGTGCTCGACATTAAAGAACACAAGGAAGAAACACAGAAGTTTTCTACGCTGTGATATTTGCAGAATCAACGTGGAATGACAGTGTCCGCTGGAAGAAACCAGCCCCCGCCTGCAAGGCCGTCGGCGTAATGCGATGCGCCACACCGGGCTCAGTCAAATACGTCAAATTAGCCAGTTGATCACGCGCCTGTAATGCCTGATGGAGACGTGCGCTTTCCGCCGCAGGCACGACATCATCCGCCTCACCGTGCCACACCAACAGCGGCCGATTGGACAGCGCCTCCAGGCGCGTGGTGACATCGTAATCAGCGAGCTGGGTCGCTAACGCCAGTAACTCAGCCTGATTCTCTTCGCGATCGGCCGGAACCGGAGGAAATAGCGTTGAGGATAACGTGGAGAAGTAGCCGGAACCCATAAATGCCGCCACCGCCGTAATCCAAGGATAGCGAGCCATGCACCCCAGTGCGCTCATTCCGCCAAGTGACGCGCCGCAAACGCCAACCCGTTCCCCGTCGATCAGGCCACGTTGCCGGTATTCCGCGACATAATCAGGAAGTTCTTCGATGTTCGATTGCAGGATATCCCAAAAATGACGCAACCGCTGTGCTTCATCCCCGTCATAACGGGCACCGTGCATGGCGGCATCGGGTAGAATCACTCTGAATCCAGCCTGAGCCAGCGCATAGCCAAAATACGAATACACCTCTTTTGACGAGCAGTAACCGTGGAAGAAAAAAATCGTCGGTAGAGGCTGTTCCCTTCTTCCCGCAGGCACCGCATGAATCACATCTATACCGCTGCCGAGTTTATCCAGTGACATTTCAACCATATTTCCCTCGTATTCCGTTCTGTCAGCACACTTTTATGTAGCGAAATCGTATTTAGCAACAAGCTCACAACCTTTTACGATAAAACCCGCTCACAACACTCTTCCTATCTCAGTAATGTTATTAATTTCATGCTTATTTAAGCAGCGCATTTATGTAAATAAAAAAATTGCATTGATCAGGATCAATTACTGAAATGGATATTTACACTCCGTGATTAAATTTTTTTTATTTACTGCCGTTAACGCATGTGAAGTAAGACTAAAAAATAACCTTTTTTATTATAAGAGACACACATATGTTGGGACTTTCCTTTAAGCACTGGGGTTTGGGTATCAAGTTATCAATTATCGCCTCCCTAAGCGTGGCGATATTGTTCATTGCGTTCACCCTTACTCTGACCCGCTCCGCAGGCGATCAACTAAAATCGTTGACCCTCAATGATATGCAGAGCCAGGTGAATGGAGTCACCGACATGATCAACATGTACGATACCAGCCTACAAGCCGAGGTCAGCAACTATACACGGCTGCTGGCGAGCTTTCTGCCGACGCGGTTTTCACTGGATACCGTTAACCGTACCCCTTTCGGCAACACACCTCAGCCGACACTAAAGGCTGGCGATACGGTATTGAACCTCAACACCGAGGTGACGGATGACTTTCTGAGCCGCACTCACGCCATCTCAACAATTTTCGTCCGCGATGGAGAAGATTTTACGCGCATCACCACTTCACTGAAGAAAGAAGATGGATCGCGCGCAATGGGTACCAAACTCGATCGTGAAAGCCCGGCCTATGCACTTGTCATGAAAGGTGAAACCTACAGTGGGTTAGCAACCCTATTCGGCAAACAGTACATCACCCAGTATCAGCCGATACGCGATAGTGAAAACAAGGTCATCGGTATTCTGTTCGTCGGCGTCGATATCACGAAGCAATTTACCGAGATGCAACAAACTATTCTGAACAAGAAAATGGGTGAGACAGGCCATTTCTTTGTCCTTAGCTCGAAAAAAGGAAAGGATGCGGGTAACTATCTTTACCACCAAAGCAATGCCAACCAACGCCCTGACTGGTCAGAAGGTGCATTAGAGAAAGTACTGGCAACCGGTAATGGTACGATCGAATACGACAACAACACGATGACGGGCGAAGAAAAAACCCGGATCATGGTGTACCGCAGTATTCCACAGTGGAACTGGATTGTGGCTGGTACTATCAGCAAGGAAAGCCTGATGGCGGAGATTAACCGTACTCGAAACCTGTTTTTGGGCGGTGGCATTATTCTGGTTCTGCTCTTCGCTGCATTCTTTGTCGTGTTGACGCGCAAATGGCTGAGCCAGCCGCTGGTTGAAATCGTCAAAGTGGCAGAACAATTTTCTGCCGGTAACCTGACGGCCACGCTTTCCAGCAACCGGGGCGATGAAGTGGGTCGCCTGATCGATGCGATTAACGGCATCGGGCAGGGGTTAACGACTATCGTGTCGCAGGTAAGAAGCTCTTCTGAGGAAATCAGTGCCAGCACCGATGCGCTTGCCGCTGATAGCGAAAATATCAGCGAGCAGATTGCCCTTCAGGCCAGTAGCGTCGAAGAAACCTCTGCCAGCATGGAGCAACTCTCCGCCAGCGTGAAGCAGAATGCCGATAATGTCTCCGCCGCCAAAGATCTGGCAGAACAGAGCGCAGCGGCGGCACGCAACGGCAGCCAAACCGTCACCGACTCGGTTTCTACGATGAGTGATATCAAAAATTCATCGCAGCGGATCGCCGATATCACGACGGTGATCGAATCCATCGCTTTCCAGACCAATATTCTGGCACTTAATGCTGCCGTAGAAGCCGCTCGTGCGGGCGAGCACGGCAGAGGCTTCGCCGTGGTTGCGGCTGAAGTGCGCGCGCTGGCACAGCGCAGTTCTACTGCGGTGAAAGAGATCGAAAGCTTGATTGATGAGTCACTGGAGAAAATCGAAGCGGGCTACCATTTCTCAGAAAAAACGCAGGCGGTAATGGACGACTTGCGCAACCGCATCCTGCAAGTCAGCACCATCGTGAACGATATTGATATCGCCTCACGCGAGCAGTCCGCCGGTATCAGTCAGGTGAACATCGCGATTGTACAGATTGGTCAGGCAACACAAGAAAACGCCATTCTGGTCAACAACTCGGAAGACACCGCGCAGAGTCTGCGTCAGAAAGGCCACCACCTCAGCGAGTTGGTCAGCGTCTTCCGTATTTAAAAATCAGTAAGGTATCCGCTTTTGTGTCACTATTTTTATCCCGTCGCACAAAAGCGGAAAAAACCATAACGGCCATCGCAGGTATTGCGCGATGGTCGCCACTTGAGTATTATGCCGACGCTTTTTCACCCATTCCCCCACTGACAAAGGAGACGACATCATGACAACACTTACTCTGATTCTTTGCAGGACATCTCGGGACTAATTCCGCATTCTTTTCCGCGTTGCGTTATCCCCCCAGCTGTAGCCTGCCTTACCCTATTTTTAAATTGATCAGCAGGATGATCTATGGGCAATGCTATTCGCTCTATTTCGGCGCGCGTCAGTGTGATCGCGACGGAAAATACCTGGATTGAAGATAAAGCAATCCAACAGCTTCAAATTACCTCACAGCTTCCCGATATGGTACGCGTGGCCGGTATGCCAGATTTGCACCCAGGCCGTGGCTATCCCATTGGGGCGGCGTTTTTTTCACAACAGCGCTTCTACCCCGCTCTGGTCGGAAATGATATCGGCTGCGGCATGGCGCTATGGCGCACTAGCCTGAACGCTAACAAAATTTCGCTGGATAAGTTGGAAAAACGGCTTGGCAATATCGATGGGCCACTGGAAGACGAGATCGAAATTCCCCCATCGCTGGCGGATTTCCGCTATTCCCTTGGCACCATCGGCGGCGGTAACCACTTTGCAGAATTGCAGCAGCTTGATGAAATTTATCAGCCAGAGACGCTGCATGCTCTGCACATCGATCCTAAGCAGCTACTGCTGCTCGTGCATAGCGGCTCACGCGGATTAGGGCAAACCATACTGGAAGCCCACGTGCGAGAATTCGGCCATCAAGGGCTTGAAGCCAACACGCCAGCCGCTGCGGCCTATTTGGAACAGCATCAGTTCGCGTTGACATTTGCCACCCACAATCGGCGGCTGATCGCACAGCGCATGCTGGATCGCTGGCATACGGAAGGCACCGCCGCACTGGACGTGAACCACAATCTGGTGACATCGACGACGATTGAGGGCATTTCCGGCTGGCTGCACCGCAAAGGCGCGACGCCCGCCGACTGCGGCCCGGTTATCATTCCCGGATCGCGCGGCGACTACAGCTATATCGTGCAGCCTATACCTCACGTAGACAGCCTGTATTCGTTGGCACATGGCGCAGGCAGAAAGTGGATGCGCACGGAGTGTAAGGATCGACTGTCTTCACGGTATAGCGTCCAGCAACTGGCGCGTACTCGTTTCGGCAGCCGTGTGATTTGTCAGGATAGGCAGCTGATTTTTCAGGAAGCACCAGAAGCCTACAAACCGATAGACAGTGTGATCGGCGCGATGCAGCAGGCAGGATTAATTACGTTAATTGCTCGCCTGAAACCCGTACTCACCTACAAAACGCGCGGGGAGGATAAATGATATTGCTTCAACTCTCCGCTGCACAGGGACCGGACGAATGCATGCTGGCAACGGCAAAAGCATTGCAAGCACTAAAGCGAGATGCCGCACGGCAAGGCATCGACTGTGAAATCATCGAAACCGAAGCAGGAAAACGTTCCGGTACGCTACGTTCCGCACTGGTTCTGTTAAACGGTGAGCAGGCGGAACCATTGGCTGCCAGTTGGTGCGGTACGCTTCAATGGACATGCAATAGCCCCTGGCGTAAAGGTGGCGGACGCAAGAACTGGTTTATCGGCGTCGCACGCTTTCATCAGGAGCAGGCGTTTGCCGATAACGAGATCCGTTTTGAAACCACCAAATCCTCCGGACCCGGCGGACAGCATGTGAACAAAACCGAGTCTGCCGTTCGTGCCACTCATGTCGCCAGCGGTATCACCGTGAAGGTGCAGAGCGAACGCAGTCAGCACGCGAACAAGCGTCTGGCCTGTTATCTCATCGCCTATCGTCTGGAGACGCTACAGCAACAACAACACGCCGAACTACGCGCACAGCGGCGTCTGTTCCACCATCAGATAGAGCGCGGCAATCCGGTAAAAGTCTTCAAGGGCGAAGATTTTACGCTGGTTGCTTCTCACTAACCTCAACTGACGGGCAGGCATCGATTTCCTGCCCGTGATTTTCCCCTCGCTAAAGAGTGCTATCAGTGCGATGAGAGAGTTTCCGTATCATCACGCAATGGCGAATCAGTACGACATACACGCCGCGTTCAGAATCCCACCGCTGAGCGAAGCGGCACAGAGAAAAGCACCGGACGCAATATCGTTATTCTGGATATGTTGGCTGAGACGCGGCATATACAGGCGCACCGCGAAATAAATCAACAGTTGCACCACCAGCGCGACCACACCCCAAGTGATGTAATCCACCAGGCTCACCGAATTAATCGCCGCACTGGAAAGTGGAATCACGTAACCAATCAACGCCCCACCAAATCCAATCGCGGCCGTACCGTTGTTCTCTTTAATCAGCGCCCATTCATCATGCGGCGTAACACGGGTGTAAATAAACAAAAAGGCCAGCACCATGGCAAACCCGATAAAGAAATAGGATGCGAAAGCGAGTAGCGACGTAACAATAGGCATAGCAGTATTCCTTTCAAATGAGACACGTTGACGCGCCAGCAAAGATAAGAGGAAGCATGAAGAATATAGATGATTCTTGCATAGCAAAGCGTTTATACATGACTTTACGTGATAAGCAATGCAGAAATCCCCTGCACGGCGCTTTATCCCCCTGATCATTGTATCCGCACGAATATCCTCACATTGTTTGAGAAAAGGAATAAGTATTGCGCCTGAAATGCCGATAACAGATGAGGCATTTTTTATCAGTGATATAGGAGCCTGTTCTACTTTCATCACCTGCCCTTTTTACACAACACACAACGACAACTAATCCGTTATTGGCCTGCTATGACGGTAATAATTAATGAACAAAAGGAAGAAGTTTATGCTGCGCTGGATGTCATTTCAAAACCTGTCAGTAACACGCAAGTTATTGGTAGGGTTTGGTTTATTGCTCATCATGGGAGTCATTCTTTCCATGGTCGGCTTTTATGGATTATACAATAGCGACCAATCGTTAAAGCGCATCAGCCGCTTGGGTGCCATTTATGACAAGACCGTGGTCGCCCGAGAAGGTAACTTTGGTTATGCGCTGGAACGTAAGGCACAGTATCTGGAACAGCATGACGGCGCTATCGATAATATCAGCGGAGAGCTATCAGCACTGCTGAAGGAAATTGATACAGGACACTGGCCAGCAGAAGATAAAAGCGCCATTCAGGATATCAGCACGTCACTCAATGCCTACCTGGCTCAGCGCCAGCAGGTCATGAGCCCGGATGTCAGCCAACAGCGGCTCAGTGAATTGAACGATCAGATGGCGCTGTTGCAGGAAAATATCAATAAGCTTTACTTCACGGAAGAGAGCCGCGCTGGCCGTAACGTCATCAGCAGCGATATCCAACTGGGTGTGATTACGCTGATTGCCATCATACTCGGTCTGACAACCGCGATTGTTATCTCACGGCAGATCGTTCGCCCACTACACCAGGCGCTACACGCCACCCGCGCGATTGCAGAAGGCGATCTCACGGTACAACTTCACAATGAACGTCGTGATGAATTAGGCCAGCTGATTTCGGCTATGGGGCAGATGAACAACAATCTGCACAGCATGATTGATAAAATTCGCCTCAGTGCGAATCAAATTTCCTCTGCCGCTGGGGAAATTACCGCTGGCAATATCGATCTCTCGTCTCGTACAACGCAACAAGCCGCCGCGCTGGAAGAAACCGCCGCCAGCATGGAACAGCTGACGTCAACGGTAAAACAAAATGCCGATAACGCCCATCAAGCCAACCGGCTGGTTATGGATGCCTCTGATACCGCGAATCAGGGGGGAGAGCAGGTCTCTAAAGCTGTTAATACCATGCACGGTATCGCACAGAGCTCTCACCGTATTGCTGAAATCACCTCAATGATTAACAGCATCGCGTTCCAGACTAACATCCTGGCGCTCAATGCGGCAGTAGAGGCTGCGCGAGCCGGTGAACAAGGTCGTGGTTTTGCCGTCGTCGCCAGCGAGGTGCGCAATCTGGCACAACGCAGCGCGCAGGCCGCCAAAGAGATCGATACGCTCATTGGCGAGTCGGTTTCACAGATTAATAACGGTGCGGCACTCGTTAACAGCGCAGGGAAAACGATGGAGGGGATTGTACAGTCCGTGACACAGGTCCACGCCATCATGAAAGACATTACTACCGCCTCGGACGAGCAGCACCGCGGTATTTCTCAGGTCGGTCAGGCAATCATAGAAATGGATCAGAACACGCAGCAAAATACCGTGCTGGTCGAGCAATCCTCTTCTGCCGCTCACTCGCTGGAGCAACAGGCGATCGTACTTTCTGATGCCGTTTCCGTCTTCCGGCTTTTACATCCTTCACAGCAAGACCTTCGCAGGCTGGCAAACTCTGCGGCGTAGCCCCAACGACAGAGAGGTGCCTTATGGCACCTCTCTGTTATCAGATACGACGCTAATCACGCGCGCTGGCGAACGGCTTCAAACAGACACACGCCAGTGGCAACGGACACGTTCAGTGAAGACACGCTGCCCGCCATCGGAATACTGATCAACTCATCGCAATGTTCACGAGTCAGACGACGCATCCCTTCCCCTTCCGCGCCCATCACCAGCGCCAACGGCCCGGTCAGTTTGCTTTGGTACAACGTATGATCCGCTTCACCTGCCGTGCCGACGATCCAGATATTGCGCTCTTGCAGCAGGCGCATCGTGCGAGCCAGATTGGTCACGCTGATAACTGGCACGGTTTCCGCCGCACCACAGGCTACCTTCTTCACTGTCGCGTTCAACTGTGCCGAACGATCGCGGGGCACAATCACCGCATGCACGCCAGCACCATCGGCATTACGCAGGCACGCCCCCAGATTGTGTGGATCGGTCACGCCGTCCAGTATTAGCAGGAAAGGGGTTTCCAGATTGTCTAACATCGCAGGCAGATCGTTTTCCTGATACTTCCGCCCTTCTTTGACCTTCGCTACGATCCCCTGATGCACCGCGTCGTCGGCCTGCTTATCCAGCCACTGCCGATTCGCCACTTGAATGACGATGCCCTGCGCTTCCAGCTCGGCAATCACGGGTTGAAGGCGACGATCGTCGCGCCCTTTCAGAACAAAGACTTCCAGAAAACGCTGTGGGTCGCGCTCAAGCAGTGCCTTAACCGCATGAATACCGTAAATAATTTCGCTCATTAATACTCTTCAAATTAACCATAACAGGCAGAACCTGTTCATTAGAGATAGAGGTTTACCCTGCTGCTCCTCTGCATCGAGGAGCAGCAGGCTAGCTAACCTTACTCAGCAGACTTTTTCTTTGCGCGTTTAGCCTTGGTCGCAGCGGCGATTTTACGCGTTTTTTCTGCGTTCTTTTTCGCTTTATCGCGGTTCTTTTTCGGTTTGGCTTTTGGCTTATCCGATTTCGCGTTGCGATCGCCTTCTTTGCGGAATGCCGCATCCGGCTCAAAGTTTGCGGCGGCCTTGCTTGGACTACGACGGCGTCGACTTGGCTTGGCCTCACGCGACTCCGGTTTTTTCGTCCGGTCACGCGCGGTTTTACCTTCGCCACGCACCTTGCGCGTACTGGAAATCAACGCAAAATCAATGTTGCGCTCATCCATATGCACCGCTTCAACGCGAATTTCCACTTCATCACCCAGGCGATAAACCTGTCCGCGTGATTCGCCGATCAGCCGCTGACCGATATTATCGTAACGGTAGTAGTCATTATCCAACGTGGAAACGTGCACCAGCCCATCGATAAACAGATCTTTCAGGCGCACGAAGAAGCCAAAGCCGGTCACGCTGGCGATAATCCCCGTAAAGACTTCACCCACGTGATCCTGCATAAAGTCGCACTTCAGCCAGTCCGCGACGTCGCGTGTGGCTTCATCCGCACGACGCTCCGTCATCGAACAGTGCATACCCAGCTGTAGCATCTCGTTAATATCGCTATGCCAACCGCCCGTTGACGTCCAGCGCTCATGGCGATCGCTCAGCAGATACTTAATCGCACGGTGCAGCGACAGGTCAGGATAACGACGAATTGGCGACGTAAAGTGGCCGTAGGACGTCAAGGCCAGCCCGAAGTGACCGCGGTTTTCCGGGTCATAAATCGCCTGCTTCATCGAACGCAGCAGCATGGTTTGCAGCATTTCCCGATCGGGACGCTCCGCCACCTCGTTCATCAATTCCGCGTAGTCTTTCGGCTGCGGCTTCATTCCGCCTTTCAGCGTCAGCCCCAGCTCGCCCAACACGCTGCGCAGGGCTAATACATGGTCTTCACTCGGCTGATCGTGTACGCGGAACAGCGCAGGCTCTTCGTTTTTCTCCACAAATCTCGCGGCGGAGATATTCGCCAAAATCATGCACTCTTCGATCAGCTTGTGCGCATCATTACGCACTACGGCTTCTACGCGGTCGATACGGCGTTCGGCGTTGAAAATAAACTTCGCTTCTTCGGTCTCAAACGCGATGCCACCGCGTACTTCACGCGCGTGTTCCAGCGCTTTATACATGTGGTGTAGCTCTTCCAGTCCGCCGACCAAAGGCTTGTAGTGCTCACGCAGCTCGGCATCGCCTTGCAGAATGTTCCACACCTTGGTGTAGGTCAGACGTGCGTGTGAACTCATCACCGCTTCATAAAACTTGTAAGATGACAGCTTGCCCTGTGCCGACACGGTCATTTCACAGACCATACACAGGCGGTCAACCTGCGGATTAAGCGAACATAGCCCGTTTGACAGCACTTCCGGCAGCATCGGTACGACCTGCGACGGGAAGTACACCGACGTGCCGCGCGCCCGCGCTTCATGGTCAAGCGCCGTATTCGGCCGAACGTAATAGCTCACGTCCGCAATCGCGACCCACAAGCGCCAACCGCCGCCACGTTTCTGTTCACAGTACACGGCGTCATCAAAATCACGGGCATCTTCGCCGTCAATCGTGACCAGCGGCAGCTTACGCAGATCCACACGGCCTTTCTTCGCGGCTTCCGGCACCTCTTCGGAAAGATCCTTCACCTGCTCTTCGACTTTAGGCGGCCAGGTGTGCGGAATATCGTGGGTACGCAGGGCGATATCCACCGCCAACCCAGTGCCCATGTTGTCACCGAGGATCTCGACGATCTTACCGACTGCTTTCGTGCGGCGTGTGGCGCGTTGCGTCAGTTCAACCACGACCACGAAGCCCATGCGAGCGCCGTTAATTTCTTCTTTCGGGATCAGGATATCGAAGCTCAGACGGCTATCATCCGGTACGACGAACCCAACACCGGCATCGACAAAATAGCGGCCGACAATTTGCCCGGTGCGCGGTTCTAGCACGCGTACAATACGCCCTTCGCGGCGTCCTTTACGATCCGCACCCAGCGGCTGTGCCAGCACTACATCGCCGTGAATCGCCCGTTTCATCTCTTCAGCCGACAGATAAAGATCGTCTTTGCGGCCTTCCACACGCAGGAAACCAAAGCCATCACGGTGACCGATCACCGTGCCACGCAGCAGATCGAGCTTTTCTGGCAACGCATAGCATTGCCGGCGGGTAAAAATAAGCTGACCATCGCGCTCCATCGCACGCAGGCGGCGGCGCAGCGCTTCGAGGGGTTCTTCTCCGGTTAATTGCAGGTCGGCGGCTAATTCTTCCCGGCTGATCGGGGTATCGCGCTTGGCGATGTGCGCCAAAATATATTCACGGCTAGGGATAGGGGATTCGTATTTTTCTGCTTCTCGTTCCAGGAATGGATCTTGTGACATTGCGGTTCCTCCGTTGTCATCAGCAGGATGGCTGAACAAAATTCATTCAACCAACAATAATTTATAAAGCGGCGGGTTTTCTTTGACCATATCAGCCAGCGTGTATTGATCCAGCTCATGCAGAAAATTTTGTACCGCCTGTTGAAGCACCTGCTTCAAGCGACAGGCTGGTGTAATGTGGCAAAACTCATGGTTACAGTTAACCAGCGTGAGCGGTTCCAATTCGCGTACAACATCGCCAATCCGAATAGTTTCTGCCGGTTTCCCAAGACGAATACCGCCGTTTTTGCCGCGCACGGCCATTACCAACCCAGCACGGCTAAGTTGATTGATAATTTTGACCATATGATTACGAGACACACCATACACTTCCGTTACCTCCGAAATGCTGGTCATTTTCCCGCTCGGCAGTGACGCCATATAAATCAGCGCCCGCAAACCATAATCCGTGAAACTTGTTAACTGCACATAAACCTCGGATACCTCTGGGTATCATTGACAGGCGTATCAACTACGCCCCTGAAAAACCAATGCTATTGACAGATGATAAACCAGGCACAAACACTACGGCTAATTATTTATACCCTTTACGTTGCGAGAGACCAGCGGGCTACGCCCTGTTGCCAATACCTTTTGCTCCTGCCATATCTTTTTAATTTTATCTCACCGCAACACAGATAACGTATTCTCTTTGGTTGCACACACCATATCCAATGATGAATGGGCTATCACCCACGAAAGCAGCGTAAGGAAAAGGACACCATGGGGCTGAAAAATATTTCTATTCGCACCGGTTTATTAACGTTATTGCTGTTAACGACCCTGTTGCTGCTTATCGTCAGTAGTATGGGCGTTGTCGCTATTAAGAAAGACAGGGAAACTCTGGCTACACAAAATCAAATACAGGGGATTGAGTTGGGCAACCTGATGAACGGCTATAATCAAACGCTTAGCGCCCGCGCCTCGGCAACGCTCGCCGTCAGGAAAATCGAAATCGGGCTGCTGGACGACGGAACGAAAGAAACCGGAATCGTAGAAAAACATCTCCGCCAGTCACAGGAAGACATTGAACGCGCAATCAAATCGGTCGATGCCGATCCAAAACGTCAGGCATTGGCACAAGAGGTGTTAAAAACCTATCAAGCCTATTTTCAGCAGGGTATGACCCCGATGCTGAGCGCGCTGCAAAAGCAGTATACCGACGAATATTACGACGTATTGGAAAAACAACTCGGTCCGCTGAGCGAGGCCTTTGATTTATCGATCCAAAACTTCCGTCAGTATGCCCAACAGCTTTCAGAACAGGGCCTGGTGCAGTCTGAACGTAATGAACGCATGATGCTGCTGCTCATTGCGATTGCCAGCCTGTTATCCATTACGCTGGTGGTATTAGCCTGGGTCGCACTGCGTCACATGCTGCTCAAACCGCTGGACTATGCAATCGAGCAGTTGGAGCAGGTTGCCAGCGGTAATCTGACGCGCCGTCTGATTCAAGGCGGAAACAACGAGCTAGGTCGACTCAACGATGCTATAGGGCGCATGCAGAGCGCGCTGCTGGAATCGGTTAGCCAAGTCCGTGATGCCAGCACGCAAATCGATCTCGGTAGCCGCGAACTGTTTGAAGAAAATGCTCAGCTTTCTCAGCGTACCGAAGAGTCCGTTGCCGCGCTAGAGCAGACGGCGGCAAGCATGGAGCAATTGAGTGCCACGGTGAAGCTCAATGCCGATCACGCCGAGCTTGCACATCAACTCGCCAATAACGTCTCGAACACCAGCAGCCGCAGCAACGAGTCGGTCTGTTATGTTATTGAAAAAATGCAGGAGATCGCCACCAGCGCCAAGCGCATCAATGACATCCTCAGCGTCATCGACGGCATTGCATTCCAAACCAACATTCTGGCGCTAAACGCCTCCGTCGAATCCGCCCGCGCAGGCGAACAAGGCCGAGGTTTTGCCGTCGTCGCCGGAGAAGTACGTAATTTGGCGCAGCACAGCGCGCAAGCGGCGAAAGAAATCCGCTCACTGATTGTAGATTCACAAACTCGCGTGTCTGAGGGGCTTGAATTGGCCTCTAAAGCAGGCGAAACCATGGATGAGGTGACCGACGAAATCATCCGTATTACGCAACTGATGCGAGATATTTCTACCGCTACGCAAGAACAACATCGCGGTATCGAACAGGTTAATGTCGCCTTTACGCAGATAGACAAAGTGGCTCAGCACAACGCACAGCTCGTCAAAGCCTCGTCCGCCACCACGCAGTCGTTGGAACAGCAGTCTCAACAGTTGATGCGGTCTATGTCACTGTTTCAGGTAGAACCTCGCCTTTCCTAATCGACAGATCTACATCACCAGTGGTCAGCCTCACGTTGACCACTGGCATTATAAAAAATCATCACTGCTCTCTACTAATTCCGTACAGCACAGAATAAATAATGAGAAAAAGCAGGAACCCGCTGCCCTCTTAACGCACATACTTCATACATATACTTTCAGATAATTTGAGTATTATTTTTTTGCCGCTATTCTCTGTTTTTGCACATAAGCGTATAAATAGAGTTTCAGCGTAAAAACGGCCAGAACAACCACGCCAATACATTGAATAAAAAGACAATGAGAGAAACACCTTATTGTTGATAGGCGTTGTGCCTTTCAGGCCATTAATTACATGCCAGAAAAATATTTATTAATATAATTAATAGCTCGCTATTTTGTTAATTCGCCCCATTGCTTTTCGCGTAAAAAAAGGACTGCCGATAACATCGCAGACGGCATTGTGATAAAAGAATGCCTCTGGCAACAGCGAATCAAGGGTAAAGACAGAAAGAACATAGGCAAATATAAACATGAATAATCAGTCAGTTGATGTTGATTTGATTACCAGGTTTGACAATGAAGCCAAACTGCACGCGCTCAATTCCGTTTATGCCATCGCCGAGTTTGATCTGGCAGGGAAACTGGTTGAAGCCAATCCTCTTTTTTGCAAAATGCTGGGCTATAAAAAAGAAGATATTATTCAGAAAAATCACACGTTCTTTCTGCCAGAAGGATTGCGCCAAAAACACGATCATTTCTGGCACGATGTGATCAAAGGAAATATCAATGCGGGAGAATTCCAACGAAAAAACCAAAAAGGGGACATTATTTGGCTCCACGCCGCTTATACGCCAATTATTGATCATTCCGGTCGCCACATTGGCGTAATAAAACTGGCGCTGGATATTACTCAGGAAAAGCGTCTGATGTCGGAACATCGGGCACAGCTAGAGGCCATTGAAAATGCGCAAGGCGTGATCGAATTTGATAAAGATGGCTATATTACTCACGTCAATAAACACTACCTGATGCTGACAGGCTATGAAGAGAAGGAAATTCTCGGGCTGCACCACAAATCACTTTGCGAACCCGTTTATACCGAACAAGCCGACTATCAAACATTTTGGGAAACCTTGCATCGAGGCCACCCCATTAGCGGACGCTTCCACCAACTGGGTAAGGATAATCATTCATTCTGGATACAGGCGACCTACAGCCCAATCATGGATAGTGAAGGTAATGTGAGAAAAATCATTAAATATGCTCACAACATCACGCAAAACGTTGAAACCGAAAAAAAAGCCCATCAGCAAGGTATCATTCTCGATATCCTGTTATCAGTCCATGACAGCTTTCTACTCGACCATAATCTCCCCTCTGCCTGCGATAAAGTCTTTGAACGCCTGCTTGACGTAACCAACAGCAGTTTCGGTTTTATCGCCACGTTGCAGGAAGATGAGGACGGGCAATCGCTCTATCTTCCCGCTATGTCCAATCTTGCCTGGGATGAAGAAACCCTGGCTTGGTACAGGCACCAGCGAAGAATCCACGGCGGCCTGAGGCTACGTAAGCTTGATAACCTGTTTGGCCATGTTGTAACCCACAACACGGTGGTCTGCACCAACAACCTGTTGAGACAAAAGGCCGGACGGGACCTTCCCCCTATCCATCCTGCGCTGTATTCCCTGCTCGGCATTCCTATCACCCACAACGGTAAAGCGATCGGAATGATCGCGCTAGCTAACCGCCGGGAGGGTTACGATCAAACGATGATCGAACTACTGGCACCGTTGGTGAAAACGCTCGGTATTATTATTCACGCCCGTTCGCTGGAGGATGAGCGCACACAGGTAGAAGCCTCTCTCCGTTTTAGCGCGGGACATGATTTTCTTACCGGCTTGCCCAATCGCAGCAGTTTCTTCGAGCAGGCCAGCGCTTTTTTCCAACTCAGGCAGCAAAACCAGCACGCAGATAAAAGCTGTTTGACCATCATTGATATCGATTTCTTCAAAAATATTAATGACAAATATGGCCATCTGGCTGGCGATGCCGTTTTAAAAGAGCTGGCGATGTTGATGCGTATGTCATTACGTCAGGAGGATCTGGTCGCCCGTCTCGGTGGTGAGGAGTTCATCATCCTGTTAAAAGAGGTCTCCTATCAAACGGCGGTGATGACGATCGAGCGTATTCGTAAATCGATTGAGCAACATACGCTGGAATACGATCGCCAGAGTCTGCATTTTACGATCAGTGCAGGAATTGCCGCCTACCGACCTGAACTTGCCTCCGTTGAAGATTGGATTCAGCTAGCCGATGAAAACCTTTATTCCGCTAAACGGCAAGGTCGCAACTGTGTGAAATAAGCCCGTCCCGACAGCGCTGCTGATAGCTTTGTTCGAACGTTTGCATTCCCACTGCGGTTCCCGTCTGAATCAAGCCGGGAAGCTGGTGCGTTTTCCCTTCACGAATCAAGTTGCTGACTGCTGCTGTCGCCGTCAGCACTTCATAAAGGGCGATTCGGCCACCTTGCGCGGCGGGCAACAGCTTTTGCGTCACTACAGCCTGCAAACAGGTCGCTAACTGGCTGCGAACATACGCTTTCTCTTCACCGGGGAAGACATCAATTAGCCGATCAACGGCCTGCGATGCACTGCGTGTATGTAGCGTTGATAGCACCAAATGGCCGGTTTCCGCCGCTGTCAACGCCAGACGAATCGTCTCCGTATCGCGCAGTTCTCCCAGTAGAATAACATCGGGATCTTCCCGCAATGCCGCTCGTAGCGCCTGAGCAAAAGACGCGCTGTGTGCACCGATCTCTCGCTGTTGGATCAGACAGCGCCGGCTGGTATGAATAAACTCGATCGGATCTTCCAGCGTGATCACATGGCGATCGCTGCTGTCGTTTAACGTTCCAACCATTGCCGCCAGCGTCGTGGATTTACCGCTGCCCGTCGCACCGGTAATCAGAATCAGCCCGTTTGGTTTCTCCAGCAGTGTCGCGAGGACGGGTGGCGCATGTAGCTCATCCAATGAAGGTTGCACAAACGGGATAATACGCAGCGCGACAGATAACCCTTCCCGTTGACGAAACACATTTACCCGCAGGCGCTGACCATCAGGCAGCATCAACGCGCCATCCACCTGCCCAGCCTGTCGCAATTGTTCTTTCTGAGTCGGCTCTAGCCAGACATCACACCATTGCGCCACCTGTTCCGGCGTTAAACATGGTAAGGTATTTTCAGGCTGTAGCCGCCCATCCACACGTAATACCGGCGGATGCCCGCTACAAAGGTGCAGATCCGAGGCATTATGTTTTACACTACGCGCCATCCACTCATCCAACTCCATAGATTAACCTCCTGAATAACCATGACGACAATCCAGCAGAATCTACAGGACATCCGGCAACAAATCGCCACCGCCGCACAGCATTGCGCACGTGCACCAGAAGAAATTACGCTACTTGCAGTCAGTAAAACCAAACCTGTGAGCGCGATCGAAGAAGCCATTGCGGCAGGGCAACGTGCGTTTGGCGAGAACTACGTTCAGGAAGGCGTGGAGAAGGTTCATTATTTCCAGGAAAATCACCCGGACACGTCGTTGGAATGGCACTTTATCGGCCCACTACAGTCAAATAAAAGTCGACTGGTAGCCGAGAATTTTGACTGGTTTCACACGGTGGATCGCCTGCGTATCGCGCAGCGCCTGAGTGAACAACGCCCGACCACCTTACCGCCGTTAAATGTGCTGTTGCAGATTAATATCAGCAACGAACCGAGCAAATCCGGCATTATGGTGGCTGAACTTGCAGAACTCGCCGCCAGTGTCGCGGCCTTGCCTAATCTGCGTCTGCGCGGCCTGATGGCGATTCCGGCACCGGAAACCGATTATGAACAGCAGCTTGCTGTTTTCAAACAAATGGCAGCGCTGTGCCAAACATTGTCAGTAAATTATCCGCATATTGATACACTCTCTATGGGGATGACAGATGACATGCGCGCAGCGATTAATGCAGGCAGCACGCTGGTGCGCATCGGTACGGCAATCTTTGGCGCACGGGACTATTCGGCAAAAAGCGCATAAACAGTCAGCCAAAAGCGTATAAACCGCAGAGACCGCGCCTGAACGGCACGTCGTCTTTGACAAACAGGTGAGCAACGAGGATGCAGATGCAGCAACGTAAAATAGCGTTTATTGGTGCCGGGAACATGGCGCAGGCCATTATCGCCGGATTGGTCAACGGCGGTTATCCCGCTCAACATATCAGCGTCTGCGCACCTTCGGGTAAAAACCGCGATGCGCTGGCTGCACAATATGGCGTCATCAGCAGCGCGGATAACGTGCGCTGCGCGCAGGAAGCGGACGTCATTGTTCTGGCCGTCAAACCACAGATGATGGCGACAGTGTGTGAACCACTGGGTGAGCAGGTCAACTTCACCGGTAAACTGGTGCTCTCGATTGCAGCGGGAATCAATATCGCCCGTTTTCAGGCGCTGCTGGGTGAGCCGCTGAATATCGTGCGGATCATGCCAAATACGCCGTCGCTGGTCGGAAAAGGGATGAGCGGAATGTTTGCCCCTGCGTCCGTCAGTCAGGCTGATAAAGACTTCACCGCACAGCTGATGCAGAGCGTCGGTAAAATTTGCTGGGTAGATAGCGAATCTGGCATTAACGGCGTGATCGCCGCGGCGGGCAGCGCACCGGCCTATTTCTTCCTGTTTATGGACGCGATGCAGCAGGAAGCGATTCGCCAGGGGTTCGATCAAGAAACCGCTCGCCTGCTGGTGCAACAAGCTGCATCAGGCGCGGCAGCATTGGTTGAAGCCAATCCTGATACGCCGTTGTCGACTCTGCGGGAGAATGTCACCTCCAAAGGTGGCACCACGGCAGAGGCGCTACGGGTGTTTAACGAACAGCAGTTGACGCAGACCGTGGCAGAAGCCATGCAGGCGGCGATTGCTCGCGCACAAGAAATGGAAACGCTTTTTTAATCAAAAGCGAGCCCCCGATTCTTTATCTGATTAAGGAAAAGACGTACCTATGCTCACCCTGACTTTTCTGGTCAAAACGCTGGTCGACCTCTATGTAATGGTCCTGCTGCTGCGCATCTGGATGCAGTGGTCACGCAGCGATTTCTATAACCCGTTATCGCAGTTTGTCGTCAAAATCACCCAGCCGATTGTCGGGCCACTGCGTCGTATTCTGCCGTCGCTAGGGCCGATTGATAGCGCCTCATTACTGCTGGCCTTTATTCTTACGACGATCAAATACCCGTTGCTGCTATTGATTCAGGTTGGCGCAATTTCTCTCAGCCCGATGAATCTGCTGGTCGGGTTCATTTCTCTGATTAAATCCGCGGGTTATTTGGTTTTCTGGGTCATCATTATCCGTTCCATCATGAGCTGGGTCAGCCAAGGCCGTAGCCCTATTGAGTATCTGCTACATCAGTTAACCGAACCGCTAATGGCACCGCTCCGCCGCGTTATTCCCGTGATGGGCGGCATTGATTTCTCTGCCATGGCCGTGATTCTGATTCTGTATATGCTCAACTATTTGGGCATGGACCTGTTCCCGGGGCTATGGTTCCTGCTGTGAGTGCCATTACCCGCCACGGCGATGCGCTGGTGATTCGGCTGTATATCCAGCCGAAAGCCAGCCGCGATCAGATCGTGGGTTTGCATGGCGACGAACTGAAAGTCGCCATCACCGCCCCGCCGGTTGATGGGCAGGCCAATGCCCATCTGACCAAATTCCTCGCCAAACAGTTTCGGGTCGCCAAGAGTCTGGTCGTGATTGAAAAAGGCGAACTCGGGCGGCATAAACAGATTAGAATTACCCATCCGCAGCACATCCCGGCTGACGTCGCGGGCTTCATTGAATAAACACGATTGAATAAATACGCAGGACAAGACGATGCAAAAAGTGGTTTTGGCTACCGGAAACCCCGGTAAAGTGCGCGAGCTTGCGAGCTTGCTGGCCGATTTCGGTCTGGATATTGTGGCTCAAACTGAACTCGGCGTGGATTCTGCCGAAGAAACTGGCCTAACCTTCATCGAAAACGCCATCCTGAAAGCACGTCATGCGGCGCAAATTACAGGGTTACCGGCCATTGCCGATGATTCCGGGCTGGCTGTCGATGCGCTGGGCGGCGCACCGGGTATTTACTCGGCACGCTACGCAGGCGTAGAGGCCAGCGACCAGCAAAATCTGGATAAGCTGCTACTGACACTAAAAGACGTCCCAGACGAACAGCGCCGCGCCAGCTTCCACTGCGTGCTGGTATATCTGCGCCACGCTGAAGACCCAACACCGATTGTCTGCCACGGCAGTTGGCAAGGGGTGTTGACGCATGAAGCGGTGGGCAGCGGTGGTTTTGGCTATGACCCGATCTTCTTCGTGCCTGAGCTGGGTAAAACGGCAGCAGAATTAACGCGTGAAGAGAAGAACGCGCAGTCCCATCGTGGTCAGGCGTTGCGCCTGCTGCTGGATGCGCTACGCAATGCTTAAGCTTCCCCCGCTCAGCCTGTACATTCATATTCCGTGGTGCGTACAGAAATGCCCGTATTGCGACTTCAACTCTCACGCGCTGAAAGGCGACGTGCCGCATCAGGAATATGTCGATCATCTGCTGGCGGATCTGGATGCCGATTTGCCGCTAGCGAGCGGTCGTGAACTGCACTCGATCTTTATCGGCGGCGGCACGCCTAGCCTGCTGAGTGCAGAAGCGATGCAGGCGCTGCTCGACGGCGTTCGCGCGAGGATTCCGTTAACGCCGGATGCCGAAATCACGATGGAAGCCAACCCCGGTACGGTCGAGGCTGACCGCTTCAGCGGTTATCAGCGCGCGGGCGTTAACCGTATTTCCATCGGCGTACAGAGTTTCGATCCGCAAAAGCTGACGCGCCTCGGGCGTATTCACGGCCCGGACGAGGCCAAGCGCGCAGCGCATCTGGCAACCGGTCTGGGCTTACGCAGTTTTAATCTGGACCTGATGCACGGCTTGCCGGATCAGTCGCTGGACGAAGCGCTGGACGATCTGCGTCAGGCCATTGCGCTCAATCCACCGCATTTATCGTGGTATCAGCTCACCATCGAACCGAATACGCTATTTAGCTCGCGCCCGCCTACGCTGCCGGACGACGATGCGCTGTGGGACATCTACGAGCAGGGCCACGCGCTACTGAGCGCCGCCGGTTACCAGCAGTATGAAACCTCCGCCTATGCAAAACCAGGCTACCAGTGCCAGCACAACCTGAACTACTGGCGCTTCGGTGACTATTTGGGGATTGGCTGTGGCGCGCACGGCAAGCTGACCTTCAGCGACGGGCGTATTCTGCGCACGGTAAAAGTGCGCCATCCGCGTGGCTATATGCAAGGCACGTATCTGGATAAGCAGCACAATGTTGCCAACGACGATCGGCCTTTTGAGTTTTTCATGAACCGCTTTCGCCTGCTGGAAGCCGCTCCACGCGAGGATTTCACGGCGTACACCGGTCTGGAAGAACACAGCATCCGCCCGCAGTTGGATCAGGCGCTGACGCAAGGTTACCTGACGGAAACCGCCACGCACTGGCAAATCACCGAACACGGCAAATTGTTTCTGAATTCTCTGCTGGAACTGTTTCTGGCGGAAGAAGAATAATCATTCCGTGGGCAGGTTTTCTCTGACAAACCTGCCCACCACTTCCCATCCTATTTATCCTTTTGCAACGCTTACAAACCTTATTTCGAGTCGTCTCCCTTTTCCATCAAGCGCCGCTTGCCCACAACGCGGAAATCCTTTTTCCTTGTGCTGGACGACGATTGCATCTTTAAGTACGCTACGCGCTTCTTGTAAGAATAAATCTTACACTGAACACTGGAGGCATAATGGCCAGAACCATGACAATTGACCTTGGAGATGAACTTCGCCATTACGTGGAATCGCTGGTGGAATCCGGTGATTACCGCACGCAGAGTGAAGTCATTCGGGAAGCGCTGAGAATGCTACGGGAAAAACAGGCGGAGTCAGATCTACAAACGCTACGCCATTTACTCGCTGAAGGGATAAACAGCGGAGAGCCACAGGAGTGGGATAAAGATGAGTTCTTGCAAAAAATCAGAAGCAGGACGCGAGCGGCCCCCCCGATAAAATCAAGCTAACGCCGCTGGCGCAACGCGATCTGGAAGCGATTTACCTCTATGGTTTACAGCATTTTAATGAGGAAAGCGCCAACACCTATCTGGAAACCATTGAACACACGTTTTCCGCTATCAGACACAACAAAATAGGGATCGAGCGTAAGGAACTTGGGCCAGGCTTGTACTCATTTCCCGTCGTCAGACATACGCTATTTTTTCTGTACGAAACAGATAGCGTCATTGTTGTTCGAATACTTCATCAGTCGCAGGACATTGTGCGGCATCTTAAGTGGCTATGAGCCCTTTTCTGCGAGCATAAGATCCCGCCGCTTTGCCAAGCGCAACTTCTCCGTAGCTGCCAGCGCCGCCGGTAGCGCCTCGCGGGTAAGGTCCGTGCAGTAGGACGGAGAACCGGGCTACTGGCACCACGATGTCTTCAGCGTGCCAGCGTAGACTGCACATTGCTTTCAACGCGGCGTATCAGTTCACTCAAGGCGGACATGTCCTTACCCTCAGCCCGACCAGCGGCAAGACAGGCGGCGCGGATCGCATGGTCCTGCTTGCTGACCTTGCCGCCATGATGGAAGCGGTTGAACTCCTGCAAGTCGAGCGGCAGCATCTGCTGTTCCCAGGCCACATTTCCTTCAAGCACGCCAGCTTCGGTCGTTGCCTCGACAGCTGCGCGTCCCGCCTCGCCATAGATCGAGAGACCCTGAATTTCCTTCATGGCCGCGATTGCCAGGCACCAGACATCGTCGGAGGGATCGATCTCAGAGAATTTAGGCCAACCTAAGAGGTCGCACCCTGCGAACATGGCAAAGAGGGTATTAATCATCATAGCAATGCCCTCCTCTGGAACGATACCGCAATGCGACACGCCACAGGCGTTGTACACCTCAGCGAATTCCTTCGCGACGGCGGGCGCGCTATCCGAAAGGATCAGGCTGTTATCCATGCTATCAATGTAAGCCAGATCGGCCTTGGCGAGCAGGGCAGGATCTGTCTTCCCGTGGAGCGAGAGGGTGACGACACGTGAAGGGTAAGCGTGAATACAGAGATAGCCGTTGGTGAACTGATCCCCCGGCAAGCCGGATACATGCTGGAACCAGCGCCGCGAGTCGAAGAACAAGGCTCCCTGAATCACCCTGGTGTCCGAGCCCAGCGCAGCCTTTCCGATCGCCTTCGTCAGTTCAACGCCGTCATCGCTCTGCATC
>NZ_RJTN01000011.1 GCF_005497185.1 Pectobacterium polonicum | reverse complement strand
ATATACCCAATAAACCTCAAGATGCAGGTTTGAGCACCTGAAAGCGATCGTGAATTCTGGATGTCAGCGAGTCCGCTATTTCTGGCAGCGTGGTTGAGAAAAAATTGAATATTGCATTCCTAAAGTCGTGCGTGTTTTCAAAATAGCGATTATTCCGAGCATGCTCGTTCATCACTTTCCATAAGCGCTCTATCGCATTCAGATTCGGACTGTAAGGCGGTAAATAGTGAAGGTCTATATTCACGACAAAAGCCCAGTCTTTAATCAATTGGGTTCGGTGATAACCCGCTCCGTCCAGTATCACATGGATTTTCTGCCGATAATCGGGGTAACGTTTACGTATCTCAATGAAAAAAAGAGCAATATTGTAGTCATTAATCGTTTTGTAATCGTGAATAACTGTGCGGCTGATATCGCTCAGATTTAGTGCACCCAGTATATTCAGACGGGTTCGGCTTCCCGTTGTTTTCACTGACTTTTTATGTCCTTTTCGTATCCATCCATAACTGAGCTTTGTCGCCTGTGTCGGATGCACTGCATCGATAAACAGAATCGGTTCATTACCTGCCGTTTTCTTTAAATTTTCATAATATTCAATGAACTGCTTCTGTTTTTGCTCACTGAATTTATGGGGTATACCCGCTGGTTTTTTGTAAGTGAAACCCTGACGGTGCAGCCACTTGTTCATGCCGGGGATACTGAACCGGATTGCCCAGCGCAGTTCAACATAAGCCACGATATCGCGAGTATGATGGAACAGATGCAGAGATAACTGACTGATGAGGCTTGTAGTTTGAGTGGCGCTGAGCATGCTGTTAGAGCCGCCGTTTTCAGGCTTGAGTTTGCGGGTGTTGACGTAATCGTTGATATGTTGGTTTACCGTCGTTTCGTGCAGACGCAGAGCCTGCGCAATCATCGCAGAAGTCCAGCCTTCTGAGGCAAGAAGGACGGCTTTAATGCGGTCACGAACACGACCATCACGAGTGGTGTCATGAAGGTGCTCAAGTTCGGCTTTCTGTTCGTCGGTAATAAATATCTTCATAGTGGATGAGCTTGATCTTCTCGTCACATAAAATCAAGCATCTTCAATGATCACGGGTATAATATTAATGCTGACATCGGCGGCAAAAGAATGTGCTGCGCTGTCCATGCTTTGCGCTTTCTATCGGCGTTCCGCACGTCCGACAAGGTTCACCGTTGCGGCCATAGACTCGCAGCTCCTGCGCGAAATAACCGGGTTTGCCATCTGATTGCAAAAAGTCACGCAGCGTCGTGCCACCCTGCTCAATCGAAAGCTGTAGCACCTGTTTAATCACACGAACCAATACGGCTGCATCGTTTTCATTTAACGATCCAGCCGTTCTGTCAGGATGGATACCCGCAGCAAACAGCGATTCGCTCGCGTAAATATTGCCTACGCCAACGACCACTTTGTTATCCATAATCCACTGTTTGATCGCCGTTTTTTTATTTCGTGAAGCCTGATAGAGATAATCTGCGGAGAACTCTGCCTCTAATGGCTCCGGCCCTAGATGTGCCAAGACCGAGCAGGTTTCTAGATTATCCGTCCACAGCCAGGCACCAAAACGCCGGGGATCGGTGTAACGCAGCACTTTACCGCTGTCCATCACCAAATCAACATGATCGTGCTTTTCCGGTTCGGTATATTCCGGCAATACTCGCAGGCTGCCAGACATACCAAGATGCACGATAATCCAGCCACGCGTGAGCTCAATCAGCAGGTATTTTGCCCGTCGACGCACGCTTAGCACTGGCTCATCGCTCAGTGAGAGAACCTCAGCCGATACTGGCCAGCGCAGGCGCGTATTCCTCACCTCTGCATAAAGGATGGTATGACCAACGAGATAGGGTGAAATGCCCCGACGACTGGTTTCAACCTCAGGTAATTCAGGCATGCACGTCTCCTGATGAAGGTGGCTACATTAGCATAAACAGCAGGATACCATCTGTGATGGCCCCCAAGACAGAGGGATACGGCGGGAAACAACGCTATCGCCGACATATTTTACCCACAGCGATTAAAACAAATCAGTTAAGACAAATCGACACGTGCCTGACAGACAACTGCCGAAAAAAAACCCAGCCTTGGCTGGGTTTTTCATAAAGGAGCAAAAATTACTTAATTTTAGCTTCTTTGTAGAGAACGTGCTGACGGACAACTGGATCGAATTTCTTCAGTTCCAATTTTTCCGGCTTAGTACGTTTGTTCTTCGTAGTGGTATAGAAGTGACCAGTACCAGCAGAAGAAACAAGCTTGATCTTCTCGCGAACACCCTTAGCCATGATTCAGTTCCTTAATACTTTTCACCACGGGCACGCAGATCGGCCAAAACCGTCTCAATACCCTTCTTATCAATAACACGCATACCTTTAGCAGATACACGCAGTGTTACAAAGCGCTTCTCGCCTTCAACCCAAAAACGGTGTGAATGCAGGTTCGGCAGAAAACGGCGTTTGGTCGCATTCAGTGCGTGGGAACGGTTGTTCCCGGCCACCGGACGCTTGCCAGTAACTTGGCAGACTCGGGACATGTCTATTCTCCAAAAATCAAATCAGCTCGAGCTTCGTATAGGGTTTGGCCGCCTCGTCAGGCTTTAGAGCCCATCTCAGCAACTTCACTGAAAAGACTCTGTCATCAGGATAAACCTGCTGAGATAGGCTCTTAACGCCACACCCAAGATTCTCAAAGGTGGCGTAGTATACGCTCTGAAGCGTAAGTGCTCAAGTCCCGAACAGCTAAAGATCCCATTGGATCGCGGAAATATCTGTTAAATCCAACCACGCTCGGCAAAAGAAACGTATTCGCCATGCCCAATCACTAAATGATCGAGCACGCGGATCTCCATTAACAGGCACGCTTTGACAATCTGTTCGGTTATCGCACGGTCAGCCTGACTCGGCTCCGCTTTTCCCGACGGGTGATTATGCGCCAAAATCAGCGCGGCGGCATTCGCCTTTAGCGCTTCACGCACAATTTCACGCGGGTGTACTTCCACGCTGTTAATCGTACCAACAAACATCTCCTGATGGCGAATAACATGGTGTTGATTATCCAAAAACAGGACTAAAAAAACCTCGCGCTCACGTCGCGACAGTAGCAACTGTAAATATTGACCGGTTGCTTCCGGGTTTAGCATGGCGTCCTCTTTCGCCAAACGAGAGAAAAACAACCGCCGCGACAACTCTGCTACCGCCTTAAGCTGCGTATACTTTGATATGCCTACGCCTCTGGCGCTATGAAACGCAGATTGTTCGGCCGTCATCAGTTGATATAACGACCCAAACTGCGCCAATAAACTCTCGGCCAACTGCATCACATGCACACCGGGTAGCCCTGTGCGTAAAAAAATCGCCAGCAATTCCGCATCCGTCAGCGATTCCGCCCCTAAACGCACCAGTTTTTCACGCGGTGCCAATCCCTTTTCCCACGCCATCAGCCTCTCCCTGTACCGATCGACGGCATCATGTCACACCCGTAAAAACAGGACGATGCCTGCGATAAAAGGCTGCGAGGCGCCTCGCAATCTTCTTAGGGAAACATAGCAACAGCCTTAAGATTCTTATCTAACCGCAAGGTTATGGTAAAATAGCGGCTCTTCTGACTTTCAATCGGACCATGATGATGACGGAATTTTCCAGCCTGAATGCACTCTCCGGCAAACGAATCGTGCTGGGTATCAGTGGCGGCATCGCTGCGTACAAGTGCCCGGAACTGGTACGGCGTCTGCGCGATGGCGGAGCCGACGTGCGGGTTGTCATGACATCTGCCGCTAAAGCTTTCATCACACCACTGACGCTGCAAGCCGTCTCTGGCTATCCCGTATCAGACGACCTGCTCGACCCCGCCGCGGAAGCCTCAATGGGTCACATCGAGTTAGGGAAATGGGCTGATTTAGTCATTCTCGCTCCTGCCACCGCTGACCTGATCGCCCGCGTCGCCGCTGGCATGGCGAACGACCTATTGACCACCCTTTGTCTGGCGACATCCGCCTCTATCGCCGTTGTCCCGGCAATGAATCAGCAGATGTATCGCGCAGAGCCCACGCAGGACAACCTGCGCACGCTGGCCGCTCGCGGTTTACCGATTTGGGGGCCAGATAGCGGCAGTCAGGCATGTGGTGACGTTGGGCCAGGCCGCATGATCGACCCACTGGAGATTGTCGGGTTAGCACAACGTCATTTTTCTGCCATCAACGATCTGCAACATCTGAATATTCTGGTCACCGCCGGGCCGACGAGAGAAGCACTGGACCCAGTTCGCTTTATCACCAATCACAGCTCCGGGAAAATGGGCTTTGCTATCGCGCAGGCTGCGGCAGCCCGTGGCGCGAATGTCACACTGGTAAGCGGCCCGGTTTCGCTCGCCACGCCACAGGGCGTCACACGTATTGATGTCGGCAGCGCGCTGGAGATGGCGCACGCGGTGATGGCACACGCGGCTCAGCAGCACATTGTTATCGGCTGCGCTGCGGTTGCCGACTATCGTGCCAAACATATCGCCGATGAGAAGATCAAAAAACAGAATCAGCAGGGCGATGAAATGACTCTCACTCTGGTCAAAAATCCAGATATTATCGCCGGTGTCGCAGCCATGACGGAAAATCGTCCTTATGTTGTCGGGTTTGCTGCCGAAACCCAGAATGTGGAAGAATACGCCCGGCAGAAACTGGCGCGTAAAAAATTGGACCTGATTTGCGCGAACAACGTCTCTCTTTCCGGGCATGGTTTTAACAGTGAAACCAATGCGTTACATCTTTTCTGGCAAGATGGAGACACATCGTTGCCGCAGTGCGACAAGCGTCTTCTTGGCCAAAAATTAATCGATGAGATTATCAGCCGTTATGATGAAAAAAATCGACGTTAAGATTGTTGACCCACGTGTTGGGCAGCAATTCCCGTTACCAACCTATGCTACTCCGGGTTCTGCCGGGCTCGATCTGCGTGCCTGTCTGGATCAGGCCATTGAGCTCAAAGCAGGGGAAACGACCCTGATTCCAACTGGGCTGGCGATTCACATTGCCGATACCGGACTGGCGGCGGTGATCCTTCCTCGCTCTGGACTGGGCCACAAGCACGGCGTAGTGCTGGGGAACCTGGTGGGGCTGATCGATTCAGACTATCAAGGGCAACTAATGGTTTCCGTCTGGAATCGTGGTCAACAATCGTTTACGGTTGAACCGGGCGAACGCATCGCGCAGATGGTTTTTGTGCCCGTCGTTCAGGCTGAATTTAATCTGGTCGAAGATTTCGTCGGCAGCGAACGTGGAGAAGGCGGCTTCGGCCACTCCGGCCGTAGCTAACGCGCTCCAGCCACCCTATAGTGTAAAAAATTCATATAAGCCACAGCGCCCATCCAACAGGAAATGGCGACTGTGGCGCTAACGGGTGCTTGTCAGTCAAATATTTAGCAAGGGTCTTTTCAGACATGGCAGAAAAAGAAAATACGAAAAGGAATCGCCGCGAGGAAATTTTGCAGGCGCTGGCGCAGATGCTGGAATCCAGCGACGGCAGCCAACGCATCACCACGGCAAAACTCGCTGCGAACGTCGGCGTGTCCGAAGCGGCACTCTACCGGCATTTCCCCAGTAAAACGCGGATGTTTGATAGCCTGATTGAATTTATTGAGGATAGCCTGACCACCCGCATTAACCTGATTCTGCAAGACGAAAAGGAAACGTTTAATCGTCTTCGTCTGATTTTGCTGCTGATTTTAGGGTTTGCGGAACGGAATCCAGGTCTGACTCGCATCATGACGGGTCATGCGCTGATGTTTGAACAAGATCGCTTACAGGGGCGAATTAACCAGCTGTTTGAACGTATTGAATCGCAACTGCGTCAGGTATTGCGCGAGCATAAACTACGTGATGGCAAAGGTTTTCAACATGATGAAACGCTACTGGCTAGCCAGCTGTTAGCGTTTTGCGAAGGGATGCTGTCGCGCTTTATTCGCTCTGAATTCCGCTATCGTCCGACGCAGGAATTCGATACCCGCTGGCCGCTGTTGGCGGCACAGTTGAACTAAACGCCGCTCTTAGATATTAAAACCCGCCAGATATTCTCTTCTGGCGGGTTGCTGACTCACTACGTTAAATCCCGTACTGCTCACGATAGGCTTTTACCGCATCCAGATGCGCCGCCATCTCTGGTTTTTCCGCCAGATAAGCGATCAAATCCGTCAGCGTAATAATCGAAATCACCTTGCACTGGTAGTCGCGTTCCACTTCCTGAATCGCAGACAAATCAGCACGACCGCGTTCCTGACGATCCAATGCAATCATCACACCCGCCAGCGTCGCGCCGTGCGCACCGATGATCTCCATCGACTCGCGAATCGCCGTACCCGCCGTGATCACATCGTCCACCAGCATCACGCGCCCCTGTAATGGACTGCCGACCAGGCTGCCGCCCTCGCCATGGTCTTTAGCTTCTTTGCGATTAAAGCAGTAAGGCAGGTCACGATCGTGGTGTTCTGCCAGCGCTACCGCTGCGGTGGTGGCAATAGGAATACCTTTGTAAGCCGGCCCAAACAGCAGATCGAACTCCACACCGGAATCAACTAACGCTTCGGCATAAAAACGCCCCAGTAAGGCCAGATCGCGCCCGGTATTAAACAGCCCGGCGTTAAAGAAATAGGGACTAATACGCCCGGATTTCAGCGTAAACTCGCCGAACTTCAATACCTGCTTGCTGAGTGCAAACTCAATAAACTGGCGCTGGTAGGCTTTCATGCTGCATCTCCTCGTCTTCAAATATAAAAAAAGCGACCAATTGGTCGCTTTAAAAATCAATCGATTAAGGCAGCTTTTTGCGCCTGAACGATGGTATCGATTCCCCCTCGGGCGAGCGCCAGCAGGGTGAGCAATTCTTCGTGGCTGAACGGCTCGCCTTCGGCCGTCCCCTGTACTTCAACCATACGGCCATCTTCAGTCATGACCACATTCATGTCGGTTTCAGCAGCAGAATCTTCCACGTATTCCAAATCGCACAGCGCTTCGCCGTTAACGATGCCGACGGAAACTGCTGCGACCATGCCTTTCATCGGGTTCTTTTTCAGCTTGCCGTTGGCAACCATCTGGTTCAACGCATCTGCCAACGCCACGCAGGCACCGGTGATGGACGCTGTACGCGTGCCGCCATCTGCCTGCAACACATCACAGTCGAGCGTAATGGTATATTCGCCAAGCACTTTCAGGTCGATAGCCGCGCGTAGGGAACGTGCGATCAAGCGCTGAATCTCCAGCGTCCGTCCGCCCTGCTTGCCTTTGGCGGCTTCACGCGCGTTACGGCTGTGCGTCGCACGCGGCAACATACCGTATTCGGCAGTGACCCATCCTTGCCCCTGGCCTTTCAGAAAGCGCGGAACACCCTCTTCTACCGTAGCATTGCATAACACTTTGGTGTCGCCAAACTCGACCAAAACGGAACCTTCGGCGTGCTTCGTGTAATGACGGGTGAATGTAAGGGGGCGTACTTGCTGTGCACTTCGGCCTGTTGGGCGCATGGCTCATCTCCGGCGGGTCAATGAAAACTGGCGCGCATTATACACTAAATAATTCGAGTTGCAGGAAGATGGCAACCGTACGAGTCCTCAGGAGCTTACAAAAGTAAGTGACTGGGGTGACAAATCTGTCGGGAGCAGATTTGAACGCTGTTTGCAGCGGCCCTTCAGGGCGAGGCCCACGACGGGCCGAGTATTTAAGGGAAGCCGACGCACATGCAGCTTGAAGTATGACGGGTATATACGGTCTTCGCGGCGCGCTGCCTAATCTTACCCTGCGCCAGTACCGATAAATTTGCAAGATTAGCGGTTAATTCTCCACCAGCCATACCTTATCCTTATGGTATAACCTGAGGTTATACCCTACTCATAAACAAGTATTCGTCAGTGATGATGCATCATGAAATAGTCCGTTCATCCCTTGAGCGTGAATGAGAAAAATCATGATGCGGCATATGCACATTGAAACCGTCAATCTGCCACTGGCCCGCCCCATCACGGCCGATAACGGCACGCGTCATGTGGTCACCGTTATCCGCGTCTCGCTGGAAGAAAAAGGATTTATTGGCCAAGGCGAATGCACGCCTGCCGCCTATTATGGCGAATCTGCCGACAGCGTATGCCGCCAACTTTCTGCGATCCGTGAGGCGGTAGAAAACGGCCTGACCATCGAACAGCTCCAGAAAGACTTATCACCGGGTGCGGCCAGAAATGCGCTGGACTGTGCGCTATGGCGGCTCAACACCGCATTGAAAAAACAGACGCTGTGGCAGCACCTCGACATTCATCCACCGGCATCCGTGGTCTGTGCGCAAACGTTGGCGCTCAACAGCGTGGAAAAAATGGCCGCAGCTGCCTCAAATGCGGTTTCCCACGGCGCACTGCTGCTGAAAATCAAGCTGGATCGTGAACTGATTCTGGAGCGGATTGCCGCCATTCGTGCCGCTGCGCCCAACGCCAGATTGATTATCGACGCGAGAGCAAGCTGGAGCGGGCTGGATTTACACAGCCTATCCCAGGCTCTGCTGCCTTATCAGGTTGCGATGATCGAACAACCGCTTCCTGTCGGCAAGGACGAGGATTTGCAGCGCTTTGCCCATCCGATTCCCATCTGCGCAGATGAAAGCTGCCGCCACAGCGGTGACATCGTCGGACTGCGCCGTCGTTATGACATGATCAACATCAAGCTGGATAAGTGTGGCGGACTGACCGAGGCGCTGGCAATGGTACGTGAGGCGAGATTCCACGGCCTGCGCATTATGGTCGGCTGCATGCTGGGTTCATCAATGGCAATGGAAGCCGCGTTGCCGATTGCGGCAGACGCCGAACATGTCGATCTTGACGGCCCTATCTGGCTGGCAGCCGACAGCTCGCCTTATCTGACTTATAACCTTGGCCGAATCTGGCTATGACGCTCTCAACCGAAGCAACCCTAAAACCACCAACCGGAGTGACCATGACGGATATCATGCACGCGGGTGCCGCCACAGCACCCGGTAACGCCCCCAGACCTGTACTGGAAATCGACGATCTGAGCGTCAGCTTTAGCGGCCGTTCCGGCACGCATCAGGCGCTAAAAGGCATTTCCTTTACCGTGAATAAAGGGGAAGTGGTCGCCGTGGTCGGTGAAAGTGGCTCAGGCAAGTCCGTGACGTCACTTACCGTGATGGGGCTGCTGGCGGATTCTGCCAACATCGAACGCGGCGCGATCCGTTTCACCGCACGCGACGGCCAACAACATGACCTGCTGAGCATGAAAGCAGAAGCACGCCGTAAGCTGCGCGGTCGCGATCTCGCCATGATTTTCCAGGAACCGATGACCTCACTCAATCCGGTGCTGAAAGTCGGCGATCAGCTTACCGAAGCCCTGCTCGATCACAAAATCTGTGATGCCGCCAGTGCAGACAAAAAAGCCCGTGAACTGCTGCGCAAGGTGCGCATTGCAGACGTCGATCGCGTGATGAAAAGCTACCCGCACTCGCTGTCCGGCGGGATGCGCCAGCGCGTGATGATTGCACAGGCATTGGCCTGCGATCCGCAGCTGTTGATAGCGGATGAACCGACCACCGCATTGGATGTCACCGTGCAGGCACGCATTCTGCAAATCCTGCGCGACCTGCAACAGCAGAGCGACATGGCGGTATTGTTTATTACCCACGATATGGGCGTAGTCGCAGAAATCGCTGACCGCGTCGTAGTGATGTATCGCGGCGAAATCGTAGAGCAAGGCACAGTCGAACAGATTTTCGCTGCACCGCAACACCCATACACCCAATCGTTGCTGGCCGCCGTCCCCAAACTGGGCGACATGCGCGATAGCCTGTGGCCAAAACGTTTCCCACTGTTGGGACAGGCTAGCGACCCAGACAATATTGAACAGGTCACCGCCCGCTATGATGCCGAGCCGCTGTTAGATATTCGCGGGCTGCGCGTTTATTACCCCATACGCAGCGGGATTTTATCTACAGTGACCCACCACGTTCACGCGGTAGAGCAGATCGATTTCAACGTCTGGCCGGGCGAAACGCTGGCGATCGTCGGCGAAAGCGGCTGCGGCAAATCGACGACCGGACGTGCCCTACTGCGTCTGGTACAGAGCGAGGCCGAAAGCATTCATTTTCAGGGCAACGAAATTTCCCAGATGAAAGAGCGTGATTTCCAGCCGCTGCGCCGGGAAATGCAAATGGTGTTTCAAGACCCGTATGCCTCGCTCAACCCGCGCCTGACGGTCGGTTTCACCATCGCCGAACCGCTGCTGCTGCACGGGCTGGTGAAATCACTGGAAGAGGCGACGCCGCAGGTGCAGGCGCTGTTGAAAAGCGTCGGCCTGCTGCCTGAGCACGCACGTCGTTACCCGCACGAATTTTCCGGCGGGCAGCGCCAGCGTATCGCGATCGCTCGTGCGATGGCGTTGCAACCGCAGGTCATCATTGCTGACGAAGCCGTCTCGGCGCTCGATGTGTCAATTCAGGCGCAGGTCGTCAACCTGATGATGGATCTCCAGAAGAAAACCGGCGTGTCGTGGATTTTCATCTCGCACGATATGGCCGTCGTCGAGCGCATCGCCAACCGCGTCGCGGTGATGTACCTCGGCCAGATTGTGGAAATCGGCCCGCGCCAGTCGGTGTTTAACGATCCGCAGCATCCGTATACCCGCCGCCTGTTGGCTTCGGTCCCGATTGCCGATCCAACCCGTCGCGGCACACGCCAGTTTGACGACAGCGAAATCCCCTCGCCCTTGCGTAAAGCAGGCGAGGCCGTCGCCAAAACGCGCTACCGCGAGGTTGCGCCGCAGCACTGGGTCGCCGACAACGAATCGGCAGCCTGAAACACGACGTCATGACAAGAAAATAGCCACAAAAAATAGCCACAAAACACAACGTATTAATAAAACACAACACACGTTCATTGCTGACCAGGAGAGAAACCATGAAGCCATTCGTTCGCCGCTCTGCCGTTGCCCTCGGGCTCTCACTGTGTCTGGCGGCTGTTGCCCAGGCGCAAGACCTCCGTATTTCCATCTATGCCGATATCACCGGGCTTGACCCGCACGACACCTCGGACACGCTGAGCTACTCCATTCAGAGCGGCATCTTCGAGCGTCTGTTCCAATTCGATAACAAAATGAAGCTGGTGCCACGTCTGGCGACGGGCTACACCAGCAACGACACCGCCACCGAGTTCGTCGTGACGCTGCGCGAAGGCATCACCTTCCAGGATGGCGCGCCGTTCAACGCCGACGCCGTTAAAGCCAACCTCGACCGTCTGGCGGATCAGAGCAAAGGCTTAAAGCGCAACAGCCTGTTTAACATGGTGCAAACCGTCACCGTGCTGTCGCCCACGCAGGTCAAAATCGAGCTGAACAAATCCTTCGGTGCCTTTGTGAACACGCTGGCGCACCCGTCTGCCGTGATGCACAGCCCGGAAGCGTTGAAGAAATATCCAGATGAAGCACAGCTGCGCGTGCACCCAGTCGGGACTGGCCCGTTCACGTTCACCGAATGGCAGCAGGGTAAAGACGTGAAACTGGTGAAATTCGACAACTACTGGCAGAAAGGCTGGCCGAAAGTCGATAGCGTGACCTTCTACCCGACGCCAGAAGATTCCACCCGCGTAGCATCACTGAAATCTGGTCAGGTCGATGCGGTGTATCCGCTGCCTTCCGACCTGATCGGCACCGTACAAAGCGACAGCAAGCTGGCGATTCAGCGCGACCCAAGTATTTATCAATTCTGGCTGGCGATGAACAACCTGCGCCCACCGTTGAATGATATCCGCGTGCGTCAGGCACTCAACTACGCTATCAACCGCGATATCTGGCTGAAAGTGGGCTTTGCTGGCATGGGCGTTCCAGCGTCCTCTGCGATGGCACCGGACGTGCAGTTCTTCGCACGCCAAAGCTCGCCGAACTACACCTATAACCCAGAAAAAGCCAAGGCACTGTTGAAAGAAGCGGGCTACGCCAACGGCCTAAGCCTGAAACTGTGGACGACGAACCGCACCGACTACATCCGTAGCGCACAGTTCTTCAAACAGCAGTTAGAGCAGGTTGGCGTCAAAGTCACCGTCACCCCGATGGACTCCGGGATGCGTAACGCCAAACTGTTCGGCGTGAAAGACCCGAAAGAAGCCGAATTTGACCTGTTCTACAACGGCTGGTCACCTTCTACCGGTGATGCTGACTGGGCGCTGCGTCCACTGTTTGCGACAGAATCCTGGGTGCCAGTGGCTTACAACGTCTCCTACTACAGCAATCCGGTCACAGATAAAGCGATTACTGCTGGGTTAGCGACTGCCGATGCAGACAAACGTGCCGCCGCTTACGCTGATGCACAGCGCCAGATTTGGCAGGATGCACCGGTGGTATTCCTGGGTTCACCAGACAACGTTGTCGGTAAAACCAAGAACCTTGACGGCGTGTACATGCTGGCGGATGGCTCGCTGATCTTCGATCAGGCTGAATTTAAGTAATCGGTCAGGGAGAACGCCATGTTTGCTTATATCGTCCGACGTTTGCTGGAAATGATCCCGGTTCTGCTGGTGGTCTCCCTGTTAGTGTTCGGTTTTATAAAACTGTTGCCGGGCGATCCGGCACGTATTTACGCAGGGGCTGATGCGACGATTGAGGCGGTGGAAGCCGCCCGTCAGCAGCTAGGATTGAACGACCCGCTGCCGCAGCAGTATGTCCACTGGCTCGGCGGCCTGTTCAGCGGCGATCTGGGGGTGACGTACCGCACTCAGCAGCCCGTCATCGACGTCATCAGCAAGAGCTTTATGCCGACCATGTGGCTGGCGCTGGCAGGCTTTGTCTGGTCGGTGCTGCTTGGCCTGCTTATTGGCGTGGTTTCCGCGCTCAAGCGGGGGAAATGGCAGGACTGGACGCTGATGAGCTTCGCGGTCGGCGGGATTTCCATGCCGCCGTTCTGGCTCGGCCTGTTGCTGATTCAGTTTGTCGCCATGCCGTTCGGCGTCTTCTCCGTCAGCGGCTTTAATCAGCCCAGCGACATCATTCTGCCGGCGCTGACGCTCGGGGCATCAGTCGCTGCCGTGATGGCGCGTTTTACCCGCTCTGCGTTTCTGGAAGTCGCACAGGAAGACTACGTCCGTACCGCGCGCTCCAAGGGGCTACGCAATCGGCTAGTCACCTGGAAGCACGTGATGCGTAACGCGCTGATCCCAGTTATCACCATGCTGGGGCTGCAATTCGGCTTCCTGCTCGGTGGCTCCATCGTGGTTGAAAGCGTGTTTAGCTGGCCGGGTCTGGGCTGGCTGCTGATTGAATCAATCAAAACGCAGGATCAGCCGGTCATTCAGGCGCTGGTGATGCTGTTCGTATTTGAATTTATTGTCATTAATCTGTTGGTGGACCTGCTGTACGCGGTGGTCAATCCGGCGATTCGCCTACGTTAGGAGACACGATGAACCTCCCTTCCGAACCCGTCGTGGCCGCAGCCACGCTTGATGAAGAGACGATACGTTCGCCGTGGCGCGATTTCGTTCAGGTCTTTATCCGTAACCCGATGGCGCTGGTTTCCAGCGGCTTCGTCCTGCTGCTGGTACTGGTCGCGATTTTCGCCCCCTGGCTGGCACCGTGGAACCCCATGGAACCCGACTGGATGGCGCTGGCTTCACCACCTTCGGCGGCGCACTGGATGGGTACCGACGATCTGGGGCGCGATGTGATGAGCCGTATCATCTACGGCGCACGCATCTCGTTATACATCGGTATTTTCTCCGTCACACTGGGCATGCTGGTCGGTATCGTGCTCGGCCTGTTGGCGGGGTACTACGGCCGCTGGGTAGATACGCTGATCATGCGCGGTTCTGACGTGCTGTTCGCCTTCCCCGGCATGCTGCTGGCGATCGCGGTCGTCGCGATCCTCGGCCCTGGCCTGAATAACGTGATTATCGCCGTCGCCGTCTTCAGTGTACCGGTCTTCGCTCGCATCGTGCGTGCCTCCACGCTGTCGCTGAAACAGGCGGCCTATGTAGAAGCCGTGCGCTGCGCCGGTGCACCGGATCGCGTCGTGCTGATGCGCCACATCCTGCCCGGTACGCTGCCTAACGTGATCGTCTATTTCACCATGCGTATCGGCACCAGCATCCTGACCGCGGCAGGGTTGAGCTTTATCGGCCTTGGTCCAGAGCCGGACGTACCTGAATGGGGCAATATTCTGGCCATGAGCCGCAGCCTGATGATGGCGGGCGCGTGGCACGTCAGCGTGTTCCCCGGTCTGGCGATTTTCTTCACCGTGCTGGCGTTTAACCTGCTCGGGGATGCGCTGCGTGATACGCTCGATCCCAAACTGAAAAGCTGAGGAAGGCGATGCACGGCGATCACCCGATGAATGACTATCACCAGCAGCAGCAGGCGCTGTTGCTACAACGCTGGAAAACGACGCGGCAGTTGGGTACGCCGCGCTCGGCCAACGGGCCGCATAACCGCATTAGCGATGTGGCAGGCGTGCGCGTTGGCCACTGCACACTGGCGGCGGGGGAAGTGCAAACCGGCGTCACGGCGATTGTGCCGCCCGGTGAGAACCTGTTCACCCAGCCCCTGCCCTGCGGCGTGGCGGTGCTAAACGGCTTCGCTAAACCCGTCGGGCTGGTGCAGATTGAGGAGTTGGGACTGCTGCAAACGCCCATCCTGCTCAGCAACACGCTGGCAACCGGCACGCTGTTTACCACGCTGGTGCGCGATGCTATTTCCCGTAACCCAGAACTGGGCCGCACGCTGCCGACGGTTAACCCGCTGGCACTGGAGTGCAATGATGGTTGGCTGAACGACATTCAGGCGCTGGCAGTAACAGAACCTATGGCACGGCAAGCGCTGGACGACGCAGCGGACAGCTTCGCACGCGGCAGCGTCGGTGCCGGACGCGGTATGAGCTGCTTTAGCCTAAAAGGCGGCATCGGCACCGCATCGCGCCTGATCCCCGAATTGAACGCTACGCTCGGCGTGCTGGTGCTGGCAAACTTCGGCACGCTTTCCGCGCTGACGCTAGACGGCGTGCAGATGGGCGACGCCATCGCGCCCCTTCTACCGGGGCTCGCGCCGCAGCAGGACGCAGGCTCGATCATCATTATTATGGCGACAGATGCCCCGCTCGATGCCCGCCAGCTCAAGCGCATCGCCAAGCGCGCGGGCGCAGGATTAGGTCGGCTCGGCAGCTATTGGGGACACGGTTCCGGCGACATCGCCGTCGCGTTCTCCACCTGCTCACAGCCACAGCCGCCGGAGGATGCGCAGCTTGAATCGCTGTTAAGCGCCGCCGCTGATGCGACCGAATACGCGGTGCTCGACGCCATGCTTCAGGCTGACGCCGTGACCGGCTTTCGCGGCCATCATCGCCCGACGCTGCCACAGGCGTTGGATCGGCTGGCTGCAACTCTCTCTTCCGTAGGACATTGATTATGAAAATTTTTATCTCCGCCGATATTGAAGGAATCGCTGGCGTGATGCGCCCAGAGCAATGTAGCCCCGGCACCGCAGAATACCAGTTGGCGCGCGGCCTGATGGAACAAGAAGTGAACGCCGCGATTGACGGCGCGTTCGCGGGTGGTGCAACAGAGGTGGTGGTCGCCGACAGCCATGCGGCAATGGTTAACCTGCGTGCGGAGAATATCGACGCCCGCGCCCGGCTGGTACAGGGCAAACCGCGCGGCTATTCGATGGTCGAAGGGCTGGAACAGCAGCAGTTCGACGGCCTGATGTTTATCGGTTATCACAGCGCAGCAGGCGAGTTTGGCGTACTGTCGCACACCATCAATGGTCGCGCGTTCTACCGCGTGCGCATCAACGGTGAAATCATGGGGGAGAGCGATATCTACGCTGCCGCCGGAGTGGAACAGAAAACACCACTGTGGCTGGTCAGCGGCGACGATACGCTCCAGAGCTGGATTGCCCGCTACTACCCCGCCACCGATTACGCCTGCGTTAAACGCGCCATCTCGCAGCACGCAGCGGAATCCCTCAGCACCGAACAGGCGCGTCAGGTGATTCGTGATGCAGCCAAAGCGGCGGTGGAAAAAGCACACCGTACCCTGAATTCGCGGATTCAGGCACCCTACCGTCTCGAACTGATGGTGGCAAAACCGGTACTGGCCGATCTATTCTGTCTGCTGCCAAGCGTTGAACGTTTGGATGCCATAACCGTAGGTTATACCGCGCAGAACATGCAGGAAATCACCAGCCTGCTGGGTGCCTTTTCCTATCTGGCGACGACGCAAAACTGATTCCAGTTTATCCGCCCCTTATCCCGGGGCGTAAACCGACTGAAAAGAGACTTTATCGCATGACAAAACCCGTGATTGTGATCCACGGTGGCGCAGGCGCGCTGACCCGCTCGGCCATGAGCGCTGAAAAAGAGCAACGCTATCTGGCGGCGCTGTCCGAGATTGTCGCCAGCGGACAACGCATTCTGGCTGAAAATGGCAGCGCGCTGGATGCCGTAACGGAAGCCGTCCGTCTGCTGGAAGAGTGTCCGTTATTCAATGCCGGACACGGTTCGGTCTTCACCCACGCGGAAACCCACGAATTGGACGCCAGCATCATGGACGGACGCTCGCTGGATGCGGGTGCGGTCAGCTGTGTCAGCCATATCCGTAACCCGATTCTGGCAGCCCGTACCGTACTCGAAGCCAGCCCGCATGTGATGTTTACCGCCGACGGCGCGGAAGCCTTTGCACTGCAGCACGGTCTGGAAAGGGTTGATCCGACATTTTTCTCCACCGATGAACGCCGTCAGCAGCTCCATAACGCGCAGGCTGGCTCAGGTCGCGTCATCCTCGACCATGACGGTCAGAGCGACCCTATCGATCCCGACCGTAAGTTCGGCACCGTAGGCGCAGTTGCACTCGATAGTGCGGGCAACCTCGCAGCGGCAACCTCGACGGGCGGCATGACCAATAAACAGGCTGGGCGCGTGGGCGATAGCCCTATCATCGGCGCGGGCTGCTACGCCAACAACCAGACGGTCGCGGTTTCCTGCACGGGTACTGGCGAGGTCTTTATGCGCGCCGTCGCGGCCTATGATGTCTCTGCGCTGATGGAATACGCCGGACTCACGCTACAACAGGCCAGCGATCGCGTAGTGATGGAGAAACTCGTGCAGATGGACGGCAGCGGCGGGATGATTGCCGTGGACAAAGCCGGCAACATCGCCCTGCCGTTCAACAGCGAAGGCATGTATCGCGGCTATGGCTACGTGGGAGAAGCCCCCGTCGCCGATATTTATCGCTAACTTGCCAGCGCATCGAAAAAGAATCAAAACGCCCGATATCGGTGCATTGCACCATTATTGGGCATCAAAATAGTGCAGAAAGTGTTCTCATCGCTTATCCATCGACCATTCATCGCGGCCTTATAATCTGGCGTAATAATTGCAGACTTTTTGGTTATTACTCATACGATGCTCATCAGAAAGCATCAGCCGGAGCCTGCAACCATGCGATTACGTCATATTGAAATCTTCCAGGCCATTGTTCAGGCAGGCACCATCAGCGGCGCTGCCCGGCTGCTCAACGTCTCGCAGCCCAACGTCAGTCGGGTACTGAATCACGCGGAACAACAGCTCGGTTTTTCTCTGTTTGAACGTCGAACTCAGGGGATGGTCGCCACCGAAGAAGGGCTACGCCTGATCCCGAAAGTGCAGGAGCTCTTCAGCCACCTGCAAAGCATCAGTTCACTCACCGAACAAATCAAAACCAGCAAAGCCCACTCTGTACGACTGGGTGCGGCGCACGCGTTCGGGCAGATGGTCGTCGCACCAACGCTAGTGGAATTTCATAAGCAGGCAGCGTCGGTTAATGTCGAATTGGTGACCGAACATTTCAGCACGCTGTGCCAAAACATCCTGCAAAACCAGCTCGATTTTGCGCTGATATTTGGTCAACAGGTGCCATCCGAGCTGCTGGCAGAACCGTTATTCCAGTCCACGATGGTTGCCCTGCTGCCAAAAGACAGCCCGATAAACGGCCCTGTCTCGCTGGAATGGTTGTGCAACAACAATCTGCTGATGATGCAGCATCAGGACCCGCTCGGTCAGGTGGTACACCGTGCGCTGCGCGACAAGGCGCTACAGCCAGCCGCTTCGCTCTACATCAAAACCTACTCGGTGATTGCCGACATGGTGCTGGCAGGCGGCGGTGCGGGTATCGTCGATCTCTTCACTGCCTGTCGCTATGCCGACCAGCTAAAAATCGTCCCTATCGACCAGCCGCTGCCTTTTGAAGTCACACTGATCAGCCGCCGCGACAACCCGCAATCGCAGGCGACGCTGCAACTGAAACAGATGATGAAAAACCGCTGTCGCGACATCGCCAGACAGCACGAGACGCTGCTTTACGCCGCCTGATTCGCGACAGACGCCACGCCACGGACGGTTTTTCCTATCCCCTGTGCGGGACTCAACGCTATAATCCTCCTCATCATTTGCTTTACAGGTATGCACCAATGATTCGCAGCATGACCGCTTACGCCCGCCGAGAGATCAAGGGCAACTGGGGAAGCGCAGCCTGGGAACTGCGTTCCGTTAACCAGCGCTATCTGGAAACCTATCTTCGTTTACCGGAGCAATTCCGCAGCCTCGAACCGGTGGCGCGTGAGCGTATTCGCGCCCGTTTAACCCGTGGCAAAATCGAATGCAACCTGCGTTTTGAACTTGACCCGAGTGCACAAAGTTCGCTGATCCTGAACGAAAAGCTGGCAAAGCAGCTGGTTAATGCCGCCAATTGGGTCAAAATGCAGAGCGACGAAGGGGAAATCAATCCGGTTGATATTCTGCGCTGGCCGGGCGTGATGTCGGCAGAAGAACAGGATCTGGACGCCATCAGCGCTGAACTACTGAAAGCACTGGAAGGTGCGCTGGATGACTTTATCGCCGCGCGTGAAAGTGAAGGCAACGCGCTGAAAGCCTTGATTGAACAGCGTCTGGCTGGCGTCAGCGCCGAAGTCGTCAAAGTCCGCGCCCAGATGCCAAACATCCTGCTATGGCAGCGCGAACGCCTGCAAAGCAAGCTGGAAGATGCGCAGGTACAGCTGGAAAATAACCGTCTGGAACAGGAACTGGTGCTGATGGCGCAGCGCGTCGACGTCGCCGAAGAACTCGACCGCCTCGACGCTCACGTCAAAGAAACCTACAAAATCCTGAAAAAAGAAGAAGCCGTCGGCCGCCGCCTCGACTTCATGATGCAGGAATTCAACCGCGAATCGAACACGCTGGCCTCGAAATCCATCAACGCCGACGTCACCGCTTCAGCAATCGAGTTGAAAGTGCTGATCGAGCAAATGCGGGAACAGATTCAGAACATTGAGTGATTTATACTTCGCTTAAAAATTTCACATAACATACTGTTTTAATGTATTTTTTACCTTATATCGATTCGATAAACATAACGCAGCAATTATCGAAACATTGGATAGGTAGGTAACAAAGATATGTGATGCCATCAACCCCACCTTTCTAGAAGGTGGGGTTATGACTAACCGAACCAATACTACGTTATTCGTAGTATCTGGCTCAAGAAAAAACTACGATTCTCGTAGTCATGATGACAAGACAAAATTACCATGACATTTTCTGCCAACGGCTAAAACAGGCTCGCCTGGCAAAAGGCTTATCGCAAAAAAAACTCGGCATCGCTGCTGGTATCGATGAATTCGTCGCAAGCACGCGCATCAATCGCTATGAAAAAGGTGTCCACGAAGCAAGTATTGAAACTGCCCAGCAGTTAGCAGAAGCACTAGACGTACCGCTCGCCTACTTCTATACAGAGAACGATGAGTTAGCCGAAATGATGCTGGCATTTTTGGCATTACCGCCGGAGAAAAAAGCTGAGGTTCTGGCATTTATGAAGTGAGGGGCATGAGTACTGGTCTGCAAGGGATTTATCTAAGCGAATCGCTGATCGCAGAAACTGCCACAGGGCTCCTTTTCACTCAAATCCTACGATAAAGAGCCGGATACCAATGCCCCTGCCAGTAGACCACTCCCACTATTTATCTTATTCTCACACGCAGCCCAATTAACCGTTTTTAAGCCTGATATGGCACCAAATGGAGTGAAAATGAGTAAACCAACGGTTGTTTTTATCGTCGTCGCCGTCATCGTCGGCTTAGGTAGCCACTTTGGTTGGTGGTAAGTACGATAGATAGATACCTGCCGTACCCCAGGCTTCATGTACGTTGGCTTTCCTTAAATGCTAATCATCGTGGGCCTGCCTCCAGAACGCCGCCGTTTGAAAAATAGGCCCAAGTTTAAAATTGCATCCATTCTGGCAGAATAAGATCGCATTATCCGATTCCATAACGTGCTAAAAATGAAGAAACGCAGCGTAGTGTTGTTGGCTTATGCTTATTATTTTATAAATTTAATTGTTATTGATTAAATTATTTTTGATATGAAGCATAATGATATCGTTTCATTTTTTTTAAAATTTAAATGGCATTTATAATATTGTTTACACTGTAAATTTTACGTTACTTATTTTAATAAATCGTTCAGTTACTATTTTCACACCTCAGTTGATTTTAACGATCGATATTTTTATATTGATAGGTTTTCCCTTTTTATTTTTTGTTTTTAAATGCTATAAACGATCAATTTAATGAAGATTTTATTTCGTTAGCCGATAATCCATGCGGTATCAAGGTGTGACAAGAGTCGTGCATCGATTGTAAAAAACCGATGATATTAATACAGCACGTAAAATGGCATATCGCATTGTTAACAAATAGTTTTATCATTCCGTGCGGTTCTCGAAAAATGATGACCTACCATTGCTAACAGCACCATTCATCCACGCTTAATACCAATTTAGTGATCCCAAAAATATAACGTTAATAACTATCAACTAGATAAAGGAAGAATCATGAGTGTGGCTAACTGGCGTATTGGTTATCGACTGGGAATCGGCTTCACAGGGCTAATTGCCATGCTGTTTGCTGTCGGTATTTTATCAATAATGAAACTGTCCGGTTTCAATCAAAACGCCAAATTGATTGTGACGGACACGTATGCAGATACGGTTGATGCAAATAACCTGCGCAATTTGGTCAATCAAACCGTGATTGCCTATGAAGGTTTATTATTAGTTTCCGACGATAAGCAGTTACGTGATGCATTAAACGTAATCGAGGATATTCGTAAGAATGGCGGAGCCTTAGTAAAAAAGATCGATCAAGACACGCAAGAAACTAACGATCCTAATCTCAGCAAAATCATGTCGGACATGTTGCTGATACGAAACGATTTTATCGCTTCAGGCAATAAAATCATCGCCGCGATGACGGCGGGAGACCGTGAGACCGCGTTGGCTGAATTCCACGATCGTTTGGATAATACACAACGCCAGTTCAGCGAAAAAATTCTCCATTATGTCGATTACAAAGATAATGGTATGACACAGATGTTGGATGTCATGGATGCAGACTTTGGAGATGCACGTTTATTCTTGCTGGCTTTCATGGGCATCGGCGCATTGCTCGGTGCTATCGCTGCATGGTTAATTACACGTAGCGTAACCCACCCCATCAAACAGGCATTGACCGTCGCCGAACGCGTGGCGAAAGGCGATCTGACTTCTCAGGTTGTTATCGAGCGTCAAGATGAAACCGGCCAGTTGTTAACGGCACTGGATAACATGAATACCAGTTTGCGCCATATTGTGAGCCAGGTTCGCGACGGGTCGGAAGCCATTTCTACAGCAGCATCACAGATCGCAGCAGGTAATCAGGATTTGTCAGCCCGTACTGAAGAGCAAGCCAGTTCACTGGAACAAACGGCTTCATCAATGGAAGAGCTTACCTCCACCATCAAAAATACGGCAGACAATACGCGTCAGGCCACCGCCGTTTCCCTTCAGTCCTCACAGGCGGCCAAGACCAGCAGTGATGTGATGGCATCAGTGACGCACAAAATGCGCGGTATTCGAGATTCGTCACATCGGATGGCGGAAATTATCGGCGTGATTGACGGCATCGCCTTCCAGACCAATATTCTGGCGCTGAACGCTGCCGTTGAGGCGGCGCGCGCGGGCGAACAGGGTCGCGGTTTTGCGGTCGTCGCCAGCGAGGTACGTTCTCTGGCGCAACGCAGCGCCACGGCGGCAAAAGAGATCAAAGAGTTGATTGATGATTCGGTGAATAAGGTACAGGAAGGGATGCAACTGGTCGATTCTGCCGAAGCGACAATGAATAATCTGACTGGCCATGTCTCCGACGTCAATGCCATCATTGCTGAGATTTCTCAGGCAAGTCAGGAACAGAGCGACGGTATCAGCCAGGTTAATATTGCCGTTGGGCAAATCGATACCACAACGCAGCAAAATGCCGCGCTGGTCGAAGAGTCCGCTGCGGCAGCCCTATCATTACAATCTCAGGCTACGGCACTAACACAAACGGTCAGTGCTTTTAAATTGACCTCACAGGCCACGTCAGGGCGACTATCTCTTCAGCCAGAACTGGCCTTCGAAACAGCAGGCAAGCTAGCGAGCAACTCTTTAGCAAAGCCAAAAAATGATTCGCAGGACTGGACGTCTTTCTAATATATCGCAGGGCCACAGCGGTGGCCCAATCATTGACGCTTTCCTGCACCGTTGAATTTTTCCAACGCTAATGTTTTCATAACCGCCTGATTCCGAATAAACAGCGAGTTTTTAATAGGAACCTCTCTTCTCCACACCATTTCCAGGGCATCCTCACTCGCAGCAAAACAGGGAAAAACAACCGTCATGCGTTATCTCGTCCTCCCGGTCATTCTTCTTGCCTTAACAGGCTGCCAGGCGATTACCACCTTCGATAAATACGCCACGCTGCGTCTTTACGAAGTCTATGAAGCCGAAAACCTTTCCGCCTGCGATTACAAACCTAAATTTCGTGACTGTACTGTGGATAAGCGATCTTTTAACGTCAGAATTACTGACGATAAAAGCAAAATTGCGTTAGTGGTAGGAAAGCGCTATGCCTATTTTGGCTTCACGCGTGATGATTTTTCGCGCCAAACGCAGCCGCTGCGTGATTTCCTGATTTGGGCGGAAGATCCGAACGCGCAAGACAAACAGATCAAGCAATTACGCAAAGCCGGAAACGTTGGCGGAAGCCTGTTTTACAACAGCGAAAGGGAATATCAGTTCGATTACCTGCATACGCGCGCCGATATTCCTCTACTTGTTGTTAAGCCTCATGAAAACGCCAATTCTTACGGCCTGACCATCGATGAAGTGAAAAACCTGCTATCGGTGATGGACGCCTGGTATGCCGGCACGTTCTCAGGAAAACAACTGACGTAAACGCGGTAAAGACGGCCAGACAAGTTTTACGTCTGGCCGAGTATTTCATTAAAATTTCTGCATTCTGGAAGAGAACTGGCCGCAGTTTTTCAGCATCAAATCTTTGACAGGTCGGCGATCGTAGTAGCCTTTTTCGGTCTTGAATACTTCGTAAACTTCAATACGCCGCGGTGAATACGGTCCAACAAACTCGCCTGTGACATAATAGTAATTCCCCACTACAGGTTTAAACGTCACGGTACTAAATCCACCATTACCTGCAATCATTCTGACCGCAATGTTATGTTGCGCACTGACCCAAAATTCACGAATCATCGTTGGCGTTTCTGGAATAGCCGGAAAGCCGAGCTCTTTGTTATTGAGCTTAGTTTGGAACCCAAATGCATTATTGGTGTAGCCATTTTCTGGCGCATCAATATTAATACATCTATCGGTCGTCGGATAAACACGAATATAGTCGAGATTGCGATTATCGAATGTGATCCCTACGCGGTCAGCCCCCTGATAATCTTCCAGCTTATGACTATAGGTCGCAACCGAACATCCGCTAAGTAATAACGCCCCCATTCCTATCAGGAGAAATTTCCCAAACATAACCATCCCTTACTTTTATAAAATCAGAAATTCCTGATTATTTTTCGCCGTTTTTTCTTCGAAAATTTATGTTGTATTACTTAACCTTAAACATTATTGAAGAACGAGGCAATTTCTCTCTATTGCACCGCACGACGAAAAAAATCCCTGAACCCACAAGAGATATCTGCCGTAAAGCAAGAGATTTGAACGTAAGAGGAATCAGCCGAAGCCGATCCCCCTTACTCACGACTAGACGGCAAACTTACTCCGTGGTCTTGCGTTCAACAGCCTGACCTTCCACCACCTGGCCTTCTAGCGCCTCACTCTCTTCCGGTTTTGCCATACTCGGGTGCTGACGGCCCTCTTCGATAAAATCTTCGTCGATGCCTTCAATATTTTCCTGATTATCGCGGCCAGACAGAATGTTCCAGCAGGCGATGAACAACGCCGCAATCAACGGGCCAATCACAAAGCCGTTAATACCGTAGATTTCCATGCCGCCCAGCGTGGCGATCAGAATCAGGTAATCCGGCATTTTGGTGTCTTTCCCCACCAACAGCGGACGCAGAATGTTATCCACCAGCCCAATCACCAGCACGAAGAACGCGACAATGAAGATGGCTTGCCAGAGCATATCTGTAGCGAACAGGAAGACGGCGGCAGGCACCCAGATAATCGCCGAACCCACAGCGGGGATCAGCGACAAGAACGCCATTAGCGAGCCCCATAGCAGGCTGCCTTCTATTCCTGCAATGGAGAACGCAATGCCGCCCAGTGTTCCCTGCACAATCGCCACAACGGCGGTGCCTTTCACGGTCGCCCGCGATACAGCAGCAAACTTCACCAGCAGGTGATGCTTAACATGGGTAGACAGCGGCAGCGACTCCAAAATCAGGTTCACCAGATAGGAACCGTCTTTCAAGAGGAAAAAGAGCAGATAGAGCATCACCCCGAAACCGATAAAGAAGGTGAACGTCCCCTTGCCGATCAGCAGCACGCTTCCTGCCAGATATTGCCCGCCTTTCAGCGCAACCTGAGACAGCTCTTGCTGTATTTTGGCAGCGTTATCCAGATTGTGCTCCACCAGGAAATGCCGCGCCCACTTCGGCAGATGCTGAAGCAACTCCGCCAGTACCACAGGGAATTGCGTATTGCTGTCCTGCAATCGGGTGTAAACCCCGTTAATTTCAACCACCAGCGAGGAAACAATCACGCCCAATGGAATGAAGACGATCAGGAAGATGATCAGAACCGTCAGCAGCGAGGCAACGCCGTTGCGATCGTTCAATTTTTGCCGAATCTTGCTTTTCAGCGGATGGAAGATAATGGCCAACACTGCCGCCCATAAGATGGCGGAATAATACGGCGCCAGTATGTCAAAAAACGCCAGTGTGACGGCAAATAGGATCAGGATGAAGAATCCCTTCGTAAGCCCTTTAATATTCACAACGATTTCCCCTTCGTTCAATCTATCCCCGAAATATAGAACGAAGTAGGACGTTTGCAATACAGGAAAAAGCGCATAGTGCTGAGGAAATGGCTATGCACGCGCCTCATGCGTTGCGATAAAGTCATTTTTTAACTGACTATACACTGCGGCATCGTTGTCACATGCCAGTGCAGCGGCACGCTTTATTGCCGCGTATTCCGCACACACGGAAGGATTAGCCCGCAGATAATCACGAAAGGCCAGGTGCCGCTGAATATGCTCGTTACCCACCACAAAAGCGTGAAGATGATGAGTACGCGCCTCGCCACCCTTGGTGTAGTAACGGCGTCCCGCCATGCCATTTTCGCCGCGCGGATGATAGCCCAAATCGATCATGACGCAATCTAGCCTGTCCAACTCGGACAGCGAAACCACTTCCAGCAGCATATCAATCACCGGTTTAGCGGGTAGCCCCGGCACGGCCGTACTACCGATGTGATGCACTCTCACCGCAATAGCGCCGAGCGCCTGCGCTAGTGCTCTCGCCGCTGTTGCGTAATTCGTCACCCAATGTGGATCGTAATCCACCACGACTATTGTTCGTCTGCCCATTCACGTATCCCCACGTCTTATCGCATACAGGTTATAACGTTTAGGGGAAGGTTCAAAAGCCCGCGGCGGGAGGATGATCCTTGCCGTCTGATTAGCGCTTACAGGCTATTCAATCGCTGCGGGTCGCCTGCACCAACGAATCTGCGGTAATGTCGGCAATGGATTTAGCGCCCGTGAGCGTCATCGCTACACGCATCTCTTTTTCGATCAGGTTCAGCAGGTTAACCACGCCCGCTTCACCTGCCGCCGCCAGTGCGTAGACAAACGCACGCCCGAGCATCACACCGTCCGCACCCAGTGCAATCATGCGCACCACATCTAGCCCGGTACGAATACCGGAATCCGCCAGAATAGTGATATCGCCTTTCACCGCATCGGCTATCGCTGGCAGTGCGCGTGCCGTCGACAGCACGCCATCCAACTGACGACCACCATGATTGGAAACCACAATCCCGTCTGCGCCAAACCTCACCGCTTCTTTGGCATCTTCCGGGTCGAGGATACCTTTGATGATCATCGGCCCTTTCCACAACTCGCGAATCCACGCCAAATCCTGCCATGAAATAGAGGGATCAAAATTCTCCGCCAGCCAGCCGATATAGTTTTCCAGCGTCGTCGGCGTACCGCGATAGGCGGAAACATTCCCCAAATCGTGCGGCTTACCGTTCAGCCCGACATCCCACGCCCATTGTGGATGAGTAACCGCCTGTAAAATGCGCCGTGTCGCCGCATTCGGTCCACTCATGCCTGAATGCGCATCACGATAGCGCGCACCTGGCGTCGGCATATCCACGGTAAATACCAATGTCTTCACCCCCGCCGCCTGTGCACGCTCCAGCGCATTACGCATAAAACCACGATCTTTTAGCACATAGAGTTGGAACCACATCGGGCGATCGATGGCGGGAGCCACTTCCTCAATCGGGCAGACTGAAACGGTGGATAAGGTAAACGGAATCCCTTTCTGTGCTGCCGCTCGAGCAGCCTGTACTTCGCCGCGTCGGGCATACATACCGGTCAGTCCAACGGGTGCGAGCACCACCGGCATCGCCAGCTTTTCACCGAACAGCTGTGTTTCCAGGCTCAGGTCGGACATATTTTTCAGGATTCGCTGGCGCAGCGCGATATCTGCCAGATCGGCAGTATTGCGCCTGAGCGTGTGCTCGTTATATGCCCCGCCGTCAATATAGTGAAAAAGAAACGGCGGCAGCTTGCGCTGCGCTGCCGCTCGGTAGTCCGTTGAAGCAGAGATGATCATCGTCCTTTCCCATCCTTCTTCTTGTTTGTGCCACTGTTACGGTAAGTGGCATGACCGTGGATAAAACTCATACCGATCGTTTAAAGATCGAGATACCGGGGGCTACCACGGTGCGAGGTATCCCTGCGGGAACCTCATCACCGTGTTTCCCCCTCAATCCACACTTAGGCAAGCATCATTACCTTTGGTGAAATTGCCTTTTAGTGAAATTGAAGGTACGCGACATGCGTTTGCAGATATTCCTGCAAGCCGTGCTTGCCGTCCGCTCCACCCACACCGGATTTACGCCAGCCCGCATGGAATCCCTGCATCGCTTCGAAGTTTTCGCGGTTAATGTAAGTTTCGCCGAACTTCAGCCCTTTCAGCGCCTTCATCGCGGTGTTGATATTTTGAGTATAGATCGACGACGTCAGGCCATATTCGCTGTCGTTCGCCATTGCAATCGCTTCTTCCAACGTGTCGAAGGTCGCTACCGGCAGCACCGGCCCAAACACTTCTTCGTGCATGATCGGCATGTCTTGTTTCACATCCACCAGCAGCGTTGGCGGGTAGAAATAGCCTGTACCGCTTTCGCGCTGGCCGCCGAGCAGCACTTTCGCGCCCTGTGATACCGCTTTCGCCACTTTGTCTTCTACACGCTGTCGCGCCGCCGCACTGATCAACGGCCCCATATCCAGCGCTTTTTTCTCCGCCGTATTGCCGAAGGTCACCTGCTCCATCGCGGCTTTAATACGCGTGATAAAGTCGTCGTAAATGCCTTTCTGCACGTAAACGCGCTCCGCGCAGTTACACACCTGCCCGCTGTTGATCACGCGAGAGCTGACAATCGCTTTGACGGCCAGATCGAGATCGGCGTCATCCATCACGATGGCAGGCGCTTTTCCGCCCAGTTCCAGCGACACCTTCGTGACGTTCTGCGCCGCCGCCGTCATGGTGGCAATCCCCGCCGCCACGCTGCCGGTCAGGCTGACCATGCCGACTTTCGGGTTAGCGGCCAGCTCTTGCCCTACCGTCGGGCCGTAGCCGGTAACGAAATTGATGACGCCTTTCGGCAGGCCAATTTTGTGGATGATTTCGGCGAAAATCACCGCATTATTCGGTGTGATCTCGCTCGGTTTAATGACAATGGTGTTGCCGGTGATCAGCGCCGGAGCCGCTTTACGCGCGATCAGGAAGAAGGGGAAGTTCCACGGCAGAATGCCGGTCGTGACGCCAATCGCTTTGCGGAAGACGAAGATATTTTCATTCGGGCGGTCGCTTTGAATGATTTCGCCTTCATAACGGCGCGCCCACTCCGCCATGTAGTCGAGGTAGTCAGCGGTGAATAGCACTTCCGTCTGCGCCAGACCGTGCGTTTTGCCGCCTTCTGCGATGATAGTGTCGGTCAGTTCGGCTTCACGCTCGCGAATACCATCGGCAATCTTGTGCAGCCAGACGCCGCGCTCAACCGCAGGCAGCGCTTCCCAGCCCGGCTGTGCGGCTTCTGCCGCCTCTATCGCTCTCTTTGCATCGTCAGCGGAGCCTTCCGGGATCTGCGAAATAACCTGTTCTGTGGCCGGGTTCACCACATCAATCCACTTCCCGCTTCTGTTTTCAACAAACTCACCGTTGATGTACATACGTTTCTGGGTGGTGCTCATGTCAGGCATCTCCAAAGTAGGGTTAGAGAATACAACGCATAAACGAGTTGTTAATAAAACACGTCTTTTTTGTGAAGTTTTGCCATGCTGCGCGTTCTGCGCTGCATTTACCTTTTCATGGCTGCCATCTCAGTCTAGCAAGTGGCAAAAAAGTCATGCTGAGAACGCCTGACGTAACACTTTTGCAAAGTATCGGAGAATGCAGGGGAATAACGGCAGAGTGGGAATGAACGGGGCGGTGACAGACGCCGCATTCCACTACGGCGTCAGTCTGTAAAGCAGGGAAATTTTACTGTTCGTCGACTTTTACTATCTCTTCCTTCACCTTCCACTTGCCGCCCACCAGCTCGCGGGTGGTAGCGACCATCGCCTTCTTCTCTTCGGAGTAGGCTTCCGTGGTTTCGACAATCAGGACAGGCTTATTATTGGCTATCTGATAGGTAGACCATTGGTGCCAGCAGCAGCCGCTTTTGGTAAACGTCGTGATGGTCTTACTTTTCTCATCAATCTCGAACAGGCCGAGGTTGGAGCTGGCTAACTCGGTCAGCGGCGCATTCTGGGTAAACTGCTGCTTTTCCACATCAAACAGGTAGACGTCATAAGACGGCCCGCCGTAAGCACCGCTGTTGCCATTACGCAGCATGATATCCGCATGGTGATCGAAGTTAGCGTCATCAATCACTAGTCCGCTGTTGTTCTCACCGTAGACCTCGACCAGATTCGCGGTGACTTCACCCTTATTGTTCAGCTCGATGAACATATTTTCCATGTTGATACGCTGGAACAGGTCACCACGCCCTTTCTTAAAGATATCCAGCGTACCGGGGCCTTCGCAGGTTGAGTAAGAAGAGTCGAGATTGCACGTCGCCACGCTGAGAACGAAGTCCCACTGGCCTGATGCCTGAGTAATCAGGGAAATATTTTCACTGCCGGAAAGCGCCTGAATACGGGAAACCATCTCATTCCCCAGACAAACATCATCCTTACAGCGGTCACGCTCTGCCAGCCACGTGCGCTGCTCCTGACGTGCTTGCGCTTTGTCTGCCTTTTTCACATAAGCCTGATAGGCCTTGTTTAATACCGCATCGAGCTGCTGCAAACGGCTGCTGGCACAAATCATTTTCTCGGTGTCTGTGCTGGCCTTGCTGCAATCCATCGCCCAGACGGACGAGGTGAAGAAAAACAGCAGGGATGAAACGGCCAGAGATAAATAACGCATGAAGTCTCGCTCCTTGAATACAAATGAAAATCTAACTTATTAATAAATATAGATAACAGGCTATTTCTTGCTGCCATTTCCCATCTTTTTAAGAAAGCGCTGCTGTTCAACTAAAATCGCTTTCAATGTAATGCATTGATAATCAATGCCGTAACGCGGGGCAACCTCCGCAATAATTTTCGACAGCGCGGGATAGTGCCGATGATTCCAGTTGGGGAAAATATGGTGAGTCAGGTGCATATTGAGCTGCCCCAACCAGTAACCAAGCCAGACGGGCCGAGTCGTCCAGTCCACCGTGGTGGAAAAGACGTGCTGATAGCGACCATGCCTGAATAAGCCATCTTCCGGTGCCTGATAGAACGTCCCTTTTGCCCAATGCGACCCCAGAATCAGGACGACAAAAATCAGCGATGACAGCATCTGGCTCAGCAGATAAACCAGCAACAGCGCACCGGCGCTGACGGGTGTCGGCGACAACAACCAATAGGGGATCGCCAATGCCAGCAGAGTATGCAGCGCTTTTGATAACAGAAAAATACCCCAGCCCTTACCGCCTTGAAGCGTCATATTGCGCGTCACCTGCGTTTTCCCCGCGCGATCGATCCAGTCAAAAAACCAGATGATGCAGGGGAAGGTCAGCGACGCCACCATCGGCCAGTAGTAGCGCTGGGCGCGCATAAAAAAGCGAAACCGGTGGTAGGGTGATTGCCGCAAGACGCCGTTCTCTTCGATATCCAGATCGTAGTGCTGCACGTTGACGTGCGCATGATGAAAAATCACATGCCGCACGCGCCAGCAGTCGGAATCCATACCGAGCGGAATACTCACCACAATATTGAGCAGGCGATTCGCCCACGGCCGCCGGAAAAAGACGTTATGCGAGGCGTCATGCACCACGTTCACCGCCAGAAACATGGCGGTAAAAATAAAGCCAAAGTAGCAGCCAGCAAACCCCCACAGCGTCGTCTGCCAGAGGCTGAAACCATAAAACGTCAGGCACAGCACCACCAGAAACAGCATCTTGCCGATAAACCCCGCATTGGCAAAACGGTGGTCGCCCGTTGCTGCCAAATAGTCATTCGCGGCTTTCATCAGCGCCCGATGCAATGCCAGATCGCGACCTTGTTCATAGCGCAGCGGCTTCAGCGGTGCGAGCATCATCCTTCCTCTGAGCCATGTTTCACGGTGCGTTGATCGTTCCCCTCACCCATCGATTTTAAAAACCGACGCTGGCTAGCCAGTAGCTCACGATAGGTAATGCAGCGATAGTTCATACCATGCTCGGCGGCCACGCGCCGTAAGATACCGGCGAGCGCGGGATAATGCCGGTGATGCCATCCGGGGAAAAGATGGTGTGTCAGGTGCAGGTTTAACCCTCCCGTCCAGTGCTCAAGCCAGCGCGGCGTCGGCAGCCAGTCACAGGCGGTCGCAAAGTTGTGCTGATACCAGCCTTGAGGCATCGCCTCTGTATCGGCAACGGCATAAAACTCAGCTTCAGCCCAGTGCGTACCCAGCAGTAAAAACACCACCAGCAACGAGGCCAACATCTGCCCCAGCAAATAGCTTAGCAGCACGATGCCCGGACTAACGCCGTGCGCCGCCCCCACCATGATGGGAATCACCAATAACAGCAGGAGATGACCGATTTTACTGCCGATAAAAATCAACCATCCATCACAGCCTGATTGCGCCGAGCGGGCCTTGACGGGGGTTTTACCCAAGCGATCGGCCCAATCAAAAATCCAGGCGATATAAGGGAGCGAGAACGCGGCCACCAGCGGCCAGTAAAGATGCTGATAACGCATGTAGGAACGGTGGCGCTGAAAAGGCGTTTGGCGGAAAACCCCATTCTCTTCCGTATCCAGATCGTAATGTTCCACATTCGGATAAAGATGGTGGAAGTCCACATGACGCAAACGCCAGTAATCGGGATCGATGCCTAATGGCAACGTGACGATGCGCCCAACCACGCGGTTCAGTGTCTGGTTGCGGAAAAAGGTATTATGGGAGGCGTCATGATTCACGATGATATTCAATAACATCGACAGCATAATGAAAGAAAAATAGCTCAGGAAGAACGCCCATGCCGCCTGCTGCACTAAACAAAGGGCATAACAGGCGATGCAGCATAAAAAGAGTAATCCGGCCTTAATAAATTGTCCGCTATCGGCAAAGCGATGATCGTGATTAGCGCGGAGATAGGCCGACGTTTCCCGCTGTAATGCCCGATGGAAAGCCTGTTCGCCCTTCGCAGGATACAGTTTGGCGGGAAGCACACTAGACATTTTCATGCTCCTCAGTCAGGGGACGCCGGCCCCAGCCGACCGCCATCGCCAGCCCGTGCAGCGCCAGCATCAGCATCGCCATCTTCCAGTAGAGCGCTTCCCAGCCCAGATAGACAAGAAACACGGCAGGGAATAGCAGCCCCACCAGCAGCCAAACGTAAATACCCCAGCGTCTTCCTTCGGAAATGCCGCCCAGCGCAACCGCCCCTGCCACCAGCAATAGGAAGAGCGCCGCCTGCGACAGATCGGCGGAATCATAGCCGTAGCCATACAGGTAGACGTAGCCCACCACCAGCGCAAACAGCAGCATTGCACCAGCGATCAACGCCATCGGCGCACAGTGAAACGTCGCGCGACGCGTACGGCGCACCGACAGTTTCAGGTAAGACATAAACGGCAGGTTACTGGCCCAAAACGGGTTTTTCGAGGGTATTTCCCGACCCGCGCCATAGCGGAAAGGCGTATCGGGCAGCTGTGGGCAAAAACTACCAAACAGTTTGTCCCAAAAAATAAAAGTGCCGCCGAAATTCTTATCGGCATACGCACGGTCATTCACGTGGTGTACGCGATGGTGTGCTGGCGTCACCAGCACCTTTTCCAGCCAGCCCAATTTGGGCGTCATGGCGTTATGGTTAAACAGTTGAACGCTGTAATGCAGGATGGACACGGTAACGAACACGTACAGCGGAACGCCGAGCAGCGCCAGAATCAGGAAGAACGGAATTGAAGTCAGCGAGGAATACCAGGAGTTACGCACGCCCAGCGACAGATTAAAATGCTCGCCTTGATGATGCACCACATGCACCGCCCACAGCACGCCGAAGGTATGGTGCAGGCGATGTAGCCAATAGAAACCGAAATCCCAAGCAAGTATCGCGAACAGCCACATCAGCACTGGCGGCCAGGTTTCCACCCAGCCAAAACTGAAATGCGCCGCGACATAGCCATAGCAAAAAATTTCCACGCTGCGAAAAAGCCACAGCATGATATGCCCTGAATTCAGGTTGAAAACCACGTCATGCCAGTTCACCGTTTCACGCTGCATCCACTGTAAAACCAGCGCTTCACCAATCACTACAACCAGCATGAAGACAATGGGTAGTGCCAAATCGATCATGATGTCATTCCTGATGGCGCTTGTCGTTAGGCAACGGAGCCGCTGGGGAAATGGCCTCCACCGTCTCTCGGCTACGCAGAAAAATCCATCCGGTTATACCCGCCAGCATCGCGCCCGTCACCAGATCGATGAACAGGTGCCGGCGCAGTTGCAGGATGGAGAAGGCAATTGCGGCACCCCAGAGAAGATACAAACCCGTTTTTACTTTCTGCTGGCTATCGCTCATCGCCCACACCGCCAGTGCCGTTAGCGCCATATGCAGCGACGGCAGGCAATTTTGCGGCGAATCGATACTCTGCAAAAGCTGTAGCAGACGAGCGGAGAGGTCGCCTCCGATAGCCTGCGGATACACCATCGTGGTTGGAAAAATCAGGTACACCGCGCCCGCAATCAACGCCGTAAGCTGCGTTGCCCGACGTAATCCAGCCAAGCGCGCAATCGGGCAGGATAAGTAAGACAGAGGAATGATGATAAAAAAGGAGAGATACAGCCAGATAGCCAAGGGGCTAAAGGGAATCCATTCGTCGATAATCGAGGGAGGTAACACCGTTCCCTGCCCTTGAAACTGTGCACTCAGTTGATACACCACCCCGACCGATCCCCAGCCGAAGAGCAGCGCTTTCAGCCGCAATAGCAGCGTGCTTTGAGGAAATCGCATCATATTTCCTCCTTCAGGCGGGTAATCCGTCTGCGCTTTTGCGTAAATTCTGGCGCGATCTCACCAGCGCTTAACCGCCACTGTAGCCGCGACGCATCAATGCCCTGCAACGCAAACTGCTGCACCAGACTGTCACGGCAGGCTTCCAGCTCTGGCAGGCTACACGCGGCGGATAAATGCAGCGTCGCGTCGCCCTGCTGCACCAGCCGATAATCAGCATGTAGCGGCAGCACATTAGCAATCACCCGGTTACAGAGATCCGCAAACACGGTCTGAGGCTCACCGCGATTATCCGGCAATCTCAGGCTGTCATCGCTGCGCCCTTCAATGCGGGCTATCGCCATCGTCACCCGACCACACGCACAGGGTGTTTTTTGCTTCACCAATATATCGTCCAGCCGATAGCGCACAATCGGCTGCGTGCTGCGGGTGAAATCGGTAATGATGGGCGTAAAGCGTTCGTCATCCAGCCACTGCGGCTCAATGTGAATAAATTCTTCGTTAAGATGCAGCGTGCCATGTTCACAGGTCGATGCCAGAAAGCCTTCCGTTGCCTGATACACTTCCCCTACTTGCCCGAAGACCTGCTGCAACAGCTGCTTATCCTGCGGCTCCAACACCTCGGCCACGGAAATCACCTTTTTGGCCGACAGGCGCAGTTCACCACGCTGTACCGCCAACGCCAACTCGCGCAGCACCTGTGCAGGAGCAACGATAATCGACGGTGACCACGCTTCCAGCCGCGAAAAATGGCCGGAAAATGGCGCAAAGAGATCGTAAAACGACAGGCTGAGCCAGCGGTTATCGACGCTGTGATACAGGTTGTTATCCGCCCGCAGAAACAGCGCCACCCGTTCACCGGCGCGTAAACCGTCCGGCAGCATTTTTGCCAGCATGCCTCCCGCCCACACCTGCTGTTCACGTGGGCTGACGACAAACAGCCCACGCTGACCAGAGGTGCCGGACGACAGCCCGACGCTGAACCCATTTACACTCGGCGTGAAGTCGCGATCGTCCTCACTGCGGCGCGCGCAGGCGAGCAGGTCATCCTTCTTAAGTCCGGCGGTGTTCATCCGATCGAATTCGGCCATCATTACGGCTTTATCCATCATCGGCCACGACGTTATAGGAAGCTGGCAGTAAGGACGAAAATAGGGACTACGCGCCAGCACCCGCCGCGCGAAGCGGGCGAGCTGATTCTGCTGATGGCGTTCAAGCGCCTGACGGGTAGTAAAACTCAGGCGTCTGGCGCGGAAATAGTGCCAGATCGTCATCAGCGGAATCATAAGTCGCCCTCGTGGCACAGACGAATCTCGACCTGTCCGTTCAGGTGCAACTGGTGCAGCTGATCCAGCGTGTGGTAATAGGCTTTTGGATCGTCCATCACCAGATTCGCCAACCGCGACGGCCCACGACCTTCACGGTAGCTGTGCGGCGACCAGGCAGCATCACTTGCCAGCAGCACCCAGCCGTTTTCGGTCAGCACAAACGCGCCAAGGTGTCCGGCTGCGTGGCCGGGCAACGGCACCAGCACGATCTCTTTATCACTACCGGGCAGCGCATAGCCTTGCGTAAACGGTGCCAGCTCGGCAGGCAGGTCGGTAAGCGGAAAATTTTCAACAAACTGGAGCGCCTGCTCGAAATGTTCAGGGATCAGCGCGGGGACAAACGCCCGTTTCAAGGCGGAGAAACCGCGCAGGTTCCGCGTCTGCTGCCAGCCCAGCGCCGAACAGATAAACGGCACGGAGGGGAAATCCCGCAGCCCCGCGATATGGTCGCCGTGAAAATGGGAGATGATCAGGCCGTCGATATCGGCAGGCTGAATACCCTGCGCGTGTAGCTGGTGAATCAGCGCGTCTTTCGTTTCGAAATGCACCGGCGTCATTCTGCGGTACAGTTGGAACAGGCCGGAACGCGTGGCGTCGGTGAAATGCTGAGCATAGCCGGTATCCCACAGCCAGCGCTTACCCTGACTTTCCAGCATCCAGACCCGCGCCGGAAAACGGCACACTTTCCATCCCGCACCACGCAGCGCCATACAACCCGGATGCAGGCAGTATCCTACTTCAAACGTCGAAATATTAGCCATGTCCGTCAGTGCTCCGCTGCGCAAGGTGTGTTTTGAACCAGCTACCGGTTAACTCGATACCCTGCTGGAGGGAAAAACGCGGCTGATAGCCCAGCTCTTGCTGCGCTTTCTCCGCGCTAAGCGTCATATCAAAATTCACCGCTCCCGCGCTATAGCGTGTCAGCAGCGGCTCTTTTCGGCTAAACCACGAGAACAGTTCCATGCCACCGGCCACCGCGTGCAGCAACGGATACGGCACCGCCCTAACGCGATAATTCATGCCCAACTGACCGACCAGCAGTTGCTGAAGCATGTCTGCAAGGCGCGCGGGCTCATGGTTGGTAATGTTGTACGCCGAACCTGAAACTAACCCCGTGCGCTGGCTGGCAAGTGCCATCGCCTCTACCACGTTGCCAACAAACGTCAGATCCAGCAGCGCTTCACCACCGCGCGGGAGACGCAGCACGCCTCTCCCCACCGCGATCTGCTCCAGAACACGTGGCAAAATCACGCGGTCATGTGGGCCAAACAGGCCACGCGGGCGCAGGATGACATAGGTGGTTTGCGGGTAGCGTGACGTCATCGCCTGAAGCCGTTCTTCCGCCAGAAATTTGGTCTGCGCATAATGATTGGCAAAACGCGCCGCACGGTAGCTTTCATCAATGTTCAGGTGGTGCTGATAATCAAAGTAAATCGCAGGCGTGGAGATGTGCACAAAACGCGGGATACCCAACTGACCGGCGGCTTCAGCCAGTCGCGCCGTTACCTCGGTATTATTCTGATAAAAATCATCATATTGACCCCACGGTGATGATTTTGCGGCACAGTGCCAGATCACATCACAGCCCGCCATCAGCGTTCGAAATTGCTCTACCGAGGTTTCGACCAAATCGATGCGGGCGAACTGCGCGCCGAGTGCTTCAAGCTGTTGCCCAACCGTGCGATCGCGCCCGCAGGCCAGCACCTGATGTCCGGCCTGGAGCAGCCATTCCACCGCGTTACGCCCCAACCCGCTGGTGGCGCCCGTGACGAAGACTCTCATGGGATCAGCACCATTCCGCCCAGCGTCAGCCCAGCGGCCGTACCGACCAGCATCGCGGGTTCACCTTCAGGCAGGCGTTGCGTCACGATAGCATGATGCAGCGCCGTCGGAATCGAGGCCGCCACCTGATTGCCGTGATAGCGGTAAATATCAATCAGCTTTTCCGTCGGAATCGCCAGCCGCTTGCGCATATGTTCCAGCGACAGGTGGCTGGCCTGATGCGGAACCACCGCCGCCATCTGATCCAGCGAGTACCCGCTGGCATCCAGCAGACGTTGCAGATAGCCCTCAATCAAGGCAGAAGCCTGTCTGAAGAGCCGTTTCCCCTGCATATGGAACAGAAAATCATGCAGTTCCATCCCCGCACGCGGGTTGCGCAAGGTGCCGCCTGCGCGGATTTGGCACAGTTCGTTGCCCTTCGGATAAGTTTCCAGCAAGCACGCCGCAATACCGCTGCGCCCATCGCCGCGTTCAACAATGGCGCACGCGGCACCATCGCCAAAAATCAGCGACGACTCTTCATCATCCCAGTCAATGCCGCGTGAGGCCAGTTCGGTAGAGACAATGGCAATGCGCCGATAAGCGCCGGTATTCAGCAAACCAGCTGCGACCTGAAGCGCGGAAATAAAGCTGACGCAACTGCTGTTAATATCAAAACAGGCCGTCCCTTTTGGCAGAGACGACGCCTTTAATAAATGGCTGGCGCTATAAGGCAGCGCCTGAATCGGAATAGCAGAAGCAAACAGCAGCAGATCGATGGACGCGGGCGGAATAACTCCCCGCGCCAGCGCGTCATTTAACGCCGCCACACCGAGTTCAGCCTGGCTAGCATGATTATCGGCATGGTGACGATAGATAATGCCTGAACGGCTTTCGACATAACCGGCGGGCTTATTGAGCCGCACATCTAATTCGGCTGACGTCACCCGCTGCGCAGGAAGCGCGCTGCCGGTAGAAATAATCTTGAGTGGAACCAATCCCTGAGTAAATGCATGACTTTGCGTCTTCAACATCAATCCTTTTCAGATTCATTATCGTTTTAGCTGCACCTACGGTGCCATATACCCTAAATAATTCGAGTTGCGTGACAAAACGTTATCGTTTTGAACAACGCAAAGCGTTGGCCCGCTAGGGCGAGGCCCATTTATGGCCTTGTAGCGCGGCAACCGCGCGACAAATTCGTCGGGAACGAATTTGACTAGCCAACGGCTGGCCTTCGGTGAGAGACAGGATGTCTCTCATTTCATCCCCAGGAGCTTACACAAGTAAGTGACTGGGGTGAGTAAGGGCGGCCAACGCACAAGCAGCTCGAAGTATGACGGGTATCACGTACAGTATTTATTCATTCTGCTGCTAAGAATAACGAAATCACCACGAATTGAAATCTTAAGCTGTGCGATCGCACTATTCTATCCCGACACTTTTTCGCTATTCTCTGTGCATTCTCGATGCTGAATTAAGCCAGAAGTTATACTTATGTCATTGTTTATCAAATCGGTTATTGGCGCGCTGATCGTATTGCTCATCAGCGTATTGGCGAAAAGCCGAAACTATTATATTGCCGGGCTGGTGCCGCTATTTCCCACGTTCGCACTGATCGCACATTACATCGTTGGCACCGAACGCGGACTGGACGCGCTGCGCGCCACCATCCTGTTTGGCATCTGGTCCGTTATTCCTTATCTGGTTTATCTCATTTCACTTTATTACTTTACCGCGTGGATGAAATTGCCACAGGCACTGCTCGCAGCGGTCGTATGTTGGAGTGTCTCAGCGGCACTGTTGGTGAAAATCTGGACGTGGTATCAGGGGAATTAGGTGCTGGCAGAAGGGCGGCCCCCTCTGCCAGAGGCAAGTGATATCAGGCGAAGGCAAAGCCTTCATCTTCCCATCCCGTGATTCCCCCGATCATAATTTTTACCGGGCGACCGAGTTGTGCCAGTTTTAATGCCGCCTGATCTGCGCCATTGCAGTGTGGTCCCGCACAATAGACGACAAACCGCGTGTCATCAGGCCACTCGGCCATACGCTCAGGTGTGATTTCCCGGTGTGGCAGATGAAGCGCCCCCGGTATATGACGCGCGGTAAAGTGCTTCGTCGATCCCACCACATGCAATAACACAAAGTCCTGCTGAGTCTCAGAGAGGGATGCCGCTACATCCGCACAGTCAGTTTCAACAGACAAACGCCGTGCAAAATGGGATAGAGCAATATCAGAAGCAGCAAAGGGATAGTCAGTCACGTAACTCATCGATCTTCCTCACGGATTGGAATAAGGCTTGACTATAAAACGGATACATCAAGGCTGGCAGATGGCATTATTGACATATATCGTCAAGATCATGACAAGTTATTGAGGCAGGAAAATCGATGTTCAACCCGCTTGTTGTCGTACTTGCTTATGATGGCTTGTGTACATTCGAATTTGGTATTGCCGTTGAAGTCTTCGGCCTTCCACGCCCCGAAATGGGAGAGGACTGGTATCAGTTTGCCGTTGCGGGTTTAGACAGTGGCGCGATGCGGGCAACGGGCGGCATCCATGTTGTTGCCGATGGTGGCCTTGAACTGTTAACACAGGCGGGCACGATTATCATTCCCGGCTGGAAAGGCAGTGATGTGCCCGTCCCCACACATCTGGTCGATGCGTTACGTCAAGCACATCAGCAGGGTGCCAGACTGCTCTCTATCTGTTCTGGCGTTTTTGTCCTCGCGGCGACCGGCCTGCTTTCCGGGCGACGCGCCACGACACATTGGCGCTACAGTGACACGTTAAAAATGCAATATCCTGATATCAACATCGAGCCAGACGTTCTTTATATTGATGAAGGAACGATTCTTACGTCAGCCGGGAGTGCTGCGGGTATCGATCTTGGGCTGCATCTCATCCGTCGGGATTACGGCAGCAAAGCGGCCAATCAGGTTGCTCGCCGCTTGGTGGTCGCACCACATCGTGATGGTGGGCAAGCACAGTATATTGAAAAAGCGGTACCGGTAGACTATGAACGCTCACGCCTCGGACCGCTTATCGATCATGTCCGAGCCAACCTCGCGGAAGAGTATTCCGTTACGAAACTGGCAGCAATTTCTTGTATGAGCCCACGCACGTTCCTTCGCCGTTTCTCTGCCGCTACGGGTACGACGCCAGCACGCTGGTTACTGGCCGAACGGCTGAATACCGCACGCGATTTACTGGAAAACACGCGCTTATCGATCGAGAAAATCGCCGAAACGGTGGGATTCGGTACTGCCGCCTCGTTACGCCATCATTTTCGCCAGCAGCTACATCTCACGCCCTCAACCTACCGGTTGCGCTTCGGACAGAGAACCGATGATACCCCAGAGAGCCTTGCCGCTAAGAGAGGATAAGATCATGACAAAAACGACGTACCCCGGCACCGTTTATCGTCCCATTCTCTCCGCACAGGAAGCCGAACGCTTCACGCTCCCGCACTATTTCACGCGGCGTGGGAACGATGGTCAGACAGAGGCTGATGTCTGGCAGCCCGCACCGATTGAGGTCGATCCAGAGACGCAGTGGGTTGTCGGGCAGCAGGTGGGAGTGGATGGTGCAACACATACCCATATTCAACAGGCGGTGAACGCCGCACTGCGGGCGCAGCAGGATCGGCCGTGTATTGAGATTACATTGCTACCGGGCACCTATACCGGCACGGTCTACATCCCTGCCGATGCGCCACCGCTCACGCTATGTGGTGCGGGAGAACAGCCGGATGACGTAGTGATTCAACTCGCGCTGGATTCGATGTTTTCACCGGCAACCTACCGGGAAACCGTGAACTCACACGGCGAATACCAGCCCGGTGACCCTGCCTGGTACCTGTACGATCTCTGTGCGTCAAAGCAGAACGCGACGATTGATACCATTTGTGCCGCCGTGGTCTGGTCGCAAAGCGACAATTTCCAGATGAAGAATCTGACGGTAGTGAATACCTTGCTGGATTCAGTGGATGGTCGCGCGCATCAGGCCGTGGCGCTGCGCACCGATGGCGACAAAATACAGCTTGAAAGGGTTCGCCTGATCGGGCGTCAGGATACGTTTTTCGTCAACACCAGTAACCTCCGCAACGAGTACGTCGTAGACCGCTACAGCCGCGCCTACATTAAAGACAGCTACATTGAGGGCGATGTCGATTACGTTTTTGGGCGCGCAACCGCGGTATTCGAGCGTGTCCACTTTCACACGGTTTCCAGCCGTGGAGCGAAAGATATTCATGTCTTCGCACCTGACAGCATGCCGTGGACGCAATACGGTTTTCTGGCGGTAAATTGTCGCTTTACAGGAGACAAAGGCTTCAATGGAGAAAGAAAAGCCAAACTAGGCCGCGCCTGGGATCAGGGGGCAAGGCAGACGGGATACCAGTCCGGCCAGACGGCGAACGGCCAACTGGTCATTCGCGACAGCACAATTGACGCGAGCTATGACAGAGAACAGCCGTGGGGAGCTGCGGCAACAACCGCACGGCCCTTTGCGGGTAACGCGGATTCAATACGTAATCTGGACGATGTGCATTTCAATCGCTTGTGGGAATACAACAATATCGACGAGGCGTGAGGTACAACGAAAGGGATAACAATATGAAAGACGAGGGTTATTCGAGAAAGAGTCGCACTGATAGAATTAATTAACCTGAGCATCTGGCGGCCTGTAAACAATACAGGCCATGGAAAAGTAAGAAGAATTTTATTATATTACTGATAAATCTCGCTTAATTAGCATTCCCTGATGTCAGCCAATCATCACGCTTATCCTGAGCGATGGTTATGTCTTTTGCTTTACGCCCTTAACAAGGTTGAAGATTTTATGTTTTTTCACTCACTCATAACAATTAGACTTAGGTACAGGTGTAGGTATATACTTTTCCGTTACAGGGATGTTGATTCTTCAGACTGAGGTCATGAGATGTCGCCATTATTCACCGATAGTGAAATAATAAGCAGGGTAATCAAAAAACACTTCAATAAAAACCTGGATCACTACAACGGCGTAAAATTCTCATTTATGGTTCTCAATAAGAAGAACCCTTCTCAAATGATCATCATTTCCAGTTATCCCGATGAATGGGTAAACATCTATAAAGAAAATAAATACCAGCACATTGATCCTGTTGTTCTTGCATCATTTAATAAAATATCGCCTTTCTCGTGGGAGAAAAGTCTGGTTATTAACACTAGATTTCAGCTGGCCAAGATATTTGATCTCTCTAAAAAATATAATATTATCAATGGATATACTTTTGTACTTCACGATAATGGCGACAATCTGGCCATGCTATCGATTATCGTGGACAGTTCGTATCCAGATGATGTTGAAACATTCATTGAAGAGAAAAAAGACACCTTTCAGATGCTATTAATTGAGGCATATGAAAAAATCATCTCCCTTTGCAGAGAGATGATTGAAGATAAAAAACAATCAAACAATAAAGACATATTCTCTCAACGAGAAAATGAAATTCTTTACTGGGCCAGTATGGGTAAAACCTATCTGGAAGTTGCGATTATTCTCGGCATCAAAACCAGCACGGTAAAATTTCATATCGGCAACGTTGTGAAAAAACTTGGCGTCCTGAATGCCAAGCATGCCATCAGGCTCGGCGTTGAGTTACAGCTCATCAAGCCTGTGCAATAGCGGCAGGTACCCGTAGAGGCCACTGCTTCAATTCATTGCTCATAAATTTCCCACTGCGGTTAATACGACGAGCCAGCGCTTCCTGATTCTCATCATCAACGGGAAGGAAGACTAAATAAACTCTTTCTTCCTTTTCTGACAAGCCTTGCTCGACCACGCGAATTCCCCAGCCAGAACGCTTTAATATTGTCAGCATAGGGTGACTCACTATCGTATATATTCCATCATAACCCTTATCCCTTGAATAATTAATCATTGAAAGAAACAGCATAGAACTAATTGGGTATTCATTGCCGAGAATATCTTTCGCTCGTGATTTATCTACAAAGAACCGACTAGATTCCAGGTAATTACCTTCAGGGATATTTATCTCCTTGAAGTAAGGAAAAAACGTCCCGGTAATCATGTTAGGGTATTTTGTTTCAATAAATCTCAAACTACAGATAACGGTGTTATCTTTCATGCCAAAAAGATAAGTCGTGTTATTATTATCATACTGATCAAATTCCATTCCATCAGTACATTGCACGGCCCAATTCAGTCGATCTTTAAACGTCTCTTTTCTGAGGGTAAATAGCTCTTCTGATTTTGTTTCTGACAACAGGGTGTGATTTACATCAAATATCTCTAACATTTTTCCTCCATTGAAAAGTTAATGCATAACCTCAAAAAAATGACACTCCATCCCGCAGTTCCTTCGCCTTCAGATTATTATTCAGGCTGATTATTTATAGGTATTCTGTCCCTTTCTAGGGCGGTTGTACAGATGCAACCTGCATTGTCAGCAAGAGTTCACAAACGAAAAATATCGCGAGAAAATCAAACATAAACAGATGATAAACAGATAAAAAAAATCCGGAACGCGAGACGATTCCGGATTTTTATATTACTCAACCTGTGAGTTACTTCTCTGTTTTATCCTGCAATTGCCCGACCTGCGGCAAACCGGTGCTGGCAGAAGAAGAAAGCAAGCCCGTCTCAGCATAGTTAAACAGTTTTTCACGCGTGTCCGTGATGTCCAGATTGCGCATAGTCAGCTGGCCAATACGGTCATCCGGCGAGAAGACCGAGTCGCCTTTCTCCATGGTCAAGCGCTCTGGCTTATAGGTCAGATTGTCAGACACGGTATTCATAATGGAGTAATCATTGCCACGACGCAGTTCCAGCGTCACTTCGCCGGTGATGGCGCTGGCGATCCAACGCTGAGAAGAATCACGCAGCATCAGCGCCTGAGAATCAAACCAGCGTCCCTGATACAGGAAACGACCCAGCTGACGACCATTGGCGTGGTATTGCTCGATAGTGTCTTCGTTGTGGATACCGGTGACCAGACGCTCATAGGCAATGTGCAACAGTGCCATTCCCGGCGCTTCATAGATGCCGCGGCTTTTTGCTTCAATGATACGGTTTTCAATCTGGTCGCTCATACCCAAACCATGACGTCCGCCGATACGGTTCGCTTCCAGCATCAGCTCAACATCGTCAGTAAAGGTCTGGCCGTTCAACGCAACCGGGTGCCCACGTTCAAAACGGATGGTCACTTCTTCTGCCGGCACCTTGACGTTCTCATCCCAGAATTTCACGCCCATAATCGGGTTAACGATTTTGACGCTGGAATTCAGGAATTCCAGATCCTTCGCTTCGTGCGTCGCACCCAGAATGTTGGAGTCAGTCGAATAGGCTTTTTCGGCCGACATTTTATAGCCGAACCCTGCCTGCGACATAAACTCAGACATCTCCTGACGGCCGCCCAGCTCATCAATAAAGTCGGTATCCAGCCATGGCTTGTAAATCTTCAGTTCAGCATTGGTCAGCAGACCGTAACGATAGAAACGCTCAATATCGTTGCCTTTATAGGTGCTGCCGTCACCCCAGATGTTCACGCCGTCTTCCTTCATCGCCGCAACCAGCATCGTACCGGTCACTGCACGGCCCAACGGGGTGGTGTTGAAATAGGTCACGCCTGCCGTTGTGTTATGGAATGCGCCACACTGAATCGCAGCGATACCTTCGGCGACCAATTGTTTACGGCAATCGATAAGGCGAGCATTTTCTGCGCCATATTCCATAGCCCGACGTGGGATTTCATCGTAGTCATCCTCGTCTGGCTGCCCCAGATTTGCGGTATATGCGTAAGGAACCGCGCCCTTTTGACGCATCCAAAGCAGCGCGGCGCTGGTATCCAGACCACCCGAGAACGCAATACCAATACGTTGACCAACCGGAAGATGCTTGAGAATCGTTGTCATAAATGTAATCCCTGCTTCGAAAGATCTATGGATAGAAGCGTCGTCGCTCACACCATTATGTTACGCCATACATTCCTGAGCGCTCGTGCCCCGTGTACATCCTACATCAACGGGCTGGTCGACGACCAAAATCGACACGCTCACAAATGCATATTTATGCAAAATAAGTGAGTGATAATTTAAACATCTTTTTGGCGGGACAGGAAGAGAAGAGTCATGCTTTCATGCAAAAAAATTCGGGGCGAATTCACAGCCAAGTTAGCAAGTATAACGCCATCTTCTCTTTAGGCTAAGCAGCAAAAATCGTTTACGCGACTCACTCGACATTAATAAAACATCGTTTCATTTTTACGATATTTTTTTGCTATCCTCTTGCGGTTAACACCTTCCCTTGCATATTGCTGGAGATGCTATGTCTAAGAAAGTCGCCGTTCTGCTGGCTCCTGGGTTTGAAGAAGCAGAAGCGATCATGGTGATTGATGTACTGCACCGTATGAAGATAGAAGTCACCATGCTGTCATGCTATGACAGACTGGAGTTGCACAGTTATCACAATATTCGCATGTTTGCCGATGCTCTGCTGGAAAGAAACCAGGACACGCTGTTTGATGCCATAGTCATTCCTGGCGGCCCGCAGGGTACCGTAAACTTGGCCGCAAACCCGATGGTTGTCGAGTTCATCCGTCGCCATGACGACGCGGGCAAGCTGATCTGCCCACTGTGCTCAGCAGCCGCACGCGTACTGGGTGGCAACAAACTGCTTAAAGGCCGCCGCTACGTCTGCTCTGGGGATTTATGGCAAGACGTGACCGATGGCATTTATGTTAACGAGAAAGTCGTTGAAGATGGCAATCTGATCAGCGGCAAGGGGCTGGGCGTGTCATTCGATTTTGCCTTTACCATCGCCACCCGTCTGACCGGTGACAAAGAAGACGCCAACTTCCAGGTTGAGCACATCGATTACGATTACTGGCGCGTACCGGCGTAACCGTTCACCAGCCTAAGATAATAAGGCGCGCCCCGCCGCGCCTTCCTGCTTGACCTTCCTACTTGAACAAACCGAATAGCCTTAATAACCTTCCCCATAACGCTCACGGTACTCTTTCGGCGTGATGTCATAGCCTTTCTTAAAGACAGCGTAAAAGTAAGGCAGTGAAGGGTAGCCGCACATCAACGAGATCTCACCAATCGAGAGCGAGGTCGATATCAGCAAATTGCGCGCCCGATCCAACTTCTCTGCGTGAATCACACCGTGAATCGTCTGACCTACCTCATCTTTGAAGCGCTTTTCCAGATTTGAGCGGGAAATCCCTACCGCATCCAGCACCTGCTCGACCTTAATGCCTTTACAGGCGTGATAGCGGATAAAGTGCATGGCCTGAATAACGGCAGGATCGTGCACGGAGCGATAGTCTGTTGAACGGCGCTCGACCACCCGAACCGGCGGCACCAGAATGCGTTGCAGCGGCAAATCAGACCGATCCAGCAGCAACTGATGCAGCAGTTTCGCGGCACGATACCCCATTTGACGAGTGCCTTGCGCTACCGATGACAGCGCCACGCGTGAAAGATAGCGAATCAGGTCTTCGTTATCGATCCCGATGACGCACAGCTTTTCCGGTACGGCAATATTCAGGTGTTCGCAGACCTGCAACAGGTGACGTGCACGGGAGTCCGTCACCGCGATAATGCCTGTCTGCGGCGGCAGCCCTTGTACCCAGTCGGCCAGCCGATTTTGCGCGTATTGCCAGTTATCCGGCGAGGTTTCCATTCCCTGATACACCACACCCTGATACTTTTCTGCCGCTACCAGTTGCCGGAAAGCATGCTCCCGCTCCTGCGCCCAGCCTTTCCCACCCGATGCTGGCAGGCCATAAAAAGCAAAGCGATTCAGCCCTTTTTCTTTAAGGTGCATAAACGCGCTTTCCACCAGTGCATAATTATCTGTGGCAATATAATGCACAGGCGGGTAATCCTCAGGCTGATGATAGGAACCGCCAACCCCCACCAATGGCACGTTCACATCCTGTAGTAGTTGTTTGATCTCGCCATCGTCAAAATCGGCAATCACGCCATCGCCTAGCCATTCTTTGATATTATCAATGCGGCAACGGAAATCTTCTTCAATGAAGATGTCCCAATCACACTGAGAAGCCTGTAAATATTCGCCAACGCCTTCAACCACTTGACGGTCATACACTTTGTTGGCGTTAAACAGCAGCGTAATACGATAGCGTTTTTCAAACATGGTTATCAGTGCTCATTAATCGCAAACTCCTTGAATAAAATCCTCTTGCTTGAATAACACAGCGCCCCCAGAGGCCAAAATAATTTGCTGATTATTGCGAGCCGCCACGTATTGCCGCCATGAACCCACAATCACGTTATACACGCCGCTTTGTGGCAGTATCCATCCACACCGCCAGCAGCAGAATTCCGCCTTTCACGACGTATTGCCAGAATGTCGGCACATCCAGCATACTCATCCCGTTATCCAGCGACGCCATGATAAATGCTCCCATCACTGCACCTGCAACGCTGCCAATACCGCCAGCCAGACTGGTTCCACCAATCACGCAGGCCGCAATCGCATCCAGCTCGGCAATATTCCCGGCGGATGGCGACCCCGCCCCCAATCGTGAACTGAGAATCAGCCCGGCGACCGCGACCATCAGGCCATTAATCGCAAACACCGCCATTTTAGTGCGCTCGACATTCACGCCCGATAAACGTGCAGCATCGATGTTCCCGCCCACCGCATAAATACGGCGACCAAATGCAGTTCGCGTTGCCAGAAAAATACCGCCCAGCATCAACAGCGTCAGCACCAAAACCGGCGTTGGCACACCGCGATAATCATTTAGCAGATAGATCGCACCCAATACGACGAGTGCCGTCAATGTCTGTCGACCGATGTCGCCTGTGGGTGGATTTATCGGTAATCCTAATCGGGCGCGGCTACTGCGCCGACGCCACTGCCAGGCAATGAACACCATCAGCCCGATGGCTCCGAACATAAAACCGATGCCAGAAGGCAGATAGCTCTGCCCAATCTGCGACATCGCTTCGCTGGTCGGGGAAACCGTCGTCCCATTGGTAATGCCGATTAAGATGCCGCGAAAAGCCAGCATCCCTGCCAGCGTCACGATAAAAGAAGGAACTTTACGGTAGGCGACCCACCAACCATTCCACGCGCCAAGCAGCAACCCCAGCGCAAGTGTCACAACGATAGTCAACGGTAAAGGCCAGCCAAACCAGACATCAAAAATAGCCGCCGCGCCGCCCAATAGCCCCATCATCGAGCCAACCGACAGATCGATCTCGGCGGAGATAATGACAAACACCATACCGACCGCCAGAATACCGGTGATCGCCGTTTGCCTCAGCAGGTTGGAGAGATTACGCGCGCTGAGATACGCCCCGTCGGTCATGTAGGTGAAAAAGAGCATGATGGCGATGATGGCGGCAATCATCACGTAGACCTGAAGATTGATGCTTTTCAAGCGTTGCAGCATCGAGGCAGAGCCAGCAACACGTTGTTGTTCAGACTGCGATATTTTCAGCACGATGTTCACTCCTCAATGCAGCTTCCATAACCTGTTCCTGGGTTAAATCACGGTTGATCAAATCCGCTTTGATACGCCCCTGATGCATCACCAGCACCCGATCGCTCAACCCCAGCACTTCGGGCAATTCGGAAGAAATGACAATCACGGCAATGTGCTGTTTTACCAGCGCATTAATGAGCTTATAGATTTCATATTTGGCGCCGATATCGATACCGCGCGTGGGTTCATCAAGGATCAGAATGCGAGGATTCAGCAGCAGGCATTTCGCCAGCACCGCTTTTTGCTGGTTACCGCCGCTTAAGCGGGCGATCGCCAACTCCGGGCTGGAGGTTTTCACTTTCAGATTTGCTAGCGACTGCCGGATGATGTCCTGTTCACGCGCATCATCCAGCATGGAAAACGGCCCAGAGAATTGATCGAGCGCTGCCAGCGTCATGTTTTGCGCTACGCTCATCACCGGGACGATGCCATCCTTCTTACGATCCTCTGGCACCATCGCAATGCCTTGTGCCATCGCCTGCTGGCAGTTGCTGATGGTCACCTGCTCGCCATCAATCAAGATGTCACCTTGCCAATGGCCGTGATAGGCACCAAACAGGCATTGCACCGTTTCCGTACGCCCCGACCCAACCAGCCCGGCAATACCGAGAATCTCACCTCGGTGCAGTACAAACGAGACATCATCCACCCGGCGAATGTGGCGATTGACCGGATGCCAGGCAGTAAGGTGTTCTACGCGCAGTACTTCTTCGCCAATGGCATGTGGTTCATTGGGATAAAGCTCTGTCAGCTCTCGCCCCACCATCATGGCAATGATATGGTCCTCGCTCAGCTCGGCCGCCGGGCGCGTGCCAATCGGCTTCCCATCGCGAATTACGCAAATCACATCGGAAATGGCTTTAACTTCGTTGAGCTTGTGCGAAATATAGATACAGGCAATACCGTGATCGCGCAGATCCTGAATGATCTCAAGCAGAATGCCCGTTTCCCGTTCAGTCAACGAGGCCGTTGGCTCATCCAGCACCAACAGACGCACCTGCTTGTTCAGCGCCTTGGCAATTTCCACCAACTGCTGCTGACCTAATCCGAGCTCTCCCACTTTGGTATTCGGATCGACGGCCAGTTTGACCTGCTCCAGCATACGCTGGCAGCGAAGGTACATATTGTCGTAATCCATCACGCCAAAACGCGTCCACTCGTTACCCAAAAAGAGGTTCTCCAGCACCGTCATCTCTTTCACCAGTGCCAATTCCTGATGAATAATCGCGATGCCTTTTTGTTCCGTATCACGAATATGGTTGGCGCGCAGCTCATCACCAGAGAAGACGATCTGCCCGTCATAGCTGCCATGCGGGTAAATGCCACACAGCACCTTCATCAAGGTAGATTTACCTGAGCCATTCTCGCCGCACAGTGACAAGACCTGACCAGCCTCCAGCGTCAGGCTGACATCATCGACGGCTTTCACCGCACCAAACGCCTTGGTGATGTTTTTCATTTCCAACAGATGTGGCATCACAGCCTCCGTGATTCAGGTGTCCCAGACCTCGTCTGTGACAGTGGTGAGCCACAACCTCATGTCGTGACCCGGTGAGCATCTTTCCTGCATCCTGAAATCTAGTGGCAGCGACGTGCGTTAATACACGTCCGCTTTTTTGTGGAAACCATCGGCAATGACGGTGGAATCGATATTGGATTTATCGACGGGAATCGGCGTGAGCAAGAAGGAAGGGATGTCTTTCAACCCATTGTTTAATTTAGCATTAGACTCAGGTGCTTTACCGGAACCCAGCGCCACGGCGATATCCGCCGCATCTTTCGCCAGCTTGCTGATCGGTTTATAGACCGTCATGGTTTGCGTGCCTGCCACAATACGTTTGATGGCCGCCAGATCGGCATCCTGACCGGAAATAGCCACTTTCCCAGCCAGTCCCTGTGCGGCAAGCGCCTGAATCGCGCCGCCTGCCGTGGCATCGTTCGACGCAACAACCGCGTCAATCTTATTGCTGTTCGCCGTTAGTGCATTTTCCATAATTTTCAGCGCATTCTCCGGTAACCAGGCATCAACCCATTGATCGCCGACAACGTTGATTTTTCCGCTTTCGATCAGCGGCGTGAGCACTTTCATTTGCCCCTGACGAAACAGCTTCGCATTATTATCAACAGGTGAACCGCCCATTAAGAAATAGTTGCCGCCGGGCACCTTATCGACGAGATATTTCGCCTGTAGTTCGCCAACCTTTTCATTATCAAATGAAATATAAAAATCCACATCTGCATTATTAATCATGCGATCGTAAGCAAGCACTTTTATTCCTTCACGCTTTGCTTCCGCAATAACATTGCCAAGTACCTGGCCGTTATAAGGAATAATAACTAATACATCGACACCGCGATTGATCATGTTTTCTATTTGAGAAATTTGCGTGGCTTCATTGCCGTTTGCTGATTGAACAAACACATCAGCACCCTGTTTTTTGGCTTGCTCAACAAAAAGATCGCGATCTTTTTGCCAGCGTTCAAGACGCAAATCATCAATCGCCATGCCTATTTTAACATCTTTCGCAAATCCGGGCTGACAAGCTAAAGTGAATACGGCACAAGCTGAGAGTAAAAAATGGTTAACTTTCATCATAGCGTACCTTTTTTATTTAAGATGCAGGGCCTAAGACTCCAATAGCAATAGCCAGATGAGTATTGTCGCTAAACATGCCCCCATCAATTACAGATTTTTATCCTCCAATTATGTTTTTTGGTTTAATTCCCATTTTTTGATACGGGTCATATTTTATTGTTGAGCTACATTTTCATGTTGTTACTTATTGCGGCGCGTATTCAGAGCGAAACACCGTCATTTTTGCGACACAGCGCACATTTAATAATTCTCTGAATTTCAGTGTGAAATAACGTAATTGAGGAAACCTTCATCCGCTCCGAAAATTAATCCCATTCCCGTCTCTTCCGTCCGGGTGGTTTCTAAGGAGTTAACGATGCAAGCCTATTTTGAACAGATCGAAAAAGTCCGTTATGAAGGTAGCCAAAGCGACAATCTCTTCGCCTTTCGTCACTACAATCCCGATCAGGAAATTCTCGGTAAACGCATGGCGGACCATTTGCGCTTTGCTGTCGCGTATTGGCACACGTTCTGCTGGAACGGCGCAGATATGTTCGGCGTCGGCTCTTTTGCCCGGCCGTGGCAACAATCAGGTGATGCGATGGAGCTGGCGAAGCGCAAGGCGGACATCGCATTCGAATTCTTTCAAAAACTGGGCGTGCCTTACTACTGCTTTCATGACGTCGATGTCGCGCCAGAAGGGAACTCACTGAAAGAGTATCTGCATAACTTTGCGGTAATTACCGATGTGCTGGCGGAAAAGCAGCAGGCTAGCGGCGTGAAGCTGCTGTGGGGCACCGCCAACTGTTTCACTAATCCTCGTTATGGCGCAGGCGCGGCCACCAACCCCGACCCTGATGTGTTTGCCTGGGCGGCCACACAGGTATTTGCCGCAATGAACGCGACCAAAAAACTAGGTGGCGAAAACTATGTGCTATGGGGCGGGCGTGAAGGGTATGAAACACTACTCAATACCGACCTGCGACAGGAACGTGAACAGATCGGCCGCTTCATGCAGATGGTTGTCGAGCATAAACACAAAATCGGTTTTCAGGGCACGCTGCTCATCGAGCCAAAACCACAGGAACCGACCAAACACCAGTACGATTATGATGTCGCCACTGTTTATGGCTTCCTCAAACAGTTTGGGTTGGAAAAAGAGATTAAAGTCAACGTTGAAGCCAACCACGCGACGCTGGCGGGTCATTCCTTCCACCATGAGATAGCCACCGCTGTCGCGCTCGGCGTTTTCGGATCGGTCGATGCGAACCGTGGCGACCCGCAGCTTGGCTGGGACACCGATCAGTTCCCTAACAGCGTGGAAGAGAACGCGCTGATCATGTATGAGATTCTCAAAGCGGGCGGCTTTACGACGGGTGGCTTGAACTTTGACGCCAAAGTTCGCCGTCAGAGCACCGATCGCTATGACCTTTTCCATGCGCATATCGGCGCGATGGATACGATGGCGTTAGCGCTCAAGGCAGCTGCCAGAATGATTGAAGATGATAAGCTCAATCAACTGGTCGCCAAGCGCTACGCTGGCTGGAATGGGGAGCTGGGTCAGCAAATTCTGCAAGGTAATTCATCGCTGGAATCGCTCGCTCATTATGCACAAAGCCATCAACTGGCACCGCAGCACCAGAGTGGCCAGCAGGAATTGCTGGAAAATCTGGTTAACCGCCACCTATTTGGCTAGAACGGTACGCTCGCCTGCTATGGCAGGTTAAAAAACTGCCGTAGCACGAGGTTATCAGGAGCCACTATGTATATCGGTATTGATCTGGGTACGTCCGGTGTTAAAGCCATTCTGCTGGATGAAGCTGGAAAAGTGATTGCCAGCCATAGCGCGGCGCTGAGTATTTCTCGTCCGCACCCGCTCTGGTCGGAGCAAGCGCCTGAAGACTGGTGGCAGGCAACCGACCAGGCGCTACAGGCGTTGGCAGCCACGCACAATCTTCGCGCCGTGAAAGCACTGGGGCTAACCGGGCAAATGCACGGTGCTACGTTGCTGGATGCTCACCAGAACGTGCTGCGGCCCGCGATTCTCTGGAATGACGGACGCAGCGCGGCTCAATGCCGAACGCTGGAGCAGCTGGTGCCTACCTCGCGTCAGATTACCGGCAACCTGATGATGCCGGGCTTTACCGCTCCCAAATTGAAATGGGTGCAGGAAAACGAAAGCGACATCTTCCGTCAAATCGACAAGGTCCTGTTGCCGAAAGACTATCTCCGCTGGCATCTGACAGGGGAATTTGCCAGCGATATGTCCGATGCGGCGGGAACGCTTTGGCTGGACGTCGCCAAACGAGACTGGAGCGACACCCTGCTGGAAGCCTGTGCACTGAGCCGCGAGCATATGCCCGCGCTGTATGAAGGCAGCCAGATTACGGGTTATCTGCGACCTGATATCGCCAGCCGTTGGGGTATGGAGCGCGTCCCCGTTATTGCTGGCGGCGGAGATAATGCAGCAGGTGCAATTGGTGTCGGGCTGTATAAAACCGGTCAGGCAATGCTGTCTCTCGGCACATCTGGCGTTTATTTCGCCGTTAGCGACGGTTTTCTCAGCAATCCGCGGCATGCCGTCCATAGCTTCTGCCATGCGTTACCAAATACCTGGCACCTGATGTCCGTGATGTTAAGCGCCGCATCCTGCCTGGATTGGGTCGCTCGCCTGACACACGCCGAGAGCGTGTCCGCCATGTTGCAAGAAATCGTCTCGACGCCAGCCGATGATGCCATCACGCCAGTGTGGTTCTTGCCCTATTTATCCGGTGAACGCACGCCGCACAATAATCCTGATGCCAAAGGGGCGTTCTGGGGACTTACCCATCAACACGGCCGCCCAGAACTGGCAAAAGCAGTACTGGAAGGTGTGGGATTTGCGCTGGCTGACGGCATGGATGCACTGCATATGACTGGGCTAAATCCCGATAGCATCACGCTGATTGGTGGTGGTGCACGCAGCGCCTACTGGCGGCAAATGTTGGCGGATATCAGCGGCCAAACGCTGGAGTACCGCACAGGAGGGGATGTCGGCCCAGCGCTCGGTGCTGCCCGTCTGGCACAAATCGCTATGCATCCCCATACGCCACTGGCAGAGCTCTTGCCGCCGCTACCGCTGGAGCAGGTTCATCAGCCGAATGCTCAACGCCACGCCGACTATGCCGAGCGGAGACGTACATTTAAAGCACTCTACCAACAGCTTAAGCCGTTGATGTAAAAATTAATCCGTCGTCAACTTACCCAGCGACGCACATCGACTTTCTGTAGCGCCATCGAAAGCAGCAGGCTGCCTGCTAGCGCGATGGCGAAAACAGAGAAGATGTCGAGAATCGGATGAGCGGGTAGCACCACATCATGCGTACGCAGATAGTGAATGATCAACGCGTGGAAGCCGTAAATTGCCAGCGAATGGCGCGAAATGGTGGCAAAGCCCGGTAAAATTCGCTGGCTAAAGTAATGCTTAAACACTACCAGCAGGCTGACCGCAGCCAGAAACACCAACGGGCCACAGTAGATATAAAACGTTTGGGTGAACGTATCGTTCAATAATGTGTGGTGCTTCGTCCCCATCGCCACCAATGCGACACACACGATGAAAAAGGGGATAGCAGCAAGTACGACTTTCTTTGGCACATCCAACATGCCCAACGCTCGCCCCAGCGCGGCATATAGCACGTAGTAAAACGTATCGCCGTAAATATAGAGATTAACAGGCAGTAATTTAAAGCCTTCAAACCCCACACGCCCCGTATTGGGATTAGCGACAACAGCCAATAAAACAATCAAGACAACCAAATATTTGCCCGATATTGGCTTAACTGTAATCAGTGGGGAAAGCAGATAAATCACGATAATGGCGTAGAAAAACCATAAGTGATAAAAGATCGGTTTTTGCAACGCATGGTGTAATGAATTCAGGCCATTAATCGGTGTGAGTGTCGCAATATAGATCAGCGCGACCGTACTATAAAAAAGCAGGCATAAACCGATACGCAGGAAATGTTTCTTCCCCGCACTGCGTTCACCAAAAAATAAGTATCCCGAGATCATGAAAAACAGCGGGACGCAGACGCGCGACGCTGAGTTCAGAACATTAGCCACATCCCAATGTCCATCACCCGGCATCCCCCCCGCGGTAATATAGTAGGTTGTACTATGAATCAGAACGACCATCATGCAGGCCAGCGCCCGCAGGTTATCAATCCAGCCGATCTTATCCGTCATGCACAACCTCTTGAAAGCAAAGCGCTATTCAAAACAGCGTAGCCGTTGTTAAGCGCTGACACAATCAACTATCAATCATCAGCTATAACAACCGGGCAAATCCTAGTGTAAGGACGGCTTAATACGGAAAACGGTGTTGAGTTAAGTTATGCGCGCCGACGGTGGCAAGCGCGCAAGGTTTTAAGGAAGTATGCTGTTAGAACAGTCCCATCGGCTTATCAGAGTAGCTCACCAATAGGCACTTGGTTTGTTGATAGTGTTCCAGCATCATTTTATGGTTTTCACGCCCGATACCAGACTGCTTGTAGCCCCCAAACGCGGCATGTGCCGGGTAGGCGTGATAGCAATTGGTCCAGACGCGACCAGCCTGAATGCCACGCCCCATTCGGTAAGCGATGTTGCCGTTACGGCTCCACACGCCTGCGCCCAGGCCGTATTCTGTATCGTTGGCGATCTCCAACGCCTCTTCCATCGTCTTGAACGTCGTTACCGCCAATACCGGACCGAAAATTTCCTCCTGGAAGACGCGCATACTGTTTTTACCGAACAATATCGTCGGTTCCAGATAGTAACCTTCCGCCAGACCACCCGGCATCGCCTTACGCTGGCCGCCCGTGAGCACCCGTGCGCCCTCTTTCTTACCGATATCAATGTAGTTAAGGATAGTATCAAGCTGGCCTGCTGACACCTGTGCACCCATCATGGTGCTGCTGTCCAGCGGGTTACCAATGCGGATAGCCTCAACGCGCTTAATTGCCCGTTCCATAAAGCGATCGTAGATCGACTCCTGCACCAGCGCACGACTCGGACAGGTGCAGACTTCTCCCTGATTGAAGGCAAACAGCGTGAAACCTTCGAGCACTTTGTCAAAGAAGCTGTCTTCCTTATCCATCACATCGGCAAAGAAGATATTTGGCGATTTGCCACCCAGTTCCAGCGTCACTGGCGTCACATTCTGCGCCGCATAACTCATGATCTGCTGGCCCACTTCGGTCGACCCGGTGAAGGCAACTTTCGCAACGCGTTTCGATGTCGCCAGATATTCACCAATTTCGCTTCCCGACCCGTTAACGACATTAATGACACCCGGCGGCAGCAGATCCTGAATCAGCTCCATCAAAATCAGCACCGACATCGGCGTCAGTTTGGCAGGCTTCAGCACAATACAGTTACCAGCGGCCAGCGCAGGTGCCATCTTCCAACAGGCCATCAGCAGCGGGAAATTCCAAGGAATGATTTGTCCAACAACGCCGAGAGGTTCATGAAAATGATAGGCCACGGTATCGCCGTCAATTTCGCTGATCGCCCCCTCTTGTGCCCGAATACAGGCCGCGAAATAGCGAAAGTGGTCAATCGCCAACGGCACATCCGCCCCGCTGGTTTCGCGTATCGGTTTACCATTATCCCAGGTTTCTATCTGCGCTAACCGCTCAAGATTTTGTTCCATCCGGTCAGCGATGCGGTTAAGCACCAGCGCCCGTTCCTGCACCGACAGGCCACCCCATTCCGCTTTTGCTTTGTGAGCAGCATCCAACGCATGGTCAATATCTCGCGTTGTCGAGCTGGCTACCTCACACATCGGTTGACCCGTTACTGGCGTTAAATTAACAAAATACTGACCCGCATCAGGTGGAATCCAGGCTCCGCCGATAAAATTGTCATAGCGTTTTTTCAGATTAAGAGAGCCAATTTCGCCAGATGCAGATCGGCCTTCGAGATTATCGTGCGCCATTTCAGTCTCCTTTTCAGTTCCGGGTAAGCGGCGAGGCCGCAGTGAAAAAAGAGGCAAACAGTAAACCGTTACATTAAGCCTATACGGGGTAGGGAGTTAGCGACAGGATTCGGCCAGAGAAGAAGGCAACTCTTCGAGTTGACGCACAGTTTCTTGCGAGAAAAAATCGCGTCCCTTCAGGCGTGGTGAAATAATACTTTTAATTTCCAGGGTTACTAACATGCAGGTATTTCAGGTGGAAGAGGTGCATTTACGAGCAGATACCGCCCTTGAAGGCGCAACGCAACATTCGGTCTATCATCCCGATTCGCTACACCAGCCACAGCCTGACTGGCTGGCGGAAGAGGTGCCCGTTGCGCTGGTTTATAACGGCATCTCACACGTTGTGATGATGGCTTCACCAAAAGAGTTGGAACAGTTCGCTCTCGGGTTTTCCTTATCTGAAGGCATTATCCAATCACCAGCAGAGATTTACGGCATTGATGTACAGGCCGCCTGTAACGGCATCGAAGTGCAGATTGAGCTTTCCAGCCGACGCTTTGCCGGGCTAAAAGAACGACGCCGGGCAATGGATGGCCGCACAGGCTGCGGCGTATGTGGCGTAGAGCAGCTTGCAGAAATCGGCAAACCAGTGATGCCCCTGCCCTTCACCCAGACATTTTCCCTCAGCAAACTTGAAAACGCACTGGTGCGACTGCGCGATGTACAAAAGATCGGCCAGATGACAGGCTGTACCCATGCCGCCAGTTGGATAGCGCCAGACGGCACGCTGTCAGGCGGAAGCGAAGATGTTGGCCGCCATGTCGCACTGGATAAATTGCTTGGTACCCGAGCAAAACACGGGTGGCAACAGGGTGCCGCGCTGGTTTCCAGCCGAGCCAGCTATGAAATGGTACAAAAGTCTGCCATGTGCGGCGTGGAAATCCTGTTTGCTGTCTCGGCAGCCACCTCACTGGCCGTTGACGTTGCACAACGTTGCAACCTGACGCTGGTGGGGTTTTGTCGACCAGGGCATGCGACCATTTACACGCATCCGCAACGTCTGAGCGAATAAGCCATTACCGCTAGGATCGCGATGGTTCCCCGCCAGTGGACAAGCAATTTGAAGCACGACGGTATAGATTAATTTGTTTTTACATAATGCAATAACGACATAACCGTTTGTTATCATGAGGTAAAGCAATATGGTTCATGGCATCAGATCGAGAATAATCATTTTCAATATCATTTAATTAACTATAATGAACGTATTGCTTACGCGGTACTAACAGAACAGTGCCGTAACATTTTTTTTACCATGGAGATGCTAAACATGAGTTATTCACTGCCATCGCTGCCTTATGCTTATGACGCACTGGAACCGCATTTCGACAAAGAAACGATGGAAATTCACCATTCCAAACACCATCAGGCTTACGTCAATAATGCTAATGCCGCGCTGGAATCTCTGCCTGAGCTGGCTAAATTATCTGTTGAAGAGCTGATTGCTCAACTGGATAGCGTCCCTGCTGAGAAAAAAGCAGCACTGCGTAACAACGCGGGCGGCCACGCTAACCACAGCCTGTTCTGGAAAGGCCTGAAAGTAGGTACGACGCTGACTGGCGATCTGAAAGCAGCAATTGAGCGCGATTTCGGCAGCGTTGATGCGTTTAAAGAAAAATTTGAGCAAGCCGCTGCAACGCGCTTTGGTTCTGGCTGGGCGTGGCTGGTTCTGAAAGACGACGGCAAACTGGCCGTGGTTTCTACTGCAAACCAGGACAGCCCACTGATGGGTGAAGCAATTTCTGGTACTTCTGGCTACCCAATCGTCGGTCTGGACGTATGGGAACACGCTTACTACCTGAAATTCCAAAACCGTCGCCCAGATTACGCTAAAGCATTCTGGAACGTGCTGAACTGGGACGAAGCTGCTGCTCGCTTCGCTGGCGCGAAAAAATAAAACCACTGGATGCCTGATACTATCAGGTGACTTCTGCGTTTGAATCGAGACTGGAATAACACTCTGTTATTCCAGTTTTTTATTATTCTCATCGCACAGAATTGCCTCGCCGACTATTCAACCAACGACACAACTAGAAATCCTTTTTTACGTTCGAATAACAATGACATCACCTTATTTACTCATTTTTTATTCGTGTTCAGGTAACAGGTAAACGTCCAGTCCAAAACGTGGGCAGTACGTAAAGTTTCAGAGTAGAGTGCCGATATCTACTGCGGGTTTTTATCATGCTATTTTGCAGGATTGGCTTGGCACGCGGTAATCCGAGATGCTAGCACCGCTAATCAAGTGTGCATCAGGATAGTGAATTTGGCTCAATACGATATAGTGGTGAAATGTGATGGCTATAAATTTTGACAATCTAAAAGTCGGTAAAAAATTAGGATTGGGATTTTTCCTGATCCTGCTGATGACCATGGTGATTGCCGGCGCGGGCATTATGCATATCAGCTCGCTAAAAGACAGCATTGATAAAGTGAATTTAAGCAACAACATCAATGATGAGATCAATCAGGCTAAGTATTATCGCGCATTATACGGTGCCAATTATAATCCTGATGATATAAAAAAGAACATTGAGCATATTTCCAACATCAGTAAACTCGCTGAAAAAACAAAAGAATTTAGCTGGCCAGAAAATGACGCAAAGAAAATAGCGAATATACCCACATTAATTAAGGATTATCAGGAAAAACAAAAAAATTATATTAACGCAGTGAATACTAAAGATGCGGTGAGAAAAAGTTGGAATATTTCAACGACGGAAAAACCACTGCAACAGCTCAACGATCAATTAAAGATAGACAACAATAGCGCTAACCTTCAATTATTACTTTCTGACTTAAACCAAAAACTGATTTCCGTTCGTTACCACGTTCGTGGCTTATTACTCTCAACGGATAAAGAATCCGAAGAAAAGCTGACGGATGCGATCAACGCCGCACAAACATCGTTGACCTTCCTGTATCAGAGCCTGTCTGCCGAACAGCGTGAAACACTGACGCCCGTTCTAACAATAATGAATAACTATGAAGAACAGGTCTTGGCCTATATGCCAGCCTATCAGGAAGAGATGGCACAGGCAGGGCAAATGCGAGTTGTTGCCGATGGGTTGAATGCCGTGATCAAATCCCTACTGAGCGATCAGCTTGCCGCCTCACAGGCCGATATTAACAATGCCACGCTGCAAATGATCATCGCCGCGCTGATTACACTGCTGCTTGGCCTGCTGATTTCCTGGTTTATTTCGCGTCAAATCACCACGCCACTGGGTAGCACGCTGAGCATGGCTGAAAAAATCGCAACAGGCGACCTCACCATGTCCATCAACACCACCCGTAAAGATGAGCTGGGCCAGTTGATGAGTGCGATGTCGAAAATGAATGACAACCTGCACAATATGATCGATGACATTCGCGTCGGCGTCAGCCAGATTTCTAACGCGTCTGGCGAGATCGTCGCAGGCAATACCGATTTATCTTCACGTACCGAGCAGCAGGCCGCTGCCGTAGAACAAACCGCCGCCAGCATGGAGCAACTCACCGCAACGGTTAAGCAAAACGCAGACAACGCACACCACGCCAACAAGCTGGCCATCAGCGCTTCCCACACCGCGAAACAGGGTGGTGAACAGGTGAATAACGTGGTGCAAACCATGACTGCGATTGAGAACAGTTCCAAACGTATCGCAGAAATTACGTCCGTCATCAACAGCATCGCCTTCCAGACTAACATTCTGGCATTGAACGCCGCGGTAGAAGCCGCCCGTGCTGGTGAGCAAGGCCGTGGCTTTGCCGTTGTCGCCAGCGAAGTCCGTAGTTTAGCTCAGCGCAGTTCTCAGGCCGCGAAGGAAATTGAAGACCTGATCTCTGAATCGGTTAATCAAGTATCACGCGGTGCGACGCTGGTCGGCAATGCGGGCAAAACCATGAACGATATCGTCACCTCGATCACGCAGGTGCATGACATCATGGGTGAAATCGCCACCGCATCGGATGAACAAAGCCGGGGAATCAGCCAGGTTAGTCAGGCGATTGTGGAGATGGACAGCACTACGCAGCAGAACGCCGCGCTGGTTGAGCAATCCTCTGCTGCTGCCGACTCGCTGGAAGAGCAGGCGAGACTGCTGAAGCAGGCCGTGTCCGTCTTCCGTCTGGCCAACGCACAGCATGATGACACACCGGCCGGTATCGCGTTTACCAACCAAACACATCGTCTGCACGCGCCGCGCTAATAGTAAAAACAGCAGGGCACCAAAAACGACAAAGCCCCTGTTAAACAGGGGCTTTGCAATTAATCCAGTATCCTCTGTCTACACAGAGAAAAGGCCTCAGAACGATTTCGGCGCGTAACCGGTCATCTCTTTTAAGCCCATTTCACGCCCGAGTGCAGTCATCGGGTGCACAATCACCAAACCGCGAACGCTCTTCTTCAACGTCCCCATATCAGCCTGCTCTTTTTTGGTAATCGCACGGTTGAAAGGTAGGTTCGCCAGTTTCTGCGCTTCTTTGCTCAGTTTCTGTTCTCTCACGTTACGCAGGCGCTCAATCTCAGCCGTGAGCTTTTCGCAAGCTTCCAGATTGAGTGCGATGGCTTCGGCATCACCTTGTGCCAGCAGCGTAGTCTGCTTATGCGTCAGCTTATCCAATTGGTCGCTAAGGCGTTTGATCTCTGCTTTTTCCTGCTCTTTCATAAAAGATAACCTATATAACGGGAGAATAATGCGGGGCACAGCATACACTATACGCTAAATAATTCGAGTTGTTGAAAGACCAGCCAGCTTGAAGTACGACGACTATAAACACTTGGCGGACTAATGTGGCGTGATGTCGCTAAGTGGGACTAAAACGCCTTTTTCAGACTGATTTGCGCAATCAATGCAGTCAGAGATAAAACCAGTGTGGAACGTACCATCTGCTGGTAACGCTGCTGTTGCATACTCACCAGAAGTGGATCGGCAGCTTCTACTACGGTCGGCAAAGCCGGCTCTGCGGGCAACGCAGCAACGCAATGCAGCTCACCGATAGGCCCCAGAATTTCATCATCGGTAAAACGGTAATGCCGATCGTCATGCGCCAACTCTTCTCCCAGCGCCATTAATAGCTCCGCATCTTCGTACTCTTTACGGCTGATCATGCCCAAGCCATAAATCAGTTTCAGACGCACGGAAAGATCGCCCAGTGGCCCCGTTCCCGTCATCAGAGGTTCAACGGCATATTTCACCGCATAGTCATCTTTACGGAACACCTGCAACATCAGGATGCTGACCGCTTCAGCCAGCAATTCAACGGCACAGAGCATAAAGTCGCGCACGGTCTTCCCTGAGTTCAGCGCTTCCAGAACCCGGTTTTCAAACGCCTGTGTTTCTTCCATCGTCACTTCTCGACCCTTTAAACCCGCACACAGCCTACCCCATTTCGGTAGCATGCTTACCGGCAGGTGTGGCGACATCGCATCCCCGACGTCGCCCGTATACCTTTACACCGTGTCGAAAAGACCACACCTGCCTGGTGACGAGACGCGCCGATTACTGCATGGCGTTATACACATTCACTGCTTGCGCGACAACCTCGCTGTCAGCATCCAGACCAGAAATCTGCACCAGCGCCGCCTGCACGCCCTGGGTGTGGATTAACTCAGCCAGTTCCAGCGCCTGTGGATCTTGTTCGCTGCGATAATGCATCGCCGCGGCAATGCCGGTAATCAGGTTGTCATGCGGCAAATGGTATTCCAGCGTTCCCAGCAGCGGTTTGATCAAACGGTCGCCAGCACTCAGCTTACGCAGCGGCTGACGGCCAACACGCTCGACATCATCATGCAGATGGGGATTTTCAAAGCGGCTGAGAATCTTGTTGATATAGGCAGCGTGCTTATCCGCATCAAAACCGTAGCGTTTGATGAGTACCGCGCCGCTCTCTTCCATTGCGCCTTTGACCACGGCTCTGACTTTCGGGTCAAGAATGGCATCGCGGATCGTTTGATGGCGCGCCTGCTGACCGAGGTAGGCCGTAATCGCATGGCCGGTATTAAGCGTAAACAGCTTACGCTCGACAAACGCCATCAGATTGTCGGTCAGTTCCATACCGGAAATCGCTGGCGGCTCACCGCAAAACTGGGTTTTATCGACAATCCATTCGCTGAAGGTTTCTACCGTCACCGCCAGCACATCATTGCTACCGGCTTCGGAAGGAGGAACGATGCGATCTACAGCGGAATCGACAAATCCCACATGCTCGACCACCCATTCCTGATGGCCTTCCGGCAGCAGTTTCAGTACATGTTGTTTTAACTGGCTGGTGCCACGCACCATATTTTCACAGGCGATAATGTTCAACGGCCGGGTATTGCCGTCTTCGTGACGCTTTACCAGCCCCTGAGCGATAGTTCCGGCGATTTTTTCCAGAATCTGCGGCCCCACAGCAGTCGTCACCAGATCGGCCACGGCAATGAGCGCTACGGCATCCTGACTGCCGCTGTGAACGGCGCTAACGTTGCTGACGGTATCAAGGCGCGTGTTATCACCGACAATCCGCACCGAGTAGCTTTTACGACTGTTCAGGGCATCTAACAGCGGCTGATTGACGTCAGCGAATGTCAGTTCGACGTTGGCATCCGCCAGCAATTTCCCAATAAACCCGCGGCCAATATTACCCGCGCCAAAATGTAATGCTTTCATGAGACATAACCTTAAAAAGACATAAAAAGAGGCCGCCCGAAGGCGGCACTAGCCAAATTAATCAGGCACTCTTTTTACCGGAGAGTAAGTCGAGTACTTCCTGAACGTCCTGAGTGTGTGCCAGACGCTCAATAACCGCATCATCATCCAGCGCATTGGTCAGGCTGGTGATGACCTGAATATGTTCGTTGTTACGGGCAGCGATACCGATAACCAGACGCGCAACCTCGTCTTCTTCATCGCCAAAGCGAACACCTTCAGGATATTGGCAGAAGACAACGCCCGTTTTCAGCACGCGGTCTTTCGCTTCTATCGTACCGTGCGGCACGGCAATCGATTCGCCCAGATAGGTGGAAGTCAGTTTTTCACGTTCCAGCATCGCTTCAACATACGCAGGCTCGACATAGCCGCCTTTCACCAGTTGTTCACCGGCGAAACGGATTGCCTGCTCTTTGTGTGTCGCATGCTGATTCAGGAACACATTGCCTGCGCCCAGTTGGAACAGGTTAGTCTGTGCGTCGGCGACAGCAGGTGCTGGCGTCGCAACGGCCTCAGACTTCACCGCACCCTGCGCTGCCACAAGACGAGCCGCCAGATCGCTATACAGCCCGCTATCAAGGAAATTAGTCAGCGAGATGTGCTGTGCCTGCGGCGCATGGCGCATTGCACGCTCGGTCAAGTCACGGTGCGTAATCACCAGATCGACATCGTCCGGCAGGCTATTGATCGCGCTGTTGGTCACCGAAATATTAGTCAGCCCGGCATCCTGAACTTTCTTACGCAACACGCCAGCGCCCATCGCGCTGGAACCCATACCGGCGTCACACGCTACGATGATTTTACGCACGGTGCTCATATCACCGCTGACACCCGTGTTAGTGGCTACGCCTTTAGAAGAGGCCTTCATTTCCTGCACGCGACGTGTCGCATCACTCAGATCTTCTTCTTTTTGCTTGGTGCTTTTCAGCAGAATCGCCGACACAATGAAGGACACCGCAAAAGCCGCGGCAATCGCTGCCAGGTTAGCGAAGTAAGCGCCTTTTGGCGTCATCGCCAACACCGCCAGAATGGAGCCTGGAGACGCAGGAGAAACTAAGCCACCACCTAATACGCTCAGCGTAAACACGCCGGTCATCCCACCCAGAATCACCGCAATAATCAGACGCGGATTCATCAGCACGTAAGGGAAGTAGATTTCGTGAATCCCGCCCAGGAAGTGGATAATCGCCGCACCCGGTGCTGATTCTTTGGCATTACCACGACCAAGGAACATGTAAGCCATCAGCACACCCATACCCGGGCCTGGGTTCGCTTCGATCAGGAAGAAAATAGATTTGCCGGTTTCTGTCGCCTGCTGAATGCCCAGCGGTGAGAAGATACCGTGGTTAATAGCGTTATTCAGGAACAGAATTTTCGCCGGTTCAACGAAGATGGACGTAAACGGCAACAGGTTGTTCTGTACCATCAGGTTAACGCCGGAAGCCAGCACCTGAGAGAAGACTTCAACCAGTGGACCAATTGCTAAAAACGACAGAATTGCCAACAACATACCGATAATACCGGCAGAGAAGTTGTTGACCAGCATTTCAAAGCCGCTCTTAATTTTACCGTCGACCATGCGGTCAAAACGCTTGATCGCCCAGCCACCCAACGGACCGACGATCATTGCGCCGAGGAACATCGGGATATCGGTCCCGACGATCACACCCATCGTCGTAATGGCACCCACCACACCACCACGCTCACCGAATACCAGACGTCCGCCGGTATAGCCAATCAGCAATGGCAGCAAATACGTAATCATCGGACCGACAAGCTTCGCCAACGTTTCATTGGGGAACCAGCCAGTGGGGATAAACAGTGCGGTAATGATACCCCAAGCGATAAATGCGCCAATATTGGGCATCACCATATTGCTGAGGAAGCGACCAAAGTTTTGCACTTTGATCTTAATATCTGGTGAAAGCATAAAAACACACCCCTATTGAAACGCGCTGACAATAAGAGCGCGTGGTAATTATCGTGAGACGGCGTGGCAACGTGTGTTAGTCGCAGCGATGGTTAGCAACAACCGACAGCCTTATTTTTACCGAGGTATCGACGGTTACCGAAAGCTCAGCTGTTATAAAAACACCGATTGCCACAAAAATATTTCCGTCATTATTACTGTATGCAGCGCGGACTCTAACACGCTGTTTTCATACCGCAACCTCATGGCAGGAACGTGACAAAAATCACACAACCACCCTACATCAACGATACAAATAGGTGATTTGCTTCACAAAAAACCGTTAAAAATGAAAAACTAAACAGATTCGTAGACAAATACCGCGTCTTATATGTGATTTACATCACATTTTAATCACCCATGTTTGTTTTATTTATGTGATGTAAATCACAATTTATTTTTCCCCCTCTCGTCTGCCAAACTCATCTACCTACCGCTGATATCGACTCGCCAAGAGGCTATTAGGGATAATTCACACCATTTACCCCTCTGAGCGCATTCATTACATTCTGCTGCTGCACAGGTAATGCCGCCACCATACTGTTATATTGCGCCGCCTGCTGTGGGGTACGGAATTGGACAGATGCGCCGTTAAATACGGCCTGATCGCCCTGAACCTGAAGGAAATCGCCAACCTGAATCAGGCTTTGTGCAAATGACGTGGCGCCAGGAATAACAGGTAACAACGCATTCGTCGGCTGTATTACCGTGCTCGCATAGAGTCGCTCATAAGGAATTTGCACCTCTTCAGGCTGCTTTAACGTGCGATGGGCATTGTCAGCCTGCGCTTTTGCCGCCTGAACATGCTGCGCCAACAGGCTCATGGTGCCGACAGATTGCCTGAGCGCATCACGCTGTGTCAGATAGTCTTTAGGGACGCGAATACGAGAAATTTGCCCCAGCATCGGCGTTAAACTGCCAGATACAGCCTGATTAAACTGCTGAGAAAAGGTGGTTAAAATCGCGTAGTCGTTGGCAAAATTGCCAAAATTTTTCTTTTGCTCTTCCGTCAATACAGGCAGTTTTCCATCCTGCTGCGACTGCACGCTTTGCAGGAACGCAATGAATGCCTTGCGCTGGTCGGCCTCACTATCACCGCAGGCAGCAAGCTGCAATGCCGCCAGAATAACCAGAACTGGCAGCAGCCAGCGTGAACGGTACATCATCAGCCTTCTCATTCCCTACTCCTGTTATGCCTACTGCCCCGCCAGCCGTGCTGTATTTAGACAAAAACACGCTGACGACGGATTTTCCATGACAAGATTTTCTACGATATAAGCATAGTCGAATCAGGCTGGCTGTGCAGAAAAAGGCCAGGTATGACAACGAATACCGACTGTTTAAGCATCGAGATGCACGGGCGACCACAGAGGTGAGGCGGGACGTTTTGCGACGCGGGAAAAAATAACCCCCGAATGGGCGAACCGACTCGGGGGTTGGGATTACGTAACGCTATTGTCGTTATTGCAGCACGGAGATATCCGCAACCTGCAAGAACAGCTCACGCAGTTGGCTCAGCAGCGTCAGACGGTTCACTCGCACCTGATCGTCTTCTGCCATCACCATCACCTGATCGAAGAACGCATCGACAGGCTCACGCAGTGAGGCCAGCTCGACCAGCGCTTCCTGATAGCGACCTTCGGCAAACAGCGGCGTCAGTTTGTCGCGCAGCACAACAAGGTGCGTTGCCAGCGTAATTTCCGCTGCGTCTTTCAATACGGCAGCGTTAACGCTTTCATTCAGCGTATCGGTAGACTTCGCCAGAATGTTGGAAACACGCTTGTTGGCCGCCGCCAGCGCCGCCGCCGCATCTAGCGAACGGAAGTGGCTAACAGCTTTGACGCGGGCATCAAAATCAGCCGGACGGGTTGGACGACGCGCCAATACCGCCTGAATGGTATCCACACTGTGACCTTCTTCCTGATACCAGGCGCGGAAACGACCGAGCATAAACTCAATCACGTCATCCACAACCTTAGCATTAGTCAGCTTGGTGCCATACAAACGCACTGCTTCTTCGGTCAGCGTCTGCAAATCGAGCGGCAGACGCTTTTCGACGATGATGCGCAGCACACCGAGGGCAGCACGACGCAGCGCAAACGGGTCTTTGTCGCCTTTAGGGTGTTGGCCGATGCCAAAAATCCCTGCCAGCGAGTCCATTTTGTCGGCAATCGCCAGCGCGCACGCCACCGCAGAAGACGGCAGTTCATCACCCGCAAAGCGCGGCTGATACTGTTCATTCAGCGCAACGGCCACATCTTCCGCTTCGCCATCATGACGCGCATAGTGCATCCCCATCACGCCCTGCGTGTCGGTGAATTCGAACACCATGTTGGTCATCAGGTCACACTTCGACAGCAAACCCGCACGCGTTGCGTGATTCACATCGGCACCAATTTGGCCAGCAACCCAGCCAGCCAACGCCTGAATACGGTCAGTTTTGTCGCGCAATGAACCCAACTGCTGCTGGAACAAGACGGTTTCCAGACGCGGCAGGTGATCTTCCAAACGCTTCTTACGGTCGGTATTGAAGAAGAATTCGGCGTCAGCGAGACGCGGGCGCACTACTTTTTCGTTACCGGAAATAATCTGCTGGGGATCTTTGGATTCAATATTGGCAACAAAGATGAAGTTTGGCAGCAGATTGCCGCTGTTGTCGTAAACCGGGAAATACTTCTGGTCACCTTTCATGGTGTAAACCAGCGCTTCGGACGGCACAGCGAGGAATTTTTCTTCAAATTTCGCGGTCAGCACCACTGGCCATTCCACCAGCGAGGTGACTTCTTCCAGCAGGCTGTCGCTCAAATCGGCATTGCCGCCAATCTTGCGTGCAGCGTCTTCAGCATCAGCTTTAATTTTGGCTTTACGCGCCTCATAGTCAGCGACAACTTTACCGCGTTCCAGCAGAATCTGCGGATACTGTTCAGCGTTATCGATCGTAAATTCAGCTTCACCCATAAAGCGGTGGCCGCGAATAGTACGAGCGGAATCAATACCCAATACCTGACCGGGGATCAGTTCCTCACCCAACAGCATAGTCACGGTATGTACCGGACGCACAAACTGGGTTTCTTTGTCGCTCCAGCGCATCAGCTTTGGAATCGGCAACTTAGATAATGCGGTGCTGACCATACCCGGCAGCAGCGCCTGCGCCTGTTCACCTTTAGCGTGGGCACGGTACAGCAGCCACTCGCCTTTGTCGGTCGTCAAACGTTCAGCTTGCTCAACGGTAATACCACAGCCACGCGCCCAGCCTTCTGCCGCTTTGGTCGGCTTGCCTTCTGCATCAAACGCTTGGGAAATCGCCGGGCCGCGTTTTTCTACTTCACGATCGGGCTGAGACGCGCTTAAGCGTGCCACTTTCAGCGCCAAACGGCGCGGCGCGGCAAACCAGCTTACGTCACCGTGTGCCAGATTGGCGGCATCCAGCTCCGCCGTGAAATTCGCGGCAAAGGATTCTGCCAGATTACGGAGAGCCTTCGGCGGCAGCTCTTCCGTGCCAATTTCCACCAGAAAAGTCTTGTCAGTCATGGCTGCCTCTTAGCTCTCTTTCTTATTACACATCGGGAAACCCAACGCCTCACGCGAGGCATAGTAGGCTTCCGCAACCGCTTTGGTCAGGGTACGAATACGCAGAATGTAGCGCTGGCGCTCGGTAACCGAGATCGCTTTACGCGCGTCCAGCAAGTTAAAGCTGTGCGCTGCTTTCAGAATGCGTTCGTAAGCCGGTAAAGGCAGCGGTTTTTCCAGCGCGAGCAGGTGCTGCGCTTCTTTCTCATATTGCTCGAAGCAGCTGAACAGGAAATCGACATCAGCGTGTTCAAAGTTGTAGGTCGACTGTTCGACTTCGTTTTGATGGAACACGTCGCCGTAGGTGGTTTTCCCTAACGGGCCGTCGCTCCAGACCAGATCGTAAACGCTATCAACGCCCTGAATGTACATCGCCAGACGTTCCAGACCGTAGGTAATCTCACCGGTGACGGGTTTACATTCCAAACCACCAACCTGCTGGAAGTAGGTAAACTGTGTGACTTCCATACCGTTCAGCCAGACTTCCCAGCCCAGGCCCCATGCGCCCAGCGTTGGGTTTTCCCAGTTGTCTTCCACGAAGCGGATATCGTGAATGGTCGGGTCCATACCCAGCTCTTTCAGAGAACCGAGGTACAATTCCTGAATATTCTCCGGTGATGGTTTAATCACGACCTGAAACTGGTAATAGTGCTGTAAGCGGTTCGGGTTTTCGCCGTAGCGCCCATCGGTCGGGCGACGAGAAGGCTGCACATAGGCGGCGGCCATCGGCTCCGGCCCCAGTGCCCGCAGACAGGTCATAGGATGTGAAGTGCCTGCGCCGACTTCCATGTCCAATGGTTGAACAATGGTGCAGCCCTGGCGAGCCCAATAATCCTGTAATGTCAGGATCAGGCCCTGGAAGGTCTTGGTATCAAACTTTTGCATGTTGGATTCGCGCGCGATACAAGTGGATTTATAAGGAATGCGCCAGTATACCCTCTGACCGCAAGATATACAGCCAGAATGCGGTAACAAGTGCAAATCCCCGCCATCATCTTTCAAATTACAGGGTCAGCCTGAAAAAACGGTCTGCAACATCTTCAGGCTCAGCAACAGCAGCAATGCGGCAAAGGCCTTTTTCAGCGTCGCAACCGGCAAACGATGCGCCAAACGGGCACCGACCGGCGCAGTGAAGAAGCTGACGACTGAAATCAGGAAAACGGCAGGCAGAGACACATAGCCGACGCTGTAATCAGGCAATCCGGTCGTCGACCAGCCGTTGATCAGGTAGCCCAACGCGCCGGAAACGGCAATCGGTAGCCCAACCGCCGCCGATGTACCAATCGCCTGCTGAATACGGACGTTGCACCACGTCAGGAACGGCACCGTAAGCGACCCGCCGCCAATAGCCACCAACGCAGAGATGCTGCCTATCATCAATCCCGCCAGCGAAATCCCTGCCGTACCGGGCAACTGACGCTGCGGTTTGGGCTTGATATTCAGCACCATTTGCAGAGAAACATAGGCCATAAAACAGGAGAAAAAGATCGCCAGCGTCCGCGTCGGCAACAGCGTCGCCAACCAGGTGGCAGCGAATGTCCCGATCAGAATGGCGGGCGTAATCCTTACGACTACCGGCCAAAGTACCGCCTGATGTTGATGATGAGTACGTAGACTGGAAATCGCCGTGACGACAATCGCGGCCATTGACGTTCCCAACGCCAGGTGCACCAGATGCGTATTATCCACGCCCTGTGCGGCAAACAACGCCGTCAGCACTGGCACCATAATGCCGCCGCCACCGATACCTAATAATCCCGCCATGAAACCCACCACTGCACCTAATGCCAGATAGGCTGCTACCCACTCCACCGCCATTCCCTGTCCCCCTGTCTCTATTGATGCTTTTCTTATGATTAATGAACAGCCTGAGCTGTCGGCAAAACATTATTCACGATTCCACGACGACTTTCCGCCCCATCCGCAAACAACCTTTCATATCTGCGAACACGCCCGCAAAATGCTGGTTGCATATACAGCATGATGAATGCCATGATCGCACCACATTGCGGCAGACTGCCTTACAATAAACTGTGCGTCCAAACACCAACGGCGCAACCGAATCAGGAGAAAGGAATGCAACGCTGCGGCTGGGTTACACAAGACACCTTATATCAGGATTATCACGATAACGAGTGGGGGAAGCCCTGCACCGACAGCCAGAAGCTATTTGAGCTACTGTGTCTGGAGGGTCAACAGGCGGGCCTTTCCTGGATTACTGTCCTGAAAAAACGCGAAAACTATCGCCACTGTTTCCACCAGTTCAACCCTGAGCGAGTGGCGAAAATGACGCAGGATGACGTAGATCGGTTAGTGCAGGACAGCGGCATTATCCGCCACCGCGGGAAAATCGAGGCGATTATCACCAACGCAAAAGTATGGGTGGCGATGGAAAGCAAAGGAGAGAGCTTCGCGGACTTCATTTGGTCCTTCGTCGAACACCGGCCACACCTCAACCATCCCGCTTCACTCGCAGAAGTTCCCGCCAAAACGGACGTTTCAGATGCCATGTCCAAAGCCCTAAAGAAACGCGGCTTCAAATTTATCGGTTCGACTATCTGCTATGCCTTCATGCAGGCGGGCGGATTGGTCAACGACCATGTCATTGACTGTTTTTGTCATCAGGAAAGCACGTCATGATCCGCCCTTATCGCAGCCTCGATCTTGCGCCGTTGATGCAACTCTGGTTAAAGAGCACCATTCTGGCGCATCCCTTTATCCGTGAAGATTACTGGCGAGAAAGCGCCAGTGCGGTACGCGAGATCTATATTCCCCAGTCACAAACCTGGGTTTATGAAGAACAAGGAAGCCTTATTGGCTTTATCAGCGTACTAGAAGCACGGTTTATCGGCGCGCTGTTTGTCGAACAAGCCTATTATGGAAAGCAGATTGGCACCGCACTGATCCAACATGTTCAGGCGCAGTACCCCTTACTCACTCTGGAAGTGTATCAACAGAATACACGCGCTTTCCGGTTCTATCATAAGCAGGGATTTGTCGCCGTTGAGGAAAACATCAATCAGGATACACAAGCTACGGCGCTGATCATGCAGTGGGTGAACGAGGGAACAGCAAACGCCGCTCCCTCTAGTGCAATCGACCACCTCTGAGTCATCGACTCAACGGGGTATCAGAACGTTGTCCAGTTATCGTTCCCATTATCCCGTGACGCGAGCGTCGGCAGGCGAGCCACAGCTCTATTGCCCGAATGTCCATTGCCAGTGTTAGACCCTTGCCGTCTTGATACCCCGGCAACATCCGCATCGGATATGCGGAAAACTGACATGAGTTTTGCCAGCTTCGAGGCCTGTTCCTGCAACGAATTCGCCGCGACGGAGGATTCGCTCACCATAGCGGCATTCTGCTGAATGGTGGTATCCATTTCAGCCACCGCACTGCCAATTTGCGCAATACCGCGACTCTGCTCATCCGATGCTGAAGATATTTCCCCCATGATGTCATTCACGCGGCTCACGGAAGCGACAATGTCATCCATCGTTGTTCCCGCCTGAGAAACCAGATCGGTTCCTGCATCCACACGAGAAACCGATTCTGAAATCAGGCTTTCGATCTCTTTTGCCGCCTGTGAACTGCGCTGAGCAAGACTGCGAACTTCACTAGCAACAACCGCAAAACCACGGCCTTGCTCACCGGCGCGCGCCGCTTCCACTGCCGCATTCAATGCCAAAATATTGGTCTGGAAAGCGATACTATTAATGACACTCGTGATATCAGAAATCTTCTTCGAGCTGCCTGAGATATCGCTCATGGTATTAATCACGCGGTTAATAATATCCCCACCGCGATTCGCATTGGTTGAGGCTTCTCCGGCAATCTGGCTGGCATGTCGCGCATTATCGGCGTTGTTCTTCACCGTAGCCGTTAACTCTTCCATACTGGCTGCCGTTTCTACAATCGCCGCCGATTGCTGCTCGGTGCGTGATGACAAATCATTATTGCCCGATGCAATGTCAGAGGAAGCGCTCTCAACGCTGTACACGCTTTGACGAATATCCGTCATTAAATGACGCAATTTCTCCGTCATCACCATCATGGCCGTCGTTAACTGCCCCAGTTCATCATGCCGTTCCACCGTGACGTTTGCAGAGAGATCGCCGCCTGCAATGCGCTCCGCCAGCTTCAGGTTAGTAATAATGGGTCGGGTGATTTGTCGCGTGACGGACCATGCAATCAGCAATCCAAAGACGATGGCTATCGCCCCTAAAATCAATGTTTGCAGTACAGAGCTATTGATAATGTCATCATTCCTCGCACCGAGCTTTTGCAGAATAGTACCGATATCGCTCGTCATTCTGTCTCCGGTGGCCCGGAATTTGACATCTGTGGTTTTTAACTGTCCTAGTTGCTTGTAGTATTGTTCTGCCGTTTGATTATAATTTTCAAACACTTGCCAAAAAGCATCCACTACGCGACGACGATCGTCACTGACCGACGCTGCCAGCGCATCATAGGATGCTTTCGATTCGGCATAAGCCTGTTTCTGCACATTAAACGCGGCTTCGCTGTTCTCTCTTTGTAAGATATAAGTGCTATTAACCAGTTTCAGAAACAGCAGTGAGAGGGTATCTTTCTGCGCCGCCAGCGCATTTTCATCCGCGCCAACCGGGAGATTGGTCATAAATGCCGTTAACGCATCGGAGGCATTCATCTGGCTGATTTTCTTTGCCGTATCGACCACCGCGTTCGCGGCGGCTTTCATGGTATTCAGATCGGTATCATAATCTGTAAAATCCTGGTCAAGTTTATTAAAATCAGAGAGATAATCTGCTTCCCATGCGAGTGCTTTCGCTTTTTCCTTTTGCGCCCTAGCCTGCTCAATGTACTTATTCAGGTTTTTAATATGCTCGTCTGCAAAGGTGAATGAATACTTGACCCTCGCCATTTTCGACTGATCGAGCTGATGATTCATTTCATTCAGAATAGTCGTTTTAACATACAATTCATGGATGATAAAAAACCGTATGGCGCCAACCCCAGACGCTATCATGACTAACAACAGGACAATACCAAACCCGCCATACAGCTTATGAGAAACCTTAAGATTGCTCATAATTCTGGTAAAAAAATGCATTTCCGCCCCCGTTAACAACATCGTGTCTAAATAACAGCATCATTTCTAAAACATCCCCGCAAATAGCGTTATCGGTTTTTTGCAGTAATGCTTTACAAGAAAATGATTAACAAAAATCACGATGGAATAATTTTAATCAAACTGTAATAAATCTCATGCAGTCAGTACGTGATGCATGCTGTAAGCGAACTCCAACGCGTGCTCTGGGAAGAAACCATGTCATCGCGCATCACACAAATCGTGCAAATCCCCCATTAATCGCGGTTAACCTTGGGCAAATGCGGGGGCAGTATCACTTGCAGTCTGTTGCCAGCTACGCGATTATTCGATAAGCGATTTCTACGTTAACTTCCTTAATCTGCTGGAGTTTGTGATGAAACCTAGCGTTATCCTGTATAAAACCATTGCTGACGACCTACGCGCTCGTTTAGACCAATACTTCACCGTCACTGAACTTGACGCCTTTCCCTCACTCGACCATCCGGCTCTGGCAACGGCAGAAGGCATCATCGGTTCCGGCGGAAAAGTCGATAAAGATTTCTTGCAACATGCGCCGCGTTTACGCGCGGCTTCCACCATTTCTGTCGGTTACGACACTTTTAACGTCGATGCGCTAAATGAAAAGGGGGTGATTCTCATGCACACCCCGACCGTGCTGACGGAAACCGTGGCGGATACGGTTCTGGCACTGATGCTCGCCAGCGCACGTCGGGTTGTAGAAGTGGCTGAGCGAGTCAAAGCGGGAGAGTGGAAAGGCGGTGTCGGCAGCGACTGGTTTGGTACCGACGTTCACCATAAAACCATCGGTATTCTGGGGATGGGGCGCATCGGTCTGGCCGTCGCGCAGCGCGCTCACTTTGGTTTCAGCATGCCGGTACTGTACAACGCCCGCCGCCATCACGCTGAAGCGGAGCAGCGCTTTAATGCCCGTCACTGCGATCTCGATACGCTATTGGCTGAGTCGGATTTCCTCTGTATTACGCTGCCATTGACGGCGGAAACCCACCATCTCATTGGCCGCGAACAGCTGGCAAAAATGAAACCCAGCGCCATTTTAATTAATATCGGCCGTGGTGCCGTGGTGGATGAAGACGCGCTGACGGAAGCCTTGGTGAAAGGAACCATTCAGTGCGCAGGTCTGGACGTTTTTGTCAAAGAACCGCTGCCTGTAGATTCTCCGCTGCTGGATTTACCTAACGTGGTGGCGCTGCCGCATATCGGTTCGGCCACGCACGAAACGCGCTACGACATGGCTGCCTGCGCCGTTGACAACCTGATTGCCGCCCTAAGCGGTCAGGTAAAAGAAAACTGCGTGAATCCGCAGGTTTTGAAATAACCCTAGATCGACCTTAGCGCTGCGACGACGCTTTCGCAGCGCTGCTTTTCGCCACTCAGTAACCCCATCATCACACGCGAAACGCGGCGATTTCCCGCAAAAACCCCGCTTTTCCCTACCTAAAAACTGGATAACCAATGCCGGTTTTGTTCTTTGCTGTTTCCTACCGCCTATGGAAGTATCGATGATAACGAGCGGTTAACGTTTCCTGCTTTATCCCCCCGTTTCAGGACGTAATCGATCCGCATATTCACCTGATAAACCAATAAATTTAATAAAAACTATCCAATGTAGGGACAATCATCGTGGCGACTTTTTTGCATCCTCATCAGAAACGTACTATTTTTGCCTCGCTACTCCTTCTGGGCGGCACACTGAGCGCACAGGCAGCGAACGACGCACCGAAAATCGGCGGCACGCTGGTTTATCTGGAGCAGCAGGCACACACCAATCTCTATACGCCCGCAGGCGGTTTTTATCCGAACGGCGGCATTCTCAACCAGATTACCGATAAACTGACGTACCAGAACCCGGAAACGCTGGAGATTGAACCGTGGGTTGCCGAATCCTGGACCATCAACGCGGATAACACTGAATACACGTTCAAGATCCGCCCGGGTATCAGCTTTTCTGACGGCACCCCGCTGGACGCCAACGCAGTGGCGAAAAACATTGATACGTATGGCTTAGGAAACACCGCTCTTAACCAGCCTGTTTCGGAAGTCATCAACAATTACCTGCGCAGTGAAGTCATCGACCCTCTGACGGTGAAATTTTACTTTAAGAAGCCCTCACCGGGTTTTTTACAAGGCACCTCGGCCATCGGTTCCGGCTTGGTTTCTCTCAGCACACTTGAGCGTAATTTCAATCAGTTAGGTAATGCAAAAAACATCATTGGCTCCGGCCCATTCGTGGTCAGCAGTGAGAAGCTGGGACGCGAACTGAAACTGACCGCCCGTAAGGATTACAACTGGGCACCCGTTAAATCGAAGCATCAAGGGCGCGCCTATCTGGACGGCATTACCTATCTGGTCACGCCAGAAGACAGCGTGCGTATCGGCGCGTTGGTCTCCGGTCAGGCGGATTTCATTCGTCAGATCCAAGCCTATGATGAAAAGCGGGTGCAAAGTCAGGGCTTCAACCTTTATGCCCCGCCTACGCGCGGCGTCAATAACAGCGTGGTTTTCCGCCCGGATAACCCGCTGGTAGCGGATATCCGCGTACGTAAAGCGCTGCTGCACGCTACGAATACCAAAGAAATCATTGCTACGCTGTTCTCTGACAACTACCCACAGGCCACGTCCCCACTGGCGAAAACTGCCGCGGGCTATGTTGATCTCTCCAGCAAACTGACCTTCGATCCCGCACAGGCCAACAAGCTGTTAGATGACGCGGGCTGGAAAACCGGTCCCCAAGGGTTACGACAGAAAGACGGCAAAACGCTGGAATTGACCGCCTATGAATCGCTGCCACAACCACAGAACAAAGAAACCTTACAGCTGGTTTCGCAACAGTGGGCAAAAGTCGGCGTGAAGCTGAATGTGTTAGCGGGCGACGCGGGCAGCAAAACCGTGGATAGCCTCGACCCGCTAAAAACCGGCGTAGCGCCGGCGATGGTAGGCCGTGCCGACCCAGATGTGCTGAAAAGCCAGTATTACCCAACGGTACGTAACGTCCTGCTGCAAAAAGGTGGTGCCAGCGACAAGGTGAAGGACTTTGTTGATCCCCACCTGAATACGCTACTGGATGGTATCGCCGCAGAAACCGACCGCAGCAAGCGGCTAGCGCTGGTAGGAGAAGTACAGAGCTACCTGATCGATCAGGCTTATGTCATTCCCATCTTTGAAGAACCACAGGTGTTTGCCGGCGCGCCCACCACCAAAGGCATCGCGTTTGAAGCCGTGGGTCGCCCCAGTTTTTATAACACCTGGCTGGATAAGTAACACAGCAGAAGAGGGATGAGATCATCATGAACCGATATCTGGGATGATCTCGATACGCTAGTGGCTTAATCTGATTTCCTCCGATCACGTTGCCGCTCACGGCGGAAACTCACTCAACCTTAGCGCTGCGACCACTCTCTCGCAGCGCTACCGCCGTGCGCTAAATAACCCTACCATCACACGCGAAATACGGCTATCTCCCGCAAAAAAACACGATTTTTCCTACCTAAAAACTGGATAACCAATGCCGGTTTTGTTCTTTGCTGTTTTCTACTGCCTATGGAAGTATCGACGATAACGAGCGGTTAACGTTTCCTGCTTTATCCCCCCATTTCAGGACGTAACCGATGCACACATTCACTTGATAAAACATAACGTTAATAAAAAACATTACCTGTAGGAACAACCATCGTGGCGACTTTTTTACATCCTCATCAGAAACACACTATTTTTGCTTCGCTGCTCCTTCTGGGCGGCGCACTGAGCGCACAGGCAGCGGACGACACACCGAAAATCGGCGGCACGCTGGTTTATCTGGAACAGCAGGCACACACCAATCTCTATACGCCCGCGGGCGGTTTTTACCCGAACGGCGGCATTCTCAACCAGATCACCGATAAACTGACGTACCAGAACCCAGAAACGCTGGAGATTGAACCGTGGGTTGCCGAATCCTGGATCATCAACGCGGATAACACCGAATACACCTTCAAGATTCGCCCCGGTATTACTTTCTCTGACGGCACCCCGCTGGATGCCAACGCGGTAGCAAAAAATTTCGATACTTACGGTTTAGGGAATAAGGCGCTCAACCAGCCGGTTTCAGAGGTGATCAATAACTACCTGCGCAGTGAAGTCGTCGATCCGCTGACGGTGAAGTTTTACTTTAAGAAGCCGTCCCCAGGCTTTTTACAAGGCACCTCGGCGATCGGTTCCGGTCTGGTTTCTCTCAGCACGCTTGAGCACAATTTCAATCAGTTAGGTAATGCGAAGAATATTATCGGCTCCGGCCCGTTTGTAGTCAGCAGCGAGAAGCTGGGGCGGGAACTGAAGCTGACCGTACGTAAAGATTACAACTGGGCTCCGGTTAAATCGAAGCATCAGGGGCGCGCCTATCTGGACGGCATTACCTATCTGGTCACGCCGGAAGACAGTGTACGCATCGGTGCATTGGTCTCCGGTCAGGCGGATTTCATTCGTCAGATCCAGGCCTATGATGAAAAACGAGTACAAAGTCAGGGCTTCAATCTTTATGCCCCGCCTACACGCGGCGTCAATAACAGCGTGGTTTTCCGCCCGGATAACCCGCTGGTCGCCGATATCCATGTTCGTAAAGCGCTACTGCACGCCACCAACACCAAAGAGATCGTGAATACGCTGTTCTCTGACAACTACCCGCTAGCCACGTCACCACTGGCTAAGACTGCGGCTGGCCATGTCGATCTCTCCAGCAAACTGACCTTCGATCCCGCACAGGCCAACAAGCTGTTAGATGAAGCAGGCTGGAAAACCGGTTCGCAGGGATTACGGCAAAAAGACGGCAAAACGCTGGAATTGACCGCCTATGAATCGATACAACATCCACAGAGCAAAGAAACGCTGCAACTGGTTGCTCAACAGTGGGCAAAAGTCGGCGTGAAGCTGAATGTACTGGCAGGGGATGCGGGCAGCAAAACCGTGGATAGCCTCGACCCATTGAAAACCGGCGTAGCTCCTTCCATGGTAGGTCGCGCCGATCCAGATGTGCTGAAAAGCCAGTATTACCCGACGGTACGTAACGTCCTGCTGCAAAAAGGCGGCTCCAGCGACAAGGTAAACACCTTCGTAGATTCGCACCTGAATACGTTGTTGGATGGCATCGCCACAGAAACCGACCGCAGCAAGCGGCTGGCGCTGGTTGGGGAAGTGCAGAACTATCTGACCGATCAGGCCTATGTTATCCCCATCTTTGAAGAGCCACAGGTATTTGCAGGTGCCTCCACCACCAAAGGCATCGCGTTTGAAGCCGTGGGTCGCCCCAGCTTTTACAACACCTGGCTGAATAAGTAACACCGAAGAAAGAGGGAAGAGATTATCATGAATCGATATCTGGCACTGCGTATCGGTCAGGCACTGCTCGTACTTTGGGCGGCATTTACCTTGTCTTTTATCCTGCTTCAGGCGATGCCGGGTGATGCCATCCTGATCAAATTTCAAAACCCGGATCTCGGCCTGAGTGCCGAGCAAATCGCACAGCTGCGCCTGTCTTACGGAGCCGACACCCCAGCGCTTACGCAGTATTTTCATGCGATAGCCCAGATACTGCGTGGCGATCTCGGCCTCTCTCTTCAGGCTGGCGTACCCGTGACCGAGCTTATCGCCGCGAATCTGCCGCCCACGCTGCTACTCGCGGTACTGGGTTTTATCGCTGCTGGGCTGTTGGCGTTTACCCTCGCCTTCTTATCAACGCTAACGCCGTTTCAGTGGCTACGAACCACGCTGCAATCGCTGCCGTCGCTGTTTATTTCCGTGCCGACCTTCTGGCTGGGCATCGTATTGATTCAGATCTTCTCTTTCCGTCTAGGGCTGATTCCGGTGATTAACCCCGGTGAATGGGAAGGACTGATTTTGCCCGTTCTCACGCTGGCGCTGCCGATCTCTGCTCCGCTGGCTCAGGTACTGATGCGTAGCATCGATCAGGTGCAAACACAGCCATTTGTTGCCGTTGCCCGCGCGAAAGGTGCCAGCCGTAGCGGCGTGCTCTGGCGACATATCGCCCGTAACGCCATGCTGCCTACACTGACCATCGCTGGTTTGCTGCTGGGCGAGCTGATCGCGGGCGCGCTGATTACCGAAACCGTGTTTGGCCGCAACGGGCTCGGCCAGTTGACTCAGGAAGCTGTGAACTATCAGGACAGCAGCGTGCTACAGGCCATCGTGCTTATTTCTGCCGCCGCCTTTGTCGTCGTCAATCTAACCGTCGACCTACTCTATCCTCTGCTCGATCCGCGCCTGAAAAGAACGCCAGGAGCCACGCTATGACTACCGTACAGTTGGAAAAAATTACGTTTCCCCTTCTGCGCAAGCGACCGTTTCTACGTCGCTATGCCTTTCAACCAGGGCTACTGCTGGCGTGGTTGGTCATCTTAACCGTCGCACTCTGGGCGCTGTTTCCTGGCTGGTTTACCAGCTATAGCCCGACAGAAGGCATCGCAGGCGCACAGCGACTGGCACCCGACGCAGACTACTGGCTCGGCACCGACCAACTGGGGCGCGATCTCTATGCGCGCATTGTTTATGGCGCGGTGCACTCGCTGTCAGGCGCGTTTATTGCCGTCGGGCTAGGTCTGGTGCTCGGCAGCCTGTTCGGCCTATTGGCAGGTGCCGTTGGCGGCTGGCTGGATAGCGTCGTCATGCGCAGCATCGATGTCTTACTTGCCATTCCCGGCCTGCTGCTAGCGCTGAGCGTCATCATCCTGTTGGGTTTCGGCACGGTTAACGCCGCAATTGCCGTGGGTGTTACCTCCATCGCCAGCTTTACCCGACTGGTGCGCTCAGAGGTGTTACGTGTACGCCATAGCGACTATGTTGAAGCCGCCTATGGCAGCGGCGGCACCTTTTTCAGCGTGCTGTGGCGACACATCCTGCCAAATTCGCTCACCACCGTTTTTGCTTTCGCCGCCCTACAATTCGGCAGCGCGATTCTGGCGATTTCCACGCTGAGTTTTCTCGGCTACGGCGCACCACCGCCCACGCCAGAATGGGGGCTACTCATCGCCGAAGGCCGCAATTACATCGCAACCGCCTGGTGGCTGACCACCTTCCCCGGCCTGGTTGTCGTACTTGTTGTGTTGTCCGCTAACCGTATCAGCCAATCGATCAGGAGGACGGAACGATGAGTCTGCCAGCCAGCTTACAAACCAGCGCAGCAGTCCCCGTACTGGCTCTGGAAAATGTCACTATCGCCTACCGCAGTGACGACCGCGAGCAAACCGTCGTGGAAGGCGTCTCTTTCCATATTCAGCCCGGCGAAGTCGTCGCACTGGTAGGAGAATCCGGTTCAGGCAAGACCACTACCGCACAGGCCGTCATCGGCTTGCTCGCCGAGAACGGCAGGCTCACGCGCGGTGCCATTCGGCTAAACGGCGTGGATATCAGCGGCTGGTCGCAAAAGCGGTTGGACAGCGTGCGCGGCGCGCAGATCAGCCTGATCCCACAAGATCCCACCAGTTCCCTTAATCCGGTGCAGACCATCGGCGAGCAGGTAGATGAGATTCTGCGTATTCATCAACGGGAAGATCGCCAGACTATCCGCCAGAAAACGCTGGCGCTGCTGGAACGTGTTGGCCTGAATCAGCCGGAACTGCGGGCGAAGCAGTATCCGCACGAGCTATCTGGTGGCATGAAACAGCGCGTGTTGATAGCGATTGCGATTGCACTGAAACCCGCGCTGATTATCGCCGATGAACCCACCAGCGCGCTGGATGTCACGGTGCAGAAACGTATCCTCGATCTGCTCGATGAGCTGCGGCGCGAAAATGGCACGGCGGTGCTGTTCGTCACTCACGATCTGGGCGTAGCGGCCGAGCGTGCCGATCGTCTGCTGGTTTTCCAGAACGGCTACATTCAGGAGCAAGGGCCGACGCTGGACGTGCTCAGCGCGCCCTCAAGCCACTATGCCCGCACGCTGCTGGCGAATGTTCCATCGCTCAACCCGATACCGCGTCCACCGCGCAACCATGCCTCCGAGATTATTGTCTCGGTCGAAAATCTGGTGCAAACCTTTCCCCTGTCAGGTAGCAAAGGCGAGCATTTTCGCGCTGTGGATGACGTCTCTTTCAGCGTAGTACGCGGCACAACGCACGCCATTGTCGGCGAATCCGGCTCCGGTAAAACCACCACGGCACGCAGCTTGCTCGGGTTCCATCATCCCAGCGCCGGACGTATTCTGATCGACGGCACCGACATCACTCACCTGAAAGGTGAAGCGCTGCGTCAGTTCCGGCAGAAAATCCAACTGGTCTATCAAAACCCCTTTGGCTCGCTCGATCCATCGCAGCGGCTGTACGACATCGTCGAGGAACCGCTACGCAATTTTAATCGCCATACTGCCGCACAGCGGGAGCGAAAAATTCATGAGATGTTCGAACGCGTCTCCTTGCCAGTAGCGCTACTGTCGCGTAAGCCGCGTGAACTGTCCGGCGGACAGCGCCAACGCGTCGCGATCGCCCGAGCGCTGGTGCTGGAACCGCAGGTATTGGTATTGGACGAAGCCGTTTCCGCACTGGATGTCACCGTGCAGGCGCAGATTCTCCGTTTGCTGACCGAGCTACAGGAATCACTGGGGCTGACTTACGTGTTCATCTCGCACGATTTAGCGGTAGTACGTCAGATTGCCGATACCGTTTCCGTGCTGTACCACGGCAAGCAGCTTGAATCCGGCCCGGTGGAGCGCATCTTCGCCCAGCCCGAACATCGCTATACCCGTGAACTTATCGAGGCTATCCCTGGGCAGCAACACCCGGCTTTTGCCCGTTCACCCCACCCCCAAATTCATACTGAATCCACATTCGCACTAAACCAAGGACTGTAAAATGGCAACGAAACGCCTGGGATTTTTCACACGGTTGCTGGATGACGTTTCCGCCCAGCAGCGTTATCGGCTGGCAACGGAACAGATCGTCAAAGCCGAACAACTAGGATTCGACAGCGCATGGGTCGCACAGCACCACTTTCACGCGGATGAAGGCGGATTGCCTTCACCGCTGGTGTTTCTGGCGCTGGTCGCCGCACGGACTCAACGCATCCAGCTCGGCACTGGCGTGATTACGCTGCCAATGGAAGAGCCGCTACGCGTGGCGGAAGACACTGCCGTGCTCGATTTACTCAGCAACGGCAGGCTGGAAGTCGGCGTGGGTTCCGGCGGCACGCCGTCCTCATTTGCCGCGTTCGGTCACGACAGCGCGCAGCGCGGACAGATCCTCGGGCGCTACCTGGAGAAACTGCGCGCCGCCTGGCGGGGAGACGCATTGAGCGAAGACGGCAATCAGCTCTACCCTGCCGCCCCGCATTTAGATAAGCGCGTCTGGCAGGCCACGTTTTCCATCGAAGGGGCGGAGCGAGCAGGCAAAGCAGGCGATGGCCTGATGCTCTCTCGTACCCAGCCACGCCCGGAACATTTTCCAGACGCCACGCTCGCTGACTTGCAAAACCCGATGATCGACGCCTATCTGGCTGCGCTGCCCGCTGGCGTCGCGCCGCGTATCCTCAGCTCACGTAGCGTCTTCGTGGCTGACGATCGTCAGCTAGCGCTGAGTCTGGCAGAGAAAGGACTTAATCGTTCTGCCGCCCGTTCCGGCACGTTCCGCGCGATCCCTCATGACTCAGTAGAAGCGCTGATTGCTTCCTTCGATAGCCATGTCGGCACAGCACAGGATGTGATTGCATCGCTTCGGGCTGACAGTTCGCTGGAGCGGGCGACGGATGTGACGTTCCAGGTACACTCCATCGATCCGCCACATGCGCTGATCCTTCGCTCGCTTGAATTGATTGCCACTCAGGTGGCTCCCGCTTTGGGCTGGAAGCCCGCCGTCAAACAGAAAAGCCCGCTCGGGCAGGAGATTGCATGACGCACGCTAACACCTTGCACACCCATGACATACTGAATGCGCTGGCCGAAATCAGCCCGGATTCCGCCCTCGCAGAAGCCAGAAAAACCCGTGAAGCGGCAACCCGCCACACCCAAGGCAGTTACGACGCACTGTTTAACGCCGCGGCACATGATGACGTGACATTACCGTTATCGCTGCGCTTTTGGTTTGCAACAAAGATCAGCGACTGGCAGCAAGATGAGCAGCTACAGCATTTTTATGCCGAGCGACTGGCGGACTTCCCAGAACCTACGCTGACACCCGCGCTACAGCTGGCGCTGGATCACGCTGAGCGCCTGACGAAGACCCCCGTGCAAGCCGCACCATCCCACGTCAACGCGCTGGAACAGGCGGGCTGGTCGGTAGACGATATCGTCACGCTGTCGCAGCTCATCGCGTTTGTGAATTTCCAAAGTCGCCTGCTGCGCGGCTATCGCCTGATTGCAGGTCATCGCGTTGGCCAACCACATTCACAGGCCGCCGTTGCAGGCCAGTGGCATACCCAGCCCCAGACGCACAGCGGCAAAGCCGCACCGCAGGCGTTCACTCAGGCGGAACTGGATTGGGAACCATGGATTACCCCCAAACCACTGGCAGCATTCAATGCCGATGAGCAGGCGATTCTGGCGCGATTCGGCCATACCAATTCCGACTATTTCCGCCTGCTAGGCCGCAACCTTCCGGTGCTGGAACAGCGTACGCTAACGGATAAAGGGATTTTTTATACCTCTGGCGGCCTGCCGCGCAAAGAACGCGAACTGATCGCCGCCGTCACCAGTAAGGTCAACGGCTGCATTTATTGCGCCTCGGTACATGCCCGTAAAGCCAGTCAGCTCTCTAAGCAGGACAGCGATGTGCAACGGTTACTGGACGTCGTTCCCGGTGGCGATTTAAGCATCGGCCAAAGCCCACGCTGGCAGGCGATTATCGATTTCTCCGCACGCCTCTCCGCCACGCCCGCACAGGTCAATGCCAACGACCTGAAGCAACTGCAAGAACAAGGATTAGATACGCTGGAGATTGTCGATATCGTGCAGTCAGCCGCCTTCTTCTCCTGGGCCAACCGACTGATGCTCACGCTGGGCGAACCCTTCTGGCCAGAGCATTAATATTCAAGCGGTCTGTTTTTTATATTGAACAGACCGCTCCCATTCTGAATTCATTCTGAACCTGCTGACACGCCTATTGTCTAAATAACGAAATGGATTTAATTACCTTGATAATTAAATTTTATTTCGCAGAACATACCCAATATAAAACAATTACTATGCAAATAATTAAACCCATCACTATATAAATAATTTAATATATTTCTCAAAATAAAAAAACCCAATAAGATATTTATAAAGTTAAAAATTAAATAAATATAAAAACCAATAGTTTGTTATTTTTCGTCAAAAAACCAGATGGCAAAAAAAACAAACACAACTACAGTTTAATCGCTGGCGAAATTAAATAAGCCAGAAACTATCGACTAACACTAATAGCAAGGAAATTATTATGATTGGTATTTTGAAATATTCAGCAGATTCAACACTGGCATTAGGTGTCTCCGATCAGCAAAAAGATGCCACAGCCGTTCTGCTCCGTGCAGATTCCTCACTCGATAAAATCCTATGGAATTTGGATAGTAGAACAGGCGTAATTTCACTGGCGGCGAGTGACGGGGCTTTAGCACTGGCAATTAAAAATAAAGCTATTGCCAGCGGTACAGATCTCGTTTTACAGTTAACCAACCAGAATGAATCAACTCAAAAGTGGGATTTTGCGAGCAAACCTGGGTTTATTTTTAGCCAGGCGAATAAATCCTATGTCATCGACGTTCAAGGTCGTGGTGGTGCAGGAACGCGTGTTCAGCTATTTGAATTTAATGGTTCAATCGCTCAGCAATGGAAATTCGTTCCTCTGGATAGAGTCTCTTTATCCGCGAGCGAATAAAATTAACTGATATGTATAGTACGCAATATCAGTTTAAAAACCATCTTATTCAAATAAGATGGTTTTTGGTTTTTATAATCTGCTCATAAGCATGACTTGATAATGAATATATACCCCAAATAATTCGAGTTGCAGGAAGGCGGCAAGAGAGGGAGTCCCGATGAGCTTACTCAGGTAAGTGATTCGGGTGAGTGAACGCAGCCAACGCACCTGCGGCTTGAAGTATTACGGGTATATTATCTAAAAGTAACACGATGCACTTATTCTATCACTGCTTCACCATTGTCTGATTCATTCCTCTCACTAAAATTCTACGATAGCGAATTAGACTGACGTCCGTTTCCGTCAGTTCTATCCATGAAATCTTAATATATCCACCTGATTGAAGTTCTGCGTAATGAAACGCCGGAGCAGTTGAAAGCGCGCGTAACGCTGTCTCTCTGAGAGAGTAACGCGAACGACGCCAGAAGCGCGGATTTCAGATCACATCACACAAGGTGAATTGCAAATATTGCCATTACAGCAAGGAGAACGGCGCTCCCCCCCACTCTATCTGCTAGCCGAAGAGAAAGGACAGCCGCTCAGCAAAGAGATCCTCACGCTCATCGCGCTGCTGTTCGGCAGGATCTGATACGCGAGTAGCGTAGTGAATGCTTTTATTGATAACGTCAGTATTGATGCCAAACCTACCGCCGGGAGAACGCCAGACGGGCGGCGAATGCCAGAAAGACAACGCCCGTCGTTCGGTCCATCCACTTCACAACCGAGCCGCGACGCAGAAAACGCGACAGCGGACGCGTGGTGGCAATCAGCGTGGACGACCACAGCGTGCCGATAAAGACATGAATAAGAACCAGCAGATAAGTCCACAGCACCACTGAATGTCCGGCTGGGATAAACTGCGGCAGGAATGAAACGTAGAACACGCCGATTTTTGGATTTAACACGTTGCCCAGCATGCCACGGAGAAACCAGTTCTGCTGCTTCGGTGCACCTTGTGGCGCGGCCATCACCAGTTCGGTTCTGGGTTTCAGGAGCATTTGCAGACCCAACCAACAGAGATAAGCCGCACCGCACCATTTCAGGATGTTATAGGCCAGCTCCGATGCCGCAATCAACGTCCCTAAGCCAAACGCCACCATCGCACCCCAAATCAGGCAGCCGACGTTAATACCAAACGCGGCATGAAAAGCCTTTTTACTACCTTCAACAGTAGCGGTGCGTAGAATCAGCGCGGTATCCAGACCCGGAGTCAGGGTCAGCAGCGTCGCGGCAAACGTAAAAGCAATCAGCGATTCGGTCAAGGTCACGGTAATTCATCACTCCAGTAAGGGGAAAGCATCACAAAACACGCCATACTCAGGCGAAATCAATCCCATAATGCACCTTCTGACAGTGCAAACATTCAAAACGGTAAAGTGCCGTTTCGCCTCCGGGCTGATAGTACTCAATCAGCTTCTTCCAGGCTTCCAGCGGCCACGAAAAGTCCGTAAATTGCGCCGATAGTGCTTCCGCTCCCAATGCAATCAGCTCTTCACGGCCAGCATCCCCAGCAAAGGCACAAGCATCGTCACAGCACGCCAACCAATGCTCCTGCTGCCAGGAAACGTAGCCCGGCGTTCGCTCGCACACTTCATCAACGATCTCCTTCGCCACACCTGCGCACAGCAATGGGTGACTGTCCGCAAAATGTATATCGTAGCGTGCTGCCGCGCTGCCATCTGCGATACACCAGGGGCAAAATGTCTCTTCGGGTAAATCATGCACGGTATAGCACGATGCAGTATAAACATAGCCACGCGCCTGATTGCAGCATGGGCAGACGTCATCAGACACGTTGATACTTCCCGTCGATAACGGATTAGGGTGGTAGCGGAAATGGGGGAAAGATGAATTCATGAGGTAAACACTCCACGCAACAGGCAATCAATCCTAATTAATCTCGGCGTAATATACGACAGAGCATGATCCTACCCAACCCATCTCTTCAACCAGACAAAATCTGTCTCTGATTCAGAAAGTGTAAATACGCTCTCCCGACAGATGACCTTACGCTACGCTATCTGACAGACCATGATCCACGATACAGGCGCAATACCATGATAAAACGCAGCTTCCTCATACTCTCCTTATTGACGCTTTCCGCATCGTCACTGGCACAAGATGCCCTGCCGGACGCGGTGAAGAGCGTAGAAAAACAGGGTATTACGATCATTAAGCCGTTCACTGCACCCGGCGGCATACAAGGCTGGCTGGGCAGTTATCAGGGAGTGGGAGTGACCATCTACTTAACCCCTGACGGTAAGCATGCCATTTCAGGCTATATGTATGATGAACACGGTAACAACCTCAGCGAAGCGCTGATTCAGCAGGAAGTGTATGTTCCTGCTGGTCGAGAGATGTGGCAGAAATTGCAGCAAGCACCATTTATCACCGAAGGATCAAAGGATGCGCCGCGTAAAATTATCGTCTTTGCCGACCCGTTCTGTCCGTACTGCAAACAGTTCTGGCAGCAGGCACAGCCATGGGTAAAAGCAGGAAAAGTGCAACTGCAAACGCTACTGGTTGGCGTCATCAAACCGGAAAGTGGACGTTATGCTGCGGCGATTCTTGCCGCCAGCGATCCGGCCAAAGCCTGGCATGAGTATGAGCTATCGAATGGTAAAACGGTGCCTCCGTTCCCCGAAAGTTCTCCACGCGACATCTGGAATAACATTCAGTTTAATCAGCGGCTAATGGATGAATTAGGCGCAAACGTCACGCCGGCCATCTATTACCTGAATGATAAAAATGAACTACAGCAGGTGGTCGGGCTGCCAGATGAACAGCAGTTGGCGGAGATGATGGGGAAATAACCGCAGGAGGGAATATCCCTCCTGCGGTTTTCTCTTAGCGATGCGACCAGTACGCCATAAAGTTGATCGTTTCTTTATCGAGGTGGCGCTCGTCGAGCAGATAGCGGCGCAGCCGTTTGATGGCAGAAGACTCTCCCGCAGCCCAGGCGTAAAACGGACGATGTGCCGTTGCCCGCTCCCACAGTAACTCGTCTTCCGGTGTCTCTTGTGCGATTTCATCGCGGTTGGTGCAGGCGCTGGCAGGAATTTTTACGTCCTGCTGCACCGCAGCCAGCAGGCGTTCACCCCATACTGTGCTGTCGGTTTCCTCACGCGGCAACCAGTGAATCTGTGCAAACGGGAAACTACCCGATGTCACGCAGTCAGCCGCTTTCGGCACTTCAAAAAAAGCCTGCACCGATGGCGGAGAAGGCTGGGTAGCCAGTTGCTCAAGAATTCCCATTGCCGCAGGCAGCGCCGTTTCATCCGCAATCAACAGCACTTGCTCAACGCCCTCGTGTGGTGCCCATTCATAACCGCCGCTGTCGCCATCGGCCTCCGCATTGGGCGCGACAATTTGTAGCGCATCGCCCGGCTTAGCGTGATTCGCCCAGCTTGAAGCTGGTCCGGTATCGCCGTGCAGCACAAAATCGATCGCCGCCTGCTGTGATTCATGGGAGACAGACCGCAGCGTATAGGTGCGTAAAACAGGCCGACGCTCACGCGGCAGTGCCAGATAATCCTGATACCACGTGTCGCTCACGGCCATCGGCGTCAGCTCCCCGCTTTCACTAGCGAGCAGCAGTTTGATGCGCTGATCCGGCGCGTCCAGTTTCATCTGGCGCACTTCAGAGCCGGTGAACACACAGCGAACAAGCGAGGGCGAGAGCAGCGTCTTGCTCTCTAAGCGTAAATTAAACAACCGATAGGCTGAAGACGTCGTACGATTAGCTAAAGACATAGTGAGAAAGCCGGTATGTTTTGTAAGGGAAAAGTCAGTCAGCAGGGTAAAACCCACTCATCGCAACTTATCACAAACAAAACACTAACGATAATCATTATCACTCTTCAGATGAATGCCGTGATAAAAGCGGCATTTTCTTCATCTTGTTGGCAGGAAGCCATTCGGAGCGGGTATAAAAAACCATCAAAAGACTTGTTAGCAGGTCTTTGATTGCTTATTTTAAAGACCTATTAACCGGTCATTAAAGGTCTATCATGCCAAATATTATATTGAGTGATACCAGTGCTAGCGTCAGTGAACTGAAAAAGAACCCGATGGCGACGGTCAAGGCTGGTGATGGCCTGCCTGTCGCTATCTTGAACCGCAACCAACCTGCGTTTTATTGCATTCCTGCGGATCTCTACGAAAAAATGCTGGATGCGCTGGACGATCAGGAGCTGGTTAAGCTGATCGGTGAACGTAAAAACCAACCGCTGGTTGACGTGGATTTGGATAGCTTCCTATGAGTTATCGCGTCAAATTCAGGGAAGATGCGCTAAAAGAATGGCTAAAACTCGATAAAGCTATCCAACAGCAATTCGCCAAAAAACTAAAAAAATGCTGCGAAAATCCCCATATTCCTGCGGCAAAGTTACGAGAGATGAAGGACTGCTACAAAATAAAGCTCCGAGCGTCAGGCTTTCGTTTGGTTTATGAGGTTATTGACGACGTATTGGTTATCGCCGTGGTGGCGGTAGGCAAACGTGAGCGCAGCGGTGTTTATCATCTGGCGAGTGAGCGAATGAGGTAGCCGCGTTAGGGTGGATATAAAAAATGCCGGCCAAATAGTTCACTATTCAGCCAGCATGTTTTCGTCTTCCCGAAAAGCAGTTAAGCCCGCTTCCCTACACCATTACCGCATCGTCACAAACTCTTCCGATGCCGTCGGGTGGATGGCGACGGTGTTGTCGAAGTCTTTCTTGGTTGCGCCCATTTTGACGGCGACCGCGAAGCCTTGCAGCATTTCGTCCATACCAAAACCTATGCCGTGGATGCCGACAATTTTTTCTTCTTTGCCCACGCAAACCAGCTTCATACGGCACGGCTGGCGATGCTGCGTAACAGCAGTGTACATTGCGGTGAAGGCGGACTTATACACTTTCACCTGATCGTCGCCGTACTGCTCGCGCGCCTGTGGTTCAGTTAACCCGACGGTGCCAATCGGTGGGTGGCTAAAGACGACGGTCGGGATGTTGCTGTAATCCAGATGCTCGTCCGGTTTATTATTAAACAGACGCTCGGACAAACGACGCCCCGCTGCAACAGCAACCGGCGTTAGCTCGACGGCACCCGTGTTATCGCCAACGGCGTAAATGCCAGAAACGTTGGTGTTCTGGAATTTATCGACGTTGATGTAGCCTTTGTCGTTCAACTCAACACCAGTGACGCTCAGGTTCAGGTTATCCGTCGCGGGTTCACGACCAATCGCCCAAATCAGGCAGTCAACAGTCTGTGACTGGCCGTTTTCCAGCTCCAGCGTCAGGCTGCCATCCGCGTTTTTCACAATCGCTTTCGGGATCGATTCGGTATGCAGCGTCGGCCCTTCGGTGTTCATCACTTCCACCAACGTATCGACAATCAGCGGATCAAAACTGCGCAGCGGTGCATGTTTACGCACAAACAGGTGGGTTTCAGAACCCAACCCGTTCAGCACGCCCGCAATCTCCACTGCGATATAACCTGCACCGACGATAGCGGTGCGCTTCGGCAGCGCATCCAGCTCAAAGAAGCCATCAGAATCGATGCCGTATTCCGCACCGGGAATATCAGGGTGAACCGGACGGCCGCCCGTCGCGATCAGGATATGGTCAGCCGTAATTTTCTCGCCGTTCACCTCCACCGTGTGCGCATCGACAAAACGAGCGAAACCGTGAATGACATCGACTTTATTCTTACCCAACACGTTATCGTACGACTGGTGGATACGATCAATGTAGGCGCTACGGTTCTTGACCAACGTACCCCAGTTGAACTGGTTCACCGTGGTATCGAACCCGTAATCTGGGCCGTACTGATGGATCGCTTCGGCAATCTGCGCCGCATGCCACATCACTTTCTTCGGCACACAGCCGACATTGACGCAGGTGCCGCCCAGGTATTTTGCTTCGATCAACGCACATTTTTGTCCATACATCGCCGCACGGTTGATAGACGCAATACCGCCGCTGCCGCCGCCAATAGCAAGATAGTCATAGTGTTTGGTCATCAGTGTATCCATGCTTAAGTGAATAAAATTTGCCTAGAGTGTAACGCCAGAGCCCTATGTCCAATAAAGGTTATGCCTATGGTTGCGATAGGAAAAACCGACGGCATAACCTATCGCAATCGCCAGAATTATTCCGGTACGATTTGCTCAACCAGCGTATGTCCGGTGCCTTCCGGCACCAGCACGCTATGCAGCCACGGCAACACGCTCTTCATCTGCGCTGCCAGCTTCCACGGCGGGTTAATCACAATCATGCCAGATGCCGTCATGCCGTACCGATCGCTGTCCGGCAACACCGCCAGCTCAATTTGCAGAATGTTGCGAATGCCTGTGGCTTCCAGCTCTTTCAACATGCGTTTGATATGCTGACGTAGTACCACCGGATACCACAGTGCAAATACGCCCGTGCCAAAGCGTTTATGCCCTTCTTTAATGCCTTTCACCACGGCCTGATAGTCTGTCTTCAGTTCATAAGGCGGATCGATCAGCACAAATCCGCGACGAGAAAGTGGCGGCAGCTGTGATTTCAACTGCTGATAGCCATCATCACGCGACACTTTGGTTCGCGCATCTTTCTGGAATTCATTACGCAGCAGCGGGAAATCGCTAGGGTGCAGCTCGGTCAGGTGAAGTTTGTCCTGTTCACGCAGCAGCTGACGCGCTATCAGCGGGGAGCCAGGGTAATAGCGCAACTGCCCGTTGTGGTTATAGGTGCGCACAGCCTGCATGTAAGGTTCGAGTTCAGCCGGAATGTCGTCACGCTGCCAGATTTTCGCGATGCCATCCAGATATTCGCCTGTGCGCTCAGCGTGTTCACCGCTGAGCTGATAGCGGCCAGCGCCCGCATGGGTGTCCAGATACAGGAAAGGTTTTTCTTTCTCTTTCAGGGCGGTGATGATCAGGCTCTGAACAGTGTGTTTCAGCACGTCGGCGTGATTGCCGGCATGGAAACTGTGGCGGTAACTTAGCATGCTTGCTTCCGGTGAAGTTTTTATAAATAACATCGATTAACCGACAGTATAACCGTCTGCGGCGGAAAATATCCCCTCAAACGCTTCACGCTGCGAACCGCCCCGCAAACCGGCAGTTTTTGTCGTCTTAAATCAGTAAATTGCGAAACAGGTTCATTTTTCGTTCGAGTAGATGCTACCGATATTCAGGCAGAGGAAGTACGGGCATACGCTAGGAGTCCAGGAATATTTTCCAACAGATCTGGTGAGTGATAAATAAGCGTTATATTATTAAATATATAACGATCATTCACGGAGCATTATCATGGGAAACCATTTTGAGCGAGGCGTCCTCGCTGGGCTGAGATCTGCCAACCCAAAATCCAGCAACGACATTAACCCTTACTGCTACGATTATCGGCGCGGCTATATCTGTGGCTATGCTCACAATCTGGCGGAAACCAAAGGCGACCGCCAGCAGGCTGCCTTTGAGGCAGGGTTGTTATCGCGACGCTACGGACTAGAACGGGAGAGAGTCGCAGAGTTCTTTACCGAACAAGGCAATCCCTACGCCATTCGGTTTTTTTATGCTGGCTATGATGCGCACACGCCGCGCTAACTGATGTCAGCTAGCGGCGTGCTTCGCGTAAATCGAAGCTAATCGGGATCGTGATGGTGAGCTGCGCGTTATCGCCAATCACGTCTACCGGCGGCGCTGGAAGCGGCTGAGCACGCTGCGGCAAGGCGGTAGACTCCGTATCCAATGGCGTCACGCCGCTGCTGCTGACCAACGAAACGGCCAACACGTTTCCGGTTCGATCCAACGTCACGCGAATCTGTGCAACCCCCTGCAATCGCTGCCGTGCAGCCTGAACGGGATAGCGTTTATGGCGGCTCAGATGCGCCAGCAGCTTGCTACTCCAGTCCGCCACCCCTTTACGCATCTGCGCGGCATCGCTGTTATAGGGCGCAGCCACGTGCTGACTGCTGCCCGGCAGCGGCGCGCTGGTAACAGGGGCAGGCGGCTTTTCCGATGGTGCAATGTCTTCCTGCGGCGTTGTCTCCTGCACCTGCTTTTCCATTTTTTTCTGTACTTTTTTCTGCGGCTGCGGTTTTTCCTTTTGCGCCGTCGCAATCACTGGCTTTGGTGCAGGCGCAAGCGGCGGCACGTCTTGCATCATTTTTTCCGGTTGGGCTGCCGACGCTTGCGGCGTGGACAGCGTTTGCTGCGGGCCAACAGGCGCATCCTGAGGACTGGTTGTGGATTGCACGCTATCCGCAACCATTAACATCATGGCGGGCGGCGGCGCTTCAATGGAGGAATCAAGCGCATGGTAGCTAACCCAGACAATCAGCCCTGCGTGTAACGCCAACGCTAGCAGCGAGCCACTTCCCCAACGTACTGTCGTTGTGGGCTGCATCGTATTGTATTTCAGCGTTTGTGCGGCCATTAGCACACCGCCTCTCGCCACAGAGATAGGGGCAACACTCTCAATGAATGCGGTTCCGGGGAAATCATCATGCGTTCTTCATCACATCGTTAGGTATAAGACAGGCACAGATAATAGTGGGTCGTTCAGCGACGGGGATCGGGCAGAAAAAAAATCAAAACAGCATAAAGTGTAATGCTATTACAATTTAGCAGGATATTTTATCGCGCAGCAATCTGAATCCAGTAACGAGAGAAATAACGCACTTGCACAGGAAGCGCTTCCACCAGCGCAGCCAAAATATTATCGGTATCAGACAGCGGGAAGACGCCGGAAAAGCGCAGGCTCTCAACTTCTGGCTGGCAACGAATCACGCCGCTGCGATAGCGGCTCAGTTCATCAACAAAATCCACCAGACGCTGGTTATCCGCCAACAATTGCCCTTTCACCCAGGCCGGCTCTGCTTTTGCTGTCTCAATCGCCCCACAGCGCTGCGTGGTGAACGTCGCCGTCTGCCCGCTTTTTACCACTTGTCCATCCAGACCGTTCTGCTCTGGATACAGCCTTACCGCACCGTCATACACCGCTACCCGCGTGTGTTCACCCTGCACCCGCAGGCTGAAGCGCGTCCCCAGTGCCTGCACCTTTCCCTGCTCCGTCGTCACAACGAAAGGGCGCGGGTATTGCACCGTCTTCTCAGACTGACTGGTTTCGATCATGACTTCACCGCGGATCAGTGCGAGCTGGCGTAGATCGTCACTGTAGGTCACATTCAGCGCCGTCTGCGTATTCAGCAGCAACGTCGTGCCATCCTCCAATACTGCATGGCGCTGTTCACCCACCTGCGTTTGATAATCCGCCGTCAGCGACTGCCACAAATCTGTGCGCGACCCAACTACGCCAGCGCTGCCGGTCAGACAAAAAATAGCCAGCGCTTTCAGAACGCTGCGACGCTGCATACCGTTAAGCGTCGACAGACTTTGGTGTGCCGCCCGCGCGTTAAGCTGACCCAGATTGGCACAGACGGATTCGATATGCTGCCACGCCTGTTCGTTATCCGCCGAGGCTTCCCGCCAACGCAGCCACTCGCAGCGATCCTGTTCCGTAACACTGTCGGACATCAGTTGCGTCAGCCACGCCACCGCTTCACGCGCGCTGTCTGGCTGAATCGGCTGACCCTGCCCGTCACGATAAAAAGTGCGATCGTTCATAGCGGTAGTGCAAAGAAACACTGGAGGTTAGCGCGTTGCAGATACTGTTTCACCGAGCTGCTGGAAACCCGCAAACGTTCGGCGATATCGCTGTAGCGCATACCGTGGAGGTGCGCCAGTAGAAACGCCTCTCTGACTGGCGCAGGCAGGCCGTCCAGCGCAGCATCAAGCTGTTCAAGAATTTCGAGGGTAAGAAGACGCGTCTCAGGGGATGGCATACAGGCATCCGGCTGCGTGCTCAACACCTCCAGATAAGCATCTTCAATCTTTTTACGACGATAATGATTAGCGACTAAACGACGAGCCACAGTGGCCAGAAATGGGCGCGGCTGGCGAATCGTGAGAAGGTCGGGATTCATCAACACGTTAAGGAACGTGTCCTGTGCCAGGTCTTCCGCATGCTGGGCGCAATCCAATTTATGGCGCAGCCAGTTATACAACCAGCGGTGGTGATCGAAATAGAGCTGTTGGGCAAAGTCATTTACGCTGGCCGTCGCTTTCCTCACCATCGAACTTTACCCCAGAGTGCCATTTAAATATAAGAATGATAATCGTTCTTATTTATGTTTTTTCCCTCTGGCTGTCAAGTTCCGAAACGAAAATTATTCAAATTTGCTGAATTTGCATTACGCCCACGCAACACGTCCCTACTAACGGGGCGGAAATCACATCCGCCCCACGCCATGCTATCAGAAGCGTTGTAGTACGCTGATTTTCACGTTACGTCCCACACCGGACACCGATTCGCCCAGATACGGGTAATAATCGGTATTCAGTAAGTTATCGACCGTCACACGCGCTTCAAATCCTTTTATCGTCTGCGGCTGCCAGCTTGCGAAGAGTCCATGCAGCACGTAGCCTTTCGTCTTCGGTAACGCCCAGCCAGAAGCCAGCGGGTCGCCGTCAGCAGGTGAGCGATCCTGCTTGCGCACAAAGTCCCCTGTCCAGCCTATCGCCATATCCAGACTCGGAATTTTGGTGCCTAGCGTCGCATGTGCGGTTGTTGGTGGGATTTCAGCAATCCAGGTTTTATTGCCCCACGGATTACGCAGTGACGCATCGCGTTCGCCGCGAATCGAGGAGAAGGACAGGCTACCAAATAGCCTGCGGCTGTCGTAGAACGACTCAATTTCAACCCCCTCGATGGTATATCCCGTCAGATTGCGGTAAACCGATAACGGCCCGGCACAGGATGAATTACGCCCCGTCTGTGCAGACGCTTCGCAATACACGCCTGTACGTTTGAAGATTTCGTTTTTGCCCCGGTTACGGAACAGCGTGGTGCGAATTTGCAAGCTGTCCTCTTCCAGCATCAGGTTATTGAAGTCCAGAATCGCCCCCAGGCGGATACCTTTAACGCTTTCCACTTGCAGATTACGGCTGCTTCCCGGCACACCCGAGGTCGCGGATTGAACTTCATACTGCTCATCGATAACGGGCGCGCGCCAGGTTCGGCTGGCATCAGCAAACAGCGAGAGGTTATCCGTTGCTTTCCATAAAGCACCGATTCGCGGCGACCAACCGGTGTAGGTCACGCTGCTGTAGTCATGCCCCGCCGCCGGGTTGCTGCTGTTATAGCGAGGGGCAATGTTGGGTCGCCCAGTATTGGTTACATGGTCATAGCGTACGCCCGGCGTGATCGTTACGCTGCCCAGCGTCACCGCATCCTGTAAGTAAACGCTACGCGTTTCCTGATCGCCCGACGGCATATAGTAAGGCTGGAAATAGCCATAATTGTACTCAGCATTGTTACTTTCGCTCGGCAAAGACATCAGTGTGCTACGCTTATTTTGATGCCAGCGCATGCCTACCAGTAGCGAGTGATCAAACGGGCCGGTACTAAAACGGCTTTCATTACTAACTTCCGCCAATTTATCGGTGTAACTGATCCAGCTTTCATGGCCCAAGGTTCCCAAAAAACCATCTTGCGCCACGGAAGCTGTGCGCCTGTCGTGCTGTTCGGTTTTTGAGGTAGCAAATGACGCCGTCAGGTTCAACCACGGCTGATCCGCTGGCGCGACATTCCATTTCAGCGAGTAATTTTTATCCACCTGATCGCGGTAGACCAGCTTGCGCCGCCAGGCCTCTTCCCAGCCATAAAGATTAACGTCTCTTTGTGATGGCTGTCTGATATCGTCACGTTTAGCAGCAAACGGCTGCCAACCGTCGGATTCGGAACGCATCGCGGAAAGCGTTAGCGTCTGATAATCCGTCAGATAGATGTTGGTCTTCAGTAAATAAGACGCCATGTCGCTGGTCGAGTAGGCAAAGCGCGTGCCGTCAGGGCGCTCAATATTGTCGCCATCGCGCTTGCTCATGTAGAGCAGGCCGTCAGCCATCCCTTCTTCCGTTCGGCCATACAGCGCGCCGCTGTAGATATTTTGTCGATCGTTAGTGTGATAGCTGTATTTGACCATCCCGCCGAAGTTTTCTCCCGGCAGCAGCAGATCGCTGGCGTCTTTGGTCTCAATCTGAATGGTGCCACCGAAGCCGCCGTTGCCGCTGCGAATGTCATGTGGCCCTTTATCGACATCGATACGCTTAATCAGCTCAGGTTCAATAAACACCGAACCCTGGCGGTATTTCTCAAAGCCTTTTGGCGCACCGTCCAGTACGACATTAACGTCTTCCATGTCCCCCATGCCCCAAATGTTCAGGCTCTGTCCACCCGGTCGAGGAGAACCCGCCATCGACACGCCGGGGAGTTTATCGAGCAGGCTGGCAATGTTGTCGGCCTGTACGCGATCGACATCGGCTTGACGCAACACGGAACGTCCGGCAGCGGCGCTGTCCGATGTACCGCCAACCACCGAGAGCGTCGGGATTATCAGGCTACCGTCGCTTCCCTCGGCGGCAAGCGTAGATTCCAACCGGTAGCCCGTGGCCGTCTGAACCACATTGAGCCCCGTTCCCGCTAGCGCGACCGCAAACGCTTCCTGAACGGTGTAGGTTCCCTGCACGCTCCCGCTAGTTTTATTCTGTGTTTGGTCGGGAGAGAACGTGAGAATTATATTGGCGCGGCTAGCGACAGCCTGCAAAGAGGTTCCTAGTGACCCTGCCGGAATGGAAAACGTCATTCTTGGTGCTGCGACAGAAGCCGTACTTTCCGCCGCCAGCGCCGAGCCGGCCGCTCCAGCGCTCAAGAGCAACACGCCAGACAGTGCCAAATGGACTGCCCGCGCTACCGCCAAGGTAGGTTTGTGCGCAGCGATGCACCCACCATTATGATTGTTTATTGCCATTGTCATTCCCCTGAAATATTGAAAAAAAAGACACATCAGGTAGGTCACGCGAAAAACGAAATCGGGCAGAAAAATAGCAAAAAATTTCAGGGACACGTATTTAGCACAGCGTTAAGAACCGTGTTCAGATAATGTTTGGGCGCTTATTTATGATGGAAAAATGCACCTTTGGTCACGAGGAGCACCGGCTCCACCATTGATTTTCGCGGCACTTGACCTCATCTTAGTGATTAATACGCAATAAATATGCGCTTTGCCGGTCTCTCTTCAACAGACTCCACTTACCGGCAACGAGATCACCCACACTTATCAGGACGGCACCATGACGAATCCATTACTGACCTCATTTACCCTGCCCCCGTTCTCCAGCATTAAAACGGAAGATATTGTCCCAGCAGTGAAAGATGCGCTGGATGAATGCCGTAAGACGGTAGAGCGGGTGGTCGCTCAAGCGGGGCCATTTACGTGGGATAATCTGTGTCAGACGCTGGCAGACAGCGACGATCGTCTTAGCCGCATCTTTTCCCCCATTAGCCATCTGAATGCGGTGAAAAACAGCCCAGAGCTGCGCGGTGCTTATGAACAATGTCTACCGCTGTTATCTGAGCACAGCACCTGGGTTGGTCAACACGCCGGGTTGTATCAGGCCTACCGCAGCCTGCGTGACGGTGAACACTACGCCACGCTGAGCGTGGCGCAGAAGAAATCCGTTGATAACGCGCTGCGCGATTTTGAACTGTCCGGTATTGGCCTGTCGCCGGAAAAACAGAAACGCTACGGCGAAATTTCCGCTCGTCTGTCTGAACTCGGCTCGCAGTACAGCAACAACGTGCTGGATGCCACGATGGGCTGGAGCAAACTGATTACCGACGTCACCGAGATGGATGGCATGCCGGAAAGTGCGCTGGCAGCAGCCAAAGCGCAGGCAGAAGCCAAGGAGCAAGAGGGCTGGCTGCTGACGCTGGATATCCCGAGCTATCTGCCGGTGATGACCTACTGCACCAATCAGGCACTACGTGAAGAGATGTACCGCGCCTTCGGCACGCGAGCTTCCGATCAGGGGCCAAACGCGGGCAAATGGGACAACAGCGACATTATGGCGGAAGCGCTGGCGCTGCGTCACGAGCTGGCACAGTTGCTGGGCTTCGACAGCTACGCACACAAGTCGCTGGCAACCAAAATGGCAGAAAACCCGCAGCAGGTACTCGACTTCCTGACCGATCTGGCGAAACGCGCCCGTCCACAGGCTGAAGAAGAACTCGCGCAGCTGCGCGCCTTCGCCAAAGAACACTATGGCGTGGACGAATTACAGGCCTGGGATATCACCTACTATAGCGAACAGCAGAAGCAGCATCGGTATTCCATCAGCGATGAGCAACTGCGACCGTATTTCCCGGAAAATCGCGCGGTGAACGGTCTGTTTGAAGTGGTTAAACGCATTTACGGCATTACAGCGAAAGAGCGTAAAGATGTCGATGTGTGGCACCCAGATGTTCGCTTTTTCGATCTGTTCGATGAAAGCGGTGAACTGCGCGGCAGTTTTTACCTCGATTTATACGCTCGTGAACACAAACGCGGTGGTGCCTGGATGGACGACTGCGCGGGTAAACTACGCAAAGGCAATGGCGAGTTGCAAAAACCGGTCGCCTATCTGGTCTGTAACTTCAACCGCCCGGTCAACGGCAAACCCGCGCTGTTCACCCACGACGAAGTCACCACGCTGTTCCACGAATTCGGTCACGGCCTGCACCACATGTTGACCCAGATCGATACCGCCGGTGTCGCGGGCATCAACGGCGTACCGTGGGATGCAGTCGAATTACCGAGCCAGTTCATGGAAAACTGGTGCTGGGAGCCGGAAGCGTTGGCCTTTATCTCCGGCCACCACGAAACCGGTGAACCGCTGCCGCAGGAACTGCTGGATAAAATGCTGGCGGCGAAAAACTATCAGGCCGCGCTGTTCATTCTGCGTCAGTTGGAGTTCGGTCTGTTCGATTTCCGCCTACATGCAGAGTTTGATCCTGCAAAAGGCGCACAGGTTCTGCCGACGCTGGCTGAAATCAAAGCGCAGGTGGCCGTGGTGCCCAGCCCAAGCTGGGGCCGCTTCCCACACGCCTTCAGCCACATCTTTGCAGGCGGTTATGCCGCAGGCTACTACAGCTATCTGTGGGCCGACGTGCTGGCGGCGGATGCTTACTCCCGCTTCGAGCAAGAAGGTATCTTCAACCGCGAAACCGGTCAGTCATTCCTGGATAGCATCCTGACGCGCGGCGGTTCCGAAGAGCCGATGGAGCTGTTCAAACGCTTCCGTGGCCGTGAACCGCAGTTGGATGCCATGCTTGCGCATTACGGCATCAAAGGATGAGCATCTGCTTAATCGCAGAAGAAGGTGCCGATAGTGGCGCCTTATCTTCTCTGGCAGCACGCTGGGGGCTGGTTTCCGATCCCGATGCGGCCATGGCGCTGGTGCTGACAGCGGAACGTCTGGAACTGCGCAAGCAGGATGAACCGAAGCTCGGCGCTATCTTCGTCGATTTCGTTGCCGGGACGATGGCACATCGCCGTCGCTTTGGCGGCGGACGCGGCGAGGCTGTCGCTAAAGCCGTCGGTATCAAAAAAGATTACCTGCCGGATGTCGTGGATGCGACAGCCGGGCTAGGGCGCGATGCCTTTGTGCTGGCGGCATTAGGCTGCCACGTACGCATGGTGGAGCGCAATCCGGTGGTTGCAGCCCTGCTGGACGACGGATTGCAACGTGGTTATCAGGACGCAGAGATTGGCCCATGGCTACGAGAGCGGCTGACGCTGCTGCACGCGTCGAGTATGACCGCGCTGCGCGATATCACGCCGCCACCGGATGTGGTTTACCTCGATCCGATGTTCCCACACAAACAAAAGAGCGCGCTGGTGAAGAAAGAGATGCGGGTATTTCAGTCGCTGGTGGGTGCGGATGACGACGCCGATGCGCTGCTGGAACCCGCACGCGCACTGGCAAAGAAACGCGTCGTGGTGAAGCGACCAGACTATGCGCCGCCGCTAGCTGGCGTACCAGCACAGTCCATGCTGGAAACCAAAAGCCACCGCTTCGACTTCTATCTTCCCGCCTGATCCCTTCGCGCCGCCGATGCTACGTGTGTCGGCGGCTAAAAACTTAGCCTGCTTCGCATTTCCTACGCTGCTTTTGCAAAGTCTGTAGCACAAATGGGAAGCAAATCGCATAATTTCGCGCTATCACCTTTTATGACACTAAGATGACATAATGAAAAAAACGCTTTTGTCACTTCTGCTTTGTTTGAGTACTTCTGCTATGGCCGCTCAAGAACCCGTCAATATTACGATTCTGGGGACATCAGACCTGCATGGCACCTTTGTTCCCTGGGATTACGCCACCGACACCGCCAACATGGCTGGCAGCCTGAGTCAGATCGCCACACAGGTGCATAAAGTCCGTGCGCAGCAGCCGAATGTGATTCTGGTTGATGCGGGTGACACCATTCAGGGCAACTTTGTCGAAACCTTCAAAAATGACAAAACCAGCCCGATGATGCTTGGTTTTAACGCCATGAATTATGACGTCTGGGTGATGGGTAACCACGAGTTCGATTTCGGTCTGAACGTGCTTTCCACCTCGCTTGACCAGTTCAAAGGCACCGCGCTGGCGGGCAACATTTTTTGGGAAAGCGGTAAACCTTACCTACCGGCCTATAAAATAGTCGAACGGCAGGGCGTGAAGATTGGCATCATCGGTATGGATACACCGATGACCGCGGAGTTCGCCAAAGGCACTGACCGCGTGAAGGGACTGAATTTCACCGATCCCGTCGGGGCGGTAAAAACCGTTATCCAGCAAATCCATGGCAAAGTGGATGCCATCGTGCTGGTCGCCCATATGGGCATCGATAACGAGAATCAGCGACCGGGTACTGGCGTCGGTGATATTGCCCGTGGGAACCCTGAATTAGCTGCCATTGTCGCGGGTCATATGCACGTAAAAGTGGATAAAGAGGTGATTAATGGCGTGATCGTCACCGAACCGGACAGATATGGCCGCGCACTGTCGCGCATCGATTTACAGTTTGAACAGCAGAACGGTAAATACGTGCTGATCAACAAAGACAGCTATACCTATTCGATTAAGGACGTGGATTCTGACCGCAAGATGGAAGATATCTACGAACCTTATCACAACACCCTACGCGCCAACGCCAACCGCCCAATTGCGCAACTCCTGGGACACGATCTGGTGCCGCAAGATGTCGTGAAAGGCATTCCTCAGGTACACGTGCAGGACACCGGTATCAGCGCCCTGTTCCAGGAAGCCAGCCGTCATTACGCCCCCAAAGCGCAAATTATCGCGCTGCAAATTGATAACGATCGCCCTAAGCTGAACGTCGGCACCATTGCCGCAAAAGACATCGCCTTTAACTATCAATACGCTGGCGGCGAGATCACGGTTTACCAACTTACCGGAAAAGAACTGAAGAAATACATGGAATGGTCAGCGGGTTACTTCAACCAACTGCAAGATGGCGATGTGACTTACAGCTTCAATCCGCAGCGCCGCGCGTCCAAGTATTCCACCAATGACTTCTTCGACGGCGTGACGTACACCATCGACCTGACGAAGCCCACCGGACAGCGTATTACCGATCTGAAAATGAATAACGGTACGCCAGTTACCGATGACATGCCGATCCGTCTGGGCATGAACAGCTACCGTATGGGTCACCTGACGCAGAAAGGCGGTGTGCTGGAAGGTATGCAGTTCCCGGTACTGTCGGACACCAAAGTGGAATATGGCGAAGAAGCGGGTACGATTCGTAACCTGACCATTCGCTATTTAACTGAGGTGAAAAAAGGCCAATACGAGGGTACGGTGCCACAGCGCTGGAAACTGGCGGGATTGCAAGGCTATGAGCGCGAGCGCAGCATCGTCGAATCGCTGCTCAACAGCGGAAAAATCAGCGTACCAGCCTCAGACGATGGCCGCTACAGCAATGTGCAATCCATCAACGTGAAGTCGTTGCTGCTACCGGATGCTGCGCAAAGGGAAAAGCGCGTGGCGGAACTGACGCAACAGCGCGACAGCACCACCAACACATTGACCAAACAGCGGCTGAACGATCAACTCACGATTATCGCGGCGATTAACTAACCGACACCTTGCGGGAATCTGGGTAGTAGACAAAGTGCAGCGGTGATAATGGATAGATCGTAAAGACGCTGCAAGTACATCCCTGTAAGCTCGAGCCGCGCGGATATGAATCTCATCCCTGAGATTCACCCTTTCAGGGCCGTCGCAAGCGACGTTCAAAGGCGTTCCTAACGCCTTTGTCCCTGGCGCGGACGCTTTACTCTTCTATTCCATTATCACCGTTTTCACTCTACGAAGAGGTTTTCCAACGATCAGCAAAACTGCTATCTCTCACTTCGGGCTTTCCAGCGTTCGCTCGTCAGGTAGCCGTTCACGCCGACATCCAGGAAAGGGCGTGGCGGCAGGTAGTTTGCCTGTCCGAGCGACTGCATATCACCAATCAACGGATTGTCTTCACCTAACGCCAGATCCGCCAGAATATGCCCGGCAGCAGTTTGCTTCGATAGCCCCGCACCGTTACAGCCTGCGGACGCGTAAACATTGTCGCTTAACTGTCCCCAAATTGGCGCACCGTTGCGCGTGACGCTAATCAGCCCTGACCAGGTATGTGCCATCTTCACATCACTCAACTGCGGGAACATGCGGGCAAAAATAGCAGCATGGCGACGCGCGTGGCGTCCGGTTTCTACCGCGCTGTTGACGAGTTCCGGCGTAAATCTCACATGCTCCCGAATCAGGAAGCGATGGTCGCGCGTATAGCGCAGCGTCGCACTGGCCAGTGCATTGACCGGCGTCAGCCCCCAATCTGGCATGTCACCCATTCGTGCTATCTGTTCCGCATTCAGCGGCTCTGTCAGTGTCGCAAAGGTCGCCACGGCAAACACCCGCCCCTTGAACAACGGCAGGCCGCGCGCTGCGCCGTTAATCGCCATCATCAGCTTCTCTGCCTGAATCTCGCCATAGGGCGTTTCCACACGAATGCGCGGCCCCGTCTCGATATTCAGCGCGGGTGAATGGGCGTAAACCGTCACGTTCTTCGGCAGATTCGCCACCAGCCCGACCACCAGCGCCGCCGGGTTTAACAAAATACAATTGGGCGTATACACAGCGCGATGATAGAAAGACGTGCCTAAGCGGCGCGCAAGTTCGTCTTTTTCCACCACCTGATAAGATTCGCCAAGATCGTTCAATTCACGGACATAAGTATCGATCAGACCGTCGAACGTCGGACTGACGGCACAGTGATATTTCCCCGCCACGCTCCAGTCACACGCGATAGCATGGCGATCCACCTTCTCTTTCAGATGCGCCACGCCGGACTGCAACAGACGACGATAAGCCGCCGCTTTTTCCAGCTCAGCCGTCGAGCTGCCGATGTTGTGCGGCAAATCGATGACGAAACCGGAGTTACGCCCGGAGGCATTGTCGCCAATTTCTCCCGCATCCAGCAGGATAATATGCTTATCTGGGCGCTGTTCAGCCAAACGCTGTGCAAAAGCAATCCCCGCATAGCCCGCACCGATCACCAGCCAGTCCGCCGTTGTTTTCCCCCGCTGCTGCGGATAGATAGGTTTATCGGCGAGATCTGCCGACCAGCCATTACGATTCTGATCGAAAGGAAGATGTTTGATTTTCACAATGGTGTAAGCCTTGAAGAGAACGGGTTGTACCAGAAAACTACCGATACACAATGCTGATTAAGATAAAGAAAGGCGGGAAGCGGTGTCCAGCAAGAAATGTCGCTAAAACTTAGATAAATAAGTAAAAAGTCAAAGCACCTGCAAATACAGGCGCTTTGACTACATTATGCGTTAAACCATCATCCGTTAAACAACGCCCTGCGCCAGCATTGCATCGGCCACTTTGACAAAGCCCGCTACGTTGGCTCCGCGTACATAGTTCGTCTGGCTATCTTCACCGCCGTACTGGACGCAGGCATTGTGAATATCCAACATGATGTGATGCAGACGCGCATCCACCTTCTCGGCTTTCCAGCCCAAACGTGCCGCGTTCTGCGCCATTTCCAGCCCGGATGTCGCCACGCCGCCTGCGTTGGCTGCTTTGCCCGGCGCAAACAGCACGCCCGCATCCAGGAACGCGTCGGTCGCAGGGATGGTGGTTGGCATGTTGGCACCTTCTGCCACGGCTTTCACACCGTTAGCAATCAGCGTCTGCGCCGCTGGCAGATCCAGCTCATTCTGCGTCGCACACGGCAGCGCGATGTCTACCGGTACTTCCCACGGCGTTTTACCTGCCAGATAGGTCAGCTTCGCTTCACGCGCGTAATCTTCCACGCGGCCATAGCGTTTATTTTTGATCTCTTCCAGCAGCGCCAGTTTCTCTGGGGTAAACCCGTTCTCATCCACTACCGTGCCGTTGGAATCCGATGCCGTGACCACACGCGCACCCAGCTCCATCGCTTTTTCAATCGCGTACTGCGCCACATTACCGGAACCGGACACCGCAACTCGCATCCCTTCAAAGCCCAGGCCATGGCGTTTCAACATCGCTTCCGTGAAGTAAATCAGACCGTAACCCGTCGCTTCAGGACGAATCAGACTACCGCCGAACGACAACCCTTTGCCGGTGAAGACACATGCGGTGTTGTTAGTCAGTTTCTTCATCATGCCGGTCATGAAGCCAACTTCACGCCCCCCCACGCCGATGTCACCCGCCGGAACGTCCGTATCCGCGCCCAGATGACGATACAGTTCCGTCATCAGTGCCTGACAGAAACGCATGACTTCGCCCTGGCTTTTCCCTTTCGGATTAAAGTCTGAACCCCCTTTACCACCGCCCATTGGCAGCGTCGTCAACGCATTCTTGAACGTCTGCTCGAATCCAAGGAATTTCAGAATCGACAGGTTAACGGACGGGTGGAAACGCATACCACCTTTGTACGGCCCGATCGCAGAGCTGAACTGGACACGCCAGGCGCGGTTTACCTGTACCTGACCTTTGTCATCTGTCCACGCCACGCGAAACTGAATCACACGTTCCGGTTCCACTAATCGTTCCAGCAGGCTGTAATCCGCATAGTGAGGGTTCTGCTCCAGAAAAGGCCACAGCGTGGAAAGGACTTCATTAACGGCCTGTAGAAATTCAGGCTGATGCGGATCGCGTTGTTGAACAGAATCAAGAAAACTTGCCAGAGATACGATTTGTGCCATGAACAGCTCCTGATTGAACGAATAAGCTCCCTTCTGCTTCTTTAATTTTTAGACACGCAGAAGCTTGTGGGATCGGTGAAAATGAGGTTGTGTCCTCTGGACTATAACACTGGCGATGGATATTTAAGCAAGCGTTTTCTTTTCAGATAAACGTTACAATCCAATGAGATAGGAAGGGTTTTTGGGCGATTTTGAGAAAGAAATTAGACATAAGTTTTTGTTATATAACAAAAGGCACAGCTAAGAAGCCGTGCCTTTCGCTACTGAAAAAAAATGCAAAAAAAGCTAATTTTTATTCGTCTTCTTCATCACGCAACGGCACGATGAGCATATCGACATGGACGGTATTAATCAGCTGACGTGCAGAAGACATCAGTTTGCTCCAAAAGTCCTGATGGTGTCCGCACAGCACAAGGTCAGCGTCGTATTTCTTGATTGCATCCACCAGCACTTGCCCTAAATCACCGCTGCCGCTCAGCGTTTCGCTGATGGGGTAGCCGGCATTTTGGGACAGCTCAGTCAACGCATTCTGGGTTTCTTCAGAGATACGCTGTTGCATGTCACCCAGATTGACGTCGATCAGCCCCGTGTAAAGATCGGAGTAATTCACATCGACATGGATTAACGAGACTTTCGCATTGTACGGCCTTGCCATTGACACCGCTTTTTCCACTAACACTTTGCTTTCTGGAGAAAGGTCAACCGCAATAAGGATGTGTTTGTAAGCCATAATGAGACTCCTTCCGTAAAGACTAATTAAGGGTTAGCAGCTATTTCTCCTGCCAATCTGATACTTAACGGCGGATTATAGGATAGCACTCGCCCGCGCTATCGGACTGTTCAGTCGATCACAACCCGTTTTCAAATCTGTTAATTCTATTGATAAGTGTAGTAGAAACCGCTCCTTTTCACAGTTAAATCGCGTAGCTTCTCCTTCCAGAAAACGCATTGTCTCGTCGAAAATCATCCTTCATGCCGATTGCGTCTGCCTCTCTGGCACAAACGAACATTCTTCTTCTACACTACAAGTAGGGGGCAGTAAGACTATCCACTGCGCTCTGGGATGGAAAACAAGAATGGGGCTAGCCATGACGCTGTTGGCTAACCAAATGACAATAAAATCGTGCGTTAGCACGTGGCATAACTATTCGTCGTTGAAATACGTCGCGGATAATCGTAACGCTTGTCATCGGTCACAGGTGGGCAACGGGAAGGTATGATCACCGCCTCTGACGAATAGAACGACCGGGAGGGAAGCATGATTAGTACATTTGCGCTTTTCTGGGCTTTATGTATCGTCTGTATCATCAATATGGCGAGGTATTACTCTTCACTACGCGTGTTACTGCTGATTTTGCGTGACTGTGATCCACTGCTTTACCAATACGTCGACGGAGGAGGTTTTTTCACATCGCACGGGCAGCCAAGCAAACAAATCCGGCTGGTAGGATACCTCTACGCACAACGCTATCTTGATCATCACGACCCTGAATTTATTCGCCGCTGTGAGCGGGTACGAGGGCAATTTCTGCTCACGACCGCCTTGTGTGGCCTCATCGTCATCAGCCTGATTGCCATGATGATGTGGTATTAACACATTGTACTTATACAATTATTGGTATTAACAGCATGAACGTCGATAAAAAGTAAAAAGGCGATTCCCCACAGAATCGCCTTTTTTATGATTAACCAGTTACCAAAATCAAATCAGCTTCAGAGCCAACCAGTACAGCGCGCCAGACATCAGCATTGAGACAGGCAGCGTCAATACCCAGGCCAGCAGAATGCTTCTTATCGTTTTGCCCTGTACTCCCCCACCGTCAGCAATCATCGTCCCGGCAACCGCCGAGGATAATACGTGCGTGGTGGAAACCGGCATACCGGTGTAGCTGGCAACGCCAATCGACAAGGCCGCCGTCACCTGTGCCGAAACACCCTGTGCGTAGGTCATACCTTTCTTGCCAATCTTCTCGCCGATGGTGACAGCAACGCGTTTCCAGCCCACCATGGTGCCCAGAGACAGCGCCAGTGCGACGGCAACGATGATCCAAAGAGGCGCATATTCAACCGTCTGAAGCATATCTTTACGCAGGTTGCTCAGGTAGCGTTTATCTTCGCCCGACGTTTCTGGCAGCTTGATCACCCGATCCATCGTATCCGAGATACACATCAGCAGGCGACGCACTCTGCTGCGATCGTCAGGGTTCAGTTGGTCATAGCTTTTCAGGTTATTCAGCAAGCCCTGTGTGCGCTCAATCGCAACCATTACGCGTGAACTATCACAGTGGAACTCTTTCTGACCGTTGCCGGGAATCGTGCTTTCTGGCGTAGGAATCACTGGCGGGGACAGGTCGATGACGTGCGTCAACGCGTCGCCGTGCTGCTTGTAGTATTCCTGCAAGTTGACAACGGCATCACGGGTACGGCTGATGTCATAGCCAGACGCGTTCATGTTGACAATAAACCCGGCAGGCGCGACGCCAATCAGCACCAGCATAATCAGGCCGATACCTTTCTGACCGTCGTTTGCACCGTGAGAGAAGCTCACGCCAATCGCCGATAAAATCAGCGCGGTACGCGTCCAGAACGGCGGCTTACGCTTGCCGTCCTGCTTTTCGCGATCGACGGGCGTCAGATGCACGCGTTTGCGTTTTTTACTGTTGTTCCAGAACCGACGCAGTACCAGCAGCATCAGGCCTGCAACTACCATCCCCACAATGGGCGATAACAGCAGTGACAGGAAAATGCTGATCATTTTCGGCACGTTCAACGCATCCACGATGGAGGTATCCGTCAGCAGTGCGTTGGTCAAACCAATACCGATGATGGAGCCAATCAACGTGTGAGAGCTGGAGGCAGGAATACCAAAATACCAAGTACCAAGATTCCAGATAATAGCGGCCAGCAGCATGGAAAAGACCATCGCCAGACCATGCGCCGAACTCACATTCAGCAATAAATCCGTGGGGAGGAGGTGAACAATTGCATAGGCCACGCTCAGGCCGCCCAGCAGTACACCGAAGAAATTAAAGACACCCGCCATAACAACGGCAAACTCGGCGCGCATGGCTCGGGTATAAATAACGGTGGCAACGGCATTCGCAGTATCGTGAAAACCGTTAATGGCTTCGTACATCAATACAAACAACAAAGCCAATATCAACATCAGGCCGGTGTAGTAATCCAGTCCGGCAAATAAATGTAGCATAAACGTTAGGCCATTTAGTGGTCATGAACGCGGCGCATTATCGGCGACAAGCAGGGGTGGGGAAAAGGAAAATATGACATTTTTTTGACTTAAAATGTGACGGGTATCGACAAGAAAACCACTTAATCAATATAAATCAATTAATTATATATTTTTACTAAAACATGCAAATTGTTACGCTGGTATCGAACAAAAACCAACACTACAATTTGCCGCCCCAATGGCCCATTTGCCTGCGGTCATCAATCACTCATCGGAGAAATGCATTGTGGAACAGTTTGACGTTGTCATCATCGGTGCTGGTGCAGCAGGTATGTTTTGTGCCGCACAGGCGGGACAGCGTGGGCTGCGTGTTCTACTGCTCGATAACGGCAAGAAGGCGGGGCGTAAAATATTGATGTCCGGCGGCGGACGCTGCAACTTTACCAATATGTATGCGGAACCAGCCGCGTATCTGTCCCACAATCCTCACTTCTGTAAATCGGCACTGGCGCGTTATACCCAATGGGATTTCATTAGTTTGGTCAACAGCCACCGCATCGCTTACCACGAAAAAACACTTGGCCAGCTATTCTGCGATGATTCCGCCCAGCAAATCGTGGACATGCTGGTAACAGAGTGTGAGCGGGCGAACGTCACCCTCCGTCTGCGCAGTGAAGTGACCTCAGTGGTGAAATCAGACGATCTGTTCAGCATCCACCTCAGCAACGGTACATCATTCCAAAGCGCATCGCTGGTCGTTGCCTGCGGCGGCTTGTCGATGCCCGGTCTGGGCGCAACGCCGTTCGGTTACCAGCTTGCCGCGCAGTTTGATCTTAACGTACTCCCAACCCGCGCCGCGCTGGTACCCTTTACGCTGCACAAACCACTGCTCGAACAGTTGCAAACGCTCTCCGGCGTTTCTGTACCTACCGTCATCACCGCAGAAAATGGCGTGACGTTCCGTGAAAACATCCTGTTCACACATCGTGGGCTCTCTGGCCCCGCTATTTTGCAAATTTCCAGCTACTGGCAAGCGGGTGAATTCGTCACCATTAACTTGCTACCCGGACACAATCTCGCCCAGCTCATCAATGATGAACGCAGTGCCCACCCAAACCAAAGCCTGAAAAATACGTTGGCACAGTGGCTGCCTAAACGACTGGTTGAATGCCTGCAAACACTAGGACAACTGCCGGATGTGACGTTGAAACAGCTCAACAGCGCACAGCAGCTACAAATTGAACAAAGCCTGCAACAGTGGCGCGTACAGCCAAATGGTACGGAGGGCTACCGTACCGCCGAAGTCACTATCGGCGGCGTTGACACCCGCGCGCTGTCTTCCAAAACCATGGAGGCCAATTCAGTGCCAGGGCTGTATTTCATCGGTGAAGTGGTCGATGTAACTGGCTGGCTGGGAGGCTATAATTTCCAATGGGCGTGGAGTTCAGCATGGGCCTGCGCACAAGCGCTGCCTTTTAGCAAATAGGCACTATAATAACCTCTATTCAGCGCTCTCCTTTAGTTAATGGAGAAAGGGACGTCTCTACATCGGCCTCTGCTGCCAGAAAGGAGATGTGAATGAGCCCCAGACGTAGTGAACGTAAAATCAACATGTTGCAGCTACTGACAGCAGGTATGCTGCCACTGCTGCTGGGATTACTGTTCACTTTTGTAGAATCCAGGTTAATGGTAAAACGCGATTTGGAAGCCACTGCGCAAATCGCAATGAATCATGCTGAGAATATTTCGACACAGGCGTGGAAGATGGTGGATCGCCTCCAGCACTTTCATGGTCAGTCCTGTGATGCCATCGGTGATGCGCTGCAACGTCTTGGCTCGATTTTTCCTTACTTTCGCGCGATCGGCGTCACCCATAATACCGATGTCTACTGCTCTTCAACGTTTGGCAACGCACTGACACCAATAAGTCGCGTCATTCAACAGCCGCTCCCGGATACCTATTCTGAACGCTGGAGCCTGTCAATTGCAGGCTCAGACAACGTGAGAGCACGCCCTGCAATCATCTTCATCCAGATGCCCCTCACAGGTTATGGCGCTTACACCATGGTTGACGCGCAGTACCTGATCGATCTTATGACGGCGATCAGCCAAACCCGCGGCTATCAACTTACACTGAAGATCGGCAACGGTTACCCCATTCAAATTGGCCCGATAATTACGCTCAACTCGGGCTTATTTTCTACCTCAGCGCTTGAAATAAGATCGAGCGCTTTCCCGATAACCCTTACGATTACCGCACCAACCTCTCAATCTGTCGCAAACTGGAAGCAGGCGTTCTTCACGTTCTTGCCGCTGGCAATGATTCTCTCCCTGCTCTTCTTTGCAATGATGTGGTACTGGCAAAAACGTAAATTATTATTCCGCGACGAGCTCCGTAAAGGCATCGCCAAAGGCGAATTTTCCGTATATTACCAGCCCATCTATGATGCAGAATCGCAATCCTGCATCGGCGTTGAGACATTACTGCGCTGGCGGCGCAGCAATGGACAGTGGATCAGACCCGATATCTTTATCTCTGCCGCCGAAGCAGAAAGCATGATTATCCCCATCACCCGGCATTTATTTGATCTGGTCGCAGCCGATATCGCCAGTTGGCAGGTAAAACCCGGATTTCATCTGAGCCTTAACGTTGCAGCCGAGCACCTACATCACCCAAATTTCGTTTCAGACGTACATCGCTTCGCAGAAAAAGTGGCATCTCATTCGTTAAGCATCACGCTGGAACTGACAGAACGTAACCTCATCAGCAACGGTCCTGAAGTCATACAGCGCCTGCATCAACTACGTGAAGATGGCTTTATGATCGCCATCGATGACTTCGGCACCGGCCACTGTTCACTCTCTTATCTGCAAAATTTCCCACTGGATTGCCTGAAAATCGATCAGGGATTCGTCAGTGCCATTTCATCACCGGATGAAGAAGCCCCCATTCTTGATGCCATTATTAATTTGAGTCATCGCATCAAACTTCAATCGATAGCAGAAGGCGTGGAAACCACGCAACAACTCATGTATTTACAACAGCACGGCGTCAAATATATACAGGGATTTCTTTATGCGAAGCCGATGAACAACGAATCGTTGCTAGTATGGCTGCACTATCATAGTAATAAATCGATAGAAAGCTTTATGAATAAAAAAGAAGAAAGGGAAAAGAAGTAATAACCGGCAGAAGCTTGTCCACCGGTATTTTATAATTGGCAAATCAGAAACGGTAACCGACGCCAATATTAAAACCGTCTACACGCGTTTCGTAGATTTTCGTGCCTTCGTAGCCAATATCAATCGCCCAGTTTGCTACCGGTGTGATTTGAATACCGGCACCGTAAGCAAAGCTGGATTTGCTTTCGCTACCAGATTGGCGGAACGCATCCCCTTCTTCCCAACTGGATTTACCACGCCCAATCCCCGCTAAACCATAAACACTGACATATTCATTAAAGCGGTAAGATGGACCTGCCATCAGTGAATAGTATTTCAGCTTATAAACATCACTGCTTGAATTCTGATAATACTCAGTTTGTTCCGCGCTCACATAAGTGAAAGAACCGATAATACCAAGTGCAGAATCACCCTGATAATGGTATTTGGCCGTAATCCCTTTTGGATCTTTAAAGTCATCGACTTTCGCCTGAGCATAACCCAAAGACACTGTTTGTGTCGCCTGAGCAGCAGACATTCCCATGGCACAAGCAATCAAAGTGGAGAGTAGCAGTGTTGTTTTTTTCATGATCGAAACATCTTCCATATTTGAATAAAAAGACGGCTTCAACAAAGCGAATATATAAGTATCGCGAATGTTGTCCGCACATAAATTTACATTTAAATACGGAGAGGTAAAGTCAGTATTATTCTTAAATAAGCGGAATTGATTTTACTTAAACCATTAAAAAACAAAAAGATAGGTATTATTTATGATAATTAACGCGCGGTTTTTCACGCTATTTTTGGGAACATTCCGAACTGAAAATAGAGGGCATATGGAAATTTCCGACGATAAAGAATACGGAGATAAAACCCTGTATTTATAAAGGATAACGTTCACAATCGACTATTTTTTAAACGAAAGCGTTCTTAAAACGAGACTATTTTTAAACAAATAGTGTGTATAGACGATGATTGAAACGGGAGAAAAACTAAGAATGATTTACTGAGGAAGTGTGTTGGTCGGCGAGAGAGGATTCGAACCTCCGACCCACTGGTCCCAAACCAGTTGCGCTACCAAGCTGCGCTACTCGCCGAATGCGGGCGCATATTACTGCTACCTCATTGAAGCGTCAATCCCTTTTTCACAAAAGGATTCCGGCTGCCGTTAAAGTATCCATCTCTTGTATTTACAGCCTGAAACTGACGTCCTTGTCCGTGATTCATATCAATTAGCAGGTCTCTGACACCAGTTATTCTTAGGATTAATACCGCCGTCAGGCGACGTGTATCCCAAACATCCAAGAATCGTATCAAACAACTCTTCATGGCGATGTGTTTTACCAACGCGCTGCTGGGTTTTCAACTGCTCAAACGCATGTAAGTTATCGGTGTCAGCCAGAAATTTATCCGATGTCCACACCAGCATCGGTGAACGGAACTGCTCAGGTGGCGCCATCTGACGCGGCGTGCCGTGCAAATGGTAGTTATCATCAATAGATTCACCGTGATCGGAGGCATAAAACACGATCGCTTTCTTGTCCCGAACCTGATCGATCACGCTATCAATAAAGCTATCGGTATAGAGCACACTGTTGTCAAAAGCATTAATCAACTGCTCACGCGAACAGGAAGCATCAACGCCCATACACTCAGGCTGATAATGTGCATAGCTACGGGGATATCGCATGGAGTACAGGTAGTGAGAGCCTTTGGTATGCAACACAATCAGGTGTTTACCTTGAGGGTAGCGTGCCAGCGACTCCTTGACCTCATCAACGAGCAACATATCCTGCACCGATTTGCCGTCATTCTGTTTCTCTGACGCGATCATTTCTCGGAAGGAATAGTTATTCGCCTCAATGCTATTGTAAAACCACACCTCACTTTGCATCGCAAACAGTTCGGAGGTAAAGCCCAGCTCTTTCATTACGGCAAAGACGTTCTGTTCTTTTAGCGTTCGCTGCGGGTTGTCTTCCGTACCGCCTTCTCGCACAAACATACAGCGCATGGAAAGTTTGGTTGAGGTATCACACGATTGGCCACGGAATGCGACCAGATTTTTTTCTTTTGATAACTTCGGTGTCGTATCTCGCTCGTAGCCTAACAGCCCCATATGATCCCAACGGGTTGTTTCACCAATAATGAAAACCACGTAAGTATCATCAATACCTTTCGGCGGGACATAGGTAAAGTGCTGAGCGGGGTCGAAAAGATTGGAGGAATCCTGACTCTCGTCATACTTGGTGTATGCAAATAACCCTAACGCGGATAACCAGTTAGAAGGCAAATACGAGTGAGCCACAACGCCGCCATAACTAGGTAAATCCACATTGGATTCTCGTTCAGACACCGACTGAGCCTTGTCCATATAGCGAAGTGGCATCCACACGAGTGCAACGACAGCGACAAGAACCAAAAGAGGAATCAAACGCTTCCCTGGCGATTTAAGTTGTTCGATCAACGTATCGCGCAGCGAGTTCTTCCAGATCAGAAATAATGGCAGCGCACTCACCACTAGCATCCACAGGAAAAAACGAAAGCCAATAACTTCTTTAGAAAGATCAATATCCGTGGTCATGACTGCTGCAACAATCCCATAGCCAATCACGACATTGAAAAACGTCATGTAATAGCTAGCGGAAACGGAAATCAACACCAAAATAGAAGCGATAATCCGATAAAAACGGCGTCCCCCAAGTGAAATAATTCTCATCAGGAAAAAGGTGAATAAGATACTTGCTGTCAATTCGACAAGAGCGGGAATAAGCGTTGGAATCTGGCTGCCAGCAGAGAGTGAAAAATAATCAAATCGGCGGTAATACACTGAGGTATTGAGAAAAAGACCAATATAGATTGCCAGGACAAACGATAACTTGGGTTGCGAAAAAGATGCTACAAACTTCATTATGACAAGTGCTCCAACAAACCTTTCTTATTATCTGAAGATATACGACAACATCCCTATGCCTGAGTTCAACGAAAATAATCAGACGCTCAGGCTTTTTTATATCGCAAAACAGCAAATAGGCTTAGACCGTTAATGAGTAAAGATTACTTATAATTAAGTGAAGGAAACAGGAAAAAACTGTTCTTTTATGTGAATGAATCCACGAAAAAATAAACTACGTGACCCAACATGTTCTAAGAAAATATGATCAATTATTGATATATACCCTCGCGACGCAATCGGGCAATGAACTCAACAACGATGGGGTGATTCAGGAACGCCATAATTTCTTCTGCACGCCGCTCTCCAATGCCCGAAAACTGTCGCCACTGCTGTATCGTCCGTTGCTGTAACGCCAGCCAATCCACATGATCCAATGCGCTCATCGCTGAGCGGGGAACAGGAATACCCAACGCAAGTAACCAGCGAGATAACGGCTCCTGCCGTGCCGACTGTAAGCTCGTATAGATATCTCGTGCCCGTTTCACCCCGATGCCATTAACTGCGCTAAGCTGTGTCTCTGTCAGAGATAACCACGCCAGTACATCCCCCAGTAAATTATGTTGCATCAAGCGCAACCACATCCCGTCACGCATGCCCACCAGATTTAAACCGTGCTCCCCACTCAGCCAGACTAAGCGCGCCAGAAATTGCTGCTGACACACTGCGCTATAGCGAAAACAGCTAAAAGCATGGAAATCATGTTCACTGGGCGGGGTTATAGCTGGCCGCTCAGTGCCACGCCATACCACATTATCCAGACGCGGAATCCCCTGCCCCGCCAGGCTGACACTAACTCTATCGCCGGGCAACACATCCCATTGTTTCCAACGAGACAGAGAACCCACATTCACTCGACTGACCGATTTATCATCCAGTTTCAGAGGGTTAAGTTTTAATACCACGGCGATCTTACCCGTCCGCCCGACAGAAAATGCCACATCGGTGACTTCCGCAACCTGATGAACGGGCGGATATTTCCACGCTATCGCCCAGTCGGCCGACGTGTTACGCCAATAACGGCCTTGCGGTTCTTTAGTCTGGCGGATAACCACGCCATCTGTCACGAAGGGCAACGGGCTGCTATACCAGTAGTGACGCCATTTCTCTGCATCGGCGAATGACCCAATGGCATGGGTATACTCCGCTACCATGGCAAATCCCATTTCCTGCAATTTTTTCAGACGTTCTGGCATCGTCTTTGGGCCATCCGGCCATTCCCAGACAAACAAGCCAATCTGCGACAACACGGGAGATGGCTGATGACGACGCATTTCACCCGCCACGACTGAACGTGCATTAACTCCCCCCTGAGTACGCTGTCGATGATTGGTCATCTTTAGGAAAAGCTCTCCTTGTAATACTAACGAGGAAGGTGCTTCGGTTAGTAAATGAGGGACTCCCGGAATCAGACGAACTTTTTCAGTCCAGTCTTCGCCTTGCAGGCCATTACCCCGGCTAACCGCGGACACGAGCTTGCCGTGCTGATAGACCAACGTGACAGCCACACCATCAACTTTTGGCTGAACCCATAAATCCTTACGCTGTGCGATCCAGTACACCAATTGCTCGCGGTCGGACAATTTTTTCAACCCCGTATGGGCAACAGGATGACGTTGCTTGCCATTATCGGGTAAGCAGGCAGAAATCGCATTTTGAGGCTGAAAGCAGCCAACCCACTGGTTTAACTGCTCCCTCAGTTGATCATAAACATCATCTGCTACTGGGCTTTTCCCTTCGATGTAATACACGTCATCCCACCGTGCTAACTGCTGACGCAATGCAGTAATTTCTTTGTTCGAACGCGTGTTATCCCAAGCGGGACAGGCTTCAGCCGCAGCCGAAAAACCACTGATGCCCCCAACAACGCTGATGATCAAAAAAGTGCAAATCCTGAGCCACATAGTCCCTCCTGCCATCCAGTAGCGAATGGCCGCAGTACATAGCAACAAAGGGGAAAATACGAGGCCGAAAAAGGAGAAATGCCAAACGCGCCGCAAGATGATTTATCGTTTACAACACTGGTAAAAAAGACAGGAACGCGCGTCGCAATCTCAAAAAGACACGTTGGCAAAAGATTTGCCCAATGGCATAACGGAAAAACAATCCGCGGAGAATTTATCACAGCGCGACTGATGACATATTGGCGTGTATAATGCGGGGATATGCACATGTTCCTGCTGCATATCAACATCCACCATCGTAACGTAAATAAACTTCATTATGGCTCAAGGCACGTTATATATCGTTTCTGCTCCCAGTGGAGCCGGGAAATCCAGCCTGATTCAGGCATTATTAAAAACTCAGCCGCTTTACGACACTCAGGTCTCGATTTCGCATACCACACGAGCGAAGCGGCCGGGAGAAAACCACGGCGAACACTATTTTTTCGTCGAAGTCGATGAATTCAAGCGTATGATTCAGGATAGTGAGTTTCTGGAACATGCTGAAGTCTTCGGTAATTACTACGGTACATCCCGACCTGCAATTGAACAGGTATTAGCGACAGGTGTTGATGTTTTTCTGGACATCGATTGGCAAGGTGCCAAGCAAATTCGCGCCCAAATGCCGCTCGCGCGCAGTATTTTCATCCTGCCACCGTCAAAAGAAGAGTTGGCTCGCCGTCTGCGTGGCCGTGGACAAGACAGTGACGAGGTTATTGCCCGCCGTATGTCTCAGGCGGTGGCTGAAATGACGCACTACGGCGAGTATGATTACCTGATTGTGAATGATGATTTCGATCTGGCACTGCTCGATCTGAAAACCATTATTCGCGCCGAACGTCTGCGTTTGAGCAGACAACAGGTTCGGCATGATGCATTAATCACCAAACTATTGGCAGACTGACGCCTCTTTCAGTATGATGCCCAGTCATTTTATTTCCTGTGGAGTAGCACATTATGGCACGCGTAACTGTTCAAGACGCTGTAGAGAAAATTGGTAACCGTTTTGACCTGGTGTTGGTCGCTGCTCGTCGCGCCCGTCAAATCCAGACTGGCGGCAAAGATCCGTTGGTTCCTGAAGAAAACGATAAGTACACTGTGATCGCACTGCGTGAGATCGAAGAAGGTCTGATCAACAACCAAATTCTGGATGTTCGTGACCGTCAGGAACAGCAAGAGCAGGAAGCCGCAGAGATTCAAGCGGTAACCGCAATTGCTGAAGGCCGCCGTTAATCACACCACGAGTCGCCCTTGTACATTTTTGAAAGCCTTAATCTGCTGATTCAACGTTATCTTCCCGAAGATCAGATCAAACGTTTACAGCAGGCTTACTTGGTTGCACGTGATGCTCACGAGGGGCAGACTCGCTCCAGCGGTGAACCCTATATCACACACCCTGTTGCCGTCGCCTGCATTCTGGCGGAGATGCGTCTCGATTACGAAACGCTGATGGCAGCACTGCTGCATGATGTCATAGAGGACACCCCCGCCACCTATCAGGATATGGAACAGCTTTTTGGTAAAAGCGTTGCTGAACTGGTAGAGGGCGTATCCAAGCTGGACAAACTGAAGTTCCGCGATAAGAAAGAAGCGCAGGCTGAAAACTTTCGCAAAATGATCATGGCGATGGTGCAGGATATTCGCGTCATTCTGATCAAACTTGCAGACCGTACCCATAACATGCGCACGCTGGGTTCATTACGCCCAGACAAACGTCGCCGCATTGCCCGTGAAACGCTGGAAATATACAGCCCATTGGCACACCGTCTGGGTATCCATCACCTCAAAACCGAGCTGGAAGAGCTGGGGTTTGAAGCGCTGTATCCGAACCGCTATCGCGTAATTAAAGAGGTCGTTAAGGCCGCACGCGGTAACCGCAAGGAAATGATTCAGAAAATCCTGTCGGAAATCGAAGGTCGTTTGACAGAAGCAGGGATTGCCTGCCGCGTCAGCGGTCGCGAAAAGCACCTGTACTCCATCTACTGCAAAATGCACCTGAAAGAGCAGCGTTTTCACTCCATTATGGATATTTACGCGTTTCGGGTCATCGTCAAAGAATTGGACACGTGCTATCGCGTGCTTGGTCAGGTTCACAGCCTGTATAAGCCGCGCCCGGGTCGGGTGAAAGATTATATCGCCATTCCTAAAGCCAACGGCTATCAATCACTGCATACCTCTCTGATTGGCCCGCACGGCGTGCCGGTCGAAGTGCAAATTCGCACCGACGACATGGATCAAATGGCGGAAATGGGTGTGGCTGCGCACTGGGCTTATAAAGAAGGCGAGAGCAGCACCACCGCTCAAGTACGCGCACAGCGCTGGATGCAAAGCCTGCTGGAACTCCAGCAAAGCGCCGGTAGCTCGTTTGAATTTATCGAAAGCGTTAAGTCCGATCTCTTCCCTGACGAGATGTACGTCTTTACGCCGGAAGGCCGCATTGTGGAACTCCCCGCTGGCGCGACGCCTGTCGATTTCGCCTACGCGGTGCACACCGATATTGGCCACGCCTGCGTCGGCGCACGTGTTGACCGTCAGCCTTACCCGCTGTCACAGTCGCTCACCAGTGGCCAAACCGTTGAAATCATTACCGCACCGGGTGCCAGACCGAATGCCGCCTGGCTTAACTTTGTGGTGAGCTCCAGAGCGCGTTCCAAAATCCGCCAGATGCTGAAAAACCTCAAGCGTGATGATTCCGTAAGTCTCGGACGCCGTTTACTAAACCACGCATTAGGCAACGGTCGCAAACTCTCCGATATCCCTGAAAAGTCGATTCAGCTTGAGCTTGAGCGCATGAAGCTCGCGACGCTGGACGATCTGATGGCGGAAATTGGTATGGGTAATGCCATGAGCGTCGTCGTGGCAAAAAATCTGCTGAATGAGCAATCTGAGCTGGGAACCACCGGGTTGCGCAAATTGCCAATCAAAGGCGCAGATGGCGTCATGATCTCATTTGCCAAATGCTGCCGCCCCATCCCAGGCGATCCGATTATTGCCCATGTCAGCCCCGGTAAAGGGCTAGTGATTCACCATGAATCCTGCCGCAACATTCGCGGCTATCAGAAAGAACCTGAGAAATTCATGGCGGTAGAGTGGGATAAGGTGACAGAACAAGAGTTCATCGCCGAAATCAAAGTAGATATGTTCAACCATCAGGGCGCACTGGCCAATCTGACGGCAGCGATTAACGCCGCGAACTCCAATATTCAGAGCATCAATACGGAAGAGAGGGACGGCCGCGTATACAGTGCCTTTATCCGTCTCACTACCCTTGATCGCGTTCATTTGGCTAATATTATGCGTAAAATTCGCGTAATGCCGGATGTCATCAAAGTTAACCGTAACCGAAATTAATCGTCATGACACCTCAACGTTATGCACGCATAAAAGAAATGCTCAACTGCCGTCAGCCCGATCTGACGATTTGCATGGAGCAGGTGCATAAACCGCATAATATTTCTGCCGTGATCCGCACTGCGGATGCTGTCGGCGTACATCAAGTTCATGCAATTTGGCCCACCAGCCGAATGAAAACGCTGGTTTCCTCCGCTGCGGGCAGTAATAGTTGGGTAGAAGTTAAAACCCATCGCACCATACATGATGCGGTCGGCCATCTGAAGGATGAAGGGATGCAGGTTCTGGCGACCAATTTGTCTGAACATGCAGTCGATTTTCGGGAAATTGATTACACCCTACCGACCTGTATTCTGCTCGGACAAGAAAAAACCGGAATTACTGCCGAAGCGCTCAAACTAGCCGATCGGGACATCATCATTCCGATGACCGGCATGGTGCAGTCGCTGAATGTCTCCGTGGCCTCAGCGTTGATCCTGTATGAAGCCCAACGCCAACGCCAGATCGCCGGTATGTATCAGCGTGAAGACAGCCCGTTGAATGAAGAAGAGCAGCAGCGCCTGCTGTTTGAAGGGGGCTATCCGGTACTGGCGCGCGTCGCAAAACGTAAAGGACTACCTCGCCCTTATATTGACCATCAAGGTCAGATTGTAGCGGATACCCCGTGGTGGGCCGCGATGCAATCGTCGGAGTGTTGATGAAAGGCCGCCTGCTAAACACCCAACCGCTGAGCACACTTGCCGGCGTGGGTGCCAGTCAGGCAGCAAAACTCGCCCGACTCGGATTGGAAACCGTGCAGGATCTCCTGCTGCATTTGCCTTTACGCTACGAAGACCGTACGCATCTTTACCCGATTGGCGACCTCCTTCCCGGCATGTATGCCACCGTGGAAGGTGAAATCCTACGCAACGACATCACCTTTGGCAGCCGCCGTATGTTGACCTGCCAAATCAGCGACGGCAGCGGCATGCTGACCATGCGCTTCTTCAATTTCAGCGCCGCGATGAAAAACAGCCTCGCACCGGGACAGCGCGTTACCGCTTATGGCGAAATCAAGCGCGGTAAAATCGGTGCGGAGATCATCCATCCTGAATATCGTGTTCAGGGGGATAGTACGCAGGTCGAGCTACAGGAATCACTCACGCCGGTTTACCCCTCCACAGAGGGCGTTCGTCAGGCCACGCTCCGTAAACTTACCGATCAGGCGCTAGAGCTACTCACCGCAAACCACATCGATGAATTACTGCCTGAATCACTGAGCCGATCGCTCATTAGCCTACCGGACGCGCTGCGCACGTTACATCGTCCCCCACCGGATATGCAGCTCAGCGAGCTTGAGCATGGGAAACACCCAGCGCAGCAGCGGCTGATTATGGAAGAATTGCTGGCGCATAACCTGAGCATGCTTGCCGTGCGAGCAGGGGAACAGCGCCATAAAGCGTCGCCGCTACCAGCTAAAGACAGCTTGAAACAGCAACTGCTCTCCGCCCTACCGTTCACTCCCACGCAGGCACAAGATCGTGTCGTGGCGGAGATCGAAACGGATATGGCGAAAGATTTCCCGATGATGCGTCTGGTACAGGGTGATGTGGGCTCAGGGAAAACGCTGGTCGCCGCGCTGGCCGCATTACGTGCTATTGCCAATGGCAAGCAGGTCGCGCTAATGGCACCAACAGAGCTATTGGCCGAGCAGCACGCTCATAACTTCCGTCAGTGGTTCGAACCATTAGGGCTTGAAGTCGGCTGGCTGGCTGGCAAACAAAAAGGAAAAGCGCGTCAGGCACAGCAGGACGCTATCGCTAGCGGTCAGGTTTCCATGGTTGTCGGAACCCACGCCATTTTTCAGCAACAGGTGAAATTCAATGGGCTGGCCTTGGTCATCATTGACGAACAGCATCGCTTTGGCGTTCATCAACGCCTTGCGCTGTGGGAAAAAGGCGAAGAACAAGGCTTTCATCCTCATCAACTGATTATGACCGCCACCCCCATTCCCCGTACGCTAGCGATGACAGCTTATGCCGACCTGGATACCTCGGTTATTGATGAGCTACCGCCAGGCAGAACCCCTGTCACCACGGTCGCCATACCAGATTCACGCCGCAGCGACATCATCGAACGCGTGAGTAGCGCCTGTCAGCAGGAAGGTAGGCAGGCTTATTGGGTCTGTACGCTGATTGAAGAATCCGACCTCTTGGAAGCACAGGCAGCGGAAGCTACCTGCGAAGAGCTGAAGGCTGCTCTGCCGAATCTCAAGGTTGGGTTGGTTCACGGTCGTATGAAAGCGCAGGAAAAGCAGGCGGTGATGCAAGCCTTCAAACAGGGCGAGCTACAACTGCTGGTGGCGACCACCGTCATCGAGGTCGGGGTGGATGTACCGAATGCCAGCCTGATGATTATTGAGAACCCGGAGCGTCTGGGTCTGGCGCAACTGCACCAATTACGTGGGCGTGTCGGGCGCGGTGCAGTGGCATCTCACTGCGTGCTGCTCTACAAAACGCCAATGAGCAAGACGGCACAGAAACGGCTTCAGGTTCTACGCGATAGCAATGACGGCTTTATCATCGCCCAGCGCGATCTGGAAATTCGTGGGCCGGGGGAATTGTTAGGTACGCGGCAGACAGGTAATGCCGCGTTCAAAGTAGCCGATCTCCTGCGCGACCGGGATTTGATCCCACAGGTACACCGCGTTGCCCGCCATCTGCATGAGCACTATCCCGAACATGCCATTGCGCTCATCGAACGCTGGCTACCCGAGCGCGCACGCTACACCAACGCCTAATCGCAGCAGCGCTTCTTCATTTTTTAAAACTATACACTAAATAATTCAAGTTGCAGGAAGGCGGCAAGCGAAGGAATCCCGATGAGCTTACTCAAGTAAGTGATTCGGGTGATTGAACGCGGCCAACGCACATGCAGCTTGAAGTATGACGGGTATATCCCCTTAAATAATAAGGCCTTGCTTATAAGGCAAAAATTCATACCGAAAAGATGCGTTAGCAAACGTTTGCTTTCGACAAAGAGATCATTAAAATGCGCTCTTTGTCGTTTCAGGAACGCCAACTTACATCATGACCACCACCACGGAAACATCCCAAACAGAAGCCGCTGCCGCCCCTCAGCGCAGTGAACTCATCTATCGTCTTGAAGACAGGCCGCCGCTGCCGCAAACGTTGTTTGCCGCCAGTCAGCATCTGCTTGCCATGTTTGTTGCGGTGATTACCCCCGCGCTACTGATCTGTCAGGCATTAGGTTTACCCGCTCAGGATACGCAGCGCATCATCAGTATGTCGCTTTTCGCTTCCGGCTTGGCCTCTATTCTCCAAATTAAAACCTGGGGTCCCGTTGGTTCTGGTCTGCTGTCTATTCAGGGCACCAGCTTTAACTTCGTGACGCCGCTGATTATGGGTGGACTGGCCTTGAAAAACGGTGGGGCGGATGTTCCCACGATGATGGCAGCACTGTTCGGTACGCTGATGGTTGCTTCCTTCACTGAAATCATTCTTTCGCGCTTCCTGCATTTAACCCGTCGCATCATTACCCCGCTGGTTTCCGGCATTGTGGTGATGATCATTGGTCTGTCGCTGATTCAGGTCGGCCTGACCTCTATCGGCGGCGGCTATGCCGCAATGGGTAATAACACCTTTGGTGCGCCTAAGAACTTATTGCTGGCAGGTGTGGTGTTGCTGGTGATTATTCTGCTGAACCGCCAGCGTAACCCCTACCTGCGCGTCGCCTCACTGGTGATTGCCATGGCGGTGGGTTATCTGGGTGCCTGGCTAATGGGTATGCTGCCGGAAAACACATCCTCGCAACACGATACGGCCATCATGGTGCCCACGCCGCTGTATTACGGTTTAGGCTTTGACTGGAATCTGTTGATTCCGCTGATGCTGGTCTTCATGGTCACATCGTTAGAAACCATCGGTGATATCACCGCGACCTCCGACGTTTCTGAGCAGCCCGTCAAAGGCCCGCTGTACATGAAACGCTTGAAAGGCGGTGTGCTGGCAAACGGTCTGAACTCTTGCCTGTCCGCTGTATTCAATACCTTCCCGAACTCGTGCTTCGGCCAGAATAACGGCGTCATCCAGCTTACCGGGGTTGCCAGCCGCTATGTGGGTTTCGTGGTTTCGCTGATGCTGATCGCACTGGGGCTGTTCCCTGCCGTCAGCGGATTTGTGCAGCATATTCCAGAGCCCGTTCTGGGCGGCGCCACTATCGTAATGTTTGGTACGATCGCCGCTTCAGGTGTGCGCATTGTGTCCCGCGAGCCGCTGAACCGTCGCGCTATCATGATTATTGCGCTGTCGCTGGCCGTTGGCCTTGGCGTATCGCAACAGCCGCTGATTCTGCAATTCGCGCCAGATTGGATTAAAACGTTACTGTCTTCCGGTATTGCTGCTGGCGGGATTACCGCAATCGTGCTGAATATGGTCTTCCCACACGAAGAAAAATAGCGCCAGTACGCAATAATTTCTGTTCAGTTCATGTAAAAGCGAGCGGTGATGCAACACCGCTCGCTTTTTACTGTCTGTAACAGCATTACCTATTGAGCCTTCAGGGAAATTGCGGCATAAGAACAGTTCTCCCTGACGATTGGCATGGACTGACACGATGAAATTTATCGGGAAATTATTGCTGACCCTACTGCTGCTGGCCTTTTTAGCGCTCGTGGTCGTATATGTATTACTGCAAACCAGTTGGGCGGCAGGCTGGGTAAGCAATTGGATAAACCAAAACACCGACTACCAGTTGTCACTGGGCAAAATCAATCATGACTGGTCAACTGCCGATCATATTCAACTCACTGACGTCAGTTTTGGCCAGAAAAACCAGCCGCCAACCCTTACTGCAAAGCAGGTTTCCGCAGGGTTTAGCGTGCGTCAAATTACCGAGCCGCGCCATTTTTCCAGCCTGGAATTGGAAGGCGGTACGCTGAACCTTTCCTCACAGGCGGCCACACTCCCTATCGAAGCCGATGTGCTACAGCTGCGTACCATGGCACTACAGGCAAAAGACGGCGATTGGCGCTTGAATGGTCAACAGATCAACGGCGGAATGATGCCGTGGCAGCCCGAGGCGGGTTATCTACTGGGCAAACAGGGGCAGTTCCAGCTCAGCGCCCGTTCACTCGAACTCAATGATATTCCTGCCAGTCAGGTATTAGTGCAGGGTCAAATCAATCATAACCAGTTGATTTTGAGCAATTTCGGTGCCGATGTTGCTCAGGGGCAGCTAACGGGCAACGCCAGCCGCGCGGAAGACGGCAGTTGGCAGATCGGTAACCTCAGACTCAGCAATGTCCGTTTGCAAACACAGAGAACGCCGGAAGCCTTCTGGCAGCCCGTCACTGAATTGCCTTCGGTTACGGTTAATCGTTTTGACCTGATTGATGCCCGTATTGAAGGGCCGGGATGGGCATTTATCGATCTTGACGTCGCCCTACAAAATGTCACGTTTAAGCAGAATGATTGGCAGAGCGAAGGGGGAACTCTGTCGTTCAATGCGACCGATATTGTGAACGGCAATATGCACCTTATTGACCCTATCGTGAACCTGGATTTGTCTCCGGCGGGCGTTAACATCAAGCAATTTTCTACCCGTTGGGAAGGCGGTTTACTGCGAACCAACGGCAACTGGCAGCGGAGCAATCGCCGTTTACAGCTGAATGAATTTGTTGTCGCCGGGATGGAGTACACGCTCCCCAGTGACTGGCGTCAACGCTGGCAAGCGACACTGCCATCCTGGCTGGCAGAGGTGAATGTGCAAAAATTCACGGCGAATCGCAACCTGCTGATCGATATCAACCCGGATTTCCCCTTCCAGCTAACCGCATTGGATGGCTACGGCAGTAATTTGCTGCTGGCTCGCAATCACCAATGGGGAGTATGGACAGGATCGTTGAATCTTAATGCCAGTGACGCGACGTTCAATAAAGTCGATGTTCGCCGCCCTTCTCTGGCGTTGGTAGCCGATGATAACCAGCTCGCCATTAATGAACTCAGTGCATTTACGCAAAATGGCATGCTGGATGCTAAAGCAACCATCAATCAACAACCCGCACGCAACTTTTCCCTATCGCTGACAGGGCGCGCCGTACCGCTGGACGTTCTGACACGTTGGGGATGGCCAGAACCCGCAACCGCACCGACGGGCAACACCAATCTGCAATTGCAGTTGAATGGGCGGCTTGCCGCTGATACGCCGCTGAAGCCAACCCTAAGCGGTACGCTGCAAGGCGTGGATAGCAACGACCATCCTATCAGGCAGCAAATGCATCAGGGAACGGTGACGGAAACGCCATAAATATTACGTTTTCAAAGACGTGCAAAAGCATCCATAGCGTCATAACATTATGAAAAATAGGATAAACCCCGTGAAAACCACGGGGTTACTCTGACAGGGTACTGCGGGATAGCGCGAAGCGTGATGTACGGATGGGAAGAACGTCATAAGGCTCCGTAACGGGTTAATCGACTTCCGATCCCCCCTTTTCCAATGGCGCATCCGGCTGAGCAGGCAGCACAATATAAACGCCTTCAAATAACGCGCCTTTATTGTCATCACCAAAGAGCTCGACGTTTAACTGCACGCGAGCTTTACGTCCACGCGCAAGGCGATCCAAATCGCCACTCAGCGAGCCTAAATCAGCAACCGCGCTCGGCCGACCACTCACCGGCGCGCTGTAGCGGATGTGTGCGTCCGCCAGAATAATGGTTCCACCAAGGTGCCGTTCACGCAACAACAACCAGATTAATCCCCAACCGGTGAGCGTAGCGAGAGAAAACATGCTGCCAGCAAAAAGCGTGTGGTGTGGGTTCTGATTACCCGCTTCAGGCATGGTGGTGATAAATTTTTTGCCAGTGTATTGGCTTATCCTCACCCCCATTTTTTCACTCAGAGGGATGTGCTCATACCAGGCCTGTTGCAACTGCCCGCACCAGTCAGGACGGTGTAAAATATCATCCAGCGTCGCCACTGGTTTGATCATCAGGAAGTGACGCACTGGCGTCGTTTGTGGCGCGGTGATTTCCCCCTGATTAACAAAGCCCAGCTTGGAGAAGAAATCCATTGCATCTTCACGGGCGCTACAGACTACGCGCTTGACGCTTTCCTGACGTGCTACAGACTCCAGGGTAATCGCAAGCAGTGTTCCTAACCCTTTCCCCCGCAGGTCGGGATGAACGGCTAAAAAGCGGATTGCCGCCTCATTATCGGCATTGATAGAAAGACGCCCAATCGCGACCAGCTTCCCCTGCTCATCAACCACCGTTTGGTGATGTGCCAGCGCGTCATAGGCATCGCGCTCGGAGCCTAGCGGCTGGTGTAGGGGTTTACGCAGCATTTCCCAGCGAAATTGATAGTACGCATCCAGTTCTTCCGCGCTTTCAGGTACTCTCAGATGATACATAGCCCTTCCTCTAGCCAATGATGCTTTATTGCACCCTGGTTCATAAGATCTCAAACGACTAACAAACGGATACACGGAACAACAGCGTTATGTCTGTAGCCAGAATGTCACCGGGCCGTCATTCACCAATGCCACTTTCATATCCGCCGCAAATTGCCCCGTTTCCGTGTGAACACCTTGTTCACGACACCGTCCAACAAAATACTGATAGAGGCGATCGGCCTCTGAAGGATGTGCACCGCGAGAAAATCCAGGTCGCATACCACGCTGCGTATCGGCCACCAGCGTAAACTGGGAAACCACCAGCACATTGCCGCCAGCCTGACACACATTGAGGTTCATTTTCCCGTCATCGTCACCGAAAATCCGGTAGCCCAACACGCGCTCGCAAAGTCGTGTGGCTTTTTGTTCGTCATCACCCTGCTCAACACCCAGCAATATCAGTAAACCCTTATCGATTTCCCCAATGATATTACCTTCTACCGTAACGCTGGCGCTGGAAACCCGCTGAATTAGCGCAATCATAAAACCCAACTACTCCCGATATTATCATTCCCAATAGGGGCTGTGTCCGCCCCTGTAATATAAATCATGCTTTGGCCGTCGTTGTCTGCATCGCGAAAAAGTCTGGAACCACGTGACGATCGGTCACCAGAATGCTGTGAATTCCCAAGCTTTGTGCGGCATCGACATTTGCAGAATTATCGTCAAAAAACACGGCCTGCGCAGGAGGAACGCCTTCCTCTGTCAGGACATAGTGATAAATCGCCAATTCAGGCTTACGTAATCCAATATCTTGCGACAGATAGATCCTGTCGGCTGCCGTCGCCACTTCTGGGAATAGCGCAGGCCAGTGTGAACAGTGGAGGCGATTGGTATTCGACAGAATCACCACGCGGTGCCCTTCCTGACGCAAACGCTGCATGATGTCGATAACCTCAAGACGCAATGCGACAAAAATAGCCTGCCAGCCAGCGGTGAATTGCTCAAAGCTCAGAGCGATGCCCATTTCCTGACACAATCTGGTGGCAAATTCCTCATCGCTAATTTCGCCCCGCTCATGCTGTTCAAACGCTTCGCCCATGACAAAGCGCTCTTGCAGCGTCGCGAGCGGCGCGCTGCTCAGATTACTCCAGACGCCCAATACCCTTTTGAAATCAATATCAATGACGACATTACCCAAATCAAAGATATACAGCATGGCAGCCACCTCCTGACGTAATCGTAGGATTTTCACTGTAGCGGGAAATGGCGGAACTGAACAGGGAGGAAATATAAGGAAAGGTTAAAGTGGAAGAAAGCGCATAAAATTCAGGGCACCCGAAGGTGCCCTGTTGCGTGACAAGACAAATCCGTCTGAAATTAGACGTCTTTGCTGCCGCGGCTCGCGCGTTTACGATCGTTTTCGGTCAGGTGACGCTTACGAATACGAATAGACTGCGGCGTAACTTCAACCAGTTCGTCATCATCAATGAACTCCAGCGCTTGTTCCAGAGACATTTTGATCGCCGGAACCAGCGTGGTCGCTTCATCGGTACCTGATGCACGCATGTTGGTCAGTTTCTTACCGGTCAGACAGTTTACCGTCAGATCGTTAGAACGTGAGTGAATACCGATGATCTGGCCTTCATACACTTCTGCACCGTGTCCGAGGAACAGCTTACCGCGATCTTGCAGGCTAAACAGTGCAAACGCGACCGCTTTACCCTGACCGTTAGAGATCAGTACGCCGTTCTGACGCTGGCCGATTTCACCCGGACGCACGTCATCGTAGTGGCTGAACGTGGAGTACAGCAGACCTGTACCTGACGTCATGGTCATGAATTCGGTACGGAAACCGATCAGGCCGCGAGCAGGGATCAGGTAATCCAGACGGATACGACCCTTGCCATCTGGGATCATGTCTTTCACATCACCTTTACGTTCACCCATGGCTTGCATGACTGAACCCTGGTGCTGCTCTTCGATGTCCAGCGTCACGTTTTCAAACGGCTCTTGGTTACGGCCATCGATAACGCGGTTGATAACTTTCGGACGTGATACAGCCAGTTCGAAGCCTTCACGACGCATGTTTTCGATCAGAACGGACAGGTGCAATTCACCACGGCCAGAAACGCGGAACGCATCGGCGTCTTCGGTTTCATCAACGCGCAGGGCAACGTTGTGCACCAGCTCTTTGTTCAGACGCTCCAGAATCTGGCGCGACGTCACATACTTACCTTCTTTACCGCAGAATGGTGAAGTATTGACGTTGAAGAACATGGTAACGGTTGGTTCATCGACGCTCAGTGCTGGTAGCGCTTCGACATTCTGCGGATCGCAGATAGTGTCGGAAATGTTCAGCTCGCCCAGACCGGTGATCGCGATGATATCGCCTGCTTCCGCTTCAGTCGCATCGATACGCTCCAGACCCAGATGAGTCAGAACTTTACCGACTTTACCGTTACGGGTTTTGCCTTCGCTATCAACAATAGTGACTTGTTGGTTAGGTTTAACTTTACCGCGCTTGATACGGCCGATGCCGATAACGCCAACATAGTTGTTGTAGTCCAGCTGAGAGATCTGCATCTGGAACGGCGCATCCATCTCAACCTGAGGCGGAGAAACGTGATCGACAATCGCCTGATACAGCGGAGTCATATCTTCCGCCATGTCGGTATGGTCGAGACCCGCGATACCATTCAGCGCAGAAGCATAAATGATCGGGAAATCCAGCTGCTCGTCAGTCGCATCCAGGTTCACGAACAGGTCGAATACCTGATCGACAACCCAGTCAGGACGCGCACCAGGACGGTCAACTTTGTTGATAACCACAATGGGTTTCAGACCGTTGGCAAACGCTTTTTTGGTCACGAAACGAGTTTGCGGCATCGGGCCATCCATCGCATCAACAACCAGCAGTACCGAGTCAACCATCGACATAACACGCTCAACCTCGCCGCCGAAGTCGGCGTGTCCCGGGGTATCTACGATGTTAATACGGTAGTCTTTCCAATTAATGGCGGTATTTTTTGCGAGGATAGTAATTCCACGCTCTTTCTCCAAATCGTTGGAGTCCATTACACGCTCAGTTGCTTCGACACGTTCACCGAACGTTCCGGATTGTTGCAACAGTTTGTCAACCAGGGTGGTTTTCCCATGGTCAACGTGCGCAATAATGGCGATGTTACGCAAATTTTCGATCACAGCTTTGCCTCAGGCATTTAGAAATAGCGCGCTATTGTACACGTATTAATCGAGGGACTAAACAAGATCACAAGCATCTATGATAAACAACCTAGAGCTGCCTGCTTTGTGATCCCTTTCACGGTGCAAAAGCGCTACAAGCGAACATGAATGCACTAAATAAGTGCAATAATTCACATATGGAGCACCATTTTGGTGCTTTAGACTATAATGGTGCAGTGGGTTTACGTGAGAAAGCCCCAAGGGGCAACACATTGCACGAATTTAAAAAGTTGGCACACTTTTAGCTTTAGTCTACTCACGGCAACAACATCAATCCACAACGATATTCGTTCCACGACGATAAATGACCAATCGGGAGAACCAAGTATGTCCGCAGAACATGTTTTGACGATGCTGAATGAGCACGAAGTGAAGTTTGTTGATTTACGCTTCACGGATACTAAAGGTAAAGAGCAGCACGTCACCATTCCGGCTCATCAAGTCAATGCCGACTTCTTCGAAGAAGGTAAAATGTTTGATGGTTCCTCGATTGGCGGCTGGAAAGGTATTAACGAATCAGACATGGTTCTGATGCCGGATGCCAGCACCGCGATGATCGATCCGTTCTTCGAAGATTCTACGCTGATCATTCGTTGTGACATCCTCGAGCCAGGCACCATGCAGGGCTATGACCGCGACCCGCGTTCTATCGCGAAACGTGCGGAAGATTTCCTGCGTTCTTCTGGCATTGCCGACACCGTACTGTTCGGGCCAGAGCCAGAATTCTTCCTGTTTGATGACATCCGTTTCGGCAGCAGCACGTCCGGCTCCCACGTTGCTATCGATGATATCGAAGCTTACTGGAACTCCGGTAAAGAATACGAAGGCGGTAACAAAGGTCACCGTCCAGGTCTGAAAGGCGGCTACTTCCCAGTTCCACCTGTCGACTCAGCGCAGGACATCCGTTCTGCTATGTGTTTGACCATGGAGCAAATGGGTCTGGTTGTTGAAGCTCACCACCACGAAGTAGCTACTGCTGGTCAGAACGAAGTGGCTACCCGCTTCAACACTATGACCAAAAAAGCGGACGAAATTCAGATCTACAAATATGTCGTGCATAACGTGGCTCACGCCTACGGTAAAACGGCAACCTTCATGCCAAAACCTATGTTCGGTGATAACGGTTCTGGTATGCACTGCCATATGTCTCTGTCTAAAGACGGTACTAACCTGTTCGCTGGCGACAAATACGGCGGCCTGTCTGAACTGGCTCTGTTCTACATCGGCGGTGTTATCAAGCACGCTAAAGCCATCAACGCCTTGGCGAACCCAACCACTAACTCATACAAGCGTCTGGTCCCAGGCTATGAAGCCCCTGTAATGCTGGCTTACTCTGCCCGTAACCGTTCTGCTTCAATCCGTATCCCAGTGGTTGCTAGCCCGAAAGCTCGTCGTATCGAAGCGCGCTTCCCTGACCCAGCAGCTAACCCATACCTGTGCTTCGCTGCACTGCTGATGGCTGGCCTTGACGGCATCATCAACAAAATCCACCCTGGCGATGCAATGGACAAAAACCTGTACGACCTGCCGCCGGAAGAAGAAGCAGAGATTCCAAAAGTTGCAGGTTCTCTGGACGAGGCCTTGGCTGCACTGAACGAAGATCGCGAGTTCCTGACCCGTGGTGGCGTGTTCACTGACGACGCTATCGAAGCGTATATCGAACTGCGTAAATCTGAGATTGACCGCGTTCGTATGACGCCGCACCCAGTTGAGTTCGAACTGTACTACAGCGTTTAATCTCTACCTCGGCGTGGTTGGGTGTGCTGATACCCGACCGTGACCGATAACCAACAGAATACTAAGAAGTTTGTTTTTGTTGCCGTGGAAACGCTTCAGCCCATCTTCGGATGGGCTTTTTTCACCACCGGCATTGGCCGTTGCGACGTAACATCCATCATCCACACTAAATGCACCATGCTGGTGCGGGAGTCTGCGTTATGGCAACAGGCACGCTGCCCGATGCTGGGCAGATCCTAAATTCCCTGATAAATAGCATCTTATTGCTGGATAACGATCTGGCGATTCACTATTCCAACCCGGCAGCACAGCAATTACTGGCACAAAGCTCGCGTAAATTATCTGGCACACCGCTGCCCGATTTGCTGGGATATTTTTCTCTAAATATCGATTTACTGCGTGAAAGTCTGGATTCAGGGCAAGGTTTTACGGATAACGAAGTCACCCTCGTCGTGGATGGCAAAGCGCACATCATGTCGCTCACCGCTCAGCGGGTACAAAACGATTTTATCTTACTGGAAATGGCGCCGATGGATAATCAGCGCCGTCTCAGTCAGGAACAGCTTCAACATGCACAACAGCAGGCCGCTCGTGATTTGGTCCGAGGCCTGGCGCATGAGATAAAAAATCCGCTTGGCGGATTACGCGGAGCCGCGCAGTTGCTTGCCAAAGCGCTGCCCGATCCAGCATTGACGGAATACACCAAGGTCATTATTGAGCAGGCGGATCGCCTGCGTAATCTGGTTGATCGCCTGCTTGGGCCACAGCAGCCCGGTCTGCACGTCACCCAAAGCATCCATCAGGTCGCCGAACGCGTTTGCCAGCTTGTTTCGCTGGAGAAGCCAGACAACGTGACGCTGGTAAAAGATTATGATCCTAGCCTGCCTGAGTTAACGCACGACCCCGATCAGATTGAACAGGTACTGCTGAATATTACCCGCAATGCATTACAGGCTCTGGGTGAGGAAGGCGGAACGATTACGATACGTACCCGCACGGCTTTTCAGCTTACCTTGCACGGCGTGCGCTACCGCCTCGCCGCCCGTATTGATGTGGAAGATGACGGCCCCGGCGTACCCGCTCAACTACAGGACACCCTGTTTTACCCGATGGTAAGCGGACGCGAAGGGGGAACCGGTTTAGGGCTTTCTATCGCCCGCAGTCTTATCGATCAGCATTCCGGTAAAATTGAATTTAACAGTTGGCCAGGACACACCGAATTCTCGGTTTACCTGCCCATTCGCCAGTGAGGTTCACAATGCAACGAGGGATAGTCTGGATTGTCGATGACGATAGCTCCATCCGTTGGGTGCTTGAGCGCGCGCTTGCTGGTGCGGGTTTAACCTGCGCAACGTTTGAGAACGGAAATCAGGTATTACATGCGTTAGCCACACAAACGCCTGACGTTCTGCTGTCGGACATCCGCATGCCAGGGATGGATGGATTAGCGCTCTTACAGCAAATCAAACAGCGCCACCCGATGCTCCCGGTCATCATTATGACAGCACATTCCGATCTGGATGCTGCCGTCAGCGCTTATCAACAAGGTGCGTTCGATTATTTGCCGAAACCGTTTGATATTGATGAAGCCGTTGCGCTAGTTGAACGCGCAATCAGCCATTATCTGGAACAGCAGCAGCCGGTACGTAGCCAACCGATTAATGGCCCAACAACGGACATTATCGGTGAAGCGCCAGCAATGCAGGATGTCTTTCGCATTATCGGTCGTTTATCTCGTTCGTCGATCAGCGTGCTGATTAACGGCGAATCAGGAACCGGTAAAGAGCTGGTGGCGCACGCCCTACATCGCCATAGCCCGCGCACCAAAGCCCCTTTTATCGCTCTGAATATGGCCGCTATTCCTAAAGATCTGATCGAATCGGAACTGTTCGGCCATGAAAAAGGCGCGTTTACGGGCGCAAACCAGATCCGTCAGGGCCGCTTTGAGCAGGCCGATGGCGGTACGCTGTTTCTGGATGAAATCGGCGATATGCCGCTAGACGTACAAACACGTCTGCTGCGCGTATTGGCAGATGGACAGTTTTATCGCGTTGGTGGCTATGCAGCGGTGAAAGTAGATGTCCGCATTATTGCGGCAACGCACCAAAATCTTGAGCAGCGCGTGCAGGAAGGCAAATTCCGTGATGACCTGTTTCATCGCCTGAATGTGATCCGCGTTCATCTGCCGCCGCTACGTGAGCGTCGGGAGGATATCCCCCGTCTGGCACGTTATTTCTTGCAGGCCACGGCCAAAGAGTTGGGTGTCGAGCCGAAGAATCTGCATCCAGAAGCAGAAACGGCATTAACCCGTTTACCGTGGCCTGGCAACGTTCGCCAATTGGAGAACACCTGCCGCTGGTTGACGGTCATGGCCGCTGGTCAGGAAGTGTTGATCCAAGATCTGCCGCCTGAACTGTTCGAGACCACCGCGCCCGATTCTACCGTGCATATTCTGCCAGACAGTTGGGCCACGCTATTGGCACAATGGGCCGATCGCGCACTGCGTTCCGGTCATCAAAACCTGCTGGCAGAAGCTCAACCAGAAATGGAAAGAACGCTACTGACAACGGCACTGCGGCATACTCAGGGACATAAACAGGAAGCGGCAAGATTGCTGGGATGGGGCAGAAATACCCTGACGCGTAAATTAAAAGAGCTGGGAATGGAGTAGCGAGATTGTTTTTTTATTGCTCAATTGTTAACAAGCAATTTGGTGATAAAAAATACAATCTGGCGCACGAAATTGTCATTAATTTGTCCTTTACTTGCCTTGAGTCAGCAGTATGATCGTGTCGCTGATTCGGGAGGAACACCATGCTGGACTCATTGATTTCTGCGGCAACACTTTCCGTTGCAACACACGGCGCTGAAATTGGCTCTGCGGCAAGTCACTCGCCGCAGGCTGCTATTGCCGCCGTTTTGTGTGCCGCTCTGATTAACTTCTTTAGTTGATCAGCGAAAAGTTAGAGGACAGCCAGTCGGTACTAACATCGACTGGCTGTTTTTTTGGTTAAATCACGCGGGAAAATTGCTGTGTCCTAAGCTTGCTACGTAAATAAACATCAAAACACATACAGATATTGCGGATCAGCAAACGTCCCTTCGGCGTCACCACCAGCCCATCTTCCTGACTATCCACCAGCCCATCAGCCACCAGCGGTGCCAGTAATGCTAAATCCTGCTCAAAGTAGGTTTTAAAATCGATAGCATATTCCGCTTCAATGGGGGCATAGCTGAGTTGGAAATTACAGATCAGCGTCTTAATCACATCGCGGCGAAGACAATCATCACGCGTCAGCTGTAATCCACGCCACAAGCCATTTCCTTTGTCTTTGACCTGCGCATAATACTGCTTCAGCTCTTTCTGGTTCTGGGCATAACTATCACCGATCATACTAATCGCCGAAACGCCCATACCAAGCAGATCGCTATCGCCCTGCGTCGTATAGCCCTGGAAATTACGATGCAGCTTCCCTTCTCGCTGTGCCACCGCCAGCTCATCGTCAGGGCGAGCAAAGTGATCCATACCGATAAATTGATAGCCCGACTGCGTCAGCGATCCAATCGTCTGTTGCAGAATATCCAGCTTTTGTTCTGCGCTCGGTAAATCCGCATCTTTAATTTTGCGCTGTGCGGCGAATAGGCTAGGTAAATGCGCATAGTTAAAGACGCTAAGCCGGTGCGGGTTTAATTCCGCAACGCGCTGTAGCGTAAAAGCGAAGCTTTCCGGCGTTTGCTTCGGCAAACCGTAAATCAAATCAATATTGGTTGAGGTGAAGCCAAGCGCCTTTGCCCGTTCAATAAGGGCAAAGATAAAGTCTTCATCCTGCTCGCGATTGACCAGCTTCTGAACATCTTTATTAAAATCCTGCACCCCCATGCTAAGGCGGTTAAACCCTTCAGCACGTAGATGGTCGAGAACATCCAGTTCAATTTCCCGCGGATCAACTTCAAGCGACAGTTCAGCCTGCTCGGAAAAAGAGAACAGCTCACGCAGCAGCGACATCAGCCGGCTAATCTGTGCTTTATTCAGGTAGGTCGGCGTACCGCCGCCCCAATGCAATTGCGTCACCGTTCGTCCGACGAATAGCGGCGCGCGCTGGCGAATCTCCAGCTCCAGCACATCAAGGTATTCATCCGCTTTATGCTGCTGACGCGTAACCAGCTTATTACAGCCGCAGAAATAGCACAGCCGATGGCAAAAAGGGATGTGGATATACAGCGACAGCGGTCGCTGCGGATAACGGGCAATGGCATGCTGAAACGCAGGCTCATCGTAAGCTTCACTGAATTCTAACGCTGTGGGATAAGACGTATAACGCGGCCCAGAATAGTTATATTTTTGAATCAGGGCCAGATCCCAGTCAACGGACGGTATCGACATATTCGCTCACTCCTTCCAGTTTTTACTCGGTGGGTTATCCTTCCCCTCCTTCAGATCATCCAAAAATGGCGTTCAAAAACGCTCCCGGCGTTTTTGTCTTGGGCGTCGCACCTGATTCATGCGCCCGTTAAACAGGGCGCGATGCAACCGATGCTTACGCTTCGACAATAGCCATAGTTTACTGAACAGACAGAGCAGATAAAACGCAACCAGCAATATCAGGAACAGAAACAGCCATTTCATTGATTAGAACGCATCTTTCGGGTTATTACGTTTTAAAAGCTGCAACATGTCTTCCTGTTGCTCTTCTTCATCGTCATCACCCAGCTCGATTCCAAGCTCTTCCATCAGGATATCGATACGATCCAGCGTTTCGTCAACCCATGACTGATCTTTGGCGCTCAGCGTTTCACCGCTATCCAGACGATCCAACAGGGTATCCAGACGCGCATCATTTTCTAACATTTCCAGCTCTTCTTCTGGAGACATTGTCGGCTTGGCAGCAACGACTTTATCCACGGGCTCAGAAGGCTTTGACTTAGGCTTCGGTTTAGCGATAGCGCTATCCAACACGCCAAGCTGTACAGGCTTTTTGCTGCCGATACGTGGATCGGCGACTTTACGCTGACCAGAACGCGGATCGGTAGACGCTTTTTCCTGAGTTCGGCTACCCGACGCGTTGCCACGATGCTTTTTATCTTTTTTCCGCTCACGAGCTTCACGCTCCAGCTCTTCGCGGGATTTTCTTTTTACTTTGGGCTTTTCTGCCTTGTCGGCAGCCCCTTTGACAGGTCGGTTCATAATGTTGTTCTCAGGTACACAGATATAAGGGAAGTGCGGCGGAATCTAGCAGAAAGCCCGATAATAAAAAAGCGCCCACATCAGACGGCCAAGCTTTTCTTTTCATATCAGTCTGCTGCACTTTGAGGCAGATAAAACCGCCTTTATCGTCAGTTACAGGTATAATCCCCAACCAGACAGAGATCCAGACAGAGATAACGATCGTGACCCAGCAATATAACTACCACATGACGCGTTTTATCATCAGCGCCCCGGATATTCGCCATCTGGCAACAGATAGCGGTATTGAAGTGGCCTTTGCTGGGCGTTCTAACGCCGGAAAATCCAGCGCGCTGAATACGTTGACCAACCAGAAGAACCTGGCACGAACCAGTAAAACGCCGGGCCGTACTCAGTTGATTAACCTGTTCCAGGTGGCAGACGGCGTGCGTTTAGTCGATCTCCCTGGCTATGGTTATGCCGAAGTGCCAGAGCAAATGAAGATCAAATGGCAACGTGCGCTCGGTGAATATCTGCAAAAGCGTAACAGCCTAAAGGGCCTGGTTGTGCTTATGGATATTCGTCATCCTTTGAAAGATCTCGATCAGCAAATGATTCAGTGGGCAGTCGATGTCGAGCTTCCGGTCTTAGTACTACTGACCAAAGCCGATAAGCTGGCTTCAGGTGCACGTAAGACACAGTTGCATATGGTTCGCGAGGCTGTCGTGCCATTTATGGGTGATATTCAGGTTGAGGCATTTTCGTCACTGAAAAAACTCGGCGTCGATAAACTACGGCAGAAATTGGATAACTGGTTCAGCACGCTGCCACACGCTGAAGAAGAACAAGAAGCAGAATAATCCTTTCACGTGGTGCAGAGTATCATTACTCTCATCACGTACCCACTTTCCCGCGATAATCCCCCACCAGAGACGTTCTTCCACACTCGAAACCGTGCTGATACATTGCTGTCTACCAGGCAGCTATTGGCGTTTTGAGGGCAAAAACCTTGGATAAAGCCCATAAAAAACGCCCCGCTCAAAACTGAGCGGGGCGGCTAATATTCAGCCAAATCCGATTACGTGAAGTAAAAGGTCTGAAAGATAGAACATCTTACCTCTGTACCCTACGTCTTTAACTCTACCCTATTTTTTCACGGGAACAAAGGCTTTTTTGTTGTTTACTTTCATAGAAAATGGTTATCGATTACACAAAGTTAAACCAGGTCACACAATACTGTTATTTAATTACAGAAATAGCATAAGAATCGGCCATTAATGTGCTTGATCCCAGTTCATACCTGTACCGATGTCTACCTGCAACGGAACATTCAATTGCATACAACCTTCCATTAATACTTTGATTTTACTAATAGATTCCTCAATAACCGAATCGTGGATCTCGAAAACCAGCTCATCGTGAACCTGCATGATCATCTTCACCTTCGGCGCCTCTTTCTGTAGCCAGTCGTCAATCGCGATCATCGCTTTCTTAATAATATCAGCAGCGGTGCCTTGCATCGGGGCGTTAATCGCCGCACGTTCAGCGCCTTTACGCGCCATCGCATTACGCGAATGGATATCTGGCAGGTAGAGACGGCGACCATCCAATGTAGACACATAGCCATGTTCTGCGGCCTGTTGGCGCGTCCGTTCCATGTAATCCTGCACACCAGGGTAACGTTCAAAATACAGATTCATGTATTTCTGCGATTCGCTACGGGGAATATTCAACTGACGCGATAAGCCAAATGCGCTCATGCCGTAGATCAGACCGAAATTGATCGCTTTCGCACTACGACGCTGCTCTGATGTCACCTTATCCAGCGCGATGCCAAACACTTCTGACGCCGTTGCCCGGTGGATATCCAATCCGTTTGCGAACGCATTCAACAGCCCTTTATCTCCCGATAGATGTGCCATAATACGCAGCTCAATTTGCGAGTAGTCAGCGGCAACAATGCTGTAGCCCTTAGGTGCAATAAATGCCTGGCGAATACGGCGCCCTTCGTCGTTACGCACTGGGATATTTTGCAAGTTAGGATCGCTGGAAGACAAACGCCCGGTTGCAGTAACAGCCTGATGATAAGACGTATGCACACGCTTCGTCGCCGGATTGATCATCAGCGGCAGCTTATCGGTGTAAGTAGATTTCAGCTTGGCTAAACCACGATATTCCAGAATCAGCTTCGGCAGAGGGTAATCCAGCGCCAGTTCAGCCAGCACTTCCTCATTGGTTGATGGTGCGCCTTTTGGCGTTTTCTTCAGAATCGGCAGCTTTTGCTTTTCATACAGAATGCCCTGTAGCTGCTTGGTCGATGAGAGATTGAACTCTTCACCCGCCAACTCATACGCTGCTGTTTCCAGCTCCGCCAAACGAGTCGTTAGCTCTTTTGAGTGTTCTGCCAGAATCGCGGGATCGATTAGCACGCCCGTACGCTCGATGCGGGATAAAACTGGCACCAGTGGCATATCAATAGTCTGGAAAACCTGGCACAGATCGGTATGCGGCTGGAGTTTCCCCCAGAGCTTCTGGTGCAGATGCAGCGTAACATCCGCATCCTCGGCCGCATAAGGCCCAGCCTGTTCCAGCGCAATCTGATTAAACGTCAGCTGATTTTTTCCCTTACCCGCGATCTCTTCAAAGGTAATGGTTTTGTGGCTCAGATAGCGTTCGGCCAGACTATCCATATCGTGACGGCCCGCCACGCTGTCGAGTACATAAGATTCCAACATGGTATCAAACGCGATGCCGCGTAAATCGATGTCATACCGTTGCATCACGCCTTTATCAAATTTGAGATTCTGACCAATCTTAAGCAGCTTCTCATCTTCCAGCAGCGGTTTAAACAATGCCAATACCGTGGCGCGATCCAACTGCTCCGGCGCATCCAAATAATCATGCGCCAGCGGTAAATAAGCCGCTTCACCGGGCTTAATCGCAAATGACAAACCAATCAGATTGGCGGTGAGCGTATCCAGCCCGTCGGTTTCTGTATCAAAAGCGAAAACTTCAGCCTGTTTTAAACGCTCAACCCAATCCAGCAGCGTTTTTTCATCGAGAATAGTGACATAACCATCGGCAGAAAGCGTAGGCGCATTATCTTCTTCAGCAGCCTGCTCAACTACCACGTTACCTATGACCTGAGCTGGCTGGCTGCTCTTTTTACCCTGCATCCAGGTGCCTGATTCAATATCTGATAACCAGCGCTTAAACTCATAACGGGAAAAGAGGCGATGCAGTTCATCCACATCCAGCTCGTTAACAGTGAGCTGATCGCAGCTAAGTTCCAGCTCAACATCCGTTTTAATGGTGGCAAGCTGATAAGAGAGGTAGGCCACTTCTTTATGCTGTTCTAGCTTCGGCGCCATGGTTTTCGCGCCACGGAAGGAAAGCCCGGCAATTTTATCAAGATTGGCATAGAGTGAATCCAGCCCGCCAAGCCCTTGCAATAGCGCCTGAGCCGTTTTTTCACCTACACCAGGCACACCGGGAATGTTATCCGATGCATCTCCCATCAACGCGAGGAAATCGATAATCAGATCAGGAGGAATACCATATTTATCACACACTTCCTGTGGGCCAAGAATGGTGTTGTTCATGGTATTAATGAGCGTCACGCTCGGCGTCACAAGCTGTGCCATATCCTTATCGCCGGTACTAATCAGCACCGACTTACCCGCTTTTTCCGCCTGCACCGCGAGTGTACCAATGACATCGTCCGCTTCTACACCGGATACCGCCAAAAGCGGCAACCCCATTGCTTTCACCATATTATGTAGAGGTTCTATCTGTTCGCGTAGATCCTCCGGCATAGGTGGGCGGTGAGCTTTATAGTTTTCGAATAACTCATCGCGAAACGTTTTCCCTTTCGCATCAAAAACAACGGCAACGTGGCTGGGGCTATATTGCAGCAGCAAACTGCGTAGCATATTCAATACGCCATACATTGCACCGGTTGCTTCTCCCGCGCTGTTTGTTAACGGGGGGAAAGCGTGATACGCACGATACAAATAGGATGAACCGTCTACCAGTATTAAAGGGTTTTCTGCAATCTGAGCCATAGCCTGCCGTGATCGTTGTTAGTCTGTCATAGCGCTAAGCATGCCATAGGTCAGAGAAAGAGACGATCCTTAACGTAAGATATCGGTTGATTTTGCATGGAGCCTCGCAAGATCTTCCTGTGGATAACTTTGTGAATAGTTTTATTTGCGTAATTATTAATTTATCCTTTTATCTGATAGCGTTATTTTATATTCATTAAATTCATAACGTTATAATATAACTCGTTTGTTTTTCATGCATAACAAACTGTCATCAAATTTGTGGATATAAACCAAAAGATAAATAGATATTATGGGCGTAAGATATAAAAGAGTGAACGGCTTAAAGCAATACCCTAAATAATTCGATTTGCGTGAAGACGGCAACTGCGTGAACAAATTTGACCAGCCAGCGGCTGGCCTTCGGTGAGAGACAAGATATCTCTCATTTCATCCCCAGGAGCTAATTCAGGTAAATGACTGAGGTGAGTAAAGGCAGCCAACGCACAAACAGCTTGAAGTATTACGGGTATGAGCCATGCGATTAACCCGCATGGCTCATAAGTGATTACTTTTTAGTAATGAGGAATTTCACCACATCAGCATACTGTTTTACGTAAGCGTCCATTGAACTAGTATCAAGACCATCGTTCTTGATCATATATTTGCCATTAACGAACATCGCTGGAACACCACGTAATTGTAAATCTGCAGCCGCTTTTTCTTGCTGGGCAACCAGAGATTTCACAACAAAACTATTCAGGGCACCATCAAATTCTTCCGCACTCACACCAGCTTTTACAAAGACAGCGCGAATATCTTCCGGTTTTTGTACGGTCTGTGTTTTCTGGACGGCATCAAACATCAGCGGGGTGATTTTATCTTCCACGCCCAGCGCCATGGCCACAGCCCAAGCCTGCGTCAGGTTTTTACCCAATGGGCCCAAGAAATCCACATGATAACGCGTCATCTTCACTCCCTCCGGCAGCGCTTTTTTTACTGCATCCGGGACATGGTAAACTTGTTCAAATTGATAGCAGTGCGGACAATAGAATGAGAAAAACTCGAGAACCTGCGGCTCTTGGGTTGCAGGTTTATCTAATTCTACATATTGCTTACCGTCAGAAAACTCTGCAGCAGAGGCACTAAATGCCAGAACGGCACCAATCAGCGCAAGCCATAATCTTTTCATAAATTTAACTCTCTCCATTTAATTTCAGTACATGGGCATCAACTGTAGAGGAGGCTCCTGTAGCAGTTGAGTTTGCCCAATAAATATTGCCGTTTGCTTCAACCAGAAATCAGCATCCGTCATCCAAGGGAAATTTTTCGGAAAAGCAGGGTCTTCCCAACGACGCGCAACCCAAGCCAGATAATAAACCTGTCGCATCGCACGAAGAGGTTCAATCAACGCCAGTTCTTTCTCCTGAAAATCCGAAAATTCACTATAAGCCTCTAATAAGATATCCAATTGAATACGTTGTTCACGGCGGTCACCATGCAACAGCATCCATAAATCCTGTATTGCCGGGCCATTGCGAGCATCATCCAAATCAACAAATAGCGGGCCATCACGCCACAAAATATTTCCTGGGTGACAATCCCCATGCAAACGCAATGGACGCCAGTCGCTGTGCCAATAAGTTTCAACTGTATCAATCAGTTGACGAGTTGCCTGTAAAAAATTATGTCGATGTATTTTCGGTATTAGCGGACATGTCTCCAACAGCCGATAAGGTTCATGCAAATATTCATTTACCCCGATCGTCGGTCGCTCGGTGAATAACGATTTCTGCCCCGTCTGGTGAATGCGTCCGAGAAAACGGCCGACCCACTCTAGCTGATCTTCATTATCCATCTCATACTGTCGGCCCCCCATACTAGGGAATACGGCAAAATGAAATCCTTCATAGACATTCAACGTCTGCCCATTAAGAAAAACAGGCGCGACGATAGGAACTTCATCTTCTGCCAATTGTTGGGCAAAAGTGTGTTCTTCCACAATTTGCGCCGCGCTCCACCGTTCCGGGCGATAAAATTTCACCACGAATCGTTTACGATCTTCATCAGCGAATTGATACACCCGGTTTTCATAGCTATTTAATGCCGTCAGACCGGAATCAACGCGCAGCCCGACATCCAACAAGGCATCCACAATCAAATCTGGGAACAGTGTCTGGAAGTTAAATACCGAGCTATTCATCGCAGCCACAAATGGCCTGAGGCGGCATAAGATATACGCGTAAAATAGTTAGCATCATGAACGTGTTATTTCTTTTCACTAGTCTTTAATAACCCCACGGGCACGCAGCAAAGCTGTTTTGAAATCTTCCTCGTAGTCTTTCTTTAGACCGGGAATGACTTGTTCTTTATCTGCATCACGCATTTTCAGATGGTAAATAAGGATATCATCAGTTAGTTCGTTTAACTGCCCCTCGAACCCTGCCTCCTGTGCAAGGTTTTGTAAAAATTGCACTAGGTTTAAATCGGGCTCTTTTTGCCAGGCTGGATGCAGCAGCTCTATCAGCTCATTAACACGGTGACATTTCATTTTTTTCTCCTTAAAAACGGTTTGTACTCAATAAATTTCAAGAAGTAGAAAACAGCTTGAGTAATGTTGAATATATAGCGATAAAAATAACAGCCTTGCGCACATGAGGAAAGAACTTGGTCTTCTGTGAAAGTTTTCAGAGAATAATGTATGGTTCCTCCCTCATAGGCTTTCGTACAAAGAAAAGTGGGCATAGATAATTGGGACGTGAAATGATTACAGGCGTTATTCTCGCGGGCGGACGTGCAACGCGCATGGGCGGGCATGATAAAGGTCTGATAACACTAAACGGTGTACCGCTATATCAACACGCCCTGTCTCGACTTAAAACACAGGTTGACGAGGTCATCATCAGCGCCAACCGCAATCAGGATGTATATGCACAAAGCGGGTGCCGCATTATTGGTGACGTCGATAAAACCTTTCCTGGCCCGCTGGCTGGCATCCTGAGTGGATTACATGCATCCACGTCCGAATGGGTGGTATTCGTCCCTTGTGATGTTCCGGCCTTCCCTATCGACTTGGTGCACCGCTTATGGCAAGCACGTGGGGAGGAAAATGCCGCTTATGTCACCGATGGGGAGCGTTCGCATCCCACATTACTCTTAATCAGTAAAAGCCTTATTGAACCATTGGAAACTTATCTGCATCTAGGAAACCGTAAATTAATGCTATTTATGGAACAGGTCGGGGCAAAAACGGTTTCATTTAGCGATCAACCCGAAGCCTTTCGCAATATGAACGCTCCTGAAGACTTATCTAACTGGGAAGAGCAACGCCATGAACCCTAATCGTGTCCCCCTGCTCGCTTTTGCTGCTTATAGTGGTACAGGTAAAACGACATTGCTTAAACATGTCATTCCTCTACTGACTAATCATGGTATTCGAGTCGGACTCATTAAACATACGCATCATCAAATGGATATTGATACGCCAGGTAAAGATAGCTATGAGCTACGTAAGGCAGGCGCAGCACAAACCATTGTTGCCAGCAGCCAAAGGTGGGCGCTGATGACGGAGACGCCTAAGCAGGAAGAGCCAAACATTTACGATCTAGCTGGGAAAATGGATGCATCAACTCTCGACCTGGTGCTGGTTGAGGGGTTTAAACACGAGAAGATCGCTAAAATAGCCTTATTTCGTCAATCATTGGGTAGGGAATTAAGTGATTTGATCGATGAATATGTCATCGCGATTGCAGCAGACTCTGAGACAGATACCATACTCCCAGTGCTTGATATCAATCAGCCAGAGCAGGTGGCTAATTTTATCCACCAATGGCTTCAAAATAGCCGTCTATAAGTGCAAAGAAGGCTACCATTTACACTAACCTAGTGGGTCATTCCGGATAAACAACGGATTTCTACACTTCAAGAATCGTCCCTACGCCGCATAATCACTATGCGATACGGATAGCCACAGGATTGCCGCCATTAAATTTCGCCAAATGTCCCATAGCAAAAAGCCCCTGTCTTGCGACAGAGGCTTTCCACTTATTTGATGCCTGGCAGTTCCCTACTCTCACATGGGGAAGCCCCACACTACCATCGGCGCTACGGCGTTTCACTTCTGAGTTCGGCATGGGGTCAGGTGGGACCACCGCGCTATCGCCGCCAGGCAAATTCTGTTTCATTCCAACCGTCATGCTTCGCTCACGCTCTCGCACAACCATCAGAACCAATCTTTGAACAAGCTAAATATCAAAACATGTCTCTATGAGTCATCATCACTCAAAACACCTTCGGTGTTGTAAGGTTAAGCCTCTCGGGTCATTAGTACTGGTTAGCTCAACGTATCGCTACGCTTACACACCCAGCCTATCTACGTCGTCGTCTTCAACGGCCCTTCAGGGACATCTAGTGTCCAGGGAAGACTCATCTCGAGGCAAGTTTCCCGCTTAGATGCTTTCAGCGGTTATCTCTTCCGCACTTAGCTACCGGGCAATGCAATTGGCATCACAACCCGTACACCAGTGGTGCGTTCACTCCGGTCCTCTCGTACTAGGAGCAACCCCTCTCAATCTTCCAACGCCCACGGCAGATAGGGACCGAACTGTCTCACGACGTTCTAAACCCAGCTCGCGTACCACTTTAAATGGCGAACAGCCATACCCTTGGGACCTACTTCAGCCCCAGGATGTGATGAGCCGACATCGAGGTGCCAAACACCGCCGTCGATATGAACTCTTGGGCGGTATCAGCCTGTTATCCCCGGAGTACCTTTTATCCGTTGAGCGATGGCCCTTCCATTCAGAACCACCGGATCACTAAGACCTGCTTTCGCACCTGCTCGAGCTGTCA
>NZ_RJTN01000010.1 GCF_005497185.1 Pectobacterium polonicum | reverse complement strand
GTCAGAACGGCCGGACGTGCACCTGCCGGCAGTCAGCCCCACCGCCTGGTCCCGCTTTCCGATCACAGTTACGTCAGTCAGCTGGAGATGATGGTGGCCACCCTTAAAATCCCCCAGGAGCGCCGAAATAAACGCACCGGCAGAATGGAAAAGACGCGAATCTGGGAGATCACAGACCGTACCGTCCGCACCTGGCTGAATGAAGCGGTGGAGGCCGCAGCGGCCGACGGGGTGATGTTCTCGGTGCCGGTGACGCCGCATACGTTTAGGCATTCCTACGCGATGCACATGCTGTATGCCGGTATTCCGCTGAAGGTGCTGCAGAGTTTAATGGGGCATAAGAGCATCAGCTCGACGGAGGTCTATACGAAAGTGTTTGCGCTCGATGTGGCCGCACGTCACAGGGTGCAGTTTCAGATGCCGAGCAGTGATGCCGTCACCTTACTGAAAAACACTAACGCTGAAATTAACAAAAGGAAACTTAATTCCTTTTAATTTGATGGATTTGCGCTCTTCATTAGACTAAAATGTAACCATGAAGTATTCCGTCGAGAAGGACATCCGTATGCCTAGCACAGCAAAAAATCGAGCCTATCAGCGTGGACTGAAAGCTGCGGGGGTCTGGCAGCACGTCAAAAACACGTTGAAACACTGGGATGCCACGTGTATTGCATTGGCGACACGTTTTCATTTACCGACTTGGATCGGGCATATTCCTGTCGCCGCACTTTGTGTTTTGTCCGCTACCTCGATCCTTTTTGGTGGATTTATTATTGCTGGGGTCGCGCTCTTTCTATGGGCTCTAATCCTTTTGAGTCCCCAAAAGGGAGTGGTCGGAGGACAAGCGCTCAACGATAGCAACTACTGGTGGTGGTGGAAAAGCAAATAGCCGAGATCTGTTATCTCCTCGGCTATATCCCCCTAGTTATATCCTACCAGCAGCCTTCTGTTTCACAGCATTACTTGTCGCCTCCCCTGCACTTCCCCCCGCTTTTTGTGCATCCTGGGTACCACTGCGCATCGCACTCGCTAAATCTCCGATACGTACGCCAGCCCACGACAACGCGCCAACCCATACGGTGGGAAGTACAAGAAACATTGTTCCCATAACAAAGTTCATGACCATATCGTCAGAAGTATTCTGAAAACCTGCCAGATTAAACCGGCTATGGGTATCAGAACTGTACAGTGCTTCAAGTAACCAACTGTCGAGCCAACGCGCTAATTCCCACCAGAACGTCAGGAAATTCAGTGCGAATATAACGAATGTCAAAGTAACTACGACCTTGAAGTCATAAACACCAAAAGCGAGAATCAACGGTAACATGACATACGTGGCCATCAGCAAAATAGCCTGAACCATTGGTAGAGCCTGACGCATCGCATCAAATGCCGGAAATGCCCCAAGGCTTCCCAACGCGCCGCCGGCAATAGCACCAAACCGATTGACGGTATTCATCGTAGTAAAGTCCGCATTGCCACCGTAACCGGCATAGACTTGCCCTCCCTGAGAGATATTTAGGCTCTGAGGGCTCACCAAACGCCTGATCACCGCTTCTTTATAGTCAGCAGTGCTTTTCCCCATCATTTTCAGTGCGGCAGAAAGACGCAGCCACATGCCTGGGTCAGCTTGATTGACTACTCTATCCTGCAAGCCGGTATCCGCTGTGGACCACCATTCATTACAGGTAGGATACCCCCCCCGCCCCGTATTCGGCCGACCACTGTCCCTGGCATCGCTCCAGGGAAAATTTGACCGCGGCATTTTTGAGTTCAGTTCACCATAATAGCGAGAACGAAATGTTGAGCTGCCTAGCCATTCGATGTCCTTCAGCACATCCTTATCCGTTGTTGCACCCTGATCTTGTTGTTTCCACGTGTATAACGCGAGCGCATAGCAGTCGTTGGTAAAGTCCTGCAGCTCTTCAGCCAGAGCCGGATTACTGATGTTGGTCCTCTGCACCTCAAAACGAACCTGGCGCAAATCCGGTCGACAGGGAATGGTTGCGACCGCAGCCTGCGTTACGCCTTTTGACAGGCGGTGTACGACAGCCCACCAGAAGGGTACCGCGGCTGTTTGATCGCCGAGGCTAGACACCACGCTGGAATACCCACTGTCATCCGGAGACTGTGTTGTCCAGGTTCCACACATTTTTGCCCGGGATGTATCGTACTGCATGGTACTCAGGCTCAGATTAATCAACGGAACGCAACAGGCCAGCATCACAAAGAACGCACCGTACAACGCGTTCTCGATACGGGGCAGTGACAGCATCCCTTTATTGCCTTCATCCTCCCCTTCTTCCCGAACTTTCATCCAGATACCAACGACCTTGAATGCCAGCGGCGCAGCAAAAAGTCCGGTACCAATCAGGATGTTCCACAGGCCATTATTAATGACCCAGCCTAACAGCGTCAGAAAATACTCGAGATAGCTGTTCGTGGTCATCGTGTCGTTCCTGTATCGAGATACATGGCATATTCACACGCTAGTAAAAACATCACGCTCACGATGCCCATCCGCTTCAGCGATGCTCTATACTCCGGCTTACATCCTGGGGCATGCCAGATTTTCCAGAATCCCCATCCCAGCACGCTATACAGCGTCAACCGCCAGACCAGCCAGCCAATGCTCGTTCGCTGCATCCAGTGGCGTAGCGCTAAGAATTCATCCGGATAGGACACACCAATACTCGCAATCAGAAATGCAATAAACATAACGCCAGAGCCGAAGGCCAGCACGAGCAGCAGCACTTTGGTTCCCTGGCGTAGTCGTTTCAGAGAGGATTGGGGTGAAATCTCTTTAGATTCAGGCATAGTTAGTTACTCTGGGCAGGAATAGTCATCTGGTTGAAACGCGTATCCGTGTTGTCCTGGATTTGCTTCTGCGGGTTGGTTTCTACACGACTGTTTTCCCGTTCGATGATAGTCAGCACTGAGTTACGTGCCAGCTCGCGCTTGAGTTCCATCTCGTTCTTCAGTGCATTAATTTCCCGATCGAGCGACTCAATACGCCGGGTTCCTTCATCAACAGCAGCTTCCTGAGCGGCGGCATTGGGTTCAGACATTCCGGTCATCAGCATACGGCGCATCAGTAATGCCGTCTCAACCGTATCCGCCATCGCCAGCTCGCTCGCCAACCGTCCCGTTAACGCAGCGTTATCCGGGTCGCGTTGTAACGCCCGGATAACGCCACTGGTGATAGTCAGGCTACCGGCTTTCAGTTTGGCCAGATTCGCAGCCGTTGGTTTCTCAACCCCATTAACCATTTTCACCAGTTGTTCCTGATTGGCTTTCGTCGCATCCTCCAACATGGGGGCAAATCCCGTTCCCGCCTGAGTCGTACCGGGTTGCTGAGCTTCATCCCCACTGGTGCATTCAGAGGCAACCTTACACGTCCGCATCGAGCGATCGCCAAGTACCTGAACGACAACTTTTGCAGCTTCCTCCGAGTTAGCGAACTTTTGACAAACGGAGCCCGTACAATTGCTGGTACTGACGGAAGATGTACTCAACACGGGCTGACTGTTCATCATGTTATAACCCGCGGCCGCCAAATCGTGCGTTGGACGAATAGCCGGTTGCCCTTTACCGCCACGTCGTTGACCACCAATCCAGTTTTGGCCATTATTGCCGGTGAGTTTTTGGGAATCGTTATCCGTTTGAATGGCATCCGCTTTTCCGCTGTTGACCAGTTGCTTGTATTCATCGGCCTGTGCTGATTGAGTCCATTTGCTGGAGTCCGAAAAATCCATCATCCGTTTGGTCATGTTCTGGCAGTTAAACATGGCCTTATCAAACGCGACATTTGCCTGGAGAACGCCGTTAGTCAGCATGTCATAGAGTCCTGGACTCGCTCGTTGAATAATGGCGCCCGGTAAACTGGCAACCGCACCTGTCGCCCCCTGAATCACCTCCCCCATCAGGTTTTTGAATCCGGATGTCACCCCGTTCAACTGATTGCCAACCGTTGTTTTCAGGTCGAAATTACCGCACTGCAGATCAGAGCTCCAACCGAGATCGACACCTAACTTCTCCATACTGATACGCGTCGCCGGCTGTGAAATTACAGAGCCTCCACCAAGCGTATAAAAGAGTTTGTCTGATACTGCACCACTGACATCAGCCCCATACCCAGGCGAACCGCTGTTTGCCTGAGGCAAATTGACGTTGAACTGATCGGCGAGAACGCACGGCGTAATCAATTGCAGGCCGATAGCCAGTACGCAAAACTTCATTCTCATCGTTATTCCTTAAAAATTCGTAACAGATAACAACCGCTGACCGCGGCGTTGACAGCAACTGTACGGTTGCCAGAGGGTATAGGCTGCACTGCCATTTTCAGCTGACATGCGATCACCATCAGGGAAGATCGCGCATGAGGACGTTAGCTGTGGAGACAAACGCTGCCACTTGTGATTGTTGGTGTTTTCCACTACGGGTTCAGGAGGCCAATACCCATCACGGCGGGAGCCTGCCAGGGGCTGATAAACATGTAGTTGCCCAGAACGCGTAATAATGTCAGCCACGCGCTGGGCGACCACAGCTGACGCTTTATCGTCATCGGTATGCTGGATAAATCCAGATCGGGGATAAACATTCCCCCACATATTCCCTGATGCCGTGCTACCGACTTCACGTTGGCCAGGAATGAGCGCCTCCGGATACAACGATTCAGGAACTCCCGTTCGCCAGGCGAGAGAATCCAGCGTACTCAGAAAATACGGCATGAGCGGCGTGGCAACACTGTCGCAGGAATAACCGGGAATTTGCCCACCAATGAGTGTCGAGGCGGGATGGCCTATCGCATCCGCATACTTAAATTTGATGTTGGATTTTCGTCGACCAGGGTCTTTAATGTCTGCCGCGTTCCCACCGCCGGCAGCGATCCCACTTAATCCACTGGTAATCGTACTTTCTAACCCTCCAGCACCCTGGCTGACTGGAGACATCTCAGTCCAGGGATTACCGCCAGGAGCCATGTACGTGGACACAACTGCATCTGGGATAAAGTGAGTAACTTTGACGGACGTGCGAATGGTACAGCCGAATTTCGTGCAGAATAGCCAGTAACAGATACCACTGACACGCCAACTGATACACCCTGGAGAAATAGCGCTGGCAACAATTTGCGCAGTGTTAACGGCAGCAATCGCAGCAGGCTCACACGCGGTCGTGAGCATAATGCCAACTACAATCGGCCGTAACCGGGTTCGCCATCGACTCATGGTCGTCCCCTTTCTTGCATTTTATATGCAAGCGCCATAGCAACATCAGCCGTGCCGTACACCACGTCACGATCGTCAAAAACAACAGCGGGATATTTCCGCACGCCTATTTCCCATGCATGCACGACACCACGATAAGCCGTTTGCAGGTCATTCTCATGCTGTTGCCACTGCGGGGAACGCATGACAGCCTGAGCTTGCGCTGTCGCTTGTTCCATCGATGCTGAAAACTCGCCAAACACAGAACGCTGTAATCGTTCCGGTGCATCCAGCCAGACTATCTGAGTCTCGGGAGTAAGATTGGTAGGAGGGTGTTGCGGGTCGGTATAGACAACGGGGTTAGCCAATAATGGCACAGGTAAAAACAGGAGAAGAAAAGCACTGATTTTGCCATTCATCACCACACTCCTTTAGGTTAATAAATACCTATCAGGTTGCAGCAAGCGGAAAAGATAAACAGCGGTAAACTCTTTTTAAATAGATGAAAATTTACGGGCTACAATAACTGCGACATGAATAAGACCACTTCCCATAATTTTTCATCAACCGGAGGCATATGGCTATTCGAAGACTAGGGGCTGCCAGTCTTAAACTTTCCCCTGAGGTACGTGGCCTACTGGATAACGGCATGGACTTCTTACAAAAGGCACAGGATGAGTTTTCCACTTCCCCTACCCATTCCATCGTCAGTTTCTGGACTGCCGTCGAATTGCTGCTTAAAGTACCGCTTGCTCATGAACATTGGTCTCTGGTATGTAGCGGAAGAAAAATTATTCGAGCGAAATACCTTAGCGGTGATTTTCAATCTATCACCTTTGCAGAGGCCTGTGAGCGACTGAAGGATGTACTGGAAAAGCCTCTTCCATCGGCCACATTTGAAGCCTTTGACAAAATCCGTCAGCACCGCAACCGAGTAGTCCATTTTTATCACAATGCCTTTACCGATGAAGCAAAAACGCAACTCCTTGCTGAGCAGGCTGATGCCTGGTTTGCGCTGAACCGACTCCTGCGCGAAGACTGGAAGTCTCTTTTTGAAGGGGCACTGGGAAGCTATCTAGCTAGGCAGGAAACTAGTCTTCTTATAAAAAACACTTACTATGCAGATATTAAGTTTAAGCAGATTAAACAAGTAATCAAAGAACATCGAAAAAGCGGGGATCAGGTTATCAACTGCAAGCTATGCAATAAATCTGCCGCACCGGTAAAAGTGCTTTTACAAATAAATGATTATTCTGTCAAAACGGCGTCATGCTTAGTGTGCGGTTCTTTTCAGGACAAGCTCATCGAATTTTCATGCCCTGAATGCAATAAGCAGCAAAGTTTAATAGCTTGGGATGAAACTGATTTTGAATGCACCAAATGCAAGTATTCTGCTTCCCGTTATGAACTTTTTGATACGAGTAGTTACTCACTGGACGAGTACAATTGTGCCCCCACTCCAGCGGGTTGCTCCGAATGCGAGATCGAACATTCTGTTTGTGAACTTGGAGAGGGGTATTTCTGCACACATTGCTTTAGCTTTTTCGAATCTATTGGCCAGTGCGCGTTCTGCTCTCATCACAGTACAGATGTAAATGAATTCAGCGTAATGACTGGCTGCAGCTTTTGTGAAGGGCATCCAGAAACATGGAATGATGACGGTGTCTAAGTATTTTACATAATAAAAGCCTCAGCGAATCTGAGGCTCTATTCGTCTGTATTCATTATTCGATGCGACAGCGATTTTAATCAATTGGTTGTCACAACAGCATCAACTCTTTATGCAGCTAGTCGTAACCTCTTTCAGGTACAGAACCAGATAAACCACATCCACCGCATCCGGAACAGAAACATACCAGCGTGGATGATCGTAATCATCTGGCTCTGGCCAGCTCGTTGTGCCGGCAACCGAAATCAGGATATCAACGCAGGGACCGATACCGTGCCCGCCATCAAAATGCAGCGCTACAGCGCCTCGGGTGCCAACCCGGTGAGGATGGCATGTTACATTGCACTGCATGGGTAAGCGCTGGCGAATAGCATCACGCAGTTGCTGCAGTTCATTATCGTTTTTCAGGGAAATACCTGCCTCACCTTGCGGTTTCAGACTAAAAAGCATGGGGAAATGGCCACTCTCCGTTTGGATAGTTGGCGTAGGGTATTTCAATGTCATCATGCTACAACTTTCTCCTGCTCAACCAAGCCACGGGCTTTATCTAATGCTGTGGCGACCCGCATTGCCGCTTCCAGCTCCGAACAATGGAATTCATTCATCAAACGACGTCGTTCCACTTTTTCTTCTTTTTCTGTCATACCAAGAGCCAGGTACAAACTGGGGGGAACGGCACGGAACAACGCTTGAACGTTCTTCGATAATACGACCCCCTCGGTGTAGCATTTATCCAGTTTACTGGCTGACATCAGCACCGATTTCTGTTCATCCGTCAGGGATTTGAAGCGGCTGATATCATCGACTTCTTTTTTCGGCATCACCAGACACAACCACCACTCCGCCATATTCAACATTTTTCCGGCCGCATCAGGGAAATCCTCCAGGTTTTGCGTCGCAAGCCAGAGCCAGGCTCCCAGTTTTCGCCACATTTTGACGATCTTAGTCATATATGGCGCCAGCAGCGGGTTAACCGTTGCAATGTGCGCTTCATCGACAGCGAAAACGATATCCCGTTTCTTATACTGGTCACGCTCGGCAATGTTGTTGATGGTGTTCGTCAGTGACACCATGGTCAACGCCATCTGTGCTTCATACCCTTCGCGCGCAAAATATCCCAGGTCTATCAACGTGACGTCTGCTTCTGGCCAAAGCTGCCCTTCACGGTTAAATAACTCAGCCTCAAAACTCCCTTCCTGTGTGAAAATACTTAGCGATTCAGCCATCTCCGCGGCCTTAGTGCGCCGCTGCTCATTGCGTTCAGTATCCATGGAAATATCAAGCAGGGCACGTTGCAGATCAGACGGCAGCATTTGTTTAGGAACTGCGTAAGAGGCTTTAGCGGCCATCACCAGTGCTTCACGGATCATTGCGCGATCGGCACGCTTCAGTTCCGTTTCTTCCTTCGCATCACCGCCAGTGATCATCATGCGAGCTGAGATCTCCATCTCCCCCAGGATGTCTCGTTTTTCTTTCTTGTCCTGTTGACTGTCATCTTGCTCTTCGCTATCGGCGTCCAGCTCAGGCAAAGCATCAACGTCAATCGCCAGAGGCACATCGCTATTCACCAACTGGTAAGCATCACCAAACAACGGAAGACTCAACCCATTACCCGGTTTGATACTGACCTTATTCACCGTCAGGCCAAGGCTTTCAAAATAATCGGCCAATAACCCAAATGAGTTGCCGGCTTCAGCAATGAACAACCGAGGGCGGTGTATGGCCATCACCTGCGATAACATCGAACACAGCGTTGCCGACTTCCCGGCTCCCGTCGGTCCGAATATCAGCTTATGGGCATTTTGGCTGCGATCACCTTTATTCAACGGATCGAATGACAATACGTCACCACCGCGATTGAAAAAGCTGATCCCAGGATTACCCGTACCCGTTTCACGACCTGTCACGGGTAACAACCCTGCCAGATGCTGTACCCACGTTAGCCGGGTATACCAGTGTTTCTTATCCGTCTCCGGGTTAAAACACATGGGTAATGCACGTAAATAGGTGTTCAATGGCGCAACGTCATATTCGGGCCGCACCGGCTGCAAGCCGGCTCCCAGCAATACGGTCGTCAGCTCAACCCGTTTATGATTGAGCGTTTCCACATCATCGGCGCGTAACAAAAAGGTCAGTCCGGCACGGTACAACTTGTGCCGATTTCCCAGATACTCTTTGACGGTTTTAACATCCTGGCGAACGCGACCTGACTCGGTGTTCTCGCCCACTGCGTTCTTCGATAGCCGGGTAAAATCAGCTTCCAGTTTATCTTGCGGCTGTACCACTATGGTCATACACAGGGTGGTACCTTCCGGAAAGAGATCCATCAACGCATTGATCTTCTCTCCCCGGAGCATTTCCCCTGTAATCGCGCCGGGTTTTGGCGGGCGCCGTAATTTTTCGACCGGCAACGCACAATGCGCCTGATTATCAAACCACCACACGCCGTTCTCCACGTCCGAACGTGGCGGGTTGAACCACAGCGTTTCTGTAAAATCGTTGAGTACCGGCATGGTGCCATCAGGCGTATCGCGTCGGTCAAAATAGGCAGCCTGGCGATATAACGTGTCTTTATCGACCCATTCCGGTGAGGGATTAAAATGTCGCAGCAACCAGCCATGCACCTGATGGCCATTCTGCCGCACACACATTACACCGGCACCGGACAATGCGCTGGTCACACGTTCACAGACCTGATTGAGCATCGCGATTGGCGGCATTGGATCTCGGTTGTTTTTACCAATCCAGCGATAGATCACCATACGCGTACGGCGCTGCTGTCCACGCCAGGGTTGGCCAGTAATTTTAGTATCCGTAAACAACCCTTCCGAACGAGCAATCCCCCGTAAATGACGCTCCGTTTCCTTCAGCCAGGCCTCCGAAAAAGGCGTTCCCTGCGCATGGGGTTTGACATAGCCCCTCAGGTGATCGACATAAGTATCGACATTGTTCTCATCCTGACAAAAGAACTGCACAACCCAGGGGTTTTCATCAAGTTCTTCAAAGCTGTCCTGTATGGCATCCTCGACCGTATCGCGGATTTGTTCCAGTCGATCTTCCGTACGTCCTTCTGTCGCAACGGGAGAGACTTCATATACCGCCCCGACAGAAATGCCGTCATCCAACAGCAGACATTTATCGTTATCCAGGAATTCAGCCCACGGCAGGTAATCGATAATTGACGGATTGGCATGATTCAGCCTGACCTCATCCTGTATCGTCATTTTCCCGGGCCGTTGCATAGACAGGCGTCCCGCGACCTGGAGCGGGATACCTTCAGCAAGATTGTCGATCGCGTCATCAGGTACACGGATTTCCCGAGAGCGGGATAGGCGCTTTTTATTAAACAGTGAGAACATTACAGCGCCTCCACGCGTTCACCCGGCATCGCGTACTGGGTCTGGCTATAGAAGGGAAAGACCGTGCTGTAACCAGGAACGGGCGTATTGCCCTCTGCAAGATGAGGGAAAATGTATATCACCATGTCTGGGTTCGGCAGACGGGGAAACTGTTGGCTGATTTCACTCTCCTGAGTTCGACTGTAGCTACGATCGTCATGTAAAGACGTTTGAAGCTCTCCGGTACTCAGCGGTCGGCGTAATGCATCCCTGGCCTGGGCAGAACGTCGAGTTGTTCCCTCACCATCTGCGCCATTCCATAATTCCAGCATGGAGTGCTCCCCAGCTGGCAGCATTTCTTCTTTTGAGGTCGAGCACCCGCTCAATAACATTATTACAAGCAGTGTGGCCATAATCTGGCATTTAGGCATGTGTTTCTCCAGAACGTCGGAATAAATGAAAATGACCGGCAATGAGTGAAAACGACCGACACATCGAGTGGCGGGATAATTCGGCGACAGTCATCCGTACGGTGTGCCAGTCATTAAAGTGGCCCTGCTCGATGGCCATCAGGAAAGGATCTGCCTGTTTCTCCAGAAAACAGGCCAATTCAAAGCGTTTGAGTGAGGTGGGCAGTAGTTGTCTGACAAAAAAACAACCCTCCTGCACCGGAATACAATGGCTGCCGACGTCAAGAAACAGAGCGTCGTTAACCCAGTACAGAGAGGCTTGCGCTGATTCAGCCAGACTTTTGGCCAACAGCTCAGAGTCGGACTGACAATAGTGAATATCTATACGGAGCCGATCGATTACGGATGTCGTGCTAAAGATCCAGATGTTTTCCCAACAGGCGTGAACAGCGTCCATCTCGCCTCCTCAATCCAAACCACGTTGACTGCGACCATCAGCCGGCAACGAGAAGTCGTACCGAACCTTGCGCCCTTTTTCTTCGTAATCAATCGCCAGTTGCCTGGTAATATGCACGGCTAATCGCATGCCTGGCGGGACATAAATCGCATCGAATGTCTGGCCATAGCGTTGTTTCACCCAGTCAGTCGTCTCATTCAAGCCGCCGGCCAGCGCCTTACCGAGAACAGCTTGCCCTACATCCCCCGTGAGTGAGGACGTCATTCCACCGTAACCATTTGTTTGCGTCGTTTGCTGATTCTGGCTCAGCGCGCTGGCTGCACCTGAGCCAGCAGAAAGGGCAAAAATAGTGGGCAGATAGGTGGATGCGTTAGACTTTCGCTCACCACTGATGCACGGGATCCCCGCTTCATCAGAAATCCAGCCAATACCACCGCTGGAGCCACTCGCGCTCTGATTGCTGCCGCCATTATTGCTATTACTGTTGCCATTAGCGTCAGAGCGCGGCAATGTGCGAACCGTGCCATCGGCAAACACAAACGTAATATTGTTGACCTGCCCACGAACGCACGACAACGTCCAGTCACCACTGGCTGTTCCTGATACGATTGCTCCTTCAACATCCGGTAAATCGATACCATTTGCTGTCAGGTTGTCTTTACCAATTAAGACTTTGAAGGGATAAGGGTCAGTCACCGTACCGTTAATCGGGACTCGGCCCAGTAGCGCCGTCATTGCCCGACTGCCGATCAGGGTAGAATTCTCAGGTAAGGTGTAAACAGGCTCAGTTGTAACCTCACTTTTTTCGTTCGAGTACCCCTTCACCTGCTGCTCATACGCCGCCTTCTGGCGCGTCAGCTCATTATCGTTCAGGAAAGAGGTCGGAAATTGGGGAAGCTCAGGCATACCTGAACTGGACGTATTATTCGGGTCGGCTGGTTTCTGGTCTTTTGGCTGTACCCATATCAGACCATCTGCACCTTGCGACATAGTGCCACTGGTACCATTTCCCATACCGTCCAGCCCTAATCCCAGAGGGATATCGCCGTGCCCGGAGGGTCCCTGGTAGCTACTTCCTCCACTAATATGGCCTCCGGGATTACTCATCGAATTAGCCAGTTTATCGGTCAATTCCTGGATTTTATTCTGTAACCGTAGCTGTTCATCCTGTAGGCGTTTTTGCTGCGTATCGTAGGACTGCTGCACGCCAGAAACGGCTTCGTTCACCTGCCCGGATACGTCAGTACTACGGCGGGTCAGCGCCTCATTTTGCTTTTTTAGATCTTCGTTTTGCTGACTGAGTTTACCTAAATCACTACGCACCTGATTCAGCGAGCCGACCAACGTGCGTAATGTATCCTGAGGGGTATCACCGGCGACGCCTAATGCCTTCAGTTCGTCTTGAGACAACCCCAGCGTCGTCGTTGACGTATCGGTAGTATTCTGTGTCTGAGCAGGTCCCTGGCAGCTTTTTACGCCAATCAATGCGCCGATGGCCAATACCGACGGAACCATGAATTTTACCAGCGTATTGGACTTAATTTGCATGGCCGCGCTCCTTCTTGCTGGCTTTAGCTGATGTCGGACTCACTTTAACGACCGGCTCTGCGACGAATGCCAGTTCAGGACGGTTATCGGTGACCAGATACAATGTTGTTGTGTCTTCTGGTGTACCTATTGGCCCAACCCAACGATGCTGGAATGTGGCAGAAACAAACTGCCCCTGAAGAATCCGGGGATCGAGAACGATCTTTCTGCTTGAGGTGTTGCGAACGCGTAGTGCCACAACGGAGCGAGAGCCCACTCCCCAGGCTGACAACGTCGTAATATCAAGTGGTTCAGAGGGATATAGCGTCGTGATCTTCCCTGATAATCGTGGATTAACAGGATGAATACCGCTCACAGGCTCTACTGCACGTAATGGTCCGTAAAGGGTTTGCGCGGCAAAACGAGTCAGAACAACGGGTAACGGAGCATTGTAGCGAGGGGCCTTAGACTCTTTTGCGTCTGACTTTGTTTCCACAGTCGAAGATGAGCTACTACGCCCGGATTTGGCCGGGCGATCGCTATTATCGACAGTGGTTACGTCACCGCTATATACCAGACGGACAGGTTCTGTCGGGCCATTCGGTGACGCAGTCACGTCGAGCAGAATAATCTCGCCGCTTTCCAGATCCTGTAACTGCAACCGAGTTTGAGGAAATGCACTGTCCGCCTTGAGATAAACCGCCCCACCGGTCGATTGCACGCGTAACTTGTCATTCAGTGCCGGGGGGAAACCGACACGAACATTTTTATCTGCAAAAATAACGCGTTCTTGCCCTACCTTTAATGGGATCTGCAGGGGGATGCGTTCCCATTTAATTAATTCATCAGCGGAAACGTGCAATGACCCCGTCATGAGTAATGCCAGTAAACCGCGCTGACAAAATCTCCGTGCTGTGGAAGGTTTCACTCTCACTGCATAACCCCCTTTTTCTCTGGCTGTGGCTGATGTGATATTTCCAGACGCTGTGGCATCGCGTCATAACAATCCAGAGCCAAACCAAATGGGTTACGTTCTGCATCCCCATCCCAACGAACGACTTTCAATGGGTAACGCACTAGCACCCGTTTAACGGGTTCGGTGTGGTAATACTCATCGGTCACCAAATCTAAACGGACAACCCAGTTATCACGGCTGATAACATCCACGCTCTCCGCGTTGTATCCCCGCCCGGGGATCTCGTAAACCACACGAACACGGTCCAGCAACTCGTTACCCAATGAGCGTTTTTTCGCATCTGCATTCAGAAAATCCAGACAAGATGGCGTCAGGTACGGGGATAGGCTGAATATCTTGCCGGGATAGTCCTGTTCGCCATTTTTAGGCCATGCGTTTAGTTGCTGGAAAATGTAAAACGCAAATCCATAGACGGTCGGTGCAGGAACTTCCCACCAAGGCTTGGTACTACCAGCCCGGAGATCGGGAGGATTGTGAACCGTCAAATTGCTAGGCGCCCGCATCCAGCCGAGTATAGTGACCAGTAACAGGACAACCAGAACGCCGCAGGCAATGCGTAATGTCAGAATATGCTGGTCGCGATTTCTTACCGCGTTACGGTAGATGCTCATGCTCGTCCCTTCGCTTGGTGGCGGCGTAATGACCAGCAGCGAGAGTGAATAATCAACGTTTCATCCCCTATCCCAATGCGCCGTTTCTTTTCCCCTAACTTCTGCCAGATGTAGTTCTCAGGCTTACCGCGTTTAATTCGAGCCATCCAGTTGCCTCCGAGGCCAATGACCAACAGAGGGGTCAATAATATCCCTGTCGGGATAATGACCCACCCGGTTAGAGGGATAAGGAATAAGGACCACAAGACGCCAACAAAAGCCCCAAACAACGCAGCAAGCCCTAACTCTGGTGTGGTAAATCCACGAAACACCACGGGTTCGGCATTCAGGCGATCGGGTAAAAAAGGAATGGTTCGCATGCTCGCACCTCACAAAATGATGTTGGCAGATTTGCCCAGTAACCAGATAATGAGGACGAGTAAGCAAGCACCTACAACAACGATAGCACCAAATTTTGGCCATTCTGCTCGTCCATTACGGACTTCAACGAAGGTATGGCCTGCAGCAATCGCGACATTAATAAACATGATGGCCGCAACCAATAATCCAGCCAGAACAATGCCATCCTGTAGATAGCCTTTAATTTGTCCCATGAGTCCTGACCCTCCGCTGGATTGAGGAGCCTCAACAGGAGGCAAAGCAGCAAAAGCGGACTGGCATAATATTCCAATGTAAAACAGGAATGAGATAAAACGACGAAACATAAACATGGGTAACTCCTTGTGTAGAAAAATTAACTGGCAAACATCCAAATACTGATGACCAATAAGATCGCGGCCCTGAATGCAAATCTGCCCATCGCTGCGTCTCTGACTTTCTCGTTAGCCCATCCATTCCAGACATCACCTAACGCCCATGCAGCCCATAGGAACAGCGCAGCCAACAGAAAGCCGACACAGATGAGGTTCAGTATTTGGGGATCGAAACCAGATGCCGATTTAAAGGCTGAAGACTGTGCGGCAGTCATAGACATATCAGGGGCTCTCCCGACGGTAGTTCCCCGCAATAGAACTGGCTTCCCGAGGTTGCGCCCGGGATGGAGCCAAATAGGTATCGATGCCCGCTCTGATGGCATTCAAATCAGCAGTAATGCGTTGATAGTCAAAGTGGTATCGGGCACGATCAGCAGGGTCAGATTGCGCAGCGACAACGCGAGCTCGTTCCAGCGAGGCCTGAACCTGATCAAGCAAGCGCTGCGTGCTGGCCAGTTCGTCTTTTTCTGATGCATTTGCTGCATGGGTAAACAGCAGTGCAGCACCGAGCAGACAAGCAAGCCGGACTGAGGGAGAAAACATGCACACCTCACAGTGAGTTGACGGTGTGCATAGGATGAGGAATCAGGGAGGGTTGGTCAGCGATAAACTCTATTTGCGATGTCTAAAATTTATGGTGGAAAATATACCTACACGCTCATGCAACAGGAACACACATGGAATTTATTAAAGACCCTGCGTTTTACGCATCATTAGTTGCTCCACTTTTATCTGTGGTATATATCGCTTTATTTTTTCTCATTCTCAATGATGTAGATCTCTCCATCAAAAGACGTAAGTATAAGGAGATGATAAAAAGGGCAATCAATACGGGAAGAATAAAGAATGAAGATATTTATCTTTTGGCTAAGCGATGGTCGGTAAAACAAGAAAAAATATCTGTCGTGCTTAATGTCATTCTCAGCGACTATCTTAATGAAAAGAATTGTGCTGATGAACAGTTGGAAAAAATAAGAAGCCTTATCCTTTGGCACCAGGAAAATGATCCTTTTTCTGATCTCCCAGATAACATCAGACTACAGCTACAGCACCTACAGAAAACAGCAATCAGTCACCATGATGATGTTAACAAACTGTCAAAATCCCTCAGTGATATCTCGATTTCAGCTAAACGCCAAGCGAGACGGGAACGTCAGATGACATACCTAAGTGTGATACTCGGCGTTGCAGGTTTAATAATTGGAGTTATAGGTCTTTGACATCATCCAGCAATTGCCACTACCCTCATTAAGTTAGCAAGCTGACGCGCCAGAAATTGTACGTTCGTGGCTTGTCTGCTGACAAAAGCGCACAAAAGCAAGTTTTGTACGCTTTTGTCCAGCTCAATTAAGAGCCATGCATCTTATGAAAGAGAGGATCCGCGCCAATAAATACCTCATCTGGGATACCTCCCCATTCTTTCCGCAGAATATCGAATTCACCTTCATTCCAGTATCGCAGGAACATCTTGCATTCATCTGCATCCAGCTCCAACGCAAACTGAATAGCAGCGACAGCCGCCTCACAGGATTCATCACTCATTACCGTATCTCCTTCTATAAAATCAAAGATATTTTTTAAATGTGGCTGTTGTTACTGTAATTGCGGTACCAAACAGCAGTGCTGCCGGTAACAGTAATAAATTAGGGTAGACCGCCATAGGCCAGGACAGGTACAGCATGGCAGGTACATAGAATGCAGGTTTAACCAGGCGCTTAGCATGGTGATAGAGAAAACTGGATTCATAGCCCGCGCCAAAACGCCTCAGGTCACGCCGCCCCAACCCCTCAACAATGGCCACAATTACCACCATGGTGAATAGGGGTATGGAGAGAACCAGAATGGTTACCCTAACCAGAGTAACTACCGTGACATAGACAGTGGCCAGCAAATATTCCCGTAACGATTGTGCCAGCCAGCCACTCCAGGCATTTAAACTACGAGTCAGCTCACTATGACTGTTTGCCTGCATCTGATACTGGTTACTGACCCAATCCATAAAACCACTGTTGATAAATGCCCAGTGATATCCCGTATTAATCCAGTGGATAACCGTTACTGATGGCTCAGACAGCAGCAGGCTCCGCTTGAACTCTGACGACAGATACCCCAGCTCAGTGTTCATAACCTGCAGGCTGTGGGCGGCGCCTTCTGTCGGCCAAAAGAAAGCGATCCCCACATATTCGATCAGCAAACTGAGTAACAGCGAACCTAAAACAATACCAATCAGTTTCCATGGCCAGCCCCACAACACGTTGTAGAGCAACCCATGTTGGCGATCTGGCTTCTGTGGAGGTGCATTACGTGCAGGTTCAGCCATACTACTCACCTCCAGCAGCAAATGAACGCCCGTCCCACCATCCCTCACTGGAACGGTAGTTACGGCGCATCTCTGCCGCTACAGCCTGCAAATTGGCTGGCATCATTGCATCATTCAAATCATTCGCCGGCAGTGGCATCCTGATTTTCCACAACTGACCACCTTCAAGCAGGCCGAACGCCTGACCTTTAGGTAGACTAACGACATCAGACGGTTCAATCAGTGGAGTTTTTATCGTGCCGACACGGTCCTGCGTGCTGGAGGTAAAATCCTGTCCAGTTTCAACATTAGCCGTATCCGAGTGGCCAGAAACCAACGTTTTGCTGTAGATCTCAACCTGCGGCAGCTGTGTCGTGAGGAGTTCTGCGGTTTTATTGTCCCGGACACGCAGCATGATCAAGGTATTGAAGTTACCAATAACTTGTGCGGTTTTCGCAGCGTTACCAATACGCGCTTCGATATCCGATGACGTTTGAGTATAGGCCGTCACTTGAACGCCAGCACCGCCGCCTTTATTGATCAGCGGAATGAATTCATCACCCATTAGTTCATTGAATTCATCGCAGTGCAGGTTGATAACGGCCTTTTCTTCTTTCTGCTGCGGCAGCCCTGCATTAATTCCATGTTTATAAATATGGCCTGCAACACTGACAAGGTCGGCAAACATACTGTTCCCGACAGCCGTAGCAACCTCACTATCTGTCAATGCATCAAGACCGATATACACAACGCCCCGCTTGCGAATCACTTGCTCCCAGTCAAAGATGGGACGGGGGTCATCCATATCAAGATAATCAGGAGATAAAAGGGACGCCGTTTTACCTGTTGTCAGCTTCTCCAGCAGCGGCAACAACGATGCGACGATTTTATCGAAATAGGTTCTGTCGTAGCGGACAGCACTACGCAGACCATCGAGAATTGGATCATAGAGTGCCTTGCCAGCTTCGGAGCTTAACGCAACCTCTATCGCCCATATCCCAACACCATTCGGCTGCCCCTGCATATTCCGGGGTACGTCCTCATCAGTGAGCACACTCAGATTATTACGTATCTGTTGCTGCAGCTCCGGCAATTCCTCTTCAATAACCTTCTCCGCGTAGCGCTGATACAGATCCGCAATATTATTGACGTAACGCATAATCAGCGTGTAATCAGGTCGTTCACCCAATGCAACCAGCGCCCTGGCCACAATGTTTACGAAACGCCACGCAAACTCTTTAAACGCGGCACTGTTCCCTTCCCCTGCCAATTGCCCTGAGATACGTGACGCGACTTCAGACACGCGGCCAAATCGCCCGACGGCGTTATAGCGGGCGGATATTTCAGGCCAGCCCAGATGGAAGATATAGAGTTCATCCTCCCGTCCTGCCCGGCGCGCTTCAGCCCAGACGCGGCGCAATAAATCGGAGTCCCCTTTGGGATCAAAGACGATCGTTACATCACCGCGACGAATATCCTGGGTAATAAACAGTTCAGCCAACCGCGTTTTCCCAACGCGAGTCGTCCCTAATATGATGGTATGCCCAGGACGATCGGCCAGTGGCATGGTGACATCAACCTCATCAGGTTCAATACCATGCAGAACGGGCTTTCCACCAACTGGCGGTAATGGTCGTACCGGGTTCATCGGAGAATCGACACTTAACAGTTTGGTGAGCCATGGAAAACTATGCTCTGAGACATTCTCCAGTTTACGGGCTGCCTGATATAACGTTGATGGCTGAATATAGCGCTCAACCTCCGGACGTAACGTGTCACGCAGCCGCTGAGTGTGTTTCTGCGTCCACATGAATCCCTTACCGATAAACAAGCGGCGTTTACTTACGGGGATTTGCTTACTACTCATCACATAGCGTGGTAGTCGTCGTAAATTACGACGGTAACGCAGCACTTTCATTCCCTGCTGAGTACGTACCATGGCAAGAACAGCAAACCCACCGGCCGTCACGTAACTGACTGAAGGGGCAAGTGCTATCGCCCACGGCGCTTGCACACAGACAAATGCTGCTGTGGCAGATACAGCAGCCGTATTCAGTTCAACGGCTGGCCGTAGCAATGCCTCAATGACATAGCGATCGCTCATTGGTTTTTCCTTATCCAGTCTGGGTTCCCAGCCAACAACGCAATCAGCCGTTGTCCACTGATGATATAAAGGGGAAAGATATTGCTGTGGCTAGAGATCGCATGTTGCTTGCTTTTAGCGCCAGTCCGTCCGGTATGAATAAATAAACCGCCACACCGATGCTGTATCAGCAATGCCGAGAACTCAGCGACGTGCGCGGGATCTATCGCTCTGCTATAGCGTTTTGCCTGGATTAACCAACGCTGCCCTTCAATAAATACTTGCCCATCCAATCCACCGTCACCGCTGTATGATGCATTGCGAATCACTTGTAATCCCTGACGCTCCATTGCCAGTAAAAGCAGTTCTTCGAACACATACGGATTAACACGACGGAGATAGGAAAAACGCTGCGCATCGCCTGCCAAAGTAGGGAGTCTTTTTAACAAGCGTTCGGCCGTTTTACGATAACGCCGATGGCGACGCACGCTAGCTTTGCCACGCCAGCGGAATAACATGCTTATAATGGCAACAGTAAGAATGAAAAAAAGAATAGGCACAACAATCAAGACAGGGTCTGCAATCACAGCCTCAGCCAGATATGGACGCGGTGGGATCATGGTTGTACCTCTGAGGATACAGAGGTCTCCGTGATCAGCGCGGGATAATGTCGCAATTGTAGCCGGCGAGCTAACTCACCACCTGACGCAGGAGCCATCTGCACATCAGGAACCAGTGAGCGCAGGGACTGAACCGCAGCCATATCCGTTACATTAACGATTAAGCCAACCGCCTGCATTTGGCTCAATTTTGCAGCATTCATCTGTAACCAGGAACGTGACACCGGATCGTCTCCGACGAGAAATAACGCACCAATTCCATGCAAACTCAGCGTTCTTGACGCTTCAATACCAACAGTCAGTTCTGGTGTCAGCACGGGCAGCATAGCTCCCTCTCCTGGCTGACCTTTCCAGGTGCGTTTTTCAGTGTTATTGGCTTCGTTGTTGTCCTGGCGGTTAATACCATCAAAGAACGATGCGGTATCTTTCCCTCCCAAATCGGCGACAACATTCAGTTCTGCATGAACAAAGAACGGGATAGCCAGCAAACACAGCACAGATGCAGAAATAATTTTCATTTATTTGATACTCCGAGGTTCGATCCAGACAAGTTGAGTGGCAGGAGCAATCTCAGGAAGGAGGGAAGCTGTCGAAGGTTCAATCATGGCCAATTTGCGCTGCACCGAAGAAATGTATCTGGCAGCCGGAGCACCGCCGGCTGGATGGTGGTAGCAACCAACAGCACGTAACCAGCTGCCCGGTTTTCTCTCGTAGCATTCACGTAGAATTTGTGCTGAAACATTCAGATTGGTATAGGGTTCAAACGCCTCCCAGGAGTTTGCAAAACGACGACCGTTCCAACCCCAGTTAACCTGCCCTAATCCAACATCAATGTTTTTATGTGGAACCGTCTTCAGAAAACGCTGTAGTGCCTGCCAGGCTTCCAGCCGGCTATCATATTGATAGCTTCTCCCCTGGACATTAAGGCTCCAGGGCCAGGGGCGAACGCCATGAGGCAGCTTTCGGCTAGACTCCTGTAATGATTGTGCATAGAACAGTTCAGGCGGAACCTGATGTAAATGCGCAACACGCTGATACCCGTCAGGCACCGGTTGTCGTGATGCGTTAGCACTGGCAGAAACAATGCTGAATATAACCAGCATCAGAAGGCAGCGACACGCCATCCACTTTCTCCCTGCTGCAGCAACACTGGCATCAGTCCATTACCAAATCGAATCCAACGGCCACCATCATGGTTCAATGTGATTTGGCGATTACGCACGCGATCCACTGGGATATTGCGCTCTCTGGCCCATTCACGCAGTTTGTTATCATCCCCGCCGCTATCAACCAGATAGATGTCAACCGGGCGATCATCCGCCAGAACGGCCGCGAGGCGTGAATTACAGTTGCCGCAATCCTTGGATTTCACAAATAACGCCAATCGACCACCGTTATCGTGTGCGACACCGCCCGCATTACCCATGTTGACTGGCAATGCATTCGGATAAATACGCCCCCAGGCCGCATCCACCTCACGCTGAAATTTCAGAATTTTTTCAGTTCGCTGAAATTCTTCTTTAACCCACTTCTCTGCTAACTGCCGCCGTTCTGCATCGCTGCGAGCTTCAATACCCAGGGTGGTTAACGGATCCAATCCTGGGGATTGAATACCGGTTTTCCCTCGAATCATGTCCTGATATCGAGCCCATTCTTCATCGGTCAACCCCCATTGTGTCGACTGAAGGTGAGATAATCCCTGATCAACAGCTCGAGTTTGTGAATTCGACTCAGGTGTAACATGAATGCTGGTATTGACGGACGCGTGTGCCATTCCTGCCAAAGCAAACATCAGCGCCATTGCTTTCACTTTCATAACGGTTCCTTACTGCAATGTGAGAATTTGAGGCTTCCCATTAACCCAAAAACGCGCCTGATTTCCGTCAATGCTGGCTAACGTCCAGCCATTAACCGATTCGCCAGGCGTTAGCATTCGTATATCTGACCAGCGATTGCTTGCTGAATGAGGGATGATGACGGCATATTGCTGCCCTCCCCGATGCTCAATACTGGTTAATGCAAAAGGGGCGGGAACGGGTTTAATTACCCGTTGAGACTTTTTTGCAGGGGTAGCCTTCTGCTTCTGCGGTGCTAACTTTTCAAATCTGTTTTGCCATTCAGAGGCTAAAGAGGAAATGCGTTTATCATGTGCATCTGCAGTTCCCTGAAGATCATTAATACGCTGTTCAAGGTGTGCGAGCCGTTCAGGAATGGCTGATTGCCCTTCTACACTTTTTATGTATTGATTCAGTTTCGTATCTAGGGTGTTAGCCCAATCATTCTGAGACTGACGCAATGTGTCTAGCTCCTGCACAGAAACAAACTCGCTCCGAAGCAAGCCAATTTTACTTTTCACATCTTGTATCTCTGCCGGCAATTGCTGAAGCTGGCCACGCCGAAATGCGGCATCAAGAGAGTCCAATTGAACGCTCTGCTGTTGAACGATCAGGAAAAGCACGACAGAAAGACCTAGCGGAACGAAAAATAAAACGGCAAGCAGACTTTTAAAGAGCCAGGAGAGCCGCGAAGATTGATTTTCCTTATCCGTAGATTCTTCTCTATTGAAGAGCCCCATGCGCCGCGCAGCGACGTCTGCCGAAGAAGTCTTGGCGTAATGTGCGTTGACCTCTTCAGCAAACGGATCATCTTCTTGAGTTTTAGTGAACGATGGTATTACGGTGTCTATAATGGAGGACTCAGTTGTCATGCCTCAAATCCTTGCCTTTGGTTAACGGTTTTCGCCATTACTTTGCAAAAATCGAGAACCAGAGACGACAAACAACTGAATATTAAGATTGGGAAATTTAAACTAGGGCTTGCATGGACATGACCTTTGTACAGTATTAAAGCACGATTAAACCTGACAGTCGGCAACAACAAGATCAAAGTTTTCAGTATACTGAACTATTCCTGTAATTCCTCTCGGGACGTTCAGGCAATTCTTTTCAGTACAACAGCTAGAAAGAAACCCTGCGCCCCTTGGACAGTAAGTTATAGCGGAATTTACAGTTCCCTTATTCAGACAATCTTATAAAAGGATATATATGGCAAGGCTTCTTTTACCAATAAGCATACAGCTTTGGGAGGCTACCGCCTCAATATCCATCATGCAAATGCTCGCCGAGCAGGCAGAGAGTAATATCGCCAATGCGGTCGAAAAGGCCGATTTACCAGGAGCTGTAACGGAAGGGGAATATATGGATGAGGGCCAAGACGAGTATGGAGAGATTTATACGTATCAACAAAGCTATTACTCATGTGGTTCATGCGTTGGTCTAGACCATGACGAAGTAAAATCCGAATACAAACATCTAATCACTCAGCTAACAAGACGCTCTGCATTTCTCACTATATTTGGCTTGTTCGAACATCGTATGAGCGGGTGTCTCAACGTTATGATTAATCGATCTGATTACAGAGGCGAAATCAAAGGAGGTACGGTTGAGAAAGCTCACACAATACTAACAGATGTCATTGGTGGAAAAGATATTGTTGATTTAGATCACCTTACAATAATCCGAAATATTATGGCTCATGGTGATGGTGTTGCTTCTGGCTATAAAGAAATCTTATACAAAAAAAGCAAGAAAACTGATCGTGAAAAAAGGTTACAGAGAGCAATACACAGAGCTGAATATGAAAGTTCAGGAATATCTGTCAATCGCGTTGATGGTGTCCTTATGGATGGCCGATTTTTAATGTACGCTGTTGGTGAAATTAAGCGGTACGTTGAGAATCTAGAAGCCGCAGTTCAAGCTTATGACACAGCTAAGGGTTGTAACACTTAACGTACAATGTATTTCGTTCCCCCAAGTGCCCTCCAGAGTGAAACAAACGGCCAGATTTATTGACCATAACTGGCCTTTAGTCTATACGTTTTCAGCCTGTGCCCAACTCCACATAGAGTTTAGTATCTAGGTATTAAGAGTCAGCGCTTGACAAAAAACAGTCTGTAAAATTAGGTGTAGCGTTGATCCACAAAAGTGACAGTTCAAATATTAGCTAATACATTTATCTCAAACAATGCAGGATATATAGGATTCTCTTCTTTATGATTCTGCTATCAAACCATTCATCTGACTACCCATTGTTATTGGTTTATCACTGAACTGGATTACCTCGCGATCTCCCCCATTGAGGTTCCACCAACCGCTTGGTGCAGCCTGGCATCTTTGCCAGAATTATAGCCAGCCGAATACGCATCATCATCTCCGCGACAGCTTTTCGCTTCACGGCTTTCCAGTTTTCCAAATCCTTCGGAGATCTGCTTGTAATACAGCAGCATTAACCTTTGCTCTTCTGCCTCGACGGAAAACCGGCTGATGGCATTCCAGGCTCCACTCACCCAACCAGCGCAAAATTGATCAGCACGATTGGTCTTTGTGCTGCGTTTGATTCGTTTATTTTGTGAAGAGATATACTCCCCTCTGGCTTTAACTAACTGGATGCTCAATACATCGAACCCATATGCAGCAATCTGCGGCCGCTCATTCGGACCGTAGAACGCAATAGAACGTCGGTGCTTCCTTACCCAAGTATAATAACAGCGCACACCGAATGCATGGCACAGCATGTTGGCCAAGCTGACCACATATTCAGGAAGCTTGTTCGCATCTGATGGGCAACTCTCACTGCGAAACTCTTTAATAGACTGGAGATCAATATCCAACTCACTCAAGCCAAATTTACGCATTAAATTTTGAGCCTGATTGATGGCATTAGCAGCCTCATGCTCATTTGTACTGCGCTTTGCTAAATGAAGGAGTTTTTGGATTTTCTCCATGTATTTTTCTTTTTCGTCACTCACTGGCTTTCTCCTTTCTACTGATATTCACAGGAGGGGCTATTGGTGAATAGCCCCTGTCCATCGTCAAAATGTGAACGTCAGTTGAGCAACAGCACCATACGTTCTGTCTGTTCCTGCCATGCCAGTGATATCCAGATGTACGACATCAAATGGGGACAAACCAATGCCGGCAGTAAAATAGGAGTTATCGCTGTCATGAATATCAGTACGATACCCTGCCCTCAGCTGTGCCCATTTCCAGGCATTCAGCTCACCGCCCACGCTGACAAATTGACTATCTTTATCAGAGTTAAAATGGCTTGCTGGAGTCAGATCGACATCAAGCGCAGTAGTAAAGAAGTCGTTACTGTATGCGGTTCCCAATGTGGCTTGAGGCTTGATTTTGAACGTGTCTTTGACGCCGTTGACTTCTTTCGTCTCGATGCTGCGGGCAACCAGGTTCTGGCCAACAAGACCAACAATCCAGTTATCACTCAGATTGGTTGAAAAACCGACATCTACGTTGGCGCCCGTTTTATCGTTACGATAGTTGCCACTACGAAAATCAGAGCTGTCATAGTTGTTGATCGCAACGTTGTAATTGAATGTATAGACGCGCTGCACTTTCGGTGTAATGCCGGCAGAGAACTCGAATCCGCCGACGTTGAATTCGCGTGCCATCGCAACACCGACATCTGCCACGACAGCAGCACGACCATTAGCGGATGACGTTAACGAACTCAGATCTGAGCTGTTTGCAGTACCGTTTGACACACCATCGAGCCACTGCAGGTCGATATCTGTTACATTCGTTTTGACCGTTGCAGTCCCCCACGCCTTGGCAACGACTGCAAATGGCAGAACGCTATTGGGAACTGCAGCAACCGTTGACGCACCGGCATGCGCTTTAGCATGACTTCCAGAAAAGTCTTGTAATGATCCACGCAGCCTCGACGCAGCTAAACTGGCATCTCCGCTAGCACTAACGATACGCTCAAACGATTTCCAATCATTGTTGATGCGATCGACACCATCCTCCAGATTATCCGGGTCTGAAACCTGAGCGCCGACTGCTGGCAAAATCAGACTAAAGTCATCTGACCTATCGAATTTCGTCAAGAGTGCAGGGTTAACCAGAGCAGCTGCACCGTAGTGTGATGATGCAACCCCAGTTCCCCCCATGGCGTCATTCCGAGCTTCCGTCCATGTTCCGGCTGCGTTAGCTGAAGCAGCAACCACGATGCCCGCAATAATAAAACTGCGTGTAATTAATGAGTGTTTCATTCTTTATTCCTATATGGAGGTTAAATATTTATGATTATGTTTTTCTTGGTATTCCCTGGTACTGGCACAACATTCTTTTGACAAAAAGATCCCCTGATGCTGGCGCACCATTAATAATGAAAAAATTACTATTTAACTGGCCAACCAATCTTGATAGTTTTTATATTCACACTTGTAATTATCAACAATCAGAATGGGAAACACAGAGCCATCAGTTAACGATTCAACTTGTTTCTGCGAATAAGCCAAATACTTGATATTTTTCCCTTTCGGAAGTTCCCATTCTTTCAATACACGATAAATCTTAATGATTGGGATATTAATTACCCCCTGAACATTTTTCCATTCCCGAGTAAAAGCAAAAGTCACATCACAATCATTCATTGCGCGAAAGAAAACCAACTCAGCGTCATCACTCAAATCATCATAATTCAGAGGTTTCTGTCCAAAAAAATGATAATTATCCATTGGATACATTTTCTCGCAAAATAACCACTGCACGTCGATTTCAAACCATGATGCCAATTGATGCAATACTTGAGGGTTTAGCAAGTCCAGTGTTCGTTCTGCGCTGGATAATGCCCCCTGACTAATACCAAATGGGGCAAGTAATTGCGCCTGTTGCAATACATTTACGCTATGAGCATCCATTAACAAACAAAAACGTTCATAAACCCCCATTATTTTGTCAGATGTTGATGCCCTGGCTTCAGAAAGCACCCCTTCCAAGATAATGCCGTAGAGCGTAGACTTGGAAACACCGATACGCTCGGCATGCATATCAAGGAACGCCCTGCTTTCTGGTTTGATTCTTACTGAAAATTGGCTATTACCACCATCATACTTTTCATCACGTTCAGGGAAGACCATGTCCCCTGAACGCAATAATGCAATTAACGCAGTATATGTAGGATTCATTCACTACGACTCCACATAAAAATCATTTCAATGTAATTCAGTAATTCGCTTTAATGTACTAGCGAGGTTAAACAACATTATTAATCGTGTACAACAAAATAAATCGATCGGTTCGATCTAATGTATCGATCACATTAAAGTAATGTACTTTTTCAATCCACGATAAATTAATCACATATCATTAAAAATTTATCGAACCATAACTACGATCATTACACCACCACGGCTGACCCTCACCAATCGCCATTCTTGAAACAACATCTGGCACGTGATCCCTATTCGTTCAGTTCTGGAGAGAATAACTTTAGATACCCGGTAGCTATGACCGTATTTAGCCAAAACCGTCTCTGCTAGCTTCACCTGAGAGGCTCGCATCAAATGAGAACGAAAAACGATTGGCCTATTCTTCTGAAGAGCCTGTTGCAAGACCGTAACAAACGCAAAGTTAAATTTCTGTAACTGTGCCTTGTTCATGTTCCCTATACGAGAAAACACCGCTAAATGTATTACCATATACCGTGTTTTTCTATGCTTCAGTGATGAAATAGCAAACCCTTTAAACGGCACCAATAAACATATGACAGAGTAGAGTGGGCAGTACAGAACAAGAAAGGTGATAAATACCAATAAAAAAGTCATAGCTGGACACATGAATATCTTCTAGATATCTAAGCATGCGAACTGCTTAAGGAAATGGCGATATTTAACTCAATATCGCCTATGCAAGTTTAAAGCGGGTTGATCAGTATGCGCTCAGGCATATTGACAGAAACATGGCCTGGGGGAGGCAGCCGTTCACCGTTCTTCGCGGCAATAGCCTGGAATTTGAGTAATTCGACAGATGCTACTTTTACTGCGTCATCATACGTTGATGCTGTCACTGTCAAATCATCAAGGTCAGAAAATGTGATTGTCACCTGACTGCCACAATCATGAACTTCGATATCTGCGGGGTAAGGAATAAATATTGAGGTCAGTTTTTGTGCCTGCTTTTTGCGAGCATCCAATTTACTGACAAGGTGAGTAGCCCTGAGATGCGTATACCTTTTTAGCATATTCATGGACTTATGCCCCGATATCGCAGCGACCTCCATGACGTTTAATGTCCCCAATTCAAACAGCCGGCTAATCGCTTCATGCCTCAAATCATGAAAATGCAGATCATTAATCGATAAGGATTGTAATGCGATACGCCAGGCACTTTTAAAGCCACTCGACGTATATGTAAAAACACTCCCCATATCATCGCGCCCCAGTTCGCCAATTTCCTTCAAAACCAGACGCGCCTTTGAAGACAATGGCACATCACGAGCAGAGCCATTTTTTGTTAACGGCAGGTGAGCAATCCCGAGTCGAAGATCGATATTCTCCCATCGTAATGACAGTATTTCGCCCTGCCGCATTGCGGTCTCAATGGCCAACCGGAAAATAGCTAATAACTCAGGTTTTTTACCTCTGAAGTAACGGGTCAGACCTCGTTCTTCTTGTGACGTTAATCGACGTACTCGACCCGAAGACACCGCAGGCTTTCTGACGTGTTCAACTGGATTACTCGTGCATGTTCCCCATTCGACTTTGGCCAAATTATACAATGCGGAGAGCAACGCAAGCTCAAGACGAACGGTGTTGCCACTGATAGATTTTTTTGTACGTGGATTTATCTGTGCCAGTCTGTCATCTCGATATCCAGCAATATCAACTGATGAAATTTCATCCATATGTCGGTTAGCAAGCGGTGATCTTTTGATAACGTTTATTCGATAAAATTCTTGCAACTGCCCCCGTTTATATCGTGAGACAGTAGCGAAATATTTGTCCAGCGCCTTGCTTAATAGCATCTTTTTTATACATTTTTTCATCAGAAATGTCCGTCCCTAAAATTTAAAAGGGAAGACAATACCGCAGTTTTCCTAATTGCCAATCCGGTCTGTGGAAATCATCTTCCTCCGTTCAGCCTGGTACCATTACGATGTGGGGGACACCTGTCCCCCCTGAGGGTTGGCTGGAACTCAATGGCCAGCTATTTAATCCCAGCGGCAATCCCGTTCTGGCCAGCTTGTATCCCTCCAGTCAGGTACCGGACTTCAGGGGATACTTTCCTCGGGGCTGGGATAATGGTGCAGGAATTGATCCAGATGAGCGGGCTATGCTTAGTTATCAGGAAGATGCTATTAGAAATCTGACTGGCGAATTCCAAACAATTGATTACTTCGGGTATGAAGCTAGTGGTGTATTTGGTCGCGTTGAAAAATCAGGTAGAGCTCAAATAGGTGGAACACCTCAAGACTGGAGTCATTCAAAAGTTCAACTTGATGCATCGCGTTCAGTACCTACCGCTGACGAGAATCGACCTAAAAATATCTCTGTGATGTTCATCATTAAAGCTGGTTGAACCGCTTGTGAGCGCCTTGCCAATCCGGTGCGTGGAAATCATCTTCCTCTATCCAGCCTGGCACCATCACTATGTGGGGAGCTCCGGTTCCTCCCGATGGTTGGCTGGAGCTCAATGGCCAAGTGTTTAACCCTAGTGGAAATCCCGTTCTGACTAGCTTGTACCCCACTGGTCAGGTACCTGATTTTCGCGGGTATTTCCCTAGGGGGTGGGATAATGGTGCCGGGGTCGATCCTGATAGCACCCGCTCTATAGCTAGCTATCAACCTGATGAATTAAAAGAACATACTCATACCGGCTCTATCATTCGACGATATACATGGGGCGGTCATATAGATGGTTGGGGGCTTGATAATGCACAAGGTGTTGATAACTATGATCCATCCGATTCAGGAAAAACTGGAGGTGTTGAGACAAGGCCTAAGAACATCGCTGTGATGTTCATCATCAAGGCCGGTTGATTGTTCGAAACAGTAAAACCTCTCAGTCAATGCAGTACAGGTTAGCTACCGATCAACTCTTTGATGACAACGCAAGAATAGAGATAATTCGAGTCTGCCTGGAAAATTCTCGATCGAACATAGTCATGGGGGCATGAAATCGATGGGTTATGCCCCCTGCAAAGATAGATATTGATATTCCCTGATAAGTGGTCATCAGAAGCAAAACCGCACAATGCACCCTGAGATTTTTCATCACCTGACCACGCACCGGATTGGCAAGGTGCTCACAAGCGGTTCAACCAGCTTTAATGATGAACATCACAGCGATATTTGTGGGCCGATTTTCTGCAGCTGTTGGGACTACTCTTGATGCATCAAACGTAATGATTGATGCATCGTTAGCTGAACCTGAGTTAGACGGGTAAGGCCAGCCGTAACTACTAAATACACCTTTCCCCCAGTTGGATGAGCCTCCAGGATTAAACTCGCCTGTTATATTGCGTATAGCATCTCCCTGAACACTGAGAATTGCTCTGCTGTCGGGATCAATTCCTGCACCATTATCCCAGCCCCGAGGAAAGTATCCCCTGAAGTCCGGTACCTGACTGGAGGGATACAGGCTGGCCAGAACGGGATTTCCACTAGGGTTAAACACTTGACCATTGAGTTCCAGCCAGCCCTCTGGAGGGACGGGTGTCCCCCACATAGTGATGGTGCCGGGCTGGATAGAGGAAGATGATTTCCACGCACCGGATTGGCAAGTAAGCATGGATCCAGTGCTATCATGGCCTATCAGGCCAGTTGTATCACTGATTGATGTCAGTCCCAGCGTCACCGCATCACAGGAATCGCCCGAAACAACAACCGTCTTTTGATACAAAAATTGGTCAGCAATAACCAACTTACCAGCACTGACATCAGCAGCAGCACTAACGTTTTTTTCTGAACTAATGTCGCCTTCAGCATTAATCCCTGCATTGAGCTCCGCGCGCTTTTTGTCATTATTCCATTTGAGCCAGGCCTCAATATCATTCCCATTGCGCCAACCAAAAAAGCCATTGCTCTCCAATGCCACAAATCTCGCGGCATTCACTTCATTTGCGTTGACCTGTTCAGCATTGTTCAGATTGTTCGAGTTCATATCGATAGCAGTATTCATCTGGTTATATTCCGGATGCGCATCACTACTAAATCGGTACAGACGATCGCTTTCTTTGTTAAGGCCTCCAATCACACCGCCGCTAATGGCTACAGCGATATGCCCTGGTTCCGCAGTTAACCCAAACGGCGTTACAGGAAGTGACCAGGAAAGCTCAGCACCATAAGCGGTATCTGCCTGCCCACCGAGTTCAGTTAACGATGGATCGCTGATAAATCCCCCCATCCCATCAATCAACTGTGCAATACGACGAACGGCGCCCTCATCCAACGCATCACCGCCTGTTGTCACCATCAGGGCTTCAAGTGATGGTTTAACTGACCCACTGAGTGTTCTAGCCCTGACCCCGAAACGATAGACTTGCCTGTCCACCGTCGTTGTACCCATCCCATCATCCAGATATCCGGCATCAATCAACGTCTGAGCAGTGAAAGGCTGTGGCAAGGGTGTAGACGTTCCCGTAGTACAGGAGGCAGGCGCCAACTGACATAAATAAGCATCATGTTTATCAGATACATACTTACCTGCAGCCTGGGAGACTTTACTCGCGTGACGAGCCACAGTCTGATAGTGCAGCTCAGTCACGTAGTTACTGATCACCTGCGTTACAAGACCAATCAACGCAATAAAAACAAGCACACCGATGATCGAATCTTTGATTAAGCTACCGCGGGCGGGCTGGCGTCGGATAAAGCGGCTCAAAAAGCCCTGTGATAACTGGATTATCGAAAACATAAGGCAACCTCTATCAGTGCCAGAGCGTAAACATCCAACGGTCCGTTAACCGTTGGATGTCCGTCGTAAAAGGAATAAGCAGCCCCCCAAATCCTGCCATCCAGGGGCCAATCGGCGTATGATCGCGTCTGGTCAATTGCATCGTCAGCGCACCAGTAACCAGAGACACAAACAGAATAACGCTGCCTGCAACTCCGCCCCAGGCGCTCAATACCAGCCACAGCATGATGTCTCCCCGCCCGGGTAGAAGAGCGGACAGCGACGGTCGGACAATAACGGCAATAAGCGCAGCCACCACGACCACGGCAGACATCACCATCACCGGCTGAATGATGTAGGTTGGCAACGGTGAGTAATTCAGCGCAAGAAAAAACAGCGGGACGGTATAACTCTCAGGTAGCCATTCCCTTTCCACATCAGCCACAGCACAGGCAAGCAGACCCGCCTGCATCACCAGTAGCAACAGAGAGCCGGACTCATGAACATAAAGTGATACCAGACTAGCAAGCCAGAACGGAATAACGAGCAACAACAAGGTCATTCCGTTCAGCACTCGTGCAGGTTGCAGCGCCAAAAAACGCTCTATCCAGCGAACGTGCTGGCAAGCCAGCCAGGCGACCATCGTCAATACAACGAAAAGTAACGGGGCTAAAATGAATAGACTCATTTCAGTACGACACCCCGTCGTTCGCGTAACAACCGTTTATAGCGTTCCCAGATGAGGTTGGCGTATTTCTCACGCAGCCGGTGGCGCTTATCGCCGAACCCCGCGTTGTAACTGCCCAGGCAGTTCCAGCTCACACCACACACCTGGAAATGGGATGCCAACAATCGGGTACCAATCTGAATATTCAGGCACGGCTTATCCAGCAAATCCTGCACTGTCGCGATAATGCCCTCCCGGATCAGTTTTGGTACATTCCCCGAGTTAACCATCATCAGACCGTAATCCGCACTACCATCCGAGTTGCTGCGGTTGACTGCTTGCGGATTAAAGCTGCTTTCCTGCTCCATCACCGCCTCAATCAGCAGTGAATCGATGACGTACTTCACACTCGCGGTGTGAATACAGGCCAACCAGGGCTGCACCGTATATTTCACAGGGGGTTTACCCAGGGCAACACTGTTGCCTGGGGAATAAGCAAGAAAGATAACGGTGATCAGCAGCAATGCATTGGCCATGATCATCAACGCGAAGTAGTAATAATCAACGTTTTGTCACCACCATCACATTGCGTACCAATCAACGTCGCGGCAGTTGATGTCCCAGTGGTCACGTTGGCCGTCAGCATCGCGGTACTGCCAATGGTGACGGAATAAATAGATTCTCCAGCATTCAGGAACATTTGAGCCAGATCACCACAGCCTCCCTCAGATACTCCCGTCAACGTCATCGCAACCGAGTTATTAAATGCCGATCCATTTGTCCTGGCGGGAGCCAGGGCATACGTTCCGCCGTAGCGGTTGTAATAGACATCACCAGTGCGATCGACAGACGCGGGAATACCATTGACCGCACGCAGGGTTGCCATCGAGGCACCGGTATACCCGGCCCGACTCTTTAATTTACGCGACTGTTCTAACATGGTCGTTACTTCAGTTTGCGTAGCACTGTTCTGATACAACCCCCACAGATAAGCCCCCAGTTGAAAGACAAGAATAACGACCGCTGCAGCGACCACAACCGCGATAATCGCATCTTTCAAATTGCCTCCCCGAGCAGGGGTGATAAGCCACTTCGCAATACCAGCCTTGCGGCGGGATGTAGTCAGAGACGTTTCCATTCAATAACCTCTTGATAAATAACTAGCGTTAAAAAAATATAATGTAGTGATACGGGTCAGAACCCTTGAGAACTCAAGGTCATCGTCAGCCCGACCACAGCGAACATGACGTAAATCAGAAAAGCGCCGATCACGCCCCCCAGACCAAAGGTCAGCCAGTTACTCAGTGACCGAATACGCTCCAGTGCGACAGGCATTTGCTCCTGCCCCCAGTCATTGAGCACATCAGCAATATCCCGGCTGGCACCGGCACGACTAAGAAAGATGGCACTTTCCCTGGAAGGGAAGTTGTAGCCACTTTCATAGAGCGCCAACCCCAGGTTTCGGCCACTGCGCACACGGAAAGCCGCAGCATCAAGGCGCGCGACAAGCCATGGTGAGGCGTGCTTACTGAGCGTATTCAGGACGTCCAGCGGCAACATGCCCGCCTTCAGCAACGAACCGGCACTGAGCATAAATAGCGCCCCTTGCAAGGTGGAGTAGATCGACCAGGGAGGAATAAACTCAAGAAAGCGGCGACGGATAACGCCCCCACGCTTCGGAATAGTGCGGATAATGCGGAAAGTGATCATACCGATGACAAAACACAGAACGGCTCCGTGCTCTTGTATCCCGTGGCTGACACTGTTCAATATGATGATATGCAACGTCCAGCGCTCCTCTGGGATCAGCTTGGACATTGCCGGCAACAGATGTTGTGATACGCCGTAGAGTATCCCGGGTACAGAGCACAGAACCAGGCCCATCTGGCCCAATGCAGGGACCATCGCACTGCGTATTTGCTGAATATATTTAAGCAGGCTGATAGATTGGGCTAATGCCTCAGACATATTGCCCGAGACATTACCCACCCGAAAAAGCACAGCTTCTAGTGGCGAGCACCAGGCTGCCAGAACATCTTCCGGTGTCGCTATCTGATCGCAGGGGCCGGGCAGATTCATCTCCCCGAATGTGCGTTTGCTAACCGCATCGCTCAATTGCTGGCACAGCAGGCTACCGCGATTACGCCGTTTTCCGTTATCGCTGTAGATATCCCGCATAATGTCGAAAATTTCTGCCGGCAGCATCTCCATTCGCCAGAACGTACGCACCATCTGCCAAAACTTAATTCGTTCCGTCAGCCAAAACGTCCGGCGCATCATCGGCGGCCAGGTTACAGAGAGGATCAAAAAAACCCCTAAGACCAGCAGCACACAGAAGATGACTATCAGTAATGTCACCATGGCTAGGCACACTCCCTAAAATCGCGGTCTTCATCGGGATCCATGTGCTCTGTGGCCATCACCAGGTCTGTCTGACCAGCCAGCAGCAGACGCCGCAAATGCTGCCCACGACTAAACCCGCCCGCCTGAAGCCAGAGCCGGCGCGCCACAAAACTCCCCTCTTCCAGCCAGCTTTTCATGATATGACGGTCGGGGCGCACGATTTCAGCCACGATGGTTCGTCCGCTAATCCCCTGATTAATCTCGGTTCCCAGCAATTGCTTCGTGCACTTACCGCAACCATCAGGGTTTCGAAAACGTAACTGCTCAAGCTCATCCGCATTAAACATGCGCTTTGCCAGCGTCTGATGCGAAGCCGGGATCAACTGACGTTTAAGGGCTTCAGACCACGGCAATGAGCAGGACGGGCAGAGCGTATTCACCAACGACTGTGCAATCAGTCCCCGAAAATACGTCGGGTTCGCCAGCTCACGCGCGTCAATTCCCCAGTTACGCATGCGGGTCAGTGCATCCAGCGGATAGGTACAGTGGAGCCCAAACCAGCCAGGGTGGCCACTGACGGACGTTTCCAATGCAGCGTATGCTGATGCGTAGTCGCGGGCTTCTCCGGTATAGATACCATCCGGGTCAAGACGCATGGACATCACCACACTGCCCGCCCAGGCTTCTCCCGCCTGATGCAGACTGAGATTGTCGGTATTAACGGCACACTGCACTGCGCCCAAAATCAGCCCTTCAATCGGCGCTTCCTGGGTTTGTAGACTGACCTGTCCGTTGTTTCTGGCCAGCCATCGACTTGCAAGTACCCTTTGCGTCGTGGATTTACCCGATCCGGTCGTCCCACACAGACCGATAAGTCCCTGTGATGTCAGCTCAATTTCTTCCACCGCCGCTTCATGCTCCGGCTGATAGCCTAAGCTTTGCAGCGTTCGGGTACGCCCACGATCGTCTTCAATCAGGCGCATCACCGCAAAAACACCACCATCGTCAGTCGGACGATGGCTATAGCGGGCTGCATACAAATTCATATCCGCCAGAAATTCAGGTTTAACACGACCATCCTGAGCAACACGCGGGTTGTAGCCCTGAGATTTGGTGTCACACATACTTTCCACCATAGTCGACAGCAGCGTTCCTCCCTCTTCAAAATCCGGTTCACGAATTGTGTACAACAACCCATTGATCCGGGTACGGATCCGGCTTCCCTGGCGACGGTCGAGATGTACGTGAATATCAGAGGCGCTCATCGAGATGACATCGCGGAACATCCGACGGACCTCGCGCTGAGCACCACTGATCCCCGCCTCCACATCATGCGTATTGGCCAGCCCTACCTGACCAAGCTCACTTTTCATCACGAATTCAGGCGGCAATGGCTTCAGCCCGGCCCGGCGCAATCCTGCAAACCAGCTGATGAATTCCGGCTCCTTACTAATTTCCCGGTTAATGCGCACACTCACAGACTCGTTATCAAGACGAATGAGCTCAATGTCATCACTGTATGGCTCTGGAACGCGGCAGGCCAAATCGGCATCAGTTGATTGATGGTTATCCGTTTTCATTACTGCGCTACCCCTGTCTGGATCATCTGTCCGTTGCTAAGTTCGACACCGCGTGAAGTGATGCTTTTCACGCGATGCTCACTGCCTGGCCAGGCATCGCCTGGCTGAAGTACGATACGCCGACCGTTAAACTCGGCAGCCGCGCGCAGCGTTCTGTTTTCACTCCATATCTCTTTCAACCGCGCAGCCGTAATAGCCAGGCTTATCCCGGCGCCTTTGCTCGCAGTCCCAAGCCCAACACCTGGTGTAGCTGAAGGCAGTAACATATCGGGCCGGTTCTTCAGCGTTTGCCCCTTCAACCGACTTTCCGCCAGTGCGTTCTGCGCGTCCTGACGAGCCTGCTGTGTTTTTATCAAATCAATTTCCAGCTCGACAGCTCTCAGCGTCCTGACTGTCACTTCATCAGAAACCAGGACGTCCCCTGAGGGAACAGGACTAATTTCCGTCATATCAGAAGCCAATACCGATGCTGTAAACAGCAACGGAAATAGGGAAAAAACTTTCATCATGGTGTATTTCCTTCTGGTGCAACGCTGTCCTGGGCACGACTGTACGCCGTTCCATCCCATGACCAGGTCAATGACCGTCCCTCAACCTTCAGTCCAACACGCGTCAGACGGAGTCCCACCGCAGACAAACCTGCCAGTTGAAAGGAAGGGGCTAAGCGAGAGGTATGAGAAAAGGCAAATGCGCTCCAGTCCTGAATCCACTCGACCGTTTCATCCACCGGAGTTGATGTTGGCGGAACATTCTGGAGTGACGGAGGGATCCCCCGGGACTGAAAGAAACTCAGCAAAAGTCGACGGTGAGTTTCACTGTCAATCACGTGATCGTCACCGCCACTGGGCAGCGCAGGATAGGAGAACGCCACCTGCGCGTTATCCCCACTCTCATCGATAAAGACAACCGGTGAGCCTGGAAGAGACTGCACAGCCTGAATCAGGCGGTTGACCGTCGCCAGTCGATTGTTCTTATCCCGCACCCATGCGGTCATAACGCCATCAGCCCGGCAGTCGGCAGAGGACAATGGCCAAAAACCCAGATCCAGAGGAAGCGCATCCAACTTACGTTCGCAGACCGTTAGCAAAGTCTGAGCCGATGGTTGCATCACCCATGGATGGGGTAATAAACGTTTTTCTTTTTGAGAAAGCTCGCTGCCTCCTGCAGCCATAGCAGCCAGCTTTGCTTTTGCTGCTTGGGCCTGGCGAGCAGACCAGTTCTGCCAATACTGCACGCCCCACATCCCTGCAATGCTGACCGCAAACAGCACAGGCACACTAATCAATAACGTACGTTGTATTCTGGCGGGACACGTCAATCGATAACGTGTTGGCCAGTCGCGACGACGCAACGGCAGGATATCAGCGGGTACCGCAGGCGCATCCGGCGTAGAGGCCACATGCCATCCCGCTTCCGGCGCAAGCGTGAGGTTAATAAATTCATTTGTGATGGCGAACATATCGTCGCGCGTACCGCAAATGTCGCCGTTAAGCGCAGGAACACCGTGAATAGTCGCTAAAAAAACATATTCATCGTCACCGAGTTGGACAACGCCATACCCGTTTTCCCCCGTCCAGTTCGTCGCCAGTGCGGCAAGTGACCACAACCGACCTGGCCTCCATGGGCAAGCGCCCGTGACCGCTGACGCACCAGAATGAATATCGGAAGCTGGATTGCGTCGACGAACAGGGTTGAGCTTCAGGGATAACATATCGCGCCCAAACCGCTGGACACTTTTCTCTGCTGTCGGCTCCCAGCGCAATCCTGCGACTAACCCACCATTCTCATGAGGTACAGTAATCACATCGCCGCCCTCACATCAGAACTGGCGTAACGGCGATGATCAGGGTGACATCATCCGTTTCACTTGATTTACCACCGCCGGCGACAGTGACATCAGGATCAAATGCGCCTTCCCGAGATGTAGTCAGATTGCGCGAGTTATAACCACTGACGATCAACGTCTGACCCGGCCTCAGATTAACCCGTTCACTTAAGCTCCGTACGGTGGTATACGGCATCTCCATTTTGGTTCTGCCATCTTCAGATGACTCTTTGCGCAACTGAGCCGGATCGGAGTGACTGAAGTTAAATTGCAGTTGGATATCCCCCTCATCACGGATATCAGGCAATAGCGTCATCTGCGTCCCCGTAGTGATGCTTCCGGGTTCCATGTCCGTCGTGGCATAATTTTCAGACACAGTTGTTTTCTGGTTACGCAGGTAAACCATTTGCCCCGCGATCTGAAACGGTGCAGGAACCAAATTAGTCGTCGTTGCCTCATGAGCCATCACCACAGACACCTTGCCTTGCGACTCCAACGCTCGGAACAACGCCGTCGTGCCTGCAAATTTTCCATCAATAACATTGATACCTGCGGATGAAATTGCAGTAGTGGCCGTTGGCGTACCCGCCAACGTTAAGCCAAATCGATCGAGACGATTAGCAACAACAGACCAGTCCAGTGACGTCTGGCTTGAACCTTTGCGCTGAACCGAATAGACGCTAACCATAAGCTTGACCATCCGATTCATACGCACATTCAGGTTGTCGATATATCCCTCAACTCTGTCCAGTACCTGGGGAACATCTGTTACAACAAGTTCGCCCGTTGAACCAGAAAGGTGCCAGTTCCCCGATGGACTGATCATCGACTTAATGGATTGACCGATGTCATTATGAATTTTGCTTTCCAGCTTAACGCTAGTGCTCTGTCCTGAATTCTGGCTACCGCTTACCGAGCTATTATCACCTCCGGCCGTCGAGCTACTAGTGCCGGTCAAGTTGGAATTCATGGATGTTTCAGCGTTGAGAACCTTTAATCGGTAAGTTCGCGTGTCCAGGTAATACAGCACCACCTGATTGTTTTCGAATTTCCAGTTAAGCCCCGTACGCGATGTGATTTGGTCCAGAGCCCCACCGAGAGGCTCACCTTCCCAACTGATATCAGTAATCAGTCCCGCACCGATATTCGGTGAAAATGACGAGGTAGACGTTACGCCGCCAATACTGGCCAGTGCGGGACGCCCACCTTCATCCGGACGAGGAAGTGCCCCTTGGATAGCTCGAGTCGCCCCAGCGCCCCCCTGTGATGCTGAGCCGGATAGCGCACTCATGGCATCAGGCGTTATCACAACCGGGAACCCGCAACTGCGGGTAATACGCTGGCCAACCTCATACAGAGACAAGCTGCCATCAATAATCAATGTCAGGCTGCATGGAGGTAACTTGACCTGTTGCGCCCGTGCACTGACACGAATAGGACGGGGATTGACCCAGGGCTCGTCAACCCAGACAAGTGAAGGAGAGGAAGGCTGTGTGCGAGATAATCCATGTAACTGCTCAGCCGTTCGGATATCCCGCTCCGCTTGCTCATCTGCCCCCCTAAACCCGTTGGTAGCACAACCATTCAGGACGGTAGAAACAAGCAATGCCAGCGCAACGTTCCGGTATATAAAATGCGGGGTAAATTGTGACATCGTCTTCTCTTAGTTGATGTATACCAAAGAGCCTTCCGTGATGCCGGCAGGCAATGGAACTGGCCAGGGAGCGGGGTCAACAAGAGTATTCACACGCCCTTCGTTGATACGAGCCAGAAGCCGTGAGTCGCGTGATAATTCACGTAACACCCTGGCCATACCTGGTTTTTCTTTTGCCCACACGAAAACTCGTCCGTTATATTCGGTGCAGTAAATGTCTGGGTTATCTTCCAAACCAGGGATTGAAAGCAGATTCGAAGGACGGTTCCCGGGACATAAGGACAGGACATTTCCCCCCTGAGCTTTTAACCTTCCTAGCGTGTTGGCTGTCTGAAGCATTTGGCGTGCCGTAGAAGTTTCTATGGCCGTATCCACCGACAAATCACCAGTAGAGCGTGCCCCCTGGTATCCGCCAACCAGGACTAACAACGCCATTAACACCAACATGCCTTGCATCAGTTCAGCCCTGTTCTTAGGGGTTTATCAGAGACCACAACAACACACTGGCTGCGGTTAGCGAGGCCATAGAGCGGGGTATCCACTTTCCCATCCACCCTTTCTGGTCCATATAAATAAAAAATGCGGTTCACGAATGCATCGAAACTGCCATGGATAACCAGACGAGGCGGCAAGGGATAATCGACATTGATCGGCCAAACAACGGCCCATTTACCGCCATACGGGCAATCCACCGTGGAGGCCTGCCGCGTCAAAAACTCACGTAATGTGGTGGTGCCCGGCTCTGCTTTCCAGACGGGTGTAATAACTGGTGCGGGCTTGGGGTCAGAAGCTAGGGCTGGAGACGCTACTGGCGTCGGGACCACAGGTGCAGCTACTGCCGGGCTCGTCTTAGACGACATCGAAAGCAACTTTGCCGTTTCATCTTTTTTTGGCGGCTGCGCGACAGGAGCCGGCGGCAATGCTGTCGTCGGTGCTAGGATTGATTTTGCAGCTGGAGCTGGAGCGACTGAGGATTTTACAGGTGATGGCAGCGCAGACAACGGGGCTGTTTGGGCGGCAGCAGAAGGTTTCGATATGGGGGCAGAAGCGACCGGCTTGTTCACAGAAACAGGTACCCCCGTAGCCAATACCGAAGGTTTACTCTCTGTCGCTGTCGGCGAAAGCGTTGTCAGGGTTGGTACAGGTAAGGGTTGGCTGTCCGGTTTTAACATGCCTGGCTTCGTCTGCGCCCCTGGGTTCGTAAAAGGATTTCCGGAAGTGCGAGGCGGGACAGAAATGGCCGATTTAACGGGGGAAGTAGACAATGATGCAGAAGCGGCCGGTGCAAACGAACGATATTCATCACGCAGAGCAAAGCAGACTTCACGATTCACATCGTCAACGCGTAGCCGCCACGCGGGCCCCGCAACTATCTGCAACGCTTCACTGAGACGAACCGGACCGATATTGCGCTGGACACCTGGCAAAGGTCGACCAAGAAGCTCAGAAAACGTTGATGACGTTGAGGGGCACAGCGAATAGCCAGACTCTAACAACAAATAACGAAATCCATCCCCGACACTACGCACCAGTTGCGGCGGCATCGTGATGTCGATCATTTGGTTGAGTGGATCGCGTTGTGAATCTGCAGGGCGAGTGCTGACCAGTGTGTAACGGTCATAACGCACGACTTCAGGTGAACGATTTTGATAAATATCGTTCGTCCTTGGCTGCACAGCCGGGCGGGAAACTGAAGAGGTTGTTTGTTGTGCGCACCCCACTACCAGCATTGCAGCAGAAAGGCATGCCAGCGTCGTCGTAGCTGGCGTATTTCGAGGGTGCCGCATAGGTCTTGTCATCAGTCTCCACCGTGTTTAAGAGAAATCTCAAAATCAGGTGGTTATTCTGCCGACAAGCCCGGACTGAACAACGCTAAACTAAAAACGTGCTCAGAAAAGAAAAACGCTGACCGAAGCCAGCGTTAGTGTCCCATAGCTACATGAGAAAGGTTAATTTGGCCAAAACTCGGAGTACAACACATCTTCTACCGTCCAGATTTGCTCATCTGGTAAGTTTTCAAGCTGTGTTTCCGATGCAGCAATAGCCACTGCTTTAGACCAGATCACATCATACCAATCAGGGTCATTCAGTTTGGTTTTCAGACTGGGAGACTCTTTAAGCGCATATGCCACATCTTTACGCTGCGCTTTGATCGTCTTTTCCCAGCTCGAACCGCGTCGTTCCGGTTGATATTTCCATTTCAGTAAGTGAGCAATCAAGACAGCCATGCGGCTTGCCAGCTCCCGTTGTTCGCTCTTACCCACGTCTGCAATCTCCTCGGCTATGTTTTTGCCGTCGATCTCTGAAAATTTACCGGAGCGTAAAAGTTCCGCCTGCTCATTAGACCAAGCGACAACATCAGTCTCGTATCGAGTATGAGTAGTCATTTTTACCCCCGAAGGATCACAGAAAAAGTAAGTGTTTTACTAAGTCTGTCATGTAAGAAAGTACCCGTCAATTTAGCTAACAAGAGCGAGAATTTCTGGATGCTGTCGCCAACGCCGATCCGCATCAGCAAGTAATAAACGGTTTGCCTGTTCCCTCATTCGTTCGGCAGTCGAATAATTATCCCATGATGCTTCAATCGCCGCTTCTTTGCGGAGTTCTTCACATTGGGAATACAACTGTTTCGCCTCAACATCACTAGAAACTGGCTTAGTCCACTGAATGCCATCCCCAGCAAAGACACCGCCGAGAACCAGCTTTCCGAATCTGTCTAGAATTCTGATCTGAGAAGGATAAAAACTTTGTGGCCCAGAATCATGTCCAAGGTCGGGATCATAGTAATCAGCATCTTCATCACGAAATGGCCAGCTATCATCGCGATAAATGACAGTTAATCGATCAATAATCTCTGCGATAGTGGCACCGCCAGAGATTTGAAGTGATTCAATTCGGTAAAAGGAACCATAGTTCCGATCATCTTCCAGGTACTCAACACTGCCCATAACGTCAGCTGTGAACTGTCTGTTGAAGATGTCTTCGCGTAGCGAAATACCTGGTTCATACGGTGTATGAAAAAAAGAAGGTATATTGTTGATCATAAGTTCGGTTCTCCTGATTGATTAGGAGAACTTTCCCGCGGGGAAATTCTCCCGCAAGGAAAGGTAAATAAGAAAAGCGCCAGAAAAACCCTGGCGCATGAGATTAAGAAATGGCATAAATCGCTTTACGACATACGCCATAGCCAAACCCCAGGAACGGTATGTCGTCGTCAAAATCCATCGGCGGCTCATTGCCTGCTGGATGTTGAGACTGAGGTGTACCACTGTGCGCAGGTGCTGCTGGTTGCTGAGGTTTACCCCATGAAGTGCTGGCTGCACTTTGGTTGTTGCTTCCAGCGTTAGGACGAGAACCTAGCATCTGCAATGTGCCGCCAACATTAACGACAATTTCAGTCGTATAACGTTCTACTCCGGCCTGATCGGCCCATTTACGCGTTTGTAATGAACCTTCAATGTAAACCTGAGATCCCTTGCGGAGATATTCGCCAGCGATTTCAGCGAGCTTCCCAAAAATCACCACACGGTGCCATTCGGTCTTCTCTTTCTGTTCACCACTTTGCTTATCCCGCCAGGTTTCAGAAGTCGCTAATGTCATGTTGGCAACTGCACCACCATTCGGCATATAGCGAATTTCAGGATCCTGACCAAGATGGCCAACTAGAATAACTTTGTTAACACCACGTGAAGCCATAATCTTTCTCCTTTTACATTGAAAAACACCCCGCGAACGGGGTGTCTATAATGAGTACCTGATATCAGAATGAATTATTCGCATAGGATTTAGCCGCAGCGGTACCATTATTCTGAGGAGGCACGGAGTCAGGTTTTTCAGCTTTATAGACCTGTTGTTGGCCCACTTTGATCCAGTCAACCTTAATCAATCGGGCTTTCTGGCTAACACGCTGTTCACCGGCATGTTCACCGGATTTTAATGTAAAAATCTCAGCAGAGAGATTACTCAGTGTGAAACCAATAAGGACTTTCTTATCCTCATCAGACGCTTTTTGACAGCGTGCAATCAGGTCAGTTGCTTCCTTACCGGCCACAGTGACATCAAAACGAACATAGTTCGCTTTATCTGCCGGACCACTTAAGGCATTAATGACACAACTCAGGAATGGTCCTGACGTGCCAGTAACGTGACGAATATTACTGACGTATCCCAATCCATTAATCAGAAGATTAAAATATTCTGATTTGCCAGCTTGAGAATTGTTTTGGTTTTGAGCTTGAGTATTGTTATTTGCAGACATAGTGTTCTCCAGGAGTGTTAAATAAGGTGTAACGGAGAAAACATTTCCCTTGAGGGAATTGTTTTTCCCGTCAAGGGTCAGGATCAGCTGTTATCCTGACTTGTCTGGTTAGTAAAATCGGACCTTCATCACCACGCTCGCAACGGCGTTCAAACTACCTGGTGATATCTGCTTCCAAAGGCTGGCAGATTTACCACACGCAACTGAGCGTGTTCTTCCTTACAGGCTACAGAAGTGTTCTTTTGTGACTACCCGAAGGCGATCCTCACGAGCCACTGGATCATTGGTGGTCATCAAAGATGACGAGTAAGCACGGTCATTTTTAAATCACAGTGCAATATCGTCAAACCTAAATTGTTTATGTGCCTGTAAAAATAAAAACGGTGTCGGTTTTATCCGACACCGTCTGGTGGGGTGTACCATATCCCTGAGGTATTCAATGTGGCTCCGGGGAAGTTTCCCGACGCGCTTTTCACGGAGGGCATGCGTCTTACAGATCGACTAGTGTGCGGTAGTCATCTGCTGGGCTAGTAGTATTCAGTTCCCCGTAAGAACATCACACTACGTCGTAGCCTGCGAGGTACGAATTGCATCAAAGCGGAATTACAATATCAAAAATACCGCTTGTCAGGTAACCGGTTTATTCTTAATTTTTACTGCCCTTTTACCTGATTTACTTTTCATCTTTGTTCCTTCGCTTACAACGCCTTTACAAAGGGGGTACTTTATACATCCCCAAAATATTCCATTGGTACCTTTTACTCTTTGAGTAATACCACCGCATGTTGGACATGGCGGAGTAACGGGAGGCGTTAGTGAAATTGCCTGCTGTTTACCTTTTTCAACCAAGATACGCGTCCATTCTGTCTGACGCTGCATAAAGACTTCAAGAGAGAGTTTTCCCTGATATATGTCTTCCAACGACTGTTCCCACAACGCCGTCATACCAGGACTGGTTAACGTCTCTGGTAGGGCAGACACCAATTCTCTGGCGATTAAGGTCGCGTGAATATGGGCACCTTTTCTCTCCAGATAATTCCGTTTAAACAATGTTTCAATAATTCCGCCACGTGTTGCCTCCGTTCCTAGGCCTGCATTATCACGAAGTACCTTTTTTAATTCAGGATCAGTAACAAAACTTGCCGCATTTTCCATCGCTGCAATGAGCGTTCCGTCAGTGAAATGAGATGGTGGCTTCGTTTGCAGAGACTTAACTTCCCCCCCTTTTACCTGGCATAAATCGTTTTGACTTAATTTGGGTAACTCGCCACCGCCGTTATCATCCAGCTCCTTAGTGACTACATGATCTTCTTTCTCGTCGACAAAGAGAGCCTTCCAGCCAAGAACAACACTAATACGTCCTCGGGTCCGAAATAGTTGCCCACCGACATTAAACGTAGCTTCAGTTACATCAGCTTCCTGAAGCGGAAAGAATTGAGCCAAGTAATGTTGCCGAATGAGGGAATAAACCTTCAATTCATCCTGTGATAATTTCGCCATATCAAAGGATTGCCTGGTAGGGATAATGGCATGGTGCGCAGTGATTTTTTTATCATTCCAGACACGGGAAATAAACGAGCGGTCAGCTCTTTGCACAGCAGAGGCTATAACAGGATCGGATTGCACAAGCGCAGAAAGGACTTCGTCAATCTCTGTTTTCATTGACTCAGGTAGATATCCACAATCCGTTCTAGGGTACGTTGTTGCTTTATGTGTTTCGTAGAGTGCTTGCGCGATACCGAGTACCTGATTTGCCCCCATCCCCCATTTACGAGAACAAACTTGCTGAAGAGCGCTTAAGCTAAAACATAAAGGTGCAGGGGTCCTATCTCGCTTCATCGTGACATCAAGTACCACGGCCGTTTCAGTATTTCGGCACAATTGCTCTACAGCCAATGCTGCGTTCTGCTGTATACATCGATGCTCACTATCACAATAACCAGCGGCTGGGATCCAGATTGCGTTAAACCGAATCCCATCTTTTTCTAACTCAGCCCAAACTTTCCAGTAGGGCTTTGGCACAAAACTATCGATTTCAAGATCGCGGCGAACCACGAGTGCCATCGTTGGCGTTTGCACTCGTCCGATTGACAATACATCACGTCGCCCAAAACCTTTATCACGAGCCTTTAAGGTATAAAGGCGGGTCAGATTCATGCCAATCAACCAATCCGCTTTACTACGTCCCATTCCTGCGTAGTAAAGGCGAACCGTTTTTTCCCCAGGCAACAAATTGTCTAACCCCTTCCGGATACTAGCGTCGTCGAGCGCACTCAACCACAAGCGTTTTACATTTCCAGTAAAATGGCAGTAATCCAGTAACTCTCTGGCCAGAACCTCACCTTCCCGATCTGCATCTGACGCAATAACAACGTCATCAGCCTGCTTCAGCAAACGACTAACGACAGAGAATTGATCCGACGTATCTTTCTTTACAAGAAGCTTCCACTGTGAAGGGATCATTGGCAGAGAATCAAGGCTCCATTGAGCAAATTCATCGCTATATGATTCAGGATTAGCCAGCTCCAGAAGGTGACCAATAGCCCACGTAATTGTAATGTCCTTACCAAAAAGAAATCCTTTACCACGCTGGGTTATTCCCATAACTTTCGCTATGTCTTTGGCCTGAGAAGGTTTCTCGCATAAAAATAAACGCATTACGCCCCCCCGATTGGAGAAAGCCGTGCAGAAAAAGAAGAACGCACTTTTCCAGACATAATGTCTGCATCAGGCTCGCCGTAAAGCTCAATAGCTTTCAGGCCTGCTGGCGTTCTGGCTAGAATATCATTGCGGGTAACAGCAACAGCACGGTAATTCTGCACGATGCTGTATATCTGTCTGATCGCATACCCTCCCTTATCCAAGTATTGATCGCGAGTTGCACGAGAAATAAGACCATAGTGGAAAGCCTGAAATACCTTCATTGCTAATTGGTCGTAGCCGACCAATAGCCAGACGCAGCGATATCCAAGCGGAGAACTGCTATAAACCCCGATATTTAGTGGTGAAACAGACATAACATCGGTTAGCTTTATTGATACAGGGATAGACTTCAGGATCTCCGATATCTCTTGAACCACTTTCTGAACTTTATCTGTCGATATTTCAATAGCATCTTCCAACCTAACCAGCAGTGCATCGGCATAAGGATTATCGGCAACGGATGCCTGATATGCCTGACCGGCCCGTGATATCACTTGCGGCATGCTAAAAATATGGCGAGGAGGCCGTTGTGAATTCACATCAGCTGTCGCCGTTTGCTCTTTGCGGCGCCCGTCCCATAACCTGATAGCATAATGAGTATGGAGATCGAGAGTTAAGGATGATTTCAATGCACCGGAACGGGATTCTCGTTCACGGGAGGGCTGAATGGTAGGAGATGAGGTTGTTGGCTCTGGTAAAGCAGGCTCCTGATGAGGTGCCTTATTCACGCCGTTCTCTGAATCTGACATCGCTGACTCCTTGTTTTAACCTGAAATATTTCTGATTTGGGGTAGAAATATTCAGGGCAAAGAAGTTATCAGCTCAATTCAAAACCAGTTTTGAGAAGACGTAAATATAAATGAGCCGGAACGAGAGGAGCACACACTAACCACCAAAAATCCAACTCGCCCGGGTAACACTATTATATAAATTTACACATCCCTATAACATCGCCTAACACCACTATGTTTTGTCTATTTTTTAACCATCGTTGCCCGGGGCAACGGCGTTCAATATTTAACCAATACGGCACTAATTATTAAAAAGTCCCATCTGGACACCCCGTTTATCTTGGAGAACACTTTTTCCGTATCTCGGCCAGCATATCCTGGACGAACGCTTTGTCTGAAACTGACTTGGGCACTACATCAGCTACCACAGGAGGGATGACCATTTGGGGCTGTACAGGCGGTTTAGACGCTTTTTGGGCAAAGAGTTTCCCGTCACGGGCCCGTTTCAATACGGCCAGTAGCCAGCCAATCGGGTTAGTAAGTCCTCCGTCAGAAAGCACCCTGTTTATCGATTGCAGCACCTGTTCAGCTTGCTCGCTGGTCAGTGCCTGAAGTTGTTCAGTCACCATGCTACGGTCGACCATCGGTAGCAATTGTTCGAACACGTTCGGCAGTACGTACGTATTTCTTTTTACACACTGTGTATTACTACGTACGTAATGGTTCGGATTCCGAACTGAGTGACAACCCCTTGAAATACCACTGAGTTCGGATTCCGAACTAGGTGATTCATCCTCTTCAGGATGACTGAGTTCGGATACCGAACTCAGTGAATTTGAGTCCGAACTCAGTGATTTTTGTCTTAGTTCGGATTCCGAACCAGGGTGACGAACAGCCTGTCTGACCGCCATTTGTTGCGGTGTTTGTGCGGAACCAAGACGGCTCTCAATAAGCGCAATACGGCTATGACGATGCCGCATCGTGGTATCATTTTTGAGCTCGTTCAATACTTCCCATGCTGTCTGACTGATAGTTTTGTTCTTGTTCTGACATGCTTCAGCAACCGTATCCAGCCAACCTGGATCGAAAATCTCTGCATCACGGAATGAGAGTGGTTCATCATGCTGCGCATAAATATTCCCTCGGACCCGGCCTTTTTCATCACGAACGCGTTTGCACAAACTTAGCCAGCCAGTGATCCTCAGCATCAACAACACGCGGCTGATTGTCTCCCGGGAAGCCTTGCCTTTATGGGGAGAAGCTAACTGAAGCTGTAATTCATCATAGGTGGGGAAAATCGCCCCTTCATTTTGCTGGGCGTACAGGCGGATCATCATCCAGGCCATCTTATCCAGGGGAGATAGTCGGGTGTCTAATAATAAACGTCTGGGGTATGCATCATGTACATTCCCCATATAAAGTAGCCCGCTACGCAGTTGTCCTGCGTCATCGCCGGGTATTCGCTCAGCCAACCGGAGGTTCATCTTCTCAACGGTGTAAGCTATCAGGCTGTCTGCCGGCAGATTCATAACATTATCCTTATCGCTGATTGTTCCTTATCCGCCCGTTGGCTCGTGATAAAAAACATCAATGCACTTGTTTCTGCATCCGAATAAACAGATGCAGCATAAACACACTGATTAGTCATGTTTTGATTGGCTCATTTTTACTATTTCGCTATCGTCATATACCGCCTCATATTATTTTCGTATTTCTTTGTTATAACGTTCGTGATTCATTAATTCCCACGAATCACCATGATTTCGACTTAATAATCGCCAAAATGGACCGATATCTATTTTTAGATAATTAGAATTCCTTTCCGCAAGGCGAGTATAATTACGTTCACCTTGTCGAAAGCGTTGAATTTGACTCTTTGCTTTTTGATAAGGTGATTTTGGCACTGTTGCCGGAGCATATAATCCCGGCATGATTTCGCATAAACGAGAACTCATTATTATCCTCACCGTGATATCGTTTTTTTTGATGATTCAGCGGACACATTCATGCGATGCGTTTGGCCCCACGACCGAACGGCGTGCCAAACAGCAGTCAAAGATACATCCATCTGCTCTGCGGCTAACATCATGACATCCAGCCCCTCGCCGCTATCGATATTCTCTACAGTAGCCAACTGCAAACGCTGCCAAAGTGTGGCACTTTCCTCTTCACTCAAGACAACACCTCGACCAGGACGTACGTCAATGCCAGCAATGCGTCGTCGATTGGCGACTTCCAGACTGGATAGCCCAAACATGTGTTGCATAAGTTCAATAGAACCACCTAGTGATAACGCACGATCAATGCGCTGCGTACGCATTTGCTCACGGCGGGCATGCTGAACCAGACGGTAAAAATTTTCGTGATGAATGTTGAATTGCAATACAGAGACAGAGCTATTGGAAATATAATGCAGGTCATCAATAGTCAAACTTTGCAGTAATTGCATCTCCTCTTGTTTTAATCCAAGGGACTCACATCGACGAATGTGGCCACTTTTTAAATCCATCACTAATTGAGTCAGAAGGTTATTTGCTGACTGGGATGCATTTGCTATTTGTAACGAACTCTCACTCATAAAACCCCTCCATTTATAAAATGTCACTTATCTCTTTTTTGAACTATCTAAATACTTATCCGATAAATACGAATGAATACGCCGAAAGTCATCAATTAGCGGTTTACATTCATTCGCTGTTTTTAAGAAAGCATCACATTCACCATGCTGACTGAGTATTTCCCCGCACCGATCCAATGCCTGGACATCATCCGTATACGCATCCCGTATCTGTTGTTCCTTTTCTTTTATCGCACTGGATAGTGCATTAAGTAGCACCTCATAATAGGTGCCACTTTGTAAACGCAATTTTCCCATCCTTTACTGCTCTGTTTGTTCCGTGGCGATCTGCCGCTGATGTTCGCGTAAACGACGCAATACCCGAATCAGACGTAATATTTTTACGGTGTATTCATCATCAAGAACGGGAGAGTCTCCTTTGTTTGCAGAACCGATAATATTCAGGCAGAAGCTGAACATGTTGAATGGTTCAACACTTTGTTCGCCGGCCAGCCCATTGAGAAAGAGAATAAAAGGAGTCTTAGATGTCATCGGTGCGATATAGCCAGCATCAAGAGGCCCCTTTGCTTCTTGAATTTCACCGGGATACCCCATCACTTCTGCCAGCTCAAATGCGAGTCGGTAGGCGCTACCTTGCAGATGCTCGATGTCATCCTGGAACGCAGAGATCTGCCAGATATCAGAAACAGGCTCCAGCCCCACGTTAGCAAAAGAAAGCACAGAAGCAGAAGAGGCTAACTGCTGTGTAGAATGCTCACCAGAAGGTAAAGAAAATGCTGTCTGATTATCTGCGCTTTGACTTTGGCTATTTGCTAATGAAACGTTGTACCCAGAAAGATTGTCATGAGAGAAGGCATTGTCATTGCCCAGAGATTCACTGTCCTCTGCGTTTTCATCATCATGTTCATCGGTATGCTGACGATGTTCATCAATTGCGCTATTTAACGAAGGAGGCACAGATGTTAAAGGCGGTGCTGAAAAATGTTGCCTGTCGTCATTATTTCCAGACTGCTGGGAAGATGGAGGCGTAGATTTTAGACCCGTATCGTCATCGTTTTTATCCTTATTTGCGGCTTCAGGTGGAGGCTCGTGGACGAACGCGGGTAATGGGTCAGTCTCGCCGAAAAGTTTGCGCTGATTACGCACTTTAGGATCTAATTCCATCACCCAGCGGTCGTAGTTAAGAGACGGGTGCGGTAAAGCATTGACCAGGGCGCCGATAAACTCGTCCCGGAATATTTCCAGTGACCAGTCATCTGGAGAATCGAATTTTTTGCAGCATCCACCAAAAACATCCTCAAAAGACATTAACGGTGTCGCCCTAAAATCGTAAGAAGACCAAACAGTTTCCGCTACACTTCTAAGTGATAAAAGGCTTTTTATTTGGTGCCTTCCTAACCCTGATTCAAGTAAATTTGGCATGTGGGGATACAGGAAGGTTATCGTGTTCTCCATGCGACTAATACTGGATTTGTCTGTTGGTAATCCTTCTTCTGCTAACAATTCCTCTAACTCACGCAGCGATACAGGTTTACCCAGTTGTTCTTCATAAATGCCACGAGCTTTCTGGATACCAAAGGCCTTTTCGATAAAAGCCAGCTCACCACGCACTTCATTCTCAACCAGATGGCCAATGACACACTTAAGGCGGCCGGGCCAAGGTTTAAAAATAACCGTGTGACGAAAGAAGCGATCTTCCCGAGTTTCTTCCCATAGTTCACTCAGAATTTTATGACGGGTATTACCGCCATCACTGAATATATAGACATCTGGGAGGTCAGGGTCACGCGTGACCATAGGTACAGTGGCTAATCCTTTATGACGAATAGACTCTTTAATTTCGTCATATTTGGGATTACGGGTAGTACGTGGGTTGTCTGGATTAGGAGCCATCTGATCCAACGTCAACACCATTGGCATTTCATTAACTGGCAACACAGAAACCTGAGCCGTTACGGGCTCGCGACTTCCTTGCAGCATCGCATTCCCAAGCTGTAACGAGGCTATTTTCTTATTCATTAGTATTGATCCCTATGGCCAGATGTCGAATCCCTGAAGCGTGTATATTGCGCATCAAAAGCAAGTTTTACCGTGCCTACGGGTCCCTGACGTTGTTTACCAATAATGATTTCTGCCAACCCTTTGTCTGAGGTATTCGAGTCGTAAACCTCTTCACGATGGATGAACATAATCATGTCCGCATCCTGCTCCAGAGAACCACCATCTCTAAGATCGGATAGGGTCGGTCGCTTATCAGCTCGGGTTTGTGACGCACGATTCAACTGAGATAGCGCAAGTAAAGGAACATCAAAATACTTGGCAATGAACTTGAGAGAACGAGAGATTACCGATATTTCCTGAGTACGGTTTTCAGAACCAGGAGAACTCATCAGCTGCAAGTAATCAACCATGACCAAGCTGGGTTTACCATACTTGCGAATAAAACGGCGCAGACGAGAACGTAACAAAGATGGGGTTAAATCACTGTTGTCATCAATGACCAAGCGATCTTCCCAGTCTTTCATCACACCGAGTGCATTGGATATTTTCCCCCACTCCTCATCATTCAATTGACCACTACGCATTGCCTGGACACTGACACCTGCGATAGAGGCAACCATCCGCATAAGCAACTGATCTGTTGGCATCTCCAGGCTAAATATGAATATGGGTTTATCGGATATACGTTCAATCGCATTTTCAGCGAAATTTAGCCCTAACGAGGTTTTCCCCATTGAAGGGCGTGCGGCAAGAATAATCAGATCTGCGTCCTGAAGACCGCACGTTTCTTTGTCTAACTCGCTATATCCCGTAGGCGTTCCGGTTATTCCATCAGGTATGGAGAAGTTACGCTCTAAACGATTTGCAACCAGCGTCAATCCCTCTTGGACTGTTGTCTCACTTTTGGCTTCCCGCTGCTCAGATATGTCAAAAAGCGCTTGCTCAGCCTGCTCTGCAATATCAGAAATCTTTATTCGTCCCTGTGCCGTAGACATGGCGTCAGCACTGATTTTTTTACCCAATGAGATCAACTGACGAGCCTGACTCCGGTCTCTGACAATCTCAGCATAGGCATTCGTATTTGCTGCGCTGGGTGTGTTTTTGGCCAGTTCTGCGAGGTAGGCAAATCCCCCAATTGACTCAAACAGGTTATTAGGGGCTTTTTCGATTGATTCAGAAAGCGTTATAAGGTCGATGGGTTGGCCGCTCTCGACTAACCGTTGCATAGCCTTAAATATCTGCTGATGTGCCCGATTATAAAAATCGCCGGCAACAATCCGTTCAACCACATCATCCCAGCGATTGTTCTCGAGCATTAATGCCCCGATAACTGACTGCTCGGCCTCCAAAGAAAAAGGAATATGTTGCATCTGAGAGTTAGCCATGCGCAGCCTCCTTCATTTCGCCACAACCAGGCAGGCCAAGACTCATGAATGCTTTCACAAGACGTTCCTGTGTCCGAGGAGAAACCAGCATTAACGGCCAATCATCCAAATAACAGGGACATTTGGCGTCTCGATTCCAGCCAGTCTCAAACAGCATCTTGTCACCAGATGATAGTGAATCATCTAATGAGAGAAGAGACAGTTCCTGTTCAGGAAACACGTTGTAAACAATGACTGAGGACTCAGGTACGCCCCACGTATTCGCAAGCAGTGACCGTAAACGATCGCCTGCATGCTCATTGTGAAATGTTTCAAAAAAAACGGTCTGTTCATCAACGTCTTTATAGCGCCAATGATTACAGGAACAGAATGCTCGATAGAGGGCCTTCATCGCACTCCCTCCACGACATAATCACCTGCTAAAACTACATTAAGGCCATGTAATAACAGTATTTTTAATGAGGTTATGTAAACTTCTGAAAAGGGCGTCGAATCTACCGTTGCGAGGGATACATTCCCTTCTACTGACAGATCATTTCCTGACCGCTTAGTTTGACGACTCCGGTCAGAAGGAACTGGCAGTAAATCCAACAACAGAGAACCTAACAACGGAGATCCGACATGGATTCTTTTGAAAAACGCTGTAGCTTTTTTTACCAGCAGGCAGCAGAAAAGTATTCGGAATATCCCGGTGCAGAACTGATTCAGATGTCCTACCGCTTGCTGTGGCTGGGCGAATGGCTTCGTCTGACACATAGCTGGCATCAGCAATTCAGTCCCTGTTCCCCGCGAGAAGCATTGGAATATGCGCTGATTAAGCAACATCAATGGACGCCCGAAATTATTCAAAGCATGTCCGATAAAGAGATGTCGCTGGCGCTGACCGACTATTGGACTGCTTTCGCAGCCGATCTTGAATGGAGCTCCAAGCAATGGGATATCGAGAAGCAGCTCGACCGATTGGATGATCCGTACACCGGAATGGATATTTGGCCGAAAAGCACGCAGGCAAATGCCATTCCGGCATAATAGTGGCTGAAGGTTAGACATTAGCGACCTCCCCTGCGCCAGTTTGATTCCGTAACACGGAATCAAACTGCTCTTTCCAATGGGGGAATAGCTCACAAGCAAGACTATGCATGGTCACAGCCGCCGCTGCGCTCTTACGATCAGTGACATATTCAAGACGGTGGACTGGTTGACCAAAGGCGTGACCGCGCTTATAGACTTCGAGCTGGTCAATTTTTGTTTCAAGTATCGAGATGTTTATGCTTTCGGATTGAAGGTATTTTTTCTCAGAAACGATGTTGCCCAACTCTTCCAACGTCTTACGATCCAATGAGGTGTTCTCAACACAGTTGGCCAGGATTTTTATATCAGGGATCTGAATCCCATAAGCCTGCAACGCCAGTAGTCGGGACATTAGACGCACGGTTCCGCGCATGAATTCCCGAACATCAGGAAGTATGGGTTTAATCACGCCAACAACATTTTCTGTGGCAGCCAGAACAACGAGCTCAACCATCACACCGGCGGCCCCTTTCGAGTCAATCATGATGACGTCGTAACTCTGGAAGCTGTGATGCTGAAGGATGTTCTTGAGACGCATGCGTCCATCAGGGGCATGAAGCATTGCAGTGGGAAGGCGATCATCAGGATCGTTGGAAATGATGAGGTCGAGGTTGGGTATAGCTGTCCGAGAAATTATGCTGTCTGGCTGGTTTAAATCTGTTGTTTGCATTAACAGCTCAAACAAACCAAACGGAGCCTCATGCTCCAGCGCATAAATACTGCTGGCTGTAGGCTGCGAATAGTCGCCATCGATAAGCAGAGTCTTTAAGCCTGCATCTGCAAAAAAACCTGCAAGATTAGCAGCTTGAGTAGACTTACCTTCGCCGCCCTTTGTTGAAATCACGGGTAAAATTTTCATTTTGCACACTCGGTTGAATGCGCAGCTTTTTTGCGGCTATCTCAGCACGAGGATTGAAAATCCTCGTGTCCTTGGTTCGATTCCGAGTCCGGCACCACTAATTTAAAGAAACCAGCCTAACGGCTGGTTTTTTGCTTTTGGGGGATTGGTCCTGAATAGGGTTCGATTCTCTACAAGAGTGTTATCCCGCCTCCCCTTCCCCATGATTCATGCTCGTGCCTTGATACCGTGACGGCCAAATCTCCTCCGGCTGCTTTCCCAATGCACAGGCAATTAACCTTTCGCCTTTGGGCCAATGTCTTGTTAAAGCATTAGCGAGTGTTGAAGACGCTAATCCTGATGCTCTTGATACCGCCGCCAGCGTTGTTCCTTTCTTTCTTAAGCCAGCAATAATGTCTGCTGGATGCCAATCGTGCTTATCCATTTCTCTTACCTCTCCCTATGATGAATTATCCCAATTATCCCATTTTGGGATAAAAAGAGAAATGATTGATATTCGATTTTGGGATATTAAGCAAGGTCACCAAAATGGCATCGATTTATTCAGATGAATATCAATCAGTTATAAAAATACTGCGAGAGGCCAGAATCGAAAAAGGCATAACCCAAGAAAATTTGGCCAACGCTTTAGGTCGACCTCAGTCTTTTGTAGCCAAAATCGAGAATGGGGAACGTAGGCTGGATGTTGTTGAATTTATCCACATCGCTCACCTGTTATCTGTAGACGCTTCCACAGTTTTAGAAAAAATAGCGCATAAAATACAGACAGATAGCATTAAGTAATCAACACAAAAAAACCACTTATCCCATTTTGGGATAAAACAGTGAGCGACTGATATTTGATCCCAAATTTTATGGGGTTGAATCGATGGCTTCTGTTTACTCTGATGAATATCAAATCGTTATCAAGGCATTACGTGAAGCACGCATTGCCAAAGGGATCACGCAGGGAAACTTGGCGCTCGCGCTGGATCGTCCCCAATCGTTTATCGCCAAAGTTGAGAACGGGGAAAGAAGGTTAGACATCGTAGAATTTATTCATATCGCTCGTTTACTTTCTCTAGACCCCGCCAGCATTATTGCTAAGATCCCTGCAAAATATAAAGCGCTTGGTTAAAGAGGAGCACTACAATGAAACACCGGATTAGCATTACCGTGGACAAAGACAATTATCAGATTCTGAGTGCTGCCGGAGTCAATATTTCCGGGCTGGTGAATGACGCCATTGGCAAAGAAGCCCGCCGTATCAAGGCTGAAGAGTGGAAGAAGGAAAACCGCGAAGGGATGGAAGAAGTCGCCCGATTTATCGCGCAGAATGGCTCCTTTGCAGATGAAAACAGGAATTGGTGATCATGCAATTCATTGTTTATCAATACAAACGCGCCAGTCACTACAAAATATTTGTCGATGTACAAAGCGATATTGTCGAGACACCCAAGCGGCGTATGGTCATTCCGCTTATCGAATCACATCACCTGTCTGAGAAAGTGAATAAAACGCTGTTCCCTCTGATCGGCATCGACGGCGAAGATTATCGGCTGATGACAACTGAACTTGTAAGTATCCCAGCAAAACGGACCATTCATTTTTAGGGAATTTATGAGCGCGGTATCAATTTCAAATTGATAAACTTCCCACCAAATCCCCCAACGTCACCATCAACATCATAGGGTCAATCGGTGAAGGCTCAAATCCCACCCGCAGGTAAAACGCCCGTGCTTCATCAGACAGCGCATGAACCAACATCCCGCGAATACCGATAGTATCCGCCACCTGAATCACTCTTAGCCCAGCATCACGTATCAGAGCACGGCCAACACCTTGACCATGCAATGACGTATCAACCGCCAGACGTCCCAGCACCACAACCGGGATCGGATCGGGCATATTGCGGCGAAAACGTCCGGGAGCGGCATTCGTTGCTACGGCGCTGGAGGCCAATGAGTAATACGCCAACACTTTTGAATCATTGCAACTAACGAAAGTTCGTGATGCGCCAGTGACCTGATTTTTCATCGCCCGTAGTTTTAGCCAGTTGTCCATAGACTCCACGCCGCAACAGAATGAAGATAGTACATGTTTGGCGCGGAGTGGCTCAGGGGCGGAAATCATTTTTTCTGTTCCCACGGTGCAGGTGTTTGCATGGTTTTACGCAGCGCGGCATTCGGTGAAGGAGCCTGATCCAAACGGGCGAGAAACTCCTGATAAGCATCGGGATCTGCCATGATGATGCGCTGATCGATCAACGCTTCCTCTGCGGCGGCGCGAGCAGCCTCAAGGACAAAATCAGTGCGATTTTTTCCTCTGGCCTTCGCTGCACGATCGATAAGATCCCGTTCTGCGGGTTTGATGCGTAAATTTAGTGTTTCGCGTTTAACAGAAACGTTGTTCGTCACTGGCATGATGTTATCCTCCGTCATACTCTCTGGATATTAATCATACAGCAAACGTAACGCTGATGTCATTACGATTTATCGATATCATAGGGAATCGAACCGAAGGAACTAACCGGGCATTTCTTTATCACACGAGCCATATCATTCTGATCTATCTATAGAAATACGGGTTACATTGCGGTTATTGACAACACCAACGCTTAAAATTTATGCTACATTTCAACTTAATAGAGAACTGGATGCCCCCGAATTCTGCATCACTTATTTAAAGGCACCAGCCCAGCTTTACGTGAAACTGCTGCCAGTAATCTTCCTCGCGTTTTCAACACCGCAATAATATCGGTGGGATAACAGCCTTGCTCATTCATGCGGCCAGCCACACCGTCTGCGGCGCTGAATCTAGCGTGGACCAGAGCTTGTTTTGGTAAAAGCGTAGATGAAAATGTCAGGGAAGATGTTGGTTTCTTTATCCCAAGTTTGTACTTTGAGAGGCAAGGACATATGAAAATTGAACAATTGAGTACGCTGTCAGAAAGCTATGATGAGTTAGCTGTCTTATTAAACGATTGTGTGGAAAGTGGAGCGTCCATCGGTTTTGTTGCACCACTGGAACCCGGTGAAGCAGAACGCTATTGGCAGGGGGTTGCCGCCGATCTGGCTGAAGGTGGTCGTACGTTATTGGTAGCGCGTGACGCGGGACGCATCACGGGTGCAGTACAGATTAGCTATTGTCCAAAGAAAAATGGCAGCCACCGTGCTGAAGTAGAAAAACTGATGGTGCATACGGCATTTCGTCAACGCGGCATTGCTCAGCAGTTAATGGCTGAAGTGGAACGTCAGGCACAAGCCAATCAGCGTACCCTGCTCGTCCTTGATACCCGAACTAATGACACAGCCTCTATTTTGTATCGCAAATCGGGCTATCAGGAAGCAGGTCAAATCCCACAGTTTGCTCGTAGCTCCGCTGGTACTCTCGATGGCACAACCTTCTTTTATAAATTGCTATAAGGGCTGCTTTAAGTGGGTTGATCGAGTATATGCTAATGGTTTCAATAAATAATTCCCTTGCACAAAAAGAAAGCATAAAAGTTAACGTTCTGTTAGCCGAAAAAGTGACTCTCTGATAGTTAGATATAAAATGATAAAAGCCCTGACTGCATAGCCAGGGCTTTTAAGGTACTACAGACTTAATATTTAACATTCATTGACTTAGTAACGTCTTACTACTATTGATACTGCCTCAAATGTACGCGTTTATCACAGATAATATTGGGTATTAAAAAAATAGCTAAAACCTCCCATATATTTGCTGGTTTAAACACCCCACCAACCTTACCAGACACTTAAAGATAGGCGGTTAGCAGGTACATCCCCCATCGCGATATATACTCTTTGATGCGTGGCCTTACTCTCGTTGCGATATTTTACACATAACTCAATCACAACCTATCGCAAACAATAACGCTAAATCATAGCCTTACATCATCGCGCTTTCGCCCCATTTTTTGCGATTGTCGGTACTGACTACGTGGCCTTAAAGCATCATCGAGTGAGAATATAAATTTTTCTCAACACCGATTCCCCATACAAAAACACGTCGTGGCCTTTATCGCAAAAATACTTATTAAAGAACATGTTCGTTGTCTTTAATATAACAGCAGACTGAAAACTTACTGCTATTGATAACCAATTTACGGGTTTTAAAAACCATGTCAATACTGTTATTAATAACATGTTTTTAATAACAGTATTAACGAAATTTAGCCATGCGGCACTGTGTTTTCTCTAATTGCAAAGACCGGATGGCTGGTTTTTACTTTATTCATATCCACGATGATGAATCTGCTTAAGTTAAGCGTATCGTTCATATCTTTCGACATTCTGCACCACGTTCCATTCTGACAGATAACTGATTGAAAGATGTATTCATTAATAATCTCCTTCATGCTCCAGCATGGATTATCAAATAGCATATAGAAGTTTTCCACACGTATGGCATGCCCTTGTCAATTCAGCGATGATACGAAACGTAGGCTCAATGAAAAAATTACCGAAAAACATTTTCGCCAATATGGCGAACGGCATCGATACACGCTTCCGGTGTTCCTGATTCCGGCATCAACATCATCTTAGATGTCATCACTGGCGCACCGCAGTAGTCAAAAATCCCGTGTGCGATCTGTGCATGAAAGGCGTCCGTGTAGCCACGTTTTTCAAATGTTCTCTGGCTAGCCGCACCACACTGAATTAGAAAGAAAACACCCCACATCAAAGAACATCTAACGACCCGCCTCATCCCTGAGGTAGACCATCTCAGGGTTGGCGCTTACGCAGACCAATGCCGTGCCAGTACGTAGGCCAGTTGTTTTCCTCAGCGTAGTTGTTGATCACAGCGGCGATCGCCACCAGCACAACGCTCCCTAGCAGAACGGGCGTGACTAAGAACTCAAACCCCACGGCGCTTTTCCCTGCCAGAATAATGACTAGTGGGTTAGCGCCAGCTGGTGGGTGAACCGCACGAAAATATTGCATCAACATCGTCGCCACACCAACCGCGAGTGACAAAACAACGATCGTGTCACCGAATCCATATAAAGCAATTAGACCTACGGCTGATGTAATGAAATGTCCTCCAATTACGTTTCTTGGCTGCGCGAAAGGCGACGCTGACGCAGCAAATAAAATAACGCACGTTGCGCCAAAAGGTGCCATCAACCAGGGTGCGCCAGTGGATTGCCCTAAGTAGCTTAGGAATAGAATCCCCACACTTCCGCCAATTAACCCTTTCATCAACTGCATAATTGTTGGTTTTGGTGGCAAAGCACCGCCGCCTCTGAGTCTCTTCATTGTCATCCCCGATAAAAAATGTGAGTTTTATGAAATTGCTGTGCTATATTGAGTGTACAGATCTGTACACTCACAAAAGAACAGTACAGATCTGTACACAAAAAATCAACCTATTACCGATGAAGAAAAACGATGAAAGAGAGCGTGGGTAAGAAAGAGCACATTCTAGATATCGCAGAAGCGCTATTTAATGAATTTGGCTATACCGCCGTTGGCGTAGATTTAATTCGAGATAAGGCGGAAGTCTCCAAGACCTCCATGTATCGCCATTTCGGTTCAAAAAACAAGCTGATTGAAGCCGTACTGATTCGTCGGCATACGCATTTTGAGGAAGGACTAACTCACGTAGTATCAGGGGGTAAAGACGCGGAAAGTCGCCTCGATGCCGTGATGGATTGGCATTTTTCCTGGTTCCGAACCGCAAGCTTTAAAGGATGTATGTTCATGCATGCGCTGGCTGAATTTAAAGGGCAAGATGAAGCCATTACGGCTCTAGCGTTGCGCCATAAAACCTGGCTCAAGTCATTCCTACTGTCAATCTTCACGCCCGAAGAAGCAGACAAGGAATATAAAGCCGAAGCTATCATGACGTTTCTTGAAGGCATGATCGTGAGAGCGGAATTTATCGGCGTAGCCAGCAGCGAGGATGTTTATCGCCGACACGCGAAGTTCTTAGCATTATCTCATCCTTCTCTCAGCCAGTAATAACGCGGTGCCTACCGCACATCGGCAAAGCAAACCGACGAACGAGTAGTCACCATTGATGTTGTCTTTAATTGAGGAAGTCACTATGAATTCACCAGTAACGCAAGGCGCTCACCATATTGGTTTGACGGTATCAGCATTGGAAGAAAGCGCACATTTCTTCACCGAACTGCTGGGTTGGCAAGAAGTGAAACGAAGAGAGGATTACCCTGCTATTTTTGTCAGCGACGGAACGGTGATGCTAACGCTTTGGCAGGTACAAGCCAGCGAACCTGTCCAGTTCGATCGAAAAAACAATGTCGGTTTGCATCATCTTGCGATTAAGGTTGATAACAAAGCCGCGCTGTTTGAGATCCTTGAGAAATTATCCGCCCATAAGATCAACATTGAGTTCGCGCCTTCTCTGATTAATGGTGGTCCGGCAATGCATATGATGTGCTATGAACCGAGTGGAATCCGCATCGAGTTTTACTGGTCAGGTCAGTAAGCACGGATTAAGAAAACCCGGTTCATGTTCCACATCAATAACGGCTCAGAGATCACCGCCACTTAGCATGGTTTAAAATTGATCAAAATCAATAAAAAACTAGCAAATACATTAATTTACCTTTCTATACGCTCAAGCTTTTGACCTTCCCGTAGGGGGAAGGTGTAACGTCATAGCATCTTATTTCAAGATAATGACGCTATTGAGGGGAAAGCAATAATGAAGATAAAGATGATGGCGGTACTACTCGGCCTGACATTAAGCAGCCATGGTTTCGCAGCGACAACTGATGCCAACGCTTTTCTCGCCAAGCAAGGACTGGCGGGGAAAACTGTCGAGCAGATCGTCGATGCTATCGATCGGTCGCCGCAAGCGAGGCCTTTGCCCTACAGCGCTTCCATTACCAGCAAAGAACTGAAATTATCGGATGGGCAGCAGCAATACAGCTATCCGCTGGGAGATAAATTTTATCTCTCATTCGCCCCTTATATTCAGCAAACCCATCCCTGCTTTAACCACAGCTTGTCTGGGTGTCAGGGCGAACTCGCCAATACGGCATTTGACGTAAAAATCACGGATAAAGCCGGTAACGTTGTCGTGCAGAAAACCCTAAGTAGTCACCAGAATGGTTTTGTTGGCGTATGGTTACCACGCAATATTGAAGGCACGATTAACGTCACCTATCAGGGACGCGTGGCAAGCTCAGCGTTTGCAACCTATAGCGACAGCCAGACCTGCATGACGACATTGCCATTGAAAGAACAGGCGTAGTGAAAAGTACGAATCTACTGCACGATAGGAAACACCATGCCTATTTTTGCCGAGGATGCCCCCGGCAAAAATAGCTCTCGCTTCTTATTTACACACCAGAAGGCATTATGTAGCGAGATTAAAAATACAGGTTACACAGACAAAAATCGGCGCTTTTACTTTTGCGTCCATTTCTTTTCTGGTGGCTGATAAGCATGAAAGAATGTTAATAACGCCTCAGGACTGTCGGAAAACAGCAGCATATCCGCATAGTCACGACGTAAGAACCCGGCCTCAACCATGCCGCTAATCATGTCTTGCAAGGGATCAAAATAACCCGCGATGTTGAGAAAAGCACAGGGTTTATCGTGAATGCCCAACTGTGCCCATGTCCATTGCTCGAATATTTCTTCAAATGTTCCCGCGCCGCCGGGAAGTGCAATAAACGCATCAGATAGTTCTGCCATCTTGCTCTTACGTTCATGCATATTTTCAACAACATGCAATTCTGTCAGCCCCTGATGCACAATTTCTTTTTCAACGAGTGCTTTGGGCATCACGCCGATCGCGGTGCCAGCATGGGATAGTACGGAATTCGCAATCTCCCCCATCAGCCCGACTTTACCGCCACCGTATACAATCTCTACACCAGAATCGGCAAGGAAATGCCCCATCTGTTTAGTTTTCTCAATATAGATAGGTGAATTACCTGATGCCGAACCACAAAAAACGCCAACTCTCATCACAAACTCCCTGTAACAAATTGTACTAGCCATTCTACTACTACATGCTAAAAACAATATTGCGTTATCGCATAGAAGGCTATCGGGCATCTGGAATCACCCCGTCACCACGCCAGTATCCACGCGCTTACCGATATCTTTGGGCTGCGAGTATTTTTCTAACAGCCCAGGCGCATCATCCAGATTCATTGCAAACATCCACATGTAGGTCATCACCGAATAGATATGCCCCGCATTGGTTCCGCCGTTAAGCGCCATATACACAATCGTCAGTGAAAACAGGACGGCAACAGCGGCACCGATAGCAAGGTAGCCCAGTGCCTCACGATCTTAAAAATACCGATACCCAGCGAGTTTCCCGCCAGCTAGGTGCGTTGTTAAACGGCTACTCCGATCATCTGGTTATTAACCCTACTCCCGCTGATTTTAAGCAAGCAATTGAAGACATTGATGATTTTATACAACGCGTGTTGTGAAACGCATGAGCCGCACGCCAAAAATAGCGATAACCCCCTGAATTGCGATTAATGTGTAGTTCCAACATCCATTAATCGCGGATATTACATGCCATCTTTGACTGGACGGTGCTAATCAGATAGGCATGCTTCGTCAGCATTTCGAACTGGATAACATCATTTTCAGCCAGAATGGGAATCGCCTCATCGGGCGCATTATCATTGGTATTCTTACTCATCCCGATATTGTTCACCACCAGTCGATTCCCCTCCCACACGGAATCAAAGCTGAACGTCCGCCGAATCGTCAACGGTACGCTATCCTCGCCAATGTAAAGACCATTGACTAAAACCAGCGCTCTATTTTGTTTATTTAGATAAAAATAGACGTCATATTCCTTTCTGACCTTCTGATCTTCTTCGTAGAGCTTTACCTCACCCTGACATATCAGCGGCTTTCTATATAAATTGCTGGTTAAATAAAAAACAACCCCAAGAGAAAATGAAATAAAAAGCACCAACATGGTGCAAAAAAATTTCTTTCTGACTTTAATTATTAACATAAGTGATACATCCATGCCCATCTTTATTGCAGGAAATAACGATTTCACTTTTCCTATCCAACACTCCAGATATAACAATCTTTTTCGATAGGAAGAATAATGCGTTATCTGAGCACAGATTTTTATAGTCGGTCGGGAGAGGATAACCCACACTGTTATATAAATAGAAAAGATCACACTTCCCATTCATCTTCACATCGACAAGATGTCGATACGGAAAACGATTTACGTTCTCCAACACGAGCAGGAAAACCCCAACTATCATTATCCATATGAGAAGGAACCGGACATATTGCTGTTTTTTTACTGGCTCAGGTATGGCGTGATGTTTTATAGAAAATGGCTTTTCTTCTTCATAAACGTCTTCTTTAACTTCTTCCTCTTCCCCTTGATTTGACGTTTCTTTTTCTCTCCCCTCTAACATTGGGTAGGGAACAATACTCACGGCGTTAAAAACAACGCCCAGTTTAGGGATAGTCACAATCGAGTCCGAAAGATCAAACTCACGCAATACCTTCCTGAGTAGAGAGAGATAATTGTTGAGATTATTGAGAGAAGGGCAAAGTGCATGCTTTTCCAGTGCTTCTTTTAACAAAAAATCACGGCTTAACGTTACTCCTTGATTCTCAATTAACAAACAGAGCAATCGTGAAATAGGAAAATTCACAGAGGTTGCTTCATTTTCACGTTCTATCCATGCCAGCGTTCCCTCTCCCTCGTTGAAAATGATTAAATCATTAATCAAATAAACCATTCGACCTTTTTCCATCAAGATTAGAGGCACTATTCATTTGTTACAGTAAGACTATAGATACGCTTTTTTATGGACATAAAATCTACGGAATAGTCTGAAAAACCACTATAACCAAACAAAAAAAACGTTATCTACAAAAGAAAAATAAATTATATACATAGCCTTACCAAGGCGATCCTTGGCAAGGATAAAAATTTACCCATATATTGTCAAAGACTATTTGATTTTCATTTAATCATTATATAAATAAAAAGACATTTCATTATTTTTACAAATAAAAAGACATTCAATCTTATCAACACCCCAAGAAGACAAATGACAAATAACACACTGAATTAAAATAACTTATCTATAAAATGATATTTACATCACATCATTCGATATTATCTGCCACGCACAACAATTAGAATAAAAACCTAAATAAACATAAATTTAAAACATTTAATCTAAATAAATATAATTAAATTAATATATTTGACCACAAAACAACCTAACACTACTATTTCACCAGCTCCAGGGCAGCCTACTGGACAAGTCAGCCAATATATTCACCACGTGAGTAAGGCTGCAAATCGTTAACCAACCACAAAAAAGGCACGACTCACCATGTAGGAATGTGGCGAGTACTCATGATTCGCGTTCACGTTTTTAATAGAGTAACCAACAGAGAGAGCATCATATGAAATTATCAAAATTCACCCTGGCATCACTCATCTCCGTGATATTTTCTGTCGGTGCACAGGCAGCAGATTCACACAATGGATCGGTGACGTTTAAAGGAAAAATTATTGATACGCCCTGCTCGGTGTCTCCCGAAGATCTGCACCAAACTATCGATTTTGGTGAAATCAGTAAAACTGTATTGGAAAACGGTGGTACATCAGAAATTAAGCCTTTTGATATCACATTAAAAGATTGCAGTTTGGACACAGCAACCAGCGCCAAAATTGTTTTCTCTGGCGGTGTTGCATCTGGCACCAATAATGAGCTGTTAGCGTTAAATGGCAGTGCCGGCGGTGCAGGTATTGCCGTAGAACGGGTCGGCGAAAAAATTAAATTCGACGGAACGACGCTGGCCGTAGCTGCCACGCCGTTATCAAATGGGGACAATATTTTCTCCTTCACCTCTTATGTCGAAAAACTGCCAACACCAGAGGCAGGCCAAGCCCCTGTAGTCACAACGGGTAGCTTCTCTAGCACAGCTAATTTTGTTGTTTCTTATCAATAAAAGGCAGCTATGCCAACAGCAGGTTTGAACGGGTATATCCAATAACAGGGGGGAGAATTCTTCCCCTATACCCTCTTTATTCCACATGTCATTTGACGTGCGTGGATACCGACAACGCGGCATCTGCTTAAGCATATATTCCCTATGGCAATGAAAAACATTACGTTCAAAGAAAAAATAAAAACCATGTTAGCCCGCTATAGTATTTTTATTTTTTCTTTGGGCACGACATCGCTCAGTGCGACGGAATTTAACGTCAATGTGCTTGATGTTGACGATCGCAACGACATTGATCTTAGCCATTTTTCCGATCCCGAATATGTCACACCAGGTGCCTACCTTTTATCCCTAAAAGTAAACTCACGTGAAATACAGCAGCAGATAATAAACTATCTACCAGAAGGCAATAAGAGCACCCGGCCTACAGCCTGCCTTCCACCTGAACTTGTCGATAAACTGGCGCTAAAAAAAGAAGCACGCGATAAAATCGAATCCTGGAATAATGGAACGTGCGTCGATCTGACCCCCATTGCCGGCGTCAAAGTCTCTAATCAAATTGGCATGGGAACGCTGAATATTACGATCCCCCAAGCATGGTTGATGTACAGCGATCGCAACTGGGTTCCACCAGAACAATGGGACCACGGGATCGGCGGTGCGCTGCTGGACTATAACCTCGTTGGGAACATGCGTCGTGATACTAACGGCAGAGGCACATCGCACTATCTCAGTAGTTACGGCACAACCGGATTCAATCTTGGAGCCTGGCGCTACCGTGCCGATTATCGCTATTTCCTGCAAAAATCACGCAATTCGAATCGCGATAGCTTCTCGTGGGATCAGTTTTACGCCTACCGCCCGCTTCCCACCCTGTCAGCCGATCTCAAACTGGGTGAAATGTATTTCAGCAGTAATTTATTTGATAGCTATCGCTTTACCGGTGTGTCATTAGCCAATAACGACAATATGCTTCCCCCTTCTCTGCGTGGTTATGCGCCAGAAATTCGCGGTGTCGCCAAATCAAACGCGACGGTGACCGTGATGCAAAATGGCAGGCTGATCTATGAAACAACCGTGCCTGCGGGTCCTTTTGCGATTCAAGATATGAAAAATGGCGTCAGCGGTACGCTGGATGTTCGCGTAACAGAAGAAGATGGCACGGTAACAACGTTCCAGACCGAGTCGGCCAATCTGCCTTACCTGACACGACCAGGCCACGTCCAGTACAAACTCGCCGCGGGTAAACCGTCGAATACCAATCACCGCCTGCAAGGGCCTGCCTTTTCTGCCGCGGAAGCCTCATGGGGATTATCCAATGCCTGGTCGGTGTACGGCGGCACTATTTTGTCTGATAGTTATCAGTCTTGGTCGGCGGGCATCGGGAAAAATCTTTATCTCTTTGGCGCACTGTCCGCTGACGTCACCCAGTCACGCGCAACACTACCGGCCCCATCCACGTCGCAAATGGGGCATGCTTTTTCACTTAACTGGTCTAAATATTTCAATTCGATCGATAGCCAAGTCAGCTTTGCGGGCTACCGCTTCTCAGAAAAAACCTACATGAGCATGGCGCAGTATCTCTACGCCCTGAATCTTGATAGCCGCTATCGCAATGAAAAAGAACGCTACACCATTACGGTCTCAAAAAACTTCGCGACACAAGAGACAGCCTCACTGCTGAGTGGACTATCAACTTACGTTACCTATACGCGCCAAACCTACTGGAATGAAGCCGAGCAGGATCGCTATGGGATTTCACTGAACAAATATTTTGATATCGGCGAGATTAAAGGCATTTCTGCGAATTTATCGGCCTATCGTACCGAATTCAACCAACGTACTGATGACAGTCTGTACCTCAGCTTTTCCATTCCACTCAGGGAGAAGGATCGTCTGAGCTACAGCGTGGGACACTATAACAACAGCAGTAATCAGACGCTGACCTATTCCAATCACGCCGATCCGAGCCGAACCTGGAACCTGAGCACTCGACACGACAGCAGGGAGAACACGTACCTGAGCGGCAACTATACCCGTCTGGCACCGATGACCGATGCCTCCGTGGGTGTCGCCTGGCAGCAGGATCGTTATACCTATCTGAACGGTTCGCTGCGCGGCGGTATTACCGCAACCCGCCACGGCGTTGCAGCACATCCGAAAGGCAATCAGGGCGGCACTCGCATTATGGTCGACACGGATCAGGCAGGCGTGGCATTCGCTGGCAGCCAAGTCGAGACTAACCGCTATGGCCTGGCTGTCATTGCTGGCAGCAGTAGCTACTACGATATCTCGACCCGCATCGATATGCAGAAATTACCGCAAAATATTGAAGCGATGACGACCGTGGTTCAAGGAACTCTGACTGAAGGTGCAATTGGTTACCGCAAATTTGATGTGGTCAGCGGGGCAAAAATCATGGGGCATATCACGCTGGTCGATGGCAAATATCCCCCCTTCGCGGCTCAGATAAAAAACAAGAAAGGCCGCGATATTGCCATGATCACCAACAGTGGACAGGCCTATATCACGGGCGTGTCGCCTGACGAAACGCTGTCCGTCATCTGGGCAGGGGAGGCGCAGTGCTCCATCACCCTACCCGCTACCTTAAACCACCTTGATACATTGCTGCTGCCCTGCAAATAAGCGGCAAGAAATAGAAAATCCCGGAGAGTACGTATGAAATACCCATCTTATCGGCGAACAGCAGGAATCATTATCGGCTGCCTGCTTTTGATACCCTCAGCCTATAGTGCGCTGAGCCTCGATCGCACCCGCGTTATTTTTAACGATGATGAACAGTCAGCAACGGTGATGTTGATGAACCAAAACGCGGAGAATCCGTTTCTGGCACAGTCCTGGCTGACGGACGAGCGACGCAATAAAGTAACAAGTCCGCTGATGGTGTTACCGCCATTACAGCGCATCGAAGCGAAAGGATATAGCCTGATCCGTCTGGTTAAGACGGAACAAATCACACAGTTGCCAACCGATCGCGAATCGTTGTTTTATCTTAACGTGCGGGAAATTCCGCCCAAAACGGAAAAGGCTAACGTCTTGCAGATCGCCATTCAGTCTGAAATCAAGGTGTTCTTCCGCCCACGCGGTGTGAAGCCCGCAAAAGATGAGATATGGCAGCAAAAACTGCGGATCAAAAAAACGGGCAACGTTTTTCAGGTGGAAAACCCGACCCCGTACTACATCACCGTAAGCCGCATCCTGAAGCAACCCAAGGTAGCCAATGCCAACCCTGCCAATCTGTTAAAAGGCAACGCCTTTATGGTGGCACCGCGCTCAACGTTTCCTGTTGAAGTCAATGACGGCGCGATCAATCGCTTCTATCTGTACTACGTCAACGACTACGGCGGCCATGTTGCATTGCCTTTTACTTGCGCACAAAACCAGTGCCAGCCCATTACCGATGAATAAGCTACAGGGATATCGACCATGCATTGGTTAACCATTCGTAAAAATCGCTATGTTGTCTTCTGTGCAACACTCTGTCTCAGCTTAACCGCGTTTAACGCCAGTGCGCTGGAATGTCGATTGGGTACCGTGACGGGCCCGGTAGCCGATTATGAAGATATCGGCACGCTCAAGATCCCGGCGACGCTACCGATCGGCAGCCGTCTCTGGACGTCGAAAAGCTATACCCGCAATTTGGCCTGCTGGGCATATCATTCCGTCCGCCCGCAGGGTGAGATGTCCTATTTCTATCCCAATCCCGAAGGAAAGATCATCGGACAGGGCATCGGAATCGGCATCATCTATAACGGGCAGGATCTCGGCGTGATTACCAATGGCGGCTCCACCTCTTCCCGCGTACCCACAGGACAGTGGGTCATCGCAGGCCCCAGCGGTTCACGCCCGCCCGCTTCCCCAACCATGCTAAATGTCACAGTACAGCTCTATCTCGAAAAAACGGGGAACATTACCGACACCACAGCAGGAGCGGACTCCCTGTCAGTCTTCCAGATTGATGGTGAAGGGGGCATCAATAATAAACCCGACAGTAACTATGGCTTGAGCCTGTCAGGACTACACGGCATCGACATTATGCAGTGCGCCGCGACGATCAACGTTTCGCCCGATAGTTATGTCGACTTTGGTACGGTCAGGGCGTGGTCAGGCACGGAGGCCGGTCCACTAGCACAGTCGGAATTTAACATTGATGTGTCCACCGACGGTGGCGAAGACTGCGGTAAGGGATTCGATCTGGACATCAATTTTGATGCCACCTCACGAGGGAATTCACTCGTCGGGATAGACGGCATGAATATGGGGAACGGCGCTACGCTGAAAATCGAAGATATGCGCAGCGGTAATAACGTGACGTTTAATCAGTTCATTAGTCTGGTCGAAGGACTGACGACAGCAAGTGGCGTAGTTGAGCGACGCTATAAAGCACAACTCTATGCCGCAGGCCCCGCGACTGTCGGCGATACCGAAAAAAATATTATTCTGCGTTTTAATTATCACTAATCCGCGTGCCTGTATGAGATAGCAACGATGATAAAAAATGACAATACAGTAATAAGAATCACGTCTTGCCGCATCCTGCTCACCGTAGCGGCCGGTATTATGACACTACAATCAAGTTCACCTTTTGCACAACAGCCCCCTCTTTTGAGCGATCGTGAAGTGACGTTCCGCGTTTCCGTCGTCAACGCCGCCTGTAATGTCAGTACGGAAAGCAAAGCGATTGTGGTGAACATGAGCGAAATCTCTGAGCGCTATTTAAAAACCAATAGCTACGGCAGTTGGCATGATTTCACGATTAACCTCACGGACTGCAATCTGGATACCTACCAAAACGTCACCGTCCGCTTTTCAGGGAAAGAAGAGCCGCTACTGCCCAAGCGTCTGGCGCTGGATACGCCATCCGGTGCCAAAGGTATCGCGATTGGCATTTATCATGCCAATCAACTGGTCGGCATCAACAGCAGCACAGATAGCATTGTGCTGCAAAGTGGGGACAACACCATTCCCTTTTCAGCCCGTATCGAAAAGATACGCGACGACCTGATTAAGTCCGGCGATTTTGTGGCAACGGCAAACTTCACGTTGAGCTATTTATAGTCGGTTAAGGGGAAAGTGCAGATCGCTACGTGCTTACCAGACACTGGCCGCACAGGCACTCACTCTCGGCTGAACCTATTTGTTAGCGACTAAAAACCAGCGGAATTCTTTTCGAGAACAAGAAATACGGAACCCAGACGATAATGCCGACAACAACGCCAGAAAGCATACTCAATGCATCATCGTCCAGCGCGACACCAAACAGCAGTGAAGGCAATAACGTTAGGCAACATACGCAAACGGCATTAATGACATAGTAAGCGACCATTACCACCTTTGTCCGCCTCTTGCGGCGAAAAAACGTTAGCGCAGTAAAAATAGACATGCCGAATAAAGCAATGACGCAAAATATAGCGAACAGACTGTAATAACTAACAAACCCCGTTTTTTTGAAATGCGCCAACACGACACTGACCAGTTCATACAGTGAGAACGGCGCCATAATGACAGAGAGAATAATTCCCAGCGCCGGAAGGTAGAGAATACCGTTAATCTTCTGCTGCTCTTTTCCTTCACAATCTGTACACAAGCCAGATTCTTTTTGCGCATCGTTCTCGCAGTTCAAGCACTTCATTTTTCAATCCCTGTAAAAATGTTCCGAAAGGAAAAAACGGTAACGGTTCCCCGCCTGAATATAATACGCAATTGTCCCCGATCCCCGAATCAATGTTAACCCCCTATTCCACTATCTATACCCCAAATAATTCGAGTTGCAGGAAGGCGGCAAGAGAGGGAGTCCCGATGAGCTTACTCAGGTAAGTGATTCGGGTGAGTGAACGCAGCCAACGCACCTGCGGCTTGAAGTATTACGGGTATATAACCCTAAATAATTCGAGTTTCAGGACACACGTAACGTTTGAACAACGCAAAGCGTTGGCCCGATAGGGCAAGGCTTATTGATAAGCCTTGTAACGCGGCTTGCAACGGCCCCAAGGGGCGAGGCACACGTCAGTGTGCCGAGTAGCGAAGCCAACGCACCTGCAACTTGAAGTATGACGGGTATATTCATGTAACCAATGCTTCAGGTGATGAAGGGAGACATTTCAACATCGCAGCAAAAGAAAAAGCGCCCGAGTCATTGAAACAACGAGCGCTACGATTATTCCCGACAGCAGGTCACCGAGCCATCGGGCAAGTCACTTGCATCAATTTAGAGCATCGGACTAGAACGCATAGTTAACCGTCATCGAGACGCTGCGCGGCGTGCCATACACAGCATAAGGCGCAACGTAGTCGTAGTACTCTTTATCAAACAGGTTGTTGATATTCGCCTGTACCGCCAGCTGTTTAGTCACCTGATAGCGGCCAAACAAGTTAACCAGCGCATAGCTGCCCTGATCGGCACGCAGCGTGGTGTTTTGCGGGCCAGAGCCTTCCTGCCAGATGCCATTTTGCCAGTTCACGCCGCCGCCAACGGTTAAGTCCGGCACCATTGGCAACTGGTAGCGAGTAAACAGCTTGAACGACGTGCGTGGTAATTCTGGATTGACCGACTTGCCATCTTTGTCGTCCACAACAAAACGAGAACCGCCAAACGTCATTTGCAGGTTGTCCGTCACCGCGCCGTTGACTTCAAATTCGATCCCTTTGCTGACGACACCATCAACAGCGTAATAAATTGTCTCGTTCGACCCAGCAAAGCGAGCACTATTTGTCTGTGCAACGTGATCCTGTTCGATACGGAAAACCGAAACTGACGCGGTCAGACGACTGTTATACCAATCCCCTTTCAGACCCGTTTCGTAGTTTCTGCCCGTAGTCGGCTGTAGATAGGTTTTGTTGATATCGCGCTTGTTGTTCGGCTGGAAGATATCGGTGTAGCTGGCATACGTCGACCAAGTATCATCAATGTCATACACCAGTCCCGCATATGGCGTAATGCGGTTTCGGCTATCGCTATCCGAGGACCCGTCTACGCTCCAATCGGTATAGCGCGCACCAACGATCAAGTGCAGCGGATCGGCTAACGAGAATCGTGCCGAGGTATAAGCTGATTTCTGGCGTGTCGTAGAGTTTTCGTAAGGTTGCCAAGAACTCCATGCAGGGTCGGCAAGATTGCCATTCCAGTTGAAATAATTACCAACAGCAGTAGAAGTCAGCGTATCTGTCGGGTAAGAGTTATAGTAGTCATTACTTTGTCTACTATAGCTAGCCCCCACCACCAACTCATGCTGGCGGCCTAACAGCTCGAAGGGACCTGTCGCATAGGTATCAACAGAATCAACTTTACGCTTCCCTCTATTCCAGCCACCATAGGCACCAACGGCTACAGGGTTATAAGTAGGATAGTAAGGGTCAACCAGTACCCCAGTATTTTTATCTGGGAAACCGTTGGCATACATCTGTTTCGAGTCAAAGTTCGTTTCGTCATGCGTTCCGTTCATACGCAGCTGCCAGCCGTTATCAAAACGCTGGGTCAAACCGGCAAACACTTTTTTCGACGTTGAGTCTGTATAACTCCAGTTCGGCGCGGAGTTAAGGCTGCGATCAAAACGAACACGGCTGCCATCGCTGTACCACGTCGGCAACCCACCCCACGTTGAGTTAGTGTTGTGGTTATCCTGATAATCATAGCCAAGGGATAACGTGGTGGAATCTGTAACATCGGCATCAATCACGCCGTAGACGAATTTTTTGCGGCTGTGGTAACGATCGAGCCAGCTGTCATTATCCTGATAGCCTGCAACCACACGCCCACGCACATTACCGGACTCCGTCAGCGGCGCAGACAGATCCGTCACCATCCGCTGTTTATCCCATGAGCCGTAGCTGCCGGATACCGAGCCTTTAAATTCACGGCTGTCCGCATGTTTGCGCACCATGTTTACCGCGGCAGAAGGGTTGCCCGTTCCGGTCATTAACCCAGTCGCCCCGCGCACCACCTCGATACGATCGTAAATCGCCGTGTCCGAAGCTGAATCACCAAAGTTCCAGATATCGTCAACCACCGTTGGAATACCGTCGAACAGGTAGTTATTGATAAGGAAACCACGCGCGAAATACGTCATGCGTTCGGAGTCGATAATTTTGGAGGATACACCCGTCGTGTTCGCCATCACCTCACCAATCGTTTGCAGACCTTGATCTTCGATACGCTGCTGGCTGATGACGCTCACCGACTGTGGGATATCACGTGGGGTCAGCGTCATCTTGGTTCCGGCGTTAGTCACTTTCACGCTGTAATCCTGCGGGTCGCTGACTTCTGCATTAGCGTTAGCATTCGCGCTGACGACAAGCGTATCACCGGAAGCTGGTTTTTCTTCGGCAGCGGCCTGAACAGGTAGGAAAGAGGCTGAGATCAACAGGGCGAGAAGAGAGACTCCGAATGGTTTTACTCCGGCCAGCGAAGAATCACAAACGCGCGTTTTTTCGGCGCGAGTAACTCTAAAAGACATGGTATATCCTCGGTTAACTGATGGTGATTTTGGCGAGATGCTGAGGCGTTTCTTGTCAACATTTGCACAGAAAGGTAAATGATAACTATACGCATTATTATTGTTATTTCAACGCAAGGATTAATTCATTTAAAATACAAATAGATAGAAAAGAACAAATCACCATATCGTTAGCAAGGCATTGTTACAAAAAGAACATTCGAAGAATTTATAACAGTCCACTCAGCCCAAGGACGGCAATCGGCAGCGCAATGCCCGCCACCAGTGTCTGAACCGCAATGATACCTGCCATCAATGGCGCATCACCACCAAGCTGGCGAGCCATGATGTAAGACGACGATGCCGTCGGCAGCGCCTGAAACAGCAGTGAGGCAATCGCCGCTGGGCCAGACAGACCGAAGAGGTGGCAGGCGACGATCGTCACCAGCGGCATCGCAATAAATTTCGCGCATGATGCAATCACTACAGGACGCAGCCAGCTACGCGCGGCAGAGAAATCCAGCGCCGCGCCCACACACAGCAGACCGAGCGGTAGCGACGCCTGTCCCAATGATTTCATTACCGGCTCAATCCCCGGCGGCAACCCTAACCCGGTAATCTGCAAAGTAATGCCGATGGCACAGGCCACCACCAGCGGGTTTAGCGCCAGCAGCCGCACGATATTCTTGAATGACGGCGTCCCGGCATTGCCGTAGCGGGCGAAAATCAAGACACAGAGAATATTGACCGTCGGCACAATTGCCGCGTTCGCGACGGCGGCAAGCGCCACACCGTGTGCGCCAAATAGCCCGGCAGCGGCAGACACGCCAACATAGTTATTAAAACGGACGCCGCCCTGAAATATCGAGGTAAACGCCGCATCATCAACGGGAAAGCAGCGGCGTACTGCAACCAGCCCGACAGCGACAGCCAGCGTCGAGCACACCAGCGTCAGGATCATCGCCGCTACCGGCACGCCATCCAGACGCGCTGTCGCCAGCCCATGCAGAAATAGTGCGGGAAGCAGAAGGTAATAACCCAGCCTTTCAGCCTGTGGCCAAAATGCCGCCGTCAGAAAAGCACGCTGACGTAACCACGATCCCAACACGATCAGTAGCGCGATAGGCAACAGCGCCAGCAGGAGCGAGACGATCATTCGCTTGCCTCCAGCGCGGTAACCATCCGTCTGCATCCTTCGACCAAAACCGCCAAATCGGTAGCGAAAGACACACGCAGGTGACCTGGAACACCAAATGCGCTTCCCGGAACCGTCGCGACGCCCGCATCAAGCAGGCGCAATGCCAGCGCATTATCGTCACGCACACCGTGGATTTTTGGCAACAGGTAAAACGCGCCATCGGGCGTCATCACGTCGATACGTGGGCTACGGCGTAACTCCGTCAACGCCGCGTCGCGCCGCTGCCGATAGATTACCGCTCGTTCTGCCAGCCCATCCTGCGGCCCTTCCAACGCAGCGATAGCCGCCAATTGGCTGAGTGTGCTGGTCTGCGTACAGTTCTGCGATTGTATCGATGTGATCGCCCGAACCAATTCCGCCGAACCGCAGCCCCACCCCACGCGCCAGCCCGTCATGGCATACGCTTTGGAAACGCCATCAACCACTAGCGTACGCTCTCTCATCTCCTCTGCCACCGCCGCCAGCGTGGCATAAGGCTCCGAACCAAAGCGGATATGCGCATAGATATCGTCCGAGAGCACATTCACCTGAGGATACTGACGAAGAATTTCCGCGAAGGCCAGCAACGTCACTGGCTCATAAGTGGCACCCGACGGATTTCCCGGCGCATTAAGTACCAGCCAGCGTGTACGGTCACTCAGCGCTGTCGCAAGGGATGACGGCTCCAGCCGAAACCCGTTCCGCGTTTCCGTCGGCAGAATAATCGGCACGCCACCAAACATCCGCACCATGTCGGGGTAGCTTGCCCAATAGGGTGCAGGAATGATGACCTCATCCCCTGGCCGTAGCGTGGCGAGGAACGCATTGAAGATAATCTGCTTGGCTCCACAGCCAACGGCAATCTGATCATCGCCATACGTTAGCCCACGATCCTGTTGCAACCGCGCCCGAATCGCCTGACGCAAACGCGGTAGACCATTCGCCGGTGAATAGGTTAACGGCTGTTCAAGTGCCTCGTGCGCCGCACTAATCACATGCTCAGGCGCGCTGAAATCAGGCTCACCCAATGTCAGATCGATAACATCATGCCCTTCGGCTCGTCGCGCTGCGGCTCGCCGAGCCATTTGCAAAATCGGTGATAGCGGAGGGGAAATGGACTGCGAAGTGGACACCATGAGTCAGTACCTGAAAGTGAAGAAACTGGCACTACCATAGCGGGACTTCTGATGAGAAAAAAACGAGATTAAATCGACGTTAACTCAATTATTTCTCATGAATGGCGTCGTCACCAGACTGTGTTCGAATCGCTTCCGCCAGTGCCGCAGCAAGGCGCGCTGCCGGGCGGTCTTCGCGCTCCAGCAGCACAACACGACGCTGCTGCTGAGGCTCACCGAAGGGGATACAGAGCAGATTATCCAAACGGTTCTTCTCCCGTTCGGACAGGGGAATCACCGCTACGCCAAGCCCACTGGCGACCATCTGAATAATCGCGTCCTGACTGTCCAGCTCCATATCGGTTTGTACCCGCAGCCGCTGGCGGCGCAGCTCGCGATCGATAGTTCTCCCAGCCCAGGCACGACGATCGAAACGAATGAAAGGACGATCTTGCAGGAGCTGCCTGGCATCCAGAGACGCCAGCGCCGGTGGGGCAACGATCCAGAATCCTTCCTGATACAGCGGCGTGCTCACCAGACCGGTTGGATAAGGTTTTACCGGCTCGGTGGTCACAGCGGCGTCCAGTTCGCCAGCATCAATGCGAATTGCCAGCTCCGCCGACATCCCCGAATTCACCAGAACACGCAGGCGTGGATGAGCGCGACGTAATGCGGCCAGCGCAGCGGGCAAAACGCCAGCCAGTGCGGTCTGGATCGCGCCAATTCGCAGGCGTCCGGCCAGTTCCCCACCCTCGCCTAACTCGGCGGCAATACCGTCATACTGCGCAAGGATATCCCGCGCCTGCTCCACTGCGCGATGTCCGGCTTCGGTGAGCACCGGAATGCGGCGTGAGCGATCGAAAAGCGACACCTTGAAGTCTTCTTCCAGGCTGCGGACATGCAGACTGACGGCAGATTGCGTCAGGCATACGGCTTCAGCCGCGCGGGCAAACGATCCATACTGAGCAATCGCAACCAACGTGCGTAAGGCTTTTAACGACATTCAGTCCACTCTCCGATAGAGACAAACAGGGTAAAAAGGGGCGTTTCTTGCCAACATTTGCACAGAAAAGCAAAAGATCGCTAAACGCAGCCAACGCAAAGCAGCGTGAAGTATGGCGGGTATAACAGCCCGGTAAAGTGAGAAAAGAGAAGCATAGAGGAAAAACGAGCGGGAAAATATTCACCTATGCCTCCTTCATGAGGCATAGGCTGACAGAGAATTGCCGTTTAGGCTGCTTCAATCGCGATCGTTCCGAGCACCTCGTCATAGCGTAATACCGTGCCATAGCGTGCACTCATGCGCGTCAGATCGGCCGCGATTTCATGCCCGAGAGCCGCAGACACCGTAACGGGTAAGCCACGATCGAGCGGACGCTCACGGTTCATACCCAGATCGAGGGGTAACAATGTGAACTGTAGCGCCCCGTCGGCATAATCCAGCAACGCGGCACAGTTTTTGGAGAAACGGGATTCGGCATTGAAGCCAATGAAGTTCCCTTCCCGATCTTTTGCTCGCGCCCGGTGCAAATCGGAAGGACGCGCATCGTGATCGTAGCCGTAAGCGGTATACATTTCTGGCGCGATAATCGATTCACCCGCTTCAAACTCCATCAGCAGGCTGCCCAGATTGTAAAAAATCGGGCGTTTATTATAAATTTCCACCCCACGCAGGAAATGCGCGCCATGCCCCACCACGGCTGATGCCCCCGCATCAATGGCCCGGCGGGCAAAATCTTCGATAAATGCTGGGGGATGTGGGGCATACCAGCCATCGCCTTCCCCTTCATGCGTATGAAGGCTAACGATGGCGACATCAGAACGGTTTGCCGCATCGCGTACACTTTTCAGAATCGCAGCGCAGTCTTCTTCATTCATAAACGTGCGAACGTGAGCCTGTTCGCCGCGCTCTATCTGTATCGAACTTTCAAACAGCGAACCGAATTTAAAACGATCGGGCCCCTGATCTGCCATCACTTCAATTCGGGCACCCTCACGGTTGCTGTCAGCGACGCCAAGCAGTTCAGTGATCCCCTGTAGCTGCTCGAATTCTTTGTCCGGTAATACGTAAGCTCGCCCCCAGCGCAGCGGGTTGAGGCCAGGGCGTGCGACCACACTGCCCCCTGCGACACTCGCGGCAAAGATTTCCGAACGGGTGCTGCTGACGGCAACGACACCAACTCGCCCTTTTGGCGTATCGAGGAACCGCGCCGCACGGGCATCGTCAAGGTTACGCCCTACGCCGCAGTGAATCAGCCCGCGTTCTTCTGCTGCATCGATCGTATCAACGACGCCTTCCCAGCCAAAATCCCCCGTGTGGTTGTTGGCAAAGGAAACCAGCTTGATATTTAAATCAACAAACTCGTCCAGCGTTGCCTGCTTCACCGCCGTGATATAGCCACGACCCGCCGCAGGTGGCGTGGTGGGTTTTGGGCAACAAAATTCGGCATTGGCGAAAACAGCATCCGCTGCTGCAAGTTGGTCAACGATATTTTTGTCTACTCGCGCGGCCAGATTGCGACTGGAAAACAGCAAATCCCCACAGGCAATAATTCGCATAGCATGACTCTCTTTTAGAATGATGTGTCGTTCGATGAAATGCCCCAAATGGCAGGCTAAGATTGGCGAATAAGGGCAAAAGCCCGTTCTAGATCGGCTAGCAGATCGTCCACACTCTCTAATCCCGCATGAATACGCAGCAACGTCCCCGGATGCGCATCAGGGTGAACCGATCGGACGGGGTTCAGCGGCAGGATTAGGCTTTCGTAGCCTCCCCAGGAACCGCCAATGCCAAACAAGGTGAGCGCTTCAACAAACGCAGTGCGTTTGTGGCTTAACGCAGGGTGGAGCGCAAACGCAAAGAGCCCCGATGCCCCCGTGAAATCACGTTTCCACAGGGCATGCCCCGGATCGTCGGGTAACGCAGGGTGAATGACGCGGGCAACTTCTGGCTGGCGGGCAATAAATTCGGCAAGCCGAAGCCCCGTTTGATAATGACGTTCCAAGCGGACATGCAACGTGCGCAAACCGCGCTGCGCCAGATAACAATCGTCAGGACTAGCAAGCAAACCCAGCTCATGCGTGGTCGCTTTCAGACGTTGGTAGGTCGCTTCGGTGGCGGTAACAATCCCCATCATGACATCAGAATGGCCGACAATGTATTTTGTCGCCGCCTGCACAGAGATATCTACACCTTTAGTAAAGGGTTGAAAATACAGCGGGCTAGCCCAAGTGTTATCCATCACGACAATGGCACCATGACGATGAGCGGCCTCAGCAATGGCCGGTATATCCTGCATTTCAAACGTCATTGAACCTGGCGCTTCGGTGTATACCACGCGGGTTTCAGGTCGGAATAATTTTTCAATATCCGCCCCCAGCGCCGGATCGTAAAACTCGACGTTGATTCGAAATCTTTTCAACAGCGTGCCAGCAATCTGACGCACTGGGCCATAGACGCTGTCAGGCACCAGCACATGATCATCTGCCGAGGTAAACGCTAAAATGGCTGTCGCGCACGCGGACACGCCGGAGGGATAAACAAAGGATTTATAGCCACCTTCCAGCTCTGCGATGGCTTCTTGCAACGACTTTGTGGTTGGAGTGCCATGGCGGCCGTAGAAGAGTTCTGGCTCATCGAAAGAGGTTTGCTGGCGCTGTTTACTGTCCCACTCTGCCATCGAACTGCAAATTACCGTGGATGTACGGTAGACCGGTGTATTAACCGCACCAAGAAAATCATCTGGATGGCGTCCGGCATGGATAACCTTCGTTTCAGGTTTCATGATAAATCGTGTTCTCGTTGATGGGCTGGCCCCGATTCCTCTCTTTTTACCAGTCTGCCGCAACCCATCCCTAAATCAACAACTATCTTCAATTTTGCATATACAGCAATATTACATCATATTCCGAATTGACCTTAACCTGATGTCACACAGTGAGAGACACGCCGGAACGCGCGGGTCTCATCCGATTATTCCATGATAAATTTATTCGCTTCTTCACGCACCAGCACACCCAACGCATCGAGGTCTTCGGTGTGAATACGCACGGTTGGGCCAGAAACGCCAACGGCCCCAATAACGTAACCGTTGCGATCGAACAAGGGCGCAGCCGCACCGCGAATACCCAAATGAAACTCTTCATCATGCAGTGCATAACCCTGCTGTGCGATAGTCTGTAGCGCCATTTGAAAGAGGCGAGGGTCAGTAATAGTGTGCTCCGTTTGCGCCTGCAATTGATCGGGTAAGGGTGCTCCCGCCAGCGCGAGAAAAATCCGGCCAATCGCGGTATACGCCAGAGGTGCCAGGGTGCCAGGACGGCTATCAACCCGCAAAGAGTAGCTGGATTCGATCGTATCCAAATATAAAACCTGCTCATCTGCCAGAATCGATAAATGTACCGCTTCTCCGGTACGGGCAGATAGGCATTCCAGAACCGGACGAGCGCACACGCGCAGGCTTTTCTTTGGGCGCACGGTATTCGGCCTATCGGCCAATTTTGGCCCCAGCACAAAGCTGCGGCGCTCGCCGGATTGCGCATAGCCCGCCTGAGCCAGCGTTTGCAGAATACGTGACGCGCTGCTTTTATCGATTGCGAGTACATCAGCGACATCGCTGGTTCGCACCGTTTGGTTGTGCATCAGCAAATCCAGTGCCGCCAGACCTTTTGTCAGCGTCTTAAGCTCCCCTTTTACATTTTCAGTTCGAGTCACCTCTTCAGCTATGTTCGCCACAGGCTGGACGTTGCGAGTTTTCACGTTTCCATTCTCTCTATTTAACGGGCATATACAAAAAGTTGATATATATACAACTTAATCGAATGTTGATTTTATTGACACAAAATGGCAATTCCCCCTACATTCCCCCCTATCTGTGGGCTGCCTCGTTAGCAAAATATATCAGAGGCTCTTATCTTAACTAAGGTAAATTGATCATATGTCAAAAACAATGCTGAGTTCTCTGATGACCTTGAGTGGTGTTGCGCTTACCGCATCATTCATTCCCACGATTGCCCACGCTGACGTACTGGAAAAAATCGCCGATCGCGGTGTGATTTCAGTCTGTACTAACGTCAACAACCCGCCACTGGCCTTTCTCGAGTCATCGGGAGAAACCAAAGGCCTGCACATCGATCTGCTGAACGACTTTACTCAACGCCTGTCCACGCAACTGGGTAAAACGGTCAAAGTCGATCTGGTGCCCGTTCTGCCCGCAAACCGCGTGCAATTCTTGCAACAGGGCAAATGCGACATCCTGTTTACCTCACTGACGGTTAGCGAAGAGCGTAAGAAACTGGTTCAGTTTGTCGAACCTTACTATTACGCCGCAGGCCCAGCGCTGCTGACGAAAAAAGGCGTGACTTTCTCGAACTGGGAAGAGGTGAAAGGCAAAGCGATTTGTAGCAATCAGGGATCGAGCTGGAACGTCCCGTTAGAACAGAAGTTTGGCGCGAACATCGTTGCTTTCCAGACTCAGCAGGAAGTCGATCAGTCCTTACGTGACGGTCGCTGTGCCGCGCTGGTATCCGATGACAGTTATCTTCAGGCTCGTTTTCTTAACGACAAAGAAGGCATCTGGAAAGATTACATCATTCAGAACCTAACGCCGTTTACCGAAGGCCCGTGGGGTCTGGCCGTTCGCTTTAACGAGCCGCAGTTTACCCACTTCATTTCCGATGTGATCAAAGACTGGAATAAGCAAGGCACCATCATTGAATTGGCGAAAAAATGGGGCCTGAAACCGGCACCGTTTGCCGTAAAAGCCCACGAAGAAGCGATTAAGCTGTAACAATGATGTTATTTATCGCCGATGGGTTTAAAGCGCTCTACGAGCAAACAGGCTGGAACTTTTCGGTGTTTTACAACGCATGGGAAGCCCGTAAATACTTTACGGGGCTTACCCTTGCCGTTGAGCTGGCAGTCTGGTCGCTCCTCGGCTCAATGCTCATTGGCTTTCTCTGCGTGTTTGCCAGGCAGTCCAGCCTGCGGCCTTTGCGCTGGCTGGTCACTGCCTATGTCGAACTATTTAGGAATACACCGGGACTCGCCCAGCTCTACTTTTTATTCTTTGGTATCGGCTCCTACTTCCATCTTTCCACCTACGGACAAAACGGTGAACTGCCGCTGGTCTCGCCGTTTCAATTCGTGGTTATCGCCCTGTCATTGCAATACGGCGCCTTTGTCGCCGAGATCCTGCGGGCGGGTATTGAAGCCGTGCCGAGAACGACCGTCGAAGCAGCAGAATCTCTCGGTTACAACCGCACCCGCGCCATGATTCATATCATTTTGCCGCTGGCCTTTCGCACCAGCCTGCCTGCGCTGGGTAATAACATGGCTCAGATCGTCAAAAGCACCGCGCTTGCCTATGCCATCGCGGTGCCTGAAGCCCTATATGTGGCGCATGAAATCTGGACGGAACACTTCAATGTGCTCGAAATGATGAATGTGGTGCTGCTCAGCTATCTGGGATTAATGGGCATATTCACCCTACTGGTGAAACTGCTGGAGCGTTGGCTAAAAGTACCGGGGCTAGGACGATGACGATCATAGACACAATTTTCCCCGCAGGTAGCGCTTCCGCGGTACTACTTCCCTGGCTGCCGCTGATTCTAAAAGGGTTCGGACTCAATTTACTCATTTCGATTCTGAGTATGGCGATTGGCATGCTGGCCGGTACGCTGCTGGGCGCCGCCCAGATGGCCAATGTTGCGATTATCCGGCTGCCCGCTCGCATTCTGACCTTATTCTTTCGCAACAGCCCTTGGCTGGTCATCATGTTTTACGTGATGTTCCTGCTGCCGTTTGAGATCAAGATTGCAGGTACATGGTTCAGCTTTCCCGACTGGGTGAAAGCCGTTGTGGCACTGGCTATCCCCGTCAGTGGCTATACCTCGGAGATTGTGCGAGGCGGGCTGAAATCCATCCCCACGACACAGTGGGAAGCCGCTGCTGCCCTCGCCTTTGGTAGCGTTCGCACCACGCTCACGATCATTTTACCGCAGGCGATACGCCAGATGGTACCGCCTACCATGAACCTCTATTGTTCAGTGGTCATGGCAACATCGCTGGCCAATGTGGTCGGCGTGCAGGAAGTTATGACGATCACCCAAACGATTCTAACCACGGAAACACGCCCCGGCCTGATTCTGCCAGCCTATGGCATTACGCTGGTCCTCTTTTTTGCCTTTGTTTTTCCGATCTCGCTATTTTCACGCCGTTTAGAACGGACGTGGCAATTTGGAACCCGCTGATGACTGATACGCATACGCCGCCTGCACAGGTAATCCTGACTGATGTTCATAAATCCTTTGGCAAAACAAACGTGCTGAGCGGTATTTCCCTGTCCGTCGCCCGTTCGGAAATTGTTTGCATCATCGGCCCTTCCGGCTCCGGCAAATCTACGCTGCTGCGCTGCATCAATGCGCTGGCTCCCATCAATGCAGGTTCGATCACCGTCGGTGGCATTGAGGTGAACGATCCCAAGCTGGATGCGCTGGCACTGCGACGTAAGGTAGGAATGGTTTTCCAGAGCTACAACCTCTTCCCGCATCGTACCGTCCTGGAAAACATCATGATGGCCCCTATGCAGGTGTTAAAACAGCCAGCGCGAGACGTGGAAGTCCGTGCGCGTGAGCTGTTGGCAAAAGTGCATCTGGAAGCCAAAGCAAACGCCTATCCGGGCGAGTTGTCCGGCGGACAACAGCAGCGCGTAGCCATTGCGCGGGCGCTGTGTATGAACCCGGAAGTAATGATGTTTGATGAAGTGACAGCCGCGCTGGACCCTGAAATGGTCAAAGAAGTGCTGACCACTATTCAGGATGTGGCGCGTGATGGCATGACTTGCATTTTGGTCACCCACGAAATGCGCTTTGCCCGCGAGGTTGCCGACCGTATTTACTTTACCGACAAAGGAAAAATCGTCGAAAGCAACACGCCGCAGGCATTCTTTGATCATCCACAGGACCCTCGGACACAAGCCTTTCTGGACAAGGTGCTGTGAGAGTAACGGACAAAACACGATGAAGACGTCACATGCTGACGGGCTGGTGAGTACCGAATGGCTCGCCGCCCACCTGACCGACCCCGATATATTGATTTTTGACTGTACCACCCGTTTAGTCCCTGATGAAAAAACGCTATACCGCGCAGAACCAGCACGGGCTGATTTTCATGCTGGCCATATCCCAGGCGCGCAGTTTATTGATGTACAAGCCGACCTGTCTGATAACACCCACCGCTATAAATACATGCTCCCTACGACAGAGAATTTCGCTGCCGCCATGACACGCTTTGGCGTTCGGCCCGACACTCGCGTTGTGGTTTATTCCAGCGCCGACCCGTGGTGGGCGACTCGCGTCTGGTGGCTGTTACGCGTTTTTGGCTTTGATAACGTCGCTGTGCTGGATGGCGGACTGCAAAAGTGGCGGCGCGAACACCTGCCGCTGGAAAGTGGTAAGGGTCGCCATCGCCCAGCAGGTCAGTTCATCGCTTCGCTGCGTCCGCACCTGATTGCCGAGAAAACTGAAGTGCTGGCCGCCATCGGTAACCAACATATTTGCATCCTTAGCGCACGCCAGCCCGCACAGTTCTCCGGCGCGGAGGGAAACAATTACGGTCGTGCTGGGCGCATCACTGGTAGCCATAATTTGCCTGCCGCCAGCCTGTTCGATGCCGACAGTGGAACCTATTTTCCGCTGGATCGGCTGCGTGAGGCCGCTGCCGCGCTCGATCTCGATAATAAAAAAGTCATTGCCTATTGCGGACACGGCGTGGCTGCCAGTGCCGACGTTTTTGTCCTGACGTTACTCGGCCATCCTAATGTCGCCCTTTACGATGCCTCGCTGTCCGAATGGGCAGACGCGGACGATCTCCCCATGACCGTCGGCTAATAGCCTGCAATAGCTCATGATTACCGAATAATTACTGGAGAACCGTTTTGATTTCTATCGGACTTATTGGTGCCGGGCGCATTGCCTCGGTACACGCTCAACACCTGAAAAATCACCCGTTCGCACGGCTGGTTGCCGTTACCGACCCCGTAGCAGCACGGGCAGAAGCAATTGCCGCTGAACACGGTGCCCGTGTATTCCCTGACGCAGAAGCCATCATCGCGGCTCATGAGATTGATGCCGTCATCATCGCGTCATCAACAGAGACACATTGCCCGCTAATGCTGGCGGCCGTGCGAGCAGGAAAAAAAGTGTATTGCGAAAAGCCGCTGGCCTCAACGCTGGCAGAAGCCCACCGCACACTGATTGAATTAGGTGAACAGCAGCAGCAGGTGATGGTCGGCTTTAACCGCCGTTTCGATCGTAACCACGCCGCAATACAAACGGACATTACACAGGGGCGTTTGGGTCGAATACAGACCGTGCAAATCACGTCACGCGGCCCTAACGGAATTCCCTCCCTAGAATATCTACGCGTTTCCGGTGGCTTGTTTTATGACAAGATGATCCACTTTTTTGATCTGGTGCGCTGGTTAACCGGTGAAGAAGTTACGGATATCTCGGCCTTCGGTTCGGTGATTGCCGACCCGCTGTTTCTTGAAGCTAACGATGTCGATACCGCGATGGTGACACTGCGCACCGCCAGCGGGGCGCTTTGCCAAATCGATAACGCCCGTCGCGCCGTATATGGCTATGACGATCGCATTGAAGTGTTTGGTACAGGCGGGCTGGCTGAATCATCACGCATTACCGAGGGCAGCGTCATGCGTATTTTTGATGACAAAGTCCTGACGGAAGGGCTGCCGAAAGATCCCATGATCCGCATGGCACCAAGCTATGCGGCCGCAATTCAGGCTTTTACGGTATTTGTGCGCAATGCTGGTACGCCAGAAGCCATTTCCGTTCCCGGCGTTTATGATGGACTGCGTGCTCAAATGATGGCAGAAGCCGCAACGCGTGCCGCGGCAGAACGTCGTATCGTTTCCCTAGCGGAAATTGAAGCAGAAATAAGTTAAAGATATGCAGGATAAAGGAGGCCGGATTTACCATGGCCTCCACCTTGTTTTTAGTCAGCATATTGTGTTTAGCCAGCATCGGTTTTCAAGAAGATCAGCAAGTAACTAACCCCCTCATAAAAAACACATTTTTCGACAAAACATACATTTTTATTATAAATGATCTGGTATTTTCCCTGGTGAGGCAAATACGTGCTTACTTTCTGATTATCATCAAAATACAATCAATACCTATCAGATTATGCTGTTTATCATAGAGTAATATAGCCACCTAAGAACGAGTGAAATTCACTCTTGCCTAAATATATTTGATATGATAAAGAAGCATTCACATTGGAAGTATAATTTAGCATGCTAATAATGAGGTTTTATTGTAATGAATCTGAATATTACTGGCACACCAGAGCTGGATGAAGAAGAATTTGTAATAGAAAGCCTGTGGAAGCACAACGCACAGTATGACGCGGTTGATATTTCTCCCCTTTTTTTAAATTTCAAAGACGATGAAAATAATATCATCGCAGGGTTAATATCCAGAACCTGGTGGGGAGCATTAGAAGTTCAATACCTGTGGGTTAGTGATAAGCACCGTAAAAGTGGCCTTGGTCGTCAACTTATGCAAGCTGCTGAAAAAGAAGCACTAAAACGAGGCTGCCATCTAGCTTATGTAGACACATTCGACTTTCAAGCCAAGGGGTTTTACGAAAAGTTGGGCTACAAAGAATATGGAAACCTACCGGGATATGCACACAAGCATACTCGACACTATTTAGCTAAATTGATCCGTTGAATTAATCCCGACCTATAAGGAGGGCAGGATGCCATCATCACAAGCAAACATGACTGATTATATTCGCAATCTGATTATTATGATGGAGTGTTTAAATGAACCATGGGGTATTAAAGATTTATCATCGCGCCATGTTTACATGAATAAAGCCGCTTACCTTTATACCAATACGCCAATACGTTTTGATATTGAAGGGCGATTAGATGATGAATTTCCTGCCAGTTGGGCGGAACTTTCTGACGATTTAAAAGAACATGACCGGTTAACAGAAAATAGCGAGCAACGCGTAACCGTGATCGAAACACACTATTGGTATGGAAAGAAAACGCTAACTCCCTTTGTCAGCGAAAAGATTCCTATCTTTGATGAAAATAAAGTGTGCATTGGTACGATGTGGAACGCCAGAGCTCTGGATACGCGCTCTCCGCTCATTTATATAGACCAAAAAAAGCCGACTACGTTGCAAACTGAGTTAACTACCAGCATTTTCACCCAGTCGGAGCTTGACACTATCTTTTTGATGTTACAACGTTTTTCAAACAAAGAAATTGCAAGAAAAATGAATGTATCACCTAAAACCATCGAGAACAGAATATATAGTATTTATCAAAAAGCGGAGACTCATTCATTACCTCAATTTGAGGAATTTTGTCGTCACCTTGGGATAGATGGTTATATTCCCAATTCACTCATCGAAAAAGGCATTCAATTTATATAAGCGAATATACCCACATGGAAAAAATAGATGATTATCCGGTCAGTCGCGTTCCGCTAAATGTTCGACTGCCTTTTTTAAATGTAGCTTTAGTGCACATCGGGATGTTAACCGCGCTAGACCAATTTATGCTAGGCGCAGTACTCGGCCATTCAATGACGCTAAGCCAGGCATTTATCGCCATCTTTATTGGCAGCGCCATTTTTGGCGTGGTGACCGTGGGGCTGGGCTATGCGGGAATGAAAGAAGGCATGTCGGGTAGCCTGCTCGCACGCTGGTGCGGCTTTGGCCGTATTGGCTCCGTCCTGATTGGGCTGGTGATCGCCATTAGCCTCATCGGCTGGTTTGGTGTCCAAAATGCCGTATTCGCCAAGGCGCTTAACTTTGCGATGGCGGATAAGCTCGGCTTTGGCTGGTCCGCTGCCCTTTCCGGCATTGCGCTGACACTGCTGGTTGCCTTTGGCTTCAGAGCATTACGCTTCACCGCCAAAATTGCCGTACCGATGTTTGTTCTCGTTGTCGGCTATATTTCGATCATGACGCTCTCCGGCCACAATATTGCTGAACTGCTTGCCTCAGCCCCCAACGGCGAGGTTATTTCCATTAGCGCAGGCGCGACGATGGTGGTAGGCGGCTGTATTGTCGCCAGCTTAATTACCCCAGATATGACGCGTTATTCCCAAAAAGGAAAACACGTTTTCTGGATGACGATGCTGTCGATTATCGTCGGGGAATTTATTGTGAACGGTCTTGCCATCATTATTGCCCGCGCACTCAACACCGCAGACGTCGTAACGATCATGTCCCAGGCTGCGGGTGGGCTCGGGCTGATTGCCGTTATATTTTCAACATTGAGGGTGAATGATATTAATCTTTATTCTTCCTCTTTAGGCATCGCCAATGCGATAGAAGGCGTTACGGGAAAAAAACTACGTTATGTATCAATAACACTGGTGATTGGCCTCATCGGCACTGCGCTATCCGTAGCCGGTATTCTGGACCGCTTTATCGATTTTCTGACGCTATTGGGCGTGTTATTCCCACCGATTATCGGCGTGATGCTGGTTGATTATTATATTTTACGCACTCACAGAACCCTGCTCGACACCAGTCGTGCTGAAGGCCAATTACCCGACAGCGCACAAACGCCGCTGATTGGCTGGCCGGCTATTATTGCCAGCACTGTCGGCGCCATCGTCGGATTAGCCTTTGAGTGGGGCGTACCGGCATTTAATTCATTACTGGCCGCCAGCCTGATTTATTTGGTAATACAGCATCACATCAATAACCATACTTATTTTAGGAAACTAAAACATAACCAAAAAATTAAAATGAAATAGGTAACAAGATAAAACTAATCTATAATCCAATCGGCCTCTTCTTACAGAGGCCAATATTTTTTTACTTAAGCAAAATAGGCCATGATGGCCTTGGGATGGAGTCTTATATATTAACGAGGAATTTATTCTCGATAAATAATAAGGCTGATTAGCAATATTCATGCTAGGAAAAGGATTTATGCCAAAAATAAAAACACGTCTCACGCCCCTAAACTGTCTACTCGTTTTAAGTGGCGCATTAATGGTCAATACGGCAAACGCCGCTGAGGCTTGTGTCGCAGGCAGTTGGCAGGTGGATAATTCCATCACTGATATGCCTTCCGTGAAATACCAAACGGAGCACTTTGCCTTCCGCTGGAATAATAACGACGTTAATCGGAATGATGCGGTTGCCGCAGGGCAAAAACTGGAACAAATTTGGGATAAGTTCATTAACCAAATTCAGTATCCCGAGCCTTACTGCAAACAAACCGTGAAATATAAGGCCAATATTCACATCGATCCCACTTTTGGCCTCAGCGGTGGTATTGCTGGCGGTGGCAGTATGGGAATGTGGATCGGACCAGCCTCACTCAAAGATAACTGGGGACTGGCGCACGAATTTACCCATGCACTGCAAGGGCAAACAGGCGGTTTCCAGAGTACGGGAGATAACTACGTGGGCTGGATTTGGGAATCCCACGCGAACTGGATGACGCACCAGATGGATGAATTCCGCGGTACGTCGGCACACTGTTCGGAAATGCAGGTCAACTACTCGCATATTTATCTGGGTTCAACGCGTAACCGTTACTGCAACTGGCAGTTTATGGAATACCTGAAGAACCGCTTTGGTTATGGCGCCATCAACGATATGTGGGCAAAAGCGCCGAAATGGGGCGAAAGCGGCCAATCTACCGCCGATCCGCTATCCGTTTTGCGTACCAACATGGGCTGGAGCCAGTCAGAATTCAACGACGTCTTCGGCGACTGGGCGATGCACAACGTCAACTGGGATTACGTCGATCCAGATGGTTTCGATCGTGGTCGTTTTTACCGCTCAACCTACGGCAGCTATGGGGCGGTCCAACCCAACCAGAGTAACGCTGACCGTTTGCTGAGAACCACCGCGCTTGAGCCCGTTGTCGGTGCCAGCGCCAGCTTTCGCCGCTTCTCCGTGCCGTTCGATCAGGCTCCGCAGCAGTTAGGCTACAACATCGTCAAACTTATCCCAGAAAGCGGTGCGACGAAAATCACCGTTAAATTCCGTGGTATGGTGCAGAGTAAATCGGCCATTACCCGCTTCCCGGGGCTGAAAAACGATCCGGCAACCATGCCGCAGCCAAATTCCGACTGGCGCTGGGGTATTGTCGCTGTCGGTTCGGACGGCGTTTCTCGCTACAGTGAATTGCAGCGCGGCGCGTCGGCTACGGTGAAAAATTTCACTATCCGACAGGACGATCGCGGCATTTACATGGTGGTGATGGGCACACCGTCGCAAATGCAGAAGATCAAGTGGGATCAGGCTTACTACTCTCTTTACCGCTATCCGTGGATGGCCGATTTCACAGGCGTTTGGCCAGAAGGCAGCCAGCCCGGTGCGCCGAATCCAACCGCTAACGGCTCTCGCCATCCAAACGGCGGCGGCTGGGTGTCTAATTCTGCGAATGTCGCGCCTACCGCCTACGTCGGGCCTTATGCGCGCGTCATCGGTGGTACGGTGAGGGATAACGCCAGAATTGAAGATCGTGCAACGATTCTGAGCGGAACAGTGGAAGGACGTGCCGTTGTTAGCGGCCTCACCGTCATGCAGGGCGATACTGTCGTTCGTGATAACGCACGGCTACATACAGTCTTCATGGGGCCGGGAGCCTATGAACGCGGTATTGTGTTATCAGGCAATGCGCAAATGCGCGGGGATGCGGAAATTCGCGGCGTTTCCGCGTCGCAGGGCGTGTTCTATGGCTTTATTGATGAGAATGAAGTCAAAAGCAGCGCAGCCGGTGCTTACCTGACCGAGGCCGTGCCAGAAGTGACCGCTGTTCCGGTCTACAGTACGAAGTAATATCACCATGAAAATGGTGAACGGACTGAGAACCACGTTACGTTGATTCTCAAAATGCGTCGGCCCCATCAATAAACAGGCCGCCAATATGGCGGCCTGTTTGCATAGCACAGATTCTTAGAACAGTGCGCCAGGCGGCACGTCTTTATAGGTATTCAGGTAAGCCGCCAGCATTTTTTTAAAGAAGTTACGCACTTTTTTCACCTTGGTTTTACTTAGCTTATTGTTTAATTAAGCAATAGTTTTAATCACGCGATGGAATAACTTTTCTCTTAATGGCGATGCTTTGCCTTATGTCGGTGAATTGTACAACGACTGCCTGGCAAAAGCACATTTTTTGTGACGTGAATCACAAAATTAAATTTACCCGCACTATCCCCTGCTCATGCTGATTTTCTTTTGTTGCGAATCATTACCCTCAGTAACCAATACGCTGTGGGCTATGCTATGCTCATGATGAAAGACGAAATTTTAGTCACTGTCCGTTATTAATTGAGCGCTATTCGCTAGCGGTTAGCCCGCTTTTTACGCAGGGTAACCACAATTTCGCCATTGGTTATTCGCTGATGAAGGCCCCTTCCGCCCACATGGAAACCTGGAAACTTAACCTCTTCTCTGCCTGGCTGGGATGCTTTTTCACCGGGCTGGCCATGAGCCAGATACTGCCCTTCTTGCCACTGTACATTGAGCAGCTTGGTGTTAATTCACACGAGTCGCTGAGCCTGTGGTCTGGTTTGATCTTCAGCTCGTCTTTTCTCATCTCTGCTGCCGTGGCACCACTGTGGGGAAGCCTCGCCGATCGTAAGGGGCGCAAACTCATGCTGCTGCGCGCTGCGCTCGGCATGGCGATCGTGATGTCGCTGCAAGGGTTAGCGACCAACGTGTGGCAGTTGTTCATCCTGCGTTCGTTAATGGGGCTGACCTCCGGCTACATTCCCAACGCGATGGCGCTGATCGCCTCACAGGTTCCGCGTGAAAAAAGCGGCTGGGCGCTGGGGATGCTATCGACCGGACAGATCGCAGGCGTCATCCTCGGTCCCTTATTCGGTGGCTTTATGGCCGACTATATCGGGCTACGTATCGTCTTTTTCATCACGGGAGGCATGCTGTTTACCAGCTTCCTGATTACGCTTTTCGCCATTAAAGAGAGCGTGGTTAAGGTCACCAAAGAGAATCGACTCAGCGGGAAAGCGGTCTTTGCTTCGCTTCCCTATCCAGCACTTATCATCTGTCTGTTCATTACGACAATGATGATCCAGATGGCAAACGGCTCCATCAGCCCTATTCTCACCTTATTCATCCGCGATCTGGCTCCCGGTACGGACAATATTGCTTTTATCAGCGGCGTGATTGCGGCCATTCCTGGCGTTTCCGCCCTGCTATCGGCACCACGCCTTGGCCGTTTAGGTGACCGCATCGGCGCACATCGTGTCTTGATCGCCGCGCTGGCGATCAGCGTACTGCTATTCCTGGTCATGGCTGTGGTACAAAGCCCCACACAGCTTGGCATTCTGCGTTTCATGCTGGGCTTTGCCGATGGCGCACTGATGCCAACCGTGCAGGCGCTGTTGGTCAAATACAGCAGTCAGCAGGTGACAGGCCGCATCTTCGGCTATAACCAGTCATTCATGTATTTAGGCAACGTGCTGGGGCCACTGATGGGTTCCGGTGTCTCCGCCCTGATGGGGTTCCGCTGGGTGTTCGTCGTCACCGCTTTTCTGGTGTTATGCAATACGCTGCAACTCTTTTTCACCTTCAGGAAACCACGCGGAAAAGGATAGCGGCAGACTTTCTAACCAGTGATGTGTCATGAAAACCGCATGCTTCATTTCAAAATCAAGCGTGCGGTCACAGAACTGACATGTCTATTATCTATGCTCCGACGATACTTCAGTCAAATCGATCCACATCAAAGAGCAAACGCCATGAAACACACGTTGTTAGCACTGCTGGTTGCCGGGTTTTTGCCGTTCAGCGTTCAGGCCGCAGGAGAAAAAGTGACGCGTTATGTCGTCACCTTCCCGGCCAGCGATCATGTTTCATATCAAGGCAAATTCGCCAAAAATTTTCCCAACGGTCTGCCTGTCGGTATTGGTTCTGGTCTTTACTTCACGGGCAAACAAGGCGATGACCTCATGTTCACTACCGTCACCGATCGTGGCCCGAACGCCGATTCGCCGCTGGTCGGAGAGAAAGAGGCCAAAATCTTCGCTAGCCCCGACTACGCACCGCTAATTATGGATATTCGGGTTAGCGCGAACGCTGCCGAAGCTATAAACCCACGCTCGCTGCACGATGCCGAGGGCAACATCACCGGTCTGCCACTGCCTGCGGATTTTATTGGTACCACCAACGAAGTGGCGCTGAATGACGCGCTACAACCGCTCAGCACCAGCCAGCGCGGACTGGACACCGAAGGGATCACGCCGGATGGCAAAGGCGGCTTCTGGCTGTGTGATGAATACGGCCCGTTCCTGATCCATATTGATGCCAGCGGAAAAATTCTGCAAAAATTTGGGCCAACGCCTGCGGGCAATGAGCACTCCGTCGCCAGCGGCTTACCAAACATCATCAAGTGGCGTCAGCCAAATCGGGGTTTTGAAGGGCTGACTCGCCTGCCGGACGGCACGATCGTCATGGCCGTGCAAAGTACGCTGGATATCGACGGCAAAACCAAAAACAAAGCGCAGTTTACGCGTCTGGTGATGTTTAACCCGGAAACGCAAACCAGCCGCATGGTGGGCTACCCCATCAACATCGACAGCTATAAGAAAGCGAAAGATGCCAAAATTGGTGATATCGTCGCTCTGGATAATCAACGCATCCTGCTGGTAGAGCAAGGTGCGGATAAAGACAAGCAGATGCAGAATCGCATCTATCTGGTCGATCTCAGTAAAGCGAGTGACCTGACGCCGTTCGATGCCGATGGCAAATCACCAGAATTTGACGATCTCGCCCGGTTAGAAAAACGCGGCGTTACGCTGGCGCACAAGCAGGAGTTGGTGGATCTGCGTAAGCTCGGCTGGCAGCAAGAAAAAGTAGAAGGTCTGGCGCTGGTCGATAAACAAACGCTGGCCGTCATTAATGACAACGACTTTGGCCTGCAATCCGAGCTGCAATCCCCCGTGAAGGCGAAAGATAAGGCGGACGACTATCAGGTGACTACCGATGGAAAACTTACGCGAGATGGAAAGGCGGTCGATACAACGTTGGAAATCAAACCGTTGCAGAAACCAGAAGCCGACAACGAGCTGTGGTTGATTCATCTGGCACAACCGCTGGAGTAGCGTTTTCAATACGGTCTTATTTTCAACCAGATAATACCTGGTGCCTGACACTCACCAAAGCACAGCGCCAAAGAAGAGGCTGACATAATGCCTTATGCTCATTGATTTTCATCAAAAAAATCAATGAGCGCTTCCCATGCTATCCGTCATAGAGCGCAACATTCTTCCAGCACGATTTCCCTCGACACCTTAATAAAGAAAGCCTTATTTTCAGCATTCGATGGCAACACAACCCAAAAAATGGGTACTGAGCAACAAGGGAACCGCCTGTCCTTTTCCTGTAGCCTGATAATCGGCCGATCGTGGAAAAACCGGAGCGGTGTTACTCATACTCATCGGTGAAGTGATTAAATACAAATAGATAGGGAAGTTAAACCACCATGAAAAAAATATCACAACAGACGGACAACAGTAATTCGAACACATCCACGGGGTCACACTCGGAAGCAACAAGACCCGAGTCGTTACCTCGCCGCCGCTTTTTACAAGCGGGTGCAGGGGCGGCTGTCAGTGGATTATTGGGCCAGTTCAAAGGGAGTTTCCTCACCCGAGCCATTGCCGCAGTCGCAACAGGCGCTATTGCCCCCTCAATTTATGCCGAAGATCGCACCTTCACGCACCCAGGCTTATTGCACACCGAAGAGGATTTTTCTCGCATTCGGGAAAAGATCGCCCGCAAAGAGAGCCCCTGGACAGAAGCATGGACACCTTTTACTGCGGATGTTTATTCACAGTTAGGCGCCAACCCGCGAGCGGCAGAAAACCTCGTGCGCGGAGGAGAAGGACAAAACTTCCCGATTTTATATATCGATGTGCAGCGTTCCTACCGTCTGGCGGTGCGCTGGAAAATTACCCAAGATAAGGTCTATGCCGATGAGGCGCTGCGTTATCTCAATGCCTGGTCTTCTACCCTGAAAACGATCACGGGTAACGCAGACCGCTGGTTAGCGGCTGGTATCTATGGCTACCAATTCGCTAACGTCGCAGAGATTATGCGAACTTACTCCGGCTGGGCGCGCACCGACTTTGAACGTTTCCAAAACATGATGCTGACGATCTTCTATCCGATGTCACGGAACTTTTTGGACGTTCACAACGGTGCAGATATTACGAACTACTGGGCGAACTGGGATCAGTGTGCGATTGCCAATATTTTGGCGATCGGCGTGCTATGTGACCGCCCGGACATCTATCAAGAAGCCATTGATTATTATAAATATGGTCAGGGTAATGGCGCGGGGATGTTAGCCGTAGCACATGTGCATCCTGGCTATCTGGGGCAATGGCAGGAAAGTGGTCGCGATCAGGGACACACGACGTTAGGCATGAGCCTGGGAGCCGCATTCTGTGAAATGGCCTGGCATCAAGGCGATGATATCTACGGTTATGCCAACAACCGTTTTCTCGCCGGTGCCGAATATGTGGCGAAATCCAACCTGACAGACGAAAGTGGTGCCTATTATTCAGTACCGTGGAAAAATTATCGTAATCGTCATGGCCTGATGGAAGGACTTGGCACCGTCAGTCAGGGGAATAACCGCCCATGCTGGGAGACTATCTACAATCACTACGCGAAACGCAAAGGGATTGCGACGCCCTACGTTTATAAATACGTACAGAAGATTACACCAGAGAATGGCGGTGGGGGTGATGGTACGGGCTACGGCACGTTATTGTACACGCGCGATCTGGCCGTCGAGAGTTCAGAGCTGAAACCCACCGGCTTAACCGCTTATCGTCGTGGCGAAAGCATCGAGCTTTCATGGTGGGGCGTCGTCGGCGCCACCAGCTATACGCTTGAACGTTCAACCTCAGCAAATGGCGCATTCAGCACCCTCGCTTACGATATTGCCGATCTACTGACCTATACCGACCGGAATATCGCCACTAGCGCAACCCGCTATTACTATCGCGTTAAGGCCGTGATCAATGGCGGGGAAAGCCGTGCGTCTGATGTGGTCAGCGTCACTATCAAGGCAGAAGAAATTTTCCATCTGGCGTTCAATGAAGGTTCGGGCACCACGCTGGCTGACAGCACCGGGAAATGGGAAGCCAGCACCTTACACGGCGGAGCCACTTGGGGAACGGGGCCAGATGGTTCGGGTGTTGCACTGATTTTAGATGGGGTCGATGGTCATGTCAGTTTACCCGGAAAAGTAATGGAAAATTTAGGTGATTTCACCGTCATTACCCGCTTCAGTGCTGACGACAAGCGAACCTGGGCACGTATTTTCGACATGGGTTCGGGCACCCGGCGCTGGATCGCCCTATTGCCATACAGCAATCAGGGCAAGCCTTCATTCAGAATATCCAGTTTACACGGTTACATGATGGAAGCATTTGAACCCGCAACCGAGACATTCCCCGTTGGTCGCTGGGTCACCGTCGCGCTTACCCTGTCTGGTAATGTCGGGATTATGTATATTGACGGCAAAGAAGTCGCGCGAAGTGAAACGCTCACTCTGGCACCTTGTCAGCTCGGTGAGCTGAATGCGGCGTATCTTGGGCGTTCGCAATACCCGACCGATCCTTATATGAAGGGACGCTATGATTATTTCAAAATTTATGATGGTGCCTTGAGCGGCAGTGAAATTGCGGCGTTATCGCGCTGAGGCAGTAAACCATTACAACTGGGAGCGTAAAACGTCAATGCTGTGAGCGGTAACAGGATAGGATGACGTCCCCCACTCGCTGAGGACAATAGCTTCAGCGAGTGTTTCCAATGAGATCATTTAGCGCGGCAACTACTCAGACCTGTTCGAACCAATCGCTATTCTGTTGCGCAATCGGCGTGATCGAATAGATCATTTCCTGCAAATGTTCACGGATCGCTTTTTCAGCCGCATCGGGATCGCGCGCTTTCAGGGCGCTAAAAATCAGGTAGTGCTGTTGGATCAGACTTGGCGGGGGAGAAACCTGGCTCAGGCTGAGAAAACGCACGCGATCCATCGTTGCTTTGATCGATTCGATGGTTTCCCACGCCAGCGGACAGTTAGCAATCTGAGTCAGAAGCTGATGGAAGCTGTCATCGAGGCTAAGGAACTCGCGTACCTGCTCATTCTGCGCAGCCAGTTCCTGACGGCGTAAGTTGTGCTCCAGCGTTAGCAGTTGCTCATCCGTCACCATTTCGGCTGCCCGGCGCACAATGGCACATTCCAGCGCCTGACGGATAAAGCGTGCATCCGCCACGCGCTGCTCGGAGATCTTCATCACAAACGTACCGCGCTGCGGCATGATCTGCACCAGACCGGCTTCGGCCAGCTTGATAAAGGCTTCTCTAACCGGCTGGCGGGAAACATCAAAACGCACAGAGATTTCTTTTTCAGACAGCAACTTACCCGGCGGAATATTGCATTCCACAATGTCTTTGCGCAGTACGCGATAAATTTGCTGGTTGACTGGTTCGCTGTTGTTAATCTGAAAAGAGGTATCCATGCCGCTGTGCTTAGCCAAGAAATTTACCGCTTATGATACACGCTTAGCGCAGCGAGTGTCAGTGTTACCGAACTCGCCGCGCTTTTCAGCCTACCAGACTCTCTCCTGCAACGTTTCTTTCACGCCCTTCGCTAACAGTGACAGATAGTGCTGCGTCACTGACGCTACAAAAGCGGGGTTCTTCGGTAAATCCTCACCGAAAATCGCCGTTAACGTCAGCAACGCCGCGACTCGGCTTTCTCCTTCCTGACTGGATTGCACCGTTTTAACCATCACCTCTTTTAACGGATCGCTGATTTCAATCGGTTGCCCTTGCTCATCTATACCACCGACATAACGCATCCACCCCGCCACACCGAGCGCCAGCGCATCAAAACGGCTGCCGTTCGCCAGATGCCAGCGGATCGAATCCAGTATCCGCTGCGGCAGTTTTTGCGAACCGTCCATCGCAATCTGCCAGGTGCGGTGTTTTAGCGCCCGGTTACGATAGCGATCCAGCAGCGCATCCGCATAGGCGGCGAGATCGACACCCTGCGTACGCAGCGTCGGTGCCTGCTCACGTAGCATCAGATGGTGTGCCGCCGCGACCAGCGCGCCGTCCTGCATACATTCGCTGATGTGCTGGTAGCCAGCAAGATAGCCCAGATACGCGAGAAACGAGTGACTGCCGTTGAGCATACGCAGCTTCATTTCCTCAAACGGCAGCACGTCCTGTACCAACTCCGCGCCCGCTTTTTCCCATGCGGGACGACCATTAACAAAGTTATCTTCAATCACCCACTGGAAGAACGGCTCACAGGCGATCCCCGCCGGATCGGCGACGCCCAGTTGCCCCTGGATCGTCTCCAGCGTTTCTTCGGTGATAGCGGGAACAATCCTGTCAACCATTGTGGACGGAAAGGTGACGTGCTGTTCAATCCAGCGCGCCAGTTCGACATCCTGCTGCTCGGCCAGTTGCACGATCACGTTGCGCGTAACGTGTCCGTTCTCTGGCATATTGTCGCAGGACATCACGCTGAATACCGGTAGCTGGCGTTCCCGTCTGCGTTTGATGGCAGCCAGAATCACACCGGGCAGGGAGCGTGGTTCTGCGGGTAACGCCAGATCGTGGCAAATCAGCGGATGTTCACTATTTAATTGCCCCGTCGCCGGATGGTGGCAATAGCCTTTCTCCGTCACAGTAATCGATACGATGGCGATATCCGGCGCGCTTAGCGCTTCCAGCACCGCCTCAATGCCCTCAACTTCCGCGTGCAGCGCACCGGTCGCGACACCGATGATCCGGCTATGCCAGCCGCTGTCCGCCATTTCGGAAACCGACCACAGTAAATCCTGCTGGCGAATGGCTTCAATCTGCTGCTCGCCGCCGATCAGGTTAATCTCGCAATAGCCCCAGTCGCTGCCCTGCTCCGCCGCCAGCTTATCGGCACAGACCGCCTGATGTGCTCGGTGGAATGCGCCAAAGCCAATATGCGCAATACGTGTTTTTAGCAGGCGTCGGTCGTAACGCGGCACCACAACTTGCGGCTTAAGAGTAGAAAATTCATTAATACTCATCGTTATCCCTGGTGTTGGCAAAATTTAAATAAAAGACACAACATATTTATGAATAATTAATTCTTACCCCACGAGTGCAACTCGCGCTTAATTCGTTTAGGTGCAGTCTCTGGCATTAATAACAAACCGACGATAGAAATAACGCCTAATACAATTACATAAGCTGCCAGACCATAATAATGGCCACCGGTCACCTGAAGAATTTTAACTGCCAGCAACCCAAGAACCCCGCTGCCAATTAATGACCCGACCTGCCATATTAAGGCGATACCGCTACAACGGATGTGCGTAGGGAATAACTCTGGAAAAAATGATGCCTGTGGTGCATAACACATGCTGTGACCAATAGTTAATACCATGATCATTACAAGCTGAGTTAACCAATAACTATCTTGATTGATTGCCAGGAAGAAAGGAACAATCATTACAACCTGAAGCAATGCACCAATGATATAGATAGGCTTACGGCCTAATTTATCAGAAAGATGTCCCATTAACGGTATTGCCATAATTTCCAATATCACTGCAACGATCATCGTTTCCATCAATAAGGTTTCATCAAGATGATTCGCTTTACCATATGCAAGCACGATAACGGTAAACATCGCGAAGGTACATGCTTCAACAAGTTTGGCACATACCCCTTTAGCAACGATACCAGGAAAATCGCGAATAACTTCGATAACAGGACGTGACTCCGCAGCTTTTGTTTCTCTAATCTGCGCAAAAACAGGTGACTCATCAATTTTTAAGCGAATAAAGAGCCCTACGATAACCAGCAACAAACTCAGCAAGAACGGAATACGCCAACCCCAGTCCAGCATCTGTTCAGGAGAAAGCACTTTATTTAGCACTGCAAACAAGGCGAGAGGCAGAAGGAAGCCTGTCGGCGCACCGATTTGTACCCAACTGGAAAAAAAGCCTCGACGTTCAGGTTGAGAATACTCAGCGGTCATCAAAACAGCTCCCGCCTGTTCTCCCCCAACGCCAAATCCCTGTAAGACGCGGATTAAAATTAATAATATTGGAGCCCAAATACCAATTTTTTCATAGGTAGGTAACAGGCCAATACAGAATGTACCTAAACCTACAATTAAAATAGTAATGACCAGTGCTTTTTTACGCCCCACTTTATCGCCAATATGTCCAAAGACAATCCCCCCCAATGGACGGGCAAGAAAGCCAACGGCATAGGTTGCAAAAGCAGCCAACGTACTAATTAATGGATCTGAACTTGGGAAAAATAGTTGACCAAAAAATAAAACAGCCGCAGTGCCATAGGCAAAAAAATCATAATATTCCGCTGCCGTACCAATGGCTGATGCAGTTGCAACACGTTTTATCACTGGTGTATTATCATGAACGTCTTCAACATGGTTTGCACTAGACATAATTATATTATTACCTTTTAAGATATATCATGAGAGTAGTGCATTATTGAATGTGAATGTAGGTAAGATGTTCTATTCACTAATACACTATAATTATTTTATTTTTCTTATTACCAATTCCACAACGTACCGTCTTCCAGACGGGCAACCGGCAAATAAGCGGGGTCATAGGGATATTTGGCCGCCAGCTTTTCATCGAACTCAATGCCTAATCCCGGCTTTTCACCTGGATGCATATAGCCGTTATCGAATGTCCAGCTATGTGGGAACACTTCCAGCATTTGCTCCGAGTAGCCCATGTATTCCTGCACACCGAAATTTGGCACCCAGAGGTCAAAATGCAGCGCCGCCGCCATACAGATAGGTGACAGATCTGATGGCCCGTGCGAACCGGTGCGCACCTGATAGAGAGAGGCAAAGTCGGCAATGCGGCGCATACCGGTAATCCCGCCCGCGTGGGTAATCGTGGTGCGGATGTAGTCAATAAGCTGTTCTTCAATCAGCTGTTTACAATCCCAAATGCTGTTAAAGACTTCACCGACGGCAATCGGCGTGACGGTGTGCTGACGGATTAAACGGAAGCACGCCTGATTTTCCGCAGGCGTCGGGTCTTCCATCCAGAAGAGACGATGATCTTCAACGCTTTTACCAAAGCGCGCCGCTTCAATCGGCGTCAGACGATGATGCATGTCGTGCAACAGGTGCTCGTTGAAGCCAAACTTATCGCGCACCGCTTCAAACAGCTTAGGCGTGAAATCGAGGTATTTTTCTGTGGACCACAACTGCTCTTCCGGCCAGTTGCCTTTCGTCGCGGGCTCATACGCCAGCCCTTTTCCTTTCGCCATGCCATAGGTGGTTTTCATACCCGGCACGCCGCACTGCACGCGAATCGCCTTGAAACCCTGATCGCGATGCTTGGCGTAATCATCCAACACTTCATCAATCGAGTGGCCCGTCGTGTGGCAATACACCATGACGCCCGTGCGCGATGCGCCGCCCAGCAGTTGATAAAGCGGCATGTTGGCGGCTTTAGCCTTGATATCCCACAGTGCCATGTCGACCGCCGAAATCGCGGACATGGTCACTGGCCCACGACGCCAGTACGCGCCTTTGTAGAAATACTGCCAAATGTCCTCAATCTGGTGCGCGTCACGCCCGATAAGCTGCGGACACACATGGTCTTTGAGGTAAGAGGCGACCGGCAGCTCACGCCCATTGAGCGTCGCATCGCCGAGGCCGGTTAATCCGCTATCTGTCGTAATTTTCAGGGTGACAAAGTTCCGTCCCGGGCAGGTGACAAACACTTCAGCGCTGACAATCTTCACGTTACTTATCCTTCTGTGCATGTAGCCATTCGTTTATGCTGACTACCATACAAGTATATTAATAACGATAATTTGAATTGCCTCACACTTATTAACCTTTGCAACATTTATCTAAAGCCCGTGAGTGGCGGGGAAGAGGAACTGGAATGCAATAAGGGACAAAACGTGGAGAGAAAAGTGGATGCGGCGGCGGAGTATTCAGACAGCGTGCAAAAGAGGGGATGAACGCTGAGCCTGTCCTGTTGCAATACACGTTCTATCCATCCAAGACTTTCGTACAGCAACTCTACTGAACGGATTCACTCATGCGGACTGGTATTTTACTCATCCCGCTTTACGAAATGTCAGATTAAAACGGCATTCATCCGTCATCCCTTCCGGCACGCTGCCATTTTTCAACGGCAGAATACCGTGAAAATAGAGCCGAGATTCACCGCCCCAGACCACCACATCGCCGTGTGTCAACGGAACCCGTTTTGCTCTATCGCTACGCACCATACCGCCAAACAGGAACGTCGCGCTAAGCCCCAGCGAGACGGACACGATTGGCTGGCGAAAATCCCGTTCATTTTTATCCTGATGCAGAGACATACGCGTGCCGACATCATAGCGGTTGATCAGGCAGGCATCCGGTTCAAAATCCGCAAAACCAGCTTCACTCGCCGCCTGCTGCGCCAGTTGGAAAAAAACCTCCGGCATCGCAGGCCACGCTTCCCCGTTCAGCGGATCGTGTGAAGTGTAGCGATAGCCGCGCTCATCCGTCACCCAGCCGAGCCGACCGCAGTTACTCATTGCCACCGACATCACAAAGCCGCCCGGCGTGACCATCTTACGCAGCGGCGCACATGCAATGACGGTTTTCAGTGCCGCAAGCAGCGTCGGGACGTCGTCATAAGCACGACCACGCAAGATGACCGCACCCGGTGCCAGCGTTTCCGTCCAGCGACGTGGCGTTTCATCGGCAAATAAATCAAAATTCACAGTGATGATTCCTCTGGCTGATGCACAATCTGTTCTTTTTCCATCGGCTCTTTCTCGACCCGTTCCTTCTCCAGCAGAGCACGCTTACGCTCAATACCCCAGCGATAGCCTGACAGCGCCCCATCATGCCGCACCACACGATGACAAGGGATCACAACCGCCAGCCGGTTCGCCGCACAGGCACCCGCGACAGCGCGCACGGCGGCGGGCGTCCCAATCCGCTCAGCAACCTCACGATAGCTCAGCGTTTCTCCTGCCGGGATCGCCCGCAGTGCTTGCCAGACACGCTGCTGGAATGCCGTACCGCGAATATCGAGAGGCAGCGTCAGCCCAATGGTCGAATCGTCGACAAATCCGACGACCTGCGCCATCCGTTGTTCAAACGCCGCATCACCACCGACCAAATGCGCATTAGCAAACATCTCCTGAAGCGAGTTGAGCAGAGGTTCAGGTTCGTCTCCCAGTAAGATCGCACAGATCCCTTTCTCGCTTTCCGCCACCAGAATCTCGCCAAGTGAGCAGCGGCCAACGGCAAAGTGGATCGTCATCCCCTTTCCCTTGTGCTGAAACACCGTCGGCGTCATCCCTAAATGCGCACCAGCCTCGGCATAAAAGCGCCCGCTGGTGTCATAGCCCACCGCGATAATCGCTGCGGTCACCTCGCCGTTGTCTGCCAATTTTTCACGTAACTGCTGGTGACGATGGGCGCTGGCATACTGTTTTGGTGTCAGACCGGTTGTGGTTTTGAATAGGCGATGAAAATGGAACGCGCTTATCCCCACGGCTTGAGCCAGCATCGCCAGCGTTGGCGGACGATCCGACAGTTCAATCATCCGACACGCGCGGGCAATCTGCTGTGCCTGCTGTTCTTGCCGCGACATGATTCCTTGCCGACACCGTTTACACGGGCGATATCCCGCCGCCAGCGCCTCATCAGCCGTCGTGAAGAACAGCACATTTTCACGCCGAGGCTGACGTGATGCGCAAGACGGTGCACAGTAGATGCCCGTCGTCTTTACTGCGTAGATAAACCAGCCATCGGCCACTTTATTACGCGTCACTACCGCCTGCCAGCGCGAGTCTGCATCCTGAAACGGCATATCGTTAAGCATCGTGTCGTTGCGCATGTGCACACCCCATTCCAGTTTCAGTATTACTGCCGATCTTAATATTACGGAAAGTCACACCATGCGCTAACGCTAAACCAAAGCCGCCCAGTGCACACGTCCAACTCTTGCTTTTTCATTCGGGCCGCTCTCGTACAGGAGCGATGACAGGCACAAGAAAACAGTCTAACAGTGATATTTCCGTCGACATTTGCGGTTACTTTTCGAACAAATCTGTGACGCGAATCAATGGTACACGGTGGGACTCAGATTTTTTCTCTGCAATCGGAGGTCACATGAGCGGAAATAGGGTCCACTGGAATGGCGGTTTACATGATGATGCAGTGCAGATTATGTCACGCGGTGGGGGAATCATCGTTTCCCCCACTAAAGTGGGTTACATCATCATGGCTTCAGATAAAGTCGGGCTAGAACGCAAGTTTGATGCCAAACAGCGCAACCGCAACAAGCCGGGCGTCGTGCTGTGTGGCTCTCTCGCACAGGTGAAAGCGCTGGCGCAGTTGAATCCAGAAATCGAACAGTTGTATCAGCGCCATTGGGATGCCGATGTACTGCTAGGCTGCATCCTTCCCTGGCACGATAGCGCATTAGCGCGTATCCCCAAAGACGGATCGAAAGCGTTGATGATGGACGATCGCAAAACCAGCTGTTTCGTGATTAAATTTGGTAAACCGAGCGAAATTCTCACACAGGCGCTGTGGGAAAGGTACGGAAAATTAACCTTTGCCAGTTCAGCCAACCCGTCCGGTAAAGGCAACCGAGGCGAGGTAGAAGGTATCGGCGAGCGTATTCATGCCTTCGCCGATCTGGTTATCGAGGCTGACGATTATGTGAAAGCTATCCAGCCGAATAAATCTCATGACACACGCTATGAACAGGGAGTCATGGTGTCGATGGTAGATACAGACGGCCAGCTGATACCGGAACAGAAAGGAAGACGTAGCGTGTTCCCTTGCCCCGCGCTGATACGTAAGGGGCTGGATATGGACAAGGTGATGTCGCTGATGTCTGACACCTTCACCACTTGGGACTATCGGCACGGCGATTATTATTAATGTGTCACAGCGGCGTAGCCAGCCGCTGAAATATCCTTTCCCTGATAGCGCACCACGCGACAATCTCCTATGCTCGTTTCCTGTCCTTTGCGTTCTTATCACGGAAGCCGTTTATGCCATCCTATCCGTCGTCGGATTTCATGCAACACGCCAAAGCCCATCTCAGCGCCATCAACACACGCTGGGCCAGCGTGATCGATCAGGTTGGCGACTGCCGTCATCAGACCGCGCCACATCGTGAACCTTATGAAGCACTGATGCGCGCCGTCGCCTATCAGCAGCTAACGACACGCGCCGGCGATGCGATGGTCGCGAAGCTCCTGCGGGTACATGACGATGTCTTTCCCAGCCCACAACAGATGCTCGCCTGCTCCACAGACACATTGCGGCAGTGTGGTTTTTCCGCTCGCAAAGCGGATACGCTACACGACATCGCACAGGGTGCGTTGAGCGGGCTGGTGCCCAGCCTCAAGCAGGCGGCAAATATGGACGACGACACGCTCATTCAGCAGCTCACGTCGCTAAAAGGAATCGGGCGCTGGACGGTGGAAATGTTTTTGATTTATTCGCTGGAACGCACCGACATCATGCCGCTCGACGATTTGGGCATTCGTCAGGGATTACGCTACGTCTATGATTTACCGGATATGCCGAAGCCGCGCGAATTGCAGGCGTTCAGCCTGCCCTGTCAACCTTACCGCACGGTGGCATCATGGTATTTATGGCGATCGCTTGAACTACCGGCGTATCAGAGTTTTAAACTGACACACCGGTGAAGCACAGGGTTAGCGCAGACGGGAGTTGGCTGACATGCGCTGGACATGATTGCGGCGGTTCACAATACGTTCACGCAAGGTGTCGTAGGCCCAGTTATACGCCACAGTGTAAGGCAGGAAGAACAGGAAGAAGCCGATCTCCACCATTAGCGCTTGCCACAGCGTGATATTCAGCATCCACGCCGCCAGCGGCAGACCAATCAGAATAAATCCGCCTTCAAACCCCAGCGCGTGAGCGACACGGATCGGTAGCCGACGCTTAACGCGATCCGCTGGCCATAGGCGATCGAATATCGCGTTGTAGATCATATTCCAGATCATTGCGACGCTGGACAGCATAATCGCCAACGCGCCCATGTCGAAAAGCGGTTTATTCAGTAGCCAGGCACCCGCTGGCGCACAGATCATTAACGCAATCAGCTCAAAGCCCACCGCATGGTACAAGCGTTCACGTAAGGTTTTGCTGGTCTTGTTCTGCATAGCACATTCACTTTTATTTATTGCACGTTACTGGTCAATTTTTGCCATGACCATGGATGGCATCGTATTACCGCCTTATTTTCATCGCATAAGATGGTAGAGTAAAGTTAGATTCCATCGATAAAATCGATAGAGGTACGATGCGATATTCACCAGAATCCTTGCTGGCTTTTGTTACCACCGTTGATGCGGGCTCGTTTTCTGCCGCCGCCCGACGATTACATAAAAGCCAGTCCACCATCAGCGCCGCGATAGCAAATTTGGAAACCGATCTGGGGCTAACGCTGTTTGATCGATCCGGCCACCAACCTGTTCTGACGCTGGCAGGTAGAAAAGTGCTTTCTCACGTACAGGCCATCTTATCCGCCAGTGAGGAACTGGATGAGCTGGCGATTCGTCTGGCCGACCATATCGAGCCCCGCCTGACATTTGTGCTGTCCGATATCTGGCAGGCCACTCATTACGAACCGGTGATTCAGCGTTTCGCACACAACTTTCCCGATATTGAATTTGAATGTCTGGTTGCGGAAGGCGATGACGTCATCGATCTACTGCAACTGGACCGCGCGCATGTTGGGCTGGTACGCGCCCAAACGGATTATCCACCCGATATCGCCGCCGCGCGTTTGCAGGTTAAGACTGAAATGGCCGTCTTCGTGTCGGCAGCCCACCCGCTTGCGACTGAGAAAACCGTAACCCGTAGCCAACTGGCAACGATCCGCCAGCTCTATCTCAATACCTATAAACGCAGTGACCGACCGCAGCCGGAAGGGATCGTCTGGTCTGCGCCGTCCTACCTTATGCTGTTGGAAATGGCGCAGCAGGGGCACGGCTGGAGCATTCTGCCGCGCTGGCTGGTGGCACAATATGACCGACAAAAACTGATAGAACTGCCCGTTGCAGGCTGGCCACAGTGGATTGACGTCGATGTCGTCTGGTCTAAACCCCATCCACCCGGCCCTGCTGGACTATGGATGATCGACAATCTTCTTGCCCAACAAGAGAGCACACCGTTATAACCTTGCAAAATTACAGCAGTAATCATACGAGCCACGACGCAGTGGCTTTTATGATTAGCCTGCTTTTTCGCGGAGAGATAAAAGGCCGCTAACAGCGTCTTTATCTCGTCAAGTAATAACATTAAAGGTTAAATGGTTATTGTTTTTAATTTAACCGTTTACTTTACTTAATTAAGGCAATTAAAAGAGAAATATTTTCACGTCCTATCGTACATATTTTCCTGTCTCCGCCATGTGTGGGAAAGCCGTGCTGCGTAGCGATTTCGCCCGTCTACCGCAGGGAAAAAATAACCCGTCACATCATTATTATTGTGATGTACCAAAGTGGTACTTCCCGACAAAAAACCATACTATTATGGTGATTACTACTTTTGTATTCGAGACATTCCTGTAGTGCTGCGTAATACGCCTTACCTTAATAATAAGACGTTGAATCCTATAAAGGTCGGAATTTATTAATTAATGCCATTGCAAGTGAGAAAAAAATGTCGAATAAACCCTTCTATTACCAAGATCCTTTTCCACTCCGTAAAGATGACACCGAATATCGCCTGCTGAGCAGCGATTTTGTCTCTGTCGCTAAATTTGAAGGTCAGGACATCCTGAAAGTCGAGCCAGCGGCGCTGACTCTTCTGGCCCAACAAGCCTTCCACGATGCTTCTTTCATGCTCCGCCCCGCTCACCAGCAGCAAGTTGCCGATATTCTTAGCGATCCGGAGGCTAGCGAAAACGATAAATACGTTGCCCTGCAATTCCTGCGCAACTCCGAGATTTCTGCCAAGGGCATCCTGCCGACCTGTCAGGATACGGGTACGGCGATCATCGTGGGTAAAAAAGGTCAGAACGTCTGGACTGGCGGCAACGATGCCGAAGCGCTATCCAAGGGCGTGTACAACACATTCATTGAAGACAACCTGCGTTACTCGCAGAACGCCGCGCTGGATATGTATAAAGAGGTCAACACCGGCACCAACCTGCCCGCGCAGATTGATCTCTACAGCACCGAGGGCGAAGACTATAAATTCCTGTTCGTCACCAAAGGCGGCGGCTCTGCCAACAAAACCTATCTGTACCAGGAAACCAAAGCGCTGCTGACGCCGGGTAAACTGAAGAGCTTCCTGATCGAGAAAATGCGTTCATTGGGCACCGCGGCCTGCCCGCCGTACCACATCGCCTTTGTCATTGGCGGCACCTCGGCAGAAACCACGCTGAAAACCGTTAAGCTGGCCTCAACCAAGTACTACGACGAACTGCCGACCGAAGGTAATGAACACGGTCAGGCGTTCCGCGATGTGGCACTGGAACAGGAGATTCTGGAAGCGGCGCGCGATCTGGGTCTGGGCGCACAGTTCGGCGGCAAATACTTTGCACACGACGTGCGGATTATCCGCCTGCCGCGCCACGGCGCATCTTGCCCCGTCGGTATGGGCGTGTCCTGTTCCGCTGACCGTAATATCAAAGGCAAGATCAACCGCAAGGGCATCTGGCTGGAGCAGTTAGAGCAGAATCCGGGCAAATATATCCCTGAACATCTGCGTGAAACGGGCGAAGGCGATGCGGTTAAAATCGACCTGAACCGTCCGATGGCCGAGATTCTGAAGACGCTGTCGCAGTATCCGGTATCCACCCGCCTTTCCCTGACTGGCACCATCATCGTGGGTCGTGATATTGCTCACGCCAAGCTGAAGGAACGTCTGGATAACGGCGAAGGGCTGCCGCAGTACATCAAAGATCACCCGATTTACTACGCGGGACCAGCAAAAACGCCGGAAGGCTACCCGTCCGGCTCGTTAGGCCCGACCACCGCTGGCCGCATGGATTCCTACGTCGATTTACTGCAAGCCAACGGAGGCAGCATGATCATGCTGGCGAAAGGCAACCGCAGCCAGCAGGTGACCGACGCGTGCCATAAACACGGCGGCTTCTACCTCGGCAGCATCGGCGGCCCGGCAGCAATTCTGGCGCAGAACAGCATCAAGAGCCTGACCTGCGTGGAATACCCGGAACTGGGAATGGAAGCTATCTGGAAAATCGAAGTCGAAGATTTCCCAGCCTTTATTCTGGTCGATGATAAAGGCAACGATTTCTTCCAGGTAATCCAGAGCGCCAAGTGCGTGAAATGCGGTTAAGTTAAATACGCGATATAGAAGTTAGGTTATATTTCGTCTACCAACGCCCCGACAGTCGTCGGGGCGTTTTTCATTTGATGCCTAACCGCTTCGCCAGCCGATGCAGGTTGCCGCTGTCCAATTCCAGCGCCCTTGCGCAGGATGACCAGTTGCCCTCATGGCGCGCTAACGTGTGTTGGATAATCCGACGCTGATAGTCATCCGTAGCTTCCCGCAGGCCGCCGCTGATGGAATATGCGGGAGCGGTGTCGATAGCGATCGATGAACCGGAAGTGGTATGAACCGGCTGGGAGGGCAGTTCGAGATTAAAATGCTCAGGGCCTAACAGCACCTCGCCCGATTCCTGCCCCGCTCTCGCCAACACGGTGGCGCGGTAAATGGCATGTTCCAGTTCACGTACATTCCCCGGCCAGTCGTACTGCTCCAGCAGCGCCCCCGCGTCTGCCGTCAGCGCCAAACGCGCCAGCCCCAACTGCACTCGGCTGCGTTCACAGAAGAAGCCTGCCAGCAGCGCCACATCCTGACGACGCTCACGCAGCGGCGGTACGGACAGCGGGAACACACTCAACCGGTGGAACAAATCAGCCCGGAAAGCGCCATCCAGCACCGCCTGCCGCAGATCGCGGTTAGTTGCCGCCAGCACACGCACGTTCACTTTCAGACTGCTATCATCACCCACGCGCTGGAGATCGCCATACTGTAATACGCGCAGCAGTTTCGCCTGTAGCGTCAACGACAGCTCGCCAATCTCATCTAAAAACAGCGTACCGTTATCCGCCATTTCAAATTTGCCCGTTCGATGGTGGATCGCCCCGGTAAACGCCCCTTTCACATGACCAAATAGCTCGCTCTCCGCCACCGATTCGGGCAGTGCCGCGCAGTTCAGGTACACCAGAGGATGCGCTGCACGGCTGGAACCATGATGAATCGCCCGCGCCACCAGTTCCTTACCGACGCCGGTTTCCCCCATGATCAACACATTCAGATCGGAACCAGCAACGATATCCACTTCTTTCTTCAAACGCTGCATCGGTTCCGATAGCCCGACCATTTCCTCCACGCTTTCCGCTGCCGGGCTTTCAGCCCGCACCGGCGCGGGCAACTGTCGTTCAAGACGTTCCATCAGCAGCGCGTTACTCAGCGCCGCCGCCGCCATCGCGCCCACTAGCCGCAGTTCTTCATCGCTAAAATGGTCGAACTGACAGGGGTCCATGCCGTCTACGGTCAGCGCCCCGATCAGGTTTTGATTAGCAAACAGCGGCAGACCAACGCAGGCGTGTACCTTAAGATCCTCCTGACTGGGGATTAGACCGTCATACGGATCGGGAAGCTGGCTATCCGCCGGAAAGCGCACCACGTCGCCCGCGCGGGCAATCGCCTCCAAACGGGGATGATCGGACAAACGAAAGCGTCGCCCCAGTACGTCCGGCGCAAGGCCGTCGATCGCCAACGGACGGAACAGCTGATTCTCGTAACGCAACAGCGCCGACGCATCACAGCGCAGCAATTGGCGCAGGCTGTTGATCAAGCGCTGAAAACGATCCTGATTCGATAGCCCCATTTGCAATTCGATAGCGATGCGGGCAAGGGCGTTAATGGAGAGCGTCATGGTGTGTCCTAATGACATAGCCTATGTCATTAAGACAGTAGATAAATTATGTCATTTTGACAACCACTATTTATTAAATAGTTATAAATCAATAAATTAAAAATTGGCACGCTTCCTGCAATCTCTAAAACATATTTTCCTGCATATGATGATTGAGGTTTCAGAACATGACGATTCACGTTAAGAACAACATCCACTGGGTTGGACAACGCGATTGGGAAGTCCGTGATTTTCACGGCACAGAATACAAAACGCTGCAAGGCAGCAGCTACAACAGTTACCTGATCCGCGAAGAGAAAACCGTGCTGATCGATACCGTCGATCACAAATTCAGCCGCGAGTTTGTACAAAATCTGATGGCGGAAGTGGATCTAAACACGATTGATTATATCGTGATTAACCATGCCGAAGAGGATCACGCTGGCGCACTGAGCGAACTGATGGCGCGTATTCCCAACACGCCGATTTACTGCACCTACAATGCGATCGATTCCATTACTGGGCATCACCATCACCCCGAGTGGAATTTCCATACGGTCAAAACCGGCGACACGCTGGATATCGGTAACGGCAAGCAGCTGATCTTTATCGAAACGCCGATGCTGCACTGGCCGGACAGTATGATGACCTATATGACTGAAGATGCTGTTCTGTTCAGTAACGATGCATTCGGCCAGCACTACTGCGATGAGCACCTGTTTAATGACGAAGTGGATCAAACAGAACTGTTTGAGCAGTGCCAGCGCTATTTCGCCAATATCCTGACGCCGTTCAGTCGATTAGTGACCGCCAAGATCCACGAAGTGCTGGGTTTCAACCTGCCGCTGTCGATGGTTGCCACCTCACACGGCGTGGTATGGCGCGACGATCCGGCTCAGATCATCCATCTGTATCTGAAGTGGGCAGACAGCTATCAGGAAGATCGCATCACGCTTTTCTACGACACCATGTCCAATAACACCCGCATGATGGCTGACGCCATTGCGCAAGGCATCAACGATGTCGACCCGGGCGTCGCAGTAAAAATCTACAACGTCGCACGCCACGACAAGAACGAAATTCTGACGCAGGTCTTCCGCTCGAAAGGCGTGCTCGTCGGTTCATCCACCATGAATAACGTGATGATGCCAAAGGTCGCTGCCATGCTGGAAGAGATCACCGGCCTGCGCTTCCAAAACAAGAAAGCCTCGGCGTTCGGTAGCTACGGCTGGAACGGCGGTGCGGTAGACCGCGTTCAAACCCGCCTGATGGATGCCGGCTTTGAAACCACACTGGCGCTGAAAACCAAATGGCGTCCTGATGGTTCAGCGCTGGAAATTTGCCGTAATCACGGCCGCGAAATCGCCCGCCAATGGGCGCTGCATCCGCTGGATGATACGCCTGCCCGTCGCGTGATCTCGCCAGTGAAGCCGAGCACAGCCACCCCGCAGGCTGCGAGCGCCCCTGCTGAAAGCGCCTGCGGATGCAATGAAGTCGCTGCGCCACAGCCGACAGCACAACCAGCGGTACAGTCAGAAAACGGCTGTATGCAGTGCAGCGTCTGCCAGTGGATCTACGATCCGGCGCTCGGCGAACCGATGCAGGATGTCACCCCTGGCACCATGTGGTCGGACGTACCCGACAACTTCCTCTGCCCAGAATGCGGGCTGGGTAAAGACGTTTTCAATCCGATTCGCTAAGGAGAGGATAATGAAAGATATCGTGATTATTGGCGCGGGCTTTGCCGCCCGCCAGCTCATCCGGCAGCTACGCAAGCTGGATGCTCATTGCCCTATCCGCCTGATTACCGCCGACAGCGGAGATGAGTACAACAAGCCGGATTTAAGCCATGTGATGAGCCTGCAACAGCACGCCGACGATCTAACCAAAATGTCGGCAGCCGCGTTTGCCGAAGAAAACCGTATCACGCTGCTGGCCAATACGTGCGTTACCGCGATTGACCGCAACGCACAGCAGGTTGTCTGCGGCACGGATCGTTACGACTATCACAAACTGGTGTTCGCGACTGGAGCCAGCGCGATGGTGCCGCCGATTCCAGGACGCGAACACATGCTGACGCTCAATAGTCAGCAGGAATACCGCGCCCATGAAGGCCGGCTCTGGCAGGCTGAACGCGTGTTAGTGCTCGGTGCAGGACTCATCGGCACCGAGCTGGCGATGGATCTGGGCCGCGCGGGAAAACGGGTCACGTTGGTTGACTGCGCCAGCAGTATTCTGCCCGCGTTGATGCCACCCGAAGTCAGCGCGCGCCTGCAATTCACGCTAACGCAGCAGGGCGTTTCGCTGCAACTAAACACGACCCTGCAACAGTTGGAGAAAACCGAAACCGGTGTGCAGGCTACGTTTACCGATGGGCGAGCTGTCGAAGTGGACGAAATTATCTCCGCTATCGGTTTGCAGGCCAACATGCAGTTGGCGAAAGCGGCGGGGTTAGCGGTACAAAAAGGCATTCAGACCAATCAACAGTTACAGACTACCGATCCACAGATTTATGCGCTGGGCGACTGTGCGGAAATTGGCGGTAAGTTGCTGCCTTTCCTGCAACCGATTCAACTCAGCGCCATCACGCTGGCGAAAAATTTGCTGGGGGCTGATGAGACGCTAACGCTGCCGCCGATGCTGGTTAAAATCAAGACGCCGCTGTTTCCGTTACAGATGGCAGGCGATACCACTGGCGGTGATTTACACTGGCAGCAGGAATGGAACGCGCTGGGGATGGTGGCTAAAGCGCTGGATGGTCAGCAAAAGCTGCGTGCCTTTGTGGTTGGTGGTGAGAGGATGAAAGAAGCGTTTCCGCTGCTGCGACAGCTTTCCGCCACCGTTTGACACTGAAAAACAAATAATGCATTTAAAATACATATTTTATAGCCAGCCTGCGCGCAGATTTATAGAATACGGTCATAGTTATTTGAAATTTACACACCGAGGTGAAGATGCAAGATCTCATTTGTTATAAGAAGATGCCGCAGTGGAACAGCCAAACATTGCCTGCCGCGTTTCAGGAAAAGCACAACACGCAGGAAGGCACCTGGGCAAAATTGACCGTGTTGAAAGGAGAAATGACCTTTTCCATGCTGACTGAAGACGGTGAGACGCTGGAGACATTCCATTTTTCTGAGCAGAACCAGCCTCCGTTTGTTGAACCGCAGGCATGGCATCGCATTGTTTCGTTCTCTGACAACCTGGAATGTCAGCTCAGCTTTTTCTGCTCAGCGGAAGATTTCTACCATAAAAAATACGGTCTAACGCGCACCCATTCCGAAGTCATCAATGCAGTACAGCACATCAAACCGGGCAAAACGCTGGATTTAGGTTGCGGCGGCGGGCGTAACTCGCTGTATCTTAACCTACGCGGATTTGACGTGACCGCCTGTGACAAGCATGAACAAAGCATTGATTCACTGAATAATATCATCAAGAGCGAAGCATTGAACAACATCCGCGCAGGCGTTTACAACATCAATCTGGCGGAAATAAAAGAGCAGTACGACTTTATCCTATCAACCGTCGTGCTGATGTTTTTGGAGCGCGACCGCATTCCGCACATCATCAGCAATATGCAAGACAGCACGCTTGCTGGTGGCTATAACCTGATTATTGCCGCGATGTCGACAGAAGATTGTCCGTGCCCAATGCCCTTCTCATTTACCTTTAAAGAAGGCGAGCTGAAGAACTATTACGCCGACTGGGAGATCCTCAAATATAACGAGGATATGGGAGAATTACACAAGACAGATGCGCAGGGTAATCGCATCAAGCTGCGTTTCGCTACGCTGCTGGCAAGAAAACCCTAAGTACGAGTGAGTTTTACTGCATCCACCATGACATGAAAGGGCCGATTAATCGGCCCTTTTTATCTGCATGATACCTGCGGAAATTAGCTGGCTTTGCGCTCTGCCGCAATACGGTAAGCGACCAGATCTTCGATCGTCAGCACCGGCATGTCGTGCTGTTTGGCAAACGTGATCACTTCCGGCGCGTGCGCCATTGAGCCATCATCGTTCGTCAGTTCACACAGTACACCAGACGGCTTCAGGCCCGCCAACGTCATCAGATCAACCGTTGCTTCAGTGTGACCACCGCGCGTTAATACGCCACCCGGTTGGGCGCGTAGCGGGAATACGTGACCAGGACGATTCAGATCGCTTGGCTTAGCATTATCCGCAATCGCGGCACGAATGGTGGTCAGGCGGTCGGCAGCAGAAACCCCCGTCGTCACGCCTTCGGCGGCTTCGATCGTCACGGTGAACGCCGTTTGGTAATGGCTGGAGTTCTTCTCCACCATCATCGGCAATTCCAACTGCTGGCGACGCTCTTCCGTCAGGCACAGGCACACAATGCCACTGCCGTGACGGATCGTCAGCGCCATTTGTTCAACGGTCATGTTTTCAGCGGAGAAGATCATGTCACCTTCGTTTTCACGATCTTCATCGTCCAGCACCAGCACGCCACGGCCATGACGCAATGCATCAAGTGCGCGTTCTACGCGTTCGGTAGGATTGCCAAATTCAGAAAGTAATGTCTGATTCATGGTAAAAAACCTCAATGTTATTATGAATTACCAGAATCAGGGCGAGCTTGAGGAGTAACCACTACCACTGGTTGCATAGTAATGGCTAACAAAAATAACGCGAGCGGGCGTATAGCCCGACAGATACCGTTACTCTCTCCCATCCGGACTCTAACCGTCGGCTCCGGAATTACACCGGATCTGCTGACCCCACACTGTAAAACCGACAATAAAATCGGCAAATACAGCGTAAGCGCTCGCGGGCTTCCAGTATAGATACTGGTTTACCGCCGGTGGGGAATTACACCCCGCCCTGAGAATAAGCGGATTTACTATAACGCTAATACCTCGATAGGGCAATTGATCCGCCACAGGAAATAGGGCAAAACGTATGCTGGATTACAGTAAAACTATTCTGAATTACAGTAAAACCATGCTGAATATGTGCAAAGCAGATGTCAGATTTTATTTATACCCATTACACTTGCTATAGTAATAACTTACATAACCTAATCAGGAAAGCGACATGATTGACCCAAAGAAGATTGAGCAAATCGCCCGTCAAGTGCATGAATCCATGCCAAAAGGTATCCGGGAATTGGGTGATGATGTGGAGAAAAAGATTCGTCAGGTCTTGCAAGCACAGCTGACCCGACTGGATTTGGTGAACCGTGAAGAGTTCGATATTCAGACCCAGGTTCTGCTCCGCACGCGCGAGAAGATTGCCCGCCTGGAACAGCGCCTGAGCGAGCTGGAAGCGAAACTGTCTGCGGAAGAAAAACCTGCTGACGCACCGGAAAACGATTAATCGTCATCCCAACGCAGCGCCCTGTTCAGGGTGCTGCTCAATTCCCAATACGGCAACCGGGGCAATTCTTCGAGACGGAAACGTCACACTACAGAGTGTCAGAAGAAACGACTCAATGGGAAACTAACTCAACGTGCCTACGCGGCAAGAACAGCCACAGCACGGCCAGCATGATGAGTGCGTACAGTGATTTCCAGCCGATCATCAGTAACAGCGCACAGCAAAGCAGGCTGCCTATTGCTGCCATTACTCTGGCGCGCCCTTTCAGCAAACGCCACCCTGCCAGCATACACAGCAGATAAATCAGCACAAAGATGCCGTTGGCGTACACAATCAGCATATCCAGCGGCAGTCTGAGCCAGTAAATCACCAGGCAGCATACCAGACAGCAAGCAACAACAATCGACAACGCATTCACTGGCGCCTGTCCTGCGGACAGCTTCGCCAATGCACTCCCTTTCGGAGCCTGTGACCAAACTAACCGGGCAAACCCCTGCGTGTAGATATTCACGCTGGCAAAACAGGCCAGATAGCCGACGAAGCAGGCAATCCACAGCGCGTGCTGACCAAACAACTGCACGACGATCCCCGGCAGTGACGCCGTTGCGGCAATCCCTTCACCGTAAGCCTTAAAGTGCAATACGGCTACTGTACATCCCCAATAAACCGCTCCCGCGACCAACATGCCGATGAGCAAAGCCCGTGGGAAATCTCGCTCTGGCACCCGAAACTCCGTCGCCATATGAGCAAAAGCCTCAAGGCCAACAAAGCACCAAAACATGACGGCCAATGCGCCGAAGGTGTTAGACCATGACAGCTCGTTCACCGACGGCCAAGGGATATGCGCAGGCGTAATTTCCCCCTGCCACCAGATCGCAGCAACCAGCCCTACCACAAGCAGCGCGATGACGATCTGAATGTTGGCACTCGAACCCGCACTACGCAGGCCAAGTAGCCAGATACCGCCCAACGTCAGCAGCTGTACGCAGAGCAGCCCCAGATCGCTCCAGCCAAATGCTGCCTGCCAGAACCCGGCAGCAATCTGCAAGGCTGCGGGTAGACCCAGCGGAATGACAGACAGAAATAGCCAGCCAGTTACGCGCGCCATTCGCGGCCCGAAGGCCAAATTAACAAAGTGCGCGGCACCGCCCGCATTAGGAAAATGTTGCCCCAGCGCAGCAAAGCCAATGGCGATAGGAAAGACAAACAGGATCAAAATCGGCCATGCCCACAGGCTATCTTGCTGCGCCAGTTGTGCCACCAACGCAGGAACTGCAAATACCCCAGTCCCCAACAGCGAGGTAGAAAGCAGCCCAACGCCCTGAACCAACCCAAGCTCTTGTTTTAATCCTTTTGCTTCACTCACCACGCTTCACCTTTTCTTGCCTTTTCATACCACTACCGGTTTGACGAATAAAAAAAGCCTCCACTAACGGAGGCTTCTCTCTCACCCACTGCATTCACAGACTTTATGCTATCAGGCGTTGGCTTTCAGCACATCGCGAATACGGGCTTTGTAGGATTCGACCTTCTGCGGCGTCATCATACGACGTTCATCGTCCTGCACCACGCCGCCAACATCGTCAGCAATACGCTGCGCAGACTGTAACATCAGTTTAAAGTTTTGGCTGGCATCACCATAAGACGGCACCATCATGAAAATAGACACGCCGGGCGTCGAGAATTCGGCCATCGCATCCACATTAAACGAGCCAGGTTTAACCATATTCGCCAGACTGAACAGCACTGGCCCTGCGCCAGCGGGGTTCACATGGCGATGGAAAATGTTCATTTCACCAAACTGGAAACCAGCCTGAAGCAGGCTTTGTAACAGCAGTTCGCCACCAATGACACCACCTTGATGCGCCACTACGTGCAGCACCAGAACAGCTTCTTTTGCCGCAGCGGGTTCAACCGGTTCTGCGGGTTGCAGAGGCTGCGCGGGCGCGGGTTGAACTTTCTCATGCAGTGAATGAGTAACAGGCTGATGTGGCGCTGCATCATACGCAAAGGGTTCATGCCGAGCGCCACTGCTGGGCTCAGAAACAGAGGATTCTGTGGGATAAACAATCTGCGGTGCCGTCTCACTACGTACCTGCGCACGCGGAGAATCCACTGGCGTCGCTTCATCCAGTAACGGGTCATAAGATGAAGCGGGAGACAGATTTTCAAACGGCGATTTCGCCTCTGAACGGGCATCGTCGCGTGCGCTATAGTGATGAGACGACACGTTGTCAGACGTATCGTGCTCAAACGACGCACTGCCAAAGGAAGGCTCATTTTGCTGCGGGCGAGCGCCCTTCACGCGAACTTCGCCAACGCCTTCATCCAGATCGTCAAGCGGCGCCTCATCTCGCGCTTTCTTTGCTCGTTTAACCGGGCGGTCACGAAAAAGGGACGAGCGCTCTTTACGGCTAGTCCACAAGCCGTGAAGTAACAGCGCTATTATAGCGATCGCGCCAACAACGATTAATATCAGACGCAAGTCCTGCATCATTGCTATCCCAATTGTTCTAACAATACATTGCCACCACGGCAAATACTTATACTACTAACTCTATTTGCCTGAGTACACAAGTGCAAGCCTGCACGGTACTTTATGACAATAAAGATAGATACAACGCACTTTTTTGCTGTTTTTTCATCCAAATACGGGCTAGCCAGCATAAGATCATCCCGATATGATGCCTCAACAAACAAATGACTGAGTATATTGTCACAATGTCTTCCGAAAAACCGCCTTATGGCAATACAGCAGACCAAATTCGCAGTGGTATACACTATTTTCTTGCTGGATGGCGCTTAATCTCACTGCCAGGTATCCGACGTTTCGTCATTCTTCCTTTGCTCATGAACATCGTGCTCATGGGGGGGGCTTTTTGGTGGCTTTTCACCCGGCTTAATGACTGGATTCCCCACATAATGAGCTACATTCCGAGCTGGCTACAATGGCTCAGCTACCTCATTTGGCCACTCGCTGTACTCTCCATATTGCTGGTATTCAGCTACCTATTCAGCACGATCGCCAATTTTATTGCCGCCCCGTTTAACGGCTTATTGGCCGAGCAGTTGGAAGCAAAATTAACCGGCCAAACGCTGCCGGACAGCGGCATACTCAGTATTGCCAAAGACGTCCCGCGCATCATGACGCGTGAGATTCAAAAGCTGGCGTATTACCTACCACGTGCGATTGTGCTGCTACTTCTCTATTTCATCCCTGGTATTGGGCAGACTGTCGCTCCGCTTCTGTGGTTCCTGTTCAGCGCGTGGATGTTGGCAATTCAGTACTGCGATTACCCTTTTGATAACCACAAAGTGGGATTTTCCACGATGCGTCAGGCATTGCGTCGCCACAAAGTCGCCAATATGCAGTTTGGTGCCTTGGTCAGCCTGTTTACGCTGGTGCCTTTTTTGAATCTGGTTATCATGCCCGTGGCGGTATGTGGCGCAACGCAACTGTGGGTGGATCGTTATCGGGATCTGTCCGCGACACTGCCGAAAAACGCGTCATAAAAAGACCGTGCGCACTGGCTCAAAACGGCCAGTGCTTTCTATTGTAATGAAAAGATATTTCTTAAGAACATAACGATATAGCAATTCTTTACTTCACTGAAAAGTGTGAACGAGTATTCTCTCTACGTTCGCAAAAATTTCATACAGTTATAAGGACAGGCTATGAGCAAGATCTACGAAGACAATTCTTTCACAATCGGCCATACGCCGCTGGTTCGTCTGAACCGTATCGGCAACGGACGCATTCTGGCTAAAGTGGAATCCCGCAACCCTAGCTTTAGCGTAAAGTGCCGTATCGGCTCCAACCTGATTTGGGATGCAGAGAAGCGTGGCGTTCTCAAACCGGGTATTGAACTGGTTGAACCTACCAGCGGAAACACAGGGATTGCACTGGCCTACGTCGCAGCCGCTCGCGGTTACAAACTCACGCTCACCATGCCGGAAACCATGAGTATTGAGCGCCGTAAACTGCTGAAAGCGCTGGGTGCTAATCTGGTGCTGACCGAAGGCGCAAAAGGCATGAAAGGCGCTATTGCCAAAGCAGAAGAGATTGTCGCCAGCGATCCGAGCCGTTATCTGCTGCTGCAACAGTTCAGCAACCCGGCTAACCCAGAGATCCACGAAAAAACTACCGGCCCTGAAATCTGGGAAGATACCGACGGTCAAGTTGATGTTTTCATTTCTGGTGTCGGTACAGGCGGTACGCTGACGGGTGTAAGCCGCTACATCAAGAACACCAAAGGCAAGGCTATCATCAGCGTAGCGGTTGAACCTACCGACTCACCGGTAATCACTCAGGCGCTGGCTGGCGAAGAGCTGAAGCCAGGTCCGCACAAGATTCAGGGCATCGGCGCAGGCTTTATTCCTGGTAACCTCGACCTGAAACTGATTGATCGCGTAGAGAAAGTCACGAACGAAGAAGCCATCAGCACCGCACGCCGCTTGATGGAAGAAGAAGGCATTCTGGCTGGCATTTCTTCCGGTGCCGCCGTTGCCGCCGCGCTGAATTTGCTCAAAGAGAAAGAGTTTGAAGGCAAAACTATCGTCGTTATTCTGCCTTCTTCTGGCGAACGCTACCTCAGTACCGCACTCTTTGCCGACCTGTTCACCGAGCAAGAACTGCAACAATAGCCCCTTGGTCAACCTCGTACAACAAGTGACCAATATGTTAAAAAAGCACCTATTTAGGTGCTTTTTTGTGGCACACTTCAAACTTTCCACTACATACAGATTGCTTTTCTGCATCAGGTTTAGTATTTAACCGAACAATTATTTTGATGCGTGAAATTAATATCCGGCAAAGACCACACCTCATCACATTGTTTTTGTCCTGCGTACGATTGTTTTGTCCTGCGCACGATAGCCCACATCGCCGTTTTGCGACTGAGGTTAAGATAATGGGTGACGGAACCGGCGGTGTTTGATGGTATTTTATACCCTAAATAATTCAAGTTTCAGGAAGGCGGCAAGAGAAGGAATCCCGACGAGCTTACTCAGGTAAGTGATTCGGGTAAGTGAACGCAGCCAACGCACATGCAGCTTGAAGTATGACGGGTATGTTCAGGAAACACGTTTGACGGTTTTCCTGTCGCATCGTGGCCCGCCCCTGTAACATAAATCAGGTGCTAACCAAACAGGCTAAAGTTCAGTGAATCAGCTAAACTTTAGTTCCACAACATTAATCTAATCCATAAGTTGGGGAAAAAAGCATGTTCCAGCAAGAAGTGACTATCACCGCACCGAATGGCCTGCACACTCGTCCCGCTGCTCAGTTTGTCAAAGAAGCCAAAGGTTTCGCTTCAGACATCACCGTGACGTCCAACGGCAAAAGCGCCAGCGCCAAGAGCCTGTTCAAATTACAAACACTCGGCTTAACCCAAGGAACTGTGGTTACTATCGCTGCGGAAGGCGAAGACGAACAAAAAGCGGTTGAACACCTGGTCAAACTGATGGCTGAGCTCGAGTAATCGACGAGTTTTTTAGTGAACACCAGAATCGAGTAAGGTAGGGTTATGATTTCAGGCATATTAGTATCACCGGGTATTGCTTTTGGTAAGGCACTGCTACTGAAAGAAGATGAAATTCTCATCAACCGGAAAAAAATCTCTGCGGATCAGGTGGAACAGGAAACTGAACGTTTTCTGACTGGTCGTTCCAAAGCATCCGCACAGTTGGAAGCTATCAAGAAGAAAGCGGGCGAGACGCTGGGCGCAGAGAAAGAAGCCATCTTCGAAGGCCACATCATGTTGCTGGAAGATGAAGAGTTCGAGCAGGAAATCATAGCCCTGATTAAAGATGAACATGCTTCCGCCGATGCCGCCGCGTTTTCCGTTATCGAAAACCAGGCCAAAGCGCTGGAAGAGCTTGATGATGAATATCTGAAAGAACGCGCTGCGGACATGCGTGATATCGGGAAGCGTTTGCTACGCAACATTCTCAATATGACCATCGTCGATCTGGGTGATATTCAGGATGAAGTTATTCTGGTCGCAACGGATCTGACACCGTCAGAAACCGCACAGTTGAATCTGGACAAAGTGTTGGGCTTCATTACCGATCTCGGTGGCCGCACGTCTCACACGTCCATTATGGCGCGTTCTTTGGAACTGCCCGCGATCGTCGGCACGACCAACGTGACCCAGCAGGTCAAAAACGGCGACTATCTGATTATCGATGCGGTAAACAACCAGATTTATCAGAATCCGACTGCGGATAAAATTGAAGAATTAAAAGCCGTTCAGCAGCAATACCACGCTGAAAAATATGAGCTGGCCAAGCTGAAAGATCTGCCGGCCATCACGCTGGACGGTCATCAGGTTGAAGTCTGTGCCAACATCGGCACCGTGCGTGATGTCGCAGGTGCAGAACGTAACGGCGCAGAAGGTGTCGGCCTGTATCGTACCGAATTCCTGTTCATGGATCGTGATTCACTGCCGACCGAAGAAGAACAGTTCCAGGCGTATAAAGCCGTTGCTGAAGCCGTGGGTGCTCAAGCTGTTATCGTCCGTACCATGGATATCGGTGGCGACAAAGATCTGCCTTACATGAACCTGCCGAAGGAAGAGAACCCGTTCCTTGGCTGGCGTGCTATCCGTATCTGTCTGGATCGCAAAGAAATTCTGCATGCTCAACTGCGCGCCATTCTGCGTGCATCCAACTTTGGCAAACTACGCATCATGTTCCCGATGATTATCTCCGTGGAAGAAGTGCGTGAGCTGAAAGCCGAGCTGGAAATGTTGAAGGCACAGCTGAGAGAAGAAGGTAAAGCCTTCGATGAAAGCATTGAAGTCGGCGTGATGGTTGAGACACCTGCTGCCGCGGCTATTGCTCCTCATTTAGCCAAAGAAGTCGACTTCTTTAGTATTGGGACAAATGACTTAACCCAGTATACTCTGGCAGTTGATCGCGGTAATGAGCTGATTTCTCATCTCTATAACCCGATGTCTCCCGCCGTCCTTACCCTGATTAAACAGGTCATCGACGCGTCTCACGCCGAAGGCAAGTGGACAGGGATGTGCGGTGAGCTCGCCGGTGACGAACGTGCTACACTACTGTTATTGGGAATGGGTCTGGACGAATTCAGTATGAGTGCGATCTCTATCCCGAGCATCAAGAAAATCATCCGTAATGCGAATTACGAAGATGCGAAGGCGCTGGCGGAGCAAGCATTAGCTCAACCGACAGCACAAGAGTTAAGCAATCTGGTGAGCCGCTTTATTAAAGAAAAAACGCTCTGCTGATTCTGCTTTACCTAATAGGTTTCAAGGTGGCAATCAGCACCCCCGACAGGCGATACTGTCGCAGTCGGGGTAGCGAAAAAACACTAATGCCACAACAACTTGAAAGATTAGGGTATACGCTGGCCCAATATTAATGCTTAGGAGAGAATCATGGGTTTGTTCGATAAATTGAAATCTCTGGTTTCTGACGATAAAAAAGACACTGGCAGCATCGAAATCATTGCCCCGCTGTCCGGTGAAATCGTCAATATTGAAGATGTTCCTGATGTCGTATTTGCAGAGAAAATCGTCGGCGACGGTATTGCCATCAAGCCAACTGGCAACAAGATTGTCGCACCGGTAGACGGCACCATCGGCAAAATTTTTGAAACCAACCATGCGTTTTCCATCGAGTCTGACAGCGGCATTGAGCTGTTTGTGCACTTTGGTATTGATACCGTTGAATTGAAAGGCGAAGGCTTCAAGCGCATCGCCGAAGAAGGCCAGCGCGTGAAGAAAGGCGATCTCGTTATCGAGTTTGACCTGGCTCTGCTGGAAGAAAAAGCGAAGTCTACTCTGACACCAGTGGTTATTTCCAACATGGATGAAATCAAGGAATTGACCAAACTGAGTGGTACGGTTGTTGTCGGTGAAACACCGGTTATCCGTATCAAAAAGTAAGCTTTTCCTCTACGGATTGTTTACTACGTTTGCACGAAACGGCACCCGGATGGTGCCGTTTTCGTTTCAGGCTTTCCAGCGCGGTACACACAGACGAATCACTAATCCGCACGACTCGCCGTTATCCGCCTCAATATGCCCACCGTGCGCCAGCACAACCTTTCGGGCTATCGCCAGCCCCAATCCATAGCCCTTGCCAGACAGCGGTGAATCAACACGAATGAAAGGATCGAAAATACTGGAGAGCTTACTTTTCTCCACGCCAGGCCCCTGATCGGCGACCTGAATCATCCATTCCTGCTCATTGCCAATGAGCGACACGGCAACCTGCTGTGCGGGAGCAGAAAAACGTAGCGCGTTGCGCATGACATTGTCGACCGCTCTGCGCATCAGTTCCGCGTTGCCTTTGACCGTGTAGTCTTCGTCTTCATCTGCCACGAGCAGGATTTCAACGCTGGTGACCTGCGCTTCATAGCGCGCATCGTTTACCACCGCCGTCACCAGACCCAGTAAATCGAAATAGGCCTCCTCAATACCGGAATGCTCCGTGCGCGATAGCGTCAACAGTTCGCCAATCATCTTATCCATCAGCAGCGCCTCACGTTCGATACGCTGCAAGGAATTCTCCAGATTGTCCCGGTTCTGCCTCACCAGCCCGATGGCAAGCTGCAAACGCGCCAGCGGAGAACGTAGCTCATGCGAGACATCATGAAGCAGTTGTTCGCGCGCGCTAGCCAGACTGTCCAGCCGTTCAACCATAGAATCGAAATCGCGCGCCACATCGCTGATTTCATCATGACGTTTACGCATTACCGGCAGCAGGCGCACATTCAGATCCCCCTGCGCCACCTGATCAAACCCCGCGCGGATCTGGTTCAACGGGCGTGCCAGACTCCATGCCAGCACCGAGCTAAATAGCAACCCGCCAAGCCCTGCAATGATGACAAATGGCATCGGCACATTGAGAAATTCGACGGGACGAGGAGGACGAAATTCGCTGCGCAGCAGCTCAGCGTCATAACGTATCTGATACCACTTTCCCGCTGGGCCGCTGACCTGCTTGATAACGTGAGTGATATGCTGTGCGCCACGTTTGTCCGGTGCAAAAGCATCGTCGAGTAAGGCATTCTGCGGGGAGGAAACTAACTCCTGTTCCGACAGCGGCAGAGGCGATTCCGTAATGGAAATGTATTGCTGCTCTTTTTGTGGCAACAGCGATATCACATCGTTCAGTTCACCCAGACCGCCATGTTGTAGCGCCATCGCCACCACCTCGGTTTGCATCGTCGCAATACGTGACACCACGATTTCTTCCAGCGGCTTATGACGATCTCCGCCCAGAGAAAAAGCCAGCCATAGCAGTTGAGACATGACGAGGAACGTCAGCCAAAATCCCAGTAATATCTTCCAAAAAAGTCTTCCACGGATCATCATCAGCGAATCCGGTATCCGACGCTACGCACGGTTTCAATCGTCATCGTGTTGCCCAACAATGCCCCAAGCTTCTGACGAATATTGCTGATATGCACGTCTACGCTGCGGTCATACGCTTCACGGCGACGCCCCAGACATTTTTCGGATAGCTCGTCTTTCGATACCACCCGCTCGGGGAAACGTAATAGCAGTTCCAGCAAGTTAAACTCAGATGCCGTCAGATCAAACGGCTTACCGCGCCATTCGCTGATGCGTGTGGCGGGGTTCAATACCAGATCGCCACTGGCTGCTACGCTTTCGTCACGCTTTGTACTCGGCTGCTCGTCATAGCGACGTAACACCGCACGCAGCCTTGCTACCAGTTCACGTGGGTAGCAAGGTTTAGGCATATAGTCATCTGCACCCATTTCAAGACCGATGACCCTGTCGATATTGTCGCCTCTCGCCGTCAGCATAATGACAGGCAACGACTGGGTTTTTCTGATCTGGCGCAGCACGTCAATCCCACTCATATCCGGCAGCATGACATCGAGAATCATCGCAGTGTAATCCCCCGACATCGCGCCATCGACGCCCTCTTTGCCGGTCAGCACCCGCGAGGTTGAAAACCCTTCCGCATTCAGATACTCACAGAGCATATCGCCCAGCTCTACGTCGTCATCGACCAGTAAAATATTCATATCCTGTCCTCATTAATCAGGTATACCCAAAACAATCACCGGGTGGCAAAGAAATCCACATATTGTTTAAAGTATGACGGGTATAGATCCTGTATTCTCAGGCCTGACGTTAATCTTCGCAGCCAGATTTACTTAATCCTTACCATTTCTTTCAGCAAAGATTACCGCTACCTTTACGGACTCGGGGTAAATTACCCACCGGCGTTATTTACTCCCGTTGATACCCTAAATAATTCGAGTTTCAGGCAGGCGGCAAGCGAGGGAATCCCGATGAGCTTACTCAGGTAAGTGATTCGGGTGACTAAGCGCAGCCAACGCACATGCAACTTGAAGTATGACGGATACAGATGCATTCATTAAGGACGACTCCCCCTGATGCAATCACGATTTTTTACACGACGCCGTGCGATGATCGCACTAGGCCTCATTGCTACTGCCGTACTTATTCATCTGTTTTTCAGCAAGCCATCGCCCGTACCAAACGCGATCACCACTGCCGCAGAGATCGCGGATCTCGAACAAACGGTACTCGCCGATGGAAAAATTGAGGCGCAGAAGCAAGTTAGCGTTGGTGCTCAAGCCTCAGGACAAATCAAAGCACTGCACGTCGAACTCGGCGATAAGGTGAAAAAAGGGCAATTGATCGCCGAGATTGATGACCTCACGCAGCAGGACACCTTAAAGAATGGCGAAGCGGCGCTGAAAAACATTCAGGCTCAGCGGGCTGCCAAAGTGGCAGAATTGCGTAATAACGAATTAAGCTGGCAACGTCAGCAGATGCTGATGAAGCGCGGTGTGGGCGCACAGGCCGATTACGACAGTGCGAAGGCAACGCTCGATGCCACCAGAGCCAATATCGACGCGCTAGACGCCCAAATCGTTCAGGCACAGATCACCGTTAACACCGCCAAAGTGAATCTGGGATATACCCAAATTCGCTCGCCGATGGATGGCACGGTGGTGGCGATTCCCGTAGAAGCAGGCCAAACGGTGAATGCGATCCAGACTACGCCGACCATTGCTAAAGTCGCCAATTTAGACACCATGACCATCAAGGTAAAAATCTCAGAAGCCGACGTCGTTAAGGTGAAAACCGGCATGCCGGTCTGGTTCAGCATTCTGGGTGAACCGAATAAGCGTTATGAAGCTACGCTGAGTTCGATTGAGCCCGCGCCGGACTCCATCAACACGGACTCGACAACGACGTCATCCAGTACAAGCAGTTCCAGCTCCTCATCCAGTACCGCAATTTATTACAATGGTCAGTTCGATGTGCAAAATCCTGATGGCGTATTGCGTATTTCAATGACGGCACAGGTCAATATTTTGCTGTCTTCGGTGAAAAATGCCATTGTCGTCCCGGCGACGGCGTTAACCTTGCGCAATGGCATGTGGTACGTGCAGGTCGTCAATGCGAACAAGAAAGTTGAATCGCGTCTGGTCACGCTTGGCCTCAATGATAACGTGCGCACCCAGATTCGTTCGGGGCTCAGCGTCGGGGAACAGATCGTTGTCAGTCCCTCTCCCGGCGATGTAACCTCCACGCATCCCGGCCCGCCGATGGGGATGTAACGCATGTCTACATCTTTGCTTAAGCTGACTGGCATCACCCGCCGTTTTTCCAACGGCGAACAGGACGTTACCGTTCTTAAAGACATTAATCTGACCCTCAATCAGGGAGAAATGGTGGCGATTGTCGGGGCGTCAGGATCGGGAAAATCCACGCTGATGAATATTCTCGGCTGCCTGGATAAGCCGTCCGCCGGTGACTATCAGGTAGCAGGACGCGCCGTTGGTGAATTGGATAACGACCAGTTGGCTGAACTGCGCCGCGAACACTTTGGCTTTATTTTCCAACGCTACCACCTGCTTGGTGACCTGACTGCACTCGAGAATGTCGAAGTCCCTGCGATTTATGCTGGGAAGAGCAGACTGACGCGCCGTCAGCGGGCGGCAGACCTGCTGACCAAACTTGGGCTGGAAAATCGCCTTCACTATCGGCCTAGCCAGCTTTCCGGCGGTCAGCAACAGCGCGTGAGTATCGCACGGGCGCTGATGAACAGCGGTGGCATTATTCTGGCTGATGAGCCGACCGGCGCGCTGGACACCCACAGCGGCAACGAGGTCCTGAGCATACTCCGCGACCTGCACAAACAGGGCAACACGGTCGTGATCGTCACGCACGATATGACGATCGCCGAACACGCACAGCGCATCATCGAGCTGCGCGATGGCGAAGTGATTGCCGATCGACAAACGCGCCCTGAAGAAGTTACCGTGCCATTACCGGACACCGTGTCTCCTACCACCTCTGCCCTGAATCAGTTCAAAGATCGCTTTATCGATGCGTTTAAAATGGCGCTGCTGGCGATGAACGCCCAGCGGATGCGCACCTTTCTGACCATGCTCGGCATCATCATCGGCATTGCGTCTGTCGTCTCGGTCGTCGCGCTGGGAAAAGGTTCACAGGAGCAAGTGCTGGCCGATATCAATTCGATGGGCACGAGCACGCTGGAAATTTTTCCCGGCAAAGACTTCGGCGACATGGATGCCAGCGCTATCCAGACGCTGCGCGCCAGCGATATTCAGCCACTGACACAGCAGCCCTACGTGCATAGCGTCACGCCCTCCATCTCCACCAGCGTCACCATGCGCTACGGTAACATCGCCGTTTCCGCCAGCGTTTCTGGGGTGGGCGAACAGTTCTTCACCGTGCGTGGCTACACAGTAGATCGCGGCGTGCTTTTCCCACGCAGCAGCGTCGATCAACTGACTCAGGATGCGGTGATTGACAAAAATACGCGCGATAAGCTCTTTCCCCACGGCGAGGACCCCATTGGGCAAGTGATTTTGCTGGGCTCGCTACCCGTGCGGATTATCGGTGTCGTCAGCAAGAACCAGGGCGGCTTCGGTAGCGATGAAAATCTGAACGTGTGGGTGCCGTACACCACGGTGATGAAACGCATGGTCGGGCAGTCCTACCTGCGAAGCATTACGGTGCGGGTAAAAGACAATATTGATATGAACATCGCCGAGAAGAACATCACCACGCTGCTGACGCAGCGGCACGGTACGAAAGACTTCTTTATCATGAACACCGACAACATCCGCCAGATGATCGAGAAAACCACCACCACACTCGCACTGCTGGTGTCGATGATCGCCCTGATTTCGCTGCTGGTCGGCGGTATCGGCGTGATGAACATCATGTTGGTATCCGTCACAGAACGAACCCGAGAGATCGGCGTTCGCATGGCGGTTGGCGCGCGCACCAGCGACATCATGCAGCAGTTTCTTATCGAAGCCGTGCTGGTTTGCCTGTTCGGCGGCATCGTGGGCGTCGCGCTGTCGTTGGGAATCGGCGTGCTATTCGCACAGTTCAGCAGCAATTTTTCGATGATCTATTCCAGCGCCTCGATCATTGCCGCGTTCCTGTGCTCCAGCCTGATTGGCATTATCTTCGGCTTCTTCCCTGCTCGCCGCGCCGCGCGGATGGAACCGATTCATGCGCTGGAGCGTGAATAGCCAACGCACATGCAATGTGAAGTATGACGAGTAACGTTAATCAAATACCCCGGTGGACAGATACCGATCGCCGCGATCGCAGGCGATCGCCACAATCACGCTACCGGGGTTTTCCTCCGCAAGCCGCAGTGCGCCAGCCACCGCACCGCCGGAACTGACGCCGCAGAAAATACCTTCCTGACGCGCCAGCTGCCGCAGCGTATTCTCTGCATCCACCTGTGTCATATCCAGTATGCGATCGACCAGATCGGCGCGGAAGATGCCCGGCATATAATCCGGCGTCCAGCGGCGAATGCCGGGAATATGGCTTCCTTCCGCAGGCTGTAACCCGACTGTACAGATTTCAGGATTCTGCTGCTTCAGATAGCGGCTGACCCCAGAGATCGTGCCGGTTGTCCCCATGCTGGAAATAAAATGAGTCAGCTTACCCGCCGTCTGTTGCCAGATTTCTGGGCCCGTCGTGAGAAAATGCGCCAGCGAGTTGTCTGGGTTATTGAACTGATCGAGCGTTTTCCCCTCTCCCGCCAACACCATCTGTTTCACGCGATCCCGCGCCCCTTCCATCCCCAGCTTGCGGTTAACCAACACCAGTTCTGCACCATACGCGCGCATCGCGGTCTGGCGTTCATAGCTCATGTTGTCTGGCATCAGCAGGCGTAGTCGATAACCTTTCACCGCCGCAATCATCGCCAACGCAATACCGGTATTCCCACTGGTCGCTTCGATCAGCCTGTCACCGGGAGCGATATCTCCGCGATTCTCCGCCTGCTGGATCATCGAGAGTGCAGCCCGATCTTTTACCGATCCGGCTGGGTTATTCCCTTCCAGCTTCAGCCAGATTTCACTGTTCAATCCCTGCGTCAGGCGCTGCAATTTCACCAGCGGGGTATTACCAATACAATGCTCAAGCGTTGTCACAAGTTGAGTCCTAAAAAGTCTCACCCACTTACGGAGTGAACGATAAAATTAACGTTGCTGACAAACCCATGATGGTTAATTCGAGATACACGGAGCTACCACAGGGCGAGGTATCCCTACGGGAACCTCATCCCTGTGTTTCCCCTAAAATCTGACTTTGCCAGCAATCTCAATTTACTGCTTTTCAGGCGGATGTTGTTCCCGCCCTTGCGCCATTTGCCGTTTTACACGCCACTGCAAGGCGCTCTTGATGAACAGCGTCAGTATCGCCATCACGGTCAACAACGCCGCCGCAGTAAACGCCCCCACGCTGTTATAATCCTGATGCAATAATTCAACCTGTAGCGGCAGCGTGTAGGTTTCGCCACGAATCGAGCCCGACACCACGGATACGGCACCAAACTCACCTATTGCTCTGGCATTCGTCAGCACCACACCATACAGCAGCGCCCAGCGAATATTCGGTAGCGTTACCCGATAGAACACCTGCCAACCTGACGCACCGAGTAGCACAGCAGCCTCTTCCTCCTGACTCCCCTGACTCATCATCACCGGAACCAGCTCCCTGACCATAAACGGACAGGTCACGAATATCGTCACCAGCGCAATGCCCGGCCAGGCAAACATCAGCTGTATCCCCTGCTCATCCAGCCAGCCGCCAACCGGGCCGTTGGTGCTGTAAAAGAGCAGATAGAGCAAACCTGCCACCACCGGCGAGACGGCAAAAGGAATGTCGATCAGCGTGAGCAGCAGTTGCCGCCCCGGAAACTGAAAGCGCGTGACCAGCCACGCCAGCAGCGTACCAAACACCAGATTCACCGGTACGACAATCGCGACCACCAGCAGCGTGAGGCCAATGGCATGCAGCATGTCAGGATCGCTCAGGTTACGCCAGACGCCCCCCAGTCCGTGCGACAGCGCAGCGGCAAAAATTGACACTAAGGGGATGACCAGCATGATGAGCGATAATATCACGCCCAACGCAATCAGCGCGGCTCTCGCCCCGTTACGTTCCTGCCGCACCGGATGAGATTTGCGCTGCGGAGTCACAGTCGGTATCTCTGCCATTACACGCTCCGGGTCCGTTGACCAAAACGGCTTTGCAACACGTTGACGGCAAACAGTATCAATAAGGATGAGGCTAACACGACAGAGGCAATCGCGCTGGCAGCAGGGAAATCAAATTCCTGCAAACGGATAAAAATCATCAGCGAAACGACTTCTGTCTGCCAGGCAATATTCCCTGCAATAAAGATAACCGCACCAAATTCGCCCAGACTACGGGCAAACGACAGCGCGGTGCCCGTTAATAGCGCTGGCGTTAACTCTGGTAAAATGACGTAACGAAAACACTGCCAGCGATTCGCCCCCAGCGTTTGTGCCGCCTCTTCGTATTCCGGCCCCAGATCTTCCAACACCGGTTGCACAGTACGCACCACAAAAGGAATGCTGGTGAACGCCATCGCAACCGTAATACCCAGCCAGGTATAGGACACCTTAATGCCGTATTCTGCCAGCCATGCGCCGTACCAGCCCGTTGTTGAAAACAGCGCGGCCAGCGTCAGCCCCGCCACGGCAGTGGGGAGCGCAAAGGGTAAATCCATCAACCCATCCAGCAAGGCTCGACCGGGAAAACGATAGCGCGTCAGAATCCACGCCATTAACAGACCGAATCCGGCATTGAATACCGTCGCCAGCCCTGCCGCCAAGAGCGTGACCTTGTAAGCCGCCACCACCTGCGGGTTGGAGATCACCGCCCAGTACTGCGTCACACTCATCTCTGAGAGTTGCATCACCAGCGCACTTAAGGGCAGCAGTAGAATCAGACAGACGAAAAGCAGGCTACTGCCCAGACTCAGCGCGAATCCCGGCAGCACCCGTTTACCTGAACCCAAAGACATTACTGACGACCAGCCGCCAGCAGTTTATCCAATTCACCACCGGTGTCGAAATGGGTCTTCATCACCTGTGGCCACGAGCCAAACTGATCTTCCACACGGAACAACGTGGTTTCAGGGAAGCGAGATTTTAGCGTTTGCGCCAATTCAGGGTTGTTCACACGGTAGTAAAAATCGGTGATCACCTTTTGCGCGTCTGGGCTATAGAGATAATTCAGATAGGCTTTTGCCGCCTGTTCGGTGCCATTCTTCTCCACATTCTTATCGATCCACGCCACCGGGAATTCCGCCAATACGTTAACCTTCGGCACGATCACCTCGTAATTCTCTGCACCGTACTGATTACGAATGTTATTCACCTCGGATTCAAAGCTGATCAATACATCCCCCAATTGGCGCTCCACAAATGTGGTGGTTGCGCCACGGCCGCCGGTATCAAATACCGCGACGTTCGCCAGAAAACGCGTTACCCACTCGCGAGTTTTGGCCTCATCGCCACCGTTGGCTTTACTGGTCGCGCCCCAGGCCGCAAGGTAGGTATAACGGGCATTGCCAGAGGTTTTCGGATTCGGGAAAATCAGCTTAACGTCATCACGCACCAGATCGTTCCAGTCGTGAATCCCTTTGGGATTACCTTTGCGAACCAGAAACGCCATGGTGGAATAGAACGGAGAGCTGTTATTTGGTAAACGCGCCTGCCAGTCAGCAGGAATCAGTTGCCCGCGATCGTGTAGGATCTGGACGTCCGTCACCTGATTGTAGGTCACCACATCGGCTTTCAACCCTTGCAGGATAGCCAGCGCCTGTTTAGATGAACCCGCATGCGATTGTTTGATCGTGAGTGGATCGTTGGGATGCTGCGACAACCACTGCTTTTCAAAGCCGGGATTGAGCGCCACAAATAGCTCACGAGACACATCATAAGAGCTGTTCAGCAGCTCGGTAGCGGAGACTGCGCTCTGCCCACCCAGCAGCAATGACAGCGCCAGAGAACCCTTCACCAGCCAGCCTTTCACCTGTACTTGATTCATCTTATGTCCTGCCAGAGTTAGCGCCTATTCGGTAGGCTTTGTTATGGGAGCTATCGTGTGAATAACCGATATTGGAATGCGCGTATTCGCGTAAATCAGTGTAGGGGGAAGTGGCGGTTAACATATAACCTTTATATATAATATTTCGGAGTTTTTAAGCGCTAAAGGGCATAACACCACAGTGAGAGATCGCAGCAAAAAAGAGGGGAAAGAAAAGAGAAAAACGCGGCAAGATAGCCGATGCAAAACATTGATGCCTGCATGAATACAGGCATCAGGAAAACGCGTCAAACCTTACAGTGACAATAGCTTCGCCAAAGACGGCGCGAAGAAATAGCTGCCGCTGACCGCTCTAGTAAAGCGCAGCATATCGTCACGTTTGCCGTCACGATCGCCGAACATACTTAGCAACTGCTGTTCAATGTTGTGCAGACGCGCACAGTAGGCGACGAAATAAAGCCCGTTCTTGCCGCTCGCGGTGCCATAAGGCAGGCTCTGACGCAGGATTTTCAGCCCCTTGCCATCTTCCTTTAAATCCACGCGGCTAAGGTGTGAGGTTACAGGACGCTGATCCGAAGACAGCTCTTCGTTATCCTGCTTAGTGCGCCCGATCATCTGTTCCTGTTGTTCCACGCTAAAACGCTGCAACTGCTTCAGATTGTGTTCCCAGCGTTGGGTAAACACGTAGCTGCCACCTGCATCCGGCTGGTCTTCAGGGATAATTGCCACGGCGTGCCGTGCCTCACCCTGTGGGTTTTCCGTACCGTCGATAAAACCGCTTAAGTCGCGATCTTCCACCCAGCGGAAACCGTGCGTCTCTTCTTCAATACGAATTGCGCTACCAAACGCGGCCAGCGCAGCCTGTGCCAGCGTGAAGTTAACGTCATGGCGGAGCGATTGGATATGGATCAACAGATCGCGCTGCGTTGCTGGGGCAAGCCCTTTACCCAGCGGCGTAAACGACTTCAGCTCCGTCGCACTATGGTTACAGTCCAGATCGCGCCAAACATCGTTACCAAACGCCAGTACCGCGCCTAACCCGGCATCGGGATACTGCTGCTGCAAATCTTGTAATGTCTGACAGAATTTTTTGCATCCCTGCCGGATAGCATCAAACTCTCCCTGAATCATCGCTTCCATAAAAATGGCAAAACGGCGGTGTTCCATTAAAATACCGCTTTGAATTGGTGTCATTTCTGCTTCCTCAAGCGTCAGTTTTTTCTTTTGTTGTTATGGTTTACTACTGTGGTTACAGCAAATACGGCTGCCGAAAAAAATCAGGCGGCACGGGTATCATACCGGAAGCCGCCTGGATTTTACCTTGCGTGAAGACAAATTAGTCCGTTAACGCCAAGACGCCCCGTTATAAAACGGATGTGTTACGCGCCTGCGCATGCCACACTATTTTGCTCACTTTCCAGTTTTTCAGGATATCGTCGGGCGGCATCAAGCCTTCTGGGCCGCTCCACTCGCCGGAATAAACGTAGCTGATATGCGTGCTCTGGGGCGCGGCACATTCAACGCCTCGCGCATCATCACCCTGCCCCAACTGACAAGACTCAAAGGCTTTGCTGTAGGTATTGCTAAAGGCATCACCGATTTTCACGCCACCGGCACTGTCAATAGCCGGGTCCATGACTTCAACTTTGCGCACGCTGCCCTTCGGCTGGCCGCTGATGATCATCTTCACCTCTTTACCATCCAGCGCCTGATAAAATGCGACCAGTTGACCGTTGGATGTCCCCATTCCACTACGCAGTTGATAACTGCCATCCAACGCGTTCCGTAACGCGCCTTCAGATAACGGCGTACCCGCATTAATGCCACCGACGCCCGCATCCGTGATCTGCAACGAACTGCCGAACCAGTTAAACGGCGATAGGCTGGACCAGGAAAAATTGGAAAGCGTACTGCATCCGGTCAGCAGTAGCGGTAAACCCAACACGAGCGGTAACCCCAAAGATAGCGAGCGAGAATTCATGGTGTGTACTCCTCAAAATTGAACGACTTCCGTCATCAGTCCCCCGAGCAAGATGGGAGTTGGAGTCTGCAAGCGACGAAAAGTGCCGTGAAAGACGGAATAATCCTGCGGGGGATTATAGGGGGAAACCAACCAGAACCACAGACCTTCCGATAACCGGAAGGTCTGTAGGTAACATCAACTGCGCTGTGAGGCAAAATCGGTTAGGTCATAACGATGCGGGAACAGATCGTCCAATTCCGTCTGGTGCGTAATGGCTACCACGGTACACATCGGTAACGCCAGCTTGACGAGCGCCAGAAGCTGTCTGGCAGAGTCATGATCCAAATTACTGGTCGCTTCATCCAGATAGAGTGTATCGGGTTTGGCAATCAGCGCACGGGCAAAGGCAACACGCTGCCGCTCGCCGCCGGAAAACACCCGATCCCAGTTCAGTTGCTCACTTAAACGATCGCGCCACGCCCCCAGCCCGACGCTATCCAGCGTCTGGCGCAGCATCTCGCTGTCAGCCAGCGGCGGATAGGGATAACAGAGAATCTCTGCCAGCGTACCCTGTCCTAAATAGCTTTGCTGCGGTAGCAGCAGGCTGCGACCTTCGAGCGACTGCCAGCGACCATCGTAATACGGCCACAAACCGTTTAGCGTGCGTAGCAACGTTGATTTCCCCAGCCCACTGCGGCCAGAAAATTTACTCCAGCTACCCGCTTCGCAACTCAGATCCACATTTTGCAGCAGAGGAGAACCCTGTGGCGTAGTAAAGGAGAGTTGCTCAATGCGCAAATCCTGCCCTACTGCCGCATCAGCCTGTTCAGACTGATGACGTTTGATCTCTTCCTTAAACTGGCTCAAACGCGCCATACTGGCGGACAGAATCACGAACTCTTTGTATTTATGGATAAACCAGCTCAGCGCACCGTGTACTTGCGCAAACGCCCCACGAATCTGCATCAATCCCCCCAGCGTTACCGTCTTACTCAGGAAGGCTGGCAAGGCAGCAAAGACCGGCACAATCTGGCTCACACGCATATAGCCCGTGGTGAAAAAGCCCAGATTACGTTCGGCATTCATAAAACGTCCCCAGTTCGACACGATGGCAGAGAAATGGCGCTGAAGGTGGCTTTTCTCCTGCGCTTCACCACCGTATAGCGCAATTTGCTCAGCGTTATCATGCTTACGCAGCAACGCGGCACGGAAATCAGCCTCCGCTTTTTGCTTCTCATAATTAATATCATGCAGGCGCTTCCCGACCACATGCGTGATCAGGCTGCCGATCAGCGTATACAGAATCGCGATCCAAACCAGATAGCCTTTGATTACCCACTCTTCACCGAATAGGGTAAAGCGCTGAACGCCCGACAATCCCCACAGGATAACGACGAAAGAAAACAAGCGTGCCGTGACGATCAAAAACTCCACCACTAGGCTAACGGCTTTGTCGACGAACAGGTTGATATCTTCGGCAATACGCTGATCGGGGTTATCAATCTTGCCCGCCACCGACATACGATAAAATGCCCGCTTCGCCAACCAACTGTCCACCATCTCTGCGGTTAACGCACTGCGCCAGCGGATAATGAGCAGTTTGGTAAACCATTCCTGATACACGATCGACCCAATATAGAGCAGGATGTAAATACCGTATTCTTTCATCAGAGAAAGCAATAAACTGCTGTCGAATGCACCTAACGCATCATAAAACGTCTTACTCCACTCGTTTAATAACACATTGAGATAGACAATCATCCCGCCCATCCCAATGGCGATAAACAAGAGTAACCACGCCTGCCAGCTCCGCTTACCGCCCCAAAAGGGACGGCAGAGATCGACAAACTGTGCCATTGCTTTCTTCACTCTTTCACCTCTTGCGGCAAAGTGATGTAAAGCACTCGGTTATCTGGGTTATACAGCTTCGCCGACATTGCGCGAACGCCTTCCAGCGTGATGCTGTCTGCCAGTTTAGCGACGCTGCTCAAATAGCGCGGATCGTCATAGTGGCGATAGCTCAGCAGCAGACGGCGCTGTATCGTGGTCAGATCGCCCTGACGCCCTTTTTCCGCACGGATGAATTGTGCTTTTTGTTCGTCCACATCCTGCTGCGTAATCGTTGACGGCAGTTCAGCAAAAACGTGCTCGGCCAGTTTCCACAGCTCCTGCGCACGTTCAGGCGCGCTGCTGAAACTCACTTCCGTCTCAATACGCTGTTTTTTATCTTCCAGTTCGCTATCGACACGCATACGGTAAATACCCAGTGCGTCATCACGCAGGCTGGTTTTGAGGTATTTATTCGCAATATTGCGGGCAATGCTCACCTGCACCGCGGCCTGCGGCGTCCACGTATGCGGAGTGAAACTCCAGGTCAGGATATCGGCACGCGGCTCGATATTGATAGCCGATGTCGCCTCACGTTTACCCGGCAGCGCCAAATGTAACTTCACGTCGCTGGCAGGCTGACGTGGAATGGTCGCCAGATAACGTTCAACCTGCGGCAAAATCTGTGCAGCAGGCATATCTGCAATCAGATAGTAGGTGACCGGTGCAAAAGCGGCTTTATGCCACTGAGAGAGCAGCGCTGGCGCTGAGATTTGTTTCAGCTCGGTAATTTCAGGCTGCTGCCAGGCTGGCCCACCAAAGCGCAGCTTGGCAATATCGCTAGCACGTTTTCCACCGACGGACTGATCATCATTGGCCTTCTGACGCGCCAGACTCATCATGCTCTCTTTCATCACCTCAGGATCGATTCCCGGTGCCACATTCAGCTCACGGTATAGCCCTAGCAGATTTGCCAGCTGTTCAATCGGCGCGTTCCCGCTCAGCGTCAGTTGATCCGCTTCCTGAGCGATGCTCAGCGACAGCGTTTTTTCCTTTTTCCAGTTACTGAGCGCTTCTCCGCTCCATGTTGCTGGCCCGCTTTGATTGACCAATTGACTCGCCAACTGTGCCTGCCACGGATTCAGCGAGGCTGCCATGAAACCAGCCTGACTCGTCGCGGTGAGATACACTTTTTTACCCGCCTCCGGCGCACGCAGCCACACAACGCGATCGCCGTTGCTCAGTTGCCACTGTTCTACCTTTTGTGCAGCAAAGGTTTTCACCGCGGTGCGCTTTCCGCTTTGCGTCACAGCAGGAAGCTCAGGGATGACTTTCTCTTTTTCTACCTGCAACGGTGCCAATGTTGCCACCGCCCACTGTTTCTGCAATTTAAGAATCGCATCCGGCTTCGGCAACGTGAAAGGCGTCGCGCCCGGCACGCTAAACTGCACCAGCGTATCTGGCGAAGCTAACCAGCGTTGCAGATGGCGGTTGACATCTTCAGCAGTGATGGTGTCCAGCGCTGCCAGCGCGTCTTTACCGCGCTGCTGGCTACCGACATACGGGCGATCCTGCTGCCAGACGATGGTCAACTGCTGAACCCAGTCTGAAAATTCGCGTGTTTCAGGGGTGGTACTCATACGCTGCGCAACTTCACGAATGTCGGAGGCGATCTCCGTGATGTCCTGCTCGTTTAGCGGATAGCGTTTTAACCGCTCAATTTCTTTCAATACGGCAGAAATCGCAGCGTCATGGCCTCCCGGCATCACATTGGCGAAAAAGCCCAGTGCGGCGGTGGTTTTACCAATATCCGATTTACGCACCACCAGACTACTGGCGTCTTGCGGCAGCTCAGCTTGCTGTCGACGTACCTGACGGGTTACCGCAGACAGGGTGATTTGCGTAAGCAAACGGTGGCGGAAGTCTGATTGGCCAAATGCGTCTTTATCATTGAAACGATAGACAAACGACACCTGACTACTGCCGCTTTGGCTATCCTGCAAACGCGCCACTTTACGCTGCGGTTTCAGTGACGGTTCATAGTAATCACGGGCTGGCACCGCAACATTCGGCAGCGATGCAAAATAGCGTTGAATGTCGCGTTCCGCATCCGCAGGCGTGATGTCACCCATGATCATCAAACGCATATTCGACGGGTGATACCAACGTTGATAGAAATCCTGTAGCACGCTGGCTGGCGTCTCGTTAATCGACTGTTCGGTGCCAATCGTCGGGCGCGAAGGATAACGGGAATCATGACGAATCGCCTGTACGCGCTGCTGGTTCATGCGTTCTGCCACGCCCAGCTTGCCACGCCACTCTTCCAGAATAATTTTACGCTCGTCATCCAGATCGCTTTGTAACAGCTTGGCATGACCCGTCATCTGGCTCAGCGCCTGCAAGGACGTTCCCAGATCGCGATTCCCTTTCGGCGGACTCATCATGTACATGGTGCGCTCGTAGTTGGTCACGGCGTTATAGCTCTGCGCTCGAACCCAGCCCTGTTTATGCAGTTCCGTACTCACACCTTGAGGAAACGCCTCGCTGGCGCGAAACACCATATGCTCTACCATGTGCGCCACGCCGGATTCGTTGTCTTTTTCATCAATCGAACCGACATCAACAATCAGGCGAATATCGACCCGCGTCTTCGTCCCTTCCAGCGGCACGAGGGTGTAGCGCAATCCATTCGCCAGCGTGCCTTCTTTAATAACCGGTAACGGGCTTTTTATTTCTTCGGCCTGGCTCGCAACGCTTCCCGCTAGCAGGCCGACAGCCGTTAGCGATAACCAGCAACATCTCTTCCAGTTCATAACAACCTTTTCGTTTTTATTTTTGCCTGTAAGGCAATGTCTGAGCACACATATGCAAAATGCAAAATGCCCCGTCATACGTCAGCATGCGACGAATGACGGGGCATAGGATTTACCAGGTGTAAGCAACGCCAAGCCAGAACTGACGGCCGGGTTTGTAGGTTACTATCGTCGTATTAATATTCGTCTTCTGCTGCGTTTCAACTACGTTATCCAGAACGTTCAGCACATCCAGCGTGATGTCCAGTGTCTGAGTTTTGTATACCGGCTGAGAGTAAGAAAAACGCCAGTCATAGGAGATAAAATCGTCATATGTGGTAGAGAGATATTCTTTCGCACCGCCCGTAAAGCCAGGGTCGGCGTTACAGGCAGGGCTACCACCAGGACACAACGTATCTAATGGCAGCGGCGTATATCCTTTATAACCAGAGGTATAGCCTACTCGCTGTCCCCAATTGAGGCGAATCGCTGGGAAGTAAGTATCCACGTTCAGGAAAGCCGTCCAAGGGGTATTGAAATCCATCGCATCCATATCGCCCTTATACATCAACTTATTATCAACAATCACCCGACTCTCATCGGTATTCGTATCATCGTAGTAAGCGATCGAATTAACTTTATTTTTCGCAATACCAGCACCCAGTTTCCAGTTCACTTCAGCAAAACTGAAACGATGTGGGCTGATTGGCTGCACTTCCAGAGACAATGTGTTCCCCTCTGTCCGCCCCTCATTATTCATCACGCGGTAACGTTGCCCATCAATGGTCTTTGATTCAGAGCCAAATTGATCTTTCCCCTGACGATTAACCCACTTTGCCGTCCATACCGTATTCATGACTCGCTGCGATAGCCCTAGCGTTACTTCATCACTATAAGGCGTGTTTAAATCAGAAACGGTATAATTACTACCCGTAATTCTTGAGGGATTGGAAGCCCACGGTGCAGTGGACGAGGTGCGCCTTTGCACGATATTCGTGCCAATACCCTCACGCAGCTTATATGACAGCATACCCGAGCCATAATAGCGATTCGCCCCACCAAACAGACGTGTTGACCGATCGCCGAAGACATCGTAAGAGGCAGAAAAACGGGGGGCGAAGTTCAGATTTTCCAGGAAATCATCGTAGCTAACACGCACGCCAGGGGTCACTTCCAGCCGACCATAGCTCATGCTGTTTTGCAGATAGGCAGCATAGCTGTTGTAGCTGACTTGCACCGAACGGGCGGGAAAGAGTGTACGCGTGCCTGCAAACTGCTCACCGGGAATACACAGTTTATCTCCGGGTAGACATACAACACCGGGATTAATGTTGGTAGCATTAAACCCAACATTGGCGCTATAAGCATCCTGAAAACGACGGTACTGTGCACTCGCAAAGTCAGCCTGCCAGCCGAAATCGACCTGATGGGTCATCCCCAATAAGAAGGCCGGGTTAAGTTCGTAATTCTGCTTCAATGTGGTGGTATTTTTTTCCGTGGCAAATGTGCCATAACCACCAATCTGTGAGGTGCGAATTGACGATTGCCAATCCAATGACGGGGAGACAAAACCTAACGAAGGTACATTGTGGGTCCAAGTAATAAATTCATTAGATTCATGTTCAATCTTGTTCTGCTCAGACTGATAGCCCGCCAGACTGGTCATTTTCCCCCAACTAGCGTTGTGCTCCCACTCCATATTGAAGCGATAGCCCCCCCCCGTGTTGGTAAATGCCCCGTTTTTTGCATCTCTTTTGTAATACTTAGATTCGTGCGGAGAATACATGCCCATCATGCGAACAATATCACCATTATCCGCCAGATAGACGCCTTTTAGCAGGTAGGTTTCACTCACTCGCTCCTGATCGTCCCACTGTTGCAAATACTGATGATAATAGGGAATATCTGACTGCTGACGGTTATAGGCAAAAATAAAGCCTGCTTTATCACTCAACGGCTGATTAAAGGTGGCTGAATAGAACTGCTTCTTAAATTTTGGTTGATAGTAAAGGTTAGTAGCAGAATAGAAGTTTTCGCTAATGTTGGAATCAACGTGATAACTCGTCCAGCTATCGTTCGAGGTACGGTAAGAAACCTTGCCAAATACATTATCCAGTTTAGGGTCCATCAGTTTGGCATCCACCACACCGCCAGTAAAATCACCGTACTTAGCGGATATGTTGCTATCAAATACTTCCAGCGACTCAATCAGCTCCGAGTTAATCCAGAACAACTGTGTCCCACCGGCGGGTAGATCTGTCGCATTATAACCATCAGGATCAGTATCTAGCTGACCCTTATTGGCTCCAGGGTTGATATTGCTATTATTCGATAACCCATCGATCATAAAATTATTGTTATAAAATTTCTCGCCGTGGAACGAGACGTTCTCTGGAGCCAACTCGCCCGGCGTATTGCTGCTATTCGCTGTGTTCGAGAACTGCACAGCAGCGTTATTCTTTAATAACTCTGGTATCGAACCGTTTCCGGTCGGCATTTTTTTAATCTGCTCAGCATTAATGATCTGCGTTCCCATCGACTGACTGGTCGGGGTTGAGCGGACTAAAATCGTATCTTCGCCATTTTCCGAAGCGGAATCACTTTGCTGTTCCTCTTCGGTTTCTGCATTTTTCTTCTGCTGATTTTCATCGACAGAGGTGCCATTCTGCTGCGCAAGCGCAGCCCCTGATAATAATGACAGCAGCATCATTAAATAGACGTTCTTATTCATTTATTTAAAATCCCCAATAAAACCAATTATTGAAAAATAAAATTATTGTTGTGTGTGCTACAGATAATACTTACTACTTGTCATCAACCTGAATGTGTCCATTCAGTTTGAAAACGATGGAAACCACCTGATTCTCCACCGGCACCTCCGTCCGATAGCGCCAGCGCGCCATGTCTTTCACCACGTCATCACCAAATACACCGTCTGGCGTTTCAGACAGAATCTGTACGTTAGTGACCGTACCGCTACCGGTAATATCGAATTTGACACGTACTTTTCCTTCCACACCCAGCGCTTTTGCCCGAGAGGGATAATTCACGCGGCGATGCAGCGCTTTGAAATTTTGGCTGTTGCTTTTCCCCGCGCCGTGAGCCGCTTGGCCGCTTTCGCTCTCTCCGGCCTTGGCCGTTGCCGCACTGCCCGGCATACCCATGGAGGACGGCAGCGGTGAAGGCGTATCACCGGCCTGATTCGTCGCTACGGGAGACTCGCCCTTTTTTTCTGTCTGCTGCTGCGTAGCCTGTTGTTGTTCTTTTGGTTTGTTCTCAGGCTGCTTTCTCTCACGCACGGACGGTTTTTTTTCCGCTACAGGCGTAACAGGTTTACGTTCAATGACAGGCTGTTTAATGACGGGATTGGGGTGTTCGGGTAAGGGCGTTAAAATCGGCATAACCACAGGGGTGTGTTGGGCAACGGGAGGTTCAACTGGTGGTGGTGCCGCTTCAGCTACCTGTGACATCGCGGCCGCCATCATCGTTACCTGCATGCTGCCGCCTGCATTTCCCGCCATATCTTCAATGTTTTCCTTCGGGGAATAATGCCACAAAAAGAAAGCCGCCAGCATGGCATGCGCTACGCAGGACAACACAAAAAAAGCGAGAGAACGCCAGTTAGGGGCATCAGAAGTCAACGTGGCCGCAGAAGAATGAGCAAGAGAAGGCGTCAGCAATGCACTGCCACCAGAGTGATTAGCACCCGGTAAAGCCCCTTGAAGATTTTCACGACTCACTATCCAGCTCCATCTCTTGAACGTCAACTTCCTGGTGTCAGTAGTGCAGTCACAATCTTCCAGGCGATAAAATGCAAGCAAGATCGGAACACGAAAAAACATGTCAAGGCCGATCGGGCAACATTAATAAATAATAATACAAATGAGAATCGTTTTACAAATAAAAACTGTTACCCACAAAGTCTAACAAGTTGCACGCAATATCATTACAAATTGAAGTAACATGTTGAGGTAAAATGAAAAAAGTGCGCTACCAGAAACTTAAAACGGGGAGTAGAGGGGGAGAAACAGTGCAGGAATAGCGGGTTAGCATCGATGGAATGACGTCCGTAGCCTCACAACCTAAGACTACGACGAGGTGCAATACGTTGTTAAACAGTGATAGTATAATCAGCAAGATTTTCACAGTCACTATAGATTCGCGTAATCCCGGTCGCTGAAAAATCAATTGCCAACACACTCGCATCATCTTCAAGGCTATCCCAGCTTATTCCGTTTGCAACATGCTCTGCCCAATAGCCATCAGTTGATAAAAAGAGTCGTTTCCTACCTGATACGCAAATTTGATTTATTTCTGGCGGGCTAAAGCGCTTAGCATTTAAACAACGGGTCAGGGTAAAACGCGTATTTTCGAGGGGGCCAGGTAAACAACTTCCCATCGGTAACTTTTTATACTGCTGATAAACATTATGCGGTTCAACCAACCAATTTATCATTCCGTTATCCTGATACTCACCTAACAAACAATCACCACAATGTAAAACAGTCAACGTAGATTTACTTTTATCTAACAAAATAATGATATAACTTGCCGAGTCATGTAAATAAGAGTTACGTAAAGATTTCTGAACCTCCTTTATAATATTAATTATTTCATCAGATCCTATTTTTAACGCTGATGAAAAATTAATAAAATCAACACAACCAGCCATCACGATGCGAGACCAATGTTTAGAAAAATCTGATTTATGCAATCCATTATTTTTTTCGGCGGAATCTACAAGTATTGCTAAAAAAACAGAATCATTCTGATATAAGGAAACAGCATCTTTGTTAGTTATTCTTCTCAATCCTTGACGGCTAATCCATTTTAGACGCATATTATTTTCCAATATTTACTATCGTATCCAACCGTTCATACAATTCATTTTCACGGGCCGTATTCATATTAGCATGACTTTGAATTGCATAGTCAAAATCACTAACACCAAGAAGAATCTCAATCTGTTGACTGATGTATTTCTTCACATCATCTTCAGCAATAGCAAGCTCTGAAATAAGCTCCTGTCGCCCATCAACTAAATTAAGAATATCCTCTACATCTCTGCTCTCAAGCGGATCACCTTTACCCCGGCCATTATAGGCTTCCAACTTTGTTGCAATGAAATAAACAGGAGAAATCAAGTTAATGAAAATATCAGACGTTAACTTAATACAATTATTTGTTTCTACCGCTCTCCGATACCACCTATTTGTAAAACCTAATACACTCTCATCATCAGGCATAAAATCGACGCGTAAATCACCCAATTTCATCGCACAAATGGGCTCATCGTCATCGGGAATATCAATTTTAAAACCGTGTTCCTGAAGCGTTTGTTGCAATGTTGAATAATCAGCATACCCCATAACATGGACAATAAGATCGACGTCATCCGTGTGTCGTATATTCTCCTGAGTAAACTCATCCGTCACTAATAGGCTCGTCGTACACCCCCCGACAAAAGTCATTTTCTCACACAGTTCAGATCCCAGAGCCTCAGCAACACACCGCAGCATCTCTATTTGAATTTTGCTATTCATTATTTACATTCATATAATTCATCAACATATTCGATGCAACGTGACGTTCTCGTGGTAACCCAATACGTATCGCATCAGTCAGTGCCAATAATGCATACATTTCTGAATCGCGTCGAACAGCGTAACTCACTGTTTTGAATAAAGGCTCAACAGATTGTCCCTTCGTTTTACCTTTTGCATCAGGCCATACGGGAACTGCGTCTCCCGCCCCTATTAGCTTATTTTCCAGCACAGGTGCACCAATTGATGTCGCAATACCACGAGTCAGTTCCCCCATCTTCGCAGGAAATACATATCTCAATCCATATATAATAAATTCGGAAAGCGCCTTGACGTTAGTTCGAGGCACATTTAGCTTTCTATCCCGCTTTATGAGTCCCACAGCAGTCATCTCTCTCAAAGATAAACTGACTTGGCTTTTGCTTATCCCTGTTTCGATAGCCAATGCCCTAACGCTATAGCGTTCAATAAACCAGTCATCCATTCCTGCTGTAGGCGTAAGATCCGTAATTCCAGCATATGACTCTTCCGATATTTCCCAATCCCACCAAATTTCAGCCCTGCACGCAACCTGCAACGGTTTTTTTTTCAGCCGACCCTCTTGTCGCTGTAAGCAAACGAGTTTTAGCATTAGGCCAATATCTTGACTTTTCATCTTAACCCCCCCTTTAATGTCCTAAGTCCTAGGACACGGGACAGGCTACTCTTCTTCTTTTGTTTTAATCAAGAGCTAAATTTACATAGGAGCAGTAAATCTGCTGAAATAACAATCAATATTCCCGATCTTCAATCAGGCGTTTTCCTAACGTCACGCTATCGACAATCTCATAGTCGAGTTTTTCATACATGCCGATCACCGCGTCGTTATCTTCACGCACCATCAGGTGGATCTTCGGACAACCACGGGCAATGAGTTTTTTCTCAAGACGGCTAATCAACGCGTTAGCAATGCCGCGCCCACGAAAATCAGGGTGTACGCCCAAATAGTATGCAGATCCACGGTGGCCGTCGTACCCGCCCATCACCGATGCTACGATTTCGCCATTCACCTCTGCGACCAGAAACAGATCGGGATCGTGATTAAGCTTACGTTCGATGTCCATTTCAGGATCGTTCCACGGACGCAGCAAATCGCAACGTTCCCAGAGGGTGATCACGGCTTCAAAGTCATCCTGCCTGAATATGCGGATTTCCATCACAGTCGCCATTTTTCAATAAGGTAAATCGTGATTATCGCGTGATTTTTATTAGACGCAATCGCAAATTGCGCGCCGCTATCAGGAATCACACAACAGGTGACCGGGGATCGATTTTATTGATGGTATACTGTCCGCCTTATTATAGCGCCACCAGCGCGATGGAAACGAGATATCCACTATGTCTGACATCAACGCAGTAAAACATTTTTTACTTAGCTTACAGAAAGATATCTGTCAGCAGCTTGCGGCGATCGATGGCGGAGCCGATTTCGCCGAGGACGAATGGCAGCGTGCCGAAGGCGGTGGTGGATGCAGTCGCGTGCTGTCCGGCGGACGCCTCTTTGAACGGGCTGGCGTAAATTTTTCCCATGTGACCGGTACGTCGTTGCCACCGTCGGCCAGCACGCATCGTCCTGAACTGGCGGGGCGCAGCTTTCAGGCAATGGGCGTGTCGCTGGTGATTCATCCACTTAGCCCTTACATTCCCACCAGCCACGCCAACGTGCGTCTGTTCGTCGCCGAGAAACCGGGAGAAGAACCGGTTTGGTGGTTTGGCGGCGGGTTCGATCTCACGCCCTATTATGGTTTTAAAGAAGACGCTGTTCACTGGCACCAGACCGCTCATGACCTGTGCCAGCCGTTCGGTGATGATGTCTATCCGCGCTACAAAAAGTGGTGCGACGATTATTTCTTCCTCAAGCATCGTAACGAAGCACGTGGTATCGGCGGGCTATTTTTTGACGATCTGAACGAACCCGATTTTGCCACCAGCTTTGCTTTCATTCGCGCGGTCGGTAAGGGGTTCCTCGATGGTTACCTACCCATCGTCGAGCGGCGTAAAGATCTGGCGTGGGGAGAGCGCGAGCGTGAATTTCAGCTCTACCGTCGTGGCCGCTATGTGGAATTCAACCTGATTTGGGATCGCGGTACGCTGTTTGGACTGCAAAGCGGCGGGCGTACCGAGTCCATTTTGATGTCGATGCCGCCGCTGGCACGCTGGGAGTACCAGCACCAGCCTGAACCTGATAGTCCAGAAGCCCTGCTGTATCAAGATTTCTTGCCCGTCAGAGACTGGCTGGCAGAAAGTAATACACACAACAAGGAAACATAAGTCATGCAGATTTGGGTCGATGCCGACGCCTGCCCTAACGTCATCAAAGAAGTGCTCTTTCGCGCGGCGGATCGCACACAAATACCGGTCACGCTGGTCGCCAACCAAACCATAAAGGTGCCGCCATCGCGCTTTATTCGTACACTGCGCGTTTCCGCAGGCTTTGATGTCGCCGACAATGAAATTGTACGCCGCGTTGAAACGGGCGATCTGGTGATCACCGCCGATATTCCACTGGCATCGGAAGTGATAGAAAAAGGCGGCATCGCATTAAACCCGCGTGGCGAGCGCTATACGCCAGATACCATTCGGGAACGCCTGAATATGCGGGATTTTATGGATACCATGCGCGCCAGCGGGATACAGACCGGCGGCCCCAGCACCTTGAACCAGCGCGATCGTCAGCAGTTTGCGAATGAACTGGACAAGTGGTTGCAGCAGGTGCGGAAGTCATAGCCATCTGAGAGTCGTTATCTGGGCGCTCACCATCCTGCCTCTTCTGCTTTAGCAGGCAAGGTGGGTAAGCGCATATGACTTAGCGATAAACGGGTAGCAGATCGAGGCTGGAAAGAATATGTATCAGCGCGGTGCTAATACCAAATAGCAGCACCAGCGCGATCATCGCATTACCGCCCCTCACGCGGAACAGCGGGCTACCGAAGCGGCGGCGCGACGCAAGCGCCAACAACGCGGGTGTAATCACTGCCCATACGGTGGCGGCTAACCCAGCAAACCCAATCGCGTAAATAAAACCGTTCGGATACAGCAGGCCGCCGATAATAGGCGGCAGAAAGGTCACCAATGCCGTTTTGGCTCTTCCCATTCGGCTATCGTCAAATTTCAGCAAATCAGCCAGATAATCAAACAGCCCCAGCGTCACCCCAAGAAACGAGCAGGCAACCGCAAAATTGGAAAAAACAGTGAGCAGCACATCCAGATAAGGACTGTTCAACACCCCGCCTAGCGTCTGCACCAGAACGTCAATATTACCGCCCCGCTCCGCAATCCCGATAAAATCAGGACGTGCAATATTTCCCATCGTACCAATCAGCCAGATGGCATACATCACCAGCGCCAGCACGCTGCCAATAAACAGGCAACGTTTGATTACCTGTGGCTTGTGGCCGTAATGTTTCACCAAACTGGGAACGTTGCCATGAAAACCGAAAGAGGCCAGACAAAAGGGTAACGTCATCAGCACATAGGGAAGATAGCTGGGGGCTTCTTCCGCAACATTGAGTAAAACCAAGGGCTTGACGTTCCACAGCAGGCTACCGAACGTCATGAAAAAGGTCAGCACCTTCGCCGCCAGAAAAAATGCGGTCATGCGGCTCACCGCCGACGTACTCCACCAAACGGTAAACGCGACAAACAGCGCAAACAGGCAGCCGCCGAGGCGGGCAGAGAAGTCGAACGACATCTCTGCAAGCGTGTGATGGATAATGGAACCACTCGCCGAGATATAGGCGTAGGTCAGGATATAAAGGACAAAGGCAATCGATATGCCGTTAATGACATTCCAGCGCTTACCCAGCAGATCTTTGGTCAGCGTATCAAAGCTGGCACCGCTCTGATAATTCAGGTTCGCTTCCAGTATCATTAACCCCGAGTGATACATGCAAAACCAGGTAAACACCAACACGGCAAATGACCAGAAAAACCAGGCACCCGACATCACCACTGGCAGGGAAAACATCCCCGCGCCGATAATCGTCCCTGCAATAATCATCGACCCGCCAAATAGCGAAGGAAGACGCTTTTCTGTACCGTTTTTTTCTACTGTATTTTCTTTCACTGCGCCTGTTGCCATAACCGATATTCGCTCGTTGGTTTTTATCGAATCTGAGGAAAAATCCCCCTATAGACGAGGCGGGATCATGGCATAAAACCAAAATTATTCCATTGATTTAACTTATGCCTCGGTATGGAAAATCCATGTTTTGCTAAAAATGGCGTGGTATGTTGTAAGCGATTAAGGGAAAAGTAATTTTAGGATGATGTCGTTATGCTGAAGGCTGTGAAATCTGTTTTATTCGATATTCTTTCCATGATACTGACATTTATTCTCTGGGTTATCTCTCTTCTCACAGTCACCTATTTACTCCCTGAGAGTATATGGTTCCCCGTCTTCGCGTTTTGCTTTATCGGTTCTATGTTTTTAAGCGACTATTTGGTCAACAAGCTGAGAAAGTAAAAAAACCAGCCACGCATCAACTAATGCCGTTCACTTAAGCATGGATTTAGATACCGTCTTGCCAGCTATCTGGCAAGACATATCTCAGCATCGAACGGACGACCCGATTTCAGCACCCCGTAAGCCAGTTGCAGCAGCTTTTTCATTGCTGCACACACCACCACTTTCCCTGACTTATTACGGGCATTCATCCGCTCTCTCAACGCAGCTACCGCCGGGTTATACTGCATCGCAACTATCGCTGGCATATACAGTGAGCGGCGCATTATGCTGTTACCCATCTTCGAGATCCGACTTTTTCCCTTCCACTGTCCTGACTCCTGCTGCATCGGATTCAGCCCTGTCCACGCCACCACCGCCTTACTGCTGCTGAACCTCGACATATCGCCCAGATACGCCAGCAGCGTACTGCTCAGCACACCTGCTATCCCGGGGATCGACTCCAGCAGTTTCCTGTTTTTCCTCAGCCCCGGGTCATTATCGATATGGTCGTTTATTGCCCGCCGTGTCTCTTCTGACTGGGCATCCAGCATGGCTATCACTTCGCTGATGGAAGGCTGCACCACTGCATCCGCTGTCTCCAGACGATTTTCTTCCATCTGCTTCATCTCCAGCAGATTATTCAGGCGGTTTACCAGAGCCCTGAGTTTTCTTTCATTCAGCGGGATCGGCTGCCATTCCACCGGAGAGTGCTGACCGCAATAGCGCGCTATCATACGTGCATCGCCTTTGTCCGTTTTGTTACGGCTCAGCTCGCTGCGACCGAAGGATTTAATACGCGCCGGATTTTCCACGCTGACGACATAACCCGCATCACTCAGGAAGGTGGCCAGCGGCTCGCTGTAAACCCCGGTCGCTTCCATGCAGACATGACATTCACCAAAGGGC
>NZ_RJTN01000001.1 GCF_005497185.1 Pectobacterium polonicum | reverse complement strand
TTTATTTGTATTCTGTATATTGACTTCAATCATACGCATTAAAGTGAATGGATCTTTTTCACTACGGACATGTTTTAATGCTGAGAGATTTAATACATAATCATATTGTCCATCCGCTTTGATAAATGTATCATATTCAATAGAGCCAATATCAAGAGCGAACGTTTGAAAGTCACCGTCAATATATCCGAATGAACTCCGTAAATCACGAACCAATTCAACCATATTGTTTTCGCTAATATCAACAACATGAATTTTTTTCGGATTTCTTTTGAAAATTTCTTTTGTTACAGCCTGCCCAATAGAACCGGCACCACCAAGAACTAAAAATCGTGATGATGAGACTATTTTTTTTAATTCGGTTTCATTAGCTGACACATCATCTATAAATAATTCTTTAGTACGCCCGATCAGTTGCAGAATATTATCCATTATTAAATCCAGTCACTAGTTAATATATTTGATTTTCAATAATCATCATATGCATAGAAAATCAGTCTACTTATTCATTGCTGCTAAATAACTTCGCAAAATAATAGATCACTTGGAAGGAACTCAGCCCGGATTACAGGGCAAGATCACGAATATTTTTTGAATGAATGACGATCAGCAATTAAATAGCTTCGCACATTGATGCTTCACTTCCCACCATGCGAGGCCAGTACTGGCGGGGGGGCATTATCAACAAGTGTAGCGCTATTATGCAAAGCTATTTAACCGTTACTTGCATGATTAATCTTCAAACAGAAGCGTCACCAGAACAATTTAGATTGTGGGTTGCACATATCGAGCAAAAAAAAATCACCCATGCGGACGCCCTGTGAGTGCGTGCCTCTACTAGGCTTTTCTGCTTCTCAATTTGAGATGTGTCTCTGTCAATTGGAGCGCGGTGATGTGGGGTAAAAGAGGCCTGTATCGCTACCGCTAACTTACCTTGATTGCCCTTAACTGCCAATAAATCATCGCCACCTTTGCTCATAATAGCCTTGGCAATCTTGGTCTGGCAGGCCATCGCATCAATCGTCACGATGATCTTGCACAGTCATTCATAATGCATCACTTATTTTAACCACCAATATAAAAGCCCATGGAAATGAAAATTCCACAGGCCTTATTATATTATTTCTCAGACTTATAGTCATAGGTATAATAATTATAATTACCATACCCATAATAACTCGCCGCTCGTTTAACAATCGCGTTAAGGATCACACCTTTAATTTCCGCACCATTCTGTTCGAAACGACGAATACTGACTTCAATCTCTTTCAGCGTATTCATCTCAAAACGTGCAACAAGGAGCGAGGTACCTGCATGGCGGCTAATAATAGCAGCATCTGTTACAGCCAGAATTGGTGGCGTATCTAACAGCACCAGATCATAATGCTCACCTGCCCACTTAATGAACTCCGCAAAATGGCTGTGCATCAACAATTCTGAAGGATTCGGTGGTACCTGCCCACGGGGAATAAATTCCATATTTTCTACAGCGGTTTTTCGCACGCTTTTTATCACATCGCACTGCCCAGATAAAATGTCTGACAGGCCATTGGTTCCATCAGTACCCATCAACTCATGGGCATAGCCTTTGCGCATGTCACAGTCAACAATCAATACACGCTGCCCAGACTGCGCAATCACCGCCCCGAGGTTTGCGCTGACGAAGGTTTTACCAATAGCTGGGCTAGCACCAGATATCATCAGCACATTATTTTTTGCTTCCATCATAGCAAAATGCAGGCTAGTACGCAGGCTTCTAATCGCTTCAATCGCCAGGTCTGCCGGGTTCCCTACAGCCAATAGGTCTGTTGCTCGTGTATTACCTTTCTTACTCTTCTTACCCAGTAAAGCCCGGTCTTTCTTTTGCTGCCATTCAGAAAGCGGCACGCTGGCATACACGTTTATTCCCAACTCTTCCAGCTGTTCTGGGCTTTCAATCCCTTTGTGTAATAGCGTTTTCAACACCACAAAAGCCGTCGATGCCATTCCACCCAAAAACATAGCTAGAAGTACAATTAGTGGCTTTTTCGGTTTTACTGGCTTCGGCTGAATCACCGCATTGTCAACAATTCGGACGTTACCCACCGTACTGGCTTTGTTAATGCTAAGCTCCTGCTGTTTGTTCAGCAGTTGCATATACACTTCCTGTCCTGCATGCACATCCCGTGTTAAGCGCAAAATCTCCTGCTGGGTCTTCGGCATTGCGCCTACGCGTTTGTTGAGCTTATCTCGTTCCTGTTCCAGCGTTTTGCGTTTTTCCATTAAGGCACGGTAGGCGGGGTGTTCGCGGGTATACAGTTTCGAAATTTCAGCTTCCTTAAAGGTCAGTTCATTCAACTGCGCTTCAACCGCTACGGTGGTATCCAGTACCGCTTTCGCCTCTAAGGAAAGATCGACGGATTCATTCTCTTGCCGAAACTGATTAAGCTTATTTTCTGCCTCATTGAGTGAGCTGCGTACATTAGGAAGTTGCTCTTTCAGGAATTCCAGGCTCTTGCCTGCTTCTTCCGATTTACGCTCTACGTTTTGTTGCAGATAGTTCTGGCTAATGCTGCTTAATATCTTTGTAGTAAGTGCCGGATCGTCACCTTCCAGACTAAGCGCCAATACCCCTGTGTCTTTGCCTTTATCCACGACCGCGAAATTATCCAGCAAACTATTAATCGCCGTTAATTGATTCAGCTTTTGAATACGAAAAACAGTACCCGGCTCAGCAGCAATATCACTGACCAGTAACGTGATACCATTATGATTTTCTACTTGTCCAGCCGTACCCGTGAATTTCACTGCGTCACCCGCTTCCACGGCATATTGCTGATTGGGTAACACTTCAAGTGACAATACCTCATCCTGCCAGGATGCAGGTACATCAAGGCGGGACACGGCTATTTTTCCTGGTTCATTGCCCGCTAACCGCGCAATATCTTTACCCACCAAAGGGAAATATTTTTGCTGAACGCTAATATCCAGCGCCAAATCGTTCACCGTTTTGCCAATCACCATACGGGATTTGATCAGTTCAATCTCCGCAGCTGATTGTGGCTTGGCATCCGGCAACATGCTGGAAATATCATTTAATAGCGAATTACTGGAACTTTGCTCCACTTGAATCAGCGCATCGGCTTTGTAAACTGGCGTAGCTAACATGGCATACATAATGCCGAGTACGGTAAACACCGCAGTTACACCAATAATCAACCAGCGGTTATCCAGCAATGTCCCTAATAAACGCCCTAAATCGATCTAATCTGAATGGGTTTCAGATACTTTTACTGAAGTTTTCTCTGTCATCGGATTCTCTGACGATTAACGATTTAACGCCTGCACCCATTTTTGCGCAGACTGCTCAAGTTGTGAGTAAACGAATTCAAATGCTTCTCGGCTCTTACGATAGGGGTCGGTAATTTCCTGCTGATTTAGCCAGTGGCCAAATAGCATGGTTTTACCTCGCACCTCCGGTGCGACGCGGCTTACTCCGTCAATGTGGCCTTTCTCCATCACCAGAATCAGGTCGTACTGGCGGCATAAGGTTGACGTTAGCTGCTGTGCCTCATGCCCTTCGAGAGAAAGATTATGATGATTTGCTACTTCGGTTGCCATTGTATCAGCAGGCTTTCCTACCAAGGCACCTAATCCAGCAGAAGCGATTCTTTTCGTCGGCAAAGCTTGTTTCAACAGCCGTTCTCCAGTTGGGGAACGGCAAATATTACCCACACACACCACCAAAATTGAATCAAACATAATGATCTCTACGGCCAGTTACGAATACGCAACGTCCCTTCGGTTAATTCGTTAAAACCGGAAATCGTCGGTACAAGCTGGCTGATAACGCGGTTCCAGCGAACGAGAGGCGCGGTGGTGACATACACAATGTCATACGGCTGAAGTTGGAACTCCGTGCCCATCACCATCGCAGTGGCATCTTTGGCATTAAGCTGGTAGATGTCAGCTAGTTTCGGGCCTTGCGTCCCCCGCAGCGAGCGGATCACAAAAATCCCCGTGGCATCAGAAAAGGTTTGATCCATCCCCTCAGCATTACCTAACGCTTCGGTCAACGTCATGCCACTGCGATCCATTTTAAGCGTGCTTTGTTTTTTGACTTCTCCCATCACAAACACTTTTAGATCGTCATTACGGGGAATGTAGAGGATATCGCCAGGATAGAGGAGGTGATTTTGTGAAAGGTCGCCGTTTTGCATCAGCGCTTGAAGGGAGAGGCGCTGTTCCTTCCCATTGTGAGTCAACACAATATTACGCCAGTCGGCATTTTCCGTCAGGCCACCCGCTCGATTAATCGCATCCAGCACTGTTAGTGGCACGTTGGTAATCGGTTGCTGCCCCGATGTTGCCACTTCACCCGTTACATACGCTTTCTGTGAACGGAAAGCCGCAATGCTCACATCCACCTGCGGTGACTCGATGTATTGTGCTAAGCGCCCCATGATCTGATCGCGCACTTCAGTGACCGTTTTGCCTGCAACGCTAACCTTGCCGATGTAAGGATAAAAAATCGTACCATCGGAATGTACCCAGTTACCCGTATCTGCCGCAGTGCGGTATGTCCCTGCTGGTGTTGTTAATTCAGGGTGATCCCACACGGTCACCATAATGACATCACCAATACCGATACGGTATTCGTAACCCTGCAATTCTTTCTCCAGAGCAGGGTTCGTCTGTGCTATCAGCGGTTTAGGGCGCATTTTTTCGACTAAATAAGGCGTTAACGGGTAAACATTGACCAGTTTGTCGATATTAAAATCCGCATCTTGCTGTTCGACCACATTTTTACCGCTAGTAGAAAGGTGGGAACCAGGAACCAGAGTACAACCACTGAGTAGCGCTACCGACACCATCAAGGGCATCAATTTTCGTTTGTGCTTTATCATCCTGTCTATGCCATCGCTCTTGATTGAATATTGCGCAAATCCCTACAAAATAGCCCATCATTATAGAGAATAAATTATTAGACGAACCCATGGTCTACGGTACAAAACACTAGCAATTTACCGTTTTAACGGCGTAGTGCCCGTTTTATCAACGCTCGTTACACTAGCGTGTGGATTTCGAGTTGCTCTACGAAACCATGTCAACACACGCCATATACGACTGATCATCCAGAAATAACCGCAGAAAGCCATGAGGAATACACTAAACATAATAGACTCAGCGACACCAATACGCTCACCTAAAATACCGATAGCGGAAAATAGCATCGCCGCAAGAAGAATAACGACCAACGCCTGATGTGGCGTCAGGCCTGCACGCATTAAGATATGGTGCAAATGTTCTCGATCTGGCTTAAACGGACTATCGCCACGCCGAATACGGCGAACCATAATTGTTACCATATCCATGAGCGGAACAGCGATAAGCCAGAGCGCGGTGACTGGATGAATCACCGCATTTTCTCCCTGCGTCGCCAGCATCAGTAACCATATCACCGTAAAACCGATCAGCGTACTGCCGGCGTCACCCATGAATACCTTAAATTTCCGCCCCCACAATATACCTAAATTAAGGAGGATATAAGGCAACGTTGCAGCCAACAGGCACACGCTCCATAGCGCTAATTCATGATGACCACCAAGGTAGAACACGATAGCAAGCGCGCCAAACGTCACGCAGGATAGTGCCCCCAGCAAACCATCAATGCCATCAACCATATTGAAGGCATTGATGGCTCCCCATACCGCAAATAATGTCACCGTATAGCCAAAGATACCGAGGAAAAGTTCATACCCGAAGAGAACGCGTCCCAATGTCTCCAGGTACAACCCTGCATACATCATTAACCCAGCTACAGTCGCTTGTAACCCCACGCGAGGTAACACAGGAAGATCAAAACGATCGTCCAGCACACCAACCACCAGAAGCGCGGTGGCACAAATCATATACAGAGAGAAATCAGGTAACCACTCTGGTTGCAATACATACAAGACCCATAGAGATAGATAAATAGATACGCCACCAACAAGGGGAATATGCCCCTGATGCTTTTTACGTACATTCGGTTTATCGACTAAACCAACACGAATTGCCGCTTTTCTTGCTAAGAAAAGTGCGGCAAAAGCGCTTAGAAAGATCACTATGAATTCTTGCATTTTTTACACCATCATTAACCGTTGTATGTTTATGCGTCAGGCACGCTACCGCCCTTGGCTTGTAGCTACCAACGCACTATCAAAGTACGGCCCCTGTCCTGTGGTTTAAATTTTAAAGCGTTAAGTTACATATTTGTTATGATTTTTATTGTACAGATAGAGTATACCGTCAACCGGATACCCTTGTGACAACAGATACATTAGGCAAACCATATCCTCAATGTGAAAAGGTCTGACTTAGCCCAAAGAACTAACATAGTATTGACCACTCAAGTGGGAGCACAAGAACAAGATGTTTAGGGCGGGGTTTTTAGGAATAAGACTATGAACATCCATTGTGGCACAACCTCCATAAGTATAAAAAACCGACTAAAAGAATAAACTCAGCTTGTTTCAGTCATAAAAATGGCTGCTCAAGATGTAAAACCACATGATTGTGTGGAGATTAGCAGCAGCGCAGTATTCTATGCTCGGATACATGGCATGATCAAATGTTACGACCTGTATCCCCGCTATACAGCATAAAATTTTGTTTAAGGTCGATAATGGGATTTTTTTAACATTAGCCAACCTTAATCTGACATTCTGCATATAAAAAACGGACAAAAATACGTCATAATTTCTGCGCACAGCACCGCATACTGAAGAATATCCTCGCAAATTCTGGTTCATCTGTGCACGCCCTGATACGCTATCAAGGTTATCTTCATTTAAAGGTGAAAAAATAGCTATGGAGTGGATCGCTGATCCAACAATATGGGCCGGGTTGGCTACGCTGGTTGTCCTGGAACTGGTTCTGGGCATTGATAATCTTATCTTCATCGCCATTCTGGCTGAGAAACTCCCAAAAGAGCAACGCGATAAAGCAAGAGTCGTCGGTCTGTTACTTGCCCTGATTATGCGACTGGGCCTGCTGACGTCCATTTCCTGGCTGGTATCGTTGACTACCCCTCTCTTCACGTTCCTTGAGCACACATTCAGCGCTCGAGATGTCATCATGCTGGTTGGCGGATTATTTCTACTTTTTAAAGCCACTATGGAGCTCAATGAGCGACTAGAAGGAAAAGATGAGGAGCAGCAGGCTCAGCGTAAAGGTGCGCGTTTCTGGCCGGTAGTGGCGCAGATTGTGGTACTGGACGCCATATTCTCACTGGACTCCGTGATTACCGCCGTTGGCATGACCGATCACCTGCTGGTCATGATGTCCGCCGTGACCATTGCTATTTTCCTTATGCTGCTGGCCAGCAAGCCACTGACCCGCTTTGTCGCTGAACACCCGACCATCGTTATCCTATGCCTCAGCTTCCTACTGATGATTGGTTTCAGTCTGGTGGCGGACGCGTTTGGTTACCACATCCCCAAAGGCTATCTCTACGCTGCGATAGGTTTCTCGGTATTGATTGAGATGTTGAATCAGGTGTCCCTGTTTAACCGTCGACGCTTTCTTTCTTCTTCCGTTCCGCTACGCCAACGCACCGCCGAAGTAGTTTTGCGTATTTTACGCGGCAATCATGAAGAAGCCGAGCTAGACAATCAAACCTCGTCGATGATTGCAGATAACACTCGGGCAGGCAGGGAGGTGTTCAATATTCAGGAACGCCGAATGATAAAACGGGTATTGGGACTGGCTCAGCGGACCATTAGCAGTATTATGACGTCGCGGCATGATATCGAGTCAGTTGAGCTGGATATTACGCAGGATGTGCTCGCCAAGCTGTTAACAAGCAACCAGCATTCCCGACTCGTGGTCACCGACAGTAATACATCTGATGAACCACTGGGCATCATCAATGTTGCCGATTTACTCCAGCAGCAGCTAAATCGCGAACCATTCAACCTGCGCATTCTGATCCGTCAGCCGCTGGTTTTTCCTGAGCAACTCTCACTTTTACAAGCGCTGGAGCAGTTTAGAGAAGGAAGAACACATTTTGCGTTTGTCGTTGATGAGTTCGGTTCAATGGAAGGGATTGTCACATTAAGTGATGTGATGGAAACCATCGCGGGCAACTTACCGCGCGAAGGAGAAGATCGCGATGCTCGCCACAGCATCCAACAGAATGATGATGGCAGTTGGACCGTAAATGGCTATATTCCGCTGGAAGATCTGACGATGTATGTTCCGCTGACGCTGGACGAAAAGCGTGAATACTACACGTTGGCAGGGCTGCTGATGGAGCACGCGCAGCGAATTCCACAGGTGGGCGATACGCTATCAATCGATGGTTATCAGTTCACTATTTTGGCGGTAGAAAGCCACCGTATTGTGGAAGTTCGCATCACACCAAACGATGAACCACAGACTGATTTTGAAGTGTGATGAATGACTTATCTTCCCCCCTTTCCTGACTGGCTATAAATTGATGTTCGAGCAATTCTGTCAGACAATAAGATAATCGTAAAACCGGAGCTATTATATGTTCGACGAGATCGTTTCAACGCTGAAAAAACAGATTCCCGACATCAGGATGGTTTACCTTTTTGGCTCTCAGGCAACGGGCAACGCCAGAGCAGACAGCGATATTGATATCGCCATCATGGCGACGAGAACATTAGCTCCCGTTGAACGCTGGGAGTTATCTAATCAGTTAGCAAAAGCAATGGGACGTGATGTCGATCTTGTCGATTTATTGCAGGCCTCAACGGTATTAAAAATGGAGATCGTTCGTAACGGCAAGCTGCTTTATGATGCGGAAACCGCAGCGGGAGAATTTGAAATGACAACACTTTCAATGTACCAGCATCTGCAAAAAGAGCGTGCGGATATCATTCGTAGCTTTAATCAGGATCTAAAAGCATGACAGATATCTTGCTCAACAAAAGCAGCACCATACAAAGATGCCTACGTCGTATTCGTGAGGAATTCGATACTGAGGAAGGGTTTCGTCAAAACTTCACCAAGCAAGATTCCGTCATACTTAACATACAGCGTGCCTGCGAGGCCGCTATTGATATCGCTAATTACCTTATCCGTATCAAGAAACTAGGCATACCACAGAGCAGCCGGGATAGCTTCGCGCTTCTCTCCGCCAATCAGATAATTACCATTGATCTGTCTGACAATTTACAAAAAATGGTGGGATTAAGAAATATTGCCGTACATGACTATCAGGCACTTAACTTGGATATTGTCATTCACGTCATTTCCCATCGTTTAAGCGATTTTGAGCATTTTATCAAACAAATAGCCCGGTACAGCGACAGCCAGCACCTTTAGAGCACATAGCCTAAAGGTGCTGCTGTTTACCTAATTTCTGCTATCAGGCAGGCACCATAATTTCGGTAGCAACCACCACCACAATCAGCCCAACCAGAACCGGAACCGATGTGCGCTTCACCACCTCGAACGGAGAGATTTTCGCCATCCCGGCAACGGCAACCACTACGCCGGATACCGGGGAAATCGTACGACCCAAATTGGAAGCCTGAAGCATCGGAATGGCCAGGTAGGCAGGGTTGATGCCCATTTGCGACGCCAGCTTAGGAATCAACTCAACAAACGCATAAAACGGCGCATTGCCCGAACCGGTCGTCATCGCAGCCAGCATCGTGATTACCACCAACACCAGCATAATCACCAGCCCGCCGCTGCCAAATGACTGAGCAAGGCCAATCAGTCCGCTGATAAAGCCGATCGTGCCAAGCCCCTGAGCAAATACCCCAGCCGCAACCAGCAGAATTACGACGCTAGAGAAGGCATCAGCCATGCCACGATAGGCCACATCCAGCCCATCAAACACGTTTTTCGCATTGAACGAGCGAACAAACTCCAGCATCGCCGCCAGCACCATACAGATAACCAACACGGTAATAATATGAAGCTCCGGCCCCCATTTACCATCAAATATCAGTACACCCACGATCGGCGTAAACGGCAGAATGGCGTAAAAACGCGGCGCATTGGTCGTAATTTCACTCACATCCAGAATTTCATGGCTAATGTTCGCTTTGTTGTCCAGATAGCGCTGCCAGAAGAAATGCGCGACAGCCATACACACAATAGCAATGATGGAAATGGGTAGCGTGGCCTTAAAGGCAAAATCCACTAATTTCATCTGCGATGCCTGCGCGGCAAGCACCACGTCGCCCGATGTCGGTGACAGGATCAACGCCACGGGAGAAGCACAGATTGCCGCCGCAGCGCCGCGGCTAATGCCGACGTTCACCATGACAGGAAACAGCGTTGCCATTAATAACACCCCCAGCCCAGTGGCCGATGACACCGCTAGCGACATCAGACAGGCGACAAAATAGGCCGCAATCATCAGCAAATAAGGCGAGTTGATCATTTTCAGCGGGCGAGAAACCAGCTTAACGACGACATCATTGGCACCGATATGCGTCATATAGGCGGCAAAACCACACAGCACCATAATCATCATGCCGAGATCGCCACCGCGGCTCATCAGCAAAATTTTTACGTATTCAACAATATCCGTTGCGCTCCAGCCCGTCGCTTTCGCACTAGCTGGCAATACGTTTTTCCCCAGCATGGCGCTGATTGCCAAGAGTAACAGACCCCCCACCAACAACACGCCAGTCGCGGAGTACCCTTTTATAATGTAACGACCCACCAGAATCGTTACAGCAACACCAATCAAAAGTTCGAGCATAGTGAGTTTCGATACCTGAGTAATAATTATCTGACAGAAATTCTCCGGCAGCGGAATATGGCACCGCACCGAAAACAGGGGGCGGAGTTTACTGCTTTAGAAAATAAAAAAAGAGAAAAATATTAATATCCAGCGTTAAAAAAGAGACATCGAACACAAAGTTTGTCTGGGGAAGTATGACAAATGAAAGGAAAGCATTGAGGATAAGCCGCCGATTTGCTGACGAAAATCAGCAAATCGGCCTGGAACACAGTATGTCTGGAAATTAAAGACGGTCGAGCAGTTGCTTCAGATCTTTGCCCTTCTGGTTTTGCTGATTTTGGCTGGCCCAATCATTCAGGCGTTTCTTCAGTTCATCCTGTAGGCGTTTACGCAGCAACTGATCTACCTGCAACTGGTAATTCAATTTATCCCACTCGCCATAGACGCGTAACGGAATTGCCGTATTTTTCAACACGCTGACCAGTTGCTCATCCCCTTGCCACCCTTGCGTAATAGAAACATTCACGTTGACGTCACACGTCTGAGCTGGCAAATCGAATTGGCCGACACCGCTTAGAGACAGCAGCTCTGATCGACCATTGAGATCGGTAAGGCGCAATTTACCTGCATTCAATTGTACTTTTCCGGTCAGTTGTTGCAGTTCGGTATAACGCTCGTAGCGCTCTTGCCCACGCACATTGCCGTTACTGCGCGCCACAGCCATCTGCACCATTTGCTGAATATTCAAACCCTGTAGACGAACATTATTAGCTTGCAGCGCCGCCGTTCCTTGCCACTGCTGGAGCAAAGCAGGCAGCGCAACGCTATTACCGCTGAATTGTCCCGTCATCGACAATTTTCCACTGATCGCCTCGGCAGGCAGCGCAAACGCAGACATCAGTTGAGACAGTTCAATATCCTTGAGATCGGGTCGTAGCGTGATATTGGTTGATGATTTCGTCACAACCTTACCGGGAAATGAGAAATGCCCACTGCCCAGTTCGCCACTTAAGGTCGAAATATCGAGTAACCCCGGCTGATTCTCTGCCCGTAATGTGAATTGGCGGACATCAAGGCCACGGTAAATCAGCGATGCAGCCTGTAGCGACAGACGTGCAGTGAATCGCTGTAAGCTATCTTCTGGCTTGGTCGCTTCAGCTTCATTTGAAATGACAGGGGCTAATGGCTTAATCGCTACTGTAGGCGCGTTATTTTCTTTTACCGCCGCAATCCCCAGCAGAGAATCCAGATCCAGCTTCTCAGACAACAAATCCAGCTCGTAATGGGGGATATCACCCAGCGTCACACTACCCGCCCCCGACAACTGACTGTTATTGGTATTGAGTACAAGCTGGCTAAACGTGATTTTTTCAGGCTGCTGCTGATAGCTTGCCTGAACACTTCCTGTCCCACTGATACCGTTTGTCGGTATTCCAACCCCCTGAAGCTGGTAATCCAGTTTGGTTATGTTGGCATTGATCTGCTGGGGGAAACGCAACAAATCGACATCTGCGGCGAGAGAGAGAGCGATATCGCGCTGATCGCGATTGATACGGCTCGATAATTCGATGTTAACTTGGCGGTCGCTGTTCTGCTCCATTGCAAGATTAATATCGCGAACATTAATCTGTTCGTTATTACTGCGTTGCAAAATTAACAGACTATCAGCGACTTTTATCTTATTAATATCCAGGCGCCAACGTCGCTCTTCAGATGGAGTCTGCGAACCCGCCGGAGCAATTGGCGCATTATTGGCCTGTCTGGCTTCACTTTCTGGCGTCAGGCGAATAATCGCCCCTTTCAACATCACCTGCTTGACCGCAAGCTTATGCGACAACAGCGGCCACAGCTGCACATCAAGGCGCATATTTTCAGCGCTGACAATTGGCGTACTGGAACCCGGCGCACTTAATGACATACCGCCAGATAAAATACTCAGTTGCGGCCACACGTGCCAGCGCAGATCGCCATCAAGTTGCAGACGATAGCCGCTACGTTCCTCAACCTGCTTCACCATGTAAGCACGGAAGTCATTGGGATTAACCAGTACGACCAAGGCCGTCATTCCTGCCACCAGCACCACAAGCAGAATTGCCAGCGTCGTCAGAAATCTTCTCATGCCATCCTCATTGCGAAACGCGCGACTGCCTGATTTTTATATTACAGACCTATCGCCAGACGCTCAGTCTTTATCGATCCGGCTCGCTACCGCACCCTGCTGATCTTTATACTTGGCATCCTGACGGCGGTTGTACGGGCGAGCCGCCGGCCCGGAAAGGGGTTCAAAACTCAGAGCGCCAATCATCATGCCGGGGCGTAACGCCAGCGGCAACTTACCTGAATTATAGAACTCCAGCACAATTCTTCCTTGCCAACCGGGATCAATACGGTGTGCAGTGACGTGAACCATCAATCCCAGGCGGGCTAACGAAGAACGACCATCCAGCCAGCCAACCAAATTATCCGGCAGCGTAACGGATTCAAACGTCACTGCCAGGGCTAATTCTCCTGGATGCAAGAAGAATGCCTCACCTTCTGGCAAATTGATTTCATCACTCATGACGCGATCGAGTGCCGCACTGACTTCATCTTTCGGACCGCTTAAGTCAATGAAAGCCGCAGTGTGTCCGCGGAAGACGCGAAACTGATTTCCCAAACGAACATCAACGGTCGCACCACTGATCCTCTCAGTTGGCGGACGGGGCGTAATCACCAGTCGGCCATCATCCAGCCAGGCTTCAATGTCACGGTCACACAGTCTCATCTTATTCTCCATTCGACACGGGTATATCGGGATAAACCTCATACATACCCGTCATAACGTCACGTTGCGGCGCATTAGCTGTGCAGCGTGAATTAGTTAAGGTATCCACTATTCAAAGAACTGGCTTATCTTGGCTTTCAAGATATCAATCGCAATACGGTTTTTCCCGCCACGCGGTACGATAATATCGGCATACTGCTTGGATGGCTCAATGAATTGCAGGAACATCGGGCGTACGGTCTTTTGGTATTGTTCCATCACCGAGTCCATTGAACGGCCCCGTTCATTCACGTCGCGGCGCATGCGGCGCAGTAGGCAGATATCCAGCGGCGTATCGACAAAGATAGAGAAATTCATCTCATCGCGCAGACGCGCATCCGTCAGTAGCAAAATTCCTTCCAGGATAATGACCTTTTTCAGCTCAATATGCACCGTTTCCTGTTTACGGGTGTGCTCGACATAGCTGTACTGCGGGACTTCAATGGCCTGACCCGCTTTCAGCATTTGCAGATGTTTAATCAGCAGACTGTGATCCATCGAACTCGGGTGGTCATAATTGGTTTTTACCCGCTCTTCCATGGTCAGGTGGCTTTGATCTTTATAATAGCTGTCTTCAGATATCACCCCGATATGCTGATCACCAACCTGATCGCGCAATTCACGATACAAGGTGCTGGAAATAAGACTTTTACCCGAAGCTGATGCTCCAGAGATCCCGATGATGACGCACTGGTGAGACTGATCAGTCATGGTATTAACGACCTGATTAACATAAATAAAAGAGAGGGGAATGCGCCAACGGGCGCTTTGACGCGGCAATTATAGGGAGTTACCCCCTTTCACGCCACCCTTTCCGCGTATTGCGCACTAGGGAAACCGCATGCTGGCGCAGGTCAAACCGGGACAGAGCCCGGCTTTTTACTCACTGGCGGAAGCGTTACAGCGCCCGGAAAGAAATTTCGCCGGGAATCGTGTCACCCTGCCAGTAGAGCTGGGCGGCAACCTGCCCCGCCAGTTCGCGATACAGAGAGGTGAATTCACTGTCCGGCTGGCTGACCACCGTCGGTTCACCACGATCGAGGTCTTCGCGCAGGGAGATATGCAGTGGAAGCTGACCTAACAGGGAACAGTGGTATTTTTCCGCCAACTTCTGTGCACCGCCTGTACCGAAGATAGGCTCGAGATGACCACAGTTGCTACAGATATGAACGCTCATGTTCTCAACGATACCCAGCACCGGCACGCTGACTTTTTCAAACATCGCGATGCCCTTCATGGCATCCATCAGCGCGATATCCTGTGGCGTCGTCACGACGACCGCACCCGTGACAGGAATACTCTGCGCCAGCGTCAGTTGAATATCACCCGTACCCGGCGGCATATCTAACACCAGATAGTCCAAATCCGGCCAAAGCGTATCTTGCAGCAGCTGCAATAATGCTTTGCTCGCCATCGGCCCGCGCCACACCATCGCGTTATCATCCGTCACCAAGTAACCAATCGAGTTGGTTGCCAGGCCGTGCGCGATAATCGGTGCCATGTGTTGACCATCAGGCGAAGTGGGACGTTCACTGGCCGAACCCAGCATGGTAGGGATCGAAGGTCCATAAATATCGGCATCCAGAATGCCCACATTGGCACCTTCAGCCGCCAATGCCAGCGCCATGTTGACCGCCGTGCTGGATTTACCCACCCCGCCTTTCCCAGAACTGACGGCAATGATGTTTTTTACACCCTTCACGCCAGCCTGATCGTTAACTCGGCGAAGCGTAGCGATATCGTGCGTTAAGCGCCATTCAACCGCTTTTGCGCCTGATAAACGTAATAACTCATCGCTAACCGTTTCTTTTAATACTGCCAAACCACTGAGCCAGACAAACGGCATCGTCAGTTCGAGGTGCAACACATTATCCAGCAATGCACAATGACGTAGTGCATTCAGTGTCGTCAGATTATTTTTCAGTGTCGGGTGCTGAAAAGTAGATAAAACCCCGGTGACCATCGCACGCAATGCTTCAGGACGTTGTTCGGGGACTGTAGCGTTCATTCCGGCTCCTTGAAATTCTCATATTTGACCGTTGAGACCCTGTATAGCATACCAGAGCGAGGGAAGCCTGACGCCCTTCGGCATCAAAAACGTGGAAACGCTACGCAAAATAGAATCTGCCATGTGGTTTCCTGCGGTTTTTACTCACGCCAGCGGTTTACGCAGTAAGGCGCTATCGGTTAACATCGATCTCCCTCTATTCACAAAAGAAAGCAAGTTCCTCATGACTCAAGTCGCAAAGAAAATTCTGGTAACGTGCGCGCTGCCTTACGCTAATGGTTCGATTCACCTCGGTCATATGCTTGAACACGTTCAGGCCGATATCTGGGTTCGTTACCAGCGAATGCGCGGCAACCAGGTTCACTTTATCTGTGCGGACGACGCCCACGGCACGCCAATCATGCTGAAAGCCCAGCAAATGGGGATTGCGCCAGAGCAGATGATTGCGGCGATGAGTCAGGAGCATCAGCAGGACTTTGCCGGCTTCAATATCAGCTATGACAACTACCACTCTACGCATAGCGAAGAGAACCGTGAGTTGTCAGGGCTGATTTATCGTCGTCTGAAAGACAACGGCTTTATTAAAAACCGCACGATTTCTCAGTTGTACGATCCAGAGAAAGGGATGTTCCTGCCGGATCGTTTCGTCAAAGGCACCTGCCCGAAATGTAAGGCAGCCGACCAATATGGCGATAACTGTGAAGTGTGTGGCGCAACCTACAGCCCAACAGAGCTGATCGAACCCAAATCCGCAGTTTCTGGTGCGACACCGGAGATGCGTGAATCAGAACACTTCTTCTTCGATCTGCCCGCTTTCAGCGACATGCTGCAAGCCTGGACACGTTCTGGCGCATTGCAAGAGCAGGTTGCCAACAAAATGCAAGAATGGTTCGATTCGGGCCTGCAACAGTGGGACATTACCCGCGATGCGCCGTATTTCGGTTTTGAAATCCCTGATGCACCGGGAAAATATTTTTACGTCTGGCTGGATGCGCCAATCGGCTACATGGGTTCGTTCAAGAACCTGTGCGACAAGCGTGGCGATCTGAATTTCGATGATTTCTGGAAGAAAGACTCCGACGCGGATTTGTACCATTTCATCGGTAAAGACATCGTTTATTTCCATAGCCTGTTCTGGCCGGCTATGTTGGAAGGCAGCGGTTTCCGTAAACCGACGAACCTGTTTGTGCATGGCTACGTCACGGTCAACGGCGCCAAGATGTCTAAATCACGCGGCACCTTCATCAAGGCGGGTACGTACCTGCAACATTTGGATGCCGATTGCCTGCGCTATTATTACGCAGCAAAATTGTCTTCTCGCATTGATGACATCGACCTCAATCTGGAAGATTTCGTTCAGCGCGTGAATGCGGACATCGTGAACAAAGTCGTGAATCTGGCATCACGTAATGCCGGTTTCATCAACAAACGCTTTGACGGCAAGCTGGCCGACAAGCTGGCCGACGCCGAGCTGTACAAAACCTTCACCGACGCCGCTGCCAGTATTGCGGAAGCCTATAGCAGCCGTGAATCTGGGCGGGCTATTCGTGAGATCATGGCACTGGCGGATATCGCCAACCGCTATGTTGACGAACAAGCACCGTGGGTGGTGGCAAAAGCGGAAGGTCGGGATGCCGATCTGCAAGCCATTTGTTCAATGGGCATTAACCTGTTCCGTGTATTGATGACATACCTGAAGCCAGTTCTGCCTGCGTTAGCACAGCGTACCGAAGCGTTTTTGAACACGGAACTGAGCTGGGATGCGATCGCCACCCCGCTGCTGAACCATCAGGTCAATCCATTTAAAGCACTGTTTAACCGCATCGATCTGGATAAAGTCAGCGCCATGGTTGATGCGTCTAAAGAAGACATGGTCACCGCGCAGAAAACCGTGTCTGGTCCGTTAGCAGATAATCCGGTGCAGGATACTATTAACTTTGACGATTTTGCTAAAGTCGATATGCGTATCGCACTGATTAAGCAGGCCGAACTGGTTGAGGGTTCTGACAAGCTATTACGTCTGACGTTGGATCTGGGCGGCGAAACGCGTCAGGTCTTCTCCGGAATTCGTGAGGCTTATCCCGATCCGGCTAAGCTGGAAGGGCGTTTAACTGTGATGGTCGCCAATCTGGCTCCGCGTAAAATGCGCTTCGGCATATCGGAAGGTATGGTGATGGCAGCCGGTCCCGGCGGGAAGGATATCTTCCTACTGAGTCCAGACAGCGGCGCTCAGCCTGGTATGCAGGTCAAATAATAACCACATCAAGCCGGATTCTTATCCGGCTTTTTTTTGCAACAATTCAACCACAAATACCCGTTTATCTCCCTCCAATTGCCTCGTTGCCTTGCATAGTTTGTAACCATGAAATAACAAATTCGTTATGCATTACAATATATAACGAATAAAAAATATACCTCTTTGTAGGTGTAATGGGCATTTAAATACTTAAATTTTGATTTTGCGCAAAGCCCACATTTTGTGTGTTGTTAAATTGCTCGCAACAAAAATGACACATAATTACACAGGGAAACTAATGCAACTCAATAGAAGAGGTTTCTTTAAAGTTTGCGCGGGAGGGATGGCTGGAACCACTCTCGCGGTATTGGGCTTTACACCCACAGAAGCAATGGCATCAGTGCGTCAATACAAATTGTTGCGGGCAAAAGAGACACGTAACAACTGCACATACTGCTCAGTCGGTTGCGGTGTGCTCATGTATAGCCTGGGCGATGGCGCAAAGAATGCAAAACCCTCCGTTTTTCACATTGAAGGCGATGCGGATCACCCAGTCAGCCGTGGCTCCCTTTGCCCGAAAGGTGCGGGCCTGGTCGACTACATCCATAGCGAAAATCGTCTGCTCTACCCTGAATACCGCGCGCCGGGTTCCGACAAATGGCAACGAATTAGCTGGGACGATGCGATTGAACGTATCGCACGTCTGATGAAAGCAGACCGAGACGCTAACTTCCAGCGCACCAACGCGAAAGGTGAAACCGTCAACCGTTGGCTGACTACCGGTATGCTGTGCTCTTCTGCCGCCAGCAACGAAACGGGTATTCTCGATCAGAAATTTGCCCGCGCGCTGGGCATGGTTGCCATCGACTGTCAGGCTCGTTTGTGTCACGGACCGACCGTTGCCGCGCTGGCACCGACATTTGGCCGTGGCGCAATGACCAACAACTGGGTTGATATCAAAAACGCCAACGTTATCATCGTTATGGGCGGAAACCCGGCAGAAGCACACCCGGTAGGTTTCAAATGGGCCGTTGAAGCGAAAACGCACAACAATGCGAAACTGATTGTTGTTGACCCACGCTTTAACCGCTCCGCTGCCGTTGCCGATCTTTATGCGCCGCTTCGCGCAGGTTCAGACGCAGCTTTCCTGCTCGGCATCGTTAACTACCTTATTACAAACAATAAAATTCATCGTGAATACGTGGTGTCTTACACCAACGCCAGTTTGATTGTGCGTGATGATTTCAGCTTCGATGAAGGGCTATTCAGCGGTTACGACGAACAAAAACGTCAATACGACAAATCCAGCTGGCAGTATGAACTTGATGAATCCGGTTTCGCCAAACGCGATAACACGTTGTCACACCCGCGCTGTGTCTGGAATTTGCTGAAAAAGCACGTTTCCCGCTATACGCTGGAAATGGTGACGTCTCTGTGCGGGACATCAGCCAAAGATTATGAAGAGATTTGCCGCACGCTGGCCGAAACCTGCGTACCAAATAAAACTGCAACCTTCATGTATGCGCTGGGCTGGACACACCATACTAACGGTGCACAAATCATCCGCACCGCAGGTATGATTCAGCTTCTGCTGGGGAATATTGGTATGGCGGGTGGTGGTATCAACGCCCTGCGCGGCCACTCTAATATTCAAGGGTATACCGACCTCGGGCTGCTAACGATAAATCTGCCGGGGTATATGCCACTGCCGTCAGAAAAACAGCCAGACCTGAATACCTATCTGAGCCAAATCACACCCACCGCCGTGTTGCCCGATCAGGTTAACTATTGGAAAAACACGCCAAAATTCTTTATCAGCATGATGAAGAGTTTCTACGGTGATAACGCACAGGCTTCGAATAACTGGGGTTATGACTGGTTACCGAAGTGGGATCGCAGCTACGACGTTATGGTGCAAACCGAGCTGATGGTAGAAGGCAAAATGAACGGCTACATCGTTCAGGGCTTTAACCCCGTTGCCGCGTTCTCCAACAAGAACAAAGCGACCGAAGCGCTCTCCAGACTCAAGTATATGGTCATCATCGATCCGCTGGTCACCGAAACCTCTACTTTCTGGCAGAACTATGGCGAATTCAACGACGTGGATACGAAGTCCATTCAGACTGAAGTCTTCCGTCTGCCTTCTTCCTGTTTTGCCGAAGAAAATGGATCTATCGCCAACTCGGGACGCTGGTTGCAATGGCACTGGGCGGCGGCTGAGCCACCAGGAGAAGCCCGCCATGACGGGAAAATCCTCGGTAAGTTGCTGATGCGCCTGCGTGAGCTGTATAGAGAAGAAGGTGGTGCTTATCCCGATCCAGTGATGAACATCAACTGGAACTATAAAGACCCGGAAGATCCAACGCCGGAAGAGATTGCCCGCGAAGCCAACGGGATGGCGTTAGCCGATGTTTACGACGACAGCGGAAAACTGATCCTGAAAAAAGGTCAGCAGCTCGCCGATTTCTCACAGTTGCGTGATGACGGCACCACATCCAGCTTCTGCTGGATCTACGCTGGTAGCTGGACAGAAGCCGGTAACCAAATGGATAAACGCGACAATGCCGACGCAGGTCTGGGCTGCACGCCGAACTGGTCATGGTGCTGGCCGCAAAACCGCCGCATCCTCTACAACCGCGCCTCCGCCGACCTGCAAGGGAAACCGTGGGACAGCAAGCGTAAATTGCTGGAATGGACCGGTCAGAAATGGCAAGGCATTGACGTGCCAGACTTTGCCGCGACCGTACCACCGGGTAAAGACACTGGGCCGTTCATCATGCTGCCGGAAGGTCTGGCGCGTCTGTTCTCTGTAGACAAACTGGTAGACGGGCCGTTCCCTGAGCACTACGAGCCGATCGAATCGCCCATCGGTACCAACCCGCTGCACCCGTCGGTGATTTCCAGCCCGGTCGCACGTTTGTTTGCCCGAGATGCAAAAACCATGGGCACCGCGAAGGACTTCCCTTACGTGGCGACGACGTATTCGATTACCGAATTGTTCCGTCACTGGACAAAACACGCACGTCTGAACGCCATTGTACAACCGGAGCAGTTTGTTGAGATCGGTGAAAATCTGGCGAAGAGCAAAGGCATTAAAGCGGGCGATGAAGTCAAAGTCTCCTGCCAGCGTGGCTACATCAAAGCCAAAGCGGTGGTCACCAAGCGTATCAAAACGCTGGAAATTGCCGGACGCAGCGTGGAAACCGTTGGTATTCCCTGCCACTGGGGCTATGAGGGAACCACACGTAAAGGGTTTCTGGCTAACACACTCACCCCGAGCGTCGGCGACGCTAATTCACAAACGCCTGAATACAAAGCGTTTTTGGTTAATGTAGAGAAGGTGTAAGGGTAGCCAACTATGTCAATGCAATCACAAGATATTATCAAACGTTCGGCCACCAACGGCTTTACACCGCCTCCGCATGTGCGTAATGACAAAAGCGAAGTGGCAAAACTGATCGATGTCACTACCTGTATCGGCTGCAAAGGCTGTCAGGTGGCTTGTTCAGAGTGGAACGACATTCGTGACGAGGTCGGCCATAACCTCGGGGTTTACGATAACCCAGCGGATCTGAGTGCCAAATCCTGGACGCTGATGCGCTTTTCCGAAGTGGAAGAGAACGATCGCCTGGAATGGCTGATCCGCAAAGATGGCTGTATGCACTGTAGCGATCCTGGCTGTCTGAAAGCCTGTCCTTCCGCCGGCGCAGTCATCCAGTACGCCAATGGTATCGTCGATTTTCAATCCGAAAATTGTATCGGCTGTGGCTATTGCATCGCCGGTTGCCCGTTCAATATTCCACGTCTGAATAAAGAAGATAACCGCGTCTACAAATGTACGCTGTGCGTCGACAGGGTCAGCGTTGGTCAAGAACCAGCCTGTGTGAAAACCTGTCCAACAGGCGCTATTCGTTTCGGTACGAAAGAAGAGATGAAGCATCTGGCGGAAGAGCGCATTGCCGACCTGAAAAGCCGCGGTTACGAGCACGCCGGCCTCTATGACCCACAGGGCGTAGGCGGTACGCATGTAATGTATGTTCTGCACCACGCAGACAGACCATCGCTTTATCACAATCTGCCGGATGACCCGCAGATTTCTACGCCGGTCAATCTGTGGAAAGGCATTCTGAAGCCGCTCTCTGCATTAGGCTTTGTCGCCACGTTCGCCGGGTTAATGTTCCACTACATCGGTGTGGGTCCGAACACAGAGGAAATGGAGCATGAACATGAGGGAGAAGACAAAGAAGGGGGAGACAAACATGAGTAAGCCACAAATGATTTTGCGTACCAAGTTTATCGATCGCATCTGTCACTGGATTGTGGTGATTAGCTTTTTTCTGGTCGCGCTTTCAGGTATAGCCTTGTTCTTCCCGACCCTACAGTGGCTGACACAGACGTTTGGTACGCCGCAGATGGGGCGTATCCTGCACCCATTTTTTGGCGTGCTGATCGTCATTTGTCTGATCCCGATGTTCTTCCGTTTTGTTAGCCATAACATTCCGAAGAAACGCGATCTGCCGTGGTTCCTCAATATTGTTGAGGTATTAAAAGGCAATGAGCATGAAGTCGCTCAGGTGGGTAAATACAATCCAGGTCAGAAAATGATGTTCTGGAGCATCATGGGGCTGACGCTGGTTCTGCTGATCACCGGGGTTATCATGTGGCGTCCTTATTTTGCCCACCTGTTCCCAATTGATGTCGTGCGCTATGCCATCCTGATTCACGCGGCTGCGGCCATCGTGTTGATCCATGCCATCCTGATCCACATGTACATGGCATTCTGGGTTAAAGGATCGATTAAAGGCATGATTGAAGGCAAAGTCTCCAAACGCTGGGCGAGTAAGCACCACCCGCGCTGGGCGCGTGAAATGGAAGAAAAAGAAACGAAGAAGTAATTCACTCGCTTTTCATCTAACCGCCTTCACAAAGTCCGTAGTGCGGTAGTAACGGATAGATCGTAAAGACGCTGCAAGTACGTCCATGTAAGCTCGGATTGCGCCATCCATGGCGCAAACGCTTTACTCTTCTATTCCGTTACTCCCGTTTTCGTTCGACAAATAGGTTTGTCAACGGCCTGAAATGCCCGCCTCGCGGGCATTTTTCTTTTCATCCGCAGTCAGTACAAATCGTTATAACTTAAATCCAAACGTCATAACTTACCCCTCTTTCTCGCCTATCGCTCAACGGCTATGATGCAGTATCATTTTTAAATAGACATCCAGACATAAAGACAGCTATAAAGTAGTGACGCAAACTACATAACAATACTGTCACCGACACGACATCAATTTATAAAACGCCATGGAGCTGATAATGAAGAAATTTACGCCCGCCCTGCTTGCATTGAGCTTACTGACAGCGTTACCGACACTGGCTAATCAGAACGCCACCATTGCACCTGTTCCGGCCGCCATCGCCAATCATAATGGTCCAGTGCGCATCGCCGTTATCCGCAATCTGGGATCGGATGACAACACCACACAGTTTGTTTCCGGCGTGCTCGAAGAAGGCAAAAAACTGGGCTTCAAGGTCAGCACCTTCCTGAGCAACGGCGACGATGCTCGTTTTCAGGATTTCGTGAATCAGGCGATTAGCCAGAAATATGATGGCATCATCCTGTCGCAGGGCCGCGATCCCTACTCTACCGATTTGATTAAGCGCATCGTCGACAGCGGCATTGCCGTTTCCGTATTTGATACCGCCGTGAACGGCGAGATTCCAGGCGTGACCGTTACGCAGCAGGATGACGCCTCACTGACTAACGAATCACTCGGCCAACTGGTGAAAGATTTCAACGGCAACGCCAACATCATCAAACTGTGGGTTGCCGGCTTCCCACCGATGGAACGCCGCCAGCTTGCTTATCAACAGATCCTGAAAGCCAACCCTGGCATCAAGGAACTGGAATCGATTGGTGCCGTGTCTTCTGATGTACAGGGCGACACGGCCAACAAAGTCGGCGCGGTACTGGCGAAATACCCGAAAGGCAAAATCGATGCGATCTGGGGCTCGTGGGATGCCTTCAGCCAAGGCGCTTATAAAGCCTTGAAAGAAAATGGCCGGACCGAAATCAAACTGTACAGCATCGACATCTCCAATCAGGATTTACAGCTGATGCGCGAAGCGAGCAGTCCGTGGAAAGTCAGTGTAGCCGTCGATCCTAAGCTGATCGGTAAAGTGAATCTGCGTCTGGTCGCCAACAAGATTGCCGGTGAAGCGACGCCTGCAACCTACGAGTTCCGTGCCGCGGCGATTCCACAGGCGCTATTAGCCAGCCAACCGGGTGCGGTCAACGTCGCTGGATTGGCGAAAATCATCCCAGGTTGGGGTCACACGGATGATTTTATCGCACCGTGGTTTGCTACACTGGAAGCCAAACAGGCGAAATAATACGGAGATAATTCATGGCATCGACTCCTCTGCCCACACCCGATTACAGCCGCAATATGCGGCTGATTGGACACAGCGATCAGGGCGGCAGACCCGATGGCGTGCAGGTGATGGTTCATCGCGGCTACGCTTACATTGGGCATATGGTTTCACAAGGTGTGTCGATTGTGGATGTGCGCGATGCCAAGAATCCCAAGCCGGCGGGGTTTATTGCTGCCCCGCCCGGCACCTGGAATATCCATCTGCAAACCCACGATGACCTGCTGCTTGTCGTCAATGCGCGCGATTTGTTTGCCGACGCCAGCTTCGCCGAGGAAAAGGTCTATTACACCCGCTCCGTCGCCGATACGGTCAGCACCAAGCAACAAGGAAAAAGCTGGAGTGCCGGATTACGGATTTTCGATATCTCTACGCCAGATAAACCCCGCGAAATCAGCTTCCTACCGTTGGATGGTATCGGCATTCACCGCATCTGGTACGTAGGCGGACGTTGGGCCTATGTCTCTGCGCTGCTCGATGGCTACAGCGACTACATCTTTCTAACTATCGATTTGGCCGATCCGCAGCGTCCAGAGGTTGCTGGCCGCTACTGGCTACCCGGCATGCATACCGCTGGCGGAGAAACCGCAAGCTGGCCGGAAGGCAAGCGTTACGCCCTGCACCACGCCATCATCAGCGGCGACACCGCTTATGGAAGCTGGCGCGATGGCGGATTGACGCTGCTGGACGTAAGCGATCGCACTAACCCACAGCTCATCAGTCACCGTAACTGGAGCCCACCGTTTGGCGGCGGCACACACACGGCGTTACCGCTGCCGGACCGAGATCTGTTGGTCGTATTGGATGAAGCGGTGTTGGATAATCAGGAAGATGGCGAAAAATTGATTTGGGTGTTCGATATTCGTGATCCGAGCAATCCAGTGAGCATTTCCACCTTTCCACAGCCGAAAGAGGCAGATTATGTGAAAAAAGGCGCGCACTTTGGCCCACATAACCTGCATGAAAACCGGCCTGGCAGCTTCATCAGTTCGTCACTGATTTTCGCCACGTACCAAAATGCGGGGGTACGTGCTTACGACATCAGTAATCCGTATCAACCAAAAGAAACGGGCGCACTGGTTCCTGCTGCGCCAGCCAGAATGGTCGATAAACGTCCCGGCAGACCGCAGATTATTCAGTCTTGCGATGTGTTCGTTGATGCCAACGGAATCATCTACAGCACGGACTACAACGCGGGTTTGTCGATTATCGAATACCGAGGTTAATCGAAAAAAAAAGCCCTGCGGATCAATGCGGGGCTTACTGTTGTGCTTACTTTACTTAGTCCAGCGCCAGCACCGACACCCACATTGGCCCCTGACCGACGGCGTAACGCGCCAGCGGTTGCAGATCGCCCGTGTGCTGGTCGATGTGATACACCTCAATGTGCTGTGATTTCTGCCCTGCTGAAATCAGGAACTCACCGGTGCTGTCGATATTGAAACCACGCGGCTGCGTTTCGGTCGGCTGATGACCGGTCAGCGTTAACGTGCTGCCGTCTTCAGACACCTGGAAAACACTCAGCAGGCTAGCAGTACGATCGCTGATGTACAAGAAGCGACCATTCGGCGTAATGTGAATATCCGCTGCCCAGCGCGTATCGCTGAAACCAGCAGGCATCGCATCCAGCGTTTGCACTTTCTGTAAATCGCCGCTGGCTGCATCCAACTGATACACATCGACTGAGCTGTCCAGTTCATTCACACAATAGGCAAAGCGTTGATTCGGGTGGAAAGCCATATGGCGTGGACCGGCACCCGCTACCGTCGTCATTTCAGACTGACGGTGTACGCTCAATTCGCCCGTCGCACCCAGATCGTACAGGCGGATACGGTCTTCTTTCAGGCAAGGCGCCCACACCACGGAATTGGTTGGATCGATATTGGTAGAGTGACACCCTTCCAATCCATCCAGTTGCTGAATCGGCTCGCCAACAATGCCATCAGCATCAATCGGACTCACGCTAACGCAGGCACCGCTGTAAGACGCGCTGAACAGGAAACGTCCGTCGTTATCGGTAGACAGGTGCGTCGGGCTACCCGGCAAAGAAGCGACACCCGCTTGCGTCAATTTACCCTGTTCATCAATACGATAGCTCAGAACCCTGAAATCAGGACGAACCCCGACATACAGATGGCGCTTATTTGGCGCAATCACCATCGGCTGAACCTGTCCTGGAACGTCAACGGTTTGCAATAATGTCAGATTTCCCTGAGCACCGAGTTGCCAAACATGAATCTGCTGGCTTTCCGGGCTGGCGACATAAACCACTTGCTGCATCGTATTCTCCTTATTTTTCACGCGAATGTGGCGGCACAGGAAGGCTCAAAAGAGGTTCATCAGAAGGATAACGAACTTGCTCAACCTGACGCACGGCATACCATAAATGACCAATTACTCTATTCTACAGAGACATCGCAAGGCTACTATTGATTTAAGCAATGGCTGATTTAAGTAATGATTGATTTAGCTAACGGACGCTGATGGTGCGATAACAACTGAGTGATGAAAAGTGACAGTGCAGAATATCGAGAGAAGATAAAAGGATAACAAGGAAATACATGGGGGAAATATTGAAAGTGGCGGAGGAGTAGAGATTCGAACTCTAGAACACTTTCGCGTCGCCGGTTTTCAAGACCGGTGCCTTCAACCACTCGGCCACTCCTCCGCAATGACGCGCACTATAAACAGTACGCCGCGCGTTGTAAAGCGACGTTGTGGTCAATTGCTTAAAAAATAGATGATAACCCGTTGAAAGCATAGAAAATAGACAGCAAGATTGCCAAAACGTCCATTTATCCTTATTTCTCCCCGTCGCGCTGACGCTTTCTCACCAAACGGCGTGAGACACATTTATCCCATTGTTGTCTGTCTATTTTTCGCCGCGTCCTTTATCGTAAGGCTCATTCGATATCCACATTTTTATTTGCGAGACAACGATGACCTACCGAGTAATTGCGCTTGATCTTGATGGTACCCTTCTGAATCAACAGAAAAAAATCCTCCCCGAATCCCTTAGTGCACTTGCGCTAGCCCGTCAGCAAGGCATAAAAGTGATGATCGTTACAGGACGCCATCACTCAGCAATCCACCCTTTTTATCAGGGATTGCAGTTGGATACGCCAGCGATCTGCTGCAACGGCACCTATGTCTATGATTACCAGCAGAGCCGTGCATCACATACCAATCCACTCTCTGTCGAACAGGCAAAAAATGTCATCACCCTGCTAGAGGAATTTGATATTCATGGCCTGATGTATGCTGACGATGATATGTATTATCAATACTCTACGGGGCATGTGGTTCGCACGCTGGCATGGGCTTCCACGTTGCCGGAACAGCAACGCCCTCGTTTCGCACAGGTGGAAAATCTGCTGCGCCAGACGGAAGCCTCTCAGGCCATCTGGAAATTTGCAACCACGCATACCGATATCCCCACGCTGAACCATTTCGCCGCAGAAGTGGGAAAGCAGCTCGGGCTAGCCTGCGAGTGGTCATGGCAGGATCAGGTTGATATCGCCCAAACCGGCAACAGCAAAGGTAAGCTGCTCCAGCAATGGCTTGGCGAACAGGGCATCAGTATGAAAGATGTCGTGGCATTCGGCGATAACTTTAATGATATCAGTATGCTGGAAGGCGTTGGATTGGGCGTTGCTATGGGCAACAGCGCCGATGAAATCAAAGCACGAGCCGACCTGGTCATTGGCAGCAATGAAGAACCCAGCATCGCAGAGGTTATCCGTACCCGTATTCTGGCATAACCAATAATGGCGCAATCAGGCAAGCAAGGGCATCGCCTTTCCTGATTGCGTTCGACTACCAGACTGACTTATAGCGCGCTACCCAGTACCTGTCGCAGGTAAGCTCCCGCCCCCATTAACCCCGGCTGCTCATGGGTAATCAGGTACACAGGGATATCTTGCATATAGCTTTTAAACCGCCCTTTGTCTTCAAAAGCCGCGCGAAAGCCAGAAGCTTTAAAAAACTCAAGAAAGCGCGGTACGATGCCGCCAGCAATATAAACCCCACCAAATGTGCCTAAATTTAACGCCAGATTGCCGCCGAAACGCCCCATGATGGCGCAGAAGAGCGATAGCGCGCGGCGACAATCCACATCCGTATTATTGACCGCTCGTTCGGTAATATCCTTCGGTTCCAGCGCCTCCGGCGTGCGATCGTCAGACTGTACGATCGCACGGTAAATATTTACCAGCCCCTGCCCGGACAGCAAGCGCTCCGCAGAAACATGCCCTAATGATTGGCGCAGAATAGCGAGAATGTTGTCTTCTTCATCGCTATTGGCCGCAAAATCCACATGTCCGCCTTCACCCGGCAAGCTGATCCATTGATTGGCAACATGAACTAGGTGAGCAACACCTAACCCAGTGCCTGCACCATACACGGCAACGGGCTTACCCGGCACCGGTTCCCCGCCACCGAACTGGAGCAAACTCTCACGCCCCAACACCGGAACCGCCATGGAAACCGCGGTAAAATCGTTGATCACCTCAAAGTGGCGTAACCCCAGACTCGTTTTCATCTCAGCGATGGAAAATGCCCAGGTGTGGTTCGTCATCGCCACCCAGTCACCAGTGATCGGACAGGCAATCGCGATACAGGCATCCTGCACCGTAGCCTGCCGAGAATCGAGATAATCGCGGATCGCTCCTTCCAGAGAAGGAAAATCCAACCCAGAATACGTTTCGATTTGCGACAATTCGCCCGTCACGGCGTCACACAGCGCCAGGCGCGTATTGGTGCCACCAACATCACCCACTAAAACAAAGTGCGTCATTCTTCTTTTCCCCTCAAGCAAAGCAGATACCCGATCATTGCGCGAAAACAGCCCGTTACGCTATGGCTATATAACTTTCTAGTGATAAGGATCTCATTTATGGCTAAAAGCGGCGGTTAAGTTAAAAGTAATCGATTACATTATTAAAAAACAAATTGTAATCGATTACTTTTAAGAGAGATACCGCATGGTTTCTTCATCTGAAAACACAGCTACCAAATCGTTACAGCCGGCCTTCGTGGTTCCCAGATTGTCGTTCATGATGTTCTTAGAATTCTTTATCTGGGGCTCATGGTCAGTCACCCTAGGCCTGGTTATGACACAGTATAATTTGGCCGCCATGATTGGCGACGCCTTCTCTGCTGGGCCGATCGCCTCAATTCTTTCTCCGTTTGTGCTGGGCATGGTGGTTGACCGCTTCTTCCCATCGCAAAAAGTCATGGCGCTGTTGCACCTCATCGGCGCGGTCATCCTGTGGTTTGTGCCTACCGCGTTGATCAACGAAGACGGCTCACAGCTATTGATCCTGCTGTTCGCCTACACGCTGTGCTTCATGCCTACGCTGGCATTAACCAACAACATCGCGTTCCATAACCTGACTAACAGTGAGAAAAGCTTCCCGGTTGTGCGGGTCTTTGGCACCATCGGTTGGATCGTTGCCGGAGTCTGCATCGGGACGGCAGGCATCTCCGCAAGCGTCAATATTTTCTACGTCGCTGCGGTGTGTTCCGCCATTCTGGCGGCCTACAGCCTGACGCTACCGCATACCCCAGCTCCGGCAAAAGGCTTACCGCTGGCGTTGCGCGATCTGTTCTGTGCCGATGCGTTCGCGCTGCTGAAGAAAGGCCATTTTCTGGTATTTGCTATCTGCGCCATGCTGATCTCCATCCCGCTGGGCACCTATTATGCTTACACCGCGTCCTTCCTAAGCAATGCAGGTATCAGTGACGTCAGCACCGCCATGTCGTTTGGCCAGATGTCCGAAATCGTCTTTATGCTGATCATTCCTCTGCTGTTTAGAAAGCTGGGCGTGAAATACATGCTGTTCATCGGCATGCTGGCGTGGTTCGTACGCTATGCCCTCTTCGCCATGGGCGTGAATGAAGAAACGCGCTGGTTGCTCTATATCGGCATCCTGCTTCATGGTGTCTGCTATGACTTCTTCTTCGTCATCGGCTTCATCTACACCGACCGTATTGCCGGAGAAAAAATCAAAGGTCAGGCACAAAGCCTGGTGGTTCTTTTCACCTACGGTATTGGCATGCTGTTGGGATCGCAGGTTTCCGGTGCGATTTACAACCGTCTTTTCGACAACGGCACGTTAAACGCTCCCGAAATCTGGGCGACGTTCTGGTGGATTCCTGCGGTTGCCGCGGCCATCATCGCCGTCATTTTCCTCTTCTCCTTCAAATACAAAGAAGAGCAGGCTTAATCATTTAAGACGGCTTATTTAAGGAGAAACGGGGATGAGGTCGCCTTTGGCACTTCATCCTTACGCATTCTCCTCTACGGCTATCGCAATCAGTGCAACGGTATTCATGGCCATAACCCCGTTGCCAAAGGAGGTAATGATGAAAACGTTAAAAGGACCCGGTATTTTTCTCGCTCAGTATATTGGCGATCAGGCTCCCTTTAACACGCTGGAAAATCTGGCGCAATGGGCAGCCGAATTAGGCTTTAAAGCGCTGCAAATCCCCTGTAACCATCCACATATATTCAATCTCGCCACCGCCGCCGACAGCCAGACGTATTGTGATGATGTGAAAGGTCTATTGGCGCAGCATGGGCTGACCATCAGTGAACTGTCGACCCATCTGGAAGGGCAGCTCGTTGCCGTCCACCCTGCGTATGACGATGCCTTTGACGATTTTGCCCCACCGGCCTACCGCCGCAATCCGCAGGCTCGACAACAGTGGGCTATAGCCGCGATAAAACAGGCAGCAAAAGCCTCTTCACGCCTGGGGCTAAACGCACATGCCACATTTTCCGGTGCGCTGGCCTGGCCCTATTTTTACCCGTGGCCACCGCGTAAAGAAGCCCTGATTCAAGAAGCCTTTAAAGAACTTGGCCGCCAGTGGACGCCAATCCTCAACGCTTTTGACGAACACGGCGTAGATGTGTGCTACGAGCTGCACCCCGGAGAGGACTTGCATGACGGCGTGACCTTTGAACGTTTCCTTGAGGCCGTTAATCATCACCCACGCGCCAATATTCTTTACGATCCGAGTCATATGCATTTGCAGCAGATGGACTACCTCGGTTTTATCGATCGCTACCATGCGCGAATCAAAGCATTTCATGTGAAAGATGCAGAATTTACCGCTTCCAGCAAAAGCGGCCTCTACGGCGGCTATCAGTCATGGGCAGAACGCGCCGGGCGCTTCCGTTCACCGGGGGATGGTCAGATCGATTTTGGCGCTATCTTCAGCAAACTTGCCCAATACGATTATGACGGCTGGGCCGTACTTGAGTGGGAATGCTGCCTGAAAGACAGTAACTGTGGGGCGAAAGAAGGCGCTGCGTTCATCAAGCGCCATATTATTCCCGTCGCTCAGCGTGCTTTTGACGATTTCGCCGCCACCAGCGACGATCGTCCGTTGGTAAGAAAAATGTTGGGATTAAAAGAGGAGAACGCAGAATGATCCGCGTTGGCATTATTGGTTCCGGTTTTATTGGCCCAGCACATATAGAAGCGATTCGTCGCCTAGGCTTTGTTGACGTGGTGGCGCTGGCAGAAAACTCGCTGGATGTCGCTCAGCAAAAAGCCCGTCAGCTCAACATTCCTCACGCCTACGGCAGCATCGCTGATGTGTTAAATCATCCTGGCATTGATGCGATTCACAACTGCACGCCAAACCACCTTCATGCGGCGATCAATAAGCAGATTATTCAGGCGGGAAAACACGTTTTTTCGGAAAAGCCGCTGTGTATGACCAGCGAAGAAGCACGTGAGCTGGTGGCGCTGGCGGAAGAAAAAGGCGTTGTCCACGGCGTCAGCTTCGTCTATCGCCAGTTTGGCATGGTGCAGCAAGCTGCCAGCATGATTAAGCATCAGGAGATCGGACGCCTCTTTGCGGTGCACGGCGGCTATCTGCAAGACTGGATGCTGCACGACACCGACTATAATTGGCGTGTTGAACCGGAATACGGTGGCATTTCCCGCGCGGTAGCCGACATCGGCTCGCACTGGTGCGACACGGTGCAGTTTATTTCCGGCCGGAAAATTATCGAGGTTTTCGCCGATTTCGCCATCGTCCATCCGATCCGCAAATCCAATCGGAATGGCACCGCCACGTTCTCATCTTCCAATACACCGCCCGAATACGACGACAAACCGGTTAAAACCGAGGATTACGCGACCGTTTTACTGCGCTTTGAGGATGGCAGCCGCGGGTCGTTTACCGTTTCTCAGGTCAGCGCTGGACGAAAAAACCGTCTGACGTTTGAAGTGAATGGCAGTGAACGATCGCTAGCCTGGGATCAGGAAACGCCGCAGGAGCTATGGATTGGCCATCGTGATAAGCCGAATCAGCTGTTGTCGGATGATCCTACACTGTTGAATGCGGAAGCCGCCGCCGCTGTCCATTTCCCCGGTGGGCATATCGAGGGCTGGCCGGACGCATTCAAGAATATGATGGCGAATTTTTACAGCTATCTGCGTGACGGCAAGCAACCGGGTGTCGATCCGTTTAATTTCGCCACCTTCTACGACGGTGCGAACATCATGTTTATCATTGATGCCATCGTACAAAGCCATCAGCAGCAAAAGTGGGTGAAGGTCGCCAATTAAGGTATCAGGCCGTTTATTCGCTGAGGATATCCATCCCGCAGGGGCGACGCCTGCGGGAGGCAGCCAGAGATATTTATGGTAATCTGCTCAGCCAAGCATAAGTAGCGTGAGTGCCTTCTGAATTATGTCGATTCAAAAAATAGCACGGATAGCCGGTGTCTCAGTCGCAACCGTTTCACGGGTATTAAACAACATTGATACCGTGAAGCCGCAAAACCGGGAACGTGTTCTCAATGCGATAAAAAGCAGCAATTATCAGCCGAACTTACTGGCCCGTCAGCTACGTACCGCACGCAGCAACATGTTATTGGTGATGGTTTCCAATATTGCCAACCCTTTCTGCGCCGATGTGGTGAAAGGCATTGAGGCGGAAGCGGAAGAAAATGGCTACCGCATCCTTCTGTGCAATTCAGGTGCCGATATCGTTCGCGCCCACTCCAGCCTGCAACTGCTGTCCGGTAAAATGGTCGATGGCGTGATCACTATGGACGCTATTTCAACGCTTTCTGCGCTTCAGGACATGATTGGCGCGGCACCTTGGGTGCAGTGCGCCGAGCATGACGATACGTCGGCCATTTCATCTGTCGGTATTGATAACGCAGAAGCATCCCGTTTTGTGATTAATCACTTTATTGGCAAAGGCCGCCGCCGTATCGCCATGATTAACCACGATATGAATTACCTCTACGCCCAGCAGCGAGAAAAAGGTTATCGCGACGCGCTCGCGGAAAATGCGTTTGATTATGGCAAGGTAGAATATGCCAGCACGCTGAGCTATAAAGGCGGAAAAGCGGCAATGGCGGCGCTGCTTAACACTCCTGAACGACCGGATGCGGTATTTGTGGTGTCCGATACACTGGCCGCAGGTGCCCTATCCGCAATCTGTGAGGCAGGGCTGAGCGCGCCGCAGGACATTGCGGTAATTGGTTTTGACGGTTCGGAGTTGGGTTACATCACCTCACCCCAGCTTAGCACCATCCAGCAACCCTCGGCACATATCGGCAGAGAAGCCGTGAAGCTGCTCTTACAACAGATCGACCAGCCGGACAGCGCAACAGAAAAGCGCCTACTGGCATGGACGTTTGTCGAGCGGGCATCCAGCTAATTTACGCCGCATTCACCTTTCGCGATCCTACTTCTGACAACCTGCGGCTCGTTGACCGCAGGTTGCTATTTCCGTTTCTTACTGACTTCTCACCTTACTCAGCTTTTCATATAGAGACTGATAGGCGGCGGAAATAATGGCCTGTGGATCTTTCGGCAAATCATGCTCAGCAACATACCAATGGACACCCGCTTTAGCCGCCGCACGGAGAATATCTTCCCATGCCAAAATGCCCTCGCCCGGTGGGGCAAAGTTCATTTCATCATCGCGAATACCGATGGCAGTATTATCTTTCGCATGAATCGAGTAGATACGGCCTTTGTACTGGCGCAGAAGGCGTGCGGGATCTTGCCCTCCTCGGGATACCCAAGCAACATCCATTTCCAGCATCAGGTTCTCTGGCTCTGCGGCATCTAACATGATTTCCAGCGCCGTTTTACCGCGATACTGCTTCATCTCAAAGTTATGGTTGTGATAAGCCAACTGTATGCCCTGCTTCTTCAGTTCATGCCCAAAATCGTTCATTTCCGCACCAAAGCGCTGCCATCCCTCTGCGCTATTCGGTCGGTCTTCAACATTGAGCCACGGCACAATAATCATGCGGTTGCCTATCGCCTTATTAAAGGCGACAACCTCGGCCATATTACTTTTCAGCTCGCCAAACTGGACATGCGCAGCAATGGCTTTCAACTGATATTTTCCTAATAACCCTTTCATTTCTGACGCACTAATGCCGTGCGTCCCCACGAGTTCAACTGCCTTAAATCCGGCGTCTCGCGCCATGGAAAATTGCTCATCGAGCGTATTCAGGCTGCGCAGCGTGTACATCTGCAAGGCTATTTTCTGGTTTTCTGTTGGACGATCGGCAAGCGCCAGACCTGATGAAACCATCAACAATAGCGGTATAGCGAACGCACGGCGTAATAACGTCATACAGAGCATGTCCTTCTCCTATTTTTATCCCGTAGCACAGGTGAAAATAAAAAGTAATCGATTACTTTTATGATGAAAAAATAATAACGCGGGGATAATTTATCTGACTACTCTGTCCATACGGTAGGAAAAAGCGAATTGAAAATCACTCTCAATATTTATTCTGTTATCTTAGTCACAGAATGCTGGCGAAATTAACACGATAGACTGAGCGATATGCAGCACCTCCCTATCGCTCAGCCTGTTTTTACAACCGTATATGTTTACGCCGTAATCGACACGCTCTTAATCTGCGCATAGAGCGTTTGTCCAGGATAAAGCGCGAGATCGTCTCGAGCCCACGGCGTGATGCGGGACCACAACGTCTGCTGGCCAATCGCAAGCTTCACTTCAACCTGTTCGTCGACATCGATACACTCCACCACACTGGCACACAGTACATTACGAATACTGCTTTTCTCCGGGGGCTGTAGCACCAAAGAGACATCGGCAGCATTCACGCGAATGCGCAATGCAGCGTCCTGCGGCAGCTCGACTTTCCCGACCCACACCTGCTGATCGCCTAATGCCAATGCCGTCATCGCGTAATGCTCGTGCTGAGCCAACACGCGCGCACTGAGAATACTGCTCTGCTCGTCTTTTGGTAACCAAGGACGTAGTGCGCTACTTGCCCACACCTCTTCCAGTAAACCTTGTGCTTTCACTTTGCCTTTATCAAGCACCACAACATGGTCGGCTAGCCGGACTATTTCTTCCAAACTGTGGCTGACATACAGAATCGGGATATTGACCTCTTTCGCCAACCGTTCCAAATACGGCAAAAGTTCACGCTTTCTCGGCAAATCCAACGACGCCAGTGGTTCATCCATAAGCAGCAGTTCCGGCGCAGTCAGCAATGCCCGACCTATCGCAACACGCTGCTTTTCGCCACCAGACAGCGTCAGCGGATAGCGATTCAGTAAATGTTCGATACCCAGCAAATTGACGATGTCATCGAACTGCGATGCCATTTTTTCAGCCATACCGTAGCGCAAATTGCCGCGCACACGATAATGTGGAAACAGACGGGCATCCTGAAACACATAGCCGATATGCCGTTTTTCTGGTGGAAGAAAAACACGCTGCTGCGTATCCACCAGCACATGCTCATTAAGCACAATCCGACCACTATCGGGCCGAGTCAGGCCAACAACAGCGTTGATCAGTGAGGTTTTTCCTGCCCCAGATACGCCGAAAATGGCGGTAATACCGTTCGCGGGCAGTTCAGACTGAACATGGAGTTCGAGGCTACCCAGTTGTTGATAAAAATCGAGTTGTAGCATTATCCCCCCAACCGCTTGCGGCTCCAGTTTGTTAGCCATTCCGATGCTAACAACGCTGCCAGCGACAGGACGATGGCAATGATACATAGCCTTGCGGCATCCGCCTCCGCGCCCGGCGTTTCAATCAAGGTATACATCGCCAGTGGTATGGTTCGGGTTTCGCCGGGGATATTAGAAACAAACGTAATCGTTGCGCCAAACTCCCCCAGAGAGCGAGCAAATGCCAATACGGTTCCAACAACGATTCCGGGAAAAGAGAGAGGTAAAGTGATGGTGAAAAACACGCGCCAGGGCGTGGCACCTAACGTTCGGGCGGCTTGCTCCAGATGCGTATCGACAGCATCAAGCGAGAGACGAATCGCTCTGACCATGAGCGGAAACGCGACCACCGCAGACGCTAATGCTGCACCACGCCAGCTAAAACTAAAGCTGAAGCCGAACCAGTCATAGAGCCAGGAACCGACTACACCGCGTTTTCCCATCGCCACCAGCAGCAGATAACCAATGACCACGGGCGGCAGCACCAGTGGTAAATGGATAATACTATCCAGCAGCGATTTGCCAGGAAACCGACAGCGCACCAAAACCCACGCCATCAGTATCCCAAACGGCAAGCTGCAAGCCACGGCCACAACGGATACTTTGAGGCTCAGCTCAATAGCCTGCCATTCGTAATCACTCAGCATCGTTAACGCGGCGCAAAGCCATAACGTTTAAACACGGCTGCCGCTTCCGGCGTTTTCAGGTAGTCATAAAAACCCGTAACCGCAGGGTTTTTATGTTCTTTTACTACCGCCATCGGATATTCGACAGGCTTGTGGCTCGCTGCTGGGAACGTACCGACAACTTTAACTTTGTCGCTGGCAACCGCGTCAGAACCATAAACAATGCCCAGCGGCGCTTCTTCACGCTCCACCAGCGCCATGGCCGCACGCACGTTGTTAGCTCGCGCCATCAGCGGGGAGAGTTCATCCCAGGCTTTCAGATTCTGTAAGGCTTCTTTAGCATAGATGCCGGCAGGTACATGATCCGGGTCGCCAACGGCCAGGTGGCCGCCTTTCAACAGGCTTTTCCAGTCGGTTTTATTGTCAATATTGATATCTTTCTGCGCACTCGCCTTCGGTGCAATCACCACCAGTTCATTGCCCAGCAGGGTATGACGCGTGGCGGTATCCATCAGGTTTTTATCCTGCGCGTAGTCCATCCACTGTTGGTCAGCGGAGATGAACAGATCGGCAGGTGCACCTTGCTCAATCTGGCGCGCCAGTGTTGAAGAAGAGGCATAAGACGCCACGACAGCGACGTTTTTCTCTTTCTGATACTGCGTAGCGATCTCCTGCAACGCATTGGTTAGTGATGCTGCGGCAAACACGGTGACTTTATCTTCTGCTACAGCGGGCAACGCCATTCCTGCACTGAGGGTTAGTGCGGCAAACCATTTTAACCATTGCTGCTTCATTCTTGTCTCCTGACAATTATCGTTGTGTAAATAATGATATAACGAATGATGAAGCAGTGTCATGTGCTTTAAAGAGGTATATGTGGAGAGGTAGAAAAGAAATGTCCGGCCAGAAGCCGGACATCAAAATAGGAAAGGATCGTGAATCAGTGCTGATTCTTTGCGCGCTGACCGTCGGAATGACCGATGCGGGACAACACATTAAACACTTCGCCCAGGCAGTAAATTGCCCCCATGATAACTACCATCATCACAGGAACCATAGCAACTGCAAACAGCAGGCTCTTCAATAACTCCAACATGCTTACCTCACTTATTGCAACGGTTACCGTTACTTTAGCCCGTCTGATGCGCTATTTCACTGTAAGCCGAGATCGTCGTAATTGCTACGTAGTCTACCGCAGTAAGAGAAAATAGTGCGTCTATTTGTGCGATTTGCCCCTGATGAAGAAAATAGCGACAATACAGCGAATTAAACTTTCTAACGGTGATCCCACTATGCAGGCTGAAATTCTTCTCACCCTGAAACTCCAACAGCGTTTATTCGCCGACCCACGGCGTATTGAATTGCTCAAGCAAATTCGTCATACCGGTTCAATCAGTCAGGGAGCCAAACTGGCGGGGATTAGTTACAAAAGCGCATGGGATGCCATCAATGAAATGAACCAACTGGCCGAGCAAACTATCGTCGAGCGTATGACTGGCGGTAAAGGTGGCGGCGGTGCACAACTCACTCGCTACGGTGAACGCCTTCTCCAACTGTACGATTTGCTCGCACAGATTCAGCAAAAAGCCTTTGATGTCTTGCAGGAAGACGGGCTGCCGTTGGATAGCCTGCTGGCAGCCATCGCGCGTTTCTCGCTGCAAACCAGCGCACGTAACCAATTTTTTGGAACCGTGCTCGCACGCAGTGAAGAACAGGTACAACAACATCTGGATATTTTGCTCGCCGATGGTAAAACAACGATCAGCGCACTGATTACGCAGCAAAGCGCCGAACGTCTGCAATTACAGAAAGGGAAAGAGGTATTGGCATTAATTAAAGCACCGTGGATCGACGTATACGCCACCACATCTACCGCGCCTGCCGCTGATAACGTCCTAGCGGGGCGGATTCAAGCCATTCAGCAGGGTGTGGAGAACAGCGAACTTCTGATTACGCTTAACGGGGGCGAAACCCTGTGTGCCATGGTGCCAAATACCTTGCTTGAACAACAAAAACTACAGCAGGGAACGGATGTGAAAGCCTGTTTTAATGCTGACCGGGTCATCATCGCCACGCTTTGTTAATCTCACGTGGGATACGATAGACCTCGAAGCAAACCACTGACGAAGGGTAGAAAATGTCATTGTTGAAAATCACGCAGGGGTTATTTCGTCTCAGCGATACCCGCATGCTGCGTCTGGACGAACTGACGATTGAACAAAACCAGTGCTGGGCCTTTGTCGGAGCTAATGGAAGCGGTAAATCGGCACTGGCGCGAGCGTTATCCGGCGAACTGCCGCTCTTGAGTGGTGAACGCACCACGGGATTCCAACGCCCTGTGCGCCTGTCGTTTGAACAATTACAAAAGCTGGTTTCCGACGAGTGGCAACGCAATAACACCGATATGCTGAGTGAAGGTGAAGATGACACTGGCCGCACCACGGCAGAGGTCATTCAAGATAGCCTCAACGATCCCGCACGTTGCCAACAGTTAGCACACCAGTTTGGCATTGCGCATTTGCTGGAGCGCCGCTTCAAGTACCTCTCTACAGGGGAAACACGCAAGGCAATGCTGTGTCAGGCGCTGATGCCTCAGCCTGACCTTCTAATCCTTGATGAACCTTTTGACGGGCTGGATATTGCCTCCCGCCAGCAGCTTGCCGATGAACTACGGAAACAGGCTGACAGCGGCTATACGCTGGTGCTCATTCTCAACCGCTTTGACGACATCCCTGACTTTATCAACCATGTTGGTGTGTTAGCAGACTGTACGCTGACCCGCATCGGCCAGCGTGAAGCGATCCTCTCTGAGGCGCTGGTGGCTCAGCTCGCTTTTAGCGAAAAGCTATCTGGAAGTTCGCTGCCAGAACCCGAAGATCCACAGCGTTATATAACGCTTCCTCCCGACAAAGCGCGTGTTCTACTGCGCAACGGCGTGGTGCAGTATAACGATCGCCCGATTCTTCATGAACTCACGTGGGAAGTCTTGTCCGGCCAGCATTGGCAGATTGTCGGGCCAAATGGCGCAGGAAAATCAACGCTGCTCAGCCTGATTACCGGCGATCATCCACAAGGCTACAGCAATGACCTTACCCTGTTTGGGCGTAAACGCGGCAGCGGTGAAACCATCTGGGATATCAAACGCTACATCGGCTACGTCAGCAGCAGTTTCCATCTGGATTACCGCGTCAGCACCAGCGTGCGTAACGTTATCCTGTCCGGTTTCTTTGATTCTATCGGTATTTATCAGGCTGTTTCCGATCGTCAGCGTCACCTGACCGAACAATGGCTTACCCTACTTGGACTCAATGGTGCTATCGCCGATACGCCATTTCAGTCGCTCTCCTGGGGCCAACAGCGCCTGACGCTGATTGCTCGTGCGTTAGTCAAACACCCCACGCTGCTCATTCTGGACGAACCCTTACAGGGGCTCGATCCACTCAATCGGCAATTGGTGCGCCGCTGGCTGGATATCTTGATTGGAGAAGGGGAAACACAGCTACTCTTTGTCTCTCACCACGCGGAAGACGCGCCCGAGTGCATCACACACCGGCTGACTTTCGTTCCGCACAACGACATCTATCGCTATCAGATTGATGAGTTATGTAAATAATGCCTAAAAACAGGGATGATAACGCTACCACAAAATAAAATATAGGGTAGAAGACCAGGCTCATTTACACTATAGCTTACGCTTCACTACGTTTATTCGTAAAAAAACCATCGATAACAGAGGCAGATTCTCGCTGTAGATCACCTTTTTCAGTATCTAGCCATGTTATTTTGCAGCATTGCGATAATAGAGGTCATTATGAACGTTCTCATCACTGGTGGTAGCGGTTACATAGGGAGTCATACTTGTGTACAATTGCTGGCCGCCGGGCACACTCCCATCATTCTCGATAACTTGTGCAACAGCAAGGCTAGCGTCGTTAAAACCATTACACGCTTAACCGACAAAACACCCATTTTTTATCAGGGAGATATCCGCGACAGCGCACTGTTGGACGACATTTTCGCTAAACACTCCATTGATTCCGTCATCCATTTTGCTGGCTTAAAAGCCGTGGGTGAATCCGTACGTGAGCCGCTGAGTTACTATGACAATAATGTCAACGGCACGCTCGTACTGGTTGAGGCGATGAAGAAAGCTGGCGTAAAAAACTTGATTTTCAGCTCTTCCGCCACCGTCTATGGCGATCAGCCACGCACACCTTATCAAGAAAGTTTCCCAACGGGACATCCTGCTAGCCCTTATGGCCGCAGCAAGCTGATGGTCGAGCAAATTCTGCAAGACTTGCAGCACGCCGAGCCGGAATGGAGTATTACGCTGTTACGCTATTTCAACCCGGTTGGCGCACATCCATCTGGAGAGATGGGCGAAGATCCGCAGGGCATTCCCAATAATCTGATGCCATACATCTCTCAGGTTGCTGTCGGGCGTCGCGACTCGCTGGCGATTTTCGGTAATGACTACCCTACTGTTGATGGTACTGGTGTACGGGATTACATCCACGTTGTCGATCTGGCCGACGGTCATATCGCCGCCATGAATATCCTGCAAAATCGTGCTGGTGTGCACATTTACAACCTCGGTGCTGGCGTAGGCTACAGTGTATTGCAGGTCGTCGAGGCTTTTAGCCAAGCCTGTGGTAAACCGCTCGCTCACCATTTTGCTCCCCGTCGTCAGGGCGATCTACCTGCTTATTGGGCGGATGCCGAACGTGCAGCGAAAGATCTTAACTGGCGAGTCACACGCTCATTGCAAGAAATGGCGCAGGATACCTGGCGCTGGCAATCCAACCACCCTAACGGGTACGAAGAAGCGTAACGGCGTTTTTTACGTCGAGTGGCAGATTAAGGGAAGATAAGCAGAGTCGATTCAGACCGTCGACAAACCCATTTACGGAATGGGAACGGTGATAATGGGATAGAAGAGTAAAGCGTCCACGCCAAGGACAAAAGCGTCAGGAACGCTTTTGAACGTCGCTGGCGACGGCCCTGCAAGGGTGAATATCAGGGATGGGGTTCATATCCGCGCGGCTTGAGCTTACAGGGATGTACTTACAGCGTCTTTACGATCTACCCATTATCACCGTTCGGCGTACTTTGTCAGCAAACGCATTTCTGCTGCCTTCCCCAACCTTGCACACATCGGCCAACTCTTTCTATCTTGTCCAGGTCTCTACAGGAGCAAGTCATGTTGAATGAAAGTCTTAACACGCTGGCACCCGATGGTCAGCCGTTTCAATTAACGACCTTGCAGAATCAGGCAGGTATGCGCGTGTGCCTAATGGACTGGGGCGCAACCTGGCTTTCCTGTGAACTTCCTCTAGCTGGGGGGGCGGTGCGAGAAGTCCTATTGGGCTGCTCATCACCTGAACAGTATCCGCAACAACGTGCTTATCTTGGCGCATCGATTGGCCGCTATGCCAATCGCATAGCCAAAGCGACATTCAGCCGAGAGACCGAAACCTTTCATCTGGTCCCGAATCAGAACGAGCATCAACTACACGGTGGCCCGGAAGGCTTTCATGCCCGCCGCTGGCGAATTGCCAGTCAGGATGCAGCGCAGATCACTTATCAATTACACTCGCCAGATGGCGATCAGGGGTATCCAGGGCATCTCAATGTTCAGGTCACCTACGCACTGACCGAACATAATTCGTTAGAAATCTCTTATCAGGCGACCGTGGAGAAAGCCTGCCCCGTCTGCCTGACTAACCACGCCTATTTCAACCTGGATGGCGATCTGACTGACGTACGTAAACACCAATTACAGCTGTTTGCCGACTATTATTTACCGGTCAATAGTTCAGGGATTCCCAACGCCGACCTGACGCCGGTAAACGCGACCGGAATGGATTTTCGCCAGCCGAAAACACTGGAGGAAGATTTCCTGCGCGATAGCGATCAAATGGCCGTTGGTGGTTACGATCATGCTTATTTATTGCATCGTACCTGTGGTTCCAGCGAAAGCCCGGCTGCCAACCTATGGTCATCCGATGGCCGCGTGCTGATGAGCGTTTTCACCAGTGCCCCCGCCTTACAACTTTACAGCGGCAACTTTCTGGCCGGAACACCGTCACGAGACGGTGGTCAGTATAAAAACTATGCCGGTGTCGCGCTGGAAAGTGAGTTCTTACCAGACAGCCCGAATCACCCAGACTGGCCGCAGCCTGACTGCTGGCTGAAGCCGGGGAAAGTCTATCGCTCGGATACCACGTACCAATTTCTCATCCAGTAACCGTATGATTAAATATAATTAACTCATTGATAACATTGGCAGATGACTATCTGCCAATTTACAAACCGGCTTTACAAAACTATGCCATTCCCCGCTTGCCCCCTTCCTGCCCAGACGCTTACACTGCCACGACATCCAAAAAGGAAATGCCATGTCCGCATCATCACGGTCTCCATTATTCATTCATCATCTGCGTCACAAAGGCAGGTGGGGATGGCTATTGGCACTGTGCTGGCTTTTCCTAAACGCACAACTGGCTATCGCAGGTCATCAATGCGATATGTCGCTCAGCCAGACCTCCCCCGCGATCCAGCATCAGGCCCATCTGCAACAGGCCGGCATTCAGCCGTTATCCTCTCACGCTCATCATACGGAGAAAGCGTCTTACGCACTCGACCAGCAAACGCCGCTGTGTGAAAAGCACTGCGTGCCGGATAGCGTGAAGCAGGATAATGGAGCGCAGGTATTATTAGCACTGCCGGTCAGCGGTGAGTTGGTGTTAGCGGATAACTCCGTCACACCTAATCAGTCATGCGATGCCTGGTTCTCTCCCCCTGCGGCTGGCCCTCCGGCTGAGATCCGCTTCTGCCGATTTAGAGAATAACCCAAGCGATTGATAACCCCTGCGCCAGCGTGCGCAACACTATGTTTATCAATTATTTTTATTGGGATTATTTTTATGCGTATCACTTATATGGCGCTGATCAGCGGCCTTATTTTTTCTGTTTCTTCCTTCATCTTCCCCGTGTGGGCTAACGACCATCAGCACCACGCGATGATGCCGACTAATCCTCCTGCGGCCACGACCACCGTTTATCAGACTACCGGGATTGTTAAACAGTGGAACGCCGATAGGGTCACGCTCTCTCACGCCCCAGTTGCCGACCTAAAATGGCCAGCGATGACAATGGTATTCACGCTGCCAGCAACGGGCGAAATAACGCCACTCGCTGTCAATACACCAGTCACGTTCAGTTTTATCCAGAACGATAGCGGCTATACCCTGACCGTAATTACGCCACAGCAGCCTTAACCGGAGCACATCATGAACGTATCCAAACACGACGCCACGCGCGCGTGTCTGGCGATGTTGCTGTGGCTGCCTGCCGCTGTCTTTGCGGCAGATCTGAGTCTTGATCAGGCTTTACAGGCAGCGGAGCGTTACTCCGCCGATCTGTCAGCCAATCAACACCAGATTAACGCGCTACAAAACATGGCCGACTCCGCTACACAACTTCCCGATCCCAAACTGAAATTTGGCGTCGAGAACCTACCATTGGGCGGCAACAACGGTAGCCGACTCACGCGGGAAGGCATGACGATGCAGCGTATCGGCGTCATGCAAACCTATGTCAGCAGCCGTAAGCGCGATAGCAAGGCGCAGGCCATTCGGGTAGAAGCCGATGCGCTGCAAAGTAATAGCGAAAGTATTCGTGCTCGTCTGCAACGGGAAACGGCACAGGCGTGGCTGGATCTGGCGCTCTCACGCAAAGCGTTAAGCGAGATCACGGTATTGGTCAACGAAAGCCAGCGGCAGATCGCCTCGCAAAAAGCGAGTGTGGCGGCAGGCAGCGAAGCCAGTAGCGTACTGGATGCACGTCTGACACTGGCAGCTATGCAGGACAGGCTGGCCGACGCCGAGCGAGATATCCGTCTCGCGCACACCCGGCTGGTGCAGCTTACCGGTATCGCGGATATCAATGTAAACAGCGAACTTCCCCGCTTTGAACGGCTGCCTGCCTCACCGGATGTGCTGAGCAGCGCCATTCATCAACACCCGGAAATGAAGCAGGCACAGCGTGAAGCAGAGCTAGCTCAGGCTCGCTCTGCACAGTCAGCCGTCGCCGCCATCCCCAATGTTGATGTTGAGGTCTATTACGCGAAGCGTGGGGATGATTATGACGATATGGCGGGCATGATGGTGACGGTCGATCTGCCGCTCTTCACATCCAAACGTCAGGACAAAGACTACGCCGCTGACGTATCACGCAGCATGGAAGCACGTGACAGAGTACTGCTCACCGAACGAGAACATCAGGCGCAACTTGATACGCTAATTGCTCAATATCAAGCCGCACAGTCACGTTGGCTGCGTCAAAACAACGAAGTTCTCCCTCTCCAACAGCAACGCATCAAACTGATTCAGGCTCAATATCAATCCGGTAGCAGTAATCTTTCTGCCGTACTGGATGCCCGTCGGGCGCTACTCGAAAGCCGGATTGCCCTTCAGGATACCGCACGGGAGATGGCGCAATATTGGGCCGCCATCCGCTACCTGACGCCACAAGGAAACTCTACGCGATGAGCAAAATAGTCATGAGAAAATCACTGATGTTTAGCCTGGTGGTGCTGGCTATTCTCAGCGCAAGTGGCGTGGGCTATCTGGTAGGTAAACAGCAAACGCCGCACTCACCTTCTACCGCCGCGCCAGAACGATCGGTTCTCTATTGGTACGACCCAATGGTGCCGGATAAGCGTTTCGATAAGCCGGGAAAATCGCCCTTTATGGATATGGAACTGGTTCCACGCTATGCCGATGACGTGCAGGAAGACGGCGGAATCACCGTCAGCGCCCGGCAGCAGCAGAACCTCGGTGTTCGCACAGCCCGTGCGGAAATGCGTGAACTGTCTGACAGCAGAATGGGTTATGGCACCGTCACGCTCAACGAACGCGGATTACGCACGCTCGTCGCTCCCAGCGGCGGCATTATCGAAAAGCTCACAGTTAGCGCGCTGCAACAACAGGTGAAAAAAGGCGAGACGCTAGCCACGTTATGGAACCCAACCTGGGCGGCGGCACAGCATGAATATCTGGCGGTACGGCAGTTGGGCGACGACATGCTGACCCAAGCGGCACGCCAGCGACTAGCGCTGCTATTCATGCCGGAAGCCATTATTCGACAGGTAGAGCGTAGCGGCAAACCGCAGGATAGGATTGCGATTACCGCGCTGGAAGATGGCTACGTGAATAAGTTGGAGGTGCGGCAAGGTATGCAGTTAAGTCCGGCTCAGCCGTTATTCGAGCTTGCCAGCTTGAACCCAATTTGGGTCGATCTCGATTATCCCGAGGCGCAGGCGGCACAGCTAGCGATCGGCAGCGATATCAGCGCCACCAGCAATGCCTGGCCGGGTAAAACCTTCCACGGCAAAATCAGCGAACTGCTACCCATATTGGATAGCACGACGCGCACGTTAAAAGCCCGCGTGGTGCTGGACAACCCGCAACAGCAGCTCAAACCCGGTATGTACCTGACCGTGCAGCTTTCTCACTCTCAAGCACAACCGCGTCTGGCGATCCCACAGGAAGCACTGTTGGTCAGCGGTAGCCAAAATCGGGTTTTACTGAGCGACGGCGGCGGCCATTTCACCCCGCGTAACGTCACCGCGGGCGCATCGTTGGGCGACTGGGTGGAAATTATTGATGGGCTGAAAGAAGGCGACAGCGTGGTCACCTCCGGTCAGTTCCTGATTGATTCCGAAGCCAGCCTGCGCAGTACCCTGCCACAGTTTGCTGCTGAGACATTGGCAAACCCAGCAACGCCCGTTGGCTACCAAACTCAGGGAGTGATCAGGGCGATAAACGGCAATCAGGTCACCATTGAACATGAAGCCGTTCCGGCGCTCAACTGGTCACCGATGACAATGGATTTCACACTGCCATCATCAGGACTGCCACAGGGTATGGGAGTCGGCAGCACCGTCAACATCCAGTTCAATATGGATGACAGCGGGATTCATGTTCTGAATTTTTTACCCACTGACAATCCACATGCCAGCCACGGAGGCCACCAATGATCGCCTACGTGATTCGCTGGTCGCTTAAAAACCGCCTGCTGGTTTTACTGGCTGCGCTGTTCATGGCGGCATGGGGTCTGCTTTCTCTGCAAAAAACACCGCTGGATGCCCTGCCCGACCTGTCTGACGTTCAGGTCATCATTCGCGTTAGCTATCCGGGCAAAGCGCCGCAGGTGGTGGAAAATCAGGTGACCTACCCGCTGACCACCACCATGCTTTCCGTGCCGGGTGCCAAAACGGTACGGGGTTTCTCCATGTTCGGCGATGCCTACGTCTATGTGCTGTTTGAAGATAGTACCGATCCCTACTGGGCGCGATCCCGCGTGCTGGAGTATCTCAGCCAAGTGCAATCCAGCCTGCCTGCCGATGCGAAAACCTCGCTTGGCCCGGATGCCACCGGCGTCGGCTGGATCTACGAATACGCGCTGGTCGATCGCAGCGGAAAATACAGTCTGGCCGATCTGCGTGGCTTTCAGGACTGGTTGCTGAAGTATGAGCTGAAAACCGTTCCCGATGTGGCTGAAGTCGCCAGCGTGGGCGGCATGGTCAAGCAGTATCAGATCGTCGTCGACCCCGAACGTATGCGGACGCAGGGTATCACCCACCAACAGATCGTCAGTGCCGTTCAGGCAGCTAATCAGGAAAATGGTGGCTCCGTGCTGGAGTTAGGTGAAGCCGAGTACATGGTGCGCACCACCGGTTACCTGAAAACCGCGCAAGACTTTAACCATGTGGTGATTACCATCCGCAACGGTATTCCCGTGCTATTGCAAGATGTGGCCACGCTCCGCGAAGGCCCGGAGATGCGGCGCGGTATCGCCGAACTGAATGGTGAAGGCGAAGTGGCGGGTGGCATCATCGTTATGCGCTATGGCAAAAACGCACTGAATACGCTGCATGCCGTCAAAGCGCGGTTACAGGAGATACAAAAAAGCCTGCCCGCAGGCGTGGAGATCGTCCCAACCTACGATCGCTCGCAGTTGATTGAACACGCTATCGACACGCTGAGCTTCAAATTGCTGGAAGAGTTTGCCGTCGTCGCGGTCATTTGCGCCCTGTTCCTGTTCCACTTCCGCTCGGCGTTAGTAGCGATCATCAGCCTGCCGCTGGGGATTCTGGGGGCATTTATTATCATGCGTTATCAGGGCGTGAACGCGAACATCATGTCGCTGGGCGGTATCGCGATTGCCATCGGCGCGATGGTAGATGCCGCCATCGTAATGATAGAAAACATGCATAAAGTCATTGAACAGTGGCGGCATGAAAACCCAGGAAAGCAGCCGCAGAATAACGAGTGGTGGCAGTTGGCAGAACGGGCTGCGGTGGAAGTCGGCCCCGCACTGTTTTGCAGCCTGCTGATCATTACGCTGTCGTTTGTCCCGGTGTTCTCACTGGAGGCACAGGAAGGCCGTATGTTTTCACCGCTGGCCTTTACCAAAACCTATGCCATGGCCGTCGCTGCTGGATTAGGGATTACGTTGGTGCCAGTGCTAATGGGGTATTTTGTACGCGGCAAGATACCGGACGAACAGGCGAATCCAATTAATCGCTGGCTGATCGCGATCTATCACCCGATACTGCAAAAGGTACTGAGCTACCCGAAGGCCACGCTGCTGGTTTCCGCTCTGCTATTACTACTGACGCTATTTCCGCTCAGCCGTTTGGGAAGCGAATTTATGCCGCCACTGGATGAGGGCGATCTGCTGTATATGCCTTCCACCCTGCCCGGCATTTCCGCGCGTGAAGCAGGTCGCCTGCTGCAACAAACCGATCGGCTGATTAAAACCGTGCCTGAAGTTGAATCGGTCTTCGGTAAAGCAGGCCGTGCCGAAACGGCAACCGACCCTGCACCGCTCACCATGCTGGAAAGCACCATTCGGCTGAAACCGCGCGACCAGTGGCGCGAGGGCATGACCATGGACAAGTTAGTTGCCGAATTGGATCGTACCGTCAGCCTGCCGGGTATCGCCAACGTGTGGGTGCCGCCAATTCGCAACCGGCTGGATATGCTGGCGACCGGTATCAAAAGTCCGGTGGGTATTAAGGTTAACGGAAACAATCTGGAGGATATCGAACGCACTGCCGCGCAAATCGAGCAGGTGGTAAAACAGGTTCCGGGCGTGACATCTGCGCTGGCAGAACGGCTGGCGGGTGGACGCTATATCGATATTGATATCGATCGTCAGCGCGCCGCACGCTATGGCGTGTCCGTCGAGGAGCTTCAGTCGGTGGTCGCTACGCTCATCGGCGGGCAAAACATCGGCGAAACCATTGAAGGTCGCCAGCGTTATCCCATCAACATCCGCTACCCGCGTGAATTACGCGATTCGCTACAAAAGCTGCGCGATCTGCCTATCGTGACGGCCAACGGCAGCAGAGTGACGCTGACAGAGCTGGCGGATGTTCACGTCAGCGAAGGGCCACCGATGCTGAAAAGTGAAAACAGTCGACTGTCAGATTGGATTTATGTCGATCTACGCGGCCGCGATCTGAAATCCGCCGTTGAAGACATGCAACGGGCCGTCACCCAGCAGGTCACGCTGCCGGAAGGCGTGTCGTTAAGCTGGTCCGGTCAGTTTGAGTATCTGGAACGTGCCACGGAGAAAATGAAGGTCGTCATCCCCTTCACGCTGCTGATCATTTTCGTGCTGCTCTATATCACCTTCAACCGCATCAAAGATGCACTGCTGATTATGGCAACATTACCTTTCGCGCTAATAGGTGGCGTCTGGCTGCTCTATCTCCTCGGCTATAATCTTTCTGTCGCGGGTGCCGTTGGCTTTATTGCATTGGCAGGTGTATCGGCGGAATTTGGCGTCATCATGCTGCTGTACCTCAACCATGCAGTAGAAAAACATCAAGTGGCGGGTCAGGCGCTTTCGCGTCAACAGCTGATGGATGCCATCCACGAAGGGGCAGTTCTGCGCGTACGCCCGAAAATGATGACCGTGGCAACGATTATGGCAGGGCTGCTGCCCATCATGTGGGGAGGCGGTAGCGGTTCCGAGATCATGCAGCGCATCGCCGCGCCGATGATTGGCGGCATGGTCAGCGCACCTCTGCTGTCAATGCTGGTGATTCCGGCAGTTTATCTGCTATTACACAAGGGAGATTCCGGTTTGCTGAAACGGTAAAGCCCGAGCGTGATGTTACGCAAATAACCTGCGGATAAATCACGCTTGCCATCGACTATCGATTGCCGATAACCGCTCTCCCCCCCTATAATGAAATCAGTTATCACAGAAATCTTAGGATAGGAAGGAGTTTAGCTATGGCTGTAACTAAGCTAGTACTGGTAAGACACGGTGAGAGCCAGTGGAACAACGAAAACCGCTTCACAGGCTGGTACGATGTTGATCTGTCCGACAAGGGCCGTTCAGAAGCCAAAGCCGCAGGTCAACTGCTGAAAGACGAAGGTTTTGCCTTTGATTTCGCGTATACCTCCGTGCTGAAACGTGCCATTCACACACTGTGGAACGTACTGGACGAGCTGGATCAAGCCTGGTTGCCAGTTGAGAAATCCTGGAAACTGAATGAGCGCCACTATGGGGCGTTGCAGGGTCTGAACAAAGCCGAAACCGCTGAAAAATACGGTGACGAGCAGGTTAAACAATGGCGTCGCGGTTTCGCAATCACACCGCCAGAGTTGACGCGTGATGACGAACGTTTCCCAGGCCATGATCCACGTTATGCAGCGCTGAGTGACAAAGAGCTGCCGCTGACTGAAAGCCTGGCGCTGACCATCGAACGCGTTGTGCCTTACTGGACCGAAACCATCCTGCCACGCATTAAGAGCGGTGAGCGTGTAATCGTTGCGGCTCACGGTAACTCATTGCGTGCACTGGTGAAATACCTGGACAATATGGGCGAAGACGAAATTCTGGAACTGAATATCCCAACTGGCGTACCGTTGGTGTATGAGTTCGACGAGAACTTCAAACCAATCAAACGTTACTATCTGGGCAACGCGGACGAAATCGCCGCCAAAGCCGCCGCAGTAGCGAACCAAGGTAAAGCGAAGTAATTTACCGTTGAATGAAGAAACCCGGCCTGTGCCGGGTTTTTTTATTTCATCGTCTTCAGCACGGACATTCACAATCAATGCCTCATTGATAAAAAGACGAGGGTGACTTTGTATGATAAATGGAGTATCGCTTGATCAATTAAGAACATTCATCGTTGCTGTTGATGAAGGAAGTTTTTCCGCAGCAGCACGCAAACTCTATCGCGCACAGTCGGTCATCAGTGATTTGGTGAGTAACCTCGAAGCGCAAATGGGCGTTCAATTATTCGATCGCTCTGGACGATATCCCAAACTCACTCCGGCAGGGCAAGCCTTGCTGGCCGATGCACGCGGCATCGTAACCTCCGTCGATTTCATGAAAGCACGGGCAAAGGGGTTATCAGAAGGGCTGGAAGCAGAGCTTTCCGTTGTCGTCGATGTGCTGTTTCCTATTGCCACTGTCGCTGCTATTGCAAACGAGTTCAAACAGCGCTTTCCCGGCACGCCTCTTCGGGTGTTCGCCGAGGCGCTGGGAGCAACCTATCATCGCGTGCTCGACGGGACAGCGGCCATCGGGGCTGTCGCAGCTTTGCCAAGTGCTCTTGCTTCACTAAGCACTGAGCACCTTGCTGGCATCACGCTGGTTATGGTCGCTTCACGCAATCATCCGCTGGCTGCATTCAGGGGATTCATCCCTAAATCGGAACTGGTAAAGCACGTGCAACTTGTCCTTACCGACCGAACAAGCCTATCCGAGGGGATTGAATATGCCGTTATGTCCTCATCTACCTGGCGACTCACGGACTTATTTACCAAACATGCTTTCCTTCTTAGCGGACTAGGCTGGGGCGGTATGCCATTACACGTGGTACAGCGCGACCTTGCAGAAGGAGAGTTGGTTGAACTGATGCTTGAAGATATCCCGCCCGAGGGAATCTCTGTTCCGATGTCCACCATCTACCGAACAGCAGCGCCGCCCGGCCCTGCCGGGCGTTGGTTCCTTGACCGCCTGAAAAGTCTTCATGGGGAAGCAACCGCTGGCCAATAAGCGCTCAAAAAGGCGTTCAGGCTAACACCGACCTATCGCAGAAACCGATGGGTTCCTTCGGAAAATATCGGGTTTTCGGGTGTCTTTGGCGCAAATATACTGACATGGAAACGATCGGTGCCTGATCGTTGTGCTTATTCGTTATGCTACGAAACAAGTCAGGAAGTCACCCTATGAAAATTCTTCATATCGATTCCAGCATACTCGGCGACTATTCCGTCAGCCGACAACTTTCTGCCGATATTGTCGCAAGGCTGCGTGAGTTACACCCAGGTTCCGAGGTCGTCTATCGCGATCTTGTCGAAGATGCAGTGGGTCATCTTTCTGGAGCGTATATGGCCGTGGTTCGCGGTGGTGGCAATCCCGATCCGCAGTTGAGCGACGAAATTGCCCATGGCGATGCTTATATCAACGATCTCTTTGCCGCTGAAGCCATCGTCATTGGTGCCCCTATGTATAACTTTACCGTTTCTTCCCAACTCAAAACCTGGATTGATCGCGTCGTTATCGGTGGACGCACATTTGCCTACGGGCCCAACGGACCACAAGGGCTCATACAGAAAGGGAAGAGGCTGTTTATCGCTTCAACTCGCGGCGGAACCTACAGTAGCGATGGCGCTACCGCCATGCTTGAGCATCATGAAACGTATCTAAAGGCCGTGCTTGGTTTTATCGGTCTGACCGATGTAACGGTCATCCGCGCCGAAGGCTTGGGCCAGGGAAATGAAGAGACTAAATCTGCCATCATCAGCCAGACAAAGCTCAGTATTGCCAGTTTAGAAGCCTAACAACACTGACCTACCAAGAAAGGGAATCGCCATGGAAAAGAACGCTTCAATCATTTCAGCAATTGGTCGTGCTCTCATTGCAATTGTTTTTGTGATCAGCGGCCTTAGTAAGATCGGGGCATCAGAAGCCACCCAAGGCTACATCGCCTCGGTTGGTTTACCCTTTCCTCTTCTCGGTTATTTGATCGCCTTAGTGGTCGAAATCGGCGGAGGAATTCTTCTACTTATTGGTTACCACACGCGTGTGGTTGCGCTCGTTTTATCCGCCTTTGCTGTTGCTACTGCCGTGTTTTTTCATCATAACTTTGCCGATCAAAACGCGGTGATTAACTTTCTTAAGAACATCATCATTGTCGGAGGATTACTACAGATTGTGGCTTTTGGCCCGAGTAAATACAGCCTCGACGCAAAGAATAAATAATTGATAAATAAGTAATTATCTCTAGAAATAAAAAGGCAAACCGAAAGGAAAGGAAAGGAAAGGAAAGGAAAGGAAAGGAAAGGAAAGGAAAGGAAAGTGAGTATGCATCATTAACGGCAGTGTTAGCCTGGTTTTCATTTTCGCGAGCTGAAAATTCAAGGCTTTCACTGCCGTTTTTTTATTGGCGTGCCGGATAGCACGCCATTCGATGTTACTTATTGCGGCGCTCGCGTACGGCAGATGCTAACTGACGCAGTAGAGATTCCGTATCTTCCCAGCCAATACAAGCATCGGTCACGCTACGGCCATAAACCAGCGGCTCACTACTTTCCAGATTCTGGTTACCCTCAACCAGATGGCTCTCCACCATCACGCCCATGATCGCTTTTTCGCCCTGTGCGATCTGCCCGCAGACATCAGTACAGACTTCCATCTGTTTTTTGAACTGTTTGCTGCTGTTCGCGTGGCTGAAATCGATCATGACCTGCGGCGTCAAACCGGCTTTTTCCAGACCCACTTTCACATCCTTAACATGCTCTGCGCTGTAGTTCGGCGTTTTACCGCCCCGCAGGATGATGTGGCAATCGTTGTTACCGCTGGTATTCACGATAGCCGAATGCCCCCATTTGGTGACAGAGAGGAAGCAGTGTGGCGCACTGGCGGCGTTGATTGCATCAATCGCGACTTTGATCGTGCCGTCGGTACCGTTTTTAAAACCAACAGGACATGACAGGCCAGATGCCAGTTCTCGGTGTACCTGAGATTCGGTTGTGCGTGCGCCAATAGCGCCCCAGCTCATCAGATCCGCCAGGTATTGCGGAGTAATCATATCGAGGAATTCACCCGCAGCCGGTAAACCACTATCGTTAATTTCTAGCAGTAACTGGCGCGCAATACGCAGGCCATCATTGATCTGGAAACTATTATCCATGTGCGGATCGTTGATTAGCCCTTTCCAGCCAATCGTGGTGCGCGGTTTTTCAAAATAAACTCGCATAACCACTTCCAGTTCGTCACTCAACTCGTTACGCAGCGTCAGCAGACGCGCGGCGTACTCTTTCGCCGCTTTCGTATCATGGATCGAGCAAGGACCAATCACCACCAGCAGGCGATCGTCATTGCCGTTAAGAATTTTATGGATAGCTGTACGCGCGAACGATACCGTTTCCGCGGCCTTATCCGTGGCTGGAAACTTTTCTAGCAAAGCAACCGGCGGCAAAAGTTCATTGATCTCTTTAATTCTTAAATCGTCATTTTGGTAATTCATAAATAAATCCATCGGTTCCGAAACGGTATGTTAGCCCCATCCAATACGCGCCATCCCGTCTGTGCGGGCAGACTGAGAAACGGGATGTTTCATATTGAAGATTGATTATTATATGTCAAGCTGGTGTTATCAGGACGCTGAAATCAGTGGAATTTACGCGATCAAATGCTCTCAGATGCCGCATCCATCCTATTTTCACTAGAAAATAGCCCAACCGACAGGTCGGTGAACACAGGATAGGTTTTCTCTGTGGGTTTCAATAAAATGGGATAAAACCGCAACTCAGGGTGATTTATGGCACATAACCACAGCCACACGGAATCGGGCAACAGTAAACGTCTGCTGGCCGCGTTTATCATTACCGCCACGTTTATGGTGGCTGAGGTCATTGGCGGTCTGTTGTCCGGCTCCCTCGCTCTGCTTGCGGACGCGGGTCATATGCTGACGGACGCCGCCGCGCTGTTCGTCGCACTTATCGCCGTGCGTTTCGCACAGCGTAAACCCAATGCGCGCCATACCTTCGGCTATTTGCGGCTCACTACCCTCGCCGCCTTTGTGAACGCACTGACGTTGATACTGATTACTGCCTTCATCTTCTGGGAGGCGATTCAACGCTTCTATGACCCCCAGCCCGTTGCTGGTGTCACTATGCTGCTTGTTGCTATTGCCGGGTTGATGGCAAACATCGTGGCCTTTTGGCTGTTACACCACGGTAGCGAAGAGAAAAATATTAACGTCCGTGCGGCAGCCCTACATGTGCTGGGCGATCTGTTAGGTTCCGTCGGTGCGATTGCTGCTGCCGTCATCATCCTTTATACCAACTGGACGCCTATCGACCCGATTCTCTCTATTTTAGTATCATGTCTGGTACTACGCAGTGCATGGTCGTTATTGAAAGAAAGTATTCACGAACTGCTGGAAGGCACACCGAGCCAACTCAGCGTTGAGGTTTTACAGAAAGATCTGACGCTGAATATCCCTGAAGTCAGGAATATCCACCATGTTCATTTGTGGCAGGTTGGCGAAAAACCAATGATGACGCTGCATGCTCAGGTGGTTCCACCTCACGATCACGATGCGTTATTAAGGCGTATTCAGGAATATTTACTGAAGCAGTATCAGATTGCACACGCGACAATTCAGATGGAATATCAACGCTGTGATGATGACCATTGCTCTTTTCATCAGGAAAGCCATCATTCAGCTATTCCTGATGGTGAAAAGCATGATGTAGAAGGCCATCACCACAAGCATTAAGTTTGGGTTACACGCCGTGTGAAACCGCGCTGACGCGATTTTCCTGCGCGCTCTTAATCCACAGCCAAGAGCCGTTCAGGGCAATCAGCGTCAGGATCGCGTATTCTACCGCCATCGCGTACACGCCCTGATAAGCAAAAATAACCACGCTTATCACATCAATCACCACCCACAGCAGCCAGTTCTCGACGTATTTGCGCGTCATCAGGATCATCGCCACAATCGACAGTACCATCATGGTGGAATCCCAGAATGGGAATGCATCCGGCTGAAGGTTCGGCATCTGCACAGACAACCCTAGCCCCTGCATACCGGAAACGGCAATACGCGTCAGCACGGCAAACACCGCGTCAATGTAGAACGTCATCAAGCCAATCGCGACAACGCACGCTACCGACCAGCCAATGAGTTTCTGTACCGGTAGCCAGCGGATGCGTAGCTCCACTTCCTGTGCATCTGTCTTGCGTGTCCAGGCATACCAGCCATAAATATTGGCGGCGAAGAAGAAAATCTGCAGTAACAGGCTGGCATACAGCTGGATCTGGAAAAAGATCACGGCAAACAGCGTGACGTTAATCAACCCAAACAGATAGTTGATGGTTTTTTCCTGACTCGCAAACCAGATACACAGCAGACCAAACAGCGTGCCGATCGCTTCAATCCAGGAAAGCGCATATCCCCCTTCCCCCAAAGGGATATGAATTAAAATATTGCTGGTACTCAAAAAGTCCATCTCACCACCCTGTCTCAATTATTGTAAGAAATTTCTATTAAGATGCCCTGGATCTCCGTCAGGCATTCCCTTTCACACGTAATTTTAGTGAAGCCGCGAAATCCAGCATGCGATTCAGCGGGATTAACGCGCCTTCTCGCAGGGCTGCATCAACATGAATCTCATGTGCATGACCACCTTGCTCCAGACCGTTAGCAATCGCCTCCAGCCCGTTCATCGCCATCCACGGACAGTGGGCGCAACTGCGGCAGGTTGCCCCTTCGCCCGCGGTGGGCGCTTCCAGCAACGTTTTCTCTGGGCAGGCCTGCTGCATCTTGTAGAAAATACCGCGATCGGTCGCCACAATCAGCTCGCGCTGTGGCAGTGTTTTCGCCGCCTGAATCAACTGGCTGGTTGACCCAACGGCATCAGCCATCTCTACCACGCTCTGCGGCGATTCTGGATGAACCAAAATTGCCGCATCGGGGTACAGGATCTTCATGCGCTTCAGCGCCTGCGTTTTAAATTCGTCATGCACAATACACGCGCCCTGCCAGCACAGGACATCTGCCTGCGTCTGTTTTTGTACATAGCTTCCCAGATGACGATCCGGTGCCCAGATAATCTTTTCTCCCAGGCTATCCAGATGTTCGATCAACTCCACCGCAATGCTGGATGTAACCACCCAATCTGCACGCGCTTTTACCGCAGCTGAAGTATTGGCATACACCACCACCGTTCGGTCCGGGTGCGCATCGCAAAAACGGCTGAATTCATCGACGGGACAACCGAGATCGAGCGAGCACTCTGCTTCCAAGGTAGGCATCAGAATCGTCTTTTCTGGATTGAGAATCTTGGCCGTCTCTCCCATAAAGCGGACTCCCGCCACCAACAGCGTCGATGCCGAATGGGTGCTACCAAACCGCGCCATTTCCAGCGAGTCCGCCACACAGCCGCCCGTTTCTTCCGCCAGCGCCTGAATTTCAGGATCGGTATAGTAATGCGCAACCATGACCGCGTTTCTTTCCCGCAACAGTGCCTTTATCCTGCTACGATAGTGCTGTTTTGCATCAGCCGATAATGGCTTGGGCTTTGGCGGAAAGGGATAAATGGTTTCATTGCTATCAAAAAGCATACTCATTATGGATTTCCACGATGACAACTCGGGTTGCAACACCTGATACTGATTTAACATCAGCATCGGAGTTTTTTATCCTAAACAAAATACCGAAAACACGTCGTAAAGTCGCGGTATTTTTTCCAGGTTACGCACCGTTTTGTTTATTATGCTTAAAATAATGAGATGAAATGCGTGAAAGGCATTATCCGTAGAAGAGAGACAAGGAGATAAATGGCATGGCTAGCCTCTATATCAGAATATATCGCGATACGCTGATGGTCAGAAACGTGGACACTCAAAAAGAGGTAACCGGGCAATCAGAAATACCTTTTACCACCACGCGCTTACTGCTCGGGCAGATGATCCCGGCAATGAAGCTATTGGATCGACTCACGCGCAAGGTGGCACCCAAACGACTGATCGATCTGTTCTCGTCACATAAGGTCATCATCCATGCCATAGAGATGAATGAAGGCGGACACAGCCAGGTCGAGTTTGCCAGCTACATAGAGCTAGCCAAGAGTATCAGCCCGCAAGGAAAGCATATTTATGTGTGTAGCAAAAATGTGCCGCTTACTGACCAGGAAGTGATACAAATTTTTAGCGGCGACATGCTTTCGATCGTCAGCCGCTAATCAGACGTTATGCGTTAGGCGAAGAAGCGGTGCCAATAGAGGGAGAGCGGAATAATCAAAACCAAAGCGGGAAGAAAGTTAACCACCGCAAAGGATTTGATCTGCGCAATCCGCAGCCCAACGGCAATCATGATAATCCCGCCACAGGCAGAAAAGTCACCCATCGTGATGTCTGTCATAAAGGGCATGATCAATTTGGCGGAGAAGAACAACAGCGTCTGGACAATCATCTGCGGTATCGCAATCGACATCACGGCCAGGCCAAGCGTGATGGAAAAAATCAGTGCGGTGAAAATATCCAAAGCAGATTTGATAATCAGCAGCTGATAATCACCGGTTAACCCTTCCGTCAACGCCCCAACCACACCTGTACCACTGGCACAAAACAAGACGATTAGCGCGGTAAAATTCTGAGTATACACATCCTGCGGTAAACGGTGCTCCTGTGCAGGCAAAACGCGGTTTAATCCTTTTTGAATCATCGTACCTGCCCGCTGCACGGCGGATTCCATCCGTAGCAGTTCTCCTAACGCAACGCCAATCACAATAGCCAGCGCCACCGCCGGCAGTTGCTGGACTTTAACAACCAGCGTAATACCCATTGCAATCGATACCATCGCAAACGCCGGAGGCAGGCCATCCTGCAAGCGTTGGGGAATAAAGCGACGCAAAGCAATGCCCAGACCACTACCAATCAAGATAGCGGCACCATTAATCAACGGACCAATCATATATCTTCCTAAACAGGGCGATACGCGCTTCCCTGTGGCAATGACTCCATCCCTGCTCGATAGGATTAGAAAACAGTTCCTGACGGGTTATACAGTCCATAGAGAGGGGCAAAGACCTAATATACTCCAAAGCCTTAACGAGCAGGGAATGATAATGGTTTTATCTTATCGACACAGTACGTGCGCTAGCCACAACGTGAGTGTCTTTGAGGAGGAAATTTACTACCGATATGGTGGGTCGTGCAGGATGACTTAAAATGAATTTGTTTAAGGAAGGAATTCTACTACTTAATGGTGGGTCGTGCAGGATTCGAACCTGCGACCAATTGATTAAAAGTCAACTGCTCTACCGACTGAGCTAACGACCCGCAATGCGGAACTGCTTACTGGTATTCTTCTTGAAATTGGTGGGTCGTGCAGGATTCGAACCTGCGACCAATTGATTAAAAGTCAACTGCTCTACCGACTGAGCTAACGACCCAATTCCATGCTGCTTTAGCGTTTTGCTGTTTGCCTTGGCAACGGCGGCACATATTACTGATTTAAATTTCCAGCGCAACCTATTTTCTTAAAAAATTGTTTGATTGCTTACTCTTAAGACGTTTAGGCACAAAAACCGCGCATGATGCGCAATTTTTGTGCCAATTAATACGGTATTACGATCCCGCTAAACGCTTTTGCGCTTGCTTTGCACTTTCCGTATTGGGGTACATTTTTACAACTTGCTGGTAAACGGCTTTGGCTTTATCAGCCTGACCTTTTTCCTGCATGATCACCCCAACCTTCAGCAAGGCTTCGGAACTTTTTGGTGACTTGGGATAATTTTTAACAACATTGGCGAAATAGTACGCAGCATCGTCCTTTTTCCCCTTGTTGTAATTCAACTGACCAAGCCAATAGTTGGCATTGGGTTGATACGTTGAATCTGGATATTTTTTGACAAATGCCTGAAATGCGCTGATAGCCTGATCGTACTGTTTTTTCTCCAGCACGAGCGCAGCGGCGGCATTGTAGTCACTATTCGCATCACCCGTACTGGCTGGTGCAGCCGTGTTGGCTGCACCCGTATCAGTACCCGCAGCAGCGGCTGGCGTACTGTTTGTCGTCGGTGTAGAAGATGATTGCGAACTGAATCCATCAATCTGCTGATAAATCTGTTTTTGCCGTTCAACGATCTGATTCAACTGATACTGACTTTCCTGAATCTGCCCACGGAGGCTATCCATGTCCCGCTGATTATCAGAGATCTGCTGTTGAAGTTGAGTTAAAAGCTGACTGTGAGCGTTAGAAATACGCTCTAATTGAGTGACACGGTCTTCGACCGAGCCTGAGCCGACATTACTGATTGGCGCTTGGGCAGTAGCGGCCCAAGGGACCGCTACGCCAACCAGTAACGACAGACCCAACAGGTGACGTCTGAAGTTACTGCTCATGCGATTCTCTTAATATACCAGAACGGCACGACGGTTTTTGGCATAGGCCGCTTCGTCATGACCGAGAACAGCTGGTTTCTCTTTACCGTAAGAAACGATAGAGATCTGATCGGAAGAAACGCCTTTACCCTGCAGGTACATTTGTACCGCGTTGGCACGACGCTCACCCAGAGCGATGTTGTATTCTGGCGTACCGCGTTCGTCCGCGTGACCTTCGATAGTCACTTTGTAAGACGGGTTGCTACGCAGGAATGCAGCGTGGGCGTCCAGCATCTGAGCGAATTCAGAGCTCACATCGTATTTGTCCAGACCGAAGTAAACGATGTTGTTGCGCTGTAATTCTTGCATCTGCAAACGAGCTTGCTCAGAAGAAGACATGTTACCGCCATCCATCATGCCGTTGTTACCCGCACCCATGGAAGATTGGTCATTGTCCGCGTTCTTGTTGGAGCTACAAGCGGCCACTGCCAGTACCGGCAGAGCCAACATCAGGCCTTTCAGCACTTTATTGAATTGCATTTCTTATGTCCTTTGACGAGTTTATTGTACATATCTGTACTTATAGATACGGCGACCAGGCAGGGAATTTAACCTGTCCATCAGTAGCCGGAAGACGCGCTTTGAAACGGCCATCGGTCGAAACCAGCTGTAGCACTGAACCCAGCCCTTGTTTGGAACTGTAGATCACCATCGTGCCATTCGGTGCGATACTTGGCGTTTCGTCCAGGAACGTGTCCGTTAATACTTGTACGGCACCCGTTACCAGATCCAGTTTGGAAATATGCTGAGCTCCACCATTCGAGCTCACCGTTACCAAAAATTTCCCGTCGGCGCTCACATCGGAATCCTGATTCTGAGAACCTTCCCAGGTCAGGCGTTGTGGTGCACCGCCGTTAGCATTCACTTTGTAAACCTGAGGACGGCCAGCCTGGTCTGAAGTATAGGCCAAGGTTTGGCTATCTGGGAACCAGGTTGGTTCCGTGTTATTGCTGCGGCCATCCGTCACCTGACTGATTTGACCCGAGCCCAGATTCATCACATACAGATTCAGGCTACCACTCTTCGACAGAGCAAACGCCAGTTTACTGCCATCAGGAGAGAAAGAAGGCGCACCGTTGTGACGAGGGAAAGACGCAACCTGACGGATCGCGCCATTTGCCAACGTTTGGATAACCAGCGCAGAACGGCCGCTTTCAAACGTTACGTAGGCAAGTTTGCTACCGTCTGCGGACCAGGCTGGAGACATCAGCGGCTGTGGCGAACGATGAACAACGAATTGGTTGTAGCCATCATAGTCGGCAACGCGCAGTTCATAAGGGAACTGACCACCGTTAGTCTGAACAACGTAAGCGATACGGGTACGGAACGCACCTTTAATACCACTCAGTTTTTCAAACACTTCGTCACTGGCGGTGTGTGCAGCATAGCGCAACCACTGTTTTGTGACTTTAAACTGGTTCTGCGCCAATACGCTGCCTGGGTTACCGGAGGTATCAACAAGCTGGTAAGAAACCAGATAGCTGCCATCGGCACTCGGCTGAACCTGACCAACCACAACCGCATCGATGCCCAACGCCGTCCATGCAGCAGGCGTCACTTCAGATGCCGTTGCAGGCTGCTGTGGCATACGGTTTGCGTCGATCGGGTTGAATTTACCGCTGTTACGCAAATCAGCACCAACGATGCCGCCTACGTCTTCAGGCGCAGCGCCTGGCCCAGCCCATTTAAATGGAACCACACCAATAGGACGCGCAGAGTCTACCCCTTGGGTAATCTCTATACGTACTTCCGCGTGCAGCACCGCTGCCCACAGCATTAAAAAGCTTACTGCAACTTTCAGTACTTGCTTCATCTCATCTCCCTTATCCAGACGCGAAGTCTACGATAAATTAGCAGAATTTTAACAAAAACAAACCAATGTCAACAAAACAACATAACCTGGTTTATTTACCATCGTAATAATCTTAAATCTATTGGGTAAACAGCCCGGTTACTGCGGTTTAAAGTCTATTGGCGCATTTTTGAAAGCCTCATAAACATCCGTACTCGGTGGCTTCGGTATTTTGGCCTGTTTGGCAGCCGCAATAGCCGCCTGACATAGCGCCGGATCGCCACCTTCAGCCGTGACATCAATCAGCAGACCATCTGGCGCCAGCTTAATCCGTAATGTACAGGTACGTCCTTTGTAGAGCTGCCAGTCATAAAACTTACTCTGAATGGCTGAACGAACCTGACTACCATAACTATCGAGAGCCGCACCTGATGCACCGCTCTTCTTATTGTTACCCGCGCCCGCAGGTGCGCCACCGCCAGACTTCGGCGCATTTTTCGATGAGGCCAACCCACCCAGCAAATCATCAACGGCGCTTTCCTGCTTAGCCGCTTCTGCTGCCGCTTTCTTTTTATCATCAGCGGCTTTTTTAGCCGCCGCAGCGGCTTCAGCCTTTTTCGCTGCATCAGCGTCAGCTTTTTGTTTCGCTGCCTCTGCTGCTGCTTTTTGTTTAGCTTGTTCAGCCTCTTTTGCTGCCTCTGCGGCAGCCTTGGCTGCTTCTGCTTTCGCGGTTTCTGCTGCCTTTTGCTTGGCAGCCTCAGCGGCTTTTTCTTTAGCCTCTTCTTCCGCCTGCTTCTTAGCAGCAGCGGCCGCAGCCGCTTGTTTCTTCGCTTCGTCTTCCGCTTTCTTTTTAGCGTCCGCTGCCGCTTTCGCCTGCTGTTCAGCTTCAGCTTTCGCTTTTGCCGCAGCGGCTTCGGCCTGCTTCTGCTGTTCTTTTGCCTGCTGAGCCGCCGCTTCAGACTGCTTACGCTGTTCAGCCTGCTCCTGAGCCTGCTTTTTCGCTTCTTCCTGCGCTTGAAGACGCTCTTTTTCTAGCTCTTTCAGCCGCTGCTGTTCAGCGGCTTGCTTCTGTTGAAGCTCTTCGGCCTGCCGTTCAGCCTGCTTTTGACGCTGCTGTTCAGAACGTTTCGCATCGGTCTGCTGCTGCTGTTGGCGGTTATACTGCTCTACCACCGCGCTCGGATCGACCATCACTGCATCAATTGACGAGCCTCCACCGCCCCCGCTGGCATCCATCGTTTGCGTCGACGAACTCCAGAGCAGCAAAGCAATCAGTATGATGTGCAGAACAGCCGAGATAATAACGGCGCGTTTCAGCTTATCGTTTTGTTCGTTTGCCTTTAGCACAAGCGATTCCCAAAAACAGTGTTGCCAGAAATAGGCTTAACGATCATAACCGTGATGCACTCATTTAAATCGGTTGCGTCATCAAACCAACGGACTTTACGCCAGCTTGATGCAACAAATTCAACGCTTTAATGATCTCATCATAAGGAACATCTTTCGCCCCCCCAATCAAAAAGACCGTCTTGGGGTTAGTAGCCAGTCGTGATTGCGCTTCAGCAACCACCTGCTCTGCCGGAAGCTGTTCCATACGGTTTTGCTCAACAACCAGGCTATATTGCCCTATGCCTGAAACCTCTACGATCACGGGCGGATTGTCATTGCTGGAGACCGTTTTTGAATCGGTTGCATCCGGCAGGTCTACCTCAACGCTCTGCGTAATAATCGGCGCTGTCGCCATAAAAATCAGCAACAGCACCAACAGCACGTCCAATAGCGGAACAATGTTGATCTCGGATTTCAGCTCACGACGACCTCTGCGTACTCGTGCCATGATCCCCCCTGATTACTTGCTGTTGTCGCTGGAGAATGCCTGACGGTGCAGGATCGCGATGAACTCTTCCGTAAAGTTGTCGTAGTTCTGCTCCAGTTTACCCACCCGCAGGCTAAGGCGGTTATACGCCATGACCGCAGGAATCGCAGCAAACAGGCCGATTGCCGTAGCAATCAAAGCTTCGGCAATACCAGGTGCGACCATTTGTAAGGTTGCCTGCTTCACGGCGCCCAGCGCGATAAAAGCGTGCATAATCCCCCAAACGGTACCGAACAGGCCGATATACGGGCTGATAGACCCCACGGTGCCCAAGAAGGGAATGTGCGTTTCCAGCGTTTCCAATTCACGATTCATTGAAATACGCATCGCACGGGATGCACCTTCTACCACCGCTTCCGGCGCATGGCTGTTAACACGATGCAACCGCGCAAATTCTTTGAAACCTGAATGGAAGATTTGTTCAGTGCCCGTCAGACTATCGCGACGGCTTTGGCTTTCCTGATAGAGACGCGACAGTTCGATACCCGACCAAAATTTGTCCTCGAACGCCTCAGCCTCACGCGTCGCCGTATTCAAAATTCGGGTACGTTGAATAATGATCGCCCAGGAAGCGATAGAAAAACAGATTAAAATCAGCATGATTAGTTTGACCAGAAGGCTTGCCTTCAGGAACAAATCAAAAACGTTCATGTCAGTCACTGCTTGAACTCCGCGACAATAGACTTAGGAAGCGCAATTGGCTTCATTTGATGTGGATCGATGCATGCGATCAAAACTTCAGCATGGCTTAGCAGGGTGCCCTGAGCATTGAGAATACGCTGTGCGAAAGTCAGAGAAGCACCACGCAGCGAGATAATCTCGCTCTGCACTTCCAGCATGTCGTCGAGGCGCGCAGGAGCAAGATACTCCACCGTCATCCGACGAACAGCAAACGCGACATGCTCACTTAGCAAGGCTTGCTGGTGAAAGTTACGTTCCCGCAACGCTTCGGTTCTTGCCCTTTCATAAAAGGCAACATAGCGCGCATGGTAGACAACGCCACCTGCATCAGTGTCTTCAAAGTAGACTCGAACTGGCCAGCGAAACAACGAATTACTCACTCTACATCCCGGTAATGCATTAAACCTCGCTACTATACGCAAGAGAAATGAGGTTTGGAATGGATTGTGACAGCGGAAAGAAAATAATTATGGGTCGCAAGCAACCCATAACTAAATGGAATAGGAGACTATTTTAACCGAAGAAATAGTACAATCCTGCGCACAGGATCACAAAGGCGGGAAGTGGTGCGAAAAACGCGCGCCAAAGCAGGCGATGTGGACGGAAACCCACGCCATGAACAACGCCAGCGCAAACGGCCCAAATCAACAGCAGCCCCTGCCAAACCGCGAGTTCGCTGGTCCGCGCAGCAAAGCGCGTCGGGTCCCAGAAGACACAGCCAGCGAGTAGCAACGCCATGATAAGGGAAAGAGCCCTTAACGGGCTCTTATCCATCAGGCGATAGAGTTTATCGACCAGATCATTCATTGCTTATCGTCTTCAGCCGCTTTACTTGCCTCACTCTGCTCAATAGCCAGGGCCGTGATGATCCCCAGTGAGCAAGCAAGAAGCGTTCCGAGTATCCAGGCAAAATACCACATAAATTAAGCTCCTTACTTAGTACATAGAGTGAGTGTTTTGCTCAATCTGCTCTTTAGTAATACGACCGAACATCTTGTAGTAGCACCACGCAGTGTAAGAAAGCACGATGGGAACGAAAATAATCGCAACCACAGTCATCACTTTCAACGTCAGCAGACTCGATGTCGCATCCCATACCGTCAAGCTGACGTTAGGCACGGTGACTGACGGCATAATGAACGGGAACATAGCGATCCCAGCGGTCAGAATCACACAAGCGATAGTCAGAGAAGAGAACAAGAATGCCCATGCTCCTTTCTCTGCACGCGCCATAAGGGTAGTCAGCACTGGCAATACCACGCCCAGTACGGGAATAGCCCACAGCACAGGATGGTTATTGAAGTTGACCAGCCAGGCACCTGCCTGCTGAACGACTTCTTTACGCAGTGGGTTAGACTCAGCAGCGGTGTTAATCGCCGACGTCACCACATAACCATCAATGCCATAAATCACCCATACGCCAGCCAGAGCAAACGTCACCATCATCACCAGCGCGGAAATTTGCGCGGCTGATTTGGAACGCACGTGCAAATCGCCCGTGGTCCTCATCATCAGGTAGGTTGCACCCTGAGTAAGAATCATCGTCAGACTCACCACACCAGCCAGTAAACCAAACGGATTCAGCAGTTGGAAGAAGTTTCCGGTGTAGTACAGGCGCAGATATTCATCGACGTGGAACGGCACGCCCTGCAACAAATTGCCAAACGCTACACCAATGACAACCGGCGGCACAAAACTGCCAATAAAGATGCCCCAGTCCCACATGCCACGCCAGCGCGGATCTTCGATTTTTGAACGATAATCGAAGCCGACAGGACGGAAGAACAATGAGGCCAGCACCAGAATCATAGCAATGTAGAAACCGGAGAACGCAGCGGCATAAACCATCGGCCAGGCAGCAAACAGCGCGCCACCAGCGGTGATCAACCAGACCTGGTTACCGTCCCAGTGCGGAGCAATACTGTTAATCATAACGCGACGCTCGGTATCCCCACGCCCCATCAGACGCACCAGAATGCCCACGCCCATGTCAAAACCATCAGTGATGGCGAAGCCAATCAGCAAAATACCGATCAACAGCCACCAGATAAAACGTAAGACTTCATATTCAAACATAGTGGACTCCTGTTTACCGTGCTTCCTGCGCAGCCGCTATAGGTTGTTCAAAATGGTAACGTCCTGTTTTCAGGCTGCTTGGCCCCAGACGTGCAAATTTGAACATCAGATACATTTCTGCAATCAGGAAGAGCGTATACAGACCACAGATCAGTCCCATGGAGAACAGAATATCGCCTGCTGTCAACGATGAGGTCGCGACAGCTGTTGGCAGGATTTCACCGATAGCCCAAGGTTGACGGCCGTATTCGGCAACAAACCAGCCTGCTTCGATAGCAATCCACGGCAGCGGAATACCATACAGTGCGATGCGGTGCAGCCAGCGTTTCTGACCAATTTTGCCACGCAGAACAGTCCAGAAAGAGAGACCAATGATCAACAGCATCAGAATGCCGCAACCTACCATGATACGGAAAGAGAAATACAGCGGTGCTACACGTGGGATAGAATCTTTAACTGCTTGTTTAATCTGAGTTTCTGATGCATCAGAGACTTTCGGCGTATAGCGTTTCAGCAACAGACCATAGCCCAAGTCTTTCTTAGACTGATCGAACGCTTCTTTTATTGCCGGGTCGGTGTTGCCCGCGCGTAATTCTTCCAGCAAGTGGTACGCTTTCATACCATTGCGAATACGCACTTCATGCATCGCCATCAGCTCTTTCAGACCCGTCACTTCTTTGTCAGTTGAACGGGTGGCAATTATCCCCAAAGCGTAAGGGATCTTGATGGCATAGTTGTTTTCCATCGTATCCTGGTTCGGGATGCCAATCAGCGTAAAGGATGCAGGAGCTGGCTGTGTTTCCCATTCGGCTTCAATCGCTGCCAGTTTGGTTTTCTGCACGTCACCCATTTCATAACCGGATTCATCACCCAGTACGATAACAGACAAGACAGAAGCCAGACCGAAGCTTGCTGCGATAGCAAATGAACGCTTGGCAAACGCAATGTCACGGCCTTTCAACAGATAGTAGGAACTGATACCCAGAATGAACATCGCGCCGGTACAGTAACCTGCTGCCACCGTGTGAACGAATTTCACCTGAGCAACGGGGTTCAGCACCAGGTCAGCGAAACTCACCATTTCCATACGCATGGTTTCAAAATTGAAATCTGATGCGATGGGGTTTTGCATCCAGCCATTGGCGACCAGAATCCACAGTGCAGAGAAGTTAGAACCCAGTGCGACCAGCCAGGTCACGGCCATATGCTGCACTTTTCCTAAACGGTCCCAACCGAAGAAGAACAAGCCAACAAAGGTCGATTCCAGGAAGAATGCCATCAAGCCTTCAATAGCCAGCGGCGCGCCGAAAATATCCCCGACGTAGTGAGAGAAATATGACCAGTTGGTCCCGAATTGAAACTCCATAGTCAATCCGGTAGCAACCCCAAGAGCAAAGTTAATTGCGAATAACTTGCCCCAGAATTTGGTCATATCTTTATAGATTTGTTTGCCGGACAGCACATATACCGTTTCCATAATCGCCAGCAAAAACGCCATCCCCAGCGTTAATGGTACGAATAGAAAATGGTACATTGCAGTTAAGGCAAACTGTAAACGTGACAGTTCGACTACATCAAACATTTTGACTCCTTGCTCCTCGCAGGAAGGGATTAGCTTGCAAACGCTGACAAGCCGCCAAACATTCGGCCATTACACCCAAAAAGAACACAACAAGAATTGCTTTAACATCGGCTGTAACAAACACTAAAAATACCGTTCACCAGGGCAGTCACATCGCGATGCCCCGACAGCAAGCTCAAGATAAATCACAAGTATTACAAATAGCGTACCCCATAAGGAGGTAGCCGTATATTACGCCTGTAATCCCCTACAATAAATAGGTTTTTACGTGACCTAGACTAGGTTTTTGGCTTCAAATCAACTTTCCCGCCCAAAGGTGCAAAAGGTGATAATTGACCTCGCGCAATTTAAGCCTATTTCATAAATTATATCCAGAGGCGTTTTTTGATCTAAAACAATTTAACGTCTTTCTGGTGATTAATGCGTTGCATTAATTTCTTTATTGCGCTTATTGTTAATGCAATGTAATTTTTAGGTTTAAGTTAAATTAATTCAGCAATATAATCGCTACTTTCCGTTATCGATTATTTACATACAATAAGGCACATTTTTTATTCTTTTTTTTGTATGTTTTTTATTATTTTATTACTGATTATTCCGTTTTTTTATTGTTTTATAATTGTTGCATGAATTAACAATATTCTCTCATATTTGATCTTATTGAATTCCATTCTCTTTTGCACAAAAAAGCCACCCGGAGGTGGCTGGTATGTTTAATCGACTAATCGATTAACGTGCTAATATTGCTTTTACAGCATCACCGATATCCGCCAGGCTGCGAACGGTTTTGACACCGGCCGCTTCTAACGCTGCGAATTTATCATCGGCAGTACCTTTACCACCGGCAATGATGGCACCAGCATGGCCCATACGCTTGCCTTTCGGCGCAGTCACGCCCGCGATGTAGCCAACAACGGGTTTAGTCACGTGCTCTTTAATGTACGCCGCCGCTTCTTCTTCCGCTGTACCACCGATTTCACCAATCATGACGATGGCTTCTGTCTGTGGGTCCTGTTCAAACAGCTTCAGAATATCGATGAAGTTAGAACCAGGGATCGGGTCACCACCGATACCCACACAGCTGGACTGACCCAGCCCGGCATCAGTTGTTTGCTTCACCGCTTCATACGTCAGCGTACCTGAACGAGAAACGATACCCACTTTGCCCGGCAGGTGAATATGACCCGGCATAATACCGATCTTACATTCGCCCGGCGTGATCACACCTGGGCAGTTCGGACCGATCATCCGCACACCGCTCTGGTCAAGCTTCACTTTCACCGTCAGCATATCCAGCGTCGGGATACCTTCGGTGATACAGATAATCAGCTCGATGCCTGCGTCAATCGCTTCCAGAATGGAGTCTTTACAGAACGGAGCGGGAACGTAGATAACCGATGCCGTTGCGCCCGTCGCTTCTACCGCTTCACGCACCGTATTAAATACGGGCAGGCCCAGATGTTCCGTGCCGCCTTTACCCGGCGTCACACCACCGACCATTTGTGTACCGTAAGCAAGCGCTTGCTCAGAGTGGAATGTCCCCTGACTACCGGTAAAACCCTGACAGATAACTTTGGTATTTTTATTAATCAGAATGGACATTATTTATCCCCCACTGCTGCAACAACCTGCTGAGCCGCACCCGTCAGGCTGGTCGCGGCAATAATATTCAGGCCGCTATCCGCCAGTTTCTTGGCACCCAGTTCCGCATTGTTTCCTTCAAGACGCACAACAACCGGTACGTTAACGCCCACTTCGGCTACCGCGCCGATGATACCGTCAGCGATCAAATCGCAACGTACGATGCCACCAAAGATGTTAACAAAGACGGCTTTTACCTTGTCGTCAGACAGGATAATTTTGAACGCCTCTGTCACACGTTCTTTCGTCGCACCGCCGCCAACATCAAGGAAGTTAGCAGGAGAACCGCCGTGCAGCTTCACGATGTCCATCGTACCCATCGCCAAACCCGCACCGTTGACCATACAGCCAATATTACCGTCCAGCGCAACATAGTTCAGTTCCCACTGTGCCGCATGCGCTTCACGAGAGTCTTCCTGGCTTGGGTCACGCATTTCGCGCAGCTCAGGCTGGCGGAACAGGGCATTGCCGTCCGCACCCAGCTTGCCATCCAGACAGATCAGATCGCCCTGCTTGGTGATAACCAGCGGATTGATTTCTACCAGCGCCAGATCGCGCTCAAGGAACAGCGTCGCCAGACCCATGAAGATTTTGGTGAACTGAGCCACTTGCTTACCACTCAGACCCAGTTTGAAAGCCAGTTCACGGCCCTGATAAGGCTGTGGACCGACCAGTGGATCGATCGCCGCTTTATGGATCAGCTCCGGCGTTTCTTCCGCCACTTTTTCAATTTCTACACCACCTTCGGTGGACGCCATGAACACCACGCGACGCGTGCCACGGTCAACAACCGCGCCCAGATACAGCTCTTTGTCGATATCCGTTGCGGCTTCAACCAGGATCTGATGAACCGGCTGACCCTGTGCGTCAGTTTGATAAGTAACGAGTTTTTTACCCAGCCAGTTTTCAGCAAAGGCGCGGATATCTTCTTTATTGCTGACGACTTTAACGCCGCCCGCTTTACCGCGACCGCCTGCGTGAACCTGACATTTTACGACCCACGGACCCGCACCAATTTTAGACGCGGCTTCTTCCGCTTCACGCGGTGTGGTACAGGCATAGCCGGTCGGTGCCGGTAAACCATATCGAGCAAAGAGTTGTTTTGCCTGATACTCGTGTAAATTCATGATGTTCTATCCATTTAGGTTTGGAGATAAGTCGGCAGACGGTTTTTCATCACCGAGTCTTTCGGTAGAGAAAAGCGCCATTAACTCTCTGATATATTTGGATAACGCCGCTGAGAAGAAGCGGCCTGCATAGCACATAATCTGTGTATTTCGGGCGGAAACCGTCAGGGTTACCGCCCGAAAGTCTACCTGTCGGACTACACGTCTAACAGCAGACGCGCTGGATCTTCCAGCATCTCTTTCACCGTCACCAGGAAACCAACGGACTCACGGCCGTCGACCAAACGGTGATCGTAAGACAGTGCCAGATACATCATCGGCAGAATAACGACCTGACCATCAACCGCCATCGGACGATCTTTAATGGCATGCATACCCAGAATCGCACTCTGCGGTGGGTTGATGATCGGGGTAGACATCAGAGAGCCAAAGACGCCGCCGTTGGTAATCGTGAAGTTACCGCCCAACAGTTCTTCAACCGTCAGTTTGCCGTCACGGCCTTTCACCGCCAGCTCTTTGATACGCTTCTCGATGTCGGCCATGCCCAGCGCATCCACATCACGCAGCACTGGCGTAACCAGACCACGCGGGGTAGACACCGCGATGCTGACATCGAAGTAGTTGTGGTACACCACATCTTCGCCATCAATAGACGCATTCACTTCTGGATAACGTTTCAGCGCTTCGACCACAGCTTTGATGTAGAAGGACATGAAGCCCAGACGCACACCGTGACGCTTCTCAAATGCGTCACCGTACTGCTTGCGCAGATCCATGATTGGCTGCATGTTGATTTCGTTGAACGTCGTCAACATTGCCGTGCTGTTTTTCGCTTCCAGCAGACGTTCTGCAACGCGCTTACGCAGACGCGTCATCGGTACGCGTTTTTCGCTGCGCGCGCCCAGAGTCGGTGCCGGAGAAGCCGCCGGAGCCTCGGACTTAGCCGCTTTAGCAGGCTCTTTCTTCTGGGCAGCCAAATGCTTATCCACGTCTTCACGGGTAATTCGACCGCCTACGCCGCTGCCTTTGATCGCAGCTGCATCGAGATCGTGCTCTGCAATCAGACGGCGGATGGCTGGGCTCAGCGCATCGCTGTTCTCTTCTTCCAGCCCAGCCGTATGGCGCTGTGCCGGTGTTGATTCTTTGCTCTGTGACTTCTCGCTGGTTTCTTTACCGGAGCTATCGCCACGGCGAATACGGCCCAAAAGCTGGCGAGACGTTACGGTCGCGCCTTCTTCTTCCAGCACGGCATCCAGAATGCCCGCTTCAGAGGCAGGCACTTCCAACACAACTTTGTCAGTTTCAATTTCAACCAGCACTTCATCACGCTGAACGCTATCGCCTGGTTTTTTATGCCAGGTAGCAACGGTGGCGTCAGCGACGGATTCAGGCAGGTCGGGTACATGAATATCTACGCTACTCATTATCTATCCTTTTATTTAATCAACGTTCAGCGCGTCATCAACCAGATCTTGCTGTTGTTTCTGGTGTACGGACATATAGCCAACGGCGGGTGATGCAGACGCCGGGCGTCCTGCGTAACGTAAAGAAGCCCCAAACGGAATCACTTCACGGAAATGGTGCTGACTGCAATACCAGGCTCCCTGATTCAGCGGCTCTTCCTGACACCACACGAAATCGTGAACATGGGCAAACGGTTCCAACGCAGCTTGAACGGACTGATGCGGGAACGGGTAAAGCTGTTCGATACGGACGATCGCGACATTCTTTTGCTCGTTCTTGCGGCGCTGTTCCAGCAAATCATAGTAGACCTTACCGGAACAAAGCACGACACGCTTCACGGCTGCCGGATCTAATTCTTCTACTTCACCAATCGCCGGCTGGAAGGAACCATTTGCCAGTTCATCCAGTGAAGAAATCGCCAGCGGATGGCGCAACAGAGATTTCGGTGACATGACCACCAGCGGACGGCGCATACCGCGCAGCGCCTGACGGCGAAGCATGTGATACACCTGTGCTGGCGTTGACGGAATACAGACCTGCATATTTTGCTCAGCGCACAGTTGCAGATAACGTTCCAGTCTGGCAGACGAGTGCTCTGGACCTTGCCCTTCGTAACCGTGCGGCAGCAGCATGACCAGACCACACATCCGGCCCCACTTCTGCTCACCGGAGCTGATGAACTGGTCGATTACCACCTGCGCACCGTTGGCGAAGTCACCAAACTGCGCTTCCCAGATGGTCAGGGTGCGCGGTTCTGCGGTCGCATAGCCGTATTCAAACGCCAGAATCGCTTCTTCGGAAAGTACGGAGTCCCAAACGTTGAACTCGCCCTGCCCGTTGTGTACGTGGTTCAACGGCGTGTAGCTGGAACCATTTTTCTGGTTATGCACGACAGCATGACGATGGAAGAACGTACCACGCCCGCTGTCTTCACCAGACAAACGAATCGGAATGCCTTCATCGACCAATGTGGCGTAGGCCAGCGTTTCAGCTCCGCCCCAGTCGAACGGTTTGTTACCCGCAGCCATCTCAGCACGGTCGGTATAAACCTTGGCAACGCGAGGATGAACGTCAATCCCTTCCGGCACTTCACTGATACGCTTCGCCAGTTCCTGCAAACGTTTCATTTCTGTGGCGTGCGGATAAGGCTCATCCCACTCATGGTTCAGATACGGCGTCCAGGTAAAGGACTGCATATCCATCTCACGCCATTCTTCCACCACACATTCGCCCGCATCCAGCGCATCGCGGTACAGGTTGACCATCTCGGTGGCATCTTCCAGCGTGATGGATTTTTCCTGCTCCAGACGATCGGCGTATACCTTACGCGGCGTCGGGTGCTTCTTGATCTTCTGGTACATCATCGGCTGCGTTGCACTTGGCTCGTCAGCTTCGTTATGACCATGACGGCGATAACAAATCAGATCGATGAATACATCGCGTTTGAAGGTATTACGGAAATCCAGCGCCAGACGCGTAACAAACGCCACCGCTTCCGGGTCGTCTGCGTTAACGTGGAAAATCGGTGCCTGCACCATTTTTCCGATATCGGTACAGTATTCAGTGGAGCGAATATCCAGCGGGTTAGAGGTGGTGAAGCCGATACGGTTGTTGATCACAATACGCAGCGTACCGCCAACTTCGTAGCCACGCACCGTCGACATATTCAACAGTTCCTGCACCACCCCCTGACCACTCACTGCCGCATCGCCATGAATGGTGATTGGCAGAACACGCGGACCACTCTGACTATTAAGACGGTCAAGACGCGCACGAACCGATCCCGTCACGACCGGGCTAACGATTTCCAGGTGCGATGGATTGAACGCCAACGCCAAGTGCACCAGACCACCAGCCGTCTCGAATTCAGACGAGAAACCCTGATGATATTTCACGTCACCTGTACCCAAGTGTTCTTTATGCTTGCCAGCAAACTCGTCGAACAGATCCTGAGATTTTTTGCCCAATACGTTGATCAGCACGTTGAGGCGACCACGGTGTGCCATCCCCAATACCACTTCGCGAGTGTCGTTTGCACCCGCATGGCGAATCAGCTCTTTCAGCATCGGAACCAGTGCATCACCGCCTTCCAGCGAGAAACGCTTGGCGCCGGGATACTTGGCACCCAGATAACGCTCCAGCCCTTCGGCTGCGGTTAGCTCTTTCAGGAAACGGCGCTTTTCTTCTACCGTAAATGACGGCTGCCCCATTACCGATTCGATGCGTTGCTGTATCCAGCGTTTCTCTTCCGTGCTGGTCATATGCATATATTCCGCACCGATAGAACCGCAATAGGTGCGTTTCAGCGCGTCATACAGATCTTCCAGCTTCATGGTGTCTTTGCCAATAGCAAAAGACCCCACATTGAAGGATTCCTGTAGGTCATCCTGCGTCAGGTTATGGTAATCCAGATCCAATTCTGCAACGGGTTCCTGCGGACGCAGGAAGATTGGGTCCAGGTTAGCTTGCTGATGTCCACGGAAACGGAACGCATTGATCAGCTGTAATACCTTGACCTGCTTAGCATCAATATCGGGATCGGTGACTGACGAGGTAAAGCGCGAAGCGTCTTTCGCCAGACGGCGGAAATATTCACGCGTTTTAGAATGGAGTTGATCCGGTTTGACCCCACTCGTAGGCAATTGCTGGAAGATCGAGCGCCAGCTATGTTCGATCGAGTCAGGATCGGTTAAAAAATCTTCATAGAGTTGCTCTATGTAGGACTGATTCGCACCCGCCAAATAGGAGGAATCCAGCCAGGCCTTCATCGCGCCGTTCTGCATTATGATCCCTTAAGCTAATAAGCTTCAGTTTTCGCCATGGTTAACATGTAATTAGTGTCCGTATATCGTGTGCCGTACAAACGGTTCACTTGTCGTACATCGGTACGTGCTTAGAGTATCCATCCCCCTAAGGAACCTTTAAAAACCGGTTCGGGCGCGTAAGCCGGTTTTTAAAGGTTTCCTGCGCCCCCTCTGAAGAATAGCAACTTCAGAGGGAGATACATGTTTTACTACTTAATCTTTATGCAATAACGCGTTACGTAATGGCTATCCGTTACGCGCTGCGATGCAACAGCATCGACTTAATATGGCCAATAGCCTTGGTCGGGTTCAGCCCTTTCGGACACACGTTGACGCAGTTCATGATGCCGTGGCAGCGGAAAACGCTGAATGCATCGTCCAGATCGTCCAGTCGTGGCGTGGTTTCCGTATCACGACTATCAATCAGGAAGCGGTACGCTGCCAGCAATCCCGCAGGCCCAACGAACTTATCCGGGTTCCACCAGAACGACGGGCAAGACGTTGAGCAGCAAGCACACATAATGCATTCATACAACCCATCCAACTTGGCACGTTGTTCAGGCGATTGCAGATGCTCACGCGCCGGCGGATTTTTCCCATTATTCAACAGGTAAGGCTTTATTTTCTCATATTGAGCATAGAACTGTCCCATGTCCACTACCAAATCACGGACAACCGGTAATCCAGGTAGAGGACGGATAACAATTTTGCTTTTTCCGCGCCGTAACGCGGAAACAGGCGTAATGCAGGCCAGCCCATTCTTGCCGTTCATGTTAACGCCGTCAGAACCACAGACGCCTTCACGGCAGGAGCGGCGGAATGAGAGCGTCGGATCTTGCTCTTTCAGCAGCATCAGCGCATCCAGCAGCATCATGTCGCGGCCTTCTTCCGCCTCCAACTGGTAATCCTGCATCCGCGGAGCATCGTCAACATCCGGGTTGTAACGATAAATAGAAAATTCGAGTTTCATCGTTTGATCTCCGCAATTAATAAGTACGTACTTTCGGCGGGAACGCCGGACGCAGTTTAGGCTGCATGTTCACCTCACGGCGCGTCATGCTGTCGGTTTGCGGCAGATACAACGAATGGCACAGCCAATTTTCATCGTCGCGCTCTGGGTAGTCGAAGCGGCTGTGTGCGCCACGGCTTTCGGTACGGAAGTTAGCCGATACCGCTGTCGCGTACGCGGTTTCCATCAGGTTATCCAGCTCCAGACACTCGATACGCTGGGTGTTGAACTCGCTTGAGGTGTCATCCAGACGCGCATTTTTCAGGCGCTCACGGATCACTTTCAGCTCTTCCAGCCCTTTCGCCATTGCATCGCCTTCACGGAAGACCGAGAAGTTATTCTGCATACAGGATTGCAGCGCTTTGCGAATTTCAACCGGATCTTCACCGGAGCGAGTATTATTCCAGCGGTTCAGACGGTCGAGCGAGGCTTCAATATCGGATTCGCTGGCATCACGGCTTTCGCCCTGCTCATCCAGCGATTCTTGCAAATGAATACCGGCTGAACGACCAAACACCACCAGGTCGAGCAATGAGTTGCCGCCCAGACGGTTGGCACCATGCACCGACACGCAGGCAATTTCACCCACGGCAAACAGCCCTGGAATCACCACATCTTCGCCTTTCTCATTTACCGTCAATGCCTGACCACTCACTTTGGTCGGAATACCGCCCATCATGTAGTGACAGGTTGGGATAACAGGAATCGGCTCTTTTACCGGATCGACGTGGGCAAACGTGCGGGACAACTCCAAAATGCCCGGCAGACGGGATTCCAGAACGTCTTTACCCAGATGATCCAGTTTCAGTTTGGCGTGTGGTCCCCACGGGCCTTCACAACCGCGGCCTTCACGAATTTCGATCATAATGGAACGGGCAACCACATCACGACCGGCCAGATCTTTCGCGTTTGGCGCATAGCGTTCCATGAAACGCTCACCGTGCTTATTCAGCAAATAGCCGCCTTCACCACGGCAGCCTTCGGTGACCAGCACACCCGCCCCCGCAATGCCAGTTGGGTGGAACTGCCACATTTCCATGTCCTGCAACGGAACACCGGCACGCAATGCCATGCCTACGCCATCACCCGTATTAATGTGCGCATTGGTGGTGGACTGATAGATACGGCCCGCACCGCCGGTTGCCAGCACGGTTGCTTTCGCTTTGAAATAGACCACTTCACCGGTTTCGATGCAGATCGCCGTACAACCGACAACCGCACCATCCTGATTTTTCACCAGATCGAGGGCATACCACTCGGAGAAGATAGTGGTGTGATTTTTCAGGTTCTGCTGATACAGCGTGTGCAACAGCGCATGGCCTGTACGGTCAGCGGCAGCGGCGGTACGGGCAGCCTGCTCGCCGCCAAAATTCTTGGATTGACCACCGAACGGACGCTGATAAATGCTGCCATCATCCAGACGGGAGAACGGTAACCCCATGTGTTCCAGTTCCAGAATCGCTTCCGGGCCGGTTTTACACATATATTCAATGGCGTCCTGATCGCCAATGTAATCCGACCCTTTTACGGTGTCATACATGTGCCATTCCCAGTTATCCTCATGGGTGTTACCCAGCGCAACGGTAATACCGCCCTGCGCGGACACAGTATGGGAACGGGTTGGGAACACTTTCGATAACAGGGCACAGGACAGGCCCATTTGGGAGATTTGCAGCGCGGCGCGCATACCTGCGCCACCTGCACCAACAACGACTGCATCAAATTCTCTGACTGGCAAATTCATCACGCACCCCACACCACAACAGTTCCATAAATGACGTACACCAACAGCGCTACCACAATTGCCAACTGTAAAGTCAGGCGTAAGGCCAGCGGTTTAATGTAGTCGGTCAGCACTTGCCACATCCCTATCCAGGCATGAACCAGAATGGAAAATAACGTTAGCAGTGTGAATACTTTGGTGAGGGCCATCGCGAAGAAACCACGCCAGATTTCATACGTGATGTCACCAGCCGTAGCAATAAAACCAATAAGATAAATTACATACAGAACAATGACGATGGCGGAAGCGCGAATCAGTAACCAATCGTGTACGCCATTGCGTCCTAACGCAGAAGCATTGCTTACCATACGAGGACTCCAGCCAGAATTGAAAGCACGACAGTAATAATAAAGGAGATATTTGCAGAACGCTTACCTGCGGCAAGGTCTTCTTCTATATAGCCAAAATCCATCAACAGGTGGCGTATACCACCAACAATGTGATAAGCCAACGCGACGAGGATGCCCCAAACGATAAATTTGACGATGAAGCTATCCATAATTTCCGCAGCACGCAGGAACCCTTCCTCTGAAGAAAGAGAAGTGCCTAACAGCCACAGTAAAATACCGACAGCGACAAAGGTGATAACGCCGGAGACGCGGTGAAGAATAGATGCTATCGCAGTAACGGGAAACTGGATCGTCTGCAATTCCAGATTGACAGGTCTTTGTTTTTTCACAGATTTGCCCACACAGCTTTTATTATTGTTTCTTCCTCCGGGCCTGATGTGAGGTCAGACAGCATGAAAGTTACAGCCCTGAGAGTGGGTTTACGATACGCGCTCAAACATCGACATTCCGGTGTCTAAACAGCGCATGATCCTTTCATACTGGGTGCTCCTACTGCAGGGTGATTCCGGAGACCTGGCGGGAGTATAGGTCCTTCACATTCCTATTACAATTCCCATACAAACTGTTTGGTGACATTTGCCTCGAACAGTGATTTAGATCACGAACTTCACAATTTATATAAAATTAATTATCTGATTTGACAAAACTTCAACATTTCAATTACAACTAGGGGATTGAATTTCTTATGATGTGTTAAAGCACGGCGGGACACTTCCACACTGACGTAACTTATGTAACAGTGAAGAGAGTCCACGTAAAAGTCATAGGTAATGGCTACAATCTATTCAGAACGTGATTAATTATCTGATAATTGTTAATCGCCTGGAGAACGAATTTTTCATCCTGAATGCGGCTACCCGCCTTACTCTGTATCCTATTTGACGACTGTGTCACGACAGAGTTTCACCGGCCATTACTCGTCCGGTGCACAGGCATGACGGTATTTCTTCAGTGAGAATTTTTAAAATTAAAGCGCTAAGGAGACTGTAAATGGCTGATAAAAAAGCAACACTTACCCTAGAAGGTAAAGAACCGATTGAGCTAAATGTCCTATCTGGTACGCTAGGATATGATGAGATTGATATTCGTCCCCTCGGTTCCAAAGGTTACTTCACATTTGACCCAGGCTTTACCTCTACCGCATCTTGCGAATCAAAAATTACCTATATCGACGGCGACGAAGGCATTCTGCTGCACCGGGGCTTCCCGATTGCCCAACTGGCTGAAAAATCTAATTATCTTGAAGTTTGTTATATCCTATTGTTCGGTGAAGTCCCTACGGTCGAACAATATGAAACGTTCAAGACAACGGTAACGCGTCACACCATGATCCATGAGCAGATTACTCGTCTGTTCCACGGTTTCCGTCGTGATTCACATCCAATGGCCGTATTGTGCGGCGTCACTGGTGCACTGGCCGCGTTTTACCACGATTCTCTCGACATTAATATCGAGCGTCACCGCGAAATCGCGGCCTATCGCCTGCTGTCGAAAATGCCGACCGTCGCTGCGATGTGCTATAAATACTCACTGGGTCAGCCGTTTGTTTATCCGAAAAACAACCTGTCCTACGCGGGTAATTTCCTGCACATGATGTTCTCCACCCCTTGTGAAGAATATGTTGTGAACCCGGTGCTGGAACGCGCCATGGATCGCATTCTTATCCTGCATGCCGATCACGAACAAAACGCCTCAACCTCTACCGTGCGTACGGCTGGTTCGTCCGGTGCAAACCCATTTGCCTGTATCGCCGCGGGGATCGCCTCGCTGTGGGGACCTGCACACGGCGGTGCGAACGAAGCCTGTCTGCGTATGCTGGAGGAAATCAGCAGCGTGGAGCACATCCCGGCGTTTATCGAACGTGCAAAAGATAAGAACGACTCCTTCCGCCTGATGGGCTTCGGTCACCGTGTGTACAAAAACCACGACCCGCGCGCTACCGTCATGCGTGAAACCTGCCATGAAGTGCTGAAAGAGCTGGGCAGAAAAGACGATCTGCTGGAAGTGGCGATGGAGCTGGAGCATATCGCGCTGAACGACCCGTACTTCATTGAGAAGAAACTGTACCCGAACGTGGACTTCTACTCTGGCATCATCCTGAAAGCGATGGGTATTCCGTCTTCCATGTTTACCGTTATCTTTGCGATGGCGCGTACCGTGGGTTGGATTGCGCATTGGAGCGAAATGCACGCCGACGGCATCAAGATTGCCCGTCCACGTCAGCTGTATACCGGCTACGACAAACGTGACTTCTCGTCCAACCTGAAACACGATTAATCCATTCAGCCTGTGCAATAAGGCCGGACTATCCGGCCTTTGTTGCTTCAGAACCGAATTTCTCTTACTTCTACTACCTCTGGCAGTGCGGGCACCAATAAAACGGGCGCGATGACAGCATCGTTCTTTCAATGATTCCACCGCAGCGCTCACAGCCTTCCCCTTCACGGTGGAAAACCTTGAACGAGAAAATTGCACCATGATGGTGGTTTTCATCAGCGGTGCCGCGCGTGTTGTAGGACAGCCGGGGAATATCCAGCAGTGCCCGACTCAGCGTCTGTAACTGTTCTTCATTCAACTGTGACGCCGTATGTTGAGGTGCCAATCGAGCCTGCCAGAGAATCTCAACGCGCAGGTAATTTCCCAACCCCGCGAGAAAAGCCTGATCCAGCAACAACCCGCTGAACCGGCGGCGACGAAAACGCGGGAGTAACAAACGCTCACAGACCTGTTCTGGCGTCAGCGAAAGATCCAACACATCCGGGCCAATACGTTGCAGAAAAGGATGTGTGGCAAGTGCCTCCGGCGTCAGCATTTCAATATCTGATGCGCTATAGAGCAAAATGGCACGATCCTGCGTTTCTAGCCGGATGCGCAAATCTCGTTTTGTTTCCGGCGACTCGCCCGCATTCACAACTCGCCATACGCCATAGAGCTGATTGTGGCTATACAGCACCCGTTCGTTGCTAAAATAGGTCAGCAACGCCTTCCCGCGCGTTTCGATCTGCCTGACCTGCTGCCCGACCAATTGTGTTTCGTACGGCTTCAGTTCTGGAAACGCAAACCAGACACGCGTCAGCGTTTTCCCCACCACTGCCTCAACCAGCTTATCGGCCACCCGGCGAATTTCCGGTCCTTCCGGCATACTTTACTCCCTGAAATCAGACGCTCTGCGACAGAGCGATTCGCTAGACTAATGTAATGAACCACCAGTCAGTGCCACATCACCCTGCTGCATCAGCGACTGCTTGATCATCACTTCTAGCGCCGTTGTGACTAGCGACGTGGGCATACTCGGCTCACCGGGGTGTTGTGCGGCCTGTTCCGGCGAATAGGGAATATGCACAAAACCACCACGTACCACATCGCCCTGCTGATGGAGATGATGTAAGAGCCCGTACATCACGTGATTGCAGACAAACGTCCCCGCAGTTTGCGATATCGCAGCGGGAATGCCCGCCACGCGTAATGCCTGGACCAGCGCTTTCACCGGCAGCGTCGAGAAATACGCCGCTGGCCCGTTTTCTACCACGGGCGTATCAATCGGCTGGTTGCCTCGGTTATCAGGAATTCGCGCATCATTAATGTTAATCGCCACACGTTCGACGGTAATATCGGCACGACCGCCTGCCTGTCCCACTGCGATCACCACTTCCGGCTGCCATTCAGCCATCGCACGGTAAAGCTGCTCCAGCGACAGATCGAAGACGCAAGATAAACGGCAGGCCACCACGCGCGCACCGCCAACTTCTCGCTGATGAAGGACTTTTACCGCTTCCCAGGAGGGGTTAATCGCTTCCCCCCCAAAAGGTTCAAACGCCGTAATTAAAACGGTTTTCATCGGTTATCCCCGTCATACAAAAATAATGATTACGCGGCAGCAACAGCGATCTGATGCTGGCTAAAACAGTTACGCAGCTTGCGGGCAAACAACAGCGAATGCTGCCCATCGCCGTGGATACATACGGTATCGGCTTGTACGTTAACCCAGGAGCCGTCGATCGCCCTAACCCGCTGGCGCTGAATCATTTCCAACGTCTGCGCCAGTGCCAGTTCATCGCTGTTAATCAATGCCCCAGCCTGAGTGCGTGGTACTAGCGCCCCGTCTGGCAGATAGCAGCGATCGGCGAACACTTCCTGACGCGTCTCCAACCCCAGCCGTTGCCCAGCGCGGATTAATTCGCTTCCCGCCAACCCAACCAAACGCAATGCCGGATTGACGACCTTCACCGCCTTGGCTATCGCATCGGCTAACTCTGGCTGGCTGGCAGCCTGATTGTAAAGCATACCGTGAGGCTTTACGTGCGACAGCGTTCCCCCTTCAGCAGCAACGATCGCACTGAGTGCACCAAGCTGATAGACCATCTGCGCAAAGACAATTTCTGCGGGTACATTCATCGCCTTGCGACCAAAATGTTCACGATCGAGAAAACTTGGGTGAGCACCAAGCGCGACCCCATAGCCCATCCCCCAGCGCACTGACTGGCGCATGGTCTGTGCATCGCCGGCGTGAAACCCACAGGCAATATTGGCCGATGTCACCAACTTCAGCAGCGCTTCATCGTTCTCACCGCCCTCGCCCAAATCGGCATTTAGATCAATAATCATGCAGCCTCCACGCCAATTGTTCGAGGTAACGCCGCTGTTCTTCTGCGGCTTTTTGCGCCTGAGCCGGCGTACAGTGAATAAAATGTATCGGTTCACCGAGCCGGATTTGCGCCAAATGGAATAAATCCGCTTCAATCACACTCGCAATACGCGGGTAACCGCCGGTAGTCTGCGCATCCGCCAGCAATACAATAGGATGACCATTGTGGGGAACCTGGACGACGCCCGGCAACAGCCCATGTGAAGGCAGCTCACGCGGTTTATTACCTGATGACGTAGTGCGCTGTAGCTCAGCCCCCATCAAACGATACCCCATGCGGTTACTTTGCGGGCTCAGTTGCCAGGAGGTGCGCCAGAACAGATCCTGCATCTCTTCGCTGAACTCCTGATACTCCGGCCCCGGCAATGCCCGCACGCGGTTGCTGAATAACAACTGCTTAATACCGACTTCTCGCGTCAATTCACGAATCGGCGTCCCCAACGGAAGCTCATCGCCATCCCTTAATAAACGCCCGTCAAAACCACCAAACCCGGCTTTCAAATCGGTACTGCGCGAACCCAATGCTTCCGGCACATCCACGCCGCCGGACAACGCCAGATAGCTGCGCATTCCGTTACGCGGCAGGCGCATTTTCAACGTTTGCCCCGGCTTCACGGCGAAACGCCAGCCTGTCCAGAGCGGCTTCCCATCCAGCTCGGCATGGCAGTCCGCGCCGGTTAGCGCCACCCAGCAGGCGGTGGTGAATGTTGCGCTAAACTTGCCCAGCGTAATTTCCAGCGCGGCAGCATTCTCCGCGTTGCCCACCAGCAGGTTAGCCATTTGTAGAGCAGGCAGATCGAGCGCACCTGACTGGCTGATGCCCAAACGACGAAAACCGACGCGACCGCCGTCCTGCACCGACGTATGTAATCCGGCATGGATAACCTTCAGCATACGCCCTCCTTCTGTGGCAAAAACCGAACGTTATCACCGGGACGCAGCAGCGTTGGCGGCATCGTTTGTGGATTAAACAATTTCAGCGAGGTGCGACCAATCAGTTGCCAGCCCCCCGGCGTCGCCAGCGGATAAATCCCCGTCTGGGCGCCACCAATCCCGACCGATCCTGCGGCCACGCGCAGGCGCGGCTCAGCGCGGCGCGGCATATGCAGTTTTTCATTTAATCCGCCGAGGTAGGCAAAACCCGGCTGGAAGCCCAAAAAATAAACCACATACTGTGCGGCCGCATGTGCTTCCACAACCTGACTCACTGTCAGGCCACTGTGAGCGGCAACCTCCACCAAGTCCGGCCCTGCATCTCCACCATACACGACGGGAATGTCGATATCGCGTGGGTCAAACGCCAGCGATTCGCTCTCTTCCCACCAGCGCTGCAAGCGTTCAATCGCATCCAGCGCCACCTGCTGTGGATGCGCCAACAGCACCGTCAGATTGTTCATACCCGGAATCGCTTCCAGCACCTCTTCATGGTGATTCAGGCGCTCGGCAAGTCCCCATATCCGCTGCTGGCTCTCCAGAGACATGGGCGGTTCCAGTTCCAGAACGACAGCCCTCTCGCCCAGAAGGTAACACCGTGCTCGTTGCAATTTTTCCTCCTGAATCGCGTTTTATCCATCATGGTGAACATGGCTAAATGATTAGCACTGCTTACTGTTCTATTTTCTTCTCAATAGCTAAGCAACAACGATGCCAACATAAAAAATACGCCATCATTCCTGTGCGATACCGATATTTTCAGCCCATCAGGCCGGGTTAGGAATATCAATAAATGTCACATCAAAACCATGTTGCGCCGCCAGCCATTCACCCAACGCACGAATGCCGCCGCGCTCGGTAGCGTGGTGTCCGGCAGCGAAGAAGTGCAGCCCCATCTCACGAGCAATATGGATGGTTTGCTCAGACACTTCACCAGTAATAAAGGCATCAACGCCGAACCGGGCCGCTTGTTCAATAAACCCTTGGCCGCCACCGGTACACCAGGCCACACGCTGTATCTGTTGCGGTGCATTATCCCCACAATGCAGCACACTACGCCCCAGCCGCTTTTCTACGCGACGGCAAAATGCCTCTGCTGTCATGGGCTGCACCAGCTCGCCATACGGCACCAGCGGTTCGATCATGCCCAGCACCTGAATCTCCAGCAGCGCTGCCAACTGTGCGTTATTCCCCAATTCCGGGTGTGCATCCAACGGCAGATGATAGCCATACAGGTTGATATCATTGAGCAGCAGCGTTTTCAGTCGATTACGCTTCATACCACAGACTATTTGCGGTTCGTTTTTCCAAAAATAGCCGTGGTGAACCAGAATCGTATCGGCCTGCTTTTCTACCGCCGCATCCAACAGCGCCTGTGAGGCCGTTACGCCCGTCACAATACGTTTGACTTCGGCACGTCCCTCAACCTGTAAACCATTAGGCGCGTAATCCTGAAACGCCGCGGTACTCAGCTTCTCGTTAATGACCCTTTCCAATTCCGTATTACGCATACTTACTCTTCTCTTCTCGATCGTTATTCGCCATACCGATATTTTTTGCCGCTTCAAATGCCGCCAACGTATCCTGACGGGCGGTTTTGTGGTCGACGATTGGCAGCGGATAGCTAAGCTTAAAATGTTGTTTGTCTGCCCAGCGATGGGGCTGATGAATGTCTTTATCCGGCACGGCGGCCAGTTCGGGTAGCCAATGACGAATAAACCGACCGTCGGGATCAAAACGCTCGCCCTGCGTTGTCGGATTAAAAATACGAAAATAAGGTGCCGCATCGGTGCCGGTCGAGGCAGCCCACTGCCAGCCGCCGTTATTCGCCGCCAGATCGCCATCCAGCAGTTGCGACATAAAGTAGCGCTCACCTTCACGCCAATCGATCAGTAAATCTTTGACGAGAAAACTGGCGCAAATCATACGCAAGCGATTGTGCATCCATCCCGTTTCATTCAGTTGACGCATCGCGGCATCCACAATCGGATAGCCGGTTTTCCCCTGCTGCCAGGCGGCTAAATCCTCCGGTGATTCCCGCCATGTCACCCACTGCGTCCATGCGGTGAATGGTCGGTGTTTACACAACTGCGGCCAGGAGACGATCAGGTGACGGTAAAACTCACGCCAGACCAGTTCGTTAAACCAGGTAAATGCCCCCCCTTCACGCTGTTCCAGCATCTCTGGGCATTCAGTACGCAGGCGGTTAAAACATTGCCGTGGCGATACGATGCCAAGTGCCAGATACGGAGACAGTTTACTGGTGCCTGGCTGCGCGGGGAAATCCCGCTGCTGATCGTAATCCTGTACCTGTTCTCGGCAAAAACGGCGTAATTGTTGCAAAGCCGCGCGTTCGCCGCGAGGAAAATCCTCACTGTCCACTTCGCGCTGCGGATAGCTGAACGGTGCCAGTTCCACCGTGTTATCTATCGGCTCACCGCGTGCATCCGGTGCCGGTACGCACGTGGTATCCGACTCCAGCAGGCGTTTGATAAAGGCCTGACGAAAGGGCGTAAACACTTTATACATCTCGCCGTTGCCCGTCAGCACGCTGCCAGGCGGCAGCAACAGGCTGTCATGATAGCCGTGACAAACCACGCTCTCCGCCAGCCGATCTTTCATCTGCTTATCACGCAGGCGCTCGTTGATTTCATACTGATAATTGTAGAAAAGATCGGTAGCCTGCTGCTGCGCACAAAAGTGCACCAGCCAGTCAACCGACGCCGCAAAGTCAGCACATTCATGGTAATGCAGCGGGATACCCTTTTCGGCCAGCGCGTGCTGCACCAGCGTCAGGTTCTCTAACAGAAAAGTCGCCTGACGCGGTGCCATATCATGCTGCTTCCACTGCGCAGGCGTCGCGATGAATACCGCCAGCACGGTCGCATTCGGATTCTGACAGGCCGCATACAGTGCCAGATTATCGGTAACGCGCAGGTCATTGCGCAGCCAGACAACATGTGTAACGACAGGCGTGGTCATGAAACCCCTCAGGCGATCAAATTAGTGTCCATAACGCAGGCGCAATGCTTCTGGGTACGGCTCAAAGTAACGCTGCTGAGCCAGATACGCATCGGGATATTCCGCCATGTAATGTTTTAGCAACGTGATAGGTGCCAATAGCGGCTGCAAACCCTGTCTATAGCGATCGATAAGCTGCGCCAGTTCCTGTCGCTGTTGAGAATTTAGCTGACGTCGGAAGTAACCTTGCACGTGCATCAGCACATTGGTGTGGTTGCGTCGCGTCGCAGGTGTCGATAGCAGCTTCATCAACCGCATCCGGTATTCAACAATGTAGTCTTCCAGCGATTCCCACTTATCGATTCCCGCAACAAACGGTCCCAACTCACGGTATTCCGGCTGGGAGTGCGCCAACAGCAGTAACTTATAGCGGCTATGAAAGGCAATAAGCGCACCACGGCTCAGCCCGTTTTGCCATAGCTGATTCAGTTCGTGCAGCGCATAAACGCGCTCAATGAAATTTTCCCGCAAGCCGGGATCTTGCAGTCGTCCGTCTTCCTCAACCGGTAGCCAAGGCATTTGCCGCATCAGCTCCTGCGTAAACAGGCCGATACCACTTTTACGCGCATCCTTTTGCGTTTCATTGTAAACCTTCACGCGCTCCATACCGCAGCTCGGCGATTTGGCGCAGACGATATAACCGCATAAGTGCTGAAGCTGACTGACTTTATCAGCGGAAAACACCGTCATCTGCTGGGTAACATCCAGCGGCGAACCATTGCTGGCGCGTAGTGTGATGTGGCTTTCCCCTTCGCGCACCAGTCTGAGTGCCGGACGCGGTACCGGTAAACCAATTGCCATTTCCGGGCAGACCGGCTCAAAACGAAAATAGGGTGCCAATTGTTCAGCGGCAAACGTCAAACGCTTGTGTCCGCCATCAAACCGCACGGGGTTACCGAGCAGGCAGGCGCTGATACCAACAGGGATGAGTTCGAGCGTCATGATTTATCCTTATACCCGTCATAGTTCAAGCTGCATGTGCGTTGGCATTCTGCAAACCCTCTGACCAGCATAGCGGATTTCACCGCGATTCAGTGCAGTCACAGCAAAGAATAAAGTAATAAATCATAAGATTGGAGAGGGATAATGGGATAGCTGGCGGGAAAGGAAACGGACAGACAGCATCGGAAGATCGCTTAACCGCTACCCCAGCAATAAAATGCGGTTCATTTTTCGTGCTTATCTGCCATTCCCGTTTCAGGTATACAGCAGATAAACACGACAGATCTTACACGCTGGCCTTAATAGAAATCGCAGGCGGCGGCTTCGGACTGCGCCATCCATACCGGCTTATCGCTGGTTTTCAGCCAGACACGGTGTAAATAGCTGTAAAAACGCGCCCGATCGCGGCGGAACAGCATCACCGGTAATGCCAACACGCCGATGGCAACCACGGCGGTGCGACGCAGGAGAATACGGTGCAAGGGATAAGTAGTATAAAGCGACATAACGATCCTCCTCTGGGATAAGCACCCTTGTTCAGCGGCGCTTTTCATAACGATAAAATAAGAACTGTGACATTGGTTAAAATTTTACCGCCTTTCCTGAAAGTTTACTACTCATCTGACCAGTAAAAGATGAAATAATCGCCAATTTTTTCGCCATCGTGTCATTAAGTTACAATAACGTTAATAATAAATTTACCATTGGTTAATTTATAGTTTTTAGATTGGATCAATTCATTCCTTCCGCTTAATACCCTTTTCTTGCCGCAGACGATTTTGTTAATCCCATAACGCCACTCCCCCTTCCATCGCCTACTTTTCATCCCATTTTTATACTTTTTTTACGCTCGCAGATGGGAAATTTGCACCTTCTTTTCCTGCGTTTTCCTACCCTGACGCTGTCTATTTTGTTCTGGAGGTGTGTTGTGACGCTTAGCATCGTCTTAGGCGGCCTACTCGTGCTGCTGTTACTGGTCTATCTGGTTTATGCCTTATTGAAGGCGGAGGAATTCTGATGGCCGCTGATGCTTTTTTACTGATCTTTGGTCTGCTGCTCACCGTGCTGATCGTCGCCCAGCCGTTGGGTAGCGGGCTGGCCCGTCTGATTGAGGGCGAAACAGGTGCGCTCCTGCAAAAGTTTGAAGCGGGAACGACGCGCCTTTTCGCTTTGGATACAACGGAAATGCGCTGGCAGCAGTATGCGGCGGCCATTCTGACACTTAACCTGATCGGCATTCTCGTGCTGTTTGTGCTGTTAATGGCGCAGGGTGCTCTGCCGCTTAACCCAGAAAATATGCCGGGGCTGTCGTGGCATTTGGCGTTAAACACGGCAGTCAGCTTTGTCACCAATACCAACTGGCAGGCTTACAGCGGCGAAAACACGCTGAGCTACCTGAGTCAGATGGTCGGGCTAACGGTACAAAACTTCCTTTCTGCCGCCAGCGGCATGGCGGTGGCTTTCGCGTTAATCCGCGCGTTTTCCCGTCGCTGCGTCGATACGCTGGGCAATGCGTGGCTCGATCTATTTCGCATCACGCTGTACGTGTTGCTGCCATTGTCTCTGCTGCTGGCGCTGTTTTTTGTCAGTCAGGGCGTATTGCAGAACCTGCTGCCTTATCAGCATTTGACCACGCTAGACGGCGCAGCCCAAACGCTGCCGATGGGGCCTGTTGCCTCACAGGAAGCGATTAAACTGCTAGGCACCAACGGCGGCGGCTTCTTTGGTGCCAACTCGGCACATCCGTTTGAAAACCCGACGGCACTCAGCAACATGGTACAAATGCTGGCGATCCTATTGATCCCTACTGCGCTGTGCTTCGCCTTTGGCAAAGCCGTCAGCGATAAGCGGCAAGGCCACGCACTGCTGTGGGCGATGACGCTGATCTTTATCGTCGCGGCGGCTGTGGTGATGAAAATGGAGGTCAACGGCAACCCGCATCTGCTGGCATTAGGCTCGGACAACGTAGCGAATCTGGAGGGTAAAGAGACGCGCTTTGGCGTCCTGACGTCCAGCCTGTATGCCGTTGTCACCACGGCCACCTCGACAGGCGCGGTAAACGCCATGCATGACTCCTTCACGGCACTCGGCGGCATGGTTCCCATGTGGCTGATGCAAATTGGCGAAGTGGTGTTCGGCGGCGTCGGCTCTGGCCTGTACGGCATGCTGCTATTCGTGCTTCTGACCGTCTTTATTGCCGGCCTAATGATTGGTCGTTCGCCGGAATATCTGGGCAAAAAGATCGAAGTCTATGAGATGAAGATGACGGCGCTGGCGATTCTGATTCCCCCTGCGCTGGTGTTGCTCGGTACGGCGCTGGCGCTGAGTACGGAAGCGGGGCGCAGCGGCATTCTGAACCCCGGCGCGCACGGCTTTAGCGAAGTGCTCTATGCGGTGTCTTCCGCCGCAAACAACAACGGCAGTGCGTTTGCTGGCCTCAGCGTTAACACGCCGTTCTATAACGTCCTGCTCGCTGTCGCCATGCTGCTGGGCCGCTTTGCCGTCATGGTGCCCGTGCTGGCAATCGCTGGCTCGTTGGTCGTGAAAAAGCGTCAGCCGGAAAGCAAAGGCTCACTGTCAACGCGCAGCCCGCTGTTTATCGGCATGCTCATCGCCATCGTTCTGCTGATTGGTGCGCTGACGTTTATCCCTGCACTGGCGTTAGGGCCAGTTGCTGAACATTTACAGTTCGGCCTGACTCACTAAGGCTGGAGACTCTTTATGACTCGTCACACGATGAATCATCAGGCAACACAGGAACCGACCTCAGCCCAACAGGGTGAGGCTCGCCACATTGGCAAACGTAAACAACAAACGCTGTTTGACAGCACGTTAATCCGTTCGGCGCTGAAAGATGCGTTGAAGAAACTCGACCCGCGCATACAGTGGCGCAACCCGGTCATGTTTGTGGTGTATCTCGGCAGTATGCTGACCACCCTTGTCTGGCTGACTATTCTGGCAGGTAAAACGGAAGGAAATGCCGTGTTTACCGGGCTGGTGTCACTCTGGCTGTGGTTTACCGTGCTGTTCGCCAACATGGCCGAAGCACTGGCGGAAGGCCGCAGCAAAGCGCAGGCAAACGCGCTGAAAGGCGTCAAGAAAACCAGTTGGGCTAACAAGCTCTCCGCGCCGAATCACGATGCCAGTTCAGAATCGGTACCAGCAGACAGCCTGCGTAAAGGCGATATCGTGCTGGTCAGTGCGGGTGAAACCATTCCGTGCGACGGTGAAGTGCTGGAAGGCGGCGCATCCGTCGATGAAAGCGCCATTACCGGGGAATCCGCGCCGGTGATCCGCGAGTCCGGCGGTGATTTCGCTTCCGTCACGGGTGGCACCCGCGTGCTGTCCGACTGGCTGGTGATTCAGTGCAGCGTTAACCCCGGAGAAACCTTCCTCGACCGAATGATTGCTATGGTTGAAGGTGCACAGCGTCGAAAAACGCCGAACGAAATCGCCTTAACCATTCTGCTGATCGAGCTTACGCTCATCTTCTTGCTGGTGACTGCCACGCTCTACCCGTTCTCCTGGTTCGGCGTACAGGCGAATAACAGTGGCGATGTCGTCGGTGTGACCGTGCTTGTCGCCCTGCTCGTCTGCCTGATCCCGACCACTATCGGTGGCCTGCTGTCAGCGATCGGCGTAGCGGGGATGAGCCGGATGCTGGGGGCTAACGTGATCGCCACCAGCGGCCGCGCTGTTGAAGCGGCGGGCGATATCGACGTTCTGCTGCTGGATAAAACCGGCACCATTACGCTGGGTAACCGTCAGGCTTCCGCTTTTCTGCCCGCGCCGGGCGTGACCGAACAGGCACTGGCTGACGCCGCGCGCCTTGCCTCTTTAGCCGATGAAACGCCAGAAGGCCGCAGCATCGTGGTGCTGGCAAAGCAGCGCTTTAACCTGCCGGAGCAGGACTTAACGTCGCTGGACGCTACCTTTGTTCCCTTTACCGCCCAGACGCGCATGAGTGGTGTCAATTTCGGCCAACGTACCATTCGTAAAGGCGCTGTCGATGCCTTGCGTCGCTACATTGAAGCGAACAATGGCGATTTTCCGCATCAGGTCGAAGAGGCGGTATCCAACGTCGCACGCAGCGGGGGCACACCGCTGGTCGTTGCAGAAGGCAAACGCGTGCTTGGCGTGGTGGAGCTGAAAGATATCGTCAAAAGCGGCATCAAGGCGCGCTTCGCCGAGCTGCGCAGTATGGGGATCAAAACCGTGATGATCACCGGCGACAACCCGCTCACGGCGGCAGCGATTGCCGCAGAAGCGGGCGTCGATGATTTTCTGGCAGAAGCGACACCGGAAACCAAGCTGGCGTTGATTCGCCAGTATCAAGCCGAAGGGCGACTGGTGGCGATGACCGGCGACGGCACTAATGATGCGCCCGCACTGGCGCAGGCCGATGTCGCGGTGGCGATGAACTCCGGCACGCAGGCAGCAAAAGAAGCAGGCAACATGGTCGATCTGGATTCCAACCCGACCAAGCTGATCGAAGTGGTGCATATCGGCAAGCAGATGCTGATGACGCGCGGTTCGCTGACGACGTTCAGTATCGCCAACGATGTGGCAAAATATTTCGCCATTATCCCGGCCGCTTTTGCTGCTACCTATCCGCAGCTCAATACGCTAAACGTGATGCAACTGCACTCCCCTACCTCGGCCATGCTGTCAGCGGTGATCTTCAACGCGCTGATTATCGTGTTTCTGATCCCGCTGGCGCTCAAAGGGATTAGCTATCACCCCATGAGCGCGGCGGCACAGCTAAGCCGCAATTTGTGGATTTATGGTCTTGGCGGGCTGCTGGTGCCGTTCCTCGGTATCAAGCTCATCGATATGTTACTGACCGGGCTGAGTTTGGCTTAAGGACTGACGGGTATGCGCTATTTACGTTCTTCTTTGTTTTTATTCTTGTTATTACTGCTGTTTACCGGTCTGGCCTACCCGCTGCTGACCACCGTGCTGGCACAGTGGCTGTTCCCGACACAGGCAAACGGATCGCTGATTTACCGTGAGAATGCCGTCGTCGGTTCATCCCTGATCGGGCAGCCGTTCAATCGTGCTGGCTATTTTCAGGGGCGTCCGTCGGCCACGTCAGATGCCCCGTATAACGCACTGGCGTCCGGCGGTAGCAATCTGGCCGCCAGCAATCCGGTGCTCGATCAGCAGATAAGCGAACGCGCCATTCATTGGCATCAGGTCGTCGGCAATCAGCAGCCCATTCCTACCGAGCTGTTGGCCGCATCCGGCAGCGGACTCGATCCACAGATTTCCCCGGAGGCGGCACGCTATCAGGCACTTTACGTCGCACAGGCCAGAGGGCTGTCGCTCCAGCAGATACAACAATTGATCGATCGCTTTACCGAGACCAGCAAGCCTGCGTTCATTGGACAGCCGACGGTCAATGTCCTGTTGTTAAATCTGGCGCTGGATAAGGAAAAGCCACTGCCTTAATCGACAGTGCGTTACTATTAATTATTATACGGAACCCCGCCGAGGCTGCAGAGCGGTGGTAATGGGTAGATCGTAAAGACGCTGTGAATACGTCCCTGTACGCTCGGATTGCGCAGATATGAATCTCATCCCTGAGATTCACCCTTTCAGGGCCGTCGCAAGCGACGTTCAAAAACGTTCCTGACGTTTTTGTCCATGGCGCAAACGCTTTACTCTTCTATCCATTACCACCGTTTTCGTTCCATACATCGCTTTATCTGCGGCCTGGCCACCGTTCAGGCCGCGCTAATAAGGGATAGAACATGATTGACGGTGAAGATCGTCGCCCAGACCCCGATAACCTGCTGGCACAGATCGGTGCGCCGCCGCGTGGCAAGCTGAAAATCTTTTTTGGCGCCTGTGCGGGCGTAGGGAAAACCTATGCCATGTTGCAGGAAGCCCAGCGGCTGCGGGCGCAAGGACTGGATATTCTTGTCGGCGTGGTCGAAACCCACGGCCGTAGCGAAACCGCCGCGCTGTTGGATGGATTGCCGCAGTTGCCACTCAAGCATCTTCGCCATCACGGTCGTCACACTGTCGAATTCGATCTGGATGCCGCGCTGGCACGCTGTCCGGCACTGATTCTGATCGATGAGCTGGCGCACAGCAATGTGAATGGATCTCGTCACCCCAAACGCTGGCAGGACGTACAGGAACTGCTCGATGCCGGAATCGATGTCTTTACCACAGTGAACGTCCAGCATCTGGAAAGCCTGAACGACGTGGTCGGCGGCGTAACTGGCATCAGAGTCCGGGAAACCGTGCCGGACCCCATCTTCGATCAGGCCAGCGAAGTCATTTTGGTGGATCTGCCGCCGGACGATCTGCGCCAGCGTTTAAATGAAGGCAAAGTGTATTTGCCGCTACAGGCCGAACGCGCCGTCGAGAACTTTTTTCGTAAAGGCAATTTGATCGCCCTGCGTGAATTAGCGCTGCGGCGCATGGCAGATCGGGTTGACGATCAAATGCGCGCTATGCGTGCGGGACAAGGGCGCGAGCAGGTCTGGCATACGCGCGATGCCATTCTGTTATGCATCGGCCACGGCACGGGCAATGAAAAGCTGGTACGCACGGCAGCACGGCTTGCGGCACGGCTGGGGAGTGTCTGGCACGCGGTTTACGTCGAAACGCCGCGCTTGCACCGGTTACCCGAACCGCAGCGGCGTGCCATCTTGCGGGCTCTCAAGCTAGCACAGGATCTTGGGGCTGAAACCGTTACGCTATCGGAACCCGACGAAGAGCTTGCCGTCCTGCGCTATGCGCGTGAGCACAACCTCGGCAAAATCGTCATTGGTCGCCATGTGGAGCAGCGCTTCGGCTGGTGGTGGCGCACGCGCTTTGCCGAACGGCTCGGCAGGCTGGGGCCGGATCTCGATCTGGTCGTCGTCGCCGTACAGGATGATGCGCCAGCCGCACCGATTAAAACACCGGATGCCCGCGGACTGGTAGAAAAATGGCGCATGCAGCTATTCGGTTGCGGGCTGGCAACGCTGCTGTGCGCCTTTATCACCCTGCTTGCCTCGTGGTCACCGTTTGCCATGCTGGAATCGGTCAATCTGGTGATGATTTATCTGCTGGCTGTCGTCATCGTCGCGCTATTCTTCGGTCGTTGGCCGTCGGTGTTCGCTGCCGTGATTAACGTCGCCAGTTTCGATCTCTTTTTCATTCTGCCGCGCGGTACGTTTGCCGTATCGGATGCACAATATCTGCTTACTTTTGCCGTGATGCTCGGCGTCGGCCTGCTGGTTGGTAATCTGACGGCAGGCGTGCGCTATCAGGCCAGAGTCGCTCGTTATCGTGAGCAGCGCGTCCGCCATCTGTATGAGATGTCCAAGGCGCTGAACCGCAGCCTGTCCAGCGCGGATATCGTCGAGACCAGTCAGCATTTTCTCAGCACCACGTTTCAGGCCAAGATCGCCGTTCTGTTGGCCGATAGCCTGCCCCCCTCGCCCGACCGCCAACAGCCTACGCGCGATAGCCAGTCCTTGATTGTCGATAACGCTATCGCGCGCTGGAGCTTCGATCATCGTGCGCCTGCTGGTGCGGGAACGTCCACCCTGCCCGGTGTGTCGTATCAGGTTCTGCCACTCACCACCACACAGCAAATCTTCGGCGTGCTGGCGATCGAGCCTAATAACGCTAGGCAGTTGATGATTCCTGAGCAGCAGCGGCTGTTGGAAACCTTTACCGTGCTGATCGCTAATGCGCTGGAGCGTCTGCACCTGATGCAAAGTACAGAAAATGCCCGGCTGGATGCCGAACGTGAGCAGTTGCGTAACTCGCTGCTTGCCGCACTCTCGCACGATCTGCGCACGCCGCTGACGGTACTTTTTGGTCAGGCTGAGATTCTGACGTTGAATCTGGCGAGCGCAGGGTCACCTTACGCTCAGCAGGCCAATCAGATTCGCCAGCACATTTTGAACACGACGCGATTGGTTAATAATCTGCTCGACATGGCACGTATTCAGTCGGATGGCTTTAACCTGCGCAAAGAGTGGCAAACCCCCGAGGAGTTAATCGGCAGCGCCCTGCAACAGCTGGAAAACGCGCTGGCGAAAAACACCATTCAGGTTAATCTACCTGGTGAGATGGTTCTGGTTTATTGTGATGCAGGGCTGGTGGAACGCGTGTTCATTAACCTGTTGGAGAACGCGCTAAAGTATGCCGGAGAGCAGGCCACCATCGTCATTACGGCACACGCTATCCCGCAGGCCGATACGCAGGAAAATGCGTTGGAAATCATCGTGCAGGACAATGGACCGGGAATTGAGCCCGGCCAGGAAAGTATGATTTTTGATAAATTTTCCCGTGGTCACAAAGAGTCATCGATTCCCGGCGTGGGGCTGGGGCTAGCGATCTGTCGGGCAATCGTGGAAATTCACGGTGGTCATATCTGGGCAACAAATGCAGAAAGTGGCGGTGCCGCTTTCCATTTCACGCTACCGCTCTCAGCACCGCCGGATCTCGCACCAGAAGATATTGAGGAGCACTAAATCCATTGCAGGCCACTATTCTGATCGTTGAAGATGAAAAAGAGATCCGTCGTTTTGTACGTCAGGCGCTGGAAGGCGAAGGTTGCCGCGTGTTTGATGCAGAAACGATGCAGCGCGGCCTGTTAGAAGCGGCCACGCGCAAACCCGATCTGATTATTCTCGATTTGGGCCTGCCAGACGGCAACGGTATCGACTACATCCGCGATTTACGTCAGTGGAGCAGCCTGCCCATTATTGTGCTATCTGCCCGTACCGACGAGCAGGATAAAATAGATGCGCTGGATGCCGGTGCCGATGATTACCTAACCAAACCGTTTGGCATCGGCGAGCTGCTGGCACGGTTGCGCGTTGCGCTCCGTCGCCACAGCCATACCCAGCAGGAAACGCCGCTGGTGAGCTTCGGTGCGATCACCGTAGATTTGCTTAATCGGCAGGTGAATCGCGACGGTCAGGAACTGCACCTGACGCCCATCGAATTTCGTCTGCTGGCAACCTTGCTCGCCAGCCCCGGCAAAGTGCTGACGCAGCGCCAACTCCTGACGCAGGTCTGGGGGCCAAACGCCGTCGAGCACAGCCACTATCTGCGTATTTATATGGGGCACCTACGCCAGAAGCTGGAAAGCGACCCGGCAAGACCTCGCCATCTCTTGACTGAAACCGCTATCGGTTATCGATTTATACCGTAAAATCATCCTTCTGTATCAGGCAGCGTCCTTGGCGAACTTCTCCCACGGTACGCGCCTGCCTTCTCTTCAGGGATACGCCGTCATGAGTAGTTGGTTAATTTATGCTTTGTTGTCTGCCGTATGTGCCGCGATGGTGGCAATATTTGGCAAAATCGGTCTGCAAAATTTGGACGCCAATACGGCGACCGCGATTCGTGCCGTCATCATGGCACTTTTTCTGGTGGGGGTAGTGGTCGCGCAAGGTAAGCTGGCGCTGGTCGGTGAAGTTATCGCGAATAAGAAAGCGCTGTTGTTCATTGTGCTCAGCGGCGTCGCGGGAGCGCTATCGTGGCTGTTTTACTTTGTCGCGTTGAAGAACGGCAACGTTGCACAGGTCGCGCCGATCGATAAGCTCAGCGTGGTATTTGCCGTCGTGCTGGCGGTCATACTGCTGGGAGAAAAAATTTCGCTGATGGCAGGAGCCGGTGTGGCACTGATTTCTGTGGGAGCGTTGCTGGTTGCCTTGGGATAAATACACTCTACGTTTTATCGCTGCACAAGATTAAAAAAGGCGCTGCAAGCAGCGCCTTTCCACTTATTTAGCCGTTGCCAGAACCGCGCTAACAATCTCTACCGCTTCTTTCTCGATACGCTCGCGGTGTTCCACCCCGAGGAAACTTTCACAGTAGATCTTGTAGGCTTCTTCTGTACCGGAAGGACGCGCGGCAAACCAGCCGTTCTCCGTCATCACTTTCAGGCCACCAATCGATGCCCCATTACCCGGTGCAGCGGTCAGACGTGCAGTAATCGGATCGCCCGCCAGCGTACTGGCCGACACCTGCTCAGGCGACAGCTTAGACAGCGCCGCTTTTTGTGCATGTGTCGCAGAAGCCTGAATACGGTTGTAGCTCGGTGCACCAAAGCGCTGTGCCAGCTCATCATAGTGCTGCTGCGGGTTTTTACCCGTCACGGCCGTAATTTCCGCCGCCAGCAGACACAGAATGATGCCGTCTTTGTCCGTCGACCACGGCGTGCCATCGAAACGCAGGAAAGACGCCCCCGCACTTTCTTCACCACCGAAGCCAAAGCTGCCGTCATACAGGCCGTCAACGAACCATTTGAAGCCAACCGGCACTTCCACCAGCTTACGACCCAAATCTGCCACCACGCGGTCGATCATTGCGCTGGATACCAGCGTTTTGCCGACGGCAACAGACTGCCCCCACTGTGGGCGATGCTGGAACAGATAGTTGATTGCCACTGCCAGATAGTGGTTCGGGTTCATCAGCCCTGCCGGGGTAACAATACCGTGGCGGTCATAGTCAGGATCGTTGGCAAATGCCAGATCAAACTTGTCACGCAGCGCCAGCAGCCCAGCCATAGCGAATTCTGACGAGCAGTCCATACGGATCACACCGTCGTGATCCAGCGACATAAAGCGGAATGTCTGATCGACGGCATCGTTAACCAGTGTCAGATCCAGCTTGTAGTGCTCTGCGATACGCTGCCAGTAGGCAATGCCGGAACCACCCAGCGGGTCGACGCCCAGTTTCAGACCCGCGCGTTGAATCGCCGCCATGTCCACCACACTAGCCAGCCCTTCTACATAGGCCTGAACCAAATCCTGTTCATGGACGTGTCCGCTTTTCAACGCCTGATCCAGCGTAATACGTTTCACGTCACGCAGTTCATCCGCCAGCAGCGCATTGGCACGCGTCTCAATCACACTGGTGAGGTTGGTATCTGCCGGGCCACCGTTTGGCGGATTATATTTAATGCCACCATCTTCCGGCGGGTTGTGGGACGGCGTAATTACAATGCCATCCGCCAGCGCACCGCCCTGACGATTGTGAACCAGTATCGCGTTAGACACCGCAGGCGTTGGGGTAAAGCCATTATCCAACTGAACGATCACATCCACGCCGTTGGCAGCCAGCACCTCAAGCACGGAGATAAACGCCGGCTCGGAGAGCGCGTGAGTATCTTTACCGACATAGCACGGGCCGCTGATACCTTGCTTTTTACGCTCTTCAGCAATCGCCTGCGCAATTGCCAAAATGTGCGGTTCATTAAAGCTATGGCGCCCCGCGCTACCGCGATGACCAGACGTACCGAATTTCACCGCGTGCGCTGTGTTGCCGACTTCCGGGCGCAGCACATAATATTGTGACGTTAACTGTGCCACATTAATCAAATCGCTCTGCTGGGCAGGCTGTCCGGCCCTTGGGTGATTAGCCATTGGCGCTTCTCCCTAACGCTGTAGTTAGATAAGTAGTTAATAAATAATTAGATGGTTCCGCACACTTTTTCTGTCAGTTCCGCTGGGAACTGCATCGTCAGCATGATGTGCTCAACCATGCTGCGTTTACGACCGGTATTCGTGTTGGTAATCACCCAGTATGGCGTGCCCGGAATATGTTTGGGCTTGGTGTGTGTGCCATGCTGAAGCAACGTTTGCTGGTCGCCCGCGAAATAGACGCGGGTGCGGCCATGAAGGGATTCTGTCGCGGCAGCAAATTCCTGCGGCGATAAGGTATACAGCGTGGACAGAACCAGCATAAAGCGATTGATGGCTTTATTCTGTTCAGCGTATTCATCCGACAGCAGCAGTTCACGCAGGGTTCGTACCCGATCGCGCGGGCTCGGCGCAGCGGCAGGCTGAGACGTCGTCGTTGTTGCAACAGCCGCTACCGCTGGCGTTGTGACAGGCTGCCCAGCAGTAAATTTCAGCATACGCCGTAAAATATCCGATGCGCTCTCACCAATATGCTGTGTGTGGCTGGCAATATAACGATAAAGCTCTTCGTCGACTTCAATAGTTTTCATCTTTATCCAGTGCTGTTTTTACCCATTACCGTGCAAATTACAGAGACGCTTCCCTTCTGCAACCCGACATCGATGGGTAGATGACTCAAATCAAAAGGATTATACAGGCGTTCAAACATTATCGAACAGCGGCATAATGGGACAATACCAAAAGTCAGACTATGCCCCAATGCCTTTCACATCCATTCAAGTAGCTATACGTGTCCCTTACCATTCCTTCAGTGACAACATTGCTTCTAAAGTCATGATACCCTAAGCCTATGTCTCTCTGAATGAACTTCACCATGAAATTGAATCATCGCTGGCAAAATGCGCACCAGTCCACAGATAAACGTCCTGTTGTCTTGATTCATGGCCTGTTTGGCACATTAGATAACCTTGGTGTATTAGGGCGGGATTTGCAAAATACGCATGACATCCTGCAAATCGATTTACGCAACCACGGTTTGTCGCCACGTTCATCACAGATGAACTACCCCGCCATGGCAGAGGATGTGTTGGCACTGTTAGATGAATTGCATATCGAACGCGCTATCGTTATTGGCCATTCGATGGGCGGAAAAGTCGCCATGGCGCTCAGTGCACTCATTCCTGAACGACTGGACAAACTGGTCGCGATTGATATCGCCCCGGTGGATTATCAAGTGCGCCGCCACGACACCATTTTCGCTGCACTACGTGCCGTAACGGAAGCAGGCCTGACATCACGAACCGAAGCGACAGCCCTCATGCGTCAACACATAAAAGAAGAGGGCGTGATTCAGTTTTTGCTGAAATCTTTCCAGCAGGGAGAGTGGCGTTTTAACGTACCGGTCTTGTGGGATGAGTACGAAAACATTGTTGGCTGGCAAGAGGTCCCGGCCTGGCAAGGGCCAATATTGTTCATCCGCGGCGGCGATTCCCCCTATCTGGACGATCGCTACCGTGATTCGCTGCTGCGTCAGTTCCCGGCGGCACGGGCGCATGTTGTCAGTGGAGCGGGTCACTGGGTTCATTCAGAAAAACCCGATGCCGTTTTGCGCGCTATCCACCGTTTTCTGGACGCGAATTAACCAGACCATACTCACACTGGCGGATTCATGGCAACAGCGGTAGTTAACCGTTGTCGCCGCCAGTGCGGCTAGGGTATGATGGCGCTCGCAGTAGAGGGACGGCTGATTCAGCCACAAGTCATTGTAACCACTTCATCAAAGTGCACGCGTAATTTCCCGGCATGTTCAACAGATAGCCAAACCGCACCCTGACAATCCTATTGCAGAGTGAGAGTAGGCATCGACTTTATCTGTAGGACAGAACGGGCAACGCGGTGTATTTTGGTCCGAATACCTTGCAGTATCATTACTTATGGCAAAAGAACAAACGGATCGCACTACACTGGATCTGTTCGCAGATGAGCGTCGTCCGGGCCGCCCCAAGACCAACCCGCTCACACGTGACGAACAACTAAGAATTAACAAGCGTAATCAACTACGTCGCGATAAAGTGCGTGGCTTGCGCCGTGTTGAATTAAAGATTAATAGCGACGCCGTCGATATCCTGAACAGCCTTGCTGAACAGCGGAACATTAGCCGCAGTGAATTGATTGAAGAGATGCTGCTGGCACAGTTGGCCGAACAACAGTCCTGATTGGCTTAACGCGATATTCACATAATGCAGTATTCACATCTTGTGCGGCGCCATTTCTGACGCCGCCTGAACATTCACCCAAGATTAAATACGCTATCTCAGATTAAAACGACGCTTAGAATTTTTCCCAGTTGTCGTTACTGGGCGGTAGCGCCTTGCCGGCACGCGGGGCAATCACCGGCGTTTTCTGCACTGGCTTTGCCGCCACTTGCAGCCCTGACTGCGTATCGGACAGTTGGAACAGCGATACGGTCTGGTTCAACAGCGCCGCCTGCTCTTCCAACGACAAAGCGGCTGACGAGGCCTGTTCAACCAACGCGGCGTTTTGCTGCGTTACGCTGTCCATTTCCGCCACGGCCTGACCCACCTGTGCGATGCCTTTGCTCTGTTCTTCCGATGCCGACGCAATTTCACCCATGATATCCGTCACGTTAGTCACCGCACGGACGATATCCTGCATCGTGTCACCCGCATCACTAACCAGATTGGAACCGGTATCCACACAGCGAACAGACTCAGAAATCAGCCCTTCAATCTCTTTCGCCGCCTGTGCACTACGCTGCGCCAGACTGCGTACTTCGCCCGCCACCACGGCAAACCCACGGCCTTGTTCACCCGCACGCGCCGCTTCTACCGCCGCGTTCAGCGCCAGAATGTTGGTCTGGAACGCGATGCCGTTAATCACGGTGGTGATCTCTGCGATTTTTCTCGAACTGCCGGAGATCTCTGCCATGGTTTTCACCACGTTCTCAACGATTTCACCGCCCTTCTTCGCCGTTGTCGAGGCTTGTAATGCCAGTTGGCTGGCATGGTTGGCGTTTTCGGCGTTCTGTTTCACCGTTGCCGTCAGTTGCTCCATACTGGCCGCGGTTTCTTCCAGCGCGGAAGCCTGCTCTTCGGTACGTGAAGACAGATCGTTGTTGCCTGCGGCAATTTCAGAAGCGCCCTGATAGATGGAATCCGTGCTGTTTCTAATGGTGCTAACGGTGCTAGCCAAACTCCCCTGCATGTCACGCAGCAGTGGGAACAAGCGACCCACGCAGTTATTACCAAAGTCCAGAATCGGCTTACCCAGGTGACCAGAAGCAATCACGCTAAAGTGATAGCGCAGATCGTTTAACGGACGAACCAGACACACCACCAGATAGCGGTCGGTCAGGAACAGCATGATCAGACCGATAACCAACCCGCTCAGCAAAATATTCTGTCCAATCGTGGTGATTTGTTCGAAACGGACACCCGCCGCATCGAATTTTTCAGCGCTGGCGTTACTGAATGCGGAAAGAGAGGCACCAAACTGACGGCTCAATGGCGGCACAACGTTTTTGGCCTGATTTTGGTAATCATCCAGCGCGTTGGCAGCGGCCTTTTGATAAAGCGGTTCAACTCCCTGAACAACCAGATTATTCCAGTCACGACTGACAGCCTGCACCAGAGCATCATCCAGGCTCGCATGATCGATAGCATTAAACGCCACCAAGTCAGATTTCAGTTTATCCAGCGCGACGAGCGCGGAGGCCTGCTCTTTATCTGCGGTTGCATTATCACCGCTGCGACGCGCATCTACGGCACGCGCCAGACGAGTGACCATACGGAAGTATTGATCGTTGCCCTGGTTGATAAAGTTCATGTTCTGAACCAGCAAAGTGCTGGTTTTCGAGGTCGCTGTCATCTCTTTAAAAGAGAACATGGTATATATTGATACGCCCCCCCAAAGAACACAAAAAATGCCCAGCACCCATAGCATAGCGGTTCTGATGGCAATATTTTTAATAAGTCTCATCGCTCACTCCAAATCAGGAAAATGGTTAAAAAGATTTTTATCGCTAATCAACCGATATGAATCAGAAAATTCACACCATGAAACAGGTCACTTCTCCCTAGCGTTCACATTTCACCGAGTTGAAAACTCAAAAACCACGCTAACTCATCGGCTAAATACAGAGAATATTTAGCACTCTTGCTATATTTATTAATATAATTTTTCGCACGGCTAATAAATTAGCCTATTTTTATAAATATAAGGTTTTTAATCATAGGGTTGAAAGCAAACCGACTGTCACCCGCTTCCCACGCGGATTGGCGTGGGTATGCAGCCAGGCTGGTAAAGCAATTTGGGCATCATTTTCATTTTATTCTTTAACATCAAAAAGCTAAAATTTTTCTCTTTAAGGTTGCATCGTTTCAGCTGTAAATGGTTATAATTCTTATCTTCTTTATTAGGAATTTTCCCGCGAAATGTTACAAGCCTTCAATTCGATAAAACATTATCTTTTGTATGCATTTTAATTTCCCTGAATAGGGATGTACCGCTACGTGACTTTTATTTCTCACAAACAGAAGTCTGCTTTTAATTACAATCGAAACAAACCATAAAATAAAAACATCATTCATAAAAAATGAAACGACGTTGCAAATAAACAACCTTTATAATACTAAGGGCGTATGTGCCTAATCTCAGAAGACATCATACTCACACAATTAAGATGGGTATTTTAACGCCTGCGGAGAGGGTTTTTCGTTTCTTTTATTGCCCTCAGCATTTCGCATACTCTTGATTTACGTCTCTATACCGATACGAGTTTCTCCTGATGTGAGTGTCTGTTATTATTAACAGATAAGTGGGTGAAATATTACACCATACCATTAGGAATCAAGAGGTTATTCAATTCATGGCACTCATCGGAATATTCTTTGGCAGTGATACGGGCAACACGGAAAACATCGCCAAAACGATCCAACAGCAGTTAGGCACCAACGTTGCTGATGTTCATGACATCGCCAAAAGCAGCAAAGAAGACCTCGAAGGTTTTGATATTCTGCTGCTGGGTATTCCAACCTGGTATTACGGTGAAGCTCAGTGCGATTGGGATGACTTCTTCCCTTCGCTGGAAGAAGTTGATTTCACCGGAAAATTGGTTGCCTTGTTTGGCTGCGGCGATCAGGAAGACTATGCGGAATACTTCTGTGATGCCATGGGCACCATTCGTGACATCATTGAGCCTCGCGGCGCGACGATTGTCGGCCACTGGCCAACTGAAGGCTATTACTTTGAAGCCTCTAAAGGGCTCGCCGACGACAATCACTTCATTGGTTTGGCTATCGATGAAGACCGTCAGCCTGAACTGACCAGCGAGCGCGTAACGACGTGGGTAAAACAGATCGGTGATGAACTGAATCTGAAAGAGCTGGTTGGCTAAGCCATTTTGGCCCTGATAATTTCGTTCAGGGCCAAAATAGTATCGATAGGTAAAACCTTTCATAATAATTGATACATTTTTTTAACTTCTATCAGTAAACCTGTACAATAATCCCATCGGTTTTATACGTGCTTCATCCTTTCTTCATTCATCAACAATGGACTGCGCTGTATATCAGTAGTATGAATGGGGACAATATTGTTAACATTCCCTTGTTTTCATTTTGTATGCGCGGTTCTATAATTGAGACGCAATTACATTTTTTGAGCCGACCGATGTCATAGGCTAGGCAGCCTCCATTGATAAGTAAGCAACAGGACTAAACCCGCATGACTGACAACAATACCGCATTAAAGAAGGCCGGCCTGAAAGTCACTCTTCCAAGACTGAAAATACTGGAAGTGCTACAGGACCCGGTCTGTCATCACGTCAGTGCGGAAGATTTATATAAGAGACTGATTGATATGGGCGAAGAGATCGGGCTTGCTACCGTCTATCGCGTACTCAACCAGTTTGATGATGCAGGCATCGTAACCCGTCATAACTTCGAAGGGGGTAAATCCGTCTTTGAACTGACGCAGCAACATCATCACGATCACTTAATTTGCCTCGACTGTGGCAAAGTCATTGAATTCCGCGATGAATCTATCGAAGCACGTCAGCGTGAGATCGCAGAAAGACATGGTATTAAACTGACCAACCACAGTTTGTATCTCTATGGGCATTGCAGTGAAGGGGATTGTCGAGAAGACGAAACTCTGCATGAGTCCACACGATAAATCGACCGCATCAAAAAATAAAACCGCCGAGGCGGTTTTATTTTTGTCTTTTACCTCGTGGCGTTAGCCAACCCAGGTATCGCGCAGCCCGACCGTTCGGTTAAATACCAGATGTTCTGTACTGGAGTAAACACGATCGGCACAGAAGTAACCTTCGCGCTCAAACTGATACGCTTTCTCTACTTCCGCCTGTGCCAAGCTCTCCTCGACAAAACCTTGCGTAACTTTCAGTGAATCTGGGTTAATCGTCGACAGGAAGTCATCCGCCGCGCCAGGGTTTGCCACACTGAACAGGCGATCGTACAAGCGGAATTCCGCAGGGACGCCATGCGCAGCGGAAACCCAGTGGATGACGCCTTTCACTTTACGGCCGTCAGCCGGGTCTTTGCTCAGCGTTTCCGCATCATAGCTGCAATAGATCGTGGTGATGGTACCCTGCTCGTCTTTCTCAATGCGCTCTGCTTTGATCACATAGGCATTACGCAGACGCACTTCTTTACCTAACACCAGACGTTTGTACTGCTTGTTGGCTTCTTCGCGGAAGTCAGCGCGATCGATGTAAACTTCACGGCTGAATGCCACCTGACGTGAACCCATTTCCGGCTTATTAGGATGATTTGGCATCGCAACAAACTCTTCGTGCTCAGCAGACAGATTCTCGATCACAACTTTGACCGGATCGAGTACTGCCATCGCACGCGGAGCATTTTCATTCAGATCGTCACGGATACAGGATTCAAGCGCGGCCATTTCCACGTTATTGTCCTGCTTCGTTACGCCGATACGCACACAGAATTCACGGACCGAGGCCGCACTATAGCCACGACGACGCAGGCCTGAGATGGTCGGCATACGCGGATCGTCCCAGCCTTCAACCACGTTTTCCACGACCAATTGGTTCAGCTTACGCTTGGACATAATCGCGTATTCGAGATTGAGACGGGAGAATTCGTACTGGCGTGGGTGGCAAGGAATCGTGATGTTATCCAGCACCCAGTCATACAGACGGCGGTTATCCTGGAATTCCAGCGTACACAGCGAATGCGTGATCCCTTCCAGCGCATCGGAAATGCAGTGGGTGAAGTCATACATCGGGTAGATGCACCACTTATTGCCCGTCTGGTGGTGATCGGCGAACTTAATGCGATACAACACCGGATCGCGCATCACTATAAAGGATGATGCCATATCGATTTTTGCACGCAGACAAGCAGTACCTTCAGCAAATCCGCCGTTGCGCATTTTTTCAAACAGCGACAGGTTTTCCTGCACGGTACGGTCACGGTAAGGGCTATTTTTACCCGGTGCCGTCAGCGTACCGCGGTATTCACGGATCTGCTCGGGCGTCAGTTCATCAACGTAAGCCAGCCCTTTACCGATCAGCTCAACCGCATAAGCGTGCAGTTGATCGAAATAATCAGAAGAATAGCGAACGTCGCCGCTCCATGAAAAACCCAGCCACTCGACGTCACGTTTGATCGACTCAACGTATTCGATATCTTCTTTTACCGGGTTGGTGTCGTCAAAACGCAGGTTGCATTGCCCCTGATAGTCACGCGCGATACCAAAATTCAGGCAAATAGATTTTGCATGCCCAATATGCAGGTAGCCGTTCGGCTCTGGCGGGAAACGCGTCTGAATATGGTCATGTTTACCGGACGCCAGATCTTCATCGATAATCTGACGGATAAAGTTGGTTGGGCGGGCTTCAGCCTCACTCATTCTTCATTCCTCAATGCTAAAACGACGTATAACCGACAATGATCCAACAAGCTACGCTGGGAAACAACCGTTAGTTTCATTTAATTATTCATAACGAAAAAAAAGGGCGAGATTGCTATCTCGCCCTATCCATTTCATCGGTATAACACCACGTTAAACGATCACATCGTCATATTACGCCTTGTCATACTATATCTTGTCATACTCGGCTTTCAGCGCGGTCGCTATCGATTCAGCCTGCGTACCCACCACAATCTGTACGCTCTGCTTATTCAGACGAATAACGCCCGCCGCACCAAGACGTTTTGCCTGTGCATCATCAACCAGAGAGGAATCAGCCACGTTCAAACGCAGGCGTGTGATACAGGCATCAATGCCCGTCAGATTGGCTTTTCCGCCCAGCGCCTGCAAATAGCCCCGCGCCAACGCCGCTGCATCGCTTGATTTCTCGCCCGCAGACGCTGTACTCACGTCATAGCCATCGGCTTCGCTACCGCTCACAGCCAGTTCACGCCCCGGCGTTAACAGATTGAAGCGAGTGATGGTAAAACGGAACACCACATAGTAAATGACGAAGAATACCAGTCCCTGAGCAAGCAGCATGTACCACTGAGTGGCCAGCGGGTTACGTGAGGACAGCACCATATCTACCAGACCCGCACTGAAACCAAATCCGGCAATCCAATGCATACTGGCCGCGATAAAGACGGAAAAACCGGTCAGCAACGCATGCAGGAAATACAGCACTGGCGCGACAAACATGAAGGAGAATTCCAGCGGCTCGGTGATCCCAGTAAAGAAGGAGGCAAATGCCGCCGCCAACATAATCCCGGCCACTTTGCTTTTGTTTTCAGGGCGCGCACAGTGATAAATCGCCAGCGCCGCTCCCGGCAGGCCGAACATCATAATCGGGAAGAAGCCCGCTTGATAACGTCCGGTGATCCCCACTACGGCTTTACCAGAGTCGATAGACTGTTGGCCAGCCAGGAAGTTAGGAATATCGTTGATACCCGCGACATCAAACCAGAACACGGAATTCAGCGCGTGGTGCAACCCAACAGGAATCAGCAAACGGTTAAAGAAGGCATAAACCCCAGCGCCAACCGAACCCAACTGCTGAATATGTTCACCGAACGCGACCAGCGCATTGTAAATGACTGGCCATACGTACATTAAAATGAACGCGACCAGAATCATCAGGAAAGAAACCAGAATCGGCACCAGGCGGCGTCCGCTGAAGAACGACAGCGCCTTAGGCAGTTCAACCTGACTGAAGCGGTTATACAGCTCAGCAGACATGACACCGACCAGAATCCCGATAAACTGATTTTCAATCTTGCCAAACGCAGCAGGTACCTGTTCAACGGGGATCCGCTGGATCATAGCAACAACGGCCGGCGAACACAGCGTGGTCAGCACCAGATAACCGACAAAGCCGGTCAATGCCGCCGCACCATCTTTATCTTTAGACATACCGTATGCGACACCAACGGCAAACAGCACGGCCATATGCCCGATAATCGCCTCACCCGATTTGATGAGGAGTGCCGCCAACGCGTTCTCGCTTCCCCAGCCAACCGGATCAATCCAGTAACCTATCCCCATCAGGATAGCGGCAGCAGGCAGCGTCGCGACAGGCACCATCAATGCCCGACCGACTTTTTGTAAATAGCTCAGAGTACTCACTTTTCCCTCTCTTACCTTTGCGAGGTAATGAAATGTTGTGGGGCAAACAAACCTGCCAATAAATTTCACTGCCGAAGAACGTCGCTGTCGAAAAACGCCATTGTCGAAAAAATGTGGCAGCGGTGGTTCTTAGGGGGAGTGTAAGAAAAATAATTCGCTACACAAATTAAACCCCGTAATTATGTGATAAAAATCACCAAAAAACTGCATACAAAAAGTTTATACCTGAATAAAACCCCAACTTATTTCAAGATTAAAAAAAACGGAGTAGACTAATTTTAATGCATAGACAAAACGCGCAGCTGGCGCGATTTGCGCAATAACGTATTTAATTCCACTAAAAATCAGGAGAGCGCCGATGAGACTCATTCCTTTAACCACCGCCGCCGACGTCGGAAAATGGGCCGCCCGCCACATCGTTGAGAAAATTAACGCTTTCAAGCCCAGTGCAGATCGCCCTTTTATTCTGGGATTGCCGACAGGCAGTTCACCGCTGGAGGCCTACAAATCGCTGGTCGCCATGCACAAGGCGGGACTGGTGAGCTTCAAACACGTCATCACCTTCAATATGGATGAATATGTCGGTCTGCCGACCGACCACCCAGAAAGCTATCATACCTTCATGCATCAGAATTTCTTCAATCACGTTGATATTCCGCGTGAAAACATTAACCTGTTGAACGGCAACGCAGAAGACACCACAGCAGAATGTCGCCGCTATGAAGAGAAAATAAAGTCCTACGGGAAAATTCATCTTTTCATGGGCGGCGTGGGCAATGATGGACATATCGCCTTCAATGAACCCGCCTCCTCTCTGGCCTCCCGCACACGCATCAAAACGTTGACAGAAGAAACTCGTATCGCCAATTCCCGTTTCTTCGGCGGGGACGTCAATCTGGTGCCTAAATTTGCCCTGACCGTGGGCGTCGGTACGCTGCTGGATGCCGAAGAAGTGATGATTCTGGTGACCGGTCGTAACAAGGCACAGGCACTACAGGCTGCGGTAGAAGGCAATGTTAACCATATGTGGACCATTAGCTGCCTGCAACTTCATGCCAAAGCCATCATGGTTTGTGACGAGCCTTCAACAATGGAACTGAAGGTAAAAACCGTTAAATACTTCCGTGAATTAGAAACGGAAAGTATGAAAAATCTCTAACCGATGCAGGAGTCAATGATGTACGCGTTAACCCATAGCCGGATTTTCACCGGCCATCAGATTCTGGATAATCACGCCGTCGTGATTGCCGATGGGCTGATAGAACAAATCTGCCCACTTGCCGAACTTCCTGCCGGCATTGAACAACATGACCTGGGCAGTGCATTCCTCTCCCCGGGATTTATCGATCTTCAGTTGAACGGCTGCGGCGGCGTGCAGTTCAACGACTCGCTGGACACGATCTCCGTCAAGACATTGGAGATCATGCAGCAGGCAAACGAGCGTTCAGGCTGTACCAGTTTTTTGCCTACGCTGATTACCTCCAGCGATGCCTTTATGAAGCACAGCATCGGCGTGATGAGAGACTGGCTGGCTCAGAATCAGTATCAGGCGCTTGGGTTACATCTCGAAGGTCCATGGCTGAATGTGCTAAAGAAAGGCACGCATGACCCTGCTTTTATCCGCAAACCAACGCAAGAGTTGGTCGACTTCCTGTGCGCCAACGCGGACGCCATTACGAAAATCACGCTGGCACCGGAAGAAGTCGAACCGTCGGTTATCCGTCAGCTAACGGCGGCGGGCATTATCGTGTCCGCTGGGCATTCCAACGCCACCTGGGAACAGGCTAAGCAGGGTTTTTCCGCCGGTATTCGTTTCGCTACCCACCTGTTCAACGCCATGCCGTATCTGACCGGCCGAGAACCTGGATTGGTCGGCGCGATTTACGACGCCCCGGAAGTCTATTGCGGTATTATCGCGGATGGACGACACGTTGACTGGGCCAATATTCGCAACAGTAAACGTATCAAGGGCGATAAACTGGTGCTGGTGACCGACGCCACGGCACCAGCCGGTGCGGATATTGACCAGTTCATTTTTGCTGGTAAAACCATATACTACCGCGATGGTATTTGTGTCGATGAACACGGCACTCTGAGCGGTTCGGCACTGACTATGATCGAAGCCGTGCGTAATAGCGTCGAACATGCGGGTATTGCGCTGGATGAAGCAATTCGGATGGCAACGCTCTATCCCGCTCGCGCTATCGGCGTCGATAAGCAGTTAGGCAGTATTGAAAGCGGTAAAGTGGCCAACCTGACCGTCTTTGACCGTGACTATCACATTCTCAAGACGTTTGTTAACGGTAATCCTGTTTGGGGATAAAACGAGAAACGCCTTGGGGTAAAGCGGAAATACGTTGGGTAAACTGCGATAAGGTTTACCCAACGTTGAGTTAAACCTAAGCGAGTAACTTCTTAATGACCACAGGCGGACAAGCGCAGATAGGGAATGTCGATCTGGTTAAACAATTAAACAGTGCCGTGGTTTATCGCCTGATTGACCAGCAGGGTCCGATCTCACGAATTCAGATAGCAGAACAGAGCCAGCTTGCCCCCGCCAGCGTTACCAAAATCACCCGCCAGCTTCTGGAACGTGGGCTTATCAAAGAAGTCGATCAGCAAGCTTCCACCGGCGGCAGACGCGCCATTTCGATTATTACCGAAAACCGCCCTTTCCATAGCATCGCCGTACGCCTTGGCCGTTACGACGCCACTATTGCGCTGTACGATTTGCAGGGAAAAGCGCTGGAAGAAGCGCACTACGAACTGCAAGAAAAAACGCAGGAGTCGCTGGAATCCGCACTCTTTCAGGCCATCGGCGGCTTTATCACCAGCCATCAACGCCGTATTCGCGAGCTCATTGCGATCTCCGTTGTGCTGCCGGGGCTGGTTGATCCCGTTGCAGGCATCGTCCGCTATATGCCGCACATCAGCGTGGATAACTGGCAACTGGTCGAAAACCTGCAACGCCAATTCAATGTTACCAGCTTTGTCGGTCACGATATCCGCAGCCTGGCGCTAGCAGAACACTATTTCGGTGCCACACACGATTCACTGGATTCTATTCTGGTACGCGTCCATCGCGGCACAGGTGCGGGTATTCTCGTCAACGGGCAAATTTTTCTTGGCAGCAACGGCAACGTGGGCGAAATCGGCCATATTCAGATCGACCCGCTCGGCGATCGCTGCCACTGCGGCAATTTCGGCTGTCTGGAAACCGTCGTCGCCAACGCCGCCATTGAACAGCGCGTACGACACCTGCTGGGTCAGGGCTACCCCAGCAAGCTTTCTACCGATAACTGTACCATTTCTACGATTTGCAAAGCGGCAAACCGAGGTGATGCCCTCGCCCGTGAAGTTATCGAACAGGCTGGGCTCAATCTCGGCAAAGCACTGTCCATCGCGATCAATCTATTCAATCCTCAGAAAGTCGTGATTGCCGGTGAAATTACCGAAGCAGAAAAGACGCTGCTTCCTGCAATTCAACGCTGCATCAACACGCAAGTGCTGAAAGAATTTCGTCATAACCTGCCGATTGAGGTCTCCAGCCTCAATCATCTTTCCGCTATCAGCGCGTTCGCGTTGGTCAAACGAGCGATGCTAAACGGCGTGCTGCTACAGCAATTGCTCGAAAACGCCTGATTCCCTTTCTGGCCGGATTATGTAATCACTAAAAATCCGGCCTTTCCCCTTCATTAATTTGACGAATCAACACTAAAATCGTTAAAGAATTATCGAAACACCACACCAACCGCTTTTTTCATTAAATAATATTGAATTCCCATAGCACTTTGATGCTAAATCAATAGCACTGAGGTCGAATTCGTAATTACTGGGAGTCATGTATGTGTTCTATTTTTGGTGTGCTTGATCTGAAAAGCGATCCTGTTGAACTGCGTAAAAAAGCGTTGGAGTTATCTCGTTTGATGCGTCACCGCGGGCCAGACTGGTCCGGCGTTTATGCCAGCGACAAAGCGATTCTGGCTCACGAACGTCTGTCTATCGTTGACGTCAACACGGGCGCACAGCCGCTTTACAACGCCGAGCGCACCCACATTCTGGCCGTTAACGGTGAAATTTATAACCATCAAGCATTGCGTCAGCAATACGGTGACCGTTACGCGTTTCAGACAGGCTCCGACTGCGAAGTGATTCTGGCGCTGTATCAGGAAAAAGGCCCAGAATTCCTGGATGAACTGCGCGGCATGTTCGCTTTTGCGCTGTATGACAGCGAAAAAGACGCCTACCTGATTGGCCGTGACCACCTCGGCATCATCCCGCTGTATATGGGTTACGATGAGCACGGCAACCTCTACGTCGCATCTGAAATGAAAGCGCTGGTGCCGGTTTGCCGCACCATCAAAGAATTCCCAGCAGGTAGCTACCTGTGGAGCAAAGACGGGGAAATCCGTGAATATTACCAGCGTGACTGGTTTGATTACGACGCAGTAAAAGACAACGAAACGGATAAAGAAGCGCTGCGCGACGCGCTGGAAGAAGCGGTGAAAAGCCACCTGATGTCTGACGTGCCATACGGCGTGTTGCTCTCTGGCGGTCTGGATTCCTCCGTTATCTCCGCAATCACCAAAAAATATGCCGCACGTCGCGTAGAAGATGACGAGCGCAGTGAAGCCTGGTGGCCTCAGTTACACTCTTTTGCTGTCGGTTTGGAAGGTGCGCCAGATTTGAAAGCGGCGCAGGAAGTGGCTAATCACTTAGGCACCGTGCACCACGAAATTCACTTCACCGTGCAGGAAGGGCTGGATGCGATTCGCGACGTGATTTATCACATCGAAACCTATGACGTCACCACGATTCGCGCTTCAACGCCAATGTACCTGATGTCGCGTAAAATCAAAGCGATGGGCATCAAGATGGTGCTGTCTGGTGAAGGTTCTGACGAAGTATTCGGCGGCTACCTCTATTTCCACAAAGCGCCAAACGCCAAAGAACTGCATGAAGAAACCGTGCGTAAGCTGCTGGCACTGCACCAGTACGACTGCGCCCGCGCCAACAAAGCGATGTCAGCCTGGGGCGTGGAAGCTCGCGTACCGTTCCTGGACAAAAACTTCCTCGATGTCGCGATGCGCATCAACCCGCGCGACAAAATGTGTGGCAACGGCAAGATGGAAAAACACATCCTGCGTGAGTGCTTTGAATCCTACCTGCCGCACAGCGTTGCATGGCGTCAGAAAGAACAGTTCTCTGATGGCGTGGGCTACAGCTGGATAGACACGTTGAAAGAAGTGGCGGCTAATCAGGTTACCGACCAACAGTTGGAAACCGCACGCTTCCGATTCCCGTACAACACGCCGGGCTCCAAAGAAGCGTACCTGTACCGTGAAATCTTCGAAGAGCTGTTCCCCGTTCCAAGCGCGGCAGAATGCGTACCGGGTGGCCCATCCGTCGCCTGTTCGTCTGCGAAAGCGATTGAGTGGGATGAATCCTTCAAGAAACTGGATGATCCATCAGGCCGCGCGGTTGGCGTACACCAGTCCGCCTACAAATAATTCGATTTAATTTCTTCAGTCAACGGGCCTTTCATGGCCCGTTTTTGTACGCTTAATTGGCTGGGATTACGTGCTTTTTGGCGCTTTTCTCACCATACTGTTCACAACCCAAACAAACGATACACCGAGGGCACTTTTCGGGAAAAAACTAGTTGACGCAATTAGGCCAACTACGCATAATGCGCCCCGCAACGCCGATGAAGGTGGCGCGGAAAAAGATGGCTACGTAGCTCAGCTGGTTAGAGCACAGCACTCATAATGCTGGGGTCACAGGTTCGATTCCCGTCGTAGCCACCATCTTTTTGCGGGAGTGGCGAAATTGGTAGACGCACCAGATTTAGGTTCTGGCGCCGCAAGGTGTGCGAGTTCAAGTCTCGCCTCCCGCACCATGTTATCTTTTCGGTTTAACATCGCTTTTCGAAGCCTGTTAGTGTTTTGTAGTGATTGGGGTATCGCCAAGCGGTAAGGCACCGGTTTTTGATACCGGCATTCCCTGGTTCGAATCCAGGTACCCCAGCCATTTCAAAACACATGCTGAAAAATTTGTTGTTCTGTTGGGGTATCGCCAAGCGGTAAGGCACTGGTTTTTGATACCAGCATTCCCTGGTTCGAATCCAGGTACCCCAGCCATCTACTTGATAGTAGAAGATTTTCTTGAAGTGAATTGATAATAGCAGTACATTTGGCTACGTAGCTCAGCTGGTTAGAGCACAGCACTCATAATGCTGGGGTCACAGGTTCGATTCCCGTCGTAGCCACCACATTTTTGGGGTATCGCCAAGCGGTAAGGCACCGGATTCTGATTCCGGCATTCCGAGGTTCGAATCCTCGTACCCCAGCCAAATTAAGCTGGTAAAACAGCGAAGAAACGGGGCGATAGTCGAAAGACATCGCCCCGTTTTGTTATGTCTGGTATTAACATCGTCTGTGATTAACAGAGTCTGGTGCTAACATATCCCAATCAATCATTCGATTTTCCCAAAAGGGCGGCATGAAGGTTTTATCTACATTCTTTGTTACTCACGATCTCAGTCTCTCCGTATCATCGCGGCAAAAGCACATCAACCCATCGTGGCAATCCGCTATACGCGAGCAGTTAAGCACCTTGCTACTCAGTCTAGCCCTGCTGTTTTGCTTCACCGCTCCAACTTATGCCGCTAATATCGCTTCTTTCAAGATTTCATCACAAGAGTTTGCTGACAGAATGAACGCCAACCTGACGCAACTCAATATCCCTCTCAAACTGACCATTAATCTGGAGAAAGGGCATTCCGTTGATGATTTTCAGCATATTTTCAATGAGCACGTCGGGTTAATCGGATCGGCTGAGAAAAAAAATCAACAACTCACGGGGCTCATAGTATTTAGCGCTTCATCAGAATCCGTCGAAACCGCGACACAAAACCTGCAAATCGTCACAGCCGCATTTTCTGCACTATTGGGTGGAGATAATATCGAAAACCGTGAAGTGACCGAGATGATGTACGGCCTACTTCAGGATAGCCGGACCTCAGCTAAAGGCATTCGGCAGATAGGAAATACTCGCTTTACGGCAACTACTAATGAGGACACCGATATTATCTTTACCGCCGAGCCAGTGCGGTAGCAGGCGGCGTCCTCATTATCATCAATCAAACACCAATGGCATATTTCAATGCGCGCTGTTTTAACACGCCAGCGCGCTGTGCGACCATCAGCGCCATATTACGAGCAAAGCTCAGCGGCGGTAATGCGTTACTGAACGCGTTATAAAATAAATCCATCCCACTTTGCATCATCAGGTTATCCGGCATACGACGGCACTGATAACGGCGTAAAATCCGTTCAGAAGCCCATTCCTCCCCCGCATTACGCGCGTTTATCAACACATCCAGCAGTGCCTCAACATCTCGATACCCTAGATTAACCCCCTGCCCTGCCAGCGGATTAATGGTATGCGCGGCATCGCCCAGCAGCACCAAACCGGATTTGATATAGGTTTGCGCATGACGCCTGACCAGAGGGAATGACCCCGCGGAGAATGCCTTGACCGTACCCAAGCGCTCTGGAAACGCAGCCGCAATTTCTTTATCCAACTGTGTCAGCGGCATAGCCTGAAGCTGGCGAATACGCTGCGGGCTGTCATACCACACTAGCGAACCCCATTGGTCAAACAGCGGTAAAAATGCACGCGGGCCGCTCGGCGTGAACTGCTGCCAGGTCACATCCTGCTGCGGTTGCGAAGTCTCAACGCCGATCAACATACAAGACTGACGATACTGCCAGCCGCTGATACCAATTCCCGCCCACTGGCGAACCTGAGAGTTCGCGCCATCAGCACCAACCACCAGTGAAGCCGTCAGTTGTCGCCCATCAGCAAGCTGTAAACACCAGCCATTATCTGTGCGTTGCAGGTTATGCGGCGTGGCCGGGCAGTAACATTGGCAATGTTCTTCTTCCTGTAAGCTTTCCCAGAGCGCCCGTTGCAGCACGCGATTTTCCACCATAAAGCCCAGCTCAGGCAGGTGAATGTCCGCGGCATCAAAAACCACTCTGGCATTCGCCCATTCCCAGGTTTCCAGCCGACGATAAGGCGCACTACGCATCTGCTGCACTCGCGGCCATACGCCCAGCGCTTTCAGCAACGCAACCGACGCGTAGCCAATCGCCGAGATCCGTAAATCTGGCGGGCTGGCAGCATCAAACGGCACCGGCATATCCTGCTCAATGACCGCAACCTGAAATCCCTGTTGTGCTAGCCCAAGCGCCGCAGCCGCGCCGACCATACCACCGCCAACCACAATCGCATCGTAATGCATATTGGCTTTATCCCCTCTGATTCTGGTTTATTCACACCAGTAAAAATGCATGAAAATAGTGTACTGGATTTACGGGGGATTTTTCAGAAAAGCCGCATTTTTATAGAAAGTAAGGGGTTATCAAATCAGCACGACTTCCAGCACTGGTCACAACGTCAGCGAACGATTACAATACCCGCCCCAAATGAGGGGAATTTTTCTTATCCGCACTGAGTAATGGCAAGTCGATGACAAAAAAACTGCATATTAAAACCTGGGGCTGTCAGATGAATGAGTACGATTCATCAAAGATGGCTGATTTACTGGGAAGTACGCACGGCTATGAGCTGACTGAAATCGCTGAAGAAGCCGATGTCCTGCTGCTCAATACCTGTTCGATCCGTGAAAAGGCGCAGGAAAAGGTCTTCCATCAACTTGGTCGCTGGAAAGCGCTGAAAGATCTTAATCCGAACCTGATTATTGGCGTCGGTGGCTGCGTTGCCTCGCAGGAAGGCGCACATATTCGTGAACGTGCGCACTACGTTGACGTTATTTTTGGCCCGCAAACCCTGCACCGCCTGCCGGAAATGATTAATCACGTTCAGGGTACGCGTAGCCCCATCGTTGACATCAGCTTCCCTGAAATCGAAAAATTTGACCGTCTGCCAGAACCGCGCGCCGAAGGGCCGACGGCGTTCGTCTCCATCATGGAAGGCTGCAACAAATACTGCACATTCTGCGTGGTGCCTTATACCCGCGGCGAAGAAGTCAGCCGCCCGTGTGATGATGTATTGTTCGAAATCGCTCAGCTTGCAGCGCAAGGCGTGCGTGAAGTTAACCTTTTAGGACAGAACGTCAACGCCTATCGCGGCGAAACCTATGACGGTGAAATTTGCTCCTTTGCTGAGCTGCTGCGCCTGGTCGCTGCCATCGACGGGATCGATCGTGTCCGTTTCACTACCAGCCATCCTATTGAATTCACAGACGATATCATCAGCGTTTATGAAGATACGCCAGAGCTGGTCAGCTTCCTGCATTTGCCGGTACAAAGCGGCTCTGACCGCGTATTGACGATGATGAAACGCCGTCATACCGCGCTGGAATACAAAGCCATCATTCGTAAGTTGCACAACGCGCGTCCGGGTATCCTGATTAGTTCTGACTTTATCGTCGGTTTCCCTGGCGAAACGCAGGCTGACTTTGAACAGACCATGAAGTTGATTGCCGATGTGAATTTCGACATGAGCTACAGCTTTGTCTATTCCGCTCGTCCGGGAACGCCGGCTGCGGATATGGTCGATGACGTGCCGGAAGAAGAGAAAAAACAGCGTCTATACCTTCTGCAAGAACGTATTACCCAGCAGGCAATGCGGTTTAGTCGCCTTATGCTGGGCACCGTCCAGCGTATTCTGGTGGAAGGCACGTCGCGTAAGAGCGTGATGGAGCTGTCTGGCCGTACGGAAAACAACCGCGTTGTCAACTTTGAAGGCACGCCGGATATGATCGGTAAATTTGTCGATGTTGAAATCGTTGACGTTTATACCAACTCATTGCGTGGCATCGTGGTGCGTACCGAAGAGCAAATGGATCTGCGCGTACATGAATCACCGTCTTCCGTGATTGCGCGTACCCGTAAAGAGAACGAGATCGGCGTCGGATTCTACCAGCCATAACCGACGTTCATTCGTTCGAATATTATTGTGGGTGGCTTTGCCACCCATTTTTTATGGCAGGCTATCCTTGCCTGCCACCCTTCGGGTCGTTGCTCTGCAACGTTGAAAAACGTTCCCTGCATTTTTTTATGGCAGGCAGAGATAACCTTCAGTCAGTTTCAATTTCATGGCGCTTACATTTGCTTTTGCGAGGCGGCATCCCAATATCATTATTGTGACTTGCACCATCGGGCATTCACGATGAATAATTCACTCATAGGGCGGGCACATCAGGCCGTCTGACAACAGTTCATTTTGTGTGGGCAGAATAGCGCCTGTACAGTAACGCTCAAGAGGAATAATTTGAACGTAACGACAAAAGAGATTGCCCTTGAACCCGCAGATAACCAACGCCTACTCAGCCTTTGCGGTCCGTTTGATGACAATATTAAACAGCTAGAGCGCCGCTTAGGCATCGAAATTAGTCGCCGAGATAATCAGTTCAAACTGGTCGGAAAAAGCCTGTTGACGCAGGCTGCGGCAGATATCCTGCAACGTCTGTATGTTGATACAGCACCGGTACGTGGCGTCATCGGTGATATCGATCCTGAGCAAATTCACCTTGCGATTAAAGAATCTCGCGTGCTGGAGCAGTCTGCGGAACACGTTCCTGATTATGGCAAAGTGGTCAATATCCGAACGAAACGCGGCGTGATCAAACCGCGCACGCCAAATCAGGCACAGTATGTCGCCAATATCCTCGATCACGACATCACATTCGGCGTTGGCCCTGCGGGAACGGGGAAAACCTACTTAGCTGTCGCTGCCGCCGTAGATGCGTTGGAGCGTCAGGATATTCGCCGTATTCTGTTAACGCGCCCGGCAGTCGAAGCGGGTGAAAAACTGGGTTTCCTGCCTGGCGATCTCAGCCAGAAAGTCGATCCTTATTTGCGCCCACTTTATGATGCCCTGTTTGAAATGCTGGGCTTTGAGCGCGTCGAGAAGCTTATCGAACGCAACGTGATTGAAGTCGCGCCACTGGCTTACATGCGTGGCCGAACGCTGAACGATGCCTTCATCATTCTGGATGAAAGCCAGAACACCACCATCGAACAAATGAAAATGTTCCTGACGCGCATCGGGTTCAACTCAAAAGCGGTCATCACGGGTGACGTCACGCAGATCGACCTGCCGAAAAATCTGAAATCCGGCTTACGCCACGCGATAGAAGTGCTGGCCGATGTGGAAGAGATCAGCTTTAACTTTTTCCACAGCGAAGACGTGGTGCGCCATCCGGTGGTCGCACGGATTGTGAATGCCTATGAAGCGTGGGAAAATGCCGAACAGAAACGTAAAGATGCCTTAGCAGAACAGCGTAAGCGTGAAGCACAGGCTGCGGCATCAGATCAGGAGCAAAAATGAGTCAGGTGATTCTGGATTTACAAATCGCCAGCGAGCAAGCACAGGGGCTACCGGAAGAAAAAGACTTTCAGCGCTGGCTGGAAGGCGTTCTGCCGCAGTTTCAGGAAGTCGCTGAAGTCACCATCCGTATCGTGGATGAGGCCGAAAGCCGCGACCTGAATAACACCTATCGCGGTAAAGACAAGCCGACCAACGTGCTGTCGTTTCCTTTTGAGGCACCGCCTGAAGTCGAACTTCCTCTGCTTGGCGATTTAATCATCTGCCGTCAGGTTGTCGAGCGTGAAGCCGCCGAGCAGGAAAAAACCGTAGAAGAGCACTGGGCGCACATGGTTGTCCATGGTAGCCTGCATCTGCTAGGGTACGACCATATTGAGGACAGCGAAGCCGAAGAAATGGAAGCGCTGGAAACCGAGATTATGCAAGGTATGGGTTATGCCGATCCCTATCTTGCAGAAAAAGATGGCCTCACCGAATAAATAGAAATACATTTTGTCTAGCCCGAGATCGGGAAGATACCGGGCATTTATCTTCACACATCAGCCACTGTGCCGCTTCCAGTTGCTGGCAATAATCCTTTAACAAGAGTGATGTTAATTAAAACGCATGAGCGACGACCATTCTCAAAACAGCGATGCACCCAGTCCCAAAAAGGGCTTCTTTTCTCTTATTCTTAATCAGCTTTTTCACGGCGAGCCAAAAGATCGTAACGGTTTACTTACTCTGATTCGTGACTCCGAACAGAATGACCTGATCGATCCTGAAACACGAGATATGCTCGAAGGCGTCATGGATATCGCCGACCAGCGTGTACGTGACATCATGATCCCTCGCTCGCAGATGATTACGCTCAAGCGCGATCAAACGCTGGAAGAGTGTCTGGACGTGATTATCGAATCCGCCCACTCTCGTTTCCCCGTCATTAGCGAAGATAAAGACCATATTGAAGGCATCCTGATGGCCAAGGATTTGCTGCCGTTTATGCGCAGCGATTCCGAACCGTTCAGTATGGATAAAGTCCTGCGTTCCGCCGTGGTTGTGCCGGAAAGCAAACGCGTTGATCGGATGCTGAATGAGTTCCGCTCACTGCGCTATCACATGGCGATTGTCATTGATGAATTTGGTGGCGTATCTGGCCTGGTCACGATTGAAGATATCCTTGAGCTGATCGTTGGCGAAATTGAAGACGAATACGACGATGAAGAAGACAGAGATATTCGTCAGCTTAATCGCCAGACTTACACCGTTCGTGCGTTAACCGATATTGAAGATTTTAATGAGGCTTTTGGCACACGGTTCAGTGATGATGAAGTCGACACCATCGGCGGCTTGGTCATGCAGTCTTTCGGCCATCTTCCTGCTCGTGGCGAAACCATCGACATAGAAGGTTACCTGTTTAAGGTTGCGATGGCAGACAGTCGTCGTATTATTCAGGTTCATGTCAGAATTCCTGACAATGCCCCTCAACCAAAATTGGAAGAATAATTTGGCAATGGTTGTCGCTTCTTTTCTACAACGCCAGCAGGTTAAAGCCCTGCTGGCGCTCTTATTTGGTGCTTGTGGCACGCTGGCATTTTCTCCCTTTGATTTCTGGCCTGCGGCGATTATCTCGCTCATGGGTCTACAGGCACTGACGCTCAACCGCACGAGTCGCCAGTCAGCCTGGATAGGATTTTGCTGGGGGTTAGGTCTGTTCGGCAGCGGCGTAAACTGGGTTTACGTCAGTATCGCGCAATTCGGCGGGATGCCAGGCCCTGTCAATGTTGCGCTGGTCATTCTGCTCGCCGCCTATTTGTCACTCTATCCTCTGCTGTTTTCTGCCCTGCTCTCACGCCTGTGGCCGAAAACCACGCTGTGGCGTCTGGCGCTTGCCGCTCCCGTACTCTGGCAGTTAACTGAATTTCTGCGCGGCTGGGTGCTCACCGGTTTTCCGTGGCTGCAATTCGGCTACAGCCAAATTGACGGCCCACTGAAAGGTATCGCGCCCATTCTGGGTATCGACACCATTACCTTCCTGTTGATGAGCCTCAGCGGGCTGTTCGTTTATGCCATCAGCCAACGAAAAATCGTACCGGCGGCCATTGCTATCGGCGTTTTCGTTTTATCATGGCCGCTGCGCAACGTGCAGTGGTACACCCTGCAACCTGAACGTGCCGTCAATGTCGCGCTGGTACAGGGCAATATCCCGCAGGCTATGAAGTGGGAACAAGACGAGCTGTTGAATACGCTGAGGATCTATCTGGATAACAGCCTGCCTTATATGGACAAGGCACCTATCGTTATCTGGCCGGAAACGGCAATTCCTGATATTGAAAGCCGTCAGAACGCTTATTTAAAGCAGATTGACGATATTCTACGTAGTCGTAACAGCAGCCTGATTACGGGTATCGTTGATATCCGGCGTGAGGGTAATAAGACCGATTTCTATAACTCAATTATCGTACTCGGCGACAAAGAGCCATACCGCTACCCCACGACGAACCGCTACAACAAAAACCACCTGGTGCCTTTTGGCGAGTTTGTCCCGCTGGAAACGTTGTTACGCCCGCTAGCGCCGTTCTTCGATCTTCCGATGTCGTCGTTTAGTCGAGGGGACTATGTTCAGCCCCAGCTTTCTGTGCATGGCTTCAAGCTTAATGCCGCTATTTGTTATGAAATCATCTTAGGCCAACAGGTGCGTGATAACTTCCGGCCAGACACCGATATGCTATTGACCATCTCGAACGATGCCTGGTTCGGCCACTCAATCGGCCCGTGGCAACACTTCCAGATGGCACGTATGCGCGCGCTGGAATTAGGGCGCCCTCTGGTTCGTAGTACCAACAACGGCGTCACAGCGGTGATTACGCCAGATGGCAAGGTCAGCGCCAGTCTGCCGCAGTTCACGCGTGCAGTGCTGGACACGCAGGTCGTTCCCGCGACGGGAATAACACCTTATGCCCGTTTCGGTTCCTGGCCGCTCTGGATCGTTACGCTACTAGGCGGTATCACTGCCGTTTTCTTCGGTTTACGTCGCCGATAACCCCCCCTCACTTTCCTAAGGGCATGCTTTTGCATGCCTTTTTTATTTTTGGCACGCTATTTGCCTCTTATTACCCTGTAAAGGGTTGTTTCTGTATTTTTTTGGATATTACGTCGACTTAAAGCTCTCTTAGGGGGCAAGTGACGCACCAAATTGGTGCCACCCTCTGACATTGCTGCTATTTGGTGCGGCGGATATCGCAAAAAACAAACATTCCTATTTCAATCTATTTACAATCAGCTACTTTTTAACTGTATAGACAGTAACTTCGCGCTTTAACGGTGCAGCGTTATCACAGAGAAGTAGCAAAGCGTCATGAATGATTCAGCGACACGGGTACGATGTTAACTTGAAGATAACGGGCACAGTAACCATACGGTTATTAATGACAGCGCTATAACTATTGCACTGTAACGACAGCAAAGGAGTTAGAACATGCAAATGCGTAAACTGGCATTATCACTGCTTCTGCTTGGCACCGCCGCCAGCGTAGCTCAGGCTGAAGATCTGGCTGGTACATTGAAAAAGGTCAAAGATAATGGCGTGATCGTCATTGGTCACCGCGAATCATCCGTCCCTTTTTCTTACTACGATAATACGCAGAAAGTCGTCGGCTATTCCCAAGCCTACTCTGACAAAATTGTCGAAGCGATTAAGAAAAAACTGGATGCGCCTAACCTGCAAGTCAAACTGCTCCCTATCACTTCTCAAAACCGCATCCCACTGTTACAGAACGGCACATTCGATTTGGAATGTGGCTCAACGACCAACAACCTGGAACGTCAGAAACAAGCCGCGTTCTCTAACACCATTTTCGTGGTCGGTACGCGTCTGTTAACCAAAAAAGATTCCGGCGTAAAAGACTTCCCGGATTTGGCGGGTAAAACGGTCGTGGTGACCTCCGGTACAACGTCTGAAGTTCTGCTGAATAAGCTGAATGAAGAAAAACAGATGAAGATGCGCATCATCAGTGCAAAAGACCATGGCGACTCTTTCCGCACGCTGGAAAGCGGCCGTGCAGTCGCCTTTATGATGGATGATGCACTGCTGGCTGGCGAACGAGCGAAAGCGAAAAGCGCCGATCAGTGGGATATCGTCGGTAAAGCGCAATCTGAAGAAGCCTACGGCTGTATGTTGCGTAAAGACGATCCGCAATTCAAAAAACTGGTTGATGACACTATCGCCGAAGTTCAGACCTCCGGTGAAGCTGAAAAATGGTTCGATCGCTGGTTCAAACAGCCCATTCCACCAAAAGATCTTAACTTGAACTTTGCCCTGTCAGACGAAATGAAAGCGCTGTTCAAAGCGCCAAATGACAAAGCGCTAAACTAATTAATAATGAGAATAAGGGCAGAATCACCTGTCCTCTGATTGCTGATTCGTGGCAGGACAGACAGGCATGTGATGGTCGTTCCCCATCACATGTTGTCCCGAGAAATTTCGATAAACAGGAAAATAAACAATACGCCTGTAGTTTGAAACAGAACGGGAATATGGCCGCTCATCAATCTTCAGGGTAGCTTCGCTACCCTTTTTTTACCGGAGTTCGTTATGTCAATAGATTGGAACTGGGGCATATTTCTACAAGCCGCCCCCTTCGGCAACACAACCTACCTCGGGTGGATTTTGTCCGGTCTGCAAGTCACCGTCACATTATCTATCTGTGCCTGGATTATCGCTTTTCTCATTGGTTCTTTATTTGGAATCCTGCGTACCGTCCCAAATCGTTTCCTTGCAGGCATTGGCACCTGCTACGTCGAGCTATTTCGCAACGTCCCACTGATTGTCCAGTTCTTTACCTGGTATCTGGTGGTTCCCGAGCTGCTTCCCGTCAACATCGGCATGTGGTTTAAAGCCGAGCTAGACCCGAATATTCAATTCTTCCTGTCATCGATGATTTGTCTAGGGCTCTTCACCGCAGCGCGTGTGTGTGAGCAGGTGCGTGCGGGGATTCAGTCGCTACCACGCGGGCAAAAAGCAGCCGGGCTGGCGATGGGCCTGACGCTGCCGCAAACCTACCGCTATGTGTTACTGCCCAATGCGTATCGCGTGATCGTTCCGCCGTTGACGTCAGAGATGCTGAACCTGGTAAAAAACTCGGCTATCGCTTCCACGATTGGTCTGGTTGATATGGCAGCACAGGCAGGGAAGCTGCTGGATTACTCCGCCCACGCTTATGAATCTTTTACCGCTATCACGCTGGCATACGTTGGCATCAACGCCATTATTATGTTGATCATGCAAGTCGTTGAGCGAAAAACCCGTTTGCCGGGCAACATGGGGAGCAAATAAATCATGTATGAATTTGACTGGAGCTCAATTGGGCCAAGCATGCCGTACCTGATTCAGGGGATGGTCGTCACACTCAAAATTACGCTAACGGCGGTGGTATTCGGGATTGTCTGGGGCACGATTCTGGCAGTAATGCGCCTGTCGCCGATAAAGCCCATTAGTTGGTTCGCCAAACTGTATGTGAACCTATTCCGCTCCGTTCCGCTCGTCATGGTGCTGCTGTGGTTCTATCTGGTGGTTCCTAGCTTATTACAAAATGTGCTTGGGCTATCGCCGAAAACCGATATTCGACTGATTTCAGCTATGGTAGCCTTCTCGCTGTTCGAGGCAGCCTATTATTCGGAAATCATTCGTGCGGGTATTCTCAGCGTGTCACGCGGTCAATCTTCCGCGGCGTTAGCATTAGGCATGACACACTGGCAATCCATGAAGCTGGTTATTCTGCCACAGGCATTCCGCGCCATGGTGCCGCTGCTGCTGACGCAAGGTATTGTCCTGTTTCAGGATACCTCACTGGTTTACGTACTCAGCCTCGCTGATTTCTTCCGTACCGCCTCAACCATCGGCGAGCGTGACGGAACACAAGTTGAAATGATCCTATTTGCTGGGTTCATTTATTTTCTCTTCAGCATTACTGCCTCAATGCTGGTCAGTTACCTGAAAAAAAGGACGGTTTGATGATTTCCCTGAAAAATGTTTCTAAATGGTATGGCCAATTTCAGGTGCTAGCCGACTGCTCCACAGAAGTAAAAAAAGGTGAAGTTGTGGTCGTCTGCGGGCCTTCTGGCTCTGGTAAATCAACCCTGATCAAAACCGTAAACGGTCTGGAACCGATTCAGAAAGGTGAAATTACCGTCAATGGCACTGCTGTTAACGATAAAAAAACCAATCTGGCCCAGTTACGTTCCAAAGTCGGGATGGTGTTCCAGCACTTTGAACTGTTCCCACACTTGTCGATTATCGAGAACCTGACGCTGGCGCAGGTAAAAGTGCTAAAGCGTAAGCGCGAAGACGCCAAAGCCAAAGCGCAGAAGCTGTTAGAACGTGTGGGGCTGGCGGCACACGCTAACAAATACCCTGGGCAGCTATCTGGCGGCCAGCAGCAGCGTGTCGCGATTGCCCGCGCACTGTGTATGGACCCTATCGCGATGTTATTTGACGAGCCGACATCCGCGCTCGATCCAGAGATGATCAACGAAGTGCTGGACGTTATGGTTGAACTGGCACAGGAAGGTATGACCATGATGGTCGTCACCCATGAAATGGGCTTTGCCCGTAAAGTGGCACACCGCGTGATCTTTATGGATGAGGGCAAAATCGTTGAGGATACCCGCAAGGATGATTTCTTCAACAACCCACAGTCTGAACGTGCGAAAGACTTCCTGGCGAAAATCCTGCATTAATACTCAGATAAAGCGTGCCGCAAGGCACGCTTATTTACCCCCAAAAGCCCTACGGCTGAAACGGCTGGCGGTGGAACAGATCGTGCGAGCATTTCGGGCAGAGTGGCAGAACCTCCGGCGTGTAGAACGCAATATGATGATGGCAGTTCTCGCACACCAGATTACCTAGCCCTACTACTTCACCGCTGTGGTACACCCCGTGATGATTCACATCTTTGAAGATCTCGCGCCACTCTAGCTGCGTTTTATCCGTAATATCCGCCAGTTCCTGCCACAGACTTTCCTTGATGACTCGCATAAAAACGCTATCGGTAAACTCATCCTGACTTTCGTTATAGCTGCGGGCAAACTCTTCGAGATCGCGCTGAACAGCCTGAATCACCTGTTCTATTTCTTTCTGCGTCAGCTCCGAGCCTTCCTGCAAGGTTTTGCGGGCGCTCTGCACCAGACTATCAAGATCGCGTTCACCGTTGTTCAGCCGAGCTGTAACTGAAGCCATTAACTCGCGGTAATAGCGGGCTAGTTTATTCATGCTTCCTCCTGAATAAGCGGGTTGAGGGGCGATAAAGCACGACTATTCGCCGTCTGGCGCACCAAATCAAAAACCGATATGTTGCCTATCTCTCTCTATTTTAGATTATTTTTCCCGCACAACTGAGGAAATTGTCGTCAATTTGCGCAATTCCTCGCAGTATGCCGCTCACAAATCATAAATATTCCTCAGTCAGGCGCTGGGTGTTGTTGCCTGCGTCGCTTACGGCTATGCTATGCGGATCTTTTGTTATGAATCAGAACAGGCTACTCACGTAGCGATTCTCCACTAAACAGGACCCCTGGCAGCCATGCAAGAGCAATACCGCCCAGAAGAGATAGAAGCGGACGTCCAGCTTCACTGGCAAGAGAAGCAGACATTTAAAGTCACCGAACAGCCTGGCAAGGAAAAATACTATTGCCTTTCCATGCTACCTTACCCTTCTGGTCGACTACATATGGGCCACGTCCGTAACTACACCATCGGTGACGTGATTTCCCGCTATCAGCGCATGTTGGGCAAAAACGTTCTGCAACCAATCGGTTGGGATGCGTTTGGCTTGCCAGCTGAAGGTGCTGCGGTCAAAAATAATACCGCGCCAGCGCCCTGGACCTATGCCAACATCGATTACATGAAAAACCAGCTCAAACTGTTGGGCTTTGGCTATGACTGGGATCGTGAAGTCGCGACCTGTAAACCAGACTACTACCGTTGGGAGCAGTGGTTCTTCACCAAGCTGTACGAAAAAGGTCTGGTGTATAAAAAAACCTCCGCCGTTAACTGGTGCCCGAATGACCAGACCGTACTGGCGAACGAACAGGTTATCGATGGCTGCTGCTGGCGCTGTGATACTAAAGTCGAGCGCAAAGAGATTCCGCAGTGGTTTATCAAAATCACCGCTTATGCAGACCAACTACTGAACGATTTGGATACGCTGGAAAGCTGGCCTGAGCAGGTCAAAACCATGCAGCGTAACTGGATTGGTCGTTCCGAAGGTGTAGAAATCACCTTTGACGTGGCAGACAGCGCAGAGAAACTGACTGTCTATACCACGCGTCCGGATACGTTCATGGGCGTGACCTACGTTGCCGTTGCCGCCGGTCACCCTCTCGCTGCGCAAGCTGCTGCAACCAACCCAGCGCTGGCCGATTTCATTGCTGAATGCCGTAATACCAAAGTCGCCGAAGCCGATATGGCGACGATGGAGAAAAAAGGCGTGGCCACTGGCCTGTATGCTATTCACCCGCTGAACGGTGAGAAAGTCGCTATCTGGGTCGCCAACTTCGTCCTGATGGAATACGGTACGGGCGCAGTGATGGCCGTTCCGGGCCACGACCAGCGTGACTGGGAATTCGCCACCAAATATGACTTGTCCATCAAGCCCGTTATTCTGAATGCCGACGGCAGCGAACCCGATCTGTCCGCTCAGGCGATGACCGAAAAAGGCAGCCTGTTCAACTCTGGTGAGTTTGACGGTCTGGATTTCGAGACTGGATTCAATGCCATTGCCGATAAGCTGGTAGAAAAAGGCATTGGCGAACGTAAAGTCAACTATCGCCTGCGCGACTGGGGCGTATCCCGCCAGCGTTATTGGGGGGCTCCAATCCCAATGGTGACGTTGGAAGATGGCACCGTCATCCCTACGCCAGAAGATCAGTTGCCGGTGATCCTGCCGGAAGATGTCGTGATGGATGGCATCACCAGCCCGCTGAAATCTAACCCAGAATGGGCGAAGACCACCGTTAACGGCCAGCCAGCGCTGCGTGAAACCGACACGTTCGACACCTTTATGGAATCCTCCTGGTACTACGCGCGCTACACCTGCCCGCAGTACGACCAAGGAATGTTAGATCCGGCTGCCGCCAACTACTGGCTGCCCGTTGACCAATATGTCGGCGGTATCGAACACGCCATCATGCACCTGATGTATTTCCGCTTCTTCCACAAACTGATGCGCGATGCGGGTCTGGTGACGTCGGATGAACCCGCCAAACGCCTGCTGTGTCAGGGTATGGTACTGGCGGATGCCTTCTACTATCTGGGTAATAACGGCGAGCGCATCTGGGTTTCACCTACCGACGTTACCGTTGAGCGTGATGAGAAAGGTCGCATCGTCAAAGCCATCGATAACGAAGGCCGTGACGTGATCTACGCCGGTATGAGCAAAATGTCGAAGTCCAAAAACAACGGCATCGACCCGCAGGTTATGGTAGAGAAATACGGTGCAGATACCGTTCGTCTGTTCATGATGTTTGCTTCTCCGGCGGAAATGACGCTGGAATGGCAGGAATCCGGCGTAGAAGGCGCAAACCGCTTCCTGAAACGCGTCTGGAGACAAGCCTTCGAGCATACCGAGAAAGGTGCGGTAACGGCTCTGGATATCGCTACACTGACTGAAGATCAGAAGTCACTGCGCCGCGATCTGCACAAAACGATCGCTAAAGTGACCGATGATATCGGCCGTCGCCAGACCTTCAACACCGCGATCGCCGCCATCATGGAACTGATGAACAAGTTAGCGAAAGCACCGCAGGAAAGCGATCAGGATCGCGCGCTGACGCAGGAAACCCTGCTGGCCGTCGTTCGTATGCTCTATCCGTTCACGCCGCACGTTTGCTTCACACTGTGGCAGGCGCTGCAAGGTGAAGGCGATGTGGATACTGCACCGTGGCCGGTTGCGGATGAGAACGCGATGGTGGAAGATTCCAAACTGGTCGTCGTTCAGGTTAACGGTAAAGTACGGGGTAAAATTACCGTTGCCGCTGACGCCAGTGAAGAACAGGTTCGCGAACGCGCTGCTCAGGAACCGCTGGTCGCGAAATATCTGGACGGCGTCACGGTTCGCAAAGTGATTTATGTCCCTGGCAAACTGCTTAACCTGGTTGTGGGTTAAGGCAAGGAGGAACTGTGCGACATCGTCTATTCACGTTGTTGCTGGGGTTGGCGGTGTTAATCACCGCTGGCTGCGGTTTTCATCTGCGCGGCACGACACAAGTGCCCGCGCAGTTACAAACACTCATCGTCGACAGCAATGATCCTTATGGTCCGCTAACACGCGCGGTACGTGAGCAGCTCCGTCTCAGCGATGTAAAAATCGTTGAAGATGCGACGCGTCAGGACATCCCGTCTCTGCGGGTACTGGGCTCAAGCGAAACGCGCGATACTGTCTCTATTTTTCAGGACGGTAAAACAGCGGAGTACCAGATGGTGCTAACGTTGCAGGCGCAGGTGCTGATGCCGGGTGAAGATATTTACCCACTCAGTGTGACGGTGTTCCGCACGTTCTTTGATAACCCGCTGGCTGCACTGGCGAAAGATGCCGAACAGGAGATCGTCCGTCAGGAAATGCGTGAACAGGCTGCTCAGCAGTTGGTACGTAAGTTGCTGACTATCAACGGTAGTCAGGAAGTCAAAAATCGGTTGCAGTCCACTGATTCTACTGCCTCCGCTAAGCGTTCATGATTCGGCTTTACCCCGAACAACTCACCGCGCAGCTCCATGAGGGGCTGCGCGGTTGTTATTTGGTCTTTGGCTCAGATCCTCTCCTGCTGCAAGAAAGCCTCGATAACATCAAACGCGTCGCTCAACAGCACGAATTCAGCGAGCATTTCAGCTTCATTCTGGATCTGCATACCGACTGGGATGCGATTTTCAGTACCTGTCAGGCGCTCAGCCTGTTCGCCTCGCGCCAATCGCTTCTACTGGTCTTGCCGGAAAACGGCCCGAATGCGGCGATGAGCGAAAATCTAGTCAAGCTTTCTGGATTATTGCACCCCGATATTTTACTGATTCTGCGCGGCCATAAGCTGACCAAAGCGCAGGAAAACAGCGCCTGGTTTAAAGCGCTGGCACAAGACAGCGTCTATATCAATTGCCTGACGCCGGAACAAGCACAGCTCCCCCGTTGGGTTGCTCAACGCGCCAAAGCCATGAAGTTGACGCTAGATGAACAGGCCACGCAGCTCATTTGTTACTGTTATGAAGGCAACCTTCTCGCGCTGTCTCAGGCGTTAGAACGGCTGGCGCTGCTGTATCCCGATGGCAAGCTGACGCTGCCGCGCGTAGAAAATGCGGTAAACGATGCCGCTCACTTCACGCCTTTCCACTGGCTTGATGCATTGCTGGCAGGTAAAGCCAAACGCGCCTGGCACATTTTGCAGCAGCTGAAGCAGGAAGATTGCGAACCTGTCATTTTGCTGCGTACGCTACAGCGCGAGCTGCTACAGTTGTTGGCGCTGAAACGACACATGTCAGACACACCGCTGCGTACGTTATTCGATCAGCAAAAAGTGTGGCAAAACCGGCGTGACCTGCTCACTCAGGCATTACAGCGGCTCTCTCTTCAGCAACTACAGCAGGCCGTGCGGTTGCTGACTCAGGTGGAAATAACCCTAAAGCAAGACTACGGCCAGTCCGTGTGGCCTGAACTTGAATCGCTTGCCATGCTGCTGTGCGGCAAAACCTTGCCGGAGGCATTCATTTGAATAAGCCATCCACTTCACCATCGTTGACCGCCTTTTTTGGTGGCACGTTCGATCCCATTCATTACGGCCACCTTCAACCGGTGACCGCGCTGGCAAAACTCGTGGGGCTGACTCAAGTCGTCCTGATGCCCAATAATGTTCCACCGCACCGACAGCAGCCCGAAGCCAGCTCCCAGCAGCGTTTTCATATGGCTGAACTTGCCGTTGAAGATAATCCACTCTTTACCGTGGACGATCGTGAACTACAGCGACAAACGCCCTCCTACACGATTGATACGCTGGAAGCGTTGCGGGTGGAAAAAGGCTTCAATGCGCCGCTGGGATTTATCATCGGGCAGGACTCACTGCTGACGCTACACCGTTGGCACCGCTGGCAAGATCTACTCAGCGTTTGCCATTTGCTGGTGTGTGCTCGCCCCGGCTATCGCTCGACGATGGAAACACCCGCATTACAGCAGTGGTTGGACGATCATCTGACGCACACGCCGGACGCTCTCCATCAGCACTCGCACGGGCGGATCTTTTTGGCAGACACGCCACTGGTCACCATTTCCGCAACGGACATTCGCCAGCGGCGACAGCACGGTCTGAACTGCCACGATTTATTGCCTCCCATCGTACTCAATTACATCGACGAACACGGCCTGTACCAATAGCACAGGTTTTCCCGTCCATCAGCCACGGGCTTTATACCACTCGGCAAAAGTGCGTGATATACTCCGCGGCTGGTTTCAATCACCGGGAAAAGCGGGAATTCTCGGCAATTACTCGGTGATTTACGTTTTTCTTAAACAATTCAGCGCCACACGCGTTCATCAGTGACTGATAGAACGCCATTGAGGGGGAACCTTTGCAAGGTCAAGCACTCCAAGACTTCGTTATTGATAAGGTCGATGACTTAAAAGCCCAGGATATCGTTGCACTCAACGTCCAGGGTAAATCCAGCATCACCGATTACATGGTTATCTGTACGGGCACCTCTACACGCCATGTCGCGTCTATTGCCGATCACGTCGTGCAATCCTCACGCGCCGCGGGTCTGATCCCACTCGGAGTAGAAGGCGAAAGCGCCGCTGACTGGGTTGTTGTCGATTTAGGTGACGTGATGGTTCATGTCATGCAGGAAGAAAGTCGCCAGTTGTACGAACTGGAAAAACTGTGGGGCTAGCATGAAACTGCAACTGGTCGCCGTTGGCACCAAAATGCCCGACTGGGTGCAGACTGGTTTCACCGATTATCTGCGTCGCTTCCCGAAGGACATGCCTTTCGAATTACTCGAAATTCCGGCGGGGAAGCGGGGTAAAAATGCCGATATTAAACGCATTCTGGAGCGCGAAGGCGAACAGATGCTGGCTGCGGTGGGCAAAGGCAACCGTATTGTTACGCTGGATATTCCAGGTACTCGCTGGGAAACGCCACAGTTGGCGCAACAGCTTGAGCGCTGGAAACAGGATGGGCGCGATGTCAGTCTGTTGATTGGCGGACCAGAAGGGCTGGCGCCAGAATGCAAAGCCGCGGCGGAACAAAGCTGGTCGCTCTCGCCATTAACGCTGCCGCACCCGCTCGTTCGCGTGCTGGTGGCAGAGAGCCTGTATCGCGCATGGAGCATTACGACTAATCACCCTTACCATCGGGAGTAAGGCGATACGATGAAACATGTGAAATAACACTGGATGAAAGTAGAACGCAAACCCTTTCGTGATTATACCGCGGAGTCCGCTCTGTTCGTGCGCCGTGCTTTGGTAGCCTTTCTGGGCATTTTGCTGCTTTCTGGTGTATTAGTCGCTAATCTTTATCATCTGCAAATTTTGCGTGTCGATGACTATCGCACACGCTCTAACGAGAACCGCATTAAGCTGGTTCCTATCGCGCCCAGCCGCGGTATCATTTACGACCGTAACGGCACCCCGTTGGCGCTGAACCGCACCATCTATCAATTAGAACTGGTGCCTGACAAAGTCGACAACCTGAAAGAAACGCTGGAAGCACTGCGCCCCATCGTTAATCTGACCGATGACGATCTGGAAAATTTTGAAAAAGAACGCAAGCGTTCACGCCGTTTTACCTCCATTCCAGTAAAAACTGGGCTTGATGAGATTCAGGTCGCTCGTTTTGCCGTCAACCAATACCGCTTTCCTGGCGTTGAGGTTAAAGGCTATCAACGCCGCTATTATCCTTACGGTTCTGCGTTAACGCACGTTACGGGCTATGTCTCCAAAATCAACGATAAAGACGTAGAACGGCTGACCAAAGAAGAAAAAATTGCAGACTATGCCGCGACGCGTGACATCGGCAAGCTGGGTATCGAACGTCATTATGAGGATTTGCTGCACGGCAAACCCGGTTATGAAGAAGTTGAAGTTAACAACCGTGGCCGCGTGATCCGCCAACTTCACGAACAGCCACCGCAGGCCGGGCGCGATATTTATCTAACGTTAGATCTGAGCCTACAAATCTACATCGAGAAACTGCTGGAAGGCAGCCGCGCCGCCGTCATTGTCACCGACCCACGCGACGGCGGTATTCTGGCGATGGTTTCCACCCCCAGCTATGACCCCAATCTGTTTGTCGACGGGATTTCCACCAAAAATTATACCAAACTACAAAACGATCCCGATCGTCCACTGATCAATCGTGCAACGCAGGGCATTTACCCTCCAGCCTCCACCGTTAAACCCTATATTGCGGTTTCCGCCCTGACTGCTGGCGTTATCACCACTAACACTAGCCTGTTCGATCCTGGCTGGTGGCAATTACCCGGCTCCGAAAAGCGCTTCCGCGACTGGAAAAAATGGGGGCATGGTCGTCTTAACCTCACCAAATCACTGGAAGAATCCGCGGATACTTTCTTCTATCAGGTCGCTTATGACATGGGAATCGATCGCCTATCCGAATGGATGAATAAATTTGGTTATGGCGAGAAAACCGGCATTGATATTTCGGAAGAAAGCGCCGGTAACATGCCAACCCGTGAGTGGAAACTCAGGCGATTTAAGAAACCGTGGTATCAGGGGGATACCATTCCCGTCGGGATCGGCCAAGGTTACTGGACGGCAACCCCTATCCAGATGAATAAGGCACTGGTCACGCTCATCAACGACGGCAAGGTCAAAACGCCACACCTGCTTTATAGTTCGCGGGAAAATGGCGTTATCGTGCCTTTCCGACAAACTGAGAATCTACAGATTGGCAATATCCACTCGGGCTATTGGGAAGTGGCGAAGGACGGGATGTATGGCGTTGCTAACCGCGCTAACGGCACCGCCCACAAGAGTTTCGATGATGCGCCTTATAAAATTGCGGCAAAATCCGGTACGGCGCAGGTTTTCGGCCTGAAAGAAAACGAAACGTATAATGCGCACAAGATCGCAGAGCATCTGCGTGACCATAAATTAATGGTCGCATTTGCCCCGTATAAGGACCCAAAAGTCGCGATGTCGATTATTCTGGAAAACGGTGGGGCTGGTCCGACCGTGGGCGCTATCACCCGCCAGATCCTTGATCATATCCTGCTGGGTGATAACAATACCGATTTACCTAGCGCGCCTCCTGCGCCGCCGGGTAGTGAGAGTGAGTAACAGACAGTCATGACCGATAGCCAACAAAAAGGTTCGTTCTGGGCGAAAATCCACATCGACCTTCCGTTCCTTCTCTGCATCCTGGCACTGCTGGGCTATAGTCTATTTGTCTTATGGAGCGCGAGCGGACAGGACGTCGGCATGATGGAGCGAAAAGTCGTTCAGATCGTGCTAGGGTTTACGGTAATGATCGTAATGGCGCAAATTCCTCCTCGCGTCTATGAAGGCTGGGCTCCCTACCTCTATGTAGTTTGTGTCATTTTGCTGCTGATCGTAGATATTTTCGGACAAATAAGTAAAGGCGCACAGCGCTGGCTGGATTTAGGTTTTATTCGCTTCCAGCCATCGGAAATAGCCAAGATCGCCGTGCCACTGATGGTTGCCCGTTTTATTAACCGTGATATGTGTCCACCGTCGCTAAAAAATACTGCGATCGCGTTGATCCTGATTTTTGTTCCAACACTGCTGGTTGCCGCACAGCCGGATTTAGGCACCTCGATCCTGATTGCATTATCTGGCCTGTTTGTGCTTTTTCTCGCTGGTATGAGCTGGAGCTTGATTGGCATCGCCGTGCTGCTACTCGCTGCGTTTATTCCGATACTCTGGTTCTTCCTGATGCACGATTATCAACGTGCCAGGGTCATGATGCTGCTCGATCCAGAAAGCGATCCGCTCGGTGCGGGATACCATATTATTCAGTCGAAAATTGCGATAGGCTCAGGTGGCCTGTCTGGCAAAGGCTGGCTGCATGGTACACAGTCTCAGTTAGAGTTTCTGCCAGAGCGACACACTGACTTTATCTTTGCCGTGTTGGCAGAAGAGCTTGGCTTAATCGGCGTCTTGATTCTGCTCGCGATGTATCTGTTCATGATTATGCGCGGTCTGGTCATTGCCGCTAATGCGCAAACCTCGTTCGGCAGGGTTATGGTCGGCGGGCTGATGTTAATTCTGTTTTTCTATGTTTTCGTCAATATCGGGATGGTCAGCGGTATACTTCCCGTCGTTGGCGTGCCGCTACCGCTAATCAGCTACGGCGGATCGGCGCTGGTCGTTTTAATGGCGGGATTCGGTATCGTCATGTCGATACATACTCACCGCAAACTGCTATCCAAGAATTTATAACACGAGGTGAGCGATGCGTAAGGATTGGCTTTGGGTCGGCGTAGCAACTCTGGCGCTTGCGGCCTGTACCACAACGGAACAGCGGCAGCCTGCACCGCCCGTTACTCAGGTTTACAGCGGCCCGACGGAAGAGATCGGCGGCGCGGAACCGCGTTATGAACCCTACAATCAGGGTACGCTGCAAGACTACAGCGTCAAAGGCAAGAGCTATAAAATTGTCAAAGATCCACAAAACTTTAGTGAGACAGGCTTAGCCGCATGGTACGGCGAGGAAGCAAGCGGCAACCGCACGTCAATCGGCGAAACGTTTGACCCTAACGCGATAACTGCTGCCCACCCAACGCTGCCGCTGCCAAGCTATGTCCGCGTCACCAACCTGAGCAACGGCCGTCGTCTGGTTGTACGCGTCAACGATCGCGGGCCATACACGCCGGGCAGAATTATCGATCTGTCGAAGGCCGCAGGCGATCGTCTGAATATCTCGAACAATACCAAAGTGAAAGTGGATTTCATCAACGTCGCGCCAGACGGCACGCTTTCCGGTCCCGGGACCGTGGGTACCACCGTCGCCAAGCAAAGCTTCGCCCTGCCGGAACGTCCGAGCTTCGGTGCCAGCGGGCTGGGTACACCGATGATGGAAACGACGTCACCCACACCCAACAGCGCCGTACGCCCGATCAGCAATAGCAGCCTGAGTGCACCAGCAGAAAGCACACAGCCGCAGAGCAGCGCGCCGTCACACAGCGGCGGTTTTTTGGGTGCGCCTTCCGCCCTGCGTGCTGGCGTGGTTGAGTCCAGCATGACGCCAACAGTCGCGCCATCGTCATCCGCTGCACCAATGAACATCGCGCCAGCTGCTGCTGCGGTTACTGTTCCCGCCGCCGCACTACCATCTTCTACGGGTCGCTATGTCGTTCAGGTCGGTGCGTTGAGCGATCAGCAGCGCGCGCAAACCTGGCAGCGTAGCCTGAGTGAACGCTTCCGCGTGGCGGGTAAAGTCACAGCGAGTGGTGGACTGTACCGTATCCAACTGGGGCCATTCCAGAATCGTCAGCAAGCCGCTGAACTTCAACAACGTTTGTCAGTCGAAGCTCAGCAGCAGTCGTTTATTACCGCCGCACCCGGTACTCTCTAGTCACGGATAATCGGCAGGCTCACGAAGCGAAAGCGGCGGCTATGGCATTGAACATACCGCCCTTTTGCAAAATCACGTAACGTAATGCCTGATGCCTGCCCATTCCCCATCTGCTATAGTGTGGCTCGTTTTTTAACTCATACCCACGGATGTTGTTGTTCCAATCATGAATACTGTAAACACGTCTCGTTTTACTAAGCGTACTGCGCTTGGCGCACTGCTCGTCATTAGTGCCTCTTCCTTTGCCTATGCCGAAGATATCAATCTTAAAACGATGATCCCCGGCGTCCCGCAAATTGATGCTGAATCCTACATCCTGATTGATTACAACTCTGGGAAAGTGTTGGCAGAAATGAATGCCGACACGCGCCGCGATCCGGCCAGCTTAACGAAAATGATGACCAGCTATGTTATTGGTCAGGCGATTAAATCAGGAAAAATCAGCCCGAACGACATCGTTACCGTCGGTAAAGATGCTTGGGCAACCGGCAATCCGACCTTCCAGGGGTCTTCCCTGATGTTCCTGAAGCCAGGCGACCGTGTTCCTGTTTCCCAACTCAATCGCGGTATTATCCTGCAATCCGGTAACGATGCCTGCGTCGCGATGGCCGACTACGTTGCAGGCAGCCAGGATGCTTTCGTTAATCTGATGAATGGTTACGTAAAAGCGCTGGGGCTGCAAAACACCAATTTTGAAACCGTACACGGTCTTGATGCTCCGGGTCAGTTCAGTTCGGCGCGTGATATGGCGTTGATCGGCCAGGCGCTGATCCGAGATGTTCCAGAAGAGTACGCGACCTACAAAGAAAAAGAGTTCACGTTCAACAATATTCGTCAGCCTAACCGTAACGGCTTGCTGTGGGATTCCAGCCTGAATGTTGACGGTATCAAAACCGGCCATACGTCATCAGCGGGCTTTAATCTGGTTGCCTCGGCAACAGAAGGCCAGATGCGCCTGATTTCAGCGGTACTGGGTGGACGTAATGCCAAAGGTCGCGAATCAGAAAGTAAGAAACTGCTGACCTGGGGCTTCCGCTTCTTTGAAACTGTCGCACCATTGAAAGCAGGCAAAGAATTTGCTTCTGAGCCCGTCTGGTTTGGCGACAGCGACCGCGTTGCGTTAGGCGTGGAGAAAGATGCCTATCTGACCATTCCACGTGGCCGTATGAAAGATCTGAAAGCCAGCTATGTTCTGGACAATACAGAACTGCATGCACCGTTAGCCAAAAATCAGGTTGTGGGTTCCATCAACTTCCAACTGGATGGCAAAACCATCGATCAGCGCCCGCTGGTCGTCATGAATGAAGTGAAAGAAGGCGGGATCTTTGGCCGCATGATCGACTACATCAAACTGATGTTCCACCACTGGTTCGGCTAATCCCCCTTGTCTGGGGCCAAAACGCCCCCATATAAATACCATCCATCACTCCCGCACAACGCGGGAGTGATATTTTTTAGTATAATGTCGTTATGTCAGTGCTAATACCGTCGTATTACCCTCTCTGGAGCGCAAATGAAAACCAAATTAAACGAACTGCTTGAATTCCCGTGTGTTTTTACCTACAAAGTCATGGGTGAGGCAAAACCAGAGTTAGTCGATCTGGTCGTTGAAGTGGTACAGCGTCACGCGCCTGGCGACTACACCCCACAGATCAAACCCAGCAGCAAAGGGAACTATCACTCGGTTTCTATCACTATCACGGCGACTCACATTGAGCAGGTGGAAACGCTGTACGAAGAACTGGGCAACATCGACATCGTGCGTATGGTGCTGTAAGAAGAGCAAGCGGGAACATTAGCGAGTGCGGCATGGCTTTACAACGTGCAGTCTAGTTTTGCCCTATAGCACTGCGTAATTTTGTATAGTACTGTTCGCTGAGGCTTCCCGCCGTTATAATCCCCCCACCTTTCCTTAACCTGAAGATGACACACTTGCTACAGGATAAGATCATCGTACGCCAATTTGACGTACAGCCGTATGAACCCGTCTCTCTGGCGATGCATAATTTCACCGACCGACGTGATGAGAATACTCCAGACGAACTCTGGCTGGTTCAGCACCCTCGTGTATTTACGCAGGGTCAGGCAGGCAAAGCCGAACATGTCCTTATGCCCGGCGATATTCCCGTGATTCAAAGCGACAGAGGCGGTCAGGTGACCTACCACGGCCCCGGTCAGCAGGTTATGTACGTGTTGATTGACCTAAAGCGTCGCAAGCTCGGCGTTCGTCAGCTCGTCACCGCGATTGAAAATACCGTGATTGGTACACTCGCACACTTCCAGATTGACGCCCATGCGCGTCCTGATGCACCCGGCGTCTATGTAGGTGAGCGTAAAATCTGTTCGCTAGGACTGCGTATTCGCAAAGGCTGCTCTTTTCACGGGCTGGCGCTGAATATCGCCATGGATCTTTCTCCTTTCTTGCGCATTAACCCCTGCGGTTACGCAGGTATGGAGATGACACAAATCAGCGATCTGGTGGCGGGCGTCACGCTGGATGATACCGCGCCAGTGTTGGTAAACACCTTTTTACAGTTAGTCGGCTATTCCGCACCCGAATATATTCCTTGGAATCTGGACACACAGGGTGAGCCGCTTTCTGGTTAATCTGTTTCATCCTGTCAATAAAAATCAGTCGGTTAGACGATCATTTTTTGATAAATTACATTTTATTCACATAATTTCTTCATTTTGATCGCGCAAGGGCTGATTGTGATTAGGCAAGATGATATAATTTTTATAGTTTTTTAAAAAAAAGTTTAACCAAAACATAATCCTTTGAATTTTAATAATAAATTTAAAGAAACGATTCAGAACTGGAACTTACGCAAACATGAGTAAACCGATTCAGATCGAACGCGGCGTCAAATACCGCGATGCCGATAAGATGGCGCTAATCCCGGTACGTACCGTTGTTACCGAACGCCAAGAGCTTCTGCGCAAACCTGAATGGATGAAGATTAAACTTCCGGCGGATTCAAGCCGTATTCAGGGAATCAAAGCGGCCATGCGCAAAAACGGGTTGCACTCAGTTTGCGAAGAAGCGTCCTGTCCGAATCTGGCGGAGTGTTTCAACCACGGTACCGCCACCTTCATGATTCTGGGCGCTATTTGTACGCGTCGCTGCCCGTTCTGTGACGTTGCCCACGGCCGCCCGCTTACACCGGATGCCAATGAGCCTGAGAAACTGGCACAGACCATTCATGACATGGGCTTGCGTTATGTCGTGATCACCTCTGTTGACCGTGATGACCTGCGCGACGGTGGTGCTCAGCACTTTGCAGATTGTATTAGCGCTATTCGCCGCAAGAACCCGAATATCCGTATCGAAACGCTGGTGCCAGACTTCCGTGGTCGTATGGATCGCGCGTTAGAGATCCTGACCGCCACGCCGCCGGATGTGTTCAACCACAACCTGGAAAACGTCCCACGCGTTTATCGTCAGGTTCGTCCTGGCGCGAATTATGAGTGGTCACTGAAGCTGCTGGAAAACTTCAAAAAAGCGCATCCAGATATCCCAACCAAATCTGGCCTGATGGTTGGATTGGGGGAAACCAATGCTGAAATCGTGGAAGTGATGCGCGATCTGCGCCGCCACGGTGTGACGATGCTGACGCTGGGGCAATATTTACAGCCGAGCCGTCATCACCTGCCGGTACAGCGCTACGTCAGCCCAGATGAGTTCGATGAAATGAAGGCCGAAGCGATGGCGATGGGCTTTACCCACGCGGCCTGCGGTCCATTTGTTCGCTCGTCCTACCATGCCGACCTACAGGCAAAGGGCATCGAAGTAAAATAAGCGCTCATACATATTTACACATTTTCTGTGTGGAATAAAAAACGGACGGCTATTGCCGTCCGTTTTGCTGTGTGAGGCGCGATCAGGATTCTTTACGAGAAGAATCATTCAGCGCTGTCGTATCATCCGTTTTCGCCGGTTGATCGTCATTCATTGCCTTCTTGAAGCCTTTAATCGCCGCGCCCAAATCGCCGCCTAAGCTACGAAGTTTATTCGTACCGAACAGCAGAATGATTAATGCGCCAATCACCAACAGCTTGGCAATACTGATACCTTCCATACAAACCTACCTGATTTACAGAGGCTGGAGACGCCAGCAAACGAGACTATTCTCTTCTCTACAAAGCACGCTGTAGAAAAAATCTTCAGCGCTTTATACTCTAAATAATTCGAGTTGCAGGACAAAACGTTAACGTTTTGAACAGCGCTTGCGCTGACCCCAAAGGGGTGAGGCCACAAGGCCGAATCACGCGGCAAGAGAAGGACAAATTCGTCGGGAACGAATTTGACCAGCCAATGGCTGACCTCCGGTGAGAGACAGGATGTCTCTCATTTCATCCCGATGAGCTTACTCAAGTAAGTGATTCGGGTGAGTGAATGCAGCCAACGCACATGCAGCTTGAAGTATGACGAGTATATGTAAAACCTTATGCAGCACGACACAATCTCCATCTGTAACAAAGTAAGACGCGCACGAGCGTTTTCGCCCGTATTCAGATTGCTTTACAACTTTCCCCTCTGCATCACTACAAAAATCCCGTCTGACGGCGTACACTTCCCACACTACGCGGAGATGACATTCCTCCCTACCCTGGCGCAGCCAAAGCGCTGACAGCCTCAAAACAGGGTACAACCGCCACTCGGCTAATGATGTCTACGTCCACCTCGCAGAGAGGGCGTAGCGTCCTGCCCAACACTCTCCGAGATCGCAAAAACAATCTAGGTAAAAAAACAATCCAAGAAAGGTTTCTATGCTTAGTACATTACTCGCAGTATTTATTGGTGGCGGAGTCGGTAGCGTGGCGCGCTGGCAGTTAGGCGTTAAGTTTAACAATCTGTATCCAACGTTGCCTTTAGGTACCCTGCTTGCCAACCTGATTGGTGCTTTCGTTATTGGCGGCGCGTTAGCCTTCTTCCTGCGTCATCCTCATCTTGATCAAGACTGGAAAATATTGATTACCACCGGTCTGTGCGGCGGTTTAACGACGTTTTCGACCTTTTCTGCCGAAGTCATTATGTTTCTGCAAAGCGGGCAGCTAGCGGCGGCGGGGTTGCACGTGCTGTTGAATCTGGCGGGTTCATTGCTTATGACCGCACTGGCGTTTGCCTTGGTCACTTGGGTGGCAACACTCTGACACCATCATGAAAAATAAAGCAAAAAAAACCCGCCATTGGCGGGTTTTTCACGAAATCGGTATAATTAAATAGCGTTAACGTTAGCAGCAGAAGGACCTTTGGCACCGTCAGTGATTTCGAACTCTACACGCTGACCTTCAGCCAGAGTTTTGAAACCATTGCTCTGGATGGCAGAGAAGTGTACGAACACGTCTTTGCTACCATCTTCTGGAGTAATGAAACCGAAGCCCTTGGACTCATTAAACCACTTAACACTACCTTTAATCTTAGACATCAAACTTACCTTTACATGAATGAAAGACACAAAATCTGTGTCACGTACAGTACAACAATAGATTGACCTTTTGTCCAGTTGAAGTTGGATAAAAAGTGATAAAAGTCGCTAAAAATGTATACCGAGTCCCCCCGTTGTCCTATTTTAATCCGATGCAGAACGCGGAGAGTTCAGTTCTGGCTGATTCATTACTTTTTATGATATCGAAGGGAGACACGATGGTAAGCAAAACGCTGGGTCTGATCGGGGGCATGAGCTGGGAATCCACTATCCCGTATTATCGCATGATTAACGAATATGTGAAAAACCAACTGGGTGGCCTGCACTCCGCCAAAATCATCCTGCACAGCGTGGATTTTCACGAGATCGAACGGTTGCAGTCACAAGGTGATTGGGCGCAGGCCGCTACCGTGCTGGGTAATATCGCCATAGGATTACGTCAGGCGGGGGCAGACGCTATCATCATCTGTACCAACACGATGCATAAGGTCGCTGATGACGTTGAACGCGCCAGCCAGCGGCCCCTTTTACATATTGCCGATGCTACCGGAGCCAGTCTGAAACAGCACGGATTGAAGAAAGTCGGTTTGCTCGGCACCCGCTACACGATGGAACAAGACTTTTATCGCCAGCGCATTCAGGAACGGTTTGGCGTAGACGTGATTGTTCCCGACCCGGTGGGGAAAGAAGCCGTTAACCGCATCATTTACGACGAACTGTGTCTGGGGAACATTAACGACACCTCGCGACAGGTGTATCGGGACATTATCCAGCAGCTTGAACAGCAAGGCGCAGAAGGTATCATTCTTGGCTGTACAGAGATCCCACTATTAATCGGCGCTGAAGATGCGAAAGTTCCTCTTTTTGATACCAGCAAGCTCCACGCGATTGCCGCTGCGAAATTCGCGCTTAATATGGCGTAAACCGATGTAATAGCGCATACAGATAAAACAAACAGTATCACCCGGTTGCCACTAATATAGGCACCGGTGATACGTTCATTAGCGCGGCCTAAGCGTTAGACAGATTCCTACTACTGTGGCTAACCTTTACCATCTGTTTACCGTTAGCCCAGAATGTAGCAATTATAGTGACGACATCATTAACGAAGGGCTTCTTGAACCTTCTCGCTGTCCACATACTGCTCCATTTTCACGATCTTGCCATCTTGAAGATGATATAAATGCGCAAACGTTGCGGTCATGGATTTACCCGTTTTAAGATAAGTACCCGAATACACGCCAAATGCGGCAACACGATCGCCATCCGCCAAGTAAGTATGTACTTTGGCCTGATAGTCTTTCCACTCCGTACCTAACCGGTGAAAGACCCCATCAACAATCTGCTGAGGCCCAACATAAGTCCCCGCATAGGGAAAGCCAGCCGCCTCTGTCCATGTTGCATCCGGTGCCAAAACAGCCAGTAGATTTTTACCATTCTCTGCGGACGTCCCTTCATAGGTCGCTTTAATAATATCCAAATTTGTTGTCATAACCATTAACCCCATTTTATCTTGCTGGTCGCTACTTTCGCACCGATTTGCAGCGCAACATCCAATTTAACATCAGGATAACGCGCAGTTAATGCCGCAATCAATGCGGTGCGATATATTTATGCTGTATTTCCTATCGCACGCTTTCGCCCTGCGAAAGTTAACGCCGCCATTGAAATGCTCACACGCCGAATCGCCCCATGTCCTAGCACAGTAAGATGCAGGATCAGCCAAAGTAGCTAAGCTCATAGCACAATAGCTGTCATTTGAGATAAATTTCCTCTTTTTTAGCGCCATATCGATCGTGACTGCATCACTAAGGGAAACGAGACGAATCCAATAATTTATTGAATTTAATAAATATTAAAAATCATAGCCAATATTTAATAATACCCTCTTTTATTCACTCAGGTTTCCCCTTTTCACATAGAAAAAAAGCAGTATTGAGAGACTCAATACTGCTTATTCGTATGATTTTATTCCTGGTATGCAATGACTAACAGTACTTCTCGTTATTATTTACGTAACATTGCTTCAATAAAATCTTTCCAAGTACTCACTTCTACTTCTACCATGCGAACCTCTTGGTGATTAACGGCGACGCATTATACGCACACTTTTTAATCAGGTAAAAGTGTTATGAAAGTATAAAAAGTGTACTAGCACCTATTTCTGCTACACAGTTCACAGTAGATCTCCCCGCCTTTTTTCGGCATGCTGGGCTATCGCACGATTAGGCTCCGTCGAGCCATGCTGCCCAGTACAGCAATCGTCATGCAACCCAATAAGCAGAAAGGATTTTCCCTCTATGGCGCTGACCATGTACGGCATTAAAAATTGTGACACTATAAAGAAAGCGCGCCGCTGGCTGGAAGATCAACAGGTAGCGTACCATTTTCATGATTATCGCGCCGATGGTCTGGATGCACAGCAACTACAGCGTTTTATCGACCAATTGGGTTTTCAGGCCTTACTCAACACGCGCGGAACGACCTGGCGTAAACTCAGCGAAGAACTGCGTGAACGGATCAACAGCGATACCGGTGACAGCGCAGAAGCTGCCAAAAATCTGATGCTGGAACAGCCAGCTGTGATTAAACGACCGTTGCTGATTGCCGATGACGGTAATGCGCTACTTGGATTCAGTATCGACAGCTATCAGAAATTTATTGCGGAGAACAAATAACGTGTCTTGCCCAGTCATAGAGCTCGCTCAACAGTTAATTAAACGCCCTTCCCTCAGCCCAAATGACGAGGGCTGCCAGGCACTCATGATTGAACGCCTGACGGCGATCGGCTTTACCGTCGAAGCGATGGATTTTGGCGATACCCAAAATTTCTGGGCATGGCGCGGCACAGGAAAAACATTGGCCTTCGCCGGACACACCGACGTGGTTCCCAGCGGCGATGAAAGCCACTGGCAGCATCCGCCGTTTGAACCCATCATTCGTGACGGCATGTTGTACGGCCGCGGCGCGGCGGACATGAAAGGTTCACTGGCCGCCATGGTGATTGCCGCCGAGCGTTTCGTCGCTGCCCATCCCAACCATCAGGGGCGTCTGGCGTTTCTGATTACGTCGGACGAAGAAGCCAGCGCCGTTAACGGCACGGTAAAAGTGGTCGAGGCGCTGATGGCCCGTAACGAGCGGTTGGACTATTGCCTGGTCGGCGAACCGTCCAGTACGCATGTCGTGGGCGATGTGGTAAAAAATGGCCGCCGTGGTTCTATCACCGCGAATTTGCGCGTACACGGCGTGCAAGGACACGTTGCCTATCCTCATCTGGCAGACAACCCGGTTCACCGTGCAGCACCGGCACTCAACGAGCTGATCGCTACCGAGTGGGATCAGGGCAACGAATTCTTCCCGCCAACCACCATGCAAATCGCCAATATTCAGGCGGGTACGGGTAGCAATAACGTCATTCCAGGTGAGCTGTTTGTACAGTTCAATTTCCGCTTCAGCACCGAATTAACGGATGTGTTAATTCAGCAGCGTGTAGCTGAATTACTGGATCGCCACCAGCTTAATTACACCATTGACTGGAAGCTCTCCGGCCAGCCATTCCTGACCGCACGCGGCGAGCTGGTCGATGCCGTGGTGAATGCCGTCGAGCATTACAACGAGGTCACCCCAGAGCTGCTGACAAATGGCGGCACCTCCGATGGCCGATTCATTGCGCGCATGGGCGCACAGGTGGTTGAACTGGGGCCCGTCAATGCCACGATCCATAAAGTGGACGAATGCGTCAGCGCGGCAGACCTGCAACTACTGAGCCGCATGTACCAGCGCATTATGGAGCAGCTCATCGCATGATGACGCCAGCTATGTTAACCGGTAAAAGCGACCAGCATCTGGTCGCTTTACACGGTCGCCATCGTCTTCAGCCAGAGGCGGTAATGGCGTTTCTGGCACTACAGCACGCGGCCAAAACGGCAGGATTCAACCTACAGCCCGCCAGCACGTTTCGCGATTTTGAGCGCCAGCGTCAGATCTGGAATAGCAAGTTTCGCGGCGAGCGTCCCGTCATGGATGCCAACAGCCAGCCGCTGGATGTCTCGTCTATGGACGACGGCGAGCGCTGTGAAGCTATTCTACGCTGGTCAGCCATGCCCGGCTCCAGCCGTCACCATTGGGGCAGCGATCTCGATGTCTACGATCCCGATTTATTACCCTCAGGCCGTTCGCTTCAGTTGGAACCGTGGGAATATGAAGAAGGCGGTTATTTTACCGCGCTGAATGCGTGGCTGAGTGCACACATGCATGAATACGGTTTTTATCGGCCTTATGCGCACGATCTCGGCGGTGTCGCAGTCGAACCCTGGCATATCAGCTATTATCCATTAGCGCAGTATGCGGAAGAACTGCTTACACCGGATCTCATCCTTGCCGCCTGGCAAGATGAAGATATTGCAGGCTACCACTGGCTTTGCCAGCACTTGCCGCAGCTGTTTACCCGTTACATTCATAACGTTGATGAGGCGTGACCATGGCATGGCTGGCTGATTACTGGTGGATAATCCTGATTATCCTGATAGGCATGCTGATTAACGGCATCAAAGAATTGCGCAACGTTGACCATACGCGTTTTCTGCTCAATAAACCGAAATTGCCCCCGCATCGTGACAACAACGACAAATGGGACAATGAAGACGACGACTGGCCACAGAAAAAACCCTGATATCTGTCATCGCCAAACCGCCTGCACGTGAGTTAAGCCTCACGCTGCGGGCGGTTTGGATTCTCACGCAGCGGGAACAAAACTTTCCGCCCGCTCCAGAAGAAAATCATAAAACTCTTTCGCGCACACCGACAGCCGGCGTTCTTTATCCGTCACCAGATAGATGCCGCGCTGCAACGATAAATCCCGGAACGGAATAATCGCAATGTCTTTGTGCTGGAACTGGAACAGCGTCAGCCCCGTTACAATACTCACACCATAATTTGCCGCTACCAGCCCCATCATGGTGGTCAACTGGCGTACTTCCAGCACATAGTTAAAGCCCTCCGGCTCGATAAGCTGATCGGTGTACTGCCGGATGCTGGTGCCTTTACAGAACCCGACAAACGGGTATTGCGCCACATCGGTCACATCAACACTGTCGCGCTGCGCCAGCGGGTGCGAGTTCTGGCAGATCAGATAAAAACTGTCTGCAAACAGCATGCGAGAGCTGAACGTTCCCGGCGATGGCTGTCCTGCCGTCAGCGCCAGATCGGCGCGACCGTCCAGCACCGCTTTCAGGCAGCGATCCCACTGCGTATCCAGCAGTTCAACCTTAATCTTGGGGTAAGCACGGTGATATTGCGCCAGCACCTGAGGCAACCATTCCACCGCCATTGACGGCAATACCGCCAGCACAATCTTCCCTTTGTACCCCGTAGCATACGACTTGATCTCACCGACGGCATCATCATGGGTTTGCACCAGCCGACGGGCAATATCAATGAAATGGAGACCATCAGCATTGAGTTGCACTTTACGTGTATCGCGGTCAAATAGCCGATAGCCGACCTCTTCTTCTAACCCGGCAATTAATGAACTAAATGCAGGCTGAGAGAGATTTATTTTCTGGGCAGCACGCGTGAAATTATCGGTTTCCGTCAACGCGATAAAGGCTCGTAATTGTTTTATCGATAAGTTCATAGTGTTTTTATATAAATAAAATTAAGTTTCCGGTAAGAAAGGAACAAATTCAATAGAAAAAAACAGTAACTGCCATTTTTATGATCCTTCCCGCATTTATTTAATTCCATTCAAGCACTGCCCACTATTCATAAAAATGGACATTCTGGATAAATATCACAAATCATAAAAAACAATTACGTAAAAAGACTCAGTTAAACAAACCAAATCAATCAATTAGAAATTGATAAGAAAATTGGAACAGTTAATACCATTAACAAATAAAATAAACCCATCAGATTTACGAATAAAACCATTGCGATTACGAGTTAGTATAAAGAGGGTTGAGGGTGATAAAAATAGTGCAGACAAAAAATCAAATGACTCTGGGGTAAGCACTCATTTGTTTTGTTAGTTATGACAAGGATTGTTATTGAGTTGTTTAATTTATTGTAAATAAAACAAATAGGCAACATACAAATATATTATTAAAGAGGAACTTTTATGCTAGCTCTCATCGGGGTGCTAACCATAGCCACCCTGCTCTTTTTTATCATGACAAAGCGAATGTCGCCTCTGGTGGCGCTCATCGTTATTCCGGTTCTCGGTGCGCTCGCCGCAGGTAGCGGCACCGATACTGCGAAATACGTGGTGGACGGTATCACCAAACTAGCACCGATGGCGGCGATGTTTGTTTTTGCCATCGCCTTCTTCGGTGTGGTAACCGATGCCGGTATGTTTGATCCTATTATCAAAGGGATCTTACGTATGGTCGGCACCAACCCGGTAAAAATCATTATCGGTACGGGCGTGTTAGCACTGATTGCACACCTGGACGGTAACGGTGCCGTCACCTTCCTGATCACCATTCCCGCGATGCTGCCGCTATTTAATAAGCTCGGCATGGATAAGCGCATCCTGGTTGGTATTACTGCACTCAGCGCGGGGGTTAACTTCCTGCCGTGGACCGGGCCGATGATCCGTGCTGCCGCCGCGTTGAACACCACCACGCACGACCTATTTATCCCCCTCATCCCAGCGCAACTTTGCGGCCTGACCTTCATGGTACTCATGGGCTATTACTGGGGTAAGAAAGAAGAGAAGCGCCTGGGGCTGGCATCAGGTAATCCGCTAGCAGGTGGTACGCAATCCATCACGGCTGAAGCACATGTGAAAGAGCTGACCGATGCGGAAAAAGCGCTGCGCCGCCCGAAAATGTTCTGGGTCAACATTGCACTGGTTCTTGCCGTTATCGGCACCATGGTGTTTACCAAAATTTCACCGACGGTCGCCTTTATGATCGCCCTGACGCTGGCGTTGATGTTCAACTACCCCAACGTTGAAATGCAGAAAGAACGCATTAATGCCCATGCTAAAGCGGCGCTGATGATGGCTAGCATCCTGTTTGCGGCGGGTGCCTTCACCGGCATCATGAGCGGTACTGGCATGCTGAAAGCCATGTCGCTCTCGGCGGTCAGCTTTGTGCCAGAATCTTTTGCTTCCCACATTCCGTTTATCGTCGGCCTGATCTCCATGCCACTGAGCCTGGTGTTCGACCCCGACTCGTACTACTTCGGCATCATGCCAGTCATTGCTCACACGGTGGACATGCTGGGCGTACCGCCGATTCAGGTCGCGCAGGCTTCCGTATTAGGACAGATGACGACAGGCTTCCCGGTTAGTCCGCTGACGCCAGCCACCTTCCTGCTGGTCAGTCTCGCGGGTGTCGATCTCGCCGACCATCAGAAATTCTCTATTCCTGTGCTCTGGGCCGCCAGCGTCATCATGACGTTCGCCTGCGTCATCTTCGGGGTCTTCCCCTTGTAGGGAACATACGGTTTCCCATTGATGATGCCAACAGACACATTTCATTGATAAAGGTAAGTTTATGAAAACAATTCGTATTGGTTCCGGGGCTGGCTATGCCGGCGATCGCATCGAACCGGCCGTAGAACTGGCTCAAAAAGGCGACATTCAGTATCTGGTATTTGAATGTCTGGCAGAACGTACGATCGCCATCGGCCAAAAGCAAAAGCAGCAAAATCCAGAAAAAGGCTACAACGAGCTGCTGGCAGACCGTATGCACGCCGTGCTACCGCTCTGCCTGGAAAAAGGTATCAAGATCATCACTAATATGGGATCGGCTAATCCTGTCGCCGCCGGTCAGCGCGTATTGGAAATCGCCAAAGAACTCGGCGCAGACAAACTGAAGATTGCGATCGTCACCGGTGACGATGTGCATTCAGTTCTGATCGCACAAGATTCCAAATTGGATGAGATTGGCCAGCCTGTTTCACGCTGCGGTAAAGACATTCTTTCCGCCAATGCCTATCTGGGTGCGGATGCGCTGGTTGAAGCGCTGCATCAGGGTGCAGACGTAATTATCGCCGGTCGCGTTTCCGATCCGTCTCTGTTCCTGTCCGCGATGATGTATGAATTCGGCTGGGCTGCCGATGACTGGGATCGTCTGGGTAAAGGCACCTGCCTCGGACACCTGCTGGAATGCGCAGGTCAAATTACCGGCGGTTACTATGCCGATCCCGGCGTTAAAGATATCCCCAATCTTGACCGCCTTGGCTTCCCAATTGCAGAAATCACTGAAGATGGCAGCGCCGTGATCACCAAGGTTGAAGGTTCCGGCGGCTGCGTCTGTGTGGATACCTGTAAAGAACAGCTGCTGTATGAGATCCACCGCCCGGACAGCTACATCACCCCGGATGTGATTGCCGATTTCAGCCACGTCACCTTTACGCAGGACGGTGAGAACCGCGTACGTGTACAGGGCGCAACCGGACGGGCAAAAACCGACACGCTGAAAGTGTCTGTCGGCTATCAGGATGGGTTTATCGGTGAAGGCGAAATTTCTTACGCCGGCCCCGGTGCGGTGGCGCGTGGCCGTTTAGCGCTGGATATCGTCAAAGGGCGCTTTGCGCTGTGCCAGATCGATTTTCAGGAAGTGCGCTATGACCTGATCGGCGTTGATGCCCTGCACGGCGCACAGCGGTCGCAAAGCAGCGAACCGTATGAAGTTCGCGCTCGCGTCGCAGCACGCTGCACCTCCAGAGCGCAGGCGGTGAAAGTAGGCAATGAAGTTGAAACGCTCTATACCAACGGCCCGGCAGGCGGCGGCGGTGTTAACAAAGCGGTGAAAGAAATACTGGCGATGGATTCCACCCTGCTGTCTCGCGCCTGCGTCACACCAGCCGTTGATTATCTGGAGATTAAATAATGAAACTGCGTGAAATTGCTCACTCTCGTACCGGCGATAAAGGAAATACCTCCAATATTTCGCTGATTGCTTACCGTGCGGAAGATTACGACGTGCTGAAAGAGAAGATCACGGCCGAAAAAGTAAAATCCTGGTTTGCCGATATCGTGACGGGTGATGTCGTCCGCTATGAGTTACCCAGCATCGGCGCACTGAACTTCGTCATGTATGGCGCACTCGGCGGCGGCGTTACCCGTTCGCTGGCGCTGGACATGCATGGCAAAGGACTAAGCTCAGCCATACTGGATATCGATATTTAATTCGATAACAGGGAACAGGTGGAGTTATTCAATTCCCTCTGTTCCCGCTAAATAACGTACATGCGCCGCCATGATTAGCAGATATTTATTTATCTGCGGGGATTCGTGCGGCCATTTTTCAGAGCAACAACTTTCAGAGTCATTATTTAAGAGTAAATATGCAATGAACAATAAAGTCATTGATGCCAGCCATTTCCGTTCTTATTTATTTGACGGAATGACAATTATGTTCGGTGGTTTTATGGGCGTCGGAACACCGAAATTATTGGTAGATGAAATCATTAAATCCGGCGTCTCTGATTTAACGCTGATTGGAAATGATACCGGATTTGTTGATACCGGCGTTGGGCCGTTAATTGTCAGCGGTCAGGTAAAAAAACTGATTACTTCACACATTGGTACGAACCCGGAAACCGGGCGCCGTATGCTCTCCGGGGAACTCGACGTAGAGTTGGTGCCACAAGGGACGCTGGCGGAACGTATTCGCAGCGGCGGCGCGGGCTTAGGCGGTTTTTTGACGCCAACTGGCGTTGGCACCATCGTCGAAGAGAATAAACAAAAAATAACCATTAACGATATTACCTATTTATTAGAACTGCCACTTAAAGCAGATCTCGCCCTATTACAGGCCAGCATTGCCGACACCAGCGGAAATCTTATTTATCACCTCACCGCACGTAATTTTAACCCGCTTATTGCGCTTGCAGCGAAGAAAGTCGTGGCGCAATGCGAGCAGGTTATTCCGGTTGGTCAACTTGCGCCGGAATGTATTGTCACCCCAGCGGCGCTGGTCGATCACCTTTATTTGGGAGAGAAATAATGGATGCGAAAGAATTAATCGCCCGCCGCGTCGCGCAGGAACTGAAAAACGGTGACGTGGTGAATTTAGGCATTGGCTTACCCACCAAAGTGGCGAATTACGTGCCGCACGGCATCGAAGTCACTTTCCAATCAGAGAACGGCTTTTTGGGACTCGGCGCGGTTACCGAGCCGGATGGCAATCTGGTTAACGCCGGTGGTCAGGCATGCGGCATGGTGCCGGGTGCTGCGATGTTCGACAGCGCCTTTTCCTTTGCGCTGATTCGCGGTGGCCATGTCGATGTCTGCGTGTTGGGCGGTTTGCAGGTCGATGAACATGGCAACCTCGCCAACTGGATGGTGCCAGGAAAAATGGTGCCCGGTATGGGCGGCGCAATGGATCTGGTTGTCGGCGCCAAGAAGGTCATCATCGCACTTGAGCACTGCGCCAAAAATGGCGATGCGAAGCTATTGCATCAGTGTACCTACCCACTGACCGCCGCCAATAAAGTCAGCATGGTCGTCACTGAACTGGCGGTCTTCCAGTTTATCGATCGGCAAATGGTGCTGACCGAAATCAGCGCTGACATCAGCGTGGACGAACTGCGCCAGAAAACCGAGGCGAACTTCATCGTGTCCGCCGATTTAACCCCCTTCAGTATTCATTAATCGAGGCGACCATGAACGACTCTGTTGTTATTGTTAGTGCCAAACGTACCGCAATTGGTAAATTTGCAGGCAGTCTGGCCAATACGTCCGCTATTGAGATGGCATCAGCCACTATTCGTGACTGTCTATCGACGCTGCCGGACACGTTGGCGATTGATGAAGTGATTCTCGGCAACGTGCTGCAAGCCGGTCTGGGGCAAAACCCCGCGCATCAGGCGAGTCAGGCCGCCGGTATCGCCTTTGAAACACCCTCGCTGACCGTCAGCAAAGTATGTGGTTCCGGCTTAAAAGCGGTTGTGCTGGGTGCGCAGTCTATTCTGTCTGGAGATAACCAGGTCTGCGTGACGGGCGGGATGGAAAACATGAGTGCCGCGCCTTATCTGCTGGAAAAAGCACGCCACGGTTACCGCATGGGGGATGGCAAGCTCGTTGACATCATGATTAAGGATGGCCTGTGGTGCGCGTTTAACGATTACCACATGGGTACCACCGCGGAGAATATCGCCGAGCGCTATCAGCTCACGCGGGAAGAGCAGGATCGGGTGGCGCTGGCATCGCAGCAGAAAGCGGTCGCCGCGATTGAAGCGGGTCGCTTCAAGGCGGAAATTACCCCGCTGTCACTGCGCAGCAAAAAAGAGACGCGGATTTTCGATCGGGACGAATTCCCTCGCGCAGACACCACGCTGGCGTCGCTGGCGGCATTACGTCCGGCATTTTCTGCGAACGGCACGGTTACCGCAGGCAATGCATCCGGCATTAACGATGCGGCCGCGACGCTAGTGTTAATGCGTGAGTCGGAAGCGAAAAAACAGGGCATTACCCCGCTGGCGCGCATCCGTAGTTGGGCCTCTGCCGGCGTGCCGAGTGACGTCATGGGACTGGGACCGATTCCGGCGACGCAGAAAGCGCTGCTCAAGGCTGGATTGACAATTGGTGATATTGACCTGATCGAGGCCAATGAAGCCTTTGCCGCACAGTTCCTAGCGGTACAGCGCGATCTCCAGCTCGACCCAGAAAAAGTGAACGTTAACGGCGGCGCGATTGCGCTGGGTCACCCTATTGGTGCAAGCGGTGCGCGTATTCTCGTCACGCTGGTACATGCGCTGCACAGCTATAACAAAACGCTGGGGTTGGCAACGCTGTGCATCGGCGGTGGTCAAGGTATCGCCATGATCGTTGAACGCGTTTAAACGGGATTATTTCTGCGAAAACGACAAAGGCCGTCGAGCGGTAGTAACGGATAGATCGTAAAGACGCTGTAAACACCTATATGGACGCTCGGCTTGCGCGGATATGAATCTCATCCCTGAGATTCACCCTTTCAGGGCCGTCGCAAGCGACGTTCAAAAACGTTCCTGACGTTTTTGTCCCTGCCGCAAACGCTTTACTCTTCTATTCCGTTACTCCCGTTTTCGTTCGGTGAATAGATTTGTCAACGGTTAGACTGCTTTGTTAGTGCGACATGCTTTGAACAAAAATAACCCAACACCTCGGTTAAAACTTCTCCCAATTCGCATTTGATGAGCCAGCAGATGCGGGTTTGGGCAGCAGCGATGTCGGTAATGCAGCAGGAGACGGCACGCCCTCGACACGATGTGCCTGCGCTGTCGCCGGGTTAATATTGAACACCTCAACCGCATTCTGCAAAAACCTGGCCTGCTCTTCCAATGCCGCAGCGGCAGAAGCCGACTCTTCAACCAACGAGGCATTTTGCTGCGTGACGCGATCCATTTCATTGATCGCCTGCCCGACCTGATCGATACCCCGGCTTTGCTCATCCGATGCTGATGCGATTTCGCCCATAATATCCGTTACCCGGCTCACGGCACTGACGATTTCCTTCATCGTATCGCCCGCGTCTTTCACCTGCAAAGAACCGGTATTAGCGCGGCTAACCGAATCATCAATCAGCGCTTTAATCTCTTTTGCGGCCTGCGCACTGCGCTGTGCCAGCGTGCGCACTTCGCCCGCCACCACGGCAAAGCCGCGCCCTTGCTCCCCGGCGCGCGCAGCTTCAACCGCCGCATTCAGCGCAAGAATATTGGTTTGGAAAGCAATACCATCAATTACGCTGGTAATGTGGGCAATTTTCCGTGAGCTATCAGATATCTCATCCATTGTTTTCACGACGTTATTGACCACAACGCCACCTTTGTTCGCCGTCTCCGACGCATTTTTTGCCAGCAACGTGGCCTGACGTGCATTGTCTGAGTTTTGCTTCACCGTTGAGGTCAGTTGTTCCATGCTGGCAGCGGTTTCCTGTAGCGAGGCGGCCTGCTGCTCCGTGCGCGAAGACAGGTCATTACTGCCCGCGGAAATTTCACTGGCACCCGCATGGATAGAGTGGGAACTGTCGCGCACCAAACTCACGGTGCGAGTTAATGACTGCTGCATATGGTGCAGCCCCGCCGCCAGTTGGCTCATCTCATTACGGCCACTGGTATCAATATGCTGCGTTAGATTACCTTCGGCAATGGCGCTGATATGTCGCATGAGCGCGCGCAGCGGATGTAAAAGGATGCGCTGCAACCCGATCCAACTGAGGATAATCACCAGCACGACAACCACAGAGAGTGCGCCTAAAAGCCACAACATCGTTTCAAACGCGACGTGGTTTTCCTGTAAGCCATCGTCCGACAGCTGGTTTTGCGCCGCACGCCACGTAATATAGGCGTCCTGCATCGCCACGTTAAACGGCGTCGCCCCGCTGCTCAATTTCATCGCAGCCCCCGCTAACCCACCGGAAAGCGAATCCACAATATCATTCAGCAGCTTATTGTAGGCGGTATAACTCGCCTCAAGTTTTTTAGATAATGACTCATCCAATCCAGGCGTATTAGGCAGAGACAAATAGTATTTATAACTACTCTCTGAGGCGGCCAATTGCGATTTGGCTTGCTGTAAGAGTGCCTGCATAGCCTCTTTATCCGCATTCCCCATCATCATATTTTGTATAATAGATCCGATAGCGATGCGTGTCTGATTCATCATAATCCAGGCATCAGTAAAGGCGGCCACATTCTGGTTAGAGCGTTGGGAAACCAGGAAGCTGTCTCTATCGTTCATCAATGCCCGAACGGATAGCGCCCCCGTTAAAAACTGAGATATTCCTAGAACAAACAAGAGAATAACAAGAATGGTAATGACTTTAATACGCTTAAACATGGCACACCCTCTTTTTCCATAAGGATGTGATAGTTATATCCGAAAAAAGAAGGTAAATATTGAACACTCAACACAAATAAAAACATTGCCTATATTATTTAACATCCCGATATGGATGATATTATTTTTAATATGGATAAAATCTCATTCCTAAAACAATAGCCTCTCATTTGAATGAGACAGTAAAAAACGCTCAATAAGCTATTCCTATGGAATAAACCCTCAATCATTCAAATAACGTGGTAAAACATTCATTGGTTGAACGGCGTAAAGCGTTGGTTCTTTAAAATCCGTCCATAGAAAACCGGGTATTTAAAAGAAACCAACGCACAGGCAACTCGAAGTATGACGGGTAGAGCGGGAGATATTTTTATTTGAGGTAAGCCAATGCCTGTTTCAGCATCCGTTCATCAATGCCGTGCCCAACGCCGGGTATACTATCCACCGTAAACGACGTCCCCAGTTCCTGAAAGCGATGAGCAGCAGCGTGCGCATGCCCAACCACAATGACGCCGTCCGCTTCACCATGAATCAGGTGTACCACGACATCGGCAAATGCAGTCTCCGGTAAAACAGCAAAGCGACCGCTGAAAGCGATAATGTGCCCAGCGAGTGAGGCTTCGGACTTCAACGCCTCCAGCGACATAATGCTCCCCTGCGAGAACCCCACCAGTACGGTGTGTTCTGCACTAATGCCGCTTTGCTTCTGCCAGTGGCGCACCGTATCAATAAAACGCGGCAGGTTGGCTTCAATACGGGATAATCGATTCTCTTCCGTCACGCTCTGGACAGAGAACCACTGCCGTCCATCGCCATAGCCAGTACTAAACGGCCCAGCAATACTGACCACCATCGCCTGCGGTAATGCAGCAGCAAAATAGCGCCCAATTTGCGCCATACCAGCCGCGGTATCACCCACGCCATGAAACAGCAGGATTAAGCGATTCGCCTCCGAGGGCTGCTGAACAACAATATAATCTTGATTCATGTTTCTCTCCTGACGTCGTGCACCGAGCGCATCATCTGCCGACATTCGTCATAAAATACGGTTAATTCTCACTATACGCCGCACGCTGACAGGAGAAATCGGGAATTACTGAACGAGATGTTCCATTTTTTGCAATGACAGGGAGGGATACCCTACGCCCTGTCAGTGCGGTTTGATGATGCGGATCGTTGAGGCTGGATCGTTCACCAGACAACGTGCCGGACGCACAGGCCGTTTGACCAGCTCACCACCGCAGTTCGGGCAGGCGTGATGAAATACGGCATCCGCACAGGCAGGACAGAACGTGCATTCATAGGAGCAGATATACGTTTCGGCATCCGGCGGCAAATCACAATCGCAGCGTTCACAGTTAGGGCGTAATTCCAGCATCGGCTTATCCTGAATCAGAAAAAGAGAAGCATTGAGTCTACACCGCTTACGCTCTGCTTTTGCCATATCCAATTCCAATAAAAATACTGCACCAATACGCTGACGCTTTTTATGACTCATCCCACAAAGAGAATGAAAGCGAAATAATCAGCCATTTTTCCAAGGTTATTACTCCCGAAAAACGGCCAACACCATTATTCGCCACTAGATGACACCTGTTATTTCATCCCTACGTCACTCGGAAGGGCGTTTTTATCTCTTATATTTTTCCCAGAGAAACGACTATGGCACATAAGGACAAACGATCATTGACTTTATCTCGCGCGAGAAAACCGTTATTTCAACGCTCGCTGCTCGCGGCGCACATTGGGCTAGCTGTACTCGTACTGGCAGGGTGTACGGGGAATGGAGGCACGGGAGTAAATATTATTTCCCCTACCGATACGGTGTCTCCCACACCACCAACGACTCCACCAACACCTACGCAACCAAACCCCACATCCGGGGCGGTGAAAGTCGGTATTATCGACTCCGGTCTGGAGGCTGGACGCCCAGAGTTTAATTATAGCAATGTGCAATTTTCTTCTTTTGTCGGTGGTGGCACACAACTGAATGACAATCAGGGTCTTAACGGTCATGGTACTCTGGTTGCGCTTGCTGTTGCTGGCCTTTCAACGGGGATCAACCCTGGGGGTATTGCACCAGACAGTGAGCTTTATATTGCGCAAACATCGCTCAATAACCGTTTTAACGATCAAGACACCACCTCTGCGGTTAGCTGGCTGCTCGATTCAGGCGTGAAGATCATCAACATGTCCTATGCCAGCGATGAGCGATTAACCACGACGACCGAACTGAATAATGCCCGTAACAGCTTTAATTACCTCTTAGTCCGTAACCAACTCGCAAACATTGTTAGCGCCGAAGCACTGAGTATTGTTGCCACGGGGAATAACGCGACATCAACCCCCTCGCCCAATACCCAGATCCCCATTATTTTTGACGATGCCTCGCTGCAAAGAGGTATTTTAGCCGTGACGGGTTATCTTCCCGACTGGGTTGGCAACGAAGGCACCACGCGCCCTGCCGAGCTCTATCGCTTCGATGCCTGCGGTAACGTCGCGGCATACTGCATGAGCGCACCGGGCTATGTTGATTATCCCGCAGAAGAAAACACTACCCTGTATCGCAGTGAAGGCACATCGTTCGCCGCACCGCGCGTCGCTGGCGGTGCCTCACGGGTGCTGGCGACTTACCCGTGGATGACTGGATACAACCTGCAACAAACCTTACTCACGACTGCCACCTACCACACCGATGCGTATACCCAATACGACCCAGATAATTCAGGCTACCAGAGAGATGAAAACGGCAACTTAATAAGAGATGAGAACGGCAACTTAATTTTCCATCGTGCAGTCATCCAGCACGCGGACACGGCGAACGGTCGCCCTTATAACGACACCTTCGGCTGGGGCGATCTCAACGTCGATAACGCGATAAAAGGCCCGGCGATGTTTTATGCCGATAATTTCACCGCCCGTTTAACCGCAGGCGACTACACGTTCGCTAACGACATCAGCGGCGACTACGGCCTGATCGTTAATGGTGCCAGCAATGCCGGCGGTATTCTGCGTCTGACTGGCAACAATACCTATAGAGGCGATACGCAAATCACCGCCAACAGCCTATACGTTGATGGCGCGATCGCCGGTAACGCGGCGGTATCCGGCTCCGGCACACTGGCAGGGAGAGGACGCATTGGCGGTAATGTGAGTAACACAGGCACCGTTGCCACCACCGCAGAAGGTGGGCTGACCGTCGCAGGCAATTATACCCAAGGCAACAACGGCCTGCTGAGCGTAACGCTCGCCAATCCGTTCACCGTTGAAGGCAGCGCGGCGCTGGATGGCACATTGCGCGTTGGCTTGCCCAGCAATACCTACATCGTCCAAACGCAGGAAACCCTGCTGCACAGCAATCAGGGGATCAGCGGTACGTTTCGCACCACCGATCTTGGGCTATTCCTGACGGGCAATCTGACTTACGGCAGCAACGACGTGACCGGCGCATTCAGCCGCTTGAATACCGTAGATGCAGTCACCAGCAGCGGCTTACAAAGCGCGGCACAGTTGCAGACCGCTGCCAATATCGAATCGGCGCTACAGGTTGCCGACCGCTGGTCAGCGTTGTCCTCAACCAATGAGCAGCAATCCGGTTTACTGGCGAAAGCTGCCGCCTTCCAGCAGTTAGGCAGCGCGAGTGCCGCAGCCGTTGCACTGGACTCATTGTCTGGTCAAGCACACGCCTCCAGCAACGCGATTCTGTTTAACAGCCTGGATTATCAGAACCAACTCCTGAACAACCGACTGGATCTGTTAGGAGACGGGAAAAACTACGGGCTGTGGATTGAAACCGGTAAGCTGCGCGGCGACCTGAAACAGTCCGGCTATCTGGGCAGCCATTATGATATCACCCTGACGGCCATCGGTACGGACACCGACTTCAACACGCCGGGATTACGCGCCGGGATTGCCTATACCAACAGCCAAATCAAAGCTGATTACGCCGGCAGCGGCGGCAGCAGCGAGAATGAGCTGCACGGGGTGATGACCTACGCACGTTATAACCTCACGCCAGAATGGTATGTTCAGGGCAACCTGAGCTATCAGCACGGCCGCGATAAGCTGAACCGTTCGATCCTACTGAATAATGTCGAAGCCGTTTCCAGCAGTACCTCAAGCGATAGCTGGCAGAGCCTGCTCAAAACCGGTTACGAATGGGCGCTCAACGATATCTTTAGCGTACAGCCCTATGCAGGACTCAAATACAGCTACCTGTCCACCGGCGGTTTTACGGATACCGGCAGCGCATTCGGTCTGACGGGGGAAGGCAACGATTATTCCCGTACCGTCGGTCTGACAGGGCTTAACCTGCGCGCCCTGCTGCAATGGAATCAGGGATGGTGGAGCAGCATCGGCATTAACGGTGAGTACCAACATGCGTTTACCAATCCATCGCTGGATGTGACGGCACGCTGGAGCGGTTTGGGTCGCGAAGGAGAACGCCTGGATATTCCCGGTATCCGACTGGACAAAGACTCCCAGTGGGCAGGCGTGAGGCTGGACGTGGGTAAAGCGGCCGATGCCCGTTTCTTCCTGCGTGCTGACAAACACTTTGCTGACCGGGGTAACGAAGAGGTGCTGCGCGGCGGCGTCGACGTGTCCTTCTGATAGTCCATGACGCCGACGGTATCATCCGTCGGCGTCAACGCGATCTCTCCCTTCTCACTTAAAAAACGCGCTATATTCTTGGGAAAATACCGTCACTATTTTCAAATCTCGTTGTTCCTACAACATCAGCCACCACGATTCTGCACCATAAAGAAATAAAGAAATGACACAGGACAAAAATGAAATCTATCGGCTCGTGAGTGAGCTGTTGCGCGGCATCCAACATGGCGATCCGGCTACTCTGGTGAATTTTGGCGTAAGCCCTGCTATTTACGAAGAGATTATTGAGGAGTTGGATAGCGCGGGGGAAAACATGGCTGAGCTGACGGTTCCGTCTTACGACGTTGCTTTCACACCCGATAAAACAGGAAGAATTCCTCTCTACTGTTATGCGATGGATACCATCCCGCAGCAAATAAGAATCGAGTGCCAGCTCTGGTCTGGAAAGAAAAAGACCGAACTCACGTTAATTGCCGATTACCCAGACAAACAGGGAAAAGCGCCTCTGATTTTCCGGCTCTTAGAGACGCAATAACCTGTCTATGCTCGACGAACCGATCGAGCATTCCTGTGATGATTTAACACATCACAGGAACTGAGCAACCCACACCACGAGTTTCAGAAAACATCATTCACGACGTCAGGCAAAACCGCGATCGTTAAACTCGCTATCCGAAGCTTGATGAAACGACGCTTCATTGCCAGTCTGACCTTCCCTGTCATGCTCGTGACGCCCTCCAGTTGGCGGTGTCAGATGCAGATGATGAGTATGGAAAGTCGCCAACGTTTCCCGGTGCGCCACGCTGATAATGGCGCTGTCAGGTAAGCTCGTCACCAGCGCCCGATAAACCCGCTGCTCGGTTTCTGGATCGAGCGCACTGGTCGCTTCATCCAGAAAAATAAAGTCGGGCCGATGCAGCAACGTGCGGGCTATCGCCATTCGCTGCTGTTCACCGCCGGATAGCCGCTGCTGCCAGCGATCTTCATTCTCTAACTGCGTGACCATATCCGGTAATTCACTGTCCACCAGCGCCTGGCGGCACTGCTCGTCGGTAAAATCTCGCACGTTGCCGGGGTAGCATAATGCCGCTTTCAGCGTCCCTGTCGGGAGATAACTTTTTTGCGGTAAAAAGAGATAATGGCCGCTGCGAGGACGCACAATCTCCCCCGTACCGTGCTGCCATAGCCCGGCACAGGCACGCAGCAGCGTGCTCTTGCCCACACCGGATACGCCGTTCACCATCCAACGTTCACCCGGTAAGATCTGCCAGTCGTCTAGCGCCGTCAGCGCGCGCCCATCCGGCGTTAACAGATTCAGCGCCCGGCAGGAGAACCCCGGCACATCCAGCGCCGTCACACGGATAGGGGATGGCGACTGCACACTTTTGTTCAGCGCGAATTCCATATCTTGCAAACGCTTCGCCAACGCCAGCCAACGTGTAAAGGACTGATAGGCTTGCATAAAATAACTTAGCACCGAGCCCAGAGAACCGTAAGCCATCTGAATCCGTGTCAAATCGCCAAAGGTGATCTCGCCGCGTAACAATTGTGGCAATGCTAGCAGCGTCGGTAACGGAGAGAGGAAATGGCTAAACAGGCTCTGCCCAAACGACACTTTGAAGCCGCGCAGCAGCACAGACAGCGCATTATCACGCACGCGGGCAAACCGCTGCGCGAGCCGATCCCCTTCCCGATTACCGCCTTGATAAAAGGCAATCTGCTCTGCATTTTCACGCAGTTGAACGCCCAAAAAGCGGAAATCGCCTTCCGCATTCTGCTGATTCATATTCAGCTTAATCAATGCCTTACCAAGCCAGTGCGAAAGGGCAACCTGAAGGACATATTCGATATAAAGGGCATAGACCATATAGCCCGGTATCGCCCAGTCGCTGCCCATAAATGAGAAGCGTAATACGCCAGACACCGACCACAATAGCGCGGTGTAGGTAACGGTACTGATGACAACCGAGAGAATATTGAGAAAAAAATTCAGCGAGGCTGACACTAGCTCATTCACGTCATCGGCAATGCGCTGATCGATATTCGGCAGTACCCCTTCCCTTTCTATTTGGTAATAAGCCGATGTACTCGTCCAGCGTCGGATATAGTGGAGCGTCATCCAGGTGCGCCAGCGCAATGCCAGATAGCCTTGGCCCAGTACGTTTACCCATTTCAGCATCATGGCCCCTAAGCCAAGTATAAAGCTGAAGATAAATAACGGTTTTATTTGCTCCCAATCCACCCCAATCAGCGCATCAGTAAATTTTCCGGCGACACGGTTTGCCTCCACGCTAATGTAGGCTGTCCCCAGATTGATGCTAATAATCATGGCAAGAATCAGCAGCGCCAGATACTTCTCTGACGTCAGCCAATAGGGCACCAGAATCTGGGCGATGCCCGGTCTTGTCGTACTCATCTCTCTCACACTCATGCGCCGTGCCTACCTGCTGATTCGTCTGGATGGCCACACTGGCCATCCGTTAGACGGGTTATCAGAACGAGTACGTTCCGGTGAGACGCCATGTCCGCCCCTCTTTCATACCGATATACAACGGCGTCGTGCTGGTGTAGTAGATATCGCGATCGAAGACGTTATTGGCACCAAAAGTGACTGACCAGATTGGCTGGCGATAAAAGACGGTGACATCGGTTGAAGCCTGGCTGCCGATCGAGAAGTATTGTCTTCTATCTCCATTTTCAGTTTTTGACGTTCCGCTAATACCGGCAGACGCACCAAAGCCCTGATAACGCCCAGATTGGACCTCATAGGAGGTCCAAATATTACCGGTATGGCGCGGCGTGTTGGTCCGAATCCCCACGTTATCCGGATCTTTACTGGTGGAGTAGGTGTAGCTGGCTGAGACATCCCATCCCGGCAAGAGTGAGCCATTCAAATCGATATCAAAACCTTCGCTCTTTCTCCCCGTGGAGGCGATAGGAAAGCCGTTACTGTCCGTTACCCTCAGGTTATTTTGTTCAATATTGAATACCGCCGTCGTCAGCGTCAGCTCATCGTCCAGCAGGCTAAATTTCAGCCCCGCTTCCTTCGATTGCCCGGTGGTCGGTGGAAGTTGGACTCCTGAGCGCGTAATGGCTGCATTCCCGCTAAAACTGTTCAGTAAATTGGCGTAAATCGTCACATCTGGCGTGATATCAAAACTGACACCATAGTTAGGAATCCATTTACTGGCGGTGTAGGTCGATGGAATTGTGCCGACCAGATACGCGTTATTCCACGTTGAGCGTTTAACCGAGAGCTGGAAATGCAGGCGTTCAAACACATCGATCTGATCCTGAAACAGGAAACCGCTCTGGATTAATTTCGTAGTGTAAGACCGAAAACTTGGTTCGCCGATACCTGGATAGTTCAGAGAGTCTGAGTTAAAGATATTGCCATCAGTTAACAGAATAAAATCATTATCGTAGCTGGCAAAGCGCTCGTGCTTATAGTCATGGCCGAACAACAAGGTCTGTGTGACAGGCCCGGTCTCGATTTTCCCCCGGATATCATTTTGTAGGCTAAACGTCTGATTGGTGGATTTATAGGCTAACGGATGGCTGATCTTATCGCCGTTAGGCATGATATCCAGCGTTTCATTCATCTTCATCTGTGACGAGGTGCTTTGGAAGCCCGCTTTACTATTGAATGACCAGTCATCCACTAATTTGTGTTGCAATTCATAGTACGCATTCGTCGTTTTTGCTTTATTGTGATCGTCTTTATCGCCCAAACGATATTTGGGTAATTGCTGAATACCGCCGTTTAGATAAATCGTGCCAGCCGGGCCAGAACGTCGACTTTGGCTGGTTTCCGCCCCAAACGTCAGCGTGGTGTTGTCATTTTTCCAGGTCAATGCGGGTGCTAAATAATCACTGTGGTTACCGTTAAAATCGGGGAAGGAATTGCGTGATTTCATGCTCGATACATTGAGACGATAGCTCCAGGATTTGTCATCCGTAATCGCATCACCGACATCAACGGCAGTTTTGATTTCACCGTAGCTTGCCGTTTCAACTTTCACCCGACGTAGCGGCTCCGTCACTGGCTTTTTCCGCACCACGTTGATCGTCCCCGCCGCAGAGCTGCTCCCGGCCAGAACCGACTGTGGCCCTTTCAGCACTTCAACACGCTCAACCCCTTCGATCTCAGTCCCGCGCCCAATCCCCGCATTGCTGGAGCCTGACAGCCCATCGGTTGCGCCGGAGGTAACGGCATAACCACGAATCCAGTAGGTGGGATCGCCACGGTTCGATTTTACCGTCACCACGCTGCCTGAGTTTTTCAGCACATCCTCCAGAGAGGTCGCCTGACGTTCAGTAATCAATTTATTACTGATGACCTGCACCGACTGCGCCGTTTGCTGTAACGAGGTGCTAGTGCGCAAGGCTGAAGACGAGGTGCCAGGGTTCAATACCGTTTCATCTTCGCTACCTGCGTTGACAGTAATCGCAGGCAACGCGTTATCACTGGCCTGCGCCACTTCCGCATCGTTGGCACGGGAAGAAATAATGGTCAGCGTACCGTTATCGGTGGTCGTTAATAACAACGGCGTTCCTTGTAATAAACGCAAAATGGCCTGACGCGTGGAGTAGTTGCCATTCAGCGCGGCGCTTTGATAATTCGCCACCAGCGCAGGATTAAATGAGAGGGTCTGCTGACTTTGGTTGGCAATTGCCAGTAACCCTTTTTGCAGGTCACCAGCCGGAATAGAAAAGGCAATCGTGTCGTTTTCACCCGCTGCGTAGACAGCAATCGGTATGGTTGTCGCACCGACGAATAAAGCGGTATTGATCGTCAATATTTTGGTAAGAAGCAGGCGTTGCTTAAAACCCAGCCCCAGAGCGGGAGAGATACCATCTCGTTTTTTCATATTTCCCTCGTCAATTGCTTCAAAAAATCAGTTTTTATTGGTTTCCGTATGATTTGTGCAATGACGATGAAAAAGTGACAGCAATAATCATTTTTTTTTATGAAGTAAATTTCATCTGGCAATAATCGACCTGATTAAAAAGACGCCGGCTCATTTTTCTCCCCAAATAAACCGGTTCGTCGTCATTCAGGCTGGCCCGCAGGCAAGGGAGAGTCTATCTGGAGCCCCGATTTGTTTACTTCACCATGCTCTTTCGTATTACCCCCCAACTGATTTTTTTTACAAATCTCTCAGCAACATAACAATTTTAAATAAACATATAAGAAAATCGTTGTTTGACTCTTCCGTTTTTTGTCTTAAAAACGCAATACAGAATGCTCTTATTCGGGAATAACGATTTTCCCTGTATTAGCAGCTTCGGGGTATCCCGGTTCAAAGATTGTCTGTTTAGGTTATGGTTTATGTTACTGAGGATGCTCCATGTATACCGAGTCTGTTAAAAAAACCGACTTACTGTCGCTTATTTTTCGCAGCGATTATCGCTGGTTAACGGACAGATTACGCCGCCGTATTGCTTACGGCTGTGAAGCAGAAGACGTCGCCTCAGAAGCATTCTTACGTTTAGCGTCACTACCGGATCTCGCCAGCGTGCAGGAGCCACGCGCGATGCTGACCACGCTGGCTAAACGAGTGCTGTACGAAAACTGGCGTCGGCGCGATCTGGAAAAAGCCTATCTCACGGCGCTGGCGAGTAAGCCAGAATTTCACCACCCATCGCCGGAAGACCAACAGCTATTAATGGAAGCGCTGTTGACTATCGATCAAGCCTTGGACGGGCTTTCTACCAATGCACGGCGGGCTTTTTTGTACAGCCAGCTTGATGGTATGACCTACGCTGACATTGCCGAAAAGCTCGATGTTTCCGTCAGCATGGTAAGAAAATATATCGCCAAAGCACTAACCAACTGCTATCTGGCAACACAAGACAGCAGTGATTTATAGGTGAACCGCATGGCCAGAAGACACATGGATGACCCGATTGCCGAACAGGCAATTGAATGGATGGTACTGCTGCGTTCCGGTGAAGCAACGCAGACCGACTATGACGATTACCGCCATTGGCGAGGTGAAAACGTTCTGCATGAGCGTGCCTGCCAGCGCATTGAGAAAACGCTGGGACAATTTCAGCCGCTTCTCGCCGCGTTACCCAACGACCCGATTCGTCAGGCGTTGTTAGCGCCGTCAGGTCGGCGAAAAGTGTTGCAATACGGATTAGGTATGGTGGCTATCGCCTCGTTGAGCAGTCTATTGCTCAATCAGCACTACCCGCTATCGCCGCTACTGTCTGATGTGAAAACCGCGACAGCACAGCGCCAGCAAGTGCCACTCAGCGATGGCAGCACGCTCACGCTCAATGCGCGTACCGCCGTCGACGTTAATGTACAACCCGAGAGCCATGCACGTCAGGTCGCCCTGCACACCGGTGGCATTTTCGCGGAAATCAAACCCGATACCCAACGACCCTTCGTTATCGCGACCCAAATGGGTGATATTGTCGCCCTCCAGGCCAATGTGAACGTGCGCTATGAAAGCGGCGGCATCCACGTCGGCGTACTGGATAACATCGCCAAAATTACCAACCGAGCCGGGCAAAGTCTGCGCCTTAATGCGGGTCAGGGCGTATGGTTCGATGACGCGACGCTCTATCAGGTCGCTATTACGCCAGAATCAGAAATAGCGTGGCTGAAAGGTCGACTGGAAGTCCGCGATCGTTCACTCGCTTCCGTGATTAATTCGCTACGTGACTACACGCCAGGCGTCATCAGGCTCGATCCTGCCATCGCTGATTTACGCGTCAGCGGAAATTTCCCCCTCAATGATATTAACTACACGCTGGATTCGCTCGCGCAAACCATGCCTATCGCTATCGTGCACACCACAGATTACTGGATTCACATCCGTGCTATCAGGCACGGGTAAAAAATTCACGCTATGTGGTGACACTTTTTCTGCCTCGTTGCACATCATTAATAAAGAGTATGACGATTGGTCGGCTAATGTCGCCAACACAGTAAGCTAAGAGCAGTAGGGGAAAACGTGCAACAGGCATCCGTGCAACACCTATCGTTAAACGCGCGCGCTGAGGCGACTCCCGCAGCACGGTATGAAAACGTCACCACGCTGTCATCACTAAGCGTCGGGGCATCTACTCAGAGAGAAACCAGCAGGATCGCCATCAGCTTTCTGGCGGTGGCGTTGATCCATGCTGGCGTTGCAGCATGGATCATCACTCGCACCACCGAATATAAGCCGATCAACCTGCTTAATCCGGCTGCCAGCGTGAGTATTCAGGCCTCGATGGTTGAAGCCCCAGAACCCGAGCCGGTTCCCGTACTGTCACCGGAACCGCCGGTACTCACATCGGAACAAGGCGAACGTGAAATTGCGCCTGTCGTGGAAAAAACGATTGTTGAACAGCAAGAAACACCGCCACCACCGGTCAAGAAAGACGTCCCGAAACCGCCCGTAAAACCGGTGGTTAAACCGCAGCCCGTCCGGCCAAAAACGACGGCCGAGCGTCAGCCTGCCGCGCCCCCAGCCCCAGAAAGCGTGCCAGCTGTACCTGATGCCACAGCAGGGGCGCTCACCAGCGCCAGCAAAGGCAATATGATGCAGAACACACCCGGTGCGCAGCCCAAACAGGTGGCGTCCGTTGGCTGCATCGTGCCACAGCCGGATTACCCCCGCCGTGCTAAACGTCTCCAGCAGGAGGGCGACGTGCTAGTACGTCTGGTCATCAGCCCGGAAGGCCGCTTAATTCGGCACGATATTGCTCGCAGCAGCGGGGTTGAGGCGTTAGATCAGGCGGCTATGGATGCCGTCGCGCAAGCACGTTGTACGCCTTATCGCGAAAACGGACAGGCAATCACCGTCATGACCGTTCAGCCCGTCAACTTCCGATTGGCTCGTTAACACACAACTCGCGTCGAAATGGCATCACACGCCGTTTCACTGACGCCCCGAATCAGTCTATTGCACAAGAGGTCACACATGAACACGTTAGATATTCAACATTTTTGGCAGCAGGGCGATGCAGTTACCCACTCGGTAGCGATTATTTTGCTGATCATGTCGCTACTGTCATGGACCGTCATTCTGGTGAAAGCGCGGCAGCTATTGACACTGAACAAGAGCGTTCAACACAGCCGACACGCTTTTTGGCAGGCCACAAACCTGCAAGAAAGTCTCGGCCAGTTTGGTAAACAACACTTTAATCCGTTCCGTGATTTGGTGGTTGAAGGCCACGCGCTGCTGAAACACCCGCATAAATTCTCCTCCACGCTGGGTGGAAACGTCGATCTCAGCGACTGGCTGGTACGCGGCCTGAGCAACACGCTGGACACCAACGCAGGAAAACTGCAATCCGGCCTGGGAACCTTGGCGTCTATCGGCAGCACTGCGCCGTTTATCGGCCTACTAGGCACCGTCTGGGGTATTTTCCACGCGCTGCAAACCATCAGCACCATCGGCCAGCCCGATCTGGCACAGGTTGCCGGCCCCGTCGGCGAAGCACTGATCATGACGGCGTTCGGCCTGTTCGTCGCAATCCCCGCCGTATTAGGGTTTAATGCGATCAACCGCCGTAACCGCGTCGTTCTGCATGCCATGAACCGCTTTGCCCACGACCTTCACGCTTATCTGCTGACTGGCGCACGTGTCGAAACCAGCCTCACCGATCTGAACACGGCGATCCCGCATGAATCATCTCATCCCGTTGAGCGCTCAGCCTGAAGAGGAACACTGCAATGAGTATGTCATCCCCGTTTGAAAGTCAGGACGACGCCCTGCTCAACGATATCAACATGACGCCGTTTATTGATGTCATGCTGGTGCTGCTGATCGTATTTATGATTACCCTGCCGGTCATTAACCACGCCGTCAAAGTGGAACTGCCGCGCGCCAGCGTTGAGAAAATCACGAAAGATCCGCAAGCCGTGGATATCGCGATTACCGCAACAGGGCAGATTAACTGGAATAAAGAAGCGGTTGATGATGCGCAACTGCTCGCCAAACTCGATGCCGCCTCAGCCGAAGGCACTCATCCGAATATACGACTGTTTGCCGATCAGGCCGTCGAGTATGGTCGAGTCGCCTATGTCATGACCAGTGCTCAGCAGCGCGGCCTGAGCAAAATAGATTTCGTCCTGCAACCGGTCAAAGCCCCCTGATTTTTCCTTCCCCGCAGAGGCTAACGGCCTGCCGTCAGCTTCTGCGGACCACATCCCCCCTTGCCTCTTAGCATCTCGTAAAAAAGTCTCGCCTCGCGCTGACGCTTTTCTGTCTTCGTTGCACATCATGAGTAGAACACTGCTACGCATGGATACCCAATATGCCTTCTCTTGATGAATCTCCCGTTCTTGCTACGCCGCAATCTGGCACGCTCCAATCGCTGGCCGGAAACGTGCTGGACCTCGCTGCCGCAAAAGGCGCAAGTCAGGCAGTCGTCAACGTTTCTCAGGGAAACCGCCGCACGATCCGCGTCAGAAAGGGTGATATGGATACGCTGACGCAAAATCAGAGCCAGTTTCTGTCCGTTACGGTTTACTTTGGTCAGCGTTCAGGCACCGTGTCATCCACCTTGTTTAGTCAGGAAGCCTTGCAGGACGCCGTTGATGCCGCCAGTACGCTGGCTAAATATGCGGATGAAGATGCGTGTAGCGGCCTGCCAGAAGCCCAGTATTTCGCCCGAGACATTTACGATCTTAAACTGCACCACGACGACACGCTAACAGTCGAGCAAGCGCTGTCACTGGCATTGCGTGCCGAGCAGGCCGCCAATACCGCACACGAACACAGCTATAACGAGAGTACGGAGATTACCTCACAGCAGGGGGACTTTATCCTGGCAAACTCTGCGGGTTTTTGCGCGGGCTACCCCACCTCGCTGCACACGCTGTGGAGTCAGGCCATCGCCCGTGACGACACGGCACGTCAGAAAGGATTCTGGCACACCACGGGACGATCGCCAGCATTCCTGGCAACGCCGGAAACGGTCGGGCACACCGCCGCACAACGAGCCATCGCACAGTTAAAGGCACGTAAACTCTCTACCCGACGCTGCCCTGTGTTGTTTGAAGCGCCCGTCGCGCACAGCCTGATTCATCATCTGGTCAATGCGCTCAGCGGTCAGTCACTCTACCACACTACGTCATTCTTAGGCCGGTGTCAGGGAGACACCATCACATCACCGCATCTCAGCCTGCATGAGAACCCGTTTATTCCAGGGGCGCTGGCCAGCGCCTGTTTTGATACCGAAGGCGTCGCAGCCTCCGCTCGCCACGCCATTCTCAACGGCGTCGCACAAGGCTATTTTCTATCAAACTACAGCGCCAAACGGCTGGGGCTCTCCCCTACCGGCCATGCTGGCGGAGCGTATAACCTGTCGCTTAGCAGCAGTTTGACGCATCCCGGCGACGATCTGCCGACGCTACTGCGCACTATGCAGACAGGTCTACTGGTCACCACGTTGCTGGGGCACGGGCTAAATCCGATGACGGGCGACTATTCACAGGGCGTGGCGGGATTTTGGGTCGAAAACGGCGAAATTCAGTATCCGGTCGATGAGATCACCATTGCAGGCAACCTGAAAACGCTGCTCCTGCAATGCGTCGCTCTCGGTGCGGATATCCACACGCAGGGCAACCTCTCCTGCGGTTCCCTATTGATTGAAGAGATGCAGATCGCCGGGCAGTAATCCCACATCGCGTCACAGAAACAGGATCATCATCATGGCAATACACGCTTCCAGAGCGGGAGTTTCGCCTGCGCTGTCGGCATTTTCGCTGGAAACGGCGGAGATAACGCACGCGCTGAACCACATCATGCAGCGTCAGGTGGACTATGCCGATCTCTATTTTCAGCGTCGCCAGCAGGAAGGCTGGCAGCTCGAAAATGGTATCGTGCGCCCGACAGGATTCAGCCGCGATCAAGGCGTTGGCGTTCGTGCCGTCAGCGGTGAGAAAACGGCATTCTCCTACACCAATGATCTGCGCCCACAGGCCATTCTGCAAGCCGCCAACACCGTCAGGGAAATCAGCCGACAGGGGCAAACGGCTAGCGTCGCGCTTCCCGCGTCTTTACCACACGGGGCCACCACACTTTATCCGTCAAATAACCCGCTGCTTGCCGTGACCGAAGAGCATAAGCGGCAATTGCTGTTTTCGATCGATCGTCAGGCGCGCGCACGTGACCCACGCGTGACGCAGGTAACGGCCTACCTGAATGCTTCGCATGAGACCATTCTCATCGCCCGCCACGACGGCAAGCTAGCGACGGACGTTCGCCCGTTGGTTAATCTGTTCATCAGCGTCGTCGTGGAACAGCAGGGCCGCAGAGAGAATGGGTCCAGCGGCGGTGGAAGACGCCTCGACTACGGTTTTTTCGATGAAGCAGCCATCACTCACTGGGTGAACCGAGCGGTCGATCAGGCATTGAATAATCTGGATGCGAGCCCCGTACCAGCAGGGACGTACAGCGTAGTACTCGGTGCTGGCTCACCCGGCATTCTGCTGCATGAAGCCATCGGACATGGGTTAGAAGGCGACTTTAACCGCAAAGGCAGTTCCGCTTTTTCCAACTTGTTAGGGGAACGGGTTGCCGCACCGGGAATTACCGTCGTTGATGATGGCACGATCGCCACCCGCCGGGGCTCACTGCATGTAGACGATGAAGGCACGCCATCACAGTGCACGACGCTAATTGAAGACGGCATACTACGCGGTTATTTACAGGACAACCTCAACGCCAAACTGATGAACACCGCATTAACGGGCAACGCACGCCGTTCCTCCTACTCTGCACTGCCGCTGCCACGTATGACCAACACCTACATGCTGGCGGGACAGTACCCCGCAGAAGAAGTGATTGCCTCTATCAAAAATGGCCTCTATGCCGTCGGTTTCGGTGGCGGGCAGGTGGATATCAGCAGCGGCAAGTATGTCTTTTCTACCACCGAAGCCTACCTGATTGAGAATGGCAAAGTGACCCGTCCCGTTAAAGGCGCGACGCTAATTGGTCACGGGCCAGAAGCCCTGCTGCACGTCTCAATGGTGGGCAACGATCTGGCGTTGGATGACGGCAATATCGTGTGCAGTAAAGAAGGACAAACCTTGCCCGTCAGCGTCGGACAACCGACGCTGCGCATCGACAACATGACCGTAGGGGGTTCGCAGTAAACCCCGCCTACCCTATTTATTTTTAAAGATTTTTAATGGAGACACTATGTCCAACGCCATTGTTACCGTCAGCGATACATCGCTGGATACGCTACTCGCGACTCACGACAAGCCCGTTTTGCTTGACCTCTGGGCTCCCTGGTGCCAGCCCTGTAAAGCGCTGGCACCCCTGCTGGACACCCTCGCCGATAGCACGCCAGACAATTTGACCGTGGCCAAGCTGGATGTGGAGCAATACCCCGCGTTCATGCGACGCTTTGGCGTGCGCGGTATTCCCACCCTACTACTGTTCAAAAATGGACAGGAAGTTTCACGACAGATCGGCGTAAAAACGCTGGCTCAGCTACGCGGCTGGCTGGAATCACACCAGGTTGCGATACAAAAAACCACACAACCCCTGGCAGATGCCAACGTAGCGTGGGGGACGTTTTATGGCGATCCGTCGCTGCGCGATTTTTTACACCAGCGTCTGCACCAACACGCTATCAATAGCGACATCCAGCAAGCCTACGCCCCTTACTGGCAAGATAATAAAGGCACCATCTCCGCCGTGCTGGCGCACAGCGCGGATATTCGCATCTTTGAACGTTTAACCGGGTTTCCTGCCGCGCTTGGCCTGCTACTGGAAAAACTGCCCTGCACGACGCCAGCGCAGGTTGATGCATTCTTTGATGCAATTGCCCCTGGAAAAGCGGTAGAGGGCATCGCACTACAATGGCTGCATCACTGGTTAAGTAACAACGGAAATCCGTGGAGCGAGTGGCTAGCAGACGGCACACTAAATGACCTACGCCAGCAGTGGTTGCAGCGCGTTGCACCGCTGTTGGCTGGTGAAAGCGTGACCGAAAGCGAATGGGCCGAACTGCACCAGCAGACCGCTAACCTGGCAGAAGCCACCACCAGCGAGCAGGGGATGGAGAAAAGCCTGGCATCGCTATTGTCTCACCTTTCTCCTCCCCCAGCGCCCTCTGATGCGGAGAGCTGGCGAGGTATCTCTGTGCAGCTTGGCTTTACGCTGTCGCAGATACTGCAAATTCAAGAGGGCTGGAGTGCCGAAGAACGAGCAACACCCGCCAAACGCGAACTCTGGTTTGAGAAACAGGAAGATGCCACGCCCAATAAGCAGCTAACGCGTGAGCAAATCACCCAATTACGTGAGCAATGGCTTCAGGAAAATCCGGTGTTTTCCGCCAAAGAAGAGGCATTTCATCAGCGTTATCCCGAGCTGATCGAAAATCAGAAAACCCCCTTACAGGAAATACTCTGGGAATTACTTCGTCGCGCCCCCGCCTTCAAATCGCAGTTGGACTGACGCCACAGTCTGCGTTTCGATAACAATGCGTCTCAGGGATGAGATGCATCGCCCGTCGAATGGACAGAAAGCCCCCATTGTCGCCAACGCTCACAGCGTTGCGCATCAAGATCGATTAGCGCAGTGGCAGTTTCTTCTCGCCAGCGCTTCAAGAGCGCTTTCCTGCCCGTTAGCCCCAACATAGCGACTATCTGTTCGCCTTCATCCGGTTTATCCACCAGCAGGCGTAGCGCAGGCAGCGGCAATGTAGTGTGAATCAGCAAGCGACAAATAGCGGCGAAGCTGGCTTCCATCGGCCGATACGCAAAGGCAAATCCCGCCAGTTCACGCCAGTCATCGTCATTCAGTTCAGTACTCTCGGCATCCGACGCCGTATTTTCTGTCTGCGGCAGCGCGAGGTTCAGCGGAATAAGGCGTTGTAGCCAATACCAGTCACGCGCTAATTGCTGGCTCCCCTGCTCCGCCAGCTTATGGCCCGATTCACTCAGCGGCAGTATCGCCATCGCGCTGTAACAGCCACTGCTGGCCTCAAGATGGCTACCAATGCGCACCAGTTGAAACCCACACGATTGCCAGAACGCCCACAGCGCTGGCTGATAGCCGAAACTGACTGACAGGTAATCCAGCGCCTGTTGTTGTGCTTCGCGTGTCTGCTCTGCGATTAACGCTCGCCCTATTCCCTGTCGGCGAGATGACGATGCCACCGCAATCCGGCTTATGCGACGCGCACGCAGCGTCGGTGCATTCCACAGTCCAGCATGTGCCGCCAGCGATTGGGCGACCAGATTACCGCGCGGGCGTCGCCGCCCCGCCCACACCTCATGAGCCAGTGAGGCAGACAGCCCGCCTTCCTCCACCAGCCACAGTACGCCACACATCTCGCCCGCTACCTGTGCGCTGGCGATGTGCATACCTGGCGCATCCATCAGACGGCGCAAATCCAACGGCGAGGTACGGTAATGTGCGCTGCACAATAGCGCGTAGCACCCAGCCAGGCGTTCGGGATGTGTCAGCCAGTCGGCGGCACGTTCAGTTCGAATATCCAGCGAGGGCAAAGCCAGCGAGCCAGCAACGGGATGTAGCGGAGAATGAAACGAGGTAGGCTCGTTGAACAGCAGCGCCTGATCCAACACGCGCTCCAGCGGATCGTTAACCGCCCAGCGCAGCGGATCGTCCAGCGTAAACGCCCGCCACTGCGGCAGCGAAGCACAGAATTTGAGCAAAAAGCCCCGTCCGGTGCCTTCATATCCCTGCACAGTCGTGGTCATCAAAATACGGGGAAAATAGGGTAACAGCGCCGCGAGGAGAGACGATGGAATCGCAGCCGCCTCATCAATCAGCAGCCAATCGATATCGGATACACCATGAAGGCGACAGTGTGCCAATAGCGCATCCGGTGCCCAAAACTGCGCATCAGCACGCGCGTGCTGATGCAGGATATCCGTCGCAACGCGAGAAGGCGCAGTGAGCCAGCAGGTTCCGCGACTACGCTGCGTTAGCATACCCGCCAGCGTCGATTTCCCCCGACCACGCGGCGCGGTAATCACAAATATGCCAGACTCGGCGGCGCTCAGTTCATGCAGAATATGCTGCTGTCGTACGGTCGGTTCACCGTTTACAGACTGCCAGTAGACCCGCTCGGCCAAAGGCCGAACCGTTAATTCCAGCCCCTGTTGCCAGAGAACGACGTCCTCATCAGCCAACAGCTGGCGCTGGAAATGCTGAATAAAGTGCGGGGTGGCAATCGGCTGTTGCTGTTCGCTCCAGCGCAGGCTGTCTTCATCCGGTAAGGTCGGCCATGACTGCCACGACGGCACCAGCATAATCAGCCAGCTACCGGCCTGTAGCGTGCCTGACAGCATAGCCAGTGCTTCAACATCCACACCGCTACGTGCATCAAACACCGCGTGAAGAAACTCCCGTCCCAGCAGTGTCCGCACTCGACTGGCAGAGAGTGAAGGGACGGAATCCGGCGCATCTTCGCTAATCCACAGCCAGTCGCCAATTGACTGACAACTGAGCAACAGCGCCTGTTCTTCACACCAGCTCGGTTCACCGCTCAGTACCAGCAATCGCCGGACGCCATAGCGTTGCTGCCGGTATTGGCTGTGGAGAAAATCACGCAGCATCATCACACGCGCCGGATGAATCAGGTCTTGCCGATCAGCAGAGAAAGTAACCCTGCGGCGATCAGCGGTCCGACGGGAACACCGCGAAACAGCGCCACGCCCATCACCGTTCCCACCAGCAATCCCGCCACAACGGAGGGTTGGCTGCTCATCAGCGACACGCCGCGTCCGCCAAGCCAAGACACAACAACGCCAATGAGGATCGCCAGCAGAGATTTCCAGTGCAGGAAGGAATGCATCACTTCACTGGCGGTAATTTTTCCGCTGGCAATCGGTGCCATCACGCCAATCGTCAGCACTACAATACCGATACTCAGTCCATATTTTTCCACCCACGGGAAATAGTTATTTAAAGGGGTGATACGTATTGCCAGCAGAATCAGAATTGCCAGCGTGACGGTCATGTTGTGGCTGATAATGCCCAGCCCCGCCAGAACGAGCAGAATTAACAATGTTGGATCGAAGTAAGCCATGGCTGCGAGTCTATCGAGAGTAGTCAGGTTGCGCGTTAAGCAAACCGCGATGATAACATTAATCAGAGTCAGGGGCAGGTCAGCAAATCATGCAGACGGCGGGGGATAGAAACAGCAACTGGAAAGGTTCACCATTAAAACGTTCGAAGTGCCAGCCTATCGCAGACTGGCACCCCGAACGTAAACGATTGCGCAGTTAGTCTAATTTTACGCCGATACGGTGCGCAACTTCTTCATACGCTTCAATCAAACCACCGAGGCTTTGACGGAAACGGTCTTTATCCATTTTGTTCAGCGTTTCTTTATCCCACAGGCGGCTACCGTCTGGTGAGAACTCATCACCCAGCACGACTTCGCCCTTGAACAAACCAAATTCCAGCTTGAAATCGACCAGAATCAGCCCGGCGTCGCCAAACAGTTTGCTCAGCACGTCGTTCGCCTTGTAGCTCAGCTCTTTCATGCGAGCCAGATTCTCTTCATTCACCCAGCCGAACGTCTTGCAGTAAGATTCGTTCACCATTGGGTCATGCATCGCATCATTTTTCAGGAACAGATCGAACAATGGCGGATTCAGCTCAATGCCCTCTTCAACGCCCAGACGTTTTACCAGCGACCCTGCCGCACGGTTACGCACGACACACTCGACCGGCACCATCTCCAGCTTTTTCACCAGCACTTCATTGTCAGACAGCAGGCTCACCATTTGCGTTGGGATTCCCGCTTCTTCCAGCTTGCTCATGATGAAATGGTTGAATTTGTTATTTACCATTCCTTTACGGTCAAACTGCTCAATGCGCGCACCGTCTCCTGCTGATGTATCATTGCGGAACTCCAGCACCAGTAGATCGGGATCTTCGGTGGTGTAGACGGTTTTCGCCTTTCCACGATACAGCTCAGCTAGCTTTTGCATCTTTAATTACTCCACACAGTGAGGGCCAAAAATACGACCCGTATATTTAACGCTTCCCCGAACGGTTGCCAACAACGCCCGCCAATTCGGGTAGAGAGGTTGAATGAAGAAGGGCCGGATAATCCGACCCTTGGTTTATGCGTTATTTACCGAACGCCGCCTGGAATACGGCCACCAGCGCATCGTTCTGAGACTGGGTTAGCGTATGCCCTTTGGAATCGATAAATTGCAGACTGCTGCGGTTATCTAAATCGCCAACCTGCAATTTGTAATCGCCGTTAGGCAGTTCAGGATTTTTCGCGCCTAGGTCATCCCAGGTTCCACCGCTTGGTGCACGATACGTGACGGAGACAGAGCCTTGCGGACGGCTACGATCGTTCACCTTCATGCCGATCTTGTCCAGCGCAGCAGGCAGACGATCCCACACCACCGTGTACGGACCGCGCACAATCAGCAGTGGCAGACCCGTATCATCCGCTCCACTCTGTACATCCAGCGAACCAATAGTGCGGTTTGCCAGCGCGTTTTCGCGTGCCGTTGCCTGAGAATCCAGACCATTACTAAGCGCATTCAGCATCAGCCCAGTGTAACGCTGAGTCTGATCGCCCGCGGTGACTGGCTGACCGTTCAACTGCAATCCCAGCAATTTTACGATCAAAACAACCTGATAGCCCTGCTGCTGCACGGAAACCTGATAACGCCCCTGATACGGTACGTCTTCATCTTCACGCGGCCATGAGATCCAGTCAGTCGTCAGCGTTTGGCTGGCATCCTGACGGCTAGCAATGGTGAACGCCTTGTCTTGCAACACGCGGATAACCTGAGACCAGAGCTGGCTGTTTTGCGCGCTGTTTTCTAAAAACAGCGTGGCCGTATCCCCCGAAACCTGGGTACGGGAACCATTCAACAAAGCCAATGGCTGCACGGGAGGACGAATATCCAGTGCCTTGCCGACCGCACCATTCAGGGTAACCGGTGGGATGTCATAATCCCCGTTCTGCACGGGTAAAATCATCCCGGCAGGCGTATTCAGCGCGTGATGCTCAGGCGCTTTCAAATAGGATTCATCGCCACTGACCTGACGCTTATAGCGCTGATCGCTGGAACAAGCCGCAAGCAACATCACGAGTGATACGCCAACGACTTTTGCCACCATCGACTTTTGTAATGAATAACTCATTAAATCTCCCTAACGATTACAGCAAACCCGCTTGCTTAAGTGCTTGCCCCATCACCGTGCGGCCGGAATCGGTCAGCGGTGTCATCGGCAGGCGCAGCGTATCGGTCGCTATGAGTCCCAATTCCTTACAGGCCCACTTCACCGGAATAGGATTGGGTTCAACAAATAACTTCTGATGCAGTGGCATCAGGCGCTGATTTAAACGGCGCGCTTCGACAAAATTGCCCTGCGCCGCCAGCTTGCAAAGTTCCGCCATTTCACGCGCAGCAATGTTCGCCGTTACGGAAATCACACCTTTACCGCCGAGTTGCATAAAGTCTAACCCGCTGGCGTCATCGCCGCTTAGCAAAATGAAGTCTTCACTAACCAGCTCTTGGATCTGGCTTACCCGACTTAAGTTCCCCGTTGCTTCTTTAATTGCGACAATATTTTTCACTTCAGACAAACGGGCAACCGTTTCCGGCAGCATATCGCAACCGGTACGAGAAGGTACGTTATACAGGATTTGTGGTAAATCGGTATGTTCAGCGATCGCTTTGAAGTGCTGGAATAGCCCCTCCTGCGTCGGTTTATTATAGTACGGTGTCACCGTCAGGCAGCCAACAACGCCCGTGCCATGAAAGCGTTTAGTCAGTGAAACGCCTTCGGCGGTAGCATTCGCACCAGTTCCAGCGATAACGGGAATACGCCCGTCGCTCAGCTCCAGCGTCAACAACACGACATCGCCATGTTCGTCATGGCTCAGCGTAGCGGATTCGCCCGTCGTGCCGACAGAGACAATCGCCGATGTACCGCTAGCGACATGATAATCAATCAGTTTCTTCAAGCTCGCCCGATCGACAGCGCCTTTGGCGTCCATCGGCGTAACCAGCGCAACAATACTTCCCGTAAACATTGGCCATCCCCTCCACAAACAAGTGCTTCATGGTACTTTTGACCTCTATGGAAAAGCAAGCGGACAAGGGCGTTGTAGGTGCATGACGCAGGTTTTTTTATGACGCAGTAAACGAAATTAAAAATGCTTCTGACGTTTTGGGAAAATAGACCGCGTAAATCGAGCTAAAAATGGCTCCAGGCTTTTTATTACGGGCTATCACTGCCCACCGCAAGCGGCGTTAAAAATTGCTCCAGGCTTTTTACGGCGGGCTATCCCTGCCCGCCGCCCTTCGGGCCGCCGCAAGCGGCGTTAAAAATTGCTCCAGGCAATTTTTTATGTTTACCATGTATTCATGGGAAAAAAGACAGGAAGCATGATGTTGCCAAGCTCACAAGAACACTATCTGGTTATTACCGCGCTGGGAGTCGATCGCCCCGGTATCGTCAATGCGATTACCCGCCACGTCAGTAGCTGTGGCTGCAATATCGAAGATAGCCGTCTTGCTATGCTGGGCAAAGAGTTCACGTTTATTATGCTGCTGTCCGGCAGTTGGAACGCGATAACGCTGATTGAATCGACCCTGCCGCTGAAAGGCGCAGAGATGGATTTACTCATTGTGATGAAGCGGACAGAGTCACAGGCCAGCCAGCCGACGCCTTCTACCGTTTGGGTGAAGGTTGACGTCGCCGATTCGCCTCACATTATTGAGCGTTTCACTGATTTGTTCGATTCTCACCAGTTAAACATTGCTGAGCTGGTGTCAAAAACCCAGCCCGCAGAGGGTGGAAAACCCCCTCAGTTGTATATTCAGATTGCCGCACACAGCTCTGCAACGCTTGATAGCTTAATTATTGAGCCAGCCTTTCATCAGCTATGTACAGAATTGAACGCACAAGGCAGTATTAGCGTCGTTAACTATGCCCAATAGTATAAATTATGGGTATATCCACAGCATGAAGAGACACAAGACGGAGAGTCGTGATGAACACACTGAAAGCCGGTGATATTGCACCGAAATTTAGCTTGCCCGACCAAGATGGCGAACAAGTAAATTTAACCGACTTCCAGGGACAGAAAGTGTTGGTGTATTTCTACCCTAAAGCGATGACGCCAGGATGCACCGTTCAGGCTTGCGGCCTGCGCGATAACATGGACGATTTGAAAAAACATGGCGTTGAAGTTCTCGGCATTAGCACGGACAAATCAGAAAAACTGTCCCGCTTCGTCGAGAAAGAAGTCTTAAATTTCACCCTACTTTCTGATGAAGATCATCAGGTTTCAGAAGGGTTTGGCGTTTGGGGAGAAAAAACCTTCATGGGGAAAACCTATGACGGTATTCATCGCATCAGTTTCCTGATCGATGAAAACGGCAAGGTAGAGAAGGTGTTTGACGACTTCAAAACCAGCAACCACCACGACATCGTTCTTGATTATCTGAAAAGCGCCTGATTCGCGGTTTTCAAATCGTCCACCGGCACCGTCATACGTGCCGGTTTTTCTTGCCTTTATCCCTCTTCACCACGTTTTTCCCGTTCGGGCATTTCTTTGTCTGCCATCGCTGGCTAAGATAGTCGGCAGAATGCTTTCACGTTAGCTGTTGATAAGGTTATCTTCCGTTATGTCTATTCGGTTAAGAAAAACGCTCATGTCCGTCCTGTTTGGGACATTACTGGCTGGCAACCTGCTCCCTGTTCAGGCTGACACGCAGGATCGGCTGCCGGATATCGGCACTACCGCGGGTGGTACGCTCAGTATCAATCAGGAGCTGGCGATGGGTGATTTTTATGTCCGTCAACTGCGGGCCGGTGCGCCGCTTATCAACGATCCCCTGCTGTCTAATTACATTAACCAGCTCGGTAACAGATTGGTCAAACAGGCCGACTCCGTGCGCACGCCGTTCCATTTTTATCTGATCCGTAATGACGACATCAACGCCTTCGCCTTCTTCGGCGGCAACGTAGTTCTGCATTCCGCGCTGTTTCGCTATGCCGATAGTGAAAGCGAACTGGCCTCCGTGCTGGCACATGAAATCTCTCACGTAACCCAACGCCATTTGGCACGCAGCATGGAGTCTCAGCAGCGTAGCGCCCCGCTTACCTGGGTCGGCGCACTCGGTTCCATCTTGCTGGCAATGGCTAATCCACAGTTGGGAATGGCAGCGCTCAGCGGCACGCTGGCAGGTGCGCAGCAGGGCATGATTACGTTCACGCAGGCAAATGAACAAGAAGCGGACCGCATCGGTATTCAGGTGTTGCAGCGCGCAGGCTTCGATCCGCAAGCTATGCCGAATTTCCTGCAAAAGTTGGCTGACCAATCACGCTATGCGTCCAGACCGCCGGAAATGTTGCTGACTCACCCCTTGCCGGAAAGCCGCCTGTCAGACGCCCGTAACCGCGCCAACCAGATGCGCTCAACGCCGGTGCAGTCTTCTCAGGATTTCTTGTTCGCCAAAATACGTACCTTTGGCATGTATGGTTCACCGGATCGCCCATTAAACGACGATCTGCTGGTGCAATGGGAAAAAGGTAACGTGCGGGAACAGTTGGCCGCGAAGTATGGCCGTGCCATTCAGCTGTATCAGGCCAAGAAGTACGATGACGCGCGTAATGTGCTACAACCCCTGCTAAGCAGCGCGCCTGAAAACCCGTGGTTTCTGGATATGATGACCGATATCGATCTGGGACAAAGCCGCGCGACGCAGGCTATCGCCCGTTTACAAAACGTACCCGGAATACAGGCCAATCCGGTTCTGCAACTCAATCTGGCGAATGCCTATGTGGAAGGGAAACAGCCTGCTGCTGCGAGCAAAATACTGTATCGCTACACCTATGCACATCCTGACGATTCGAACGGCTGGGAGCTGTTGGCGCAGGCCGCAGCAGCCCAAGGACAGCGTGCAGAAGAGCTGGCCGCACGTGCAGAGAGTCTGGCGCTTAACGGCCAGCTCGATCAATCTATTCGACTACTGAGCAACGCGAGTTCATTGGTCAAATTGGGGAGTCTGGAACAAGCGCGCTACGATGCCCGTATTGATCAATTCCGCCAGTTACAGCAGCGTTTCCGCCAGTACCAGAAATCCTGATAAGGAGCATAACGATGACACAGCCTTCAAACCAAAAATCTGTGACGATTTACCACAACCCGCGCTGTTCCAAGAGCCGCGAAACGCTGGCGCTATTGCAAGAACACAATATTACGCCCGACGTCGTGCTCTATCTCGACACGCCGCCCGATGCCGCGACGCTGTCTCAGCTTATCAAGCAGTTGGGTTTTAGCAGCGCACGCGAATTGATGAGAACCAAAGAAGAGGTTTATCAGCAGTTAGGATTGTCCGATGCCGCACTAACAGAAGCGCAGCTGATTCAGGCGATGATCGATAATCCAAAGCTCATCGAGCGCCCTATCGTCGTGGCACAAGATCAGGCACGTATTGGTCGCCCACCAGAACAGGTACTGGAAATTCTGTAATCGTCAGAGGTCGATCTTCAGCTAGCGATCCCAGCTACAGCCCGAGGATCTCTTTCACAAAGGGAATGGTCAGCTTGCGCTGTGCAGTGATGGAAGCGTGGTCAAGCTGATCGAGCGTCATAAATAACGTGCGCATTTCTCGATCCAAACGCTTAAGCAGAAAACGACTCACGTCTTCCGGCAATTCGAACCCGCGCAGCCTGGCACGCAGTTGCAATGCCTCCCCCTTCTCGTCATCCGATAACGGTTGTAGCTTGTAGATTTGCCCCCAGTCGAGACGAGAAGCCAGATCGGGCAGACGTAAATTTAGCTGACGCGGCGGACGATCGCCGGTAATCAACAGCCGGGCGCGCCCCGTTTCCTGAATACGGTTATACAGATTAAATACCGCCATTTCCCATTCTTCATCGCCCGCGATAGATTCGATATTGTCGATACAGACCAGCGCCAGCTGTTCCATGCCTTCCAGCACGTCCGGCACAAAGTAGGCGCGTTTATCTAACGGCACGTATCCCACCGCGCGTTCCTGACGCGACAGTTCGGCGCAGGCAGCATGCAGCAGATGGCTGCGTCCGCCCCCTTCGCGTGACCAGAAATAGATATAGCTACCATGCTCTTGATACAAAGCATTATTGACGGCGGCAAGAAGAGACGCGTTTTCACCCGGATAGAAACTAGCAAAGGTTTCGTCATCGGGTAAGTAGAGTGGCAATGAAAGCTGTGCCGGCGTGTTCAGAATCACCTCAAGCAGAACGGGCAGGAAAACGGATCGAGTTTACCACAAAAACCTGTCCCTGTTGAGGACGCGATATGCACGACCTCAACAGGGTGAATAACGCCGTTATGAACGCGCGTCGTTCTCTTCCGGCGCATCGAGGATTTCTTCCTCTTTGCGGAACAGGCTGATGACCTTAAACACCAGACTCATCCCAATACCGACAACCGTCGCCAGCGCCATGCCCTTCAGCTCGGTCGAGCCCAGATGCACTTTCGCGCCGCTGACGCCGATGATCAAAATCACGGAAGTCAGGATCAAGTTTTGCGCTTTGTTGTAATCCACTTTGGATTCAATCAGCACGCGAATACCGGATGCACCGATCACGCCGTACAGCAACAGCGACACACCGCCCATGACGGGAACCGGTACAGCCTGAATCGCCGCGGCCAGTTTACCCACGCAGGAAAGCAGGATCGCGAGGATCGCTGCACCGCCGATCACCCAGGTGCTGTACACTTTGGTAATCGCCAGTACGCCGATGTTTTCGCCGTAGGTCGTATTCGGCGTAGAACCAAAGAAGCCAGACAGCACGGTAGAAATGCCGTTGGCGAACATAGAACGGTGCAGTCCCGGCTCACGCATCAGATCTTTCTTCACGATATTCGCCGTCACAACCAGGTGGCCAACGTGTTCTGCAATCACTACCAGCGCAGCAGGCAGGATCGTCAGAATGGCAAACCACTCAAAGCGCGGCGTATAGAATGTCGGCATTGCAAACCAGTGCGCTTCACGAATCGGGGTTAAATCCACCACGCCCAGCGCGAACGACAGCGCATAGCCAGCCAATACCCCGATCAGAATCGGGATGATCGCCAGAAAACCGCGAAACAGCACCGATCCCAGAATGGTGATCGCCAGCGTCGCCAAAGAAATCGTTACCGCAGTAGAATCAACGGATGTGCCATCGGCAGGCAACAATCCAGCCATCCCTGCCGCGACCCCCGCCAGTTCAAGACCGATAACGGCGACAATCGCCCCCATCGCCGCGGGCGGAAACAGTACATTCAGCCAGCCAGTACCCGCTTTCTTAACAATCAGCGCCACCAGACAAAACAACACGCCGCACATAATGAAACCACCCAGTGCAACTTCATACCCCAGCGGCAACAGCAATAAAACGGGGGAAATGAACGCAAAGCTCGACCCCAAATATGCCGGGATTTTTCCCTTACAAATGAATAAATAAAGCAGCGTACCCACGCCGTTGAATAACAGTACGGTCGCTGGGTTGATCTTGAACAGGATGGGGACCAGAACGGTAGCGCCAAACATCGCGAACAGATGCTGGAAACTCAATGGGATGGTTTGTAACAAGGGGGGTCGTTCACTCACCCCGATGGCGCGACGAGTCATCTTCAATATCCTCTGTAGTGTTGTTATCTAGTGTTGCTATTTATGTGTGCAGGTAGACCCACACTTCTTATGTACTCGTCATACTTCAAGTTGCATGTGCATTGGCTGCGGTCACTCACCCGAATCACTTACCTGAGTAAGCTCATCGGGATTCTTTCCCTTGCCGCCTTCCTGAAACTCGAATTATTTGGAGTATTACAGCCAGACTCCTCCCGCCCCACCGTAGTGAAGCAGGATGATGTTGACTGCTGATGTAATAAAAGAACCACGTGTGACGTAACACAGGCTGTGGCGCGCCATAGGAAATACTTAGGTTTGCGCCAAAAAAAAGCCGACTATCACGTCGGCTTACCTGTTATTTCGTACCAAATATTTTATCGCCCGCATCGCCCAGGCCCGGCATGATGTAACCCTGCTCGTTGAGACCTTTATCAATGGATGCAGTATAAAGCTCGATATCCGGGTGAGCTTTCTCTAGTGCGGCAATCCCTTCTGGCGCCGCGACCAACACCAGCACCTTAATACTGTGGCAGCCTGCTTTTTTCAGCAGATCGATCGTCGCGATCATCGAGCCACCGGTCGCCAGCATAGGGTCAACAACCAGCGCCATGCGCTCTTCGATATTGGAAACCAGCTTCTGGAAATAGGGAACAGGCTCCAGCGTCTCTTCATTACGGTAGATGCCGACAACGCTGATACGCGCACTAGGGACATTTTCCAGCACGCCTTCCATCATCCCCAATCCTGCGCGCAGAATTGGTACGACGGTAATTTTCTTGCCCTTGATCTGATCGACTTCAACCGGACCGCACCAGCCATCAATGGTGACTTTTTCGGTTGCCAGATCGGCCGTCGCTTCGTAAGTCAGTAAACTTCCTACCTCGGAAGCCAGCTCGCGAAAACGCTTAGTGCTAATATCGTTCTCACGCATCAAACCCAGTTTATGTTTGACGAGTGGGTGTTTCACCTCGACGATCTTCATCATTATCTCCCCATCGGCTAGTGGACGGACAAAAACGCCAAACGCGTTTTTAAACACCGCTTGCGGCGGCCCGCAGGGCGGCGGGCACGAGAGCCCGTCGTAAAAAAAATCGCGGGATTATACCGCCTTTTTTACTTAGCGCCATATGATTAAGCCTGATCCAGATCAACCGAGAAGAGAAATTGTCGCCATTAACGAAAAATAGCCAGCCGATGACTCATCACTCGCAAACGATTGCCTACACTGTTAGAATTAGCGCGCATTATTTTTACCACAATATATTTGCTAAATACCGTGTTTTCTGAATACCGTGTTTTCTGAATATAATCCGTAACCTTCGTGGGGACTCAGCAGTGACCGACAAAACCTCTCTCAGCTATAAAGACGCAGGCGTGGATATCGATGCAGGCAATGCATTGGTCGACCGTATCAAAGGTGTAGTGAAACAGACCCGTCGCCCGGAAGTTATGGGTGGATTGGGTGGTTTCGGTGCCTTGTGCGCCTTACCGCAAAAATACCGCGAACCGATTCTGGTTTCCGGCACTGACGGAGTCGGCACCAAACTGCGCCTGGCGATGGATCTGAAGCGCCACGATACGATTGGTATCGATCTGGTTGCGATGTGCGTGAACGATCTGGTGGTTCAGGGTGCTGAACCGCTGTTCTTCCTCGACTATTACGCCACGGGAAAATTGGATGTCGATACCGCTGCCAGCGTGATTACTGGTATCGCGGAAGGCTGTAAGCAATCAGGCTGCGCGCTGGTCGGTGGCGAAACCGCCGAAATGCCGGGCATGTACCACGGTGAAGACTACGATGTTGCTGGTTTTTGCGTCGGTGTGGTAGAAAAATCAGAAATTATTGACGGCAGCAAAGTTCAGCACGGCGATGTTCTGGTTGCTCTCGCGTCCAGCGGGCCGCACTCCAACGGCTATTCGCTGGTGCGTAAAGTGCTCGAAGTCAGCAAAACCGATCCAGAGCAGTTCGAGTTGGAAGGCAAACCGCTGGCCGATCACCTGTTGGCACCGACCAAAATCTACGTGAAATCTATCCTGTCCCTGATTGAGAAAGTGGATGTCCACGCGATTTCTCACCTGACTGGCGGCGGCTTCTGGGAAAATATCCCACGTGTGCTGCCAGAAGGCATGCAGGCGACTATCGACGAATCCAGTTGGCAATGGCCTGCTGTCTTTAACTGGCTGCAACAGGCCGGTAATGTCAGCCGCCATGAAATGTATCGTACTTTCAACTGCGGTGTTGGTATGATCATCGCACTGCCAGCCGAACAGGCAGACGAGGCCGTTGCATTACTCAACAGCAGCGGCGAAAACGCATGGAAAATCGGCGTCATTACTCAAACCGATGCCGGAGACGCAGTGGTTATTAACTGATGAAAAACATCGTTGTGCTGATTTCAGGTCATGGAAGCAACTTACAGGCGTTGATTGACGCCTGTAAGAACGGGCGCCTTAAAGGAAAGATCGTCGCCGTATTCAGTAATAATGCGGAGGCTTACGGGCTAGAACGCGCACAGAATGCGGATATTCCTACGTGCGCCTTGAACCCTGAAGATTTTGCCGACCGTGCTGCATTTGATGCTGCACTGGCAAACGAAATTGAACAGTATGAACCGGCGCTGGTGGTTCTAGCTGGCTATATGCGTATTCTCAGCCCGGAGTTTGTTGCGCAATTTGCTGGCAAAATGCTGAACATTCATCCTTCTCTGCTGCCCAAATATCCTGGCCTGCATACACACCGCAAGGCGCTGGAAAATGGCGATCGGGAACACGGCACGTCCGTGCATTTTGTCACCGATGAACTGGATGGCGGCCCGCTAATTCTACAAGCGAAAGTACCAGTCTTTAGTGACGACACGGAAGAAAGCCTGAGTGAGCGCGTGAAGACGCACGAGCACACCATTTATCCGATGGTCATTAACTGGTTCCTGAACGGCCGACTGGTGATGCGCGAAAATGAAGCCTGGTTAGACAGCGTGCGTATTCCTCCACAGGGTTATGCCGCCGAGTAATTCTGTCAGTTCGTCATATTCGTAAGGCTCTCCTGCGGGGCCTTATCTTTTCTTCTTCACTTCTTTCTTTTCCTGCCTATTCGCATCACTACCGCCCTTACCCCCTCTTTACGCTTTAAATATTTACTAATCTTTACGAAAAAACCACTAACCCCCAGATAAGAAAGAACATTTCTACCAACCGAAATTACACGTACTTTTCGTCGGTTGAAAACGAAAATGACAATGATTATCTTTCTCCATCCTAAATTTTGTGAACTCCATCATGCGTACCGTCTTGCTACTTTGTCTGCTTTCACTCAGCCCACTCCTACATGCAAAAACCGTCACCGATATTTTGGGCCGACAGGTAGAGGTTCCAGACAGTCCCCAGCGCATCATTCTGGGCGAGAGCCGCATGCTATATACGTTAGCCCTACTTCAGCCCAATGAACCAGCCAAGAATGTTGTTGGCTGGCCGGGGGACATGGCGCGCTACGATGCACAGAGTTGGTCACGCTATACCGAAAAATTCCCACAGCTAAACCAGATCCCACAACTCGGCAACGGTAGTCTGCAAGCGATGAACGCAGAAATGCTGCTGCCGCTAAAACCCGATCTGGTCATTCTGCCACGGTTGGCAAAAAACGCAGCTAACGAAGATCAACTGCAACAGACGCTGACTCGCGCGGGTATTCCCTTCATTTACGTCGATCTGCGTATCGACCTGCTTAACAACACGTTGCCAAGCATTCGTCTGCTCGGTGAAGTGCTGAATCAACCCCAGCGAGCGACCGCTTTCAGCGATTTCTATCAACAGCATATGGATGTGATTCGCCAACGCATCGCGCAATATCACGGCAAGAAACCGACAGTTATGTTGCATTTGCATCTGGGCAGACGGGACACCTGCTGTACTACGGCAGTCGGCGGCAGCCTTGGCGATCTGCTGACTTTCGCTGGCGGCGAGAATATTGCTAGCGGCACCATCAACAGCGTCTACGGAGAACTGAGCCCGGAGCGCGTGCTGGCCGCCAATCCCGATGTTTACATCGCCACCGGTATGGCTGGGCCGGAGGGCAGGCGCTTCTCCAGTCTGATGCTCGGGCCACTGGTTAACGCCGTGCAGGCGAAAGAAAGTTTCGACACGCTCATTCGCCAAGAACCTATTTTGTCTCACCTGCGAGCCGTACAAACCGCTCGTGCCTGGAGCATGTGGCACAACTTCTATCTCAGCCCGTACCACGTCGTGATGGTTGAGATGTTTGCCAAGGCGCTTTATCCAGATCGATTTGCCGATATCGATCCACAACAAACACTACAACAGCTCTATCAGCAGTTTTTACCTATTGAATTTTCAGGGATTTATTGGAGTCAGATTTCGCATGAATAAAAAGACCACGTTCCGTCACGGCTGGCCACTGCTGGCGCTGCTGCCGTTTAGCACTCAGGCTGCCATCGTCGATGGCAAAGAAGACACCATGATGGTGAATGCCACCACGGGTGCTCAAGCAGGAAAAGAGACCGGCTATCAGCCGCATAAAACCGTGACCGGCACCCGCACTGAAAGCCGTCTGCTGGATGTCCCACAGGCAGTTAACGTTGTCCCCACGCAGGTGCTTGAAGATCGTGCGGTACGCAACATTGATGAAGCACTGTATAACGTCAGCGGTATCACCCAGTCTAATACGCTAGGCGGCACACAGGATGCCATCATCAAACGCGGCTTCGGTGATAACCGCGACGGCTCGATCTTTCGTGACGGCGTGCGTTCTATTCAGGCGCGCAACTTTACCCCCAGCAGCGACCGCGTCGAAGTACTGAAAGGCCCAGCCTCTATGCTCTATGGCATGGGTGAACCCGGTGGCGTCATCAATATCATCAGCAAGAAGCCCGAACTGATACAGAAAACGCACATTGAAGGCTGGGGAAGCAGCTTCAAGGGCGGCGGCGGGCAGTTAGATGTCACCGGTCCGTTAGGTACGTCCGGTCTGGCTTACCGCATGGTGGTCGATCACGATGAAACCGACTACTGGCGCAACTTCGGGCGTAACCGCCAGACGACAATTGCGCCGTCATTAATGTGGTACGGCGAAGACACCACCGTGCGCGTCTCCTACGAACATATGGAATATCTAACGCCTTTCGATCGCGGTACGATTATCGATCCGAAAACGGGCAAACCGGTGAATACGCCGCGCGACCGCCGCTTTGATGAGAGCTACAATGCGACACGCGGCGATCAGGACAGCGTCACCATGCAGGTTGACCGCAACCTGAATGACCGCTGGAAAAGCAGCCTGACCTATTCGTATAACCGCAACCGCTACAGCGACAATCAGGCGCGGGCGACAATCAGGCGCGGGCGACGAAATACAATGCCAACACAGGAATCCTGACGCGTCAGCCAGACGCTACTGGCTATGCACATAGTCAGGCTCAAATTGTCCAGCTCACGCTGAACGGTGATGTTGACTGGGGCCGCATTAATCACCAGCTGTTGTTTGGATTTGATTATGAAGCAGATAGAACCTTCCGTGGCGATATGATTCGCGGTACAGCGACTTCAGGGTTCAACATTTACAACCCGGTATATGGTCAACTGCCTGCCTCTACCGCCGTCAATGCCAAAGACAGCGATCAACGAGAGAATATCGACAGTAAAGCCGTCTTTATGCAGGATGCCATTCGCCTTAACGATCGCTGGCAATTATTGGGCGGTCTGCGTTATGACACCTTTGATGTCATGGCAGGTAAAGGGCGTCCGTTCATCACCAACACTGACAGCTCATACCACCGCGTCGTGCCGCGTGCGGGCATTATCTACAGTCTGACATCGTATTCATCACTCTATGCCAGCTACAGCGGATCATTTAAGCCCAACAGTAATATTGCCAATAATATCGGCGCTCTTCCGCCGGAAATTGGTAAGTCTTACGAAATCGGAGCCAAACTCGATCTACCCAATCGTATGACTGGTAACGTGGCCTTGTTCGACATTGAGAAGCAAAACGTGATGGTTAAGGTCGATGACAATCTTTACCGCACTGCGGGCAAAGTGCGTTCACAAGGCGTGGAACTGGATTTGGCAGGCAACCTCACAGATTCACTAAGCCTAATCGGTTCTTATGCCTATACCGATGCTCGCGTCACAGCCGATCCTGAAAACACCGGTAAGCGTATGCCTAACGCCGCACGTCATACTGCTTCGCTGTTCCTGACGCAGGACTTTGGCAACATTGGGCTGGCAGCCGGTGACGATCTCCGCGCCGGTGCAGGTGCACGCTACGTCAGCCGTCGCGCGGGCGATGCAGCAAATACCTTTTATCTCGATGACTACACCGTTGCCGATGCGTTTATCGCCTATAGCCTGCCGCTCAACGGCTACAAGGTGAAATGGCAGCTCAACGTGAAAAACCTGTTCGATCAAACCTATTATCCATCAAGCGGTAACAACCTGCGTGTCGCCATCGGCGAGCCGCGTCAGGTGGTGCTGCGCGCCAGCGTCGATTTCTAATGCACTTTAGCCCCGTGTCTCAGCGATACGGGGCATTTTGCTACTTGCCATTCCACATTGGGAGTTCAGCACCCGCCTCCCCACCGCTATACTAGCGTTGGCACATCCATGTCAGCGTGACGCCGGTAATGCCGTTTCACGTTTATCTAATCAATTAAGGATTCACTATGTCCGGTACGAGCAATTCCGTTCGGCTACGACCGCTGGAGCGAGACGATCTCACTTTTGTTCATCAATTAGATAATAACGCCAGTGTAATGCGTTATTGGTTTGAAGAGCCTTACGAGGCCTTTGTCGAACTCAGCGATCTGTACGACAAGCATATTCATGACCAGAGCGAACGGCGTTTCATTATTGAACACGAGCAGACTAAGGTAGGTTTGGTTGAACTGGTGGAGATTAACCATATCCACCGTCGCGCGGAATTTCAGATCATCATCGACCCGGCCTATCAGGGCCGCGGCTACGCCAGCGTGGCGGCCAAGCTGGCGATGGATTACGGCTTCTCGGTATTAAATCTCTACAAGCTGTATTTGATTGTGGATAAGGAAAACAACAAAGCGATCCATATCTACAGCAAGCTGGGGTTTGAGGTAGAAGGCGAACTGATCCACGAGTTTTTCATCAACGGTGAATACCGCAACACGATCCGCATGTGCATTTTCCAACATCAATATCTGGCGAAGCACAAAACCGTGACGGGAACCGGCGGCGAAGCACCAGGAAGTTCTCTCAGCCAATAAGGTAAGAAAGTCGATTTTCTCTGTTATCCGGCATCAAAAATTATGCAGCGGTGAGCTTGACCGCCGAGTGAGCGACAGGACGTCGCGAAAGCCAGTGCCGCGTCGGGAACGCGTCACTGGCGGCTCGATCAGCGGTCATGCACACTGATGGCACCGCGTAGCGGCATAATTTAGCCAGAAGCCAGGGTTCGCAGGGCTGCGGCGCTTGAGCGCCCTGCGTCGGGCGCTTATAAGGTTTTGCATAAACGTGGCGGCGCTGCTGCGCACGAAACTTTCTCTGTGTTTGCATAGCAATGCGTATCAGAGAAAATGGCGTATTTCATCCGCAATATTACCCCGCGAATTGCCGGAATAGCGCTTTACCGCGCAAGAGTCGTAGCCCCAGCCAGCCGCCGCAGAGCGACAGGAGGAACGCTGCGATTAACGGGAGCGTTATCCACATCGTGATATTCGGCTCCCAGGCGAAGTTAAAGACCTTGCGCTGCAACAGCCACAGAGCCGATTCTGCGCCAATCGCCGCCGCCGTTCCCGCCACCAGCCCCAGAACAGCAAATTCACACCACAGCGTGGTGCGCAGCAGGCGTAATCCGGCTCCCAGCGTGCGGTATACCATCAGTTCCTGACGCCGCTGGCGCATCCCAACCTGAATTTGAGCCAGCAACAGCAGCACGCCGCAGAACAGCACCAGTATGACCATAATCTCCAGCGCGCGGCTTACCTGCTGCAAGACCTGCCCAACCTGACGCAGAATACTGCCGATATCCAACACGCTCACCGTCGGGAACTGACGGTTCAGTTGCGTAATCATCTTCTCATCGCCATCGTAGCGGAAGCTCGTCAGCCAAGACTGTGGCTGGTTATCCAACGCCCCCACGGGGAAAATAAAGAAGAAATTCGGACGCAGGCTCTCCCAATCCACCTGACGGAAGCTGGTCACCGTGGCGCTAAACGGCTGTGTATCGCCGGTAAAGGTCAACGTATCGCCAATCTTGATACCCATCTCTTTGGCTTCTTTTGCTTCCATCGAGACTTCACCCGTCTTCGGCGCTTCCCCTTCCACCAACACGTTGTGCTGTGGAATCCCGTTCATCCAGGTCAGATTCAGCTCACGGTTTACCGTGTTGCCGCCCGGATCGTCTTCGTGGATCACTTCCGTAGCAACCTGCTGATTAATCTCCGTCAGGCGCGCACGAATAATCGGGAAGAACTGCTCTGGCGTCACGTCATGCTGAGAAAGAAACTCCCTCACCTGCGGCACCTGTTCCGCCGTGATATTCAGCAGGAAATAGTTCGGGCTACCCGGCGGCAACTGCTGCTGCCAACGCTCCAGCAAATCACCGCGCATCACCAGCAGCAGCGCTAATAGCATGAAGGACAACGAAAACGCCGCCAGTTGACTGAGCGTCGACCACGGCTGACGCAGCAGGCGATTAATCGCCAGACGCAGCGCTAGACGTTTAACCGTCAGACGCCGTAACAGCAGCAAACCGCCCCAGCCAATAACACCCAACAGTAGCGACAACACCGCCACGCCGCCGAGCAGCGACCACAGCAGCACGCCGCCACCGGACAACACCGCCAGCAGGCCGACGACAATAAGCAGGACAATCGGCAGGTAATAGCGCAGCGGCCACACGTTCGCCACCACATCCTGACGCAATACGCGCAGCGGTTGTGTCGCTAGCAGCAGTCGATACGGCCGCAGCCCAACCAGCAGCGAGATCAACACCAGCGATCCCAGCGCCCATACCCACGGCCACAGCCCAGAGGCTGGCAGTGCAGCAGGCAGCACCGGTGCCAGCATTTTCATCAACAGCGCCTCAAACCCAAGGCCGAGTATGCTACCGCACACCGCCGCCAGACCCAGCACCGAGAGCCATTGGCCGATGATTAAGCGCCTCAGCGCTTGTTTGCCCGCGCCCAACGTTTTCAGGATAGCGACCAAGTCATAACGGCTGCGGCAGTAGTGCCCCATCGCCACCGCGACCGCAGCAATAGACAACAGCAGCGTGAGCAGCGCCGACAGCAACAGGAACTGCTGTGACCGCTTTAACGACTGGCTCAGCGCACTTTCAGAATCTTCCATGCCATACCAGCGCTGATCGGGCTTGAGCTGTGGCTTGATGAAGTTACTGAACTCACTAATTTGTTTTTCATTGCCGGAAAACATGTAGCGCCAGGTAATACGGCCACCCGGCTGAATTGCCCCTGTTTTCTCGACATCGTCCAAATTCATCAGAATACGCGGCGCAGTTTCGAACGGGTTAAAACCGGAATCTGGTTCCTGAATCAGCTCACCGCTGATGCGTAGCGAGGTATCGCCAACGTCCAGCATGTCACCGACTTTCAGCCCAAGTAGCGCCAGCAGGCGCGGCGCTACCAGCACCGTTCCCGCTTCGGCATGCAGCCCTTCAGGACGCGTCTGCAAATTGCCATACAGCGGATAACGCTGGTCAGTCGCTTTAACCTGTGCCAGCTGCGGTGTATCGCCCGCGAACGTCATGGTCATAAAGGAAATCTGGCGACTGAGCGTCAGTCCGCGCTGCTGCGCGTCCAAAAGCCAGTCTTCCGCGACGGGCCGCGAAGCACGCAATACGCGGTCACCCGCCAGAAAATCACGGCTCTGCTGGCTGAGCCCTTTTTCCATCCGGTCGCTAATCGTACCCAGCGCCAGCACGCAGGCCACGGCCAGCGTTAACGCCAGCCAGACAATCAATAAGGAAGGAGAGCGCCATTCGCGCCAGAACCACCGCCAGATCATGCGTCCTCCCGCAGCTTGCCGTCGACTAACCGCAGGCGTCGCTCACAGCGTGCCGCCAGTTGTTCATCATGCGTCACCAGAATCAGCGTGGTGGCATAATCGCGATTGAGAGAAAACAGCAGATCAACAATGCGCTCACCGGTTTTACGATCCAGATTCCCCGTTGGCTCATCGGCAAACAGGACGTTAGGACGCCCACTGAATGCTCGCGCCAGCGCCACTCGCTGCTGCTCACCGCCAGAAAGCTGGGCGGGCAGATGATGTAAGCGCTCGCCCAGTCCGAGCTGTTGCAAAAGCTGTTCGGCCTGTCCACGACTGTGGCTATCGCTTTCACCGCGCAACAATGCGGGTAGTTGTACGTTCTCCAGCGCATTCAGCGTCGGCACCAGCATGAAAGACTGGAAGACGAAACCGACATGCTGGGCACGCAGCGCCGCACGGCCTTCTTCATCCAGTGCACTCAGCGATTTGCCCATCAGGCTCACATCGCCCTCGGTGCCATCATCCAGACCAGCCAAGATCCCCAGCAAGGTTGATTTCCCCGAACCCGATTCACCAATCAGGGCAATTGTCTGCGCAGGTTTGACAATAAGCTCAACTCCGGTAAGGATGGAAAGCCGATTCTCTCCTTGACCAACGTGCTTACTAAGATGATGAACTTCAAGAATGTTTTCTACGTGCGCAGTCTTGCTTGGCGTAGCACTCGCTGGGCTGGTCTTCGCAAACATGTTTTCGTCCTTTTGCTTCTGGGATTATGCAGCGTACGCGCTTTCGCCGCTGACACATTATTAATTTTGGGCGATAGCCTCAGTGCGGGCTATCAGATGCCGATCGCTAACGCGTGGCCAACGCTGCTGAACACGCAGTGGCAGACGCAGAAAAAAGGCATCGCAGTGGTTAACGCCAGCATTAGCGGCGACACCACCGCACAGGCTCTGGCGCGACTTCCTGCCCTACTGAAACAACATCAGCCGCGTTGGGTGTTGATTGAACTGGGCGGCAATGACGGGCTTCGAGGGTTTCCGGCAGCCAATATCGAGCAGGATCTGGCAAAAATCATTACGCTAGTCAAACAGGCTAACGCCCAGCCGCTGCTCATGCAGGTTCGTTTGCCGACCAACTATGGCCGCCGCTACACCGAGTCATTCAGCAATATCTACCCCAAACTCGCGGAGCAGTTTACGCTTCCACTGCTGCCTTTCTTTATGGAGCAGGTGTATCTTAAACCGGAGTGGATGATGGAAGATGGCATCCATCCAACCCGTGATGCCCAACCGTTTATCGCAGAATGGATGGCGAAGCAGCTGGAACCCTTAGTTAACCATGAGTCTTAATAAATAGGCTTTTGAATTAGGTAAAGTTATGCAAAAAACGGTCTTCATTACCGGTTGCTCTAGCGGCATTGGCCTGATTGCCGCACAGGATTTGCAAAAACGCGGCTATCGCGTGATTGCTGCCTGCCGCCGCGCAGAGGATGTCGCTCGTCTGACCGCATTGGGTTTGGAAACCATTGCGCTCGATCTGGATGACAGCGCCAGCGTTGAACAGGCCGCAGCGGAGGTGATCAGGCTGACCGATAACCGTCTGTATGGTTTGTTTAACAACGCCGGATATGGCTTGTATGGGCCATTGAATACGATCTCACGCCAGCAGCTCGAACAGCAGTTTTCCAGCAACCTGTTTGGCACGCATCAGCTCACCCAGTTGCTGCTACCTGCGATGCTACCGCACGGTGAAGGCCGTATCATCCAGACCAGTTCGGTCATGGGGCTGGTATCTACACCGGGACGCGGCGCGTATGCCGCCAGCAAATATGCACTGGAAGCCTGGTCGGACGCATTGCGTATGGAATTACACGGCAGCGGGCTGCACGTCAGCCTGATCGAACCCGGCCCGATTAGCACTCGCTTTACTGATAACGTGGCACAGACGCAGACAGATAAGCCGGTCACCAACCCCGGTATCGCTAAACGTTTTACGCTGCCGCCGGAAGCGATACTGCCGAAGCTCCATCACGCGCTGGAAAGCTCGCGGCCTAAATTACGCTATCCCGTGACGCTGATAGCCCATGCCTTAACCTGGCTGCGTCGTCTGCTACCGGGGTGTCTGCTGGATAAAGTATTACGAGGATAAGGCAGCAGAAGGCGACGTATTGCGCACTCACCGCTGCACGAGGCTTGTAAGTGACACCGACAGGCCCCATCTAAAGGTCAAGTGAATTCAAGAAGTAAGAGAGACTACTCATGTTAGAACAACAAGCGACTATCGTTGACGTTAACGAATCCAACCTGCACCAGGTTTTGGAACACTCCACGACACTGCCAGTCCTGTTTTACTTCTGGTCGGGACGTAGCCAGCACTGTCTGGAATTGGAGCCGGTGCTGGATAAACTGGCGCAGGAATACGCAGGGCAGTTTGTTCTGGCGAAGGTGGACTGTGATGCCGAACAGCGCGTCGCCGCTCAGTTTGGCCTGCGCTCAATCCCAACCGTTTATCTGTTTAAAGACGGACAGCCGCTGGACGGTTTTCAAGGGCCACAGCCAGAAGAAGCGATTCGTGAACTACTGAAACGCGCACTGCCAAAAGAAGAAGAGCTGAAAGTCGCACAAGCACAGCAGTTGATTCAGGAAGACAAACTGCCAGAAGCGATGCAGCTACTGAAAGACGCCTGGCAACTCAGCCAACAGCGCAGCGATATCGGCCTGATGCTGGCAGAAGTGCAGATTCAAATTAAACGCAGTGAAGACGCCGAAGCCGTGCTGGCGACCATTCCTTTGCAGGATCAAGACACGCGCTATCACAGCCTCGTGGCGCAGATTGAATTACTGAAACAGGCAGCAGACACGCCGGAAATTCAGCATTTACAGCAGCAGTTGGACGCTGACCCACAAAATGCGGATCTGGCAGTACAGCTATCTCTGCAACTGCATCAGGTTGGCCGTAATGAAGAAGCGCTTGAACTGCTGATGGGATTCCTGAAGAAAGATCTGACCGCCGCTAACGGCAGCGCACGCAAAACGCTAATGGACATTATGGCCGCCCTCGGCACCAGCGACGCCCTCGCCGCCCGCTATCGTCGGCAGCTCTATTCGTTATTATATTGATTTATCTTGTGAAAAAGGCCAGAACGTTGATTCTGGCCTTTTTATTTGCGGGCCCCCCGTCTTATCTCGTCTTATACTGACTTGATGCGATGATTTTGACGTTACTCGGCGTAAAAAATTATGCTGAGGAGATAGCAGGCTTAGGATGAGCCGCATGGATGCGGCGAAAGCTTGCGCCACGTCGGGAACGTGTCGCAAGCGGTCCGTTAAGCCTGATACCGACGAAGGAACCGCGCCAGCGGCATAATTCACGCCAAAAAGCCTAGGGGTCACGGGGCGAGCGGCGCTTGAGACGCCCCGTGTCGGGCGCGTGCTATGAAGTTGCATGAAAATGACGGTATCATCGCGCACGAAACTGCCCCGAAAACCGAATAGAAATGTGCCCAAGAGGCAGGATGAGAATCAGCTCTTCAATCCCCCGCTGACTACAACGTCTTCAACACCGTGATCCAACCATGGCCGCCGTAGACGGACCCGCCATTTAGCCAACGGCGCAGCATGTTCATCGCTAGCATCGCAACCACTTCCTGATGGGTTTTCAGGCTGTAGCGCTGTACGTTGAATTGTATCGTTTGGGCAAAAGATCCTTCCGGCGTATGCAACGCTAATGACAGCTCAGCATCGTTCCGGCTGCCGACCACCAGCGCTAATGACGCCCCCTGACTCTCCGCCAGATGGCGAGCATAATCCGCTAGCCCAGACAGGCTGACATCCTCAACGTTTGCCAGCAGTTCTCCGCCCACCAGCGGAACGTTCGCCGACTGGAGCTGCCAGTTGAGCAATCCTGCCGTGAAGTGTTCACTCACTGCCAGCGTCATATCACGCTCGGCAAGACGTCGTGCCAGCTGTGCAGGTAATCCCTCGGTTCCTTCGAAGATGGTATTTTCCCCTGCCACGGTGCGCACCGTTTCCCACAGTTGCTCCATCTTTTCCTGCTGGGCTGCGGGGCCAGTCAGCTTCAGCTCGATAATCGGCATAGAAGAGCGGTAGCCCAGCACCACGCCCGGCGGTAACGCCATGCCGTCCAACTGGCTTGCCAGATCGCTCTCAGAGCGGCCAAAGGTGGTCAGGCGCAGGCACAGCGGGGCATCGGCGACAGCAAAACGCTCGCGCAGGCGCGGCATAATTTGCTGATCGACCATGACCTTAAACTCAGACGGCACGCCCGGTGTAAAAAACATCAGGCACTTGTTCAATTGCAGCGCGAAACCACAGGCGGTGCCCACCGGGTTATCCACCATTTCCGCACTGGCAGGGATGTGCGCCTGTTTACGGTTGCTCGGTGCCATCACTCTGCCACGCTCAGCAAAGAAAGCCTCCATACGTGCCAGCCATTCGGCGTGTTCAACCAATCCCTCTCCTGCCGCGGTGGCTGCCGCCAATGCGCTGAGATCGTCGCTGGTCGGCCCCAGCCCGCCGTTTACAATCAGGATATCGGCTATCTGGCTACGCTGCGTTATCGCCGTTACCAGCGCATCGAGATCGTCACCCACCGTCATCCGGCTGGTCATCGGTAGTCCCTGCACAAACAGATAGTCCGCCAGCCAGGCCGCATTGGTGTCAATAATCTGACCATGCAGCACTTCATCGCCGGTACATAACATCTCAACCCTAAGCATTTTTTCACTCCTGATGATAATCCTGAATCCACTTTAGAAAGTCGGATGCGCAAACACAATATTTCTTTCAGCCTGTCCAATAACGCCCTGCTGCCGATGGCTCGCCTCTGGTGTAAATATAAGATTACACTCGTCGTAACGGCGTTTTGACAGAAATCACTGAATATTCTACTCTGCTGCCAAAAATATCTGGATAGCCGCGCTATATATAGAGGAATAGGTGAAAAATCGTACTCTTGGCAGTATTTTTATCGTTGCAGGTACCACAATTGGAGCAGGAATGTTGGCAATGCCGTTGGCAACGGCTGGCGTCGGGTTTGGTACTACCTTAATGATATTAATCGGTCTGTGGGCACTGATGTGCTACAGCGCCTTGTTGCTGGTCGAAGTGTATCAACATCAGCCGTCGCACACCGGGTTAGGCACGCTGGCAAAAATCTATCTCGGCCGTTGGGGGCAGTGGATTACCGGCTTCAGTATGCTATTTCTGATGTATGCGCTCACCGCAGCCTATATCAGCGGCGCAGGCGAACTGCTCGCCAGCAGTATTAGCCAGTGGAGTGGCTACTCACTTCCGCTGTCTGCGGGCATTCTGCTCTTCACGCTGGTTGCTGGCGGCGTCGTCTGCATCGGTACATCCTCAGTCGACTTGTTTAACCGTATCCTGTTTAGCGGCAAAGTGCTGATGCTCGTCATCATGCTCGCCGTCATGGTGCCACACATTCAGCGCGTTAATCTTTTAACGCTGCCGCTGCAACAGGGTCTGACGCTCTCGGCATTGCCTGTCATTCTGACCTCATTCGGCTTTCACGGCAGTATCCCCAGTATCGTGCACTACATGGGGGGAGACAGCCGCAAGCTACGCAAGATATTCCTTATCGGTAGCGTAATACCGCTGATTGCCTATATTTTCTGGCAGCTCGTGATGTTGGGCAGCCTCAGCTCTTCAACATTCAATGCTATTTTGGCCGATCAGGCGGGGTTGAATGGGTTGATGCAGGCAATTCGCACACTGGTTGCCTCGCCGCACGTTGAACTGGCTGTCCACCTGTTTGCCGATCTGGCACTGGCGACCTCGTTCCTCGGCGTGGCGCTAGGGCTATTCGATTATTTAGCCGACTTGTTTAAGCGTAAGAATAGCGCCATAGGGCGTGCGCAGACGGGACTGCTGACCTTTATTCCACCACTGGTCTTCGCACTCTTTTATCCGCAAGGCTTTGTAATGGCCTTGGGCTATGCAGCAATTGCACTGGCCGTGCTGGCGTTACTCATTCCCGCCTTGCTGAGCTGGCAGGTACGCAAGCAGCGTCCTGAAATGCGCGCAACCTGCGGTGGCGCCCCCGTGTTGGTGCTGATCTTCGCCAGCGGCGTGAGCATTATTCTGATCCAGTTGGCGATGGTTGCGGGCTGGCTGCCATCAATCAATTAACGCCGCGATCGGTTGACCCAAGGTAAAAAACGCAGGGCGCGTTTTTTACTATCGCGTGCAGGATGCACACCATAAAAAAGAGCGTGAACTCAACATTCACGCCCTTTTTTCTTTCCGGTCACGACATCAAGCCAGTACACCTACGGCTTGATGTATGACGGTATATTAGAAGTTCAGCCCAACGCCGATATAGGCAGAATCAGCCAACTTGTTATCTGGGCCGTTTTCTCGCGCCATATTGATATAGCGGTAACCGACATCGACGCTCAGCGGTGCAAACACCTGCCAACGCACACCCGCTTTCCCTTCAACATAGTGGTCAACATGGCTGGAGAACGAATCCGGCGCATAGTAACCTTCACCATACAGTGAGAACTGACGGCTTAGCGGCCACTGCACGCCACCGCCCAGAGCAACACCATAACCATCATTGCCGTGATCCTGATTCAGGTACAACGCTTTACCCCCCAGAGTCAGCTTAAGTGCGCCAACAGGGATGGTGTATCCCAGGCCAAAACCGTATACATCATTGTTGTTGTCGCCATGGGAATAGCTCACGTTACCGGCAAGCCCTGGAATACCCAGACCGAAGCCCGCGCTAGCACCTGCGTAATCACGGCCTGCTTCCCCGGAAAGGCTAATGGCATGTACAGAAGCACTTGCAAGTAACAGGCTCCCCGCACAGGCAATCACAAATTTTTTCATTTTCAATATCCTTAAAACCGTCGTTAAACGCGCGTGTAAAGATGTTATCGTTGCCGATTCTACCCGAAACGCGCCTTCACTCCAGCATGAAATAATGTAAAGCCAAGTCGCACTATGGTTTGAGCTGAGGGTGCATTGCATTAACCCAGCTTTTCACCTGCTGGCGAGAAAGCTTAATCCCACCATTTTTTAGTTCAGTTGGCAGCGCATAATACGCGACCGGACGCTGAAATCCGGCAAGCCGCGGCTGTAGCCACTCACGTACCGCGTCGAGCGTCGTGGAATGAGCCACCTCTACTACCGCAACGGGGCGATGGCCAAACTCCACATCGTCAACGGGTACAACACAGGCCTGTTGAACATCGGGATGCATCAACAGCACGGCTTCGATATTCTCCGGCTGAACCCCTTCTCCACCGCTGAAGAATTGATTATCCAAACGCCCCAGAATATGCCACTCGCCCTCGGTAAATAGCCCGCGATCTCGCGTGTGGAACCAGCCGTCATCATCGACCAGCGGGATCAGTTTTCCGTCACGCCAATAACCAGCCGCTAAGGTGCTGCCACGCAGCAGAATTTCCTCCTCCGCCAACCGGATCTCTCGTCCCTGTAGCGGCGTACCGACGCCCGAGCGACCATCGGCACGTTTCGCGCAGACCGTCGATGCCAGTTCCGTCAGACCATAACCACACCAGCAGCTGACGCCTCGTGATTCTGCCTGTTGCGTCAGCGCCTGCGGGATCGTCGCACCGCCAAGCAATACGGCTTTCAGTGCCGTAGGCAATGTCTCCTCCGACAGCAGTCGCCACAGTTGCGTCGGCACCAGAGAAGCATGGGTACAATCGCGCAGCGCACTTTCCAGCGACTGATGCGCACGAACCACTATCGTGGCTCCCGTAGCCAGCCAGCGCCAGACAATACCCTGCCCGGATACGTGAAAAAGCGGAAGTGACAGCAGCCAGCTGTCGCTGGCAGAAAATGCCATCATTTGAACCACACCTTGCGCGCTGGAGAGATGAGCAGCAAATGAATGCGCCACCGCTTTCGGCATTCCGCTGGAGCCGGATGTCAGCGTTAGCGTTGCCAGTTGGTCGGCCTGCCAGCGTAATCGATGCGTGTCGTTGGTGACTTCGGTATCACACGATGACGAGGAATCTGAGGGTAAAGAAAGCGTGCGTACAGCCTTCGGCCACGATTTATCATTCAGGCACAGGCCATACGTTACCTTCAGCGCAGGCAGCAGCGCCTCGCTTAATGCATCAGGTAACTGTGGATTCAGCGGCAGTACACGCACGCCGCACTGTAACAGCGCCAGATAGCTGAACAGCATCTGGACACTATTTTTCCCGCGTAGCGCAACCGTACTGTCTACCGTAACGCCCTGCTGTGTGAAATGCTCTGCCAGATGATCCACCCGCTGGGCAAGCGACTGCCAGCTCCAGCGGGTTTCATCTTCAATCAATGCGACAGACTGGGGTATCTGGCTCGCCCAATGTCGCCACGGCCAGTCAGTCAGGATTGCCATACCACGTCCAGTTGCTCGGCAGCCAGCAGCGGCAACGTACTATCCGGCCAGCGTTGAATCACCTGCGCCTGCATCAGATCCAACGTGTCCAGCCCTGGAACCGTATCCGGCGTCAGCCAGTGCGCCAGACGTGCCAGCTGCGTTAAACCCAGACTGGATTCGATGCTGGAGCTGATCACCGCCGTTAATCCAGCCTGATGCGTTTCCTGCACCAGCTGCTGGCAGCGTGCCAGGCTGCCAACCAGCGTCGGCTTGATCACAATCGCGCTCACGCCAGGTTCGGCTTCTACCCGAAAATCCGCCTCGCGCACGCTTTCGTCCCAGGCAATGTTGATGCCCGTTTCCCGCGCAAACTCACGAGATTCCTCACGGGTTTTGCAAGGCTCTTCGAGAAAGGCAATACGCGAACGCAATGACGGGGCAACATAGCGGGCAAAGCCGTCGGCTTTGGCACGCGTCCAACTGCGGTTAGCATCCAGACGGAGTTTCAGATCCGGCAAGGCTTCCAGCAGGACGTTAACGATCATCCCGTCACGCACGGCTTCGTACAGGCCGACTTTTATCTTTGCCACTTTCTCGCCCGGCATCGCCTGAAGCATCTCAAACAGTTCATCAGGATCGCCATTACACAGCGGCGCTTTGCGGTAGTTCGCCGCCTGCGGCAGGTGCTGATCCAGTTCGGCCTGCGCGCAGCTCAAGCCAAAGGCGACCGACGGCGGAAGAACGTCAGAAAATGCTTGCCCTACCGCCCACAATTTTAGCTGTTCAAGTGCGGCTGATTCCGCCTCTGCCAGCGTTTCCACGCTGAATTCCGGCAGCGGCGCGATCTCGCCCCAGCCAAACCGTTCATCGTCTTGCAGGCGAACGATAAGGCCATCGCGGGTTTTCAGACGCTGATTACGCAGCACCACTCCGGCTTCCATCGGCACGCTGTAACGATAGAGAGTGACCTGACGCATTACGGATTCCGTTTGAATTTGCTGAAGTCAGGCTGACGTTTTTCATTGAACGCGTTGCGGCCTTCCTGCCCTTCATCTGTCATGTAGAACAGCATGGTGGCGTTACCCGCCAGCTCCTGCAAGCCCGCCTGACCGTCACAGTCTGCGTTCAGTGCCGCTTTCAGGCAGCGCAGCGCCATTGGGCTGTTTTGCAGCATTTCACGGCACCAGCGCACAGTTTCTTTTTCCAGATCGGCCAACGGTACTACCGTGTTCACCAATCCCATATCCAACGCTTGCGCAGCATCGTACTGGCGGCACAGGAACCAGATTTCACGCGCTTTCTTCTGACCGACGATACGTGCCATGTAAGAAGCGCCCCAGCCGCCGTCAAAGGAGCCGACGCGCGGACCCGTTTGACCAAAGATGGCGTTTTCTGCCGCAATCGTCAGGTCACACATCATGTGCAGAACGTGTCCGCCGCCGATGGAATAGCCTGCAACCATCGCGACGACCGGCTTCGGACAGGTGCGGATCTGGCGCTGGAAATCCAGCACGTTCAGGTGATGCACACCGCTGTCGTCCTGATAGCCGCCGTAGTCGCCACGAACTTTCTGATCGCCGCCGGAGCAGAATGCTTTATCGCCCGCGCCGGTCAGGATAATCGTCCCGATACCGTCGTCATGACGGGCATTATCGAGCGCCTGAATCATCTCTTTTACCGTTTGCGGACGAAACGCATTGCGTACCTGAGGACGGTTAATGGTGATTTTGGCAATCCCATCGATAGATTTATGGTAGAGAATATCGGCGAAGTCGCCGCTGCAATCGTGCCATTCAATCGGTGCATAAAGCAGGTCTTCACTCGGATAAAGCATAGTTATCAGTCCTTAACGGGATGCAAAAGAAAAGAGCGAACCCGCTCGGCATAGGCCGTTGGATTCGCCTGATGAGCATTATGACCCGCCTGAGCGACGCTCAGTAACGGCAGGCCGTATTGCGCCGCCAGCGTCTGAAATTTCACATCGCTGGCACCACATAAGTAAACAAAAGGTATCGATAGATGCCGCAGGCGCTCCGCCAAAAAAGGCTGTCGCCCCAGCGAGGTGGCTTCCAGCATCGCCGCAACGGACGCACCATGATTGGCGCTGCGGCGAGCAACCAGCTGTTCACGCTGAGTAGAATCCACATCGGCAAAGACCGCCTGCTGATACCAGTCCGGCAAGACCGCTGGCAGCGGTTCCTGACGAAAGCGCTGCGCCCAGCGTGCATCATGGTAGATACGATCCTGACATAGCTCAGGCGTTGCTAAACCGGGGTGTCCGCCTTCGACCAGCAGCCCCAGCATGCCATCATGCTGTCCGATGCAGGCGTGATACATCGCGATGCGCCCACCGAGCGAATAGCCCAACAGCCAATAACGATCGATGCCTTGTGCCCGCAACGTCGCGCTTAGCTGGCGACTGACATCGGCAAAATCTGCTGTCGCAATGGATCGCGACGCGCCGTGTCCGGGTAAATCCACCAGCAGCACCGGCCAGTCACGCAAAAACGGAAGAACAGGCAGCCAGTCTTCACCGTTTCCCAATAAACCATGCAGGCACACGAGCCACGGCTGCGTCAAAGCAACTGCGCCATGCGCCACTTTCCGGCAGCTTAGCTCCTGAACATCTATCCCCTGAAACTCTAGTGCGCCCACGTCGCCACCTGAGCGACCAGTTCATTGAGCGTTTCCGCGCCGTCTTTCGGCTCAACCACCACTTCCAGCAGCGTGACGCCGCCCTGAGTCCAGCAACCTGCCACCGTGTCTGCCAGCTGTTCCCAGTTCTCGGCACGCACGTAATTCAAGCCAAACATCGCGGCCGCGTGGCCGAACTCCACATTCTGCGGCATGCAGTAAAACGCTTCACGCTGGTCAACCGGCGTCGGCAGCAGGGAAAATATCTGGCCACCGTTATTGTTCACCACGATCAACACCAGCGGTGCGGGGGACTGACGCAACAGCGCCAGCGCATTTAAATCGTATAATGCAGAGAGATCGCCGACGATGCCCAGCGTCGCTTTTGACGTGGCTCGCTGCACACCGGCCAGCGTGGAGATCAGGCCATCAATGCCGCTGGCACCACGATTACCGTACACCGGATAGCCCTGCGGGAGCTGCGCCAGCGCGTCGATCAGGCGCACCACGAGACTGTTGCCGACAAACAGCTGTCCATCCGGCGGTAACAACGCCGGTATGCGCTGCGCCAGCTGCGCTTCACCAAAACGGGAAGCCAGATGCGTATCGATCTGCCGCTGCGTTCTGTCGGCAATATCCACCAGCAAATCCGCCCACGACGCCTGTTTTTCTGCTGGATGCGCCGACAGCCATTCGCCCACGTCCGCCACCAGACGACGCCCGCGATGGTGAGCCGGGTCCAACCGTCCCGGCAGATCGTCAATTAACCAAAATTCTTGCGGCTGGCACTGTTCCTGCCATTGCAGCAGGCGCTTACCGGTCAGGCTACCGCCAAACTGTAGGACGATGTCTGCCTGCCGTAAAAGCGTTACCGCTTCAGGATGCGCTAGCCAAATATCCGCACAGGGTAACGGCTGCCCGCTTTGCGACAGCACATCGCCAATCAGCGGCCAGCCCAGTTCGTTCGCCCACGCTGCGAGTTGTGCCCCTTGTTCGGGACTCACGCGCCCAGCGAGGACGACGCCACGTTTTTGCCGCCACTGCGGCCAGTCCGGCTGCACCGCTAGCGCACTCTGGCGCATTTCGCGCAGCCAAGGCTCGCGGCTGTTCCACCAGTCACCCAGCGTCATCAGCCAGTCTTGATAAGCCGTGCCATCATCAGCACCATAAAGCGGTTCAGCAAAGGGGCAGTTAATGTGCAACGCGCCGTGCGTCAGACGCGCCATGGCACTATCCACCGAGGAAACCAGCCAGTTAGCGGGAATATCTGGCGTAGGGCGCGGTAAATCCAGCGCCAGCGTGGGGTGTGAAGCATACAGTGCATGCTGACGAATCGCCTGATTCGCACCGCAGTCAATCAACTCCGGCGGACGGTCGGCCGTCAAAACCACCAGCCGCTCACCAGTCAGCCCTGCTTCAATAATTGCCGGATAAAGGTTGGCAGCAGCAGTACCTGACGTCACGATAATCGCAACCGGTTCACGAGAAGCTTTTGCCAGCCCGAGCGCAAGATGCCCCAGCCCCCGTTCGTCGAAATGCGTGTGGCAAATCAGTGCGCGATTATCTGCCGCAGACAGCGTCAGCGGGGTAGAGCGAGAACCAGGCGCGATGCAGATATGCCGGACGCCATGGCGGGTCAGCGATTCCAGCAGCAATGTAGCCCAGCGGCGATTAAATACACTTGTTGACATGATGTACTCAACAACTCAGGTTGCAGGTTATAAAACAAATACTCTTGATCCAACTGTTGGCGGCCTGGTTGCCCTTCAACGACTATCGCGATCAGCCTTATTATATTTTTTTTTACCACGCTGACTTTGATATAAACCAGTACCTGGCACAACAACCATAAAACAAAACTATGACATATCACCGTCTAACAGCGATCTCAGCCCGGCAGCTTTGTTTTCCAACTCCTGCCATTCTTGTTCTGGATCAGAACCTGCCACAATTCCGGCACCAGCATAGAGCGTCAAAATATGATCCCGCACCTCTGCCGAACGCAGTGCCACACTGAATTCAGACTGCTGACGCGACAAGTAACCCGCAGACCCCGCATACCAACCGCGCTCGAACGGTTCATGAGCCGCAATAAAGCGGCGCGCTTCCTGCCTCGGCAAACCCGCTACTGCCGCCGTGGGCTGCAATGTATTCAGGCACGCACTATCAGACGCGGTTCGCAGCGTGGCATGAATGGTGCGACGCAGGTGTTGCACCTTACGCAAACGCACAATTTCTGGCGGCATGACATCCAGCGACAGCGCAGATTGCTGTAGCCGCTGACAAATATCATCCACCACCAGCATGTTCTCGCACTGATTCTTAGTGTCTTTCATCAGCCAATCGGCCAGTTCAGCGGCTTTGTGTGCATCGCGATCGCTTGCCACCGTTCCCGCCAGGGCTTCCGTTTCCAATTCGCTCCCCCGCCGGCGATAAAGCCGTTCCGGGCTAGAACCAAGAAACGCATGACGCGCATCGTGTGCCAGCATGAAATGGAAACAGTGGTGATTCGCCGCACGGCTGGCAGCCATAAAGGTGGTTGCCTGTAGCGGTTGTGTCAGCGTTAGCGTGGTTGCCCGTGCCAAAACGACTTTTTCCATTAGCCCTGTTTTGATGTCATGCAGCGCCCGCTGAAGCAAATCAATCCACCCCTGACGCTCCGGCTGATGCGCGACAGACTGCACTTCCGCATGCAAAAGGGGCAATGGCGCGGGTGGAAGAAGCAGGTTAATAAACGCAGAGGCTTCGACAGCATCCTGTTGCAATGACGTTTCACTGAACAGGTTAATGCTCAGGCTGAGCATATCATCCTGACGTCGCAGTTCCGCACGGGGCAAGAATAGGTAGCCAGGTGACGAAGCGCCCTCTTCTTTCGACTGGTTAAATGCATTCAGCCCCCAGATGCGGACATCGGGATCGCACTGCTGCTGAACGAGGAATGCCTCAGCGTCCTGAATATGACGAAACCCACACACCTTGCCACAAACGGCAACCTCTTCACGATCCTGACGGTGCTGCCAATAGAACTGGGGATACACAGGCTGAGTCGCCAACCACGGCAATAACTCAGCCGCCTCACTGAGCCGTAATGAACGCGTTATTTGTCTGAAACCTGCGCGTTCAGGCTGTGGCTCGCGCAAATCTTGCTGCATATGGCGCAGCAAGTCGGAAAGTTGTTTCACCGTCACCCCGGAGACCTAACACAAAGTAGGGGATTATACGGGAAAAAAACACGTCGTGGGCGAGAGGTTATACAAGACGCAAAAGCCACCACCAGCAGAGTACGTTTCAGTACATTTTTATGACGTGCCATCTCTGGCCGTCACCCTTACGGGCCGTTGCTTGCGCAACGTTAAAAATTTCTCCTGGAAATTTTTTACCCCCTAAAAGGTATCCGCCTGACCACAACGGTGAGCACGAGGTGAAATCGCATCAAACGGCAAAACGGGTCGCACACATCACATTAAAATCTCATTTCATCATCATTATTGCTTCAATTGACCCTTTCTTCTGCCGATTATCTAGTCGGCATTTTTTTGCGTGCGGCATCGCATCAAGACAGTTTTTCACCTCTCGCCCTGCACCGTCTGCTTGGATTCTTTCCATTCAGACCGCTAATTATGGTAAAAATAGGCCCTTGTTACGTATACCGGATAGCCTCGTTCAGGATGAGTACGACACTGCATTCCAACTCGTTAAGCATTAATCAGAATCTGCCGGGCAAAAAAGCACAGGCAGCCACGCGCATCGCTTTCTTTGTTGCAGGTTTTGCTATGGCTTCCTGGGCACCGTTGGTGCCCTTTGTTAAAGCGCGACTGGCTATCAGCGATGCCTCTCTCGGGATGTTGTTACTTTCTCTGGGCATTGGCTCACTGTTGGCCATGCCGCTCACCGGTTTCCTCACCAGTAAATGGGGATGCCGCAGCGTTATTTTGCTGGCAAGCGCGCTGCTTTGTCTGATATTGCCCGCCCTGACGCAAGCAGAAACGCTGCCGTTGATGGCGGTCGTGCTGCTCTTTTTTGGCGCGTCCATAGGTATGATCGATGTTGCCATGAATATTCAGGCCGTCATCGTAGAACGCGCCAGTGGCCGAGCGATGATGTCCGGCTTTCATGGCTTCTTTAGCATCGGAGGGATTGCCGGTGCTGGTGGCGTCAGCGCCCTGCTGTGGCTTGGCCTGTCCCCGTTAATGGCAATACTGACTATTGTTGCGTTGGTGCTGATATTCATGGCAACGGCGCACAAGCACCTGCTACGCACCACAAACCAAAATGAAGGCGGCCCGCTGTTTGTGATCCCACGCGGATGGGTCATGTTCATTGGTTCACTGTGCTTCATCATGTTCCTCGCCGAAGGTTCGATACTGGATTGGAGCGCCCTCTTTCTAACCGTTGAGCGCAACCTGAGCGGCGCACAGGCAGGTATGGGCTATGCGGCATTTTCCGTCGCGATGACGCTAGGCAGACTGAATGGCGATCGCATTGTTAATGCGCTTGGGCGCTACGCGATTCTTACTGGCGGCAGCCTCTGTGCTGCACTCGGTCTGCTGTTAACGATCGGTATTGATAATTCAGTGACCGCCATTCTTGGCTTCGTGATGGTGGGGATCGGCGCATCTAATGTGGTTCCGATCCTCTTCAGCGCAGCGGGGAATCAAAAGATCATGCCCCCCAATCTGGCCATCGCCTCCATTACCACAGTAGGCTATGCGGGCATTCTTATCGGCCCAACCATTCTCGGCTTTATTGCACAACTCAGCAATTTGGCTACCGCATTCGGGTTTGTCGCACTGCTGTTGCTGGCCGTCAGCGCCAGTGCACGAGCAGTCATCCGCTAATCAGGAGCGTTAATTGATGCCAGCCATGATCTTGCGTTATTTTTCCCTCCTTACGGTGTTATCGCTCCTTATTACTGGAACGTTTGGCTATAGCTACATCAACGATTTGCTGGCGGACAAAAAACATGCGCTGACGACCATTGCTCAGGGCATACAGAAACGCGTCGATACTTACCGTTTTTTCACCTATCAAATTTACGGCAGTCTGAACAGCGAACCGTCCGCTAGTGACGCCAACATTAGCGCGATTAATTTAATGCCCAATGTTTTCTATGTAGAAAAAAACGGTCAGAAAACGGATGCGTTGATTTTTGGGCAACACGATAAAGGGACGCTGACGTCGGTTCGTCGGATATCACGCTATCTCGATATACTCTGGGGAGCAGAGAATAACGTCTATTCCATGTATTACCTGAATGGTATCGACAACAGCCTGACGATGATTTCCACGCAGACGCTGAAAGATATCTCCTCACAGTTCCGCGGCAATTATATTACCGTTATCGCCGAAGCCCGCCGGACAGAAATGCTGCAACAGGCGAATGTATTAGACGAGCGCGAAAGCTTTTCCCCGCTGCGTAAATTACGCTTCTATAACGACTACTATTTTACGCTGCGCACCACATTCAATCAGCCGGGTCATCTGGCGACAATTCTGGCATTCGATTTGCCAATTAACGATTTAATCCCGGACACGATTCCGCGCGAGCACCTTATGCTGAAGCCAGATACGCCGGCGGCCAGCAATATTGACAGCAGCAATAATGGCGAAGGTACAGCGGATGTGCAGCTTCATGGCTCTAATCTTGAAATCTCCGCCACACTCGTTAATGCACCGCTAAAAATCGTTTTTCAGGTGCCAGTGAAAGCTCTGATTATTGATGTGTTGCGTAATAACATTTGGTTTCTGCTGCTGAATCTGGTTCTGTTGAGTTCGTCCGTTATCGGTTTTTATCTTTTCCGGCGGGCGTATGTGCATCCCGGCGAAGACGTATCCCATCAGTTGGAAAATAAGCTGGATATTTACCGTGAAACCACGGGAAAAATCCCGATGGGTGTGTTGGTTTATGATTTCAGCAGCAACAAGGTCATTATACAAAATGAGCGTGCAGAACATCTGCTTCCTCACCTGAGCCTGCAAAAAATCACCAATATGGCAGACGAACATCAGGGCGTTGTTCAGGTCACCATTAATAATGAAATGTATGAGATCCGCCAAATTCGTAGCCAATATTCGCCAGACTATTGCCTCTTCCTACTGCGCGAACAGGATAAAGAGATTCTGGTGCAGCGGAAATTACTGCTCGCCCAGCGTGAATACGAAAAGAATATTCATGCCAGAAAACGCCTATTCCAAAACCTGCTCAGCGAATTCAAACAACCGCTGATCTCATTGCAACAACATATTCATGCGATACGCCACAGTGATACGGCGGTCATAGAAGCACAGACGCTGGAGCAACTAGCAGCAGATACCCGCTGCGCGATCGAGCTGCTGGAAAATATCGCCCTGCATGAAAAGCTGGAGGCACAGGAATGGACAGTGGTCAACGCCAGCTTTTCACCGCTAGCGCTTATCGACAATGTTCTCCTTGAGCTGCTGCCGCGATTGAATCAAAAAGGGTTAACCCTATTCCATCATTATCATCTGGATAGTAATCAAACTTATGTGGGTGATGCCGAGCTGTTGAAAAAGATGCTGGCACTGCTGCTAAATTATTCGGTGACCAATACGGATTACGGAAAAATCACGGTGTCGGTTGACAGAAAAAATAATGAGCCGGACAAGCTGGTTATTCAGGTCAGCGATACAGGAACACATATTTCAGGTAAAGAGCAGGAAAACATTCGGCATCCTTTCCTGCATCCTGCCACTTCCGACCGTTTCGGACAAAATTCAGGATTGACCTTATTTTTGTGCAATCAACTCTGTAATAGACTGGGCGGTGCGTTAACCATCAACAGTAAATCTGGGCTAGGCACACACTATATTCTGACGTTAAAACTGGAGCCGGAAGCGTTGCCCGTTGAGGACGAAAAACTGCTGGATGGTATTACCGTTCTGCTGGATGTAACGTCTGATGAAGTACAGAATATCGTGGGTAATATGCTGGCGGGCTGGGGAGCGAATTATCTGATCAGCGATGAACGCCAGATTACTCAGGAAGCCGATATTTTTATTACCGATGACCCGGAGAAAAAAGCAGATTATACGCTGCTGTTAAGTCATGACGATGACACGCTAATGCCTTTGGGCCCGCGCCGTTTACGGGTGAACTACAATATCAGCCACCTCCTGCTGGAGGCATTGCTTAAGCTGATTGAACTGCAACTGGAAACACCACCCGATGCGTCGCAGGAAGGAGAACAGAATGATGTCGAATTTTACGCCGCACAATTGGCGTCAAGCGACTATTATTCGCTGTTCGTGGAGACAGTACCGGATGATTTAAAGAGGCTGTATACTGAAGCGGAAGCAGGCGATTTTCCGTCACTTTCGCAGACGGCGCACCGGCTGAAAGGCGTGTTTGCCATGCTGAATCTTCATCCTGGCAAACAGTTGTGTGAACAGCTTGAACAGCATATTACCGCGCACGATAGTATACAGATTGAGGCTAACCTTCATGAAATTGAACGGTTTGTCAGTGCATTACTATCCCCAAGCGAACCTAAAGGGCAGCAAGGTAGCCAACAAGATGAGTAACCCAAACGATGAGTAACCTAAACGTAATTATTGCCGACGACCATCCTATTGTCCTTTTTGGCATCAAAAAATCACTTGAGCAAATTGAATGGGTCAATGTGGTTGGCGAATTTGAAGACTCAACAGCGCTGATCAATAACCTGCCTAAGCTGGATGCTAACGTTTTAATCACCGATTTATCCATGCCGGGCGATAAATACGGCGATGGTATAACCCTCATTAAATATATTAAGCGCCATTTTCCTCATCTCTCTATTATTGTTCTCACCATGAACAATAATCCGGCGATTCTGAGTGCGGTGCTGGATCTGGACATCGAAGGTATCGTACTGAAACAGGGCGCGCCGACCGATTTACCCAAAGCGCTAGCAGCCCTGCAAAAAGGCAAGAAATTCACGCCGGATAGCGTATCCAAAGTGCTGGAAAAAATCAGCGCCAGCGGCTACGGCGATAAACGCCTATCACCAAAAGAAAGTGAAGTGCTACGCTTGTTTGCGGAAGGTTTTTTGGTCACCGAAATCGCCAAAAAGCTGAATCGCAGTATCAAAACGATCAGTAGCCAGAAGAAATCAGCCATGACTAAGCTAGGCGTAGAGAACGATATTGCCCTGCTCAACTACCTGTCCTCCGTTAACGGCGGCGCAACACAGGTCGACTAAGTTTTGCTCCCTGCACCGGCAACTGCGCTGGTGCAGGTTACTTCACCGCGGTTCTCGTCTGACGCACCACATTACTGTAATACGCCAGCGCCTGTTGCAACGTATCCAGCGTCACCGGTTTTGACAAACAGTGATCCATCCCCGCCCCAAGGCAGCGTTCTCTTTCCTCTGCCAATGCATTCGCCGTCACGCCAATGACTGGGAAACGTAGCCCATGCTCCCGCATACGCTGGGTGAATAAATAACCATCCATATTCGGCATGTTGACATCCGTCAGCACGATATCAATGTGGTTTTTACTCAATACGCTCAGCCCATCTACGCCGTCATTCGCCGTCATCGCCTGATACCCCAGAGAACCCAACTGATCGGCCAGCAATCGACGGTTGATAGGGTGATCGTCAACAACCAGAATCATAATGTCGCCATTCTCAACCCGCTCATAGTGCGTCAGCGGCGGTGAAATCTCCTCGCGAGTGTTTTCTTCACTTTCTGAGCGATAAATTTTCTCCAGCAAATCAGGCAGATGTTGAGGTGTAGATGTCCCCTGCACCCAGTGGCCCTCGCTCACTTTCTGTGCCGATCCGTTATGTGCGCCGCTTATCACGATATGCGCCCGAACAGTAATATCCTCTAGCGAGCTGTAATCACTAATCATCACATCATCAGGCGACACAGTTTGATTCTGGTAACGCACAGCCTGCACGCCCTGGTTCTGCAACAACGTCAGTAGATACGCCTCCAGCCGGGCATTGCGCACCCTCAGCCAGCATATTTTCCCTTGCAGGCTGGCGTTGATCGCCGCAGGAGCATAGTGCGCTTTATACAACGGAATTCTGACGCCAAACAGGCTGCCGAGCCCGGGTTCAGACTCGATGGTAATGTCGCCATCCATCAGATTGACCAGCTTCTCACAAATTGCCAACCCTAATCCTGTACCCTGAAAATGGCGCTGTACACCGCTCCCCGCCTGGAAGAATGGATCGAACAACTTCACTGCCTCACGCGGTTGAATACCCACACCGGTATCACGCACCACAAATTCCAGATAACCATCGCGGCAGCCAACGTCAAAAATGATGCAGCCCGTATCCGTAAACTTGATCGCGTTACTCAACAGGTTAGACAACACCTGCTGTAAACGAACAGGATCGCCAAATAGGCTGACCGGTACATTGGGATCGATAAAGCAGTACAGCATCAGGCGTTTTTTGACCACCAGCGGGAGATAGTTACTGGTGATGTGGCTGATAACCTCATGCGGTGCAAATTCACAGGGTTCTATCTTCAACTGCTCCGACTCAATCTTGGAAAAATCGAGGATATCGCTGATGATTTTCAGCAGCAGTGAGGAAGAGTTGTTCATCGCCAAGACCAAACGGTTAGCATCCTGCGGCAGCGCCTTGGTTTGCAGCAAATCGAGATTGCCAATAATGCCATAAAGCGGCGTGCGCAATTCATGGCTGACGGTGGCAAGGAACATCGATTTAGACTGGCTTGCCTGCTCGGCGGCATTCGCCATTTCCTGTAGCGACTCTTCCATTTTGACGCGCGCGCTAACGTCCAGCAGCACACAAATCGCCACATTTTCATTGCGGTAGCGCGAATGGACAAAGCTGATTTGCAGGTGGTGGTTACGGCTGGTCATCACATCCACAAACTTGGACTGCTGCTCGCAAATAATGCGGGTAATTCTCAATCGGTCTTCGTGGGTAAGTAAATTAAGGTAGTTGTGCGCCAGTTCGTTACTGAGGATATTTGTACCGTCACTAATACGCAGAATACAAATGCCTACCGGTGCCGACGCCACGATCTTGCGGTTGAATTGCTCATTCTCTTCCAGTTGAAAGGCATTCACTTCCGCAGGCAATAGCATTTTTCGCTCAAAAACCAGCGCCAACACAAACAATAGCACTGCCGAGAGGATATTCAGCACGAGCATATTAATCATCAACGCGCTGATATGGGACAACAGCACCTTCAGCGGCAGCGAGTACACAATACTGAACGAAGTAGGCGGCAGCGCCTTCTTCAGAATGAGTTCATCATAGCCATTCGCATAGCCAAAATAGTTATGAGCGGAGGGATACCCCTCTACCGAGGAGGCTGAAAGCCCTTTGTCATCGGAAAACTGTAAAACGACCTGATTATATTGATCCAACAGCTTGGCATTGAGCGGAAATTTGCTGACGGTGACGAAGTCATCCAGACGAATAGTCTGTTCAATCCCCATGATAACTTCCAGCTTGTTATCCACATAGATCGGCGTGAGTGCATATAAATAGCCGACATCGGGGATGGATGCGGGGGTAATCCAATAAAGCGTTTCATCACGCCCGGTTGGGGTACGATTCTTCTTCTGATCCTGAAACCGATCCTGCACATTTTTAAGCAAGTTATCACGGTCAAGTGACTGATTGCGAATGCCAAAATCAACCATACAGCGTCGATCGCCGCCGACAAAAAAGACCCGATTAAGATCGTAGACGGCAGAGAAATTATCCTGCCAACCGTTGAAAAAATGACTCAATGAGAGCAGCGCTGCATTCCCGCCATATTGCGTGGAACAGGTTGCACCGGGCGTAAGCGCATAAACAGAGACACCCGGCCCCCCTTCTGTTGGCGGCTCAGCCCTTTCTCTTGCTAGTACCAAACGGTTTGCCGCCAGATACTGAAGTTCGCGCACAATATCCGCAGCATGGCGGATATATCCCTGCGACTGATCAAAGCTAAGATTATATTCCTGACGCAGCTCCGACTCTTTTTCATTCAATACTTTAGTAATATAGAAAACAGATATTAGCGCGCCCAACACCCACAGCATGATCGCCAAAACCCGGAACAAATAGCGGGAGACTTTTAATGTGGTATGGAATGAGGCGAGATATTTCAAGTGAATACCGTTGAATGATGGAAGAACCAGTTGGCTGATACACTACCGAGTGTCGATAAAAAAAGCCAGCGCATCGCGCTGGCTTACTCGGCTCATTCCAGTTTAAGGAAAAGGCTTATTCGTCATCTTCAGCGATATCATCATCGCCATCAATGTCGTCAATAGCATCATCGTCTTCGGCAATTTCGCCTTCAACTTTTACCACGCCATCCAGCTCTTCATCTTCTACCGGTTCAGCAACACGTTGCAGGCCAACAACATTTTCGTCTTCCGCTGTACGAATCAGCGTCACACCCTGTGTGTTACGACCAACGATGCTGACTTCAGACACGCGTGTACGCACCAACGTTCCCGCATCGGTGATCATCATGATCTGGTCTGCGGCATCAACCTGAACCGCACCAACCACTTTACCGTTACGCTCGCTGACCTTGATAGAGATAACGCCTTTCGTCGCACGTGACTTGGTTGGGTACTCACTCACCGCAGTACGCTTACCAAAGCCATTTTGTGTGACGGTCAGGATATCGCCCTCACCGCGAGGAATGATCAGCGAAACGACGCGATCTTCGCCTTGCAGGTTGATACCACGGACGCCCGTTGCCGTTCGGCCCATGGAACGTACCGCCTGCTCAGAGAAGCGAACCACTTTACCTTCCGCAGAGAACAGCATCGCTTCATCGCTACCGTCGGTCAGGTCAACGCCAATCAGCTCGTCACCTTCGTTCAGGTTAACCGCGATGATCCCCGCGCTGCGCGGACGACTGAATTCCGTCAACGCCGTTTTCTTCACCGTACCGCTTGCGGTTGCCATGAAGATATGGCGGCCTTCTTCGTATTCACGTACAGGCAGAATCGCCGTGATACGTTCATTTGGCTCAAGCGGCAACAGGTTAACGATCGGACGACCACGCGCACCACGGCTAGCTTCCGGCAGTTGGTACACTTTCATCCAGTACAGACGACCTCGGCTGGAGAAACACAGAATCGTGTCGTGGGTGTTCGCCACCAGCAGACGATCGATAAAGTCTTCTTCCTTAATACGAGCCGCAGATTTACCACGGCCACCACGACGTTGGGCTTCGTAGTCGCTCAATGGCTGATACTTCACATAACCCTGGTGGGACAGCGTGACGACAACATCTTCCTGATTAATCAGGTCTTCGATATTGATATCGGCACTGTTTGCCGTGATTTCTGTGCGGCGCTCATCGCTGTACTGCGTTTTGATTGCTTCCAGCTCTTCGCGGATCACTTCCATCAGGCGCTCAGGACTGTTGAGGATATAAAGCAGCTCGGCGATCTCCGCCAACAGCTCTTTATATTCATCCAGCAGCTTTTCGTGCTCCATGCCGGTCAGTTTCTGCAAACGCAGATCCAGAATCGCCTGCGCCTGCTGTTCTGTCAGGTAGTAGCGACCGTCACGAATGCCGAACTCTGGCTCCAGCCACTCTGGACGCGCAGCATCATCACCCGCACGTTCCAACATGGTAGAAACGCTGCCCAGTTCCCACGCTTGTGCGATCAGTGAGGCTTTCGCTTCAGCAGGTGACGCCGCACGACGAATCAGTTCGATAATCGGATCGATGTTCGCCAGCGCAATTGCCAGACCTTCCAGGATATGGGCGCGGTCACGGGCTTTACGCAGTTCAAAAATGGTACGGCGCGTCACCACTTCACGGCGGTGGCGCACAAATGCAACCAGAATATCTTTCAGCGGCATGATCTTAGGCTGGCCCTGATGCAGTGCCACCATGTTGATGCCGAATGACGTCTGAAGCTGCGTCTGGGAATACAGATTATTCAGGACCACTTCGCCCACAGCGTCGCGCTTAATCTCGATGACGATACGCATACCGTCTTTATCGGATTCATCACGCAGGGCGCTAATCCCTTCAATACGTTTGTCTTTGACCAGCTCTGCAATTTTCTCGATCAGGCGTGCTTTGTTCACCTGGTACGGAATTTCATGCACGATGATAGTTTCACGCCCGGTTTTCGCGTCCGCTTCCACTTCAGCACGCGCACGGATATAAATTTTACCGCGCCCGGTGCGATAGGCCTCTTCAATACCGCGTCGGCCATTGATGATCGCCGCCGTCGGGAAATCCGGGCCTTTGATGTGTTCCATCAGCCCTTCGAGGCTAATGTTTTCATCGTCGATATACGCCAGACAGCCGTTCACGACTTCAGTCAGGTTGTGCGGTGGAATGTTCGTTGCCATCCCGACGGCGATACCGGAAGAACCATTAACCAGCAGGTTGGGAATACGCGTAGGCATGACGTCAGGAATCTGCTCGGTGCCGTCATAGTTCGGCACAAAATCGACCGTCTCTTTTTCGAGATCGGCCAGCAGTTCATGAGCAATTTTCGACATGCGAATTTCGGTATAACGCATCGCCGCTGCGGAGTCGCCATCAATCGAACCGAAGTTGCCCTGACCATCAACCAGCATGTAGCGCAGTGAAAAAGGCTGCGCCATACGCACGATGGTTTCATAAACAGCAGAGTCGCCGTGCGGGTGGTATTTACCGATGACATCCCCGACGACACGGGCGGATTTTTTATACGGTTTGTTCCAGTCGTTACCCAGTACGCTCATCGCATACAGTACGCGGCGGTGTACCGGTTTCAGTCCATCTCGAACATCTGGTAATGCACGTCCGACAATAACGGACATCGCATAATCCAGATACGAGCTTTTCAGCTCTTCTTCAATATTGACCGGTGTGATTTCTCTGGCAAGGTCGCTCATGGAGCCGCTATCCCTCTATTTAGGCATCTACCCGTGTTCAGAAAAGTGAACCGTTCAGAAAGGTGAACTGTTCAAAAGGTGAAAAATTATATCACAAACCGCCGTTTCGGGGGAAACTCCCTTCCGCTCTGAACAGACTGTTTTCCTCATGGGGGTTTATCCCACAGAAAAAAGCGACAGCGCTGCACGTTGTGACATGAAGGGGTATACTCGCGGCAGTAGAAGATGATGAAAGGCAGCGATGACACATGAATGTAGAAAATCAAACCCCGAACGTTGACCATCAGGAAATTGCCAAATTTGAGGCTATCGCTTCCCGCTGGTGGGATTTAGACGGTGAATTCAAACCACTACACCGCATTAACCCACTGCGTCTGGGTTATATTTCACAGCGTGCAGAAGGCTTGTTCGGCAAGAAAGTGTTGGATGTTGGCTGCGGCGGCGGCATTTTGGCCGAGAGCATGGCGCGTGAAGGTGCGGACGTCACCGGGCTGGATATGGGCGCAGAGCCGTTAGACGTTGCGCGTTTACATGCGCTGGAAAGCGGTATCACTGTCGATTACGTGCAGGAAACGGTAGAAGCACATGCTCATGCTCACCCAGGCCTTTACGATGTGGTCACCTGCATGGAAATGCTGGAGCACGTTCCCGACCCGCAATCCGTGGTGCAGGCTTGCGCTAAGTTGGTCAAGCCCGGCGGACACGTGTTTTTCTCCACCATCAACCGCAATGCAAAAGCGTGGATGATGGCCGTTATCGGCGCTGAGTATGTTTTAAAAATGGTGCCACGCGGCACGCACGATATTAAGAAATTTATTCGCCCAGCGGAGCTAATGCACTGGGTTGACAGTACGCCGCTGCGTGAAAAGCATATCACCGGGCTACACTACAATCCGTTGACGGACCACTTTAAGCTCGGTCCAAACGTAGACGTGAACTACATGCTGCATACCCGCCACGATAAATAGAACCCATTAAGAATGCTCTTAAAAATTGCGTGGTTTTTCACCGCGCAATTTTCTGGGTTTATCTGAAAAACCAACAAAATGGCCGCGACTTATTTTTTTTACAGAATATTGACATCCTCTTAGCCCTTACAAAATCAGGATTTCGAGAAACCAACGCTTCAGCAACCTGAAATTAACACCAAAATCAAGCCTTGTACTCAAACGAATCCAGACTAGAATACTCACCATGTAGTAGCCATTTATCAAAAAATATCCATATCTAGTATTTATCCACAGAGTTAGTCACAGAGGAATTTCTGTGAATAAACGGGGGATATTTTTTTATTTTCATCAACAGGTAAATCCCAACATGAACCAGAGCTTGCTCGTTACCAAACGCGATGGCAGTAAAGAAAAAATCAATTTGGATAAAATCCACCGCGTCATTACCTGGGCCGCAGAAGGTTTACACAATGTCTCCGTTTCTCAGGTGGAACTGCGTTCCCACATTCAGTTTTACGACAGCATCAAAACCTCTGATATCCATGAGACCATCATCAAGGCCGCTGCCGATCTGATCTCCCGCGAAAGCCCGGATTATCAATACCTGGCCGCGCGTCTGGCTATCTTCCATCTGCGCAAGAAAGCCTACGGTCAGTTTGAGCCGCCAGCGCTGCTGACCCACGTCACCAACATGGTAGAGCTGGGTAAATACGACAAGCACCTGCTGGAAGACTATAGCCCCGAAGAATTCGCTCAGATGGACGCTTTCATCGATCACTGGCGCGACATGAATTTCTCTTATGCGGCGGTTAAACAGCTGGAAGGGAAATATTTGGTCCAAAACCGCGTGACCGGTGATATCTACGAAAGCGCCCAGTTCCTGTACATTCTGGTCGCCGCCTGCCTGTTCTCCGGCTACCCGCGTGAAACCCGTCTGGATTACGTTAAACGTTTCTATGACGCGATTTCCACATTCAAAATTTCTCTGCCGACGCCAATCATGGCGGGCGTGCGCACCCCAACTCGTCAGTTCAGCTCCTGCGTGCTGATCGAATGCGGCGATAGTCTGGATTCCATCAACGCAACATCCAGCGCTATCGTGAAATATGTTTCCCAGCGTGCTGGTATCGGCATCAACGCGGGCCACATCCGTGCACTCGGTAGCCCAATCCGTGGCGGTGAAGCGTTCCATACTGGCTGTATCCCTTTCTATAAGCATTTCCAGACGGCGGTGAAATCCTGTTCTCAGGGCGGTGTACGCGGCGGGGCTGCCACGCTGTTCTATCCGCTGTGGCATCTGGAAGTTGAAAGCCTGCTGGTGTTGAAAAACAACCGTGGTGTCGAAGGCAACCGCGTTCGTCATCTCGATTACGGCGTACAGTTGAACAAACTGATGTATCAGCGCTTGGTAAAAGGTGAAGAGATCACGCTGTTCAGCCCATCTGACGTTCCAGGGCTATACGACGCATTCTTCGCCGATCAGGATGAGTTCGAACGCCTGTATGTGAAATACGAGCAGGATGACAGCATCCGCAAGCAGCGCATCAAAGCCGTTGAACTGTTCTCCCTGATGATGCAGGAACGTGCTTCTACAGGCCGTATCTATATTCAGAACGTTGACCACTGCAACACACACAGTCCGTTCGATCCGGTGATTGCGCCGGTTCGTCAGTCCAACCTGTGTCTGGAAATCGCGTTGCCGACCAAGCCGTTGAACGATGTGAATGATGAAAGCGGTGAAATCGCACTGTGTACGCTGTCAGCGTTTAACCTCGGTGCGATTAATAGCCTGGACGATTTGGAAGATTTAGCGACGCTCGCGGTACGTGCGCTGGATGCCCTGCTGGATTATCAGGATTACCCGATTAAAGCAGCAGAGCGCGGTGCGATGGGTCGTCGCACGTTGGGCATTGGCGTCATCAACTTTGCCTACTATCTGGCGAAAAATGGCGTACGTTACTCCGATGGCAGCGCCAACGGCCTGACGCACAAAACGTTTGAAGCGATCCAATACTATCTCCTGAAGGCGTCGAATGTGCTGGCGCGTGAGCAAGGTGCCTGCCCATGGTTCAATGAAACCACCTACTCGCAGGGTATTTTACCGATCGATACCTACAAACGCGATCTGGACGCGATTTGCAACGAACCGCTGCATCTCGACTGGGAAGCGTTGCGTAAAGATATTAAAGAGTACGGCCTACGCAACTCAACGCTGTCTGCGCTGATGCCGTCTGAAACGTCGTCTCAAATCTCTAACGCGACCAACGGTATTGAACCACCGCGCGGCCACATCAGCGTCAAAGCGTCCAAAGACGGCATTCTGCGCCAGGTCGTGCCAGAGTACGAAACGCTGAAAGATGCCTACGAACTGCTGTGGGACATGCCAAATAACGATGGATATCTGCAACTGGTAGGTCTGATGCAGAAATTTGTCGATCAGGCGATCTCTTCTAATACCAACTACGATCCATCACGCTTCCCGTCAGGTCGAGTGCCGATGAAGCAGTTGCTGAAAGATCTGGTCACGGCTTACAAATTCGGCGTTAAAACGCTGTATTACCAAAACACCCGTGACGGCGCTGAAGACGTACAAGACGATCTGTTGGCAGAGCCGCAGGACGATGGCTGCGAAGGCGGCGCGTGTAAGATTTAAGCCAATAATAAAAGGCTGCAACGCAGCCTTTTATCCTTTTAGCGCGGGCGTCCTACCCGCAGCCGCAAGCGGCGTTAAAAAATGCTCACGGCATTTTTTTGGAGAGATTAATGGCCTATACCACTTTTTCACAGAATAAAAATGACCAGTTGCTAGAACCGATGTTCTTCGGTCAGTCGGTTAATGTTGCGCGTTTCGATCAGCAAAAATATGAAATTTTCGAAAAACTGATCGAAAAACAGCTGTCCTTCTTCTGGCGCCCGGAAGAAGTTGATGTGTCTCGCGACCGCATCGACTATCAGGCACTACCCGATCATGAAAAACACATCTTCATCAGCAACCTGAAATACCAGACGCTGCTGGATTCGATTCAGGGACGTAGCCCAAACGTAGCGTTACTGCCGCTAATCTCTATCCCTGAGCTGGAAACCTGGGTCGAAACCTGGGCATTCTCGGAAACCATTCACTCACGTTCCTACACCCATATTATTCGTAATATCGTGAACGATCCGTCGCTGGTCTTTGACGATATCGTGACGAACGAAGAGATTCTGAAGCGTGCCAAGGATATCTCCGGCTACTACGATTCGCTGATCGAGATGACCAGCTACTATCATCTGCTGGGTGAAGGGACACATCAGGTTAACGGTAAAACCATCACCGTGGATCTGCATACGCTGAAAAAACAGCTGTATATCTGCTTGATGAGCGTTAACGCGCTGGAAGCGATTCGTTTCTATGTCAGCTTTGCCTGCTCGTTTGCTTTTGCAGAGCGTGAACTGATGGAAGGTAACGCCAAAATCATCAAGCTCATCGCCCGTGACGAAGCACTGCACCTGACCGGCACGCAGCACATGCTGAACCTGATGCGTTCCGGCCATGACGACCCTGAAATGGCACAGATTGCCGAAGAGTGTCAGCAGGAGTGTTATGACCTGTTCGTACTCGCCGCCCAGCAAGAAAAAGAGTGGGCGGAATACCTGTTCCGCGACGGTTCGATGATTGGCCTGAACAAAGATATTCTGTGCCAGTACGTGGAGTACATCACCAACATCCGTATGCAGGCGGTTGGGCTGCCGCTGCCGTTCCAGACGCGAACCAACCCTATTCCGTGGATTAACGCCTGGCTGGTATCCGATAACGTCCAGGTCGCACCGCAGGAAGTCGAAGTCAGCTCTTATCTGGTCGGTCAGATCGATTCAGAAATCAGCGATGACGACCTGAGCGATTTCCAGCTGTAATCGATGAGCAATCCAACTATTACGCTGCGCACATCCGGTGCGCAGTTTTCCTGTTCAGACGATGGCCCTTCTCTGCTGGATGTGCTGGAATCCAACCGCGTCAGCATTGAATATCAGTGCCGATCTGGCTATTGCGGTTCCTGTCGGCTGCGTCTGGTAAAAGGCAGAGTCGCGTATCGTCAAACCCCGCTTGCCTGCATCCAACAGGATGAAATCCTGCCCTGCTGCTGTATGCCGCAAGGCGACATCGAATTGGATCTATAGCCCTATCTCTTTCATATTTTTTGTTCTTGCTATTGAAGATTATTTAATTGAATAAGCTCGCTTATTTGGTTATTTTTTCTTTACTCATAATAAGTCAATAATATCGATACATCATGTCAAAATAATAACCATCACATCACAATTCGATATACAGTTGCTTTACGATTTTGACTATACATAGCAAAAAAAGGACATATCACATGAAAATAAGTACAAGATTAAACACCGGATTCGGTGCAGGGATGCTAATAGTCGCTATTATTGGCTTTATTTCAACAGTTAATTTATCCAACCTTAATAATCAAGTAGAAAAAATAGTTCAGACGCTCTATCCCACCACGGCTTACGCCAATACTTTAATTAGTGAAATAAATAACGTCTTCGTCGAACAATCCGCATTTTTTATCAATGAAAAGCCGGAAGACAATGAGGCAACTATTGAAGCGATTAAGAAACATCGCAGCAAGATGGTCGAAAATCTGGATCAGCTACAGCGACTGGTCGTAAATGATCCTGGCCTTCAAGAGAAATTGGCTGAACTAAAAAAAGCGCATCAGGCCTTTTCCCAATCGAGCGATAACTTACTTCAGGAAGCAAAAATAGGTAACAAAGACGGGTTACGCGAACAGGCGTTAAATGTGACCTGGCCGCTTGGCACGACGCTGAAATCACTCGCCGAGCAGTTTATTGATGAATCGAATAATAGAATGACGCAGTCGGAAAAAACGGTACATGATGAATATCACACAGCCAGATTATTTCTCCTGTTTATTATTGTAGTCGGTATTGTCTTTAGCTTTATCATTTCTCGCATCGTCATTCGCAGCATTATTCCGCCATTAACGCAGGCATTACATTTAGCCCAGCATGTCGCAAAAGGTAACCTGACACATTCTCTGCAAGGCTCGACGAAAGATGAAGCCGGTATATTACTTAATGAATTAAACAATATGACAACCAGCCTACGAGATATTGTCAGCCAGGTACGTGACGGCGCCAGCGCGATCTCCACAGCGACATCGCAATTGAGCGCCGGAAATAGCGATCTATCGGCTCGGACTGAACATCAGGCTAGTTCGCTGGAAGAAACTGTCTCATCAATGGAGCAGTTAACGTCCACGCTGAAAAATACGGCTGAAAATACTCATCGCGCCGACACCCTTGCTTCCGAAGCATCAAAGGATATGCAAGACAGCACAACGACGATGAAACAGGTAACAGAAAAAATGCGCGATATCCGCGATTCATCGCGCCGCATGGTGGAAATTATCGGTACGATTGACGGCATCGCATTCCAAACTAATATTCTGGCGCTGAATGCCGCTGTTGAAGCCGCCAGAGCGGGTGAGCAAGGGCGTGGATTTGCCGTCGTCGCAGGCGAAGTGCGCAATTTGGCACAGCGTAGCGCATTAGCCGCCAAAGAGATTAAAGTGCTGATTGATAACTCGGTGGATAAAATCCATGAAGGTATGGAGATGGTGGAAACCGCAGAATCATCGATCGGTGCGCTGGTCGACAACGCGTCAACCGTCGGCCAGATCATGAATGAGATTGCGCGCGCCAGCGGAGAGCAGAGCGAAGGGATCAATCAGATCAATATTGCCATCGGGCAAATTGACATGGCCACACAACAAAATGTGTCGTTGGTCGAGCAGTCCACCGCTGCGACACAATCGCTGCAAGATCTGGCTCAACAGCTATCGGCATCCGTATCCACCTTTATTCTCACTGATTCTATCGATACGCCCCAGTTCATCAATGCCCCACAGCGCCTCTTGACGGGCTTGCCAGCAGCAACGTCTCGTCTCTGATCTCGACAACGAATCCCCTCTATTAACCAGCCAGCCCGACTGTCTCGGGCTGGCTGCCGTCAAAAATAGGTTTTAGCCGCAGATGGCGCTAGAATCGTCATGCAATACATTTTCGCCTAATTTTCTCTGGGACACTCAAAAAACAGTCATAAATAGAGGTTAATACTATGCTTACCGTCATTCCCGTTTTGATCTTTGTTGCACTTATCATCGTCTGGTCAGGCATCAAAATCGTACCTCAGGGATACCAATGGACTGTAGAACGTTTTGGTCGCTATACCAAAACGCTGATGCCGGGGCTTAATCTGGTCGTGCCTTTCATGGATCGTGTTGGTCGTAAAATCAACATGATGGAACAGGTATTAGATATCCCCTCTCAGGAAATTATTTCACGCGATAACGCCAATGTCGCGATTGATGCCGTCTGCTTTATTCAGGTAATCGATCCCGCGCGGGCGGCCTATGAAGTCAGTAATCTGGAACAGGCTATCGTCAATCTCACCATGACCAACTTCCGTACCGTGCTGGGCTCCATGGAGCTGGACGAAATGTTGTCTCAGCGCGACAGCATCAATACTCGCCTGCTGCACATCGTTGACGAAGCCACCAATCCGTGGGGCGTGAAAATCACCCGCATCGAGATCCGCGACGTCCGTCCACCAGCAGAACTGATTGCCGCGATGAACGCGCAGATGAAAGCAGAACGTAACAAGCGTGCCGATATTCTGGAAGCTGAAGGGGTACGTCAGGCTGCTATCCTGAAAGCCGAAGGGGAAAAGCAGTCACAGATTCTGAAGGCGGAAGGCCAACGCCAGTCCGCGTTCCTTGAAGCGGAAGCGCGTGAACGTGCAGCAGAAGCAGAAGCACAGGCAACTAAAATGGTCTCTGAGGCCATCGCAGCGGGTAACATTCAGGCGATTAACTACTTTGTCGCCCAGAAATATACCGATGCCTTGCAGCAGATTGGCTCCTCCAATAACAGTAAAGTGATCATGATGCCGCTAGAAGCCAGCAACCTAATGGGAGCCATTGGCGGGATCACCGAGCTGATTAAAGATAGCAAAAACAGCCGAGGTCAATAATGGGCGTTGAACTGGTGATGGAAAATGCACACTGGTTCTGGCTGTCACTCGGCGGCCTGCTTTTAGCCGCCGAAATGCTAGGTGCCAGTGGTTATCTGCTGTGGAGCGGATTATCAGCCGTATTGGTTGGGTTACTCACGTGGGTTATGCCGCTGGGCTGGCCATGGCAGGGGGCGATTTTCGCCATCATGACGATCGTTACGGCGCTGCTCTGGTGGTATTGGCTGCGTAAGCGAACGCTGTCACGCCCACCGTCAACGCTCAACCAACGCGGGCAACAGTTGATTGGCCTGCGCGCTACCCTGACCGAGCCAGTGACTAACGGCTTTGGCCGAGTCAACATCGGTGATAGCAGTTGGCGCGTGAAATCAGAGCAGGAGCTGCCTGCTGGCACGCAGGTTGAAGTCATTGCCGTTGACGGCATCACGCTGCATGTCCGACCGATTGAGCACTAACAGAGCGCACTATTTAGGGGGAGTCCGTCTCCCCTTTCTGACTGTTTGTTTTTTGACAACAGCCCGCCAGATTATTAATGATCGGACACTCCGCGCTTCCGTCCCCCGGACACTGCTCGGCTAACGCCAGCAGTTGTTCACGCATCGTTTTCAACTCTTTGATATGCATCTCGATTTCTTGCACTTTCTGCAAAGTACGGGCTTTTACATCCGCGCTTCGCCGCTGCGGATCGTTAAATAACGTGACCAATTCCCGGCATTCATCCAGATTAAAACCGACCTGACGCGCCTGACGCAGCAGCGTTAGCTCTTCAACATGATGGTCGTCGTAGCTGCGGTAACCATTTTCAGAACGCAGCGGCGTAGTCAGAAGTTCTTTCTCTTCATAAAAGCGAATGGTTTTACTGCTAAGCCCGGTTTTTTTTGCCACATCACTGATATTCATGATTTCCCCCAACATTTTCCCTGTTAAGAAGATGACGAAAAAATCTATTCGTGTAAAATTTCTTGACTTCATTGGTGCTTGCGACGGAATGCAGCAAGCTGGTCATTATCAACAAAGAAAAAACTATTATGGGATTAATCAGTACACTCGGCAAGTCGCTGGATAATGCACAACAACTTAAAGAGCTCCACCAACACATTGAACGTTACAATGTTCCTGTTACGTCTAAAGACGATCTTTTTCAACAATTTATTGAGATCGAGCGTTACCTCGGAGGCACGGATTACGCATCAATACATGCCAAAAAAAGCAAGGTGAATATCCTGACCGGTATTTTTGCTATGCCTATTCTCATTTTCGCCCTTTTTTTCATACCAGACCGTTATCTTAAATACTTCAATATTGAATTCGATATTGCTGGTATGGCACGAGATTTATCTATCACTCTCTTCGAACAGTTATGGGCTGTTATTGCTTATGCCTGTGCCTTTGTCGGTTCGATTCTTTATTTTTATTATTTAAATCGCCGAGCGGAAACCGAAGCCAATAGACTGATTCAATCATTCATTACCCGAACATCAGGCCACCCCTAATGATTCAGAGTTAATAACTCAAAGGTTCATCATCAACCGGACACCTCTTCTCTTCGCCCGGTTGTTTTCAGACTTTACCTGACATAACACTGCCACAGCGTTCCACTCACCATCATTAAAAATAGCATTAAATCCCTTGACCTTTACCTTGCAGGAAGGTTTACCCTTCATCACAACAAGCCGCTATCACGCAACGGCAAAAATTTTCTGCTGTCGCGCTAACCAGAGGAAAGATGATGTCACAAACCATCGTATTGTCATTGCAGGGACTGACCTGCGGGCACTGTGTTCAACGCGTTAAAAAAGCACTGGACGCGCTACCTGCTGTCGAACAAACCAACGTCACCCAACAGTATGCCAGAGTCAGCGGAGCCGTTGATTCTCAAACGCTGATCGACACTATCGAACAGGCTGGTTACGACGCGCAGCTCGCCACCACGCCAGATGTCTCTCTCCAGCTTTCCGGCCTGAGCTGCAACCACTGTGTCGCCGCTACGCGTAAAGTGCTGGACGCTATTCCCGGCGTCGTGGCAACGGATGTCACTCAAGAACAGGCCACCGTATATGGCAACGTTGAGGCCACAGTACTGATTAGCGCTATTGAAGAAGCCGGCTATCACGCCAGCGTGCAGGAGAGCGTTCACCCAAAAACTGAGCCGCTGGCACAGGTAGCGACAACGCCGGAAGCGCTGCCAGCGGCCGAGAGTACTCTTCCGGCAATAACAACACGAACCACCAGCGATGACGACAGCATACAGCTCCTGCTTCAGGGGATGAGCTGCGCCAGCTGCGTGAACCGCGTACAAACGGCGCTGCAAAACGTCAGCGGCGTTACGCAAGCGCGGGTGAACCTGGCCGAACGCAGTGCGTTGGTCAGTGGTCACGCTGAGCCTGAGGCGCTGATTGCTGCCGTTGAGCAAGCAGGTTACGGTGCGGAAATTATTCAGGACGAAGAAGCGCGCCGGGCTCGCCAACAGCAAACCTCTCAGCAGGCCATTCGACGTTTTCAGTGGCAGGCGGCGCTAGGTTTACTGCTTGGTGTACCCCTGATGCTGTGGGGCGTATTGGGCGGCAGCATGAGCCTGACGCCGGAAAGCCAAACGCCGTGGCTCGTCATCGGTATTCTGACGCTGGCGGTGATGGTGTTTGCTGGCAGTCATTTTTACCGTAACGCCTGGCGCAGCTTGAAAAACGGCACCGCGACCATGGATACGCTGGTCGCACTGGGAACGGGCGCTGCATGGCTTTATTCTATTACCGTCAACCTGTGGCCGGATCTTTTCCCGATGGCGGCACGCCATCTTTACTACGAAGCAAGCGCGATGATCATTGGTTTAATCAACCTCGGTCATGCGCTGGAACAGCGCGCCCGCCAGCGCTCCTCTCGTGCGCTGGAGCGGCTGCTGGACTTAACACCGCCTACCGCCCGCGTCGTGACGGCAGAAGGAGAAAAATCCATTCCGCTGTCAGAAGTCCAGTCCGGCATGACGTTGCGCCTGACAACCGGCGATCGTATTCCTGTCGACGGCGAAATTTTGCAAGGCGAAGTGTGGGTCGATGAAGCCATGCTGACCGGGGAACCGATCCCACAGTCCAAAACATCTGGCGACACCGTTCACGCCGGCACGCTGGTTTCCGACGGTAGCGTCCTCTTCCGGGCAGACGCGATCGGCAACCAGACAACACTATCACGCATTATCCGACTGGTCAGACAGGCGCAAAGCAGTAAACCCGCTATCGGGCAGCTAGCCGATCGTATTTCTGCCGTGTTTGTTCCCGTCGTCGTTGCCATCGCACTTCTCAGCGGTGCGATCTGGTTCTTTGTCGGGCCACAGCCGCAGATAGTCTATACGCTCATTATCGTCACGACCGTTCTGATCATTGCTTGCCCTTGTGCGCTTGGGCTGGCAACGCCGATGTCGATTATTTCCGGCGTTGGACGTGCAGCGGAGTTTGGCGTACTGGTACGGGATGCCGATGCCTTGCAACAGGCCAGCAAGCTGGATGTGTTGGTGTTTGACAAAACCGGGACGCTAACCGAAGGGCAGCCGCGCGTCGTGGCGATTCATACCTTCGGCGATGTCACGGAAGCACTGGCGCTAACCTGGGCAGCGTCGCTGGAACAGGGATCTAATCATCCGCTGGCGAAGGCAATTCTTGAACGTGCGGAAAACCTTACGCTCACGCAAGTCGAGCAGTTCCGCACGCTGCGCGGCCTCGGCGTCAGCGGCAAGATCTCGGATGTCGACCTGCTGCTGGGGAATCCAGCGCTGCTCAAACAGCATCAGGTCGATATCACCGCTGGTGACACGCTGATCGGCGAGCAGGCTCAGCGCGGCATCACACCGGTGTTACTCGCAGCAAATGGCCGCCTCATTGCGGTATTCTCTATTCACGATCCGCTGCGAGCGGATAGCGTCAGCGCGTTGCAACGCCTACACCAGCAGGGCTATCAATTAGTTATGCTCACAGGAGACAACCCACTCACGGCAAAGAGCATTGCTAAAGAAGCCGGTATCGATCAGGTGATTGCTGGGGTGCTGCCAGACGGCAAAGCAGAGGCGATTAAAAAGCTACAGGCGCAAGGCAAACGCGTGGCGATGATTGGTGATGGCATCAACGATGCGCCCGCACTCGCGCAGGCCGATGTCGGCATTGCAATGGGCGGCGGCAGCGATATTGCGATTGAGACCGCCGCTATCACACTGATGCGCCACAGCCTGCACGGTGTCGCCGATGCACTAGCACTCTCCAATGCCACGCTGCGCAACATGAAGCAAAATCTGCTGGGCGCGTTTATCTATAACTCGCTGGGTATACCGATTGCCGCAGGCGTGCTCTACCCGCTGACCGGAACGCTGCTCAGCCCGGTAGTCGCCGGTGCCGCGATGGCGCTCTCCTCTATCACGGTAGTCAGCAACGCCAACCGCTTGCTGCGCTTTAAGCCTAAAAGCCAGTAATGCAAACGCGGCGCGTTGTTGAGACACGCCGCGTTTTCCTTTGCCGAAAACCATCGTGATTTTATCACTGGCAACCAGACCTATTCGCCACGCTTACTCCAGTTCATGGCGTGCGGCTTCTGCTAAAAAATGGCTGCGATCGCGATAAGTACCCGGCTGCTCTCGCACGCGATTATCAATATTACGCGTAGGGAGAATCGATAGAGAATGAGTAACCAAACGTTTAGGGCTTCCGTGCCCTTAAGATTGGTATCCCTTGTATTGTTCCATATCTAGCGTTTAGCATAGTTATTCACACATCAGGAGACGGAACCAATGGGGCAACTGCTGCGTAGGATCGCGACTTTTCTTGGCTTTGTTTCACCGCTAGCTTATGCCTACCCGGCGATAGACGTTCAACTCACTAACGAACGACAGTTGCATCTGGTCGGCAGCATTCATATGGGTAGCCAGGATATGGCACCGCTGCCCGCTACGCTGCTACAGCAACTTAGACAGGCAACCGCTCTGATCGTAGAAGCCGATATCTCTGATTCTCATTCCCCCTTCGGTAAGAACGATGCAGAGCCACCGCTCGCACAGCGCCTCAGTCCAGAAAACTATCGCCAGCTGCAAAAAATCTGCGAATCGCTCTCTTTCGATGAGAGCACGATCGATACCCTTCCGGGCTGGCAGGCCGCGCTGATGCTACAAGCAAGACAGGCTCAACTGCTGGGCTTACGCCCCGACTACGGCATTGATTATCAGTTGATTAATGCCGCAAAATCTCACGGCATTCAGGTTATCGAACTGGAAGGACAGCAAACGCAGGTTAATCTGTTACAGCAACTGCCGCAGGGTGGCCTGTTACTGCTGGAAGATACGATCCAACACTGGCACGCCAATGCTCGTCTGTTGCAAACGATGGTAGGCTGGTGGCTAGACAGCAGACCAGGAAAGTATAAACCGGATATTCCCGCGACGTTCAGCAATGAAATGTCCGACCTGCTGATGGGTCAACGTAACCACCGCTGGCAACAGCAGCTTCAGGCGCTACCAGCTGGAAATTACATTGTGGCCGTCGGCGCACTGCATCTGTATGGCGATGAAAATTTACCTTCACTGCTAAAAAATAGCCATTCAGAAACCCCGTAAAAGAACACTCTATGACGTGCCACCACGTCCATAAGATAAGGCCCACAAAGGGTTTAAGGATAGTGAAGTCATGACACCCGCAGTCAATTTACTCGAAAAGAACAAGATCGCCTTTACACTACACAGCTACCACCACGACAGTGACGAAACCAACTTTGGCGAGGAAGCAGCCAGAAAGCTGGGGCTGAATAAAGAACAGGTTTATAAAACACTACTTGTTTCCCTGAATGGTGATGCGAAAAACCTCGCCGTGGCTGTCACACCGGTCGCAGGGATGCTGGATCTCAAGAAAGTCGCTCGCGCGCTGTCTGCCAAAAAAGCCGATATGGCCGATCCGGTCATCGCCCAGCGTGTAACGGGTTATCTGGTGGGAGGAATCAGCCCGCTCGGGCAGAAGAAACTACTGCCGACCGTGATTGATGAACCGGCACGCCAGTTCGATACCATTTTCATTTCCGGCGGTAAACGTGGATTGGACATTGAACTATCGGCAAACGATTTGGCGCAGCTACTGCGTGCCACCTTTGCTGATATCGCCAAGCATGATTAATTCCTGCGATTAAACAAGCATAACCTGCCTGACGATGTAGCATCAAAACGAAGCAGATAGCAGAGGACTCCACGGCCAGTGTGTCCCCTGCTACCGCTTCATATACTCGTCATACTTCAAGTTTCATGTGCGTTAGCTACGTTACTCGCTCCACTTGCGTGGACCTCGCCCCGTTGGGGCCGCTGCATGCAGCGTTCAAATCTGCCTTTGGCTGATTTGTCAGTCACCCGAATCACTTACTTGAGTAAGCTCATCGGGATTCCTTCCCTTGCCGCGTTACGATGCTCCTTGATGAGCATCGCCCTAAAGGGCTAACGCTTCGCGTTATTCAAAACGAACTCGTTTTGTCCCGAAACTCGAATTATTTAGGGTATGATCGATTACTGATCGACTTTCGCCCCTTTATCCAACTGCATCACCGGACCTTCCTTCACATTCAGTGTCAGGCCTTTGGTTTGCAGCTCCGCGTTCCTGATGCGAATACCTTTATCCGCATCAATGCGCACGTTATCAAAGTGGAAACCACTGAGTGGCGCTTCCGGTACGCCGATAATGTACGCTGCGGCTTTGGTCTTCCCGGTCGATTCCAAATTCTCGATCGTCACATTGCTGAAATGCGGTGTCTTGTACTGATCGAACGGCTGCTCTGGATCGGTATCCGGTGGGTAAATCTGCTCACCCATCGTGAAGCCACCTTCGGCAAGCATCTTATCTACCTCAGCCTGCACAATCGGCGCAGCTTTGTAGTAAGCGGCAAAGACCAACGGGATTTCGACATCCACCATTTTGGTATTACGGTAAGTGATGTTTTTCACTTCGCCGCCTTTACCACGCAGAGTTTTAATACGGATACCGTACATGGAACCTTCAAACTGGTTGTTTTCAACCAGCACGTTATTCACGCCGCCAGACGTTTCGCTGCCGATGGAAATACCGCGTCCCTGCTTCAGGATATTGTTGGCGATGTAGATGTTATCCACAACGCCATTCGGGAAGCGGCTATCCGGCTTCTCAGCTTTTATCGCGATATGGTCGTCATTACAGTCGATGTAGTTATTAGTAATGCGGATGTTCTGGCTATCAATCGGGTCGATAGCATCGGTGTTCGGCGCATGCCATGGTGACAGAATCCGCGTACCGTTAACATCCACATCGTGCGAGTAACGCATCACAATATGGAAGCTAGGGGAATGGGTAAGTGTGACACCATCCACCAGCACGTTGCTGGAGCTTTTGATATAAATCAGACGGGGGCGATCTGTCCCACCTTTCTTGCCCGTAGCACGAATATTCTCACGCCAGCGCTCCCACCAGACAGCACCCTGCCCATCGATAGTGCCTTCGCCGGTAATCGCCACATTCTGCGCATCGGCAATACTGATAAAGGGAAGCCAGCCATTTTCTGCTTCAGCATATTTAGTTTTTTCCGTCGCGCGATACGCCGCGACCTCGGTCGACGCGACGATAGTGGCATCTTTTGCCAGATCCAATCGGATGTTACTTTTCAGGAACAGCGGATCGACCAGATAGTTACCGCGAGGAACATGTACCGTTCCACCGCCAGCCGCAGCGCAATCATCAATTGCCTTCTGGAAAGCTTCGGTATTTAGCGCGATCTGTAGACGATGGCCTTCAGCCCCGTATTGCGTGACGTCACAGATTTTATCTGGGAATTTCACTGAACTGGCTGCCTGTGCCGTACCAGCTTGAATACCCAGTGTGATGCAGGAAGCCATTAATGACAGAGCAAGACCACTACGCATACTTAACCTCGCAGAATAATGAAATATCGTTTTAATAAAATATCACCAACACTTCATTAAAAAGCGAGGGGCGATCACGTTTTAGATCTATTTGTAATAATTACAATAAGGTAGGATTTTTTTCATGCAATTGCACTATTCCCATCCTGAGAATCAGCACTCCCCTGTCAGACCGAATGCGACACAAGCAGAACCAGGAATAGAGCGAGAATAGGATTGAAGAGACAATAGTGCTGGCCTGAATGACCAGCACAAAAAGGCAGGAACGTTATGCCGTCAGGCGAGCGAAAGCATCACGGATTTCCTGTTCAGGTAAATCCACACCAATAAACACCAGCACGCTCTTTCTGTCTTCATCTGCCTGCCATTCTCTGTCCCAGTCGGCGCTATACAAGCGCTGAACACCCTGAAACAGCAGGCGGCGGTCATCACCGTTGATGGCCAGAATGCCTTTATAGCGCAGTAGATTATCGGAGAATTGCAGCAGCAGGTTTTCCATCACATCGGAAACAGACTGAAGCTCAACCGCCTTATCGAGATACACAACGATTGATTGCACGTTATTCTGCGTGGGTGCAACAAAGCGAAATACCGGTGTTTTCACGTCCAGTTTGTCGCTGAGGACATTATCGCCAAGAACAAAGCCGTCGATGTTAAACAACACGTTCAGATCGATATCCCCGTGTACTACAGGGTAGATCGGCGCACGCGCATTGATGCGTTGCAAACGCGGTAGCAGCGTTTCGTCTTCGCTTGCCACATCAGTTTTAGTTAGCAGTATGCGGTCAGCATAGCCAATCTGCGATTGTGCAATGGTGAACTGATCGAGCTGTTGTTGCGCATGTACCGCGTCCACCAGCGTGATAATTCCGTCCAGAACAAAACGCTCACAGATAACGTCATGGGAGAAGAAAGTCTGTGCCACCGGTCCCGGATCGGCCATACCGGTGCATTCAATGATGACGTGATCAAAATCTATCGTGCCGTTATCCACACCATCGACCAGATCGAGCAGCGCATCAGCCAGCTCATTGGACTGTGTGCAACAGATGCAGCCGTTGCTCAGCGTCGTAATCTGGCTGGCACGTTCACCGATTAATGTATTATCGATTGGGACTTCGCCAAATTCGTTTTCAATCACGGCAATCTTGTAGCCGTGCTCGGCATTCAGGATATGCCGTAATAAGGTCGTTTTCCCCGCACCGAGAAACCCGGTCAGAATAGTGACATACACGGGTTTAATCACATCAGATGATAAAGGTTCAGTCATAACAGATTCCAAGTCGTTAACAGCAACGCATCCCGCCTTTGCCGTCTCCGCCGTAACGCGCCTGCTGGCGTTCGCGGAAAAATTCTTCGTACGTCATCGCAGGTTTATCCGGGTGGTTGGCCTGCATATGCTGCACATAGGTATCATAATCTGGCATACCAACCAGCATGCGCGCCGCCTGGCCCAAATATTTTCCTGCTTTTCCCAGATTGCCAAACATCATTACCTCCAGACCATCGCCTGCAATAGCAGCGAGATAAAAAATACCCTGTATAACGTTATACATTATACAGGGTATCTGTACCCGTCATCTTTCGCGTTCAACCTTGCTAGCGGTCTCGCAAAATCTGACGGGCGCGAGTGGCTTAGTGACCGGAAGAAACTTTCACGCCACCTTCAGGAACCGGAACATACGGGGTTTCCTGATCGGTGCGTTCAGCCACTTTACGTGCAGCCAACGCCGCTTTAATACCGTACGCAATAATACTGTACACCACGATCAGGAACAGAATGCTCAGACCGGCGTTGGTATAGTTATTAGTCACGATATGGTTCATATTCGAAATCTGCTGCGCGCTCAGATCCGCACCGCCTTCCGCAATTTTGCCCTTGAACATGTTCGCCATGTAGAAGAAGCCTTCCAGCTGTGGGTTGTCGCTGAACAGTTTCAGACCCAGCGCCCAGGTAGTACAGATCAGCAGCCAAATCGCCGGAACCAGCGTGACCCAAATGTACTGTGTACGTTTCATCTTAATCAGGATAACCGTACCCAGAATCAGCGCCACGGCAGCCAGCATCTGGTTAGAGATACCGAACAACGGCCACAGGCTCTTCACGCCGCCCAGTGGATCAACCACGCCTTGATACAGCAGGTAGCCCCACAGACCGACACAGCCCGCTGTACCGATCATACCGGCAATCAGCGAGTCAGTTTTCTTCAGGAACGGAACGAAGTTACCCAACAGATCTTGCAGCATGAAACGGCCAGCACGCGTACCCGCATCCAGTGCCGTCAGAATGAACAGCGCTTCAAACAGAATACCGAAGTGATACCAGAAGCCCATGTCAGCACCAGGAATGATCTGGTGGAACACGTGTGCGATACCGACAGCCAAGGTTGGTGCACCGCCTGCACGGTTCAGGACGGAAGGCTCACCGATATCTTTCGCCGTTTGCAGAATTTGCTCAGGAGAAATCACGAAGCCCCAGGAGCTAACGGTTGCCGCCGCGTGTGCGGATACATCCTGCAACTGCGCCAGAATCATTGGCGCATCCGCCGTGCCCAATCTATGCAGATCTGGCATCGTAATACCCAACGCCGCTGGCGGGGTATTCATCGCGAAGTATAGACCGGGTTCGATGATAGACGCCGCAACCAATGCCATGATCGCCACGAAAGATTCCATCAGCATGGCACCGTAACCGATGAAACGCGCATCGTTTTCGTTAGCCATCAATTTCGGCGTAGTACCGGAAGCAATCAGCGCGTGGAAACCAGATACGGCACCACAGGCAATCGTAATAAACAGGAACGGGAACAGCGTACCTTTCCAGACCGGACCTGTACCATCTACAAACTGCGTTACCGCTGGCATTTTCAGATCGGGATTCAGAATCACGATACCAATCGCCAGACCGACGATGACACCAATTTTCAGGAAGGTCGCCAGATAGTCACGCGGCGCCAGAATCAACCATACAGGCAGCAGCGCAGACACGAAGGCATAGCCAATCAACGTATAGGTGATGGTGGTATCTTTGAAGGTCAGCGCTGGCCCCCAGTACGGGTCATGTGCTACGACGCCACCAAACCAGATTGCCAACACCAGCAGCACAATCCCGATCACCGAAATTTCACCGACTTTACCCGGACGGATAAAGCGCATGTAGACGCCCATAAACAGCGCGATCGGCACCGTAGAACAAACGGTAAAGACGCCCCACGGACTTTCTGCCAGCGCTTTCACCACGATCAGTGCCAGTACGGCAAGAATGATGATCATGATAAGGAAGCAGCCGAACAGCGCAATCGTACCCGGTACCGGGCCTAATTCCTTCTTAACGATTTCGCCTAACGACGCGCCGTTACGACGGGTCGAAATAAACAGCACCATGAAGTCCTGCACGGCTCCCGCAAGCACCACACCGCCCAGCAACCATAGGGTGCCCGGCAGGTAACCGACCTGCGCGGCCAGTACCGGCCCAACCAACGGACCTGCACCGGCGATAGCGGCAAAGTGGTGCCCGAACAGCACGTTACGGTTCGTTGGCACATAGTTAAGGCCGTCGTTATTCACAACGGCAGGGGTTGCTCTGGTTGGGTCCAACTGCATGACTTTTTGTGCGATATACAGGCTGTAGTATCGATAAGCCACGAGGTAAACGGCGACAGAAGCAACAATAATCCATAAGGCACTGACATGCTCACCACGACGTAGTGCGACTACGCCGAGGCAGGCAGCCCCAATGATTCCAAGAATCATCCAGGGGATGTGTTTAAGAATGGAATTGCTCTTCATAAGACATCCTTCAATTAAAAATCACAATCGTTTGATTTTGTTAGCTGTGGAAAAATAAACCCTGGTAAAACGTTGTGCGATAACACGAGCCATCGCGTATTTCAGATAAAGGAAAATAGTGGCGGCACAGTACGTCATCGCGTACGCGCGTGGAGCAGGTATTTGAGTAGGCGGCAGAATAGCGTGCTAAGCGGTTAGAATGACGTAGTGAGTGGCTGGAGAAAAATGGGGCTACATCAAAAAGAGAAGGCCGCGAAATTCGCGGCCAGTAAAATGTTGAGTATCGTGAGCGATTACGGAACCTGATACGCCAGTTTGTAATTGCCTGCCGTCGCGGTACGGAATGTCACGCTATCGGTGCGCCAGCGGATTTCCACTTCCGCAGGGGATTGCATTTTCCAGCTAGACGCATCGTTAACGTTCAGAGCAAGTCGGTCAATGGTCGCGACATCTGCCACCGGATCGGTGATATCAAGTGCGAATGCAAACGCAAGCGCGTCCGGTACACCATTGTTGGATGCAAACAGTTGCGTCCACTGTGCAGCCGTAATCCCGCCGAGTTCAGTTGGTGTCATACCATCAGCGATCAGTTTCGTTGCGCCTACCGTATCTGCTGACAGTGCGCCAACATCAACCCATATCCCGTTTCGCAAAACATGCCAGTTCACCAGATCTCGCGTGACGGCAACACGCACTTTGCCGTTGCCAGTTTGTGTTGCCGTTAAGGTGGCGGAGTTAATTTTTGCCCACATGGCGGACGTCAGTGATTTTTGAATGGCTATTTGTGTATACGGAATATACGACGACCGTAAATCAATTTGAGCGCTGCCAACAATCTTGATTGGTAGCATGTCAGAGATTGATGCATTTGATACCCAATCCGAATTAGTGAAACCACTATCGAAATCAGCAGTAGAAATTTCAGTCAAGACGCCATTATTCGCAGAATACCACTTATCATTACTGCTAATTAAAACCTTTTCAGGCTGAAATAAATTAAATTTCTTTAATGTCAGATAGTTATTATTGTTCCCCCCAGCAGTAACCAGCAGCCGGAAGCTTTTATATTTCCCAGGGGATGGCAAGCTATAACTACGCACAGCACCAAGTGTATTATTGATGTCATTATTTACAACATGCAAATCATCCCAGCTGTTGCCATTATCATTAGAACCCTGAAAAACCCAGTTCTTCGGGCCATTATTGTAAATGACCGTTCTGTTAGCAAAACTATAACTTGAAATTGTAGTCGGGGTTGGTAAATCAACCCTAATCCAGTGAGGATTGGCTACAGTCGCAGCATTTAACCCTCCCCAAGAATCATATTCATTGCTAGATAAATTATTGTCATTATCAAATGAAAAATAGGGTAAAAACTGAGGTCTGGACATATCACTAGCACTAATAACATATCCAACTGGACTTGTATTTGATGTCATCTTCGGAACAACAGATTTTTTAACAACGGAAATATTAACAGACTTCCCATCAGCTCTAACTGGTGCTGAGAAAAAATCCCCATCGTTCTTAAGTGTGAACATTTCACCAGTGTATTCATGCATTGTACCATCAAAAATAACCGCATTCGTCACGTGATAATTTGGCTCACTCGACGCATTAAACTCATCAACAACATAAGTCTGATTTACCGCACCCACTTCTTCTTTCAGCGCATACGCCGCGAGATTAAACGTATTTTGTGGGCTAATACTGAACGCATGATTTTGCCCCGCCGTTGCCCCCTGACGATCGGCAACAACATAGCCAGAGCCACCGCTGCTGGAACCTCCGCCCGTAGCACTGATTACCGTTTTCTCACTTGCAGGGTTATAGCTCAGCGTCACGCCCGTACCAGCTTCCAGCGAGGAATGGATGAGCTGTTTTGTTTTTTGTGTGTAGTCGGTGATTTCCGCTGTGGTATGAGTATGTCCTACCGCTGCTGCGCCCATTTGTGCTGGCGTTAGTGAAAGATCACCGCTGCCTAACAATGACTGGCCAAAGAGCGTGCGGATAGTGGTGCCAGAGATTAATGCATCCTGCTTTGCATTCCAGACTGCTTTTTCATCCGGCGAGGCAAATTTTCTGGTGGCGGTTTCGGTAATCTGATCGGCGGTATAGTCGCCGACTTGTGCCGTTACAATGCCAGTCCGTCCGAATACAGAGGTGACACCCGAAACACCGGGTTCTTGCTCGCTTCCATTATCAGAATGACAGCAAGTGTGAGGATGAACAGTACATGTTGATTTACCTGTGCTGTCACAGACGTTGATTTCAATATTAATATCTTTCATGGTTCTGACGACTCCGTTGATAAAAGGCATCAGGAGTGTCGTTTATTTGGCGGGGGAATTATTTTAAAACGCATTAAGAAAAAAATAATATAATTTAACAAGTTACATCAATTAATTATATTATTTCAATTTAACCACTAAGGGACTAAATCAAACATATTTCTTGAAGAGACCTCCGAGAAAAAACAGCGGTTTTCGCCACCAGCGAAGAGACAAAAACCGCCATAATTATTAGTTACTTATAAACAATTTCACCTTTCGGCGCGTAGGCTTCTGCGTCCAGCGGTGAATGCTTCTCGATATATTGCTTCAGCACTTCCGCATCGACAAAACCGGTGTTCACATAGCCAGGCAGATTATCAAGACGCGGGTAGCCATCGCCGCCCATCGCATTAAAGTTCAGCGTTGCCATACGATAAACTTTATCGACCTGCAACGGTTCGCCTTTGATTTTCACGTTCTGCACACCCTGACCATCGGCCGTCAGGCTGACGTTAAGGAATTGTGCATAGGCACCAGAATCCACCTTTTTATTGGCGGCGACAGCCAGATATTTCTCAACGTCACTGCCTTTCATATCGACATAAACCAGCGTATTCGCAAATGGCTGAACCTTCAGTACATCTTTATAAGTGATATCACCCGGTTCAATCGAATCACGTACACCACCGCCGCTCATAATCGCAAAATCTGCCTCTGCACGCTCAAGCTGCGCTGACAGCAGCACGCGTGCCAGATTGGTCTGACGGAAACGTACCTGATTGCGATCGCCTTCCAACTTGCCTTTCACGCTACCAATCTTAACACCTAGTTGCGCCTGCCCTTTTTCCTGGAACGGCGTCAACATTTTCATAACGTCAGAATCCTGTGCGATTTCATGCGTATAGAACACACGTTCGGTTTTGCCGTCTTTTTCTACTTTCTTCTTCAGGTTGATCGGTATCAGCTGATAGTGTTCAAGCTTCAATTCGCCATTACGGAATGTGAAATCAGCACGACCGACATATTTACCCCACTCATGCGCCTGAACAATCCAAGTGCCGTTCTGGCGATCGGGTGCACAAGGCGTACCCGGCACATAATCCACCTGTTTTTTATTTTCCTGCGCCATACAGACCGGGTCCTGCGAGTGACCACCGACAATCATGTCCAAATAGCCAGCAGGCAGGCTACGCGCCATTTCCACATCACCTGGCGCATTAGAGCCGTGATTACCATCGTCATAGTGCCCCATGTGCGTCGCGGCAATAATCACATCCGGTTTTTCGCTCTTACGCAATTGCTCAACAACCTGTTTAGCTTCCGCCGAAGGATTACGGAATTCGATATCGGTAAAATACTCAGGATTGCCTAATTTGGCCGTATCATCCGTTGTCAGGCCGATAACTGCGATTTTCACACCTTGCTTGTCGAACAGGGCATAAGGCTTGAACAAGCGCTGATTAGTACTTTTTTGGTAGATATTAGCCGATAACAGCGGGAATTTTGCCCATTTTTCCTGCTGACGCAGCACAGACAATGGATTATCGAATTCGTGGTTGCCGAGCGCCATTGCATCATAACCAACCATGTTCATACCACGAAAATCAGGCTCCGCATCCTGTAAATCAGATTCAGGGACGCCGGTATTAATATCACCGCCGGAAAGCAGTAATACGCTGCCACCTTTACTCGCCACTTCCTGACGAATCTGGTCGACCAACGTTTTTTGTGCCGCCAAACCATATTCGCCGTGATCGTTATGCCAGAAATGGCCGTGGTGGTCATTCGTATGCAAAATAGTGATGGCGTATGTTTTGTCTTTTTCCCAAGCCATTGACATAACAGGCGTTAGCGCCAGCGATACCGCCATCGCACATCCCAGAGCTTTTAGTGAAAAGCGCATGATAAATCTCCGTTTATTTTAAAACTTCAGTGGAACCACTGAGAAATTCATTGCACAAATTATCACAGCCAGATGAACAATGCGCCAAGCACGTTCACGCCGTTCGTCAACAATGTGCGATAGCCGACAAAATCAGATTAGGCATCGTAGCTAGAGTCACATCGCACTGACCTTGCACTGTCGTCGCGCCGTCATGAACTCTTGTTAATATGGATGCTTCATCGTAATAACCCCGTATCACACCGTTTATCCTCTGTTTTCCGGGGTTTTACACCGGTGGAAAATTTTTTTTCACTGAATACACAGAAAAGCAGTAAGGCATTACAGTCAGAACATCATGCCATCAGAATAATTACGCATGTTTATCAATGCTTATCACCAGAAACCATCACTAAATCTGTGTTACACTACCTTTAGCTGGAGAAACTGATATTTTTCATAAAATACCACTTTTACCCAAGCAACATTTCGCTACATGCAATAGAATTTATGTATACCCAGAATAATTGGCGTTGCAGCCAGACAGCAAACGAACGAATCCCAATACACTTTTCGGTACATAATAAGAGTGATAAGGGTACGTAAGGCCGCTCACCACGCTGTAACTTCAAGGCAAGAAGGGTAAATCCGCTCAATTACGTTTCACCTATGGCACAAGGAGTTGGGATGCATGCTGCAACACCGCTAATTTCTACTATCGCTGGGGGGCTGGTTCTTGCTTTCCTCCTTGGTATTCTGGCACACCGCCTGCGTATCTCTCCCCTTGTTGGTTACCTTGCCGCAGGCGTACTCGTCGGCCCTTTTACCCCCGGCTTCGTTGCCGATGCCTCACTGGCATCAGAACTGGCTGAACTTGGCGTAATCCTGCTGATGTTTGGCGTTGGCCTACACTTTTCGTTGAAAGATCTCATGGCGGTAAAGTCCATCGCCATTCCCGGTGCGATAGCCCAGATTGCCGTGGCTACGCTACTTGGAATGGGGTTATCCGCCATGTTGGGTTGGAGCCTGGCGAGCGGCCTGGTTTTTGGCCTCTGTCTGTCTACCGCCAGTACCGTGGTTCTGCTACGTGCGCTGGAAGAACGTCAGCTTATTGATAGCCAACGTGGTCAAATCGCCATCGGTTGGCTGATCGTAGAAGATCTGGCTATGGTGCTTACGCTAGTCCTGCTGCCCGCCTTCGGCGACATGATCGGATCTGAACATGCCGATACCAGCAAACTGCTGGCTGATTTAGCCTGGACCATCGGTAAAGTCATTGCGTTTATCACCCTGATGATTGTAGTAGGTCGCCGTCTGGTGCCGTGGGTGTTGGCAAAAAGCGCCAGCACAGGCTCACGCGAGCTTTTCACGCTGGCAGTGTTAGCGATGGCACTGGGTATTGCCTTTGGCGCAGTGAAACTGTTTGATGTCTCCTTTGCTCTAGGTGCATTCTTCGCTGGCGTGGTATTGAACGAGTCTGAACTCAGCCAGCGGGCAGCGCACGATACCTTGCCGCTGCGCGATGCCTTCGCTGTACTGTTCTTCGTTTCCGTCGGCATGCTGTTTGATCCGATGATCCTACTGAACGACCCCATTTCCGTGCTGATCACGCTGGCAATCATTGTGTTCGGTAAGTCAGCGGCCGCTTTCGTGCTGGTTCGTCTCTTTGGTCACTCAAAACGGACGGCATTAACGATTTCCGCCAGTCTGGCGCAGATCGGTGAATTTGCATTTATTTTGGCCGGGCTCGGCATTGTGTTGGGGCTGTTATCCGAAGAAGGAAGAAATTTGGTGCTGGCCGGTGCCATTCTCTCCATCATGATAAACCCGCTCCTGTTTACGCTGCTTGAACGCTATCTGGCGAAGAACGAAACAATAGAAGAGCAAATCGTGGAAGAAGCTATCGAGGAAGAGAAACAGATTCCTGTCGATATGTGCAACCACGCGCTGCTGGTCGGCTATGGCCGCGTCGGTAGTCTTATTGGTGCCAAGTTACATCAGGCTGGAATTCCCGTAGTAGTCATTGAGAATTCACGCACTCGTGTCGATGCGCTGCGTGAACAAGGAATCAAAGCCGTATTGGGCAATGCCACCAAGCCTGAAATTATGGATATTGCTCGTCTCGACTGTGCTCGTTGGCTATTACTGACGATTCCAAACGGCTATGAAGCCGGGGAAATCGTCGCAGCAGCCCGTGAGAAGCGCGCCGATCTGGAGATTATCGCGCGTGCGCACTATGACGATGAGGTTAGCTACATTACCGAGCACGGAGCGAACGAGGTGGTAATGGGCGAGCGGGAAATCGCCAACAGTATGATTACACTATTGAAGCTGGATGACATTCCACCAGCACCTCAGACGTGTCCTATCTAAGCAGCTATATACTGAATACAAAAAGTGGCGGGCAAATTATGTCCGCCATTTTTTTATGCTATCAGATGTAAGCACGATATCTTCAAGCACCAGCAAACAGACACCAATCTTACCCATTTCTTCCGACTAACTGTTCCAGCAGATCGATATGCAGCGGATCATCATTGAGCGCAGGAATGTAGTGGAAAGCCTCTCCACCTGCGTGCAGGAAGATTTCACGGTTCTGTTCCTGAATTTCTTCCAACGTTTCCAGACAGTCAGCAGCAAAACCGGGACACATAATCTGAATATGTTTAACGCCCTGCGCAGGCAACCCCTGCATGGTTTCATCCGTGTACGGCGTCAGCCAGGGTTCACGACCAAAACGCGACTGGAAGGTCATCATTATTTTTCCTTCCGGCAGCCCCAGCGCGGCAATCAGTGCCTCAGTCGTCGCCCGACAGCGCTGCGGATAGTCGTCCCCTTCGTTTGCATAACGCACAGGAATACCGTGATAGGAAATCACCAATATATCCGGTTCACCATGCTTCGCAAAAGACTGTTCAACACGATGCTTCAACGCCGCAATATAAGCAGGATGCTCAGCGTAATCACGGATAAAGCGAATCGCAGGCAGTTGGCGATTATCACGCAGTTGCGCCGCTAACCCATCCCACACAGCGGCGGTCGTTGAGCAGGAATATTGCGGATACATCGGCAAGACCACCAGTTGCGTTACTCCCTGCGCCAGTAGTTTATCCAGCGCTGAACGCAGGCTGGGTGAACCATAGCTCATCCCCAGCTCAACAGGCGTTTCAGGCATGCGCGCAGCCAGTGCCTGCTGCTGTCGGCGGCTAATCACCAACAGCGGCGATCCCCCTTCCATCCAGACCGATTGATAGAGCTTTGCCACACGTGGTGAGCGAGTGGGTAGTATGATGCCGCGCAGCAGAGGCCACCAGAGCAAACGCGGCGTATCCACCACACGTCTATCGCTCAAAAATTCAGCCAGATAACGTCTCACCGCCTGCGGCGTCGGGGCATCGGGCGTCCCTAAGTTCACCATCAGCACGCCGTATTTCTCTTGTTTCATCGCCGTCTTCCTTTTATGGAGAAGCAGACTTTCTCTCAGCCCGCCCATGCGTAACATCAAATTTCCATACCCTAAATAATTCGAGTTGCAGGCAGGCGGCAACCGCACGAATCCCCAGGAGCTTACTCAAGTAAGTGACTAGGGTGAGCAAGGACAAATTGGCTAAGCCAATTTGAACGCCGCTTGCGGCGGCTCTTCGAGCGAGGCTCAGAAGTGAGCCGAGTATTGCCAACGAACATGCAGCTTGAAGTATGACGGGTCTATTGTAGCGAAAAAAAGCTAAACAAATACGGGTAGATAGCAGGGATAACGCCGATGCTATCAATAGATGAAACGAAGAAAACGCGGGATTCAGAACGACAAAATGCCAGACAATTGTCTGGCATTCAGAGGGTTGGGCTCGGTTCGCTTAGAACAATTAGCCCAGAATGGTTTCCAGTTCTGCGCGAACTTCTTCCACTTTACGCGTGCCTTCCACTTTGAAATAGCGCGTGTTACCCGCGTCAGCTTCTTTCTGATAGTAAGAAACTAATGGTGCAGTCTGCTGATGGTACTCAACCAGACGTTTACGCACGGTATCTTCCTGATCGTCTTTACGAATGCTCAGGTCTTCGCCGGTCACGTCGTCTTTGCCTTCAACTTTAGGCGGATTGAATTTTACATGATAGACACGACCGGACGCCGCATGCACGCGACGGCCAATAATACGATCGATGATCAGTTCGTCAGGAACGGCAAATTCGATAACGTAATCCACATTGATGCCTGCCTCTTTCATCGCATCAGCTTGTGGAATGGTGCGTGGGAAGCCATCCAGCAGAAAACCGTTACGGCAATCCTCCTGGGCGATGCGCTCTTTAACCAGAGCAATGACCAGCTCATCAGTGACCAGTTTACCTGCGTCCATGATTTCTTTAGCCTGCTTGCCCAATTCAGTACCCGCTTTTACCGCTGCACGCAGCATGTCACCCGTGGAAATCTGCGGAATACCGTATTTCTCCATGATGAATTGAGCCTGAGTACCTTTGCCTGCGCCCGGAGCGCCCAGCAGAATAATACGCATCGCGTAAATCCCCTTGCTATGTAATATTTATAAAATAAATTTGAAAAACGCTAAACCATACCATTCCAGACGCTTATGCTCAAGGAACGGGCTCGCTTCAGCAATGTATAGACAGATGAAAAAAAGCCAGATATCTAAAAATACGGTTTGCCGCCTGCCCAATGTTGCCATTTAGTGTAGACGAATAAACCCTCGTCAGAGGAAGGAAGCGTAAAAGTCGGGGAAGATCCCGGTTAGCACCGGGATCTGGAGGGAATCAATATCAGGCGCTTAATAGTTGATTCATACGACGAATGAACAGGTTCGGATCGTCCAACGTACCACGTTCGGCCAGCAAAGCCTGATCCAGCAGCAGCTCAACCCACTCACCAAATTCAGCTTCGTCAGAAACGTCGGCTGCACGTTTAATTAACGCATGCTCCGGGTTCAGTTCAAAAATGTACTTCACTTCCGGTGCCTGTTGACCAGCGGCGGCAAACAGTTTTGCCATCTGCGTGCTCATCTCGTCGGCATCTGTTACGACAATCGCAGGCGTGTCGGTCAAACGGTACGTGAAGCGCACGTCTTTAACACGCTCACCCAACAACGTTTTCACACGCTCAACAAACGGCTCCAGCGCTTTTTGTGCTTCTTTCTGCGCATCGTTTTCTTCATCAGCCAGTTTATCCAGCGCATCATCCGCCTTGCTGACAGACTGGAAGGATTTACCGTCAAACTCGGTCAGGTAGCTCATCATCCATTCGTCAATGCGCTCAGACAACAGCAACACCTCAATGCCTTTCTTACGGAACAGCTCCAGATGTGGGCTGCTCTTCGCCGCGGCATAGCTGTCTGCGGTGATGTAGTAGATCTTATCCTGACCTTCTACCATTCGACTGACGTAATCTTCCAGCGATACCGTCTGCGCGGAACTGTCAGATTGCGTGGTAGCAAAACGCAGCAGTTTCGCGATCGCTTCACGGTTGCTGCCGTCTTCTGCCGGACCTTCTTTCAGCACCAGGCCAAACTGCTGCCAGAACGTCTGGTATTTTTCCGCATCGTCTTTCGCCAGTTTATCCAGCATTTGCAGCACGCGTTTAGTCAGCGCATTACGCAGGTTCTGCGTCACACGGCTATCCTGCAAAATCTCACGGGAAACGTTCAGCGGCAGATCGTTGGAATCAATCAGGCCACGCACAAAACGCAGGTAGTTCGGCATAAACTGCTCGGCGTCATCCATAATAAAGACGCGCTGAACGTACAGTTTCAGACCGTGCTTATGATCGCGGTTCCACATATCCCACGGTGCACGAGCTGGGATATAAAGCAGGCTGGTGTATTCCTGTTTACCTTCCACACGATTGTGGCTCCAGCTCAATGGATCGGTAAAGTCATGGGAGATGTGCTTATAAAATTCGTTGTACTCATCATCGCTGACTTCAGATTTACTGCGTGTCCACAACGCTTGCGCCTTGTTAATTTTTTCCCAGCTAACGGTGGACTCACCGCCTTCTTCTTCGCTTTCTGTCCGGGATTCGATTTCTACCGGCAGCGCGATATGGTCGGAGTATTTGCTGATGACGGAACGCACGCGCCAGTCATCCAGAAACTCGTCTTCACCTTCACGCAGATGCAGCGTGATTTCCGTACCGCGATCGTCTTTGGTGATGTCGGCAATGGTGTAATCGCCTTCACCCGCGGATTCCCAATACACGCCCTGATCGGCATTCGCGCCCGCAGCACGGGTACGCACGGTCACTTTATCCGCAACAATGAACGCGGAGTAAAAACCCACACCGAACTGACCGATCAGTTGACTATCTTTAACCTGCTCAGACCCCATGGATTCCAGAAAGGCCTTGGTGCCGGACTTCGCAATCGTACCAAGGTTATCAATCACTTCATCACGGCTCATACCGATACCGTTGTCAGAAATCGTCAGAGTGCGTTTTTCTTTATCGGTAGACACTCGCACGCGCAAATCGCCATCGCCTGCATACAGTTCAGGGGTAGACAGCGCGCGGAAGCGCAATTTGTCCGCCGCATCGGAGGAATTGGAGATCAATTCACGCAGAAAAATTTCTTTGTTGGAATAAAGCGAATGGATCATCAAATGCAGGAGTTGCTTAACTTCGGACTGGAATCCGCGAGTTTCTTGGCCTTTCATACTCATTGTTGCTTACCTCAATCCTAATATTATTCAGGCTGATTAAACTGACGATAAGTAGCAGATGGGGATAAATCGGGGTGATTTCAAGGGGTAAATTTCAGCGGTTCAAGAAAATGGTGGGAGAAGAAAAGAAGACTGCGGCTGCCAGAGAATGACGCTGACAGCCGACAAATTAAAACCGGAAAGGCTGACGACCCGCGAGCGAATGAGAAAGCGTGGTGCCATCGACCATTTCCAGCTCACCGCCAACGGGAACACCGTGTGCAATGCGGCTGGCCATCACGCCGTGTTGCGCACAGAGTTCAGCGATATAATTCGCCGTGGCATCACCTTCTACCGTCGGGTTGGTAGCCAAAATGACTTCGCTGATCGACTCCACTTGCAGTCGCTCTTCCAACCGCCCCAAACCGATATCGTCTGGGCCAATGCCATCCAACGGTGACAAATGTCCCATCAGCACAAAGTAACGGCCAGCGAACTGCCCCGTCTGTTCAATCGCATGAATATCAGCCGGGCTTTCTACTACGCAAATCTGCCCATTTTGCTGACGGCGCGGGTTCGAGCAAATCGCACAAACGTCCTGCTCGGTGAATGTCCGACAATCGCTACAGTGACCGATTTCGGACATCGCCCGCGTCAACGCCTGCGCCAAGCGCATACCGCCGCTGCGATTGCGTTGCAGCAGTTGAAACGCCATGCGCTGCGCCGACTTGGGCCCAACGCCCGGCAGGCAGCGCAGCGCTTCCATCAATGATTCAAGAAGCGGACTGGTCTGCATTAGAACGGCATCTTGAAGCCCGGCGGCAATTGCATACCGCTGGAAACCGCTGCCATCTTCTCTTTCTGCGTTTCAGCGATGCGACGAGCAGCATCGTTGAACGCCGCAGCGATCAGGTCTTCCAGCATCTCTTTGTCGTCTTCCATCAGGCTTGGATCGATCTCAACACGGCGGCAATTATGCGCACCGTTGATCGTGATTTTCACCAGACCCGCACCCGATTCGCCCGTGACTTCCAGATTCGCCACTTCTTCCTGCATCTGCTGCATTTTTTCCTGCATCTGCTGGGCTTGCTTCATCAGGTTGCCAATTCCACCTTTACCAAACATAGTTTTCTCTCTATCACGTCGGGCTGCGCACTCGCAGCGGTTAAACAGGGCGGATACTTTCTTCGTCCAGTTCCGCATCAAAGAAACGCCGCAGCGTTTGAATCGTCGTATCGGCCAGAATCGACTGACGCGCCTGCGCCAGCTTCTCTTCATAGATAGCCTGACGCCACTCCAGCGGCGTTCGCACCGTCGGGTTGTCGTCTTCAGTAATCAGTAATTCTACAGGATGCCCGTAGTGAGCCGTCAATGCATCTATCAGCGTCTTTTGCGCCGCAGGCGAATTCAGATGCCGCTGGGATGAACGCAGATGCAGATGAACCTTGCCAGCCTCGTCACACTCTTTAAACGCATTAAGCGCCAGCTGTTGTACCAACTTTGGCAACGTCAGGCGATGGATTTCCGCCGCCCAGGCATCCCGCTCCAGCGACTCTTCCGCCAGCCGTGCCGCCAGTTCCGGCGTCTTTTCGTGCTCTAAGGCCGAACGCAGTGCCTTTGGCGTCGCCACATCGGCCTTCACCTCATCGACCTTGTTTTGCGCCCGCCAACGATACGCTTCCGGTTTTTTAGGTTCGGAAGGCGAGGTTTTCGCGTTTTGCCGTTGAATGCTACGCTCAGTTACCGAAGCCAATCGCTCCAGCGCTGAAGTTGCCGGCCGCGTGTTGTCAGACGCTGCCGGTTCAGCCTTTTTTGGTGGCGTACTCCCCTGTTTTCGCAAGAGCTGACTACGCGCCTGTAACAGCTGAGACGTCGCATCAGGCAATTCGCTCTCATCATGCTGCTCCGCTGAAGCAGGCGCTTCCCCTAACGGCGGCGCATAGGCAGAGGCATCCATCGGCGGCTCGGGAGAGTAAGATGACGGCGGCATGTCTTCGGGAGATGCTGTATTTTGTGGCACTGGCGCACGGACCGTCGCCGATACCGTCGCAACGGGCTGCTGCACAGGAGGCTGAATAGAAGGCACACGCGTAGCCTGAACTGGCACGACGCTTATTGGTGCAACAGGTTCGGCAATAATCTGACTGGGATGAAACGCCAACGCTCTCAGTAGCGTCATTTCCACGCCCATCCGGCGATCGGGCGCAAAAGGCAGTTCTTTGCGGCCAATGAGTATCGTCTGATAGTAAAGTTGCACCTCTGCGGGCGGCAGTGCTCGCGCCAACTCTCGCATACGCGCTTCAACAGCAGCATAATCATCGCCCAACGCCGCAGGCAGCAGTTGAACCATCGCAATACGGTGTAACAGCGTCTGGGTTTCCACCAGCAGCGATTCCCAGTCCACACCCCGTGCCGCAACCTGATCTAACAGCGACATCACCTGTGCGCCATCGCCTTTCGCCAGCGCTTCGATAAGCGCTAGCGGTTGCTCGTCGTCCAACGTACCAAGCATTTGGCTGACAGAAACGGTCGTGACCTGCCCCTGCCCCATGGCAATAGCCTGATCGGTCAAACTCAGTGCATCACGCAAACTACCATCGGCAGCACGCGCCAAGAGTTGCAGTGCTCGTGGTTCACTGACCAGATTTTCCGCCTGTAATACCTGTTCCAAATGCGCGCGAATCTGTTCGACATCCAGCGCTTTGAGGTGAAATTGCAGGCAGCGCGACAAAATGGTCACCGGCAGTTTCTGCGGATCGGTGGTCGCTAGCAGAAATTTGACGTGTGGAGGCGGTTCTTCCAACGTTTTCAGCAGCGCATTAAAGCTGTGACGAGATAGCATGTGTACTTCGTCAATCAGGTACACCTTGAATCGCCCACGCGCAGGGGCATATTGCACGTTATCCAGCAGATCGCGTGTATCTTCTACTTTTGTGCGAGAAGCGGCGTCGATTTCGATTAGATCGACAAAACGCCCCTGTTCAATTTCTCGGCAGTTATCACACTGGCCGCACGGCGTTGCCGTCACGCCCTGTTCGCAGTTCAGCCCTTTTGCCAGCAAACGGGCAATTGTCGTCTTCCCAACACCACGGGTGCCAGAAAACAAATAAGCGTGATGAATTCTGCCTAGAGAAAGGCCGTTAGCCAACGCGGTCAGGACATGTTCCTGACCGACAACATGGGCAAAGGTTTGGGGACGCCACTTACGGGCAAGAACCTGATAGCTCATCAATACCGCAACAGTCGAGTTATTGAGGCGATCATGCTAACACAGCCACGCCGCTATCGGCGAGACTGTTATGATTAATGTCCGGGGAAGTCAACCAGGCTATAGCAGGTGACACCCATCTCGGTCAGGCGTTGCTCGCCACCCAGATCGAACAAATTGATGATAAAAGCGGCATCGTTGACCGAACCACCCAGACGACGAATCAGTTTCACCGTCGCTTCTAGCGTACCGCCTGTTGCCAGCAGATCGTCAATCACCAGCACATTATCGCTCGCGGAGATTGCATCTGCATGAATTTCCAGCGTATCTGAACCGTATTCCAGTTCATAGCTTTCACTGATAGTCGGGCGTGGCAGCTTGCCCGGTTTACGCACGGGAACAAAACCTACGCCCAGCGCCAACGCAACTGGGGCGCCAAACAGAAAACCACGCGCTTCCGTACCGACAACCTTCGTCACACCGTTGTTGCGGTAACGGTTCGCCAGCATCTCAATACTGGCCGCATAGGCTACGGGATCTTCCAGCAGGCTGGTGACATCACGGAACAGTATGCCCGGCTTCGGATAGTCGGGGATGCTTTTGATACTGTTTTTAATTAATTCTGCCTGCTGCTGCGCTGTTACGGTCATCATAGTTGTGCCTGATAAAACGTTCTAAACATACAAATGCCGGTCGCCACAAGGCTTTCACCATCGCATGATGTGATGAATAAGCATTATGACAAAGAGGGAAATGGCGACCCGCGCACGAAAACGCCCAAATCTAGTCAAAGTGGCGGACAAATGCAACTATCCGCACTCTGGATGGGTATTTTTTGTATTCCCGTCACAGAGCCCGCCGCTTACGCTATCTTTTCGGATTCACGCCTTGCACTTGTTGTTCTGGATCAACCACAGGCAAACGAAGCATGAAGGTCAGCAAAATTGCCAAAATCACCAAGAGCAAAATCCTGACCCAAACCAGTTTAACCAGCCAGAGCGAAAGCGCGAACGTTAACAGAATCATGGTGACAGCCTTCCATTTTGCTCCCGGCGGCAATGCCCGATGTTGTTGCCAATGGCGCAGATAGCTGCCAAACCAGGAACGGTACAGTAGCCAGTCATGGAAACGCGGGGACGAGCGGGCAAAACACCAGGCGGCCAGTAACAAGAAAGGCGTTGTCGGTAATAAGGGCAACACAACACCCAACGTTGCCAGCACAACGGAAACCCACCCCAATATCATCAGCAACACGCGATACATATTCACCTTTCTGCTTTGTTCACTACCAATATGTTTTGTCTGCTCAATATATTTTTGTCTGCGACAATGTCCATCACACTTTATCATCACCTTGCCCGATGGATTAGTTAAGATATCCTCATGCAGTGCAGTAAAGCGACGTAGACTACGATGCTGATATATACCACGCGCCGACACACCGCGCGAAGCTAGCTCGCTGAATCATCAGCCTGACCGTAAGGGAAAAAAGTGAACACGCATCGATTGCTACAAGCGCTTGAACAACAAATTAACACGCTAGCGAAAGAGCTTGAGCCGCTGGCGGATAAAGCCGTGCCGCAATCACGCTTCGATCGTCAACTTTTTAGCAGCTACGGCACCCGGCTACGTGATTATCGCGCCGAAGTTGAACAAAATTTACAGGTGATAAAGCAGTTAGTTGCAGAACAGCGCACCGATCGCGTAGCATTTCTCGCTGAAAAGCTGGTCAGCCAGATAGCCGCATTGCAGCGTGAGCTGGCAACGCAGTCATTACGCAGGCAGGAGCAAAGTAATGCACCACAGCCGGAAGATCTGTATCACAAGCTGGCGGAGCATCAGTATTATGAACGCCGTCTGCTTTCCATGATTCAGGATAGAGAAAGCCTGCTCATCACGCAGACGCAATTCAGCGAGCAACAGCGGCTACAGAAAGAGCTGGCGGCGCTGGAAGGACGGCTGTCACGCTGTCGTCAGGCGCTGGCACGTCTGGAACGTCAAATCGAACGCCGTGAGCAAGGATTGTAGTGCGGCGGGCTCGCCAAGAAATGAGGAACTGATTCATGTCACTTGAAAACGCCCCACCCGAGGTCAAGCTGGCGGTCGATTTGATTATGCTGCTGGAAGAAAACCAAATCGAACCGCGTATCGCGCTGGCCGCCTTGGAGATTATACGTACCGATTTTGAGAAAAAACTCTCGCAAGAAGGTGGTGACGCTAAATCCTCCGCCTAAGGTAACAATAGCTCCGGAGCTTAAAGGCAACAGGTGTTAACGCCGTCGATCAACGGCTTATTCCGCGGGTTTACGTAGCGCCGGGCTAAAATGCAGCATATCAATAAAAGCATCCACCAGCGCGGGGGCTTCCTGATCGAGATCGAAACTTTCCGGCATAAATAGCCAGTTTTCCATCACGCCAGAAAAGTAGGCACGCATCGCGATCGCCGCACGACGTGGATGAATGTCCGTCGGCAACATCCCCACCCGGATGCACTTAATCAGGTTTTCTTCAATATCGACATAGCAGGAGAGATAAAGCTCTTTGCGCGCATTGTACGATTGCAACATTTCACCGACAAACTCACATTTGTGAAAAGCGATCTCCATAATGGATCGCCAATGCGTATCGCTAACGGTTAAACGCAGCATATAAATCAATAATTCACGCATCACGCGGAGTGGATTATCAGGGAATTTTGTCTGATACTCTATTTCAAACTCACTGATTTTTGACTCTGCCAGAGCCCAGATCTCATCAAAGATTTCGGCTTTGTTCTTAAAATGCCAATAAATAGCACCCCGTGTCACACCAGCAGCGGTGGCAATGTCAGACAATGAGGTCGCGGACACACCATGCTCAGAGAAGACTCTTAACGCAGTATCCAGTATATGTTGTCGGGTTTCCTGAGCCTGTTTTTTGGTTTTTCGTGCCATGATAATTTGGTTTTTCGTGCCATATCGCTGTATTTGAAGGAAAGCGTGATTTACATACATTCGAGAATGTATGTAACATAGCATGAACATAAGACTATAGCAGCAATGGGTTTTTAAGCTTGTGATCCATTGGTCAATTTCAAATCGGACACTTGAGGTTTATCTATGAACAAAAACAGAGGGCTAACGCCTCTGGCGGCAGTTCTGATGCTTTCTGGCGGCTTAATGCTCGCAGGATGTGATAGCGGCAACAATCAGCAGGGCGGCGGCGCACAGCAGCAGATGCCTGAAGTGGGGATTGTTACGTTAAAAACGGAAGCACTGAATGTCATGACCGAACTGCCGGGCCGTACAAGTGCTTACCGCATTGCTGAGGTTCGCCCACAGGTTGGCGGAATTATCCTAAAACGTAACTTCGTTGAAGGATCTGACGTTAAAGCTGGTGCATCGCTCTATCAGATCGATCCTGCGACCTATCAGGCAAACTACAACAGCGCCAAAGGCTCTCTTGCTCAAGCTCAAGCTCAGGCAGAAATTGCCCGTCTGACGGTTAACCGCTATAAGCCGCTGTTGGGCACTAACTACGTCAGCAAGCAGGATTACGATCAGGCTGTCGCCACGTCCCGTCAGGCTGATGCTGCCGTTCTGGCTGCCAAAGCGGCAGTGGACACCGCGCAAATCAATCTGGCTTACACCAAAGTTAATTCGCCGATCGAAGGCCGCGTAGGAAGATCAACGGTAACAGAAGGCGCATTAGTAGGAACCGGGCAAACGTCAGCATTAACGACCGTGCAACAGCTTGATCCGATCTATGTTGATGTCACCCAATCCAGTAATGATTTCTTGCAACTGAAAAAAGAGCTGGAAAACGGCACGCTGAAGCAGGATCAAGGTAAAGCGAATGTGCGTCTGCTGTTGGAAAACGGTACTGAATATGCAGCAGCGGGTACATTGGAATTTTCTGATGTTACGGTAGATGAAACCACAGGTTCCATCACGCTGCGTGCCATTTTCCCGAACCCACAGCATAACCTGCTGCCCGGCATGTTTGTGCGTGCTCGCCTCGATTCCGGCGTTAATCCGACCGCCTTATTAGTACCACAGCAAGGTGTCACCCGCGACCCACGTGGTCAGGCTACTGCGATGGTGGTGGGAGAAGGCGATAAAGTGGAACCTCGCACGCTTAAAACCAGTAAAGCCGTTGGTGACAAATGGTTGGTTACCGAAGGCTTGAAAGCGGGCGATCGCGTTATTGTCACCGGTCTGCAAAAAATCAGACCCGGTGCACAGGTGAAAACTAAAGAAGTCGCTCCAGAAAATCAGCAGGCGCCGCAAGCGTCAGCAGAACCCGCGAAGTCTTAAGACGTTCTAACAGGAGCCGGTATAATTCATGGCTAAGTTTTTTATAGATCGACCCATTTTTGCATGGGTACTCGCCATCATGGTGATGCTGACGGGGTTGCTGGCAATTGTTAAATTACCTATTGCCCAGTATCCGACGATCGCACCACCTACGATTGATGTAACCGCAAACTATCCAGGTGCCGATGCCAAGACACTGCAAGATTCCGTTACGCAGGTTATCGAACAGAACATGAACGGCATCGATAACCTGATGTATATGTCATCTAATAGTGACTCATCAGGTTCTGTGCAGATCACGCTGACGTTTGAAGCGGGTACAAATGCAGATATCGCGCAGGTTCAGGTGCAAAACAAACTGCAACTGGCGATGCCGTTGCTGCCGCAAGAAGTACAGCAGCAAGGCGTTAACGTCGAGAAATCCAGTAGCAGCTTTTTGATGGTTGCCGGTTTCATCAGTGAAGACGGTAAGCTCGCACAGCAGGATATTTCTGACTACATTGCCGCTAATGTTCGCGAGCCAATTAGCCGTACTTCTGGTGTCGGTAATGCGCAGCTGTTTGGTGCCCAATATGCGATGCGTATTTGGCTAGACCCGAACAAGCTGAACAACTACCAATTGACAGCAGGTGATGTGACCGCAGCGATCCGTGTTCAGAACAATCAGATTGCTGCTGGACAGTTGGGGGGCTCCCCTCCTGTTCCCGGTCAACAGCTAAACGCCTCAATTATTGCGCAGACCAGGCTCAATTCAGCAGAAGAGTTTGCCAAAATTTTGTTGAAAGTGAATCCTGACGGTTCTCAGGTTCGCCTAAAAGACGTTGCCCGTGTTGAACTCGGTGCTGAAAGCTATGACGTCATTGCACGCTACAATGGTCAACCTGCATCTGGTATCGGTATTCAGTTGGCGACAGGGGCAAATGCCCTGGATACCGCCTCTGCGGTTAAGGAACAAATTGCTAAATTAGAACCTTTTTTCCCTAGCGGGATGAAAGTGGTTTACCCATACGATACAACGCCGTTCGTTAAGATCTCCATCAACGAAGTAGTGAAAACGCTGGTGGAAGCTATCGTACTGGTCTTCCTGGTGATGTACCTGTTCTTGCAGAACTTCCGTGCCACGCTGATCCCAACAATCGCCGTGCCAGTCGTCTTGCTAGGGACATTTGCTATCCTCTCCGCGTTTGGCTATTCCATAAACACCTTGACGATGTTCGCGATGGTTCTCGCCATCGGGCTTCTGGTGGATGACGCCATCGTCGTCGTGGAAAACGTGGAACGTGTCATGGCAGAAGAAGGTCTGCCGCCTAAAGAAGCAACCAAACGATCCATGGAGCAAATCCAAGGCGCATTGGTCGGTATTGCGCTGGTATTGTCCGCCGTATTCGTCCCGATGGCGTTTACCGGTGGCTCCACAGGGGCAATCTATCGCCAGTTCTCCATCACAATCGTTTCTGCGATGGTGCTGTCAGTTCTGGTTGCATTGATTTTGACACCTGCCCTTTGTGCAACACTGCTAAAACCGATCGCCAAAGGCGATCACGGTGAGAAAAAAGGCTTCTTCGGCTGGTTCAACAGACTGTTTGAGAAGAGCACGCATCACTACACCGACAGCGTGGCAAATATCCTGCGCAGCACGGGTCGTTATCTGGTCATCTATCTGCTGATTGTGGTCGGTCTGGCACTGTTGTTCTTGCGTTTGCCAACCTCTTTCCTGCCAGACGAAGATCAAGGGGTTCTCCTGAACATGGTTCAGTTGCCTTCAGGGTCGACGCAGGAAAATACCCAGAAAATCATGGACAGAATGACGCAGTACTATCTCGAAAATGAGAAGGCCAACGTTAAATCTGTATTTACCGTAACAGGATTTGGTTTCTCTGGCCGTGGGCAAAACGTCGGTTTAGCTTTTGCCAGCTTGAATGACTGGAGTGAACGAAGCGGTAAAGAAAATAAAGTTCAGGCTATTGCTGGTAGGGCAAACGCAGCGTTCAGCCAATACAAAGAGGCCATCGTTTTTGCAGTTAACGTCCCTGCAATTATTGAACTCGGTACTGCGCTCGGCTTCGATTTCCAGTTGATCGATCAGGCTAACCTTGGACATGCAAAACTAACGGAAGCTCGTAACCAATTGCTGGGCATGGCTGCGCAACGCCCTGACACGCTGGTGCAAGTTCGTCCTAATGGGATGGAAGATACACCGCAGTTCCGTCTTGATATCGATCAGGAAAAAGCGCAGGCGCTTGGCGTGTCACTGTCAGACATCAACTCAACGCTGGCGACAACGCTAGGTGGCTCCTACGTGAATGACTTTATCGACCGTGGTCGTGTGAAGAAAGTTTACGTTCAGGCCGATGCCCCTTTCCGTATGCTGCCGGATGACATCAAGAACTGGTACATCCGCGGTAGCAACGGGCAAATGGTACCATTCTCCGCCTTCACGCAAAGCCACTGGGAATACGGTTCTCCACGTCTGGAACGTTATAACGGCCAGCCATCGATGCAGATCCAGGGGGAAGCTGCGCCAGGTAAGAGTACTGGTGAAGCGATGGCGCTGATGGAAGAATTCGTCACCCAATTACCGCAAGGTATCGGTTACGAATGGACGGGAATGTCTTATCAGGAACGATTGTCTGGTAATCAGGCACCGGCAATCTATGCCATTTCATTGATTGTCGTATTCCTGTGTCTGGCTGCGCTTTATGAAAGCTGGTCAATACCGTTCTCCGTCATGCTGGTTGTTCCATTAGGGATCGTCGGTGCATTGATTGCAGCGAATATGACGGGTCTTGAAAACGACGTTTACTTTAAGGTGGGCCTGCTAACAACCATTGGGCTATCCGCAAAGAACGCCATATTGATCGTCGAATTTGCTAAAGATCTGATGGAAAAAGAAGGTAAAGGGCTGATAGAAGCAACGCTGGATGCGGTTCGTATGCGTTTGCGTCCAATTCTGATGACATCGCTGGCCTTTATCCTCGGCGTAATGCCTCTGGTAATCAGTAGCGGTGCAGGTTCCGGTGCACAAAATGCCGTTGGTACTGGCGTAATGGGCGGGATGATTACAGCGACCGTGCTGGCCATCTTCTTCGTCCCTGTGTTCTTTGTTGTGGTTCGTCGCCGCTTCAGTAAGAAAGCAGACGATACAGCAGCCCACTAATACTTCAAACAACCCATATCTACTCTAAAAGGCCGCCTAGCGGCCTTTTTTATCTCTCTGCCCTATACCCGATTAATCCAAACTAAACGGCACACTATGCTTTTTTTCATCGATTCGTATTTACAATGATTTAGATAATGCTGCCGCCTCACTGCAACATAATGGTTGATCATGATGATAAAAAAGCGCAACATATAGATATGTTATAACATAACAATAGAGGCAATAATGAAGGCAGGAATTCACCCTGACTATCGTACAGTGGTATTTCACGATACCAGCGCAGATGTCTATTACAGGACAGGGTCAACTATTAAAACCGATCGGACAATCGAGCTTGAGGGCGTCAACTACCCTTACGTAACCATTGATGTTTCTTCGGCATCGCATCCCTATTACACTGGGAAGCAAAAAGAATATTCCAAAGAAGGCAGCACAGCGCGCTTCCAGCAGCGCTTTGGGAACTTCTTCAAGTAATCAGAGAGGGTTATTAAATGCAGGTGCTTAGTTCGCTGCGTTCAGCAAAAAATCGTCACAAAGATTGTATTGTGGTCCGCCGTCGCGGACGAGTTTACGTTATATGTAAATCCAACCCGCGCTTTAAGGCCGTGCAGGGCGGAAAAAAGAAAAAAGGTTAATCTTTCTCTACCACATCCCGATACAGTCGATGTTATGACGTGAGTAAGTCTGTACGGGATGTGCTTTCGTTAAAAAACTTATTAAACAATAAGATAACAATAATCACGATAGCGTACTACCGAACAATCTCTTCGCATTTCTTCTACCCTTTCTCATATTTTCAGATAGAAACAATTAAATAAGCCGCCGACGAGTTTATTCTATGCTCATTGTTACAAAAAAATCTGAGGATTAATCAAAATAAATAGCGGTGAAAACCTTACCTATTATCCGCGAATTTTACGAACGCTTTTGCTATAGTCATATATAGAATGACCTAATCGTAGCCAACATGGTATAGCTATACTTAAGGTTAAGTCATGATATGTTGGTATTTACGCCAACCCTATTTCACGACATAGTAATATGTGAGAGGTTCGAAAATCGCCGTTGTCTCATTCAATGCTGAACGAATCACAATGGCTAAACACATTGTTTGTAACAACATCAATACGAAACAATGCTAACGTCTTTATCTTGCAGGCTTCATCAGTCTACCTGTTTACCAGGTGTTAACCGCAGTAACACTGAATAACGGCTTAACGGAGGGATTGATATGGATGAGTACACACCAAAACATTATGATATTGCCCAACTCAGATTCTTATGTGAGAATCTGTGTGATGAAAGCATAGCAACGTTAGGCGATAGCAGTCATGGCTGGGTCAATGATCCAACCTCTGCGATCAATCTCCAATTAAATGAACTTATTGAGCATATCGCTACGTTTATTCTCACATTTAAAATAAAATACCCTAACGAAAGTGAGCTTTCAGAGCAGGTTGAAAAGTATTTGGATGATACTTACGTCTTGTTTAGCAACTATGGTATTAATGATGCTGAACTACGGCGCTGGCAGAAGTCTAAAGCAAAATTATTCGGAATGTTCTCAGGGGAGAACGTCTGTACGCCTGCTAAAACTTAAGCAATAATTTATTTATATTTTTTAACCACCAGGTACTGTTTGCATAGGCCATTATGAAAAAAATCGATTATTTGATGCGTTTGCGTAAATGCACAACCATAGACACTCTCGAACGCGTTATTGAAAAAAACAAGTATGAACTCTCCAATGATGAGCTGGAGATGTTCTTTTCTGCAGCCGATCATCGCCTGGCAGAGCTGACGATGAACAAACTCTACGACAAAGTTCCGACCGCAGTATGGCGATACGTCCGTTAATTTCTAACGGCGTGCATACAAAAACTGACATTAAATACACTGTGCCGATAATATTATCGGCCTTTGTTTTTATTATCTTTTTAACGTATTAATTAAGTAAGACTTGTAACAAATTGTATTCCCCACATAAAAATTGAAATACTATTTCACCCCATTTATTTATTTCCTGCCGTTTATCATTTATCCCCAAATAATTCGAGTTTCAGGACAAAACGAGTTCGTTTTGAATAACGCGAAGCGTTAGCCCTTTAGGGCGATGCTCATCAAGGAGCATCGTAACGCGGCAAGAGAGGGAATCCCGATGAGCTTACACAAGTAAGTGATTCAGGTGAGTGAACGTAGCCAACGCACATGCAACTTGAAGCATTACGGGTATATAACGGGAATATAGCAATCGCATTGATATCATCGTAAATAGTATATCCCGTGATGAAAACAGGGGTTGTAATAATTGGTGCAATTATTAATCGCGAAGTAAAGAGCCCCGCGAATCCTCCAGAAAAAGCAGAATTGAACCAACGACGCCTGTAGAATCGAGAATGACGGCTCAAAGATTATGTATGAGAGTGGATTTATGGCGGCGAGTCGAATTTATCGACAGAGAATGAATGCCTGCTCGACGATGAAGCATCCATACAAGAGCAGAAATGGTGGAGGCCCTGCCAGCTACATCCCGGCACACACGTCTCCTGCTGCGGCTGCTTCCTTCCGGATCTGACCGAGTCCACAGGTTAGTGTTGCGGGAGAACCGACAGGGCCTCCATTGACGACTTTATAACAATGCTACTGCTCGTCACAAAGCGGTGGGCATTATCGGCGATGAGATAGGCAATTGCAAGCTAACACATGCTAACCGTTGTTTTCTTACCCACCCCGCTGTGCCACTATGGCATCCAATCGATTCAGGAGCAGCCAGGAATATGCGCTGATGTCAGAAGAAAACGATAATTTCCGCCAACGCGTTTTTCAAATTGTCGCGGCGATTCCCTATGGAAAAATAGCAACCTATGGCGACATCGCGCAACTTGCCGACTCACCCAGAGCATCGAGGCAAGTCGGCGGTGTGTTAAAACGTTTGCCGAAAGACAGCAAACTCCCCTGGCATAGGGTAATCAACCGTAAAGGCGAAATATCACTCGTCGGTGGAGATTACATACGCCAAAAATCAGCGCTACAAGCGGAAGGCATTATTTTCAATCGTCAGGGTAAGGTTGATCTTGCTAAGTATCGCTGGCAATACGCGCCATAACGGCGCGTATACTGATGAATTACCAGATTGGCTGAGCAGGCACCATAGAGGATGAAGCCGGTTGCCCCTGAAGCATATGAGGGGTTTCATTCGCAGGATTGGATATCATCGCTCCCTGACTTTTCGCGGGTAACGGGACTGAAGCAACAGGCACCAACACCAAATCGGCACGGTTCACCCCATTGCTAATAACGGGTAAGACGTTCTCCGTCACCATGACGACGCGATTATCGATCGCAACTGCCGCGCTGAGCAAGATACGCGCGTTGGGCTGAATATCAGCCGGGTTATACGGTAACTCGAACTGGAAAGGTGACTGCTTTCCTTCTGTACGCGTCACACTCTGAGTAATCACTTTTGAAGGCGCATCCGCCAGCGATGCATCAGACACCGTAACGGTCAAAACCGCGTTATGAGGCAGCGCAATACGCTGACGAATATTCACTGTACCCGTTACCGCAGGCATTGCGACAGCCGGGCGCGGTGAGGAAACAGAGGTAACAGGTGCGCCAGTCTGAGGAGAAACGCCATAATCACTTCTCTGTGCACATGCGGCCAGAGTCATCGATAACGTGATACCGCCTAAGATATGCCATAATTTCATTCGGTCAGTCTCCTTTATTATTGTCAGACTACCGGCATCGTAAACCGGCACTCACAAATAGTATGATTCAATAAACATAATAGTGATGGTGCAAAATTCTGATATTTTCCTAAAAACCACACATTCGTTATAGTAAAAAGCTACAAATAGATATTTTAAACCTTACAGAACAAATAGATAACTAACCATCCGCATCCATTGAGGCCGATACCATGAGTCAATCACTACAACACCTTCTCGACCTCTTGCATTTAGAGAAACTCGAAGAAGGGCTATTTCGCGGACAAAGCGATGATTTGGGGCTGCGTCAGGTCTTTGGTGGGCAAGTCGTGGGGCAGGCGATGTCAGCCGCCAAGCAAACCGTTCCTATCGAGCGCAACATTCACTCTTTTCACAGCTACTTTTTGCTACCCGGCGACAGCCAGAAACCGATCATTTATGACGTTGAAAACCTACGCGATGGCAACAGTTTTAGCGCCCGGCGCGTTAGCGCTATCCAAAATGGCCGACCCATTTTTTATATGACGGCCTCTTTTCAAAGCCATGAGGAAGGGTTTGAACACCAAAATGTGATGCCAGACGTCGCACCGCCAGAAACACTAAAATCCGAACAAGAAATCGCGCAAAGTATGCAGCACCTTCTGCCGCCCCGCTTTCGCGATAAATTTATTCAAGCTAGTCCGATTGAGATGCGCCCAGTTAAATTCCACAATCCCCTGAAGGGAGAAGTGGATGAGCCAGTAAGACACGTTTGGTGTCGTGCCAGTAGCACGCTGCCGGACGATAAGCGTATTCACCAGTATCTTCTCGGCTATACGTCTGACTGCAATTTCTTACTCACCGCTTTGCAGCCTCATGGCGTCGGCTTTTTGGAACCGGGTATGCAGGTTGCCACGATCGATCACTCAATGTGGTTCCACCGTGATTTCCGGCTGGATGACTGGCTGTTATACACCGTGGAAAGCACGTCCGCATCCGGCGCTCGTGGCTTCGTGCGCGGGCAATTCTATACCCGAGAAGGCGTGCTGGTTGCATCCAGCATGCAGGAAGGCGTCATGCGTCGCCGCCAGCCGTAAATTCACTATATACCGTAAATAAAACAGGCGTGGAGTTTCCCCCACGCCTGTTTGTCGATCTCACTTACTGGTTATAGGCACAATTACTGGTTGTAAGCGCTCTCGCCATGGCTGTTGACGTCCAGACCTTCGCGCTCTTGCTCTTCAGGTACACGCAGACCGACAATCATATCCGCCACTTTGAAAGCGACGAATGCCACTACGCCAGACCACACCAGACAAACAATCACGCTGAACAGTTGCACCCAAACCTGATGCGCCATCGTCACGCCTTCTGCATAGCCAGTACCCCCCAGCGAAGCCGAAGAGAATACCCCCGTCAGGATACAACCAACGATACCGCACACGCCGTGAACACCGAACACATCACACGGGTCATCCACACGCAGCCATCTTTTCAGTACCGTTACGCCCCACAGACCAGCAACACCACCAGCCAGACCGATGATCAATGCGCCACCCACACCTACCGTGCCTGCCGCTGGGGTAATGGCCACCAGACCCGCGATACAGCCAGAGCACGCACCTAGCAGAGAAGGTTTACCGCGAACCAACCACTCACCGCCGACCCATGCCAGAATGGCAGCAGCAGTCGCAACAACCGTGTTCAGGAACGCCAGAGCAGCAATACCGTTCGCCGCGCCCGCAGAACCGGCATTGAAACCAAACCAGCCGATATACAGAATCGCCGTACCGATAAAGACCATCGGCAGGTTATGCGGTTTGAACGCTTCTTTACCAAAGCCGGCACGCTTGCCCAGCAGGTAAGCACCAACTAACCCAGCAACCGCAGCGTTGATGTGAACGACTGTACCGCCAGCGAAATCCAGCGCGCCATCCGCAGCCAGATAACCACCGCCCCATACCATGTGTGTCATTGGCAGATAAGAGAATGTCAGCCATAGCGCAACAAAAATCAGCACCGCAGAGAAACGAATACGCTCAGCAATTGCCCCGACAATCAGCGCAACGGTGATGCAGGCGAAGGAAGCCTGATACGCTACGTGCACAAACTGATAGAAGGTGCCACTGATAGACTCAATCCCAATGCCTTTCAGCATAAAGGTGCTGAACCCACCGAAGAACGCGTTACCTTCGCTGAAGGCCAAACTATATCCATAAACAACCCACAGGATACAGACCATAGCGAATGTTACGCTCACCTGCGTCATCATAGACAGAACGTTCTTTGAACGGATCAGGCCACCATAAAACAGTGCGATGCCCGGTATAGTCATAAAGAGTACCAGCGCGGTACAAATCATAATAAAAGCGTTATCCGCTTTATCAATCGTCGGTGTTGCAGCCATTGCCCAGGTCGGGAGTAATGCCGCCACACCGAGACCTAATGAAGAGAGTAGTTTTTTCATTTTCATCCATCCCTATTTACGTATCTACGCTAGGTGTTGTTAAAGTGCGGCTTCGTCAGTTTCACCCGTACGAATACGGATAACCCTTTGCAACTCGGCGACAAAAATCTTGCCATCACCAATTTTTCCGGTGTACGCGGCTTTGCTGATGACGTCGATGACTTCGTCCAGTTGGTCGTCTGCAATCGCGATATCAATTTTTACCTTGGGCAAAAAGTTAACGCTGTATTCAGCACCACGGTATAGCTCCGCGTGCCCTTTCTGACGACCAAATCCTTTCACCTCAGTGACAGTAAGCCCCTGAATGCCGACAGAAGATAACGCTTCACGTACATCTTCCAGCTTGAATGGTTTTATCACCACAGTAACCAGTTTCATTTATCTTCCCCCTAGCCATTACGTTCAGGCTTTCGCCCGCCACTTGTTCGATTACGCGCTCTATGAAGTCGGTCTACGCAATGATTAAAGCAAACGGTGTGCCATAAATGATTTATCTGGCATAAATCAGGAAAGATAACGAGATTAAAGATGGGAAAGGGTAAAAATCAAATTCAATAGGAAAGAAAGATGGGAAGATGTGGGCAAAAAATGCACCAAATTAGTGCATCAAGAGTGTTTTCAGTGCAGAGCGAGCAAAAAGCTGAATCATGATGCTTACTGATGGTGCGAAGACATGATCTGACTGTCGTTCTGCACCACTCGACGCGGTGCAGAACGTGGAATCACAGATAATGGTGTTATACGGTACAAGGCTCGGTACTGGTGCTAGCAAGATCCTCTCCGGCCAGTTGCAGCTGATACATTTGGTAATAGCGCCCCTGCTGTTGCAGCAGTTGCTTATGTGTTCCCCGCTCAACGGTTTGTCCATGATGGAGCACCATAATCGTGTCGGCCTCCACAATGGTGGAAAGTCGATGAGCGATGATAATCAAGGTTGTCTGTTCCCTGATAATACGCAGCGCCTTTTGCACCGCTTGCTCCGTACCAGAATCAATATTCGCCGTCGCTTCATCAAGAATCAGGATTTTAGGCGTTTGCACCAGCACCCTTGCAATCGCCAACAGCTGTTTTTGTCCAGTAGACAGGTTATTCCCCTGCTCACCAATACGCGTATGTAACCCTTCAGGGAGATCGCGAACCAATTCAGCGAGCTGCACCACTTCCAGCACCCGCCAAACGGCTTCTTCGCTGATATCACGCCCCAGAGTTACATTCACAAACATGGACTCCGCCAGCACAACCGGGTCCTGTTGCACCATTGCCACATTTTGGCGCAAAACCGCATGAGAGAGCGTCGATAGCGGCCGGCCATCGAGCCGAATCTCACCCTCCCCTGCGGCGTAATACCCCATTAGTAAGCTGGCTAATGTACTTTTTCCACTACCAGTATGCCCCACTAAAGCGACAAAGCCGCGATCGGGTATCGTCAGAGAAATATTCTGTAGCACACGTTTTTCTGTGCCATATGAGAAAGAGACATCATTAATATCAACGCGTCCAGACGCCAAAGGACGATCGTCATTTCCGTAGCGCTGCTTTGTGCCATCCATCAACTCAAAGATACGCTCACCGGCAACAACCGCCTGCTGCAACATCGATTGCTGGGTCGTCAGTTCAATTAGCGGTTCATTCAAACGGCCAAGGTAGTTGATAAAGGCATACAAGACCCCAACACCAACCGATCCCATCGAGCTAAAACCGAATTGGATCAACAACCCACACAGCACCATCGCGGCAAATAAGCTCAGCAGCGGCCGTAGCAGGAAACCTTCCAGACGCAAGGCCTTCATCCGCGCTTCGTAATGCGCATGGCTGGCTACGCCTAGCTTCTTCCCAAAGCGTGCCTGCTGACGGAATTGCTGAATGACGCCCATACCATTAATGACTTCGTTGAAACCATCGTTAATGTCCGCCAGATAGCTTCGCACCTTGCGTACAATCGGCGTACTAAAGCGGTGGTAAAGCGCCATAACCGTCGCGACTGCGGGGAAAATCATCAGCGCAACCAGCGCCATCTGCCAGTTCAGACTGAACATCGCCACCAGCATCGCACCAACCAGCGCCGCACTGCGTAATACGGTTGACACCACCATGACGTACAAATCTTTCACGACTTCGGTGTCATTGGTGACGCGTGAAATCAACTGCCCGACAGGTTGCGTATCAAATGTGCTCAGCGGTTGGCGCAATGCAGCATCCATGACATCAATACGCAGTTGCTGCACGACACCAACCGCGACCCGGTTAAACAACAACGTCTGAAAATAGTGCAGAGAAGCCGCCAAAATTTGCAGCAGGATATAGGCCATTGCCAAGCCAGCTGCAATTGCCAACGGAAAGTGGCCTTTAGCCACCAAATTATCAATGAAATAGCTCACCAATATGGGGCCAGAGACTTCAGCAATAGCCGCAACCCACAGCATCAGGACACCGAACATCAGCGGTTTTCGCCAGGGGGAACCATAGGCCAGCAAACGTTTCAGGGTTGGCCAAAACTGTTGGGGGCTATTCATTTTTCGATCCTTCCAACTGCGGCACATCATCCAGCGCCGCCTCCAACTGTTGATAACGATACATATCCCGATACCAGCCAGGTTCTGCCGCCAGCGCTCGGTGCGTGCCACGCTGCACGGTTTGCCCCTGTTGCAGCACCACAATTTCATTCGCCTCGGTTAGGGCTGACAGGCGGTGTGCACTGATGATCAGCGTCCGCTTTTCGCCCCATGTTTTGAGATTCTGCAAAATCTGGTGCTCCGTTCGCCCATCAACCGCAGACAGCGCATCGTCCAGCACCAAAATCTCAGCATCCAGTAGTAGCGCTCGTGCGATCGCGATCCGCTGTTTTTGGCCGCCAGAGAGCATCACGCCGCGCTCACCAACTTCTGTCTGGTAACCCTGGGGCAAACGTAAAATATCATCATGCACACTCGCAAGCTGTGCCGCCTGTTCAATCTCCTGCTGCGTGGCATTTGGGCGACCCAGTGCAATATTTTGTGCCACCGAATCCGAGAACAAAAAAGGCATTTGTCCGACAACGGCAAAACGGCTCCTGAGCTCATCCAACCGAATGGCATTCAATGGACGATCGTGATAACGAATCTCTCCCGATTGGCTATCGAAATGACGCAAGATCAGGGCTAGCAGCGTACTTTTCCCCGAGCCTGTCGGCCCGCATAACCCCAACATATTGCCCGGAGCCAAGGTAAATTGAATATTTTTTAAAGCATCGCGGGGATTATCGGGATAGCGAAACGCGGAGATATTCACTGCCAACACGCCCCGATCGGCAGGCAATGATTCCTCACCGTCTTTCACCACAGCGTCTTCCGCGAGTAGCTGTCGAATACGGCCATATGCCGCACTGCCGCGCTCAACAATATTAAACATCCAGGCCAGCGCCAGCATCGGCCATATCATCAATCCCAGATACATGACAAAACTGGTCAACAAGCCTAATGTCAGCGAACCATTGATCACCATCCAACTGCCGCCGCCAATCGCCAGCAAATTCGACAGTCCGACGGCAATATAAATCGTGGGATCGAAGCGGGCATCGACTCGGGCAACGTGCATATTTTTAGCGCCAGCATCCGCGGCAACCTGCGCGAAACGTGCAGATTGATAGTTTTCCAATCCAAAGGCTTTAATCATCCGAATACTGGTCAAACTTTCCTGCGCCTGATCGTTAAGCGAAGAAAATGCCGCCTGTGCGGATTTAAAACGGTTATGCAGTTGGGTGCCATAACGTTTAATGAAAAGTGCCATGATGGGCATCGGGAGCAGCGCCAGCAACGTGAGCTCCCAACTAATCTGCGTACACATGACCACCAGCACAGCACAGCCCATCACCATCGAATCGACCAGAGTCAACACACCTTCGCCAGCAGCAAATACCACGCGATCGACATCGTTAGTCGCGCGCGCCATCAGATCGCCAGTACGGTGGCGTTGATAAAATGCAGGATGCTGGCGGCTTAACTGGCGGTAAAAATCTTCTCGTAACTCGACCGCCAACTGGTATGAGGCCCCAAACAGGAATACACGCCACACATAGCGCAGCAGATAGACCATGACGGCGGTCACTAGCATCACGCCAATCCACTGCATCATTTCAGCCATCGACATGCCATGTTGCGTCACACCATCGACAATCACGCCAACCAGTTTTGGGGGCAGTAATTGCAAAATAGCAATCGCAATGAGTAGTGCGACAGCGCCCAGATAGCGACGCCATTCACGGCGAAAATACCAACTTAGTTGAGCAAACAGTCTCACGCGGTTTTCGTTCCAATAGTCAGACGGGTCATGACAGACTCAGAAAAGTGATTATTAAAAGACGGATATACGATGAATCACAGGGATAAGGGCAATGCCGTGGTATGCTTGATTCGTTCCATAGCAAAGCTAGATGTTACATCGACTAGCCCGGGAATGCCATTCACTAACCGCTTATAGAAATCATCATAGCTTTTCATATCAGCGACCTGAACCTGCATCAGGTAATCGTATTCGCCAGCCATACGATAGAAAGCCAGTACCTCCGGCATGTCGGACACCACACGAGTAAAGGTCTGATACCAGTCCCGATTGTGTTGTTGCGTTTTCAATAAGACAAACGCCGTCAACCCTAAGCCCAGACGTTCATTATCCAGTAGCGCCACTCGCGCTCTGATGATCCCCTCTTCTTCCAAACGCTTCAGACGTTTCCAGCACGGTGTGGATGTCAAATTGACCGCATCGGCCAGCGTCTGTAACGAGAGCGTGCAATCCTGTTGCAGCATATTCAGCAATATGCGATCAATTTTATCCAACATAGGGCCACTCCATAGAAAATTTTTCTCTACTTTCCGCGATTGAGAGAGAAAAGCAATGTTCTTTCCGCCCCAAATTGGCTTCAACACTCACTGACGACATCAGAAAGCCACATCACCACTCGATAATGAAAAAACATAATGAACTGTATAATATGGGAATTCATTACCTTTTACAGAGAGTGATACGATAAACAGGCTGGTTGAGTTCTACGATTTGTGGCGATATCGACCAACAGCGTATTTTATGCCAATCAGGAGTGGCGAAATGATGACAACAGATAAAAAGAGTAAATTCAGCACGATTGGGATGGTACTTGGTGCATTGGCACTGCTTATTGCCGTTTCCTACTTTTGGGCAGGGCCATCAACGCCCGAAGTCACCATTGAAGAACAAATCGCAGAGAAAATTGTTTCTATCCGAGATACAACCCTAAACAGGCTGATGGGGAAAGCCCCCCCGACACAACAGCCCGAATCCCCCTTTAATGAACGACGACTCGTTATTGCTGCAACATCAGCATTAGGCTGTCTCGCGATTATTTTCGCCGTTTTCGGCTTCGCTCGCCGTGAATCTGCCAGACCTTGCATAAGCGCAGCAATGCTCGGCATCGCCGTCATCGCATTCCCTTTCATTATCAGTGCCATCAATATGGCATTTACTTTAATGGCTCTCGTAGCCATAGCCGCCGCGATTGCTATGATTTTTGGGTAACGATGCCATCGTATTTCAATAGAAAGGAAAACTACAAAAATGAATTAAAGGGGTTAATTTTTCTATAAAATCGGTCATGAAGAGATAAAAAGATAATTTTTTTATCCTGAAAACTCGTTAATCTATTCGCATAGTTATCTAACCGAGTTTTCATCATGACCAATACCTGGGTTAAAAATGCCATCAGCGCTATCGAAGCAGATTTTCAGCGTTCGGCTGATACGCATCTCATCCGTCTGACCCTGCCGGATTATCCCGGTATCTATTTTTACCTCAAAGATGAAAGCACCCACCCCAGCGGCAGCTTGAAGCACCGTCTGGCTCGCTCTTTGTTTCTCTACGGGCTGTGCAACGGTTGGATTAAAGAAGGCACACCAATTATCGAAGCGTCATCTGGTAGCACTGCCGTGTCAGAAGCGTATTTTGCACGCTTGCTCGGCCTACCGTTTATCGCCGTCATGCCCTCCTGCACAGCAAAAAGAAAAATTGAGCAAATCGCTTTCTATGGTGGACGCTGCCATTTTGTTGAACAGGCGGGACAAATTTATGCGGCATCTGAACAGTTAGCGCAAGAGATGAACGGCCATTATATGGATCAGTTCACCTATGCAGAACGCGCCACTGACTGGCGTGGCAATAACAATATCGCTGACAGCATTTATCGACAAATGGCACGTGAACCGCATCCCGTACCGGACTACATCGTGATGAGCGCAGGAACTGGCGGCACGTCGGCAACACTCGGACGCTACATTCGTTATCAGGGGTTAAATACGCAATTGGTCGTTGTCGATCCAGAAAACTCCGTCTTCTACGACTGCTACCAGAAACGGGATCGTTCCCTCATCGGCCCCTGCGGTAGTCGAATAGAAGGTATCGGCCGCCCGCGAGCCGAGCCTTCTTTCATTCCAGGCGTGATTGATAGCATGATTAAAGTACCGGACGCAGCCAGCATCGCAACACTATACTGGCTGGAAAGCGTATTAGGCCGCAAAGCGGGAGCCTCTACCGGCACCAACGTCTGGGGTATGCTGAAACTGGCGAAAGAGATGGTTAGCCGTGGTCAAAAAGGCGCAATTGTGACCTTGCTATGCGACAGCGGCGAACGCTATCTGGATACCTACTACAACAGCAGTTGGGTAGAAAAGAATATCGGCGACATTAGCCCGTACCTCAATGCCCTGAACAACCCAGAGATATCTCATCTGCTGCCTGAACCCAGCCCGGCGTGAGGTCTGTGTATTCGGCACGCAGCCGCAGCGCTGAATACAGGCCATTTTTCAGGTAACAGGGTTTTCAGGTAACATAGCGACTTTGTACCGCAGTGCATGACAAACGTATTGCGGTTAACGTCGCGTTAAGGTGAATGAAGAATGAAGCGTGCTGTTGTCGTTTTTAGCGGTGGACAAGATTCCACAACTTGCCTGATCCAAGCTCTGCAACATTATGATGATGTCCACTGCATCACCTTCGATTATGGGCAACGCCACCGCGCAGAAATTGATGTCGCTCGGGAACTCAGCCAGAAACTGGGGACAACGGCACATAAGGTTCTGGATGTGGGCTTACTCAATGAACTCGCTACCAGCAGCCTGACACGCGACAGCATCCCGGTTCCTGATTACGATGCCAATGCGCAAGGCATCCCCAACACCTTCGTTCCAGGAAGAAACATTCTCTTCCTAACGTTAGCCTCAATCTACGCCTACCAGGTTGGTGCAGAAGCTGTCATTACTGGCGTATGCGAAACCGATTTCTCCGGCTACCCAGACTGTCGTGACGAATTCGTCAAATCATTGAATCAGGCCATCGTTTTAGGTATTGCTCGCAATATCCGTTTTGAAACCCCGCTGATGTGGCTTAATAAGGCCGAAACCTGGGCGCTGGCGGATTATTACCAGCAGCTCGATACCGTTCGTTACCACACACTAACCTGCTATAACGGCATCAAAGGTGATGGATGTGGCCAGTGTGCCGCCTGCCATTTACGCGCAAACGGACTCGCACAATACCAAGAAGACCCTGTAGCGGTCATGGCTTCACTGAAGCAGAAAGTCGGGTTACGTTGATATTTCACACCACCGTACTTAGGCACTACACCAATTAAAAAAACAGCAGGCCATTCCGTATAGTAATGGCCTGCTGCTTCATGTTAACGCCGAATTTCGTTTAGGTGTTCCAGCAATTCTCCCTCCAACGGCAGTGCTTTTTGCGTCAATAAATCGATGCAGACAAATGTCAGCGTGGCATCCGCCACATCACTATCATCAGACACTTGGGTAATCTTCTGACTGATCACGCCACTTTTCGTATTCATCTGTAGTAGTTCGCTATCAATACACAGCGCGTCACCGAGAACGGCGGGTTTGCGATAGTTGATATTGATGTTCACCACCACGAAAGCAATATTGTTACTCTGCATCCAGCCAAACGCGGGCAACGTTTCCAGCCACTGCCAACGCGCCTCTTCCAGAAACTCCAAATAGCGCGCGTTATTAACGTGCTGATAAACATCAATGTGATAACCACGAACAGTAATGAAAGTCTGCATAGCGTTAATGCTCCTGTGACGACACCAATAACTGGTATGACCTGATAATTAGCCTAGCAGAGGTTCACAGCCCAGAGAGGATGCTCGACTGGGCTGCGACTGATATCACAATTTTAAAAACGTCACAGTTTTAAACGAGAGAGATTACGTTCAACTAATGCAGCCCCAATTCCTGGGACTTCAGTTAATTGATCGAGCTGGGTAAAAGGGCCATTTTGCTCACGATAGCTAACGATCGCCTCCGCCTTTTTAAGGCCGACACCGTTCATGATTTCAGCCAGCTCAGCCGCCCCCGCCGTATTAATGCTTACCTTATCCTCATCGCCATCAGGAAGCGTTGCTTTTTCCGCTTTCTGATCTGCTGGCGCAGACTTCACCACCGTCGCCGTACTGTCAGCGACTTTAGGTGCTGCCTGCCCCAGCAATGGCAACCCAGACAAACTCATACCAATTATCAAGCACAGTGCTTTTATTCCTGATTTTTTCATGCTGTTTCCTCCTTGTGTGTGACAGCACGGCTACCTTGCCGCAGACCCATCAACACCGCAAACAGCAGAATTTAAATGTGGAAAAGGCCGCGAAAGCGGCCTTTTGTTGTTGCAACGATTTGCAAATTTTTGCGGAGCTTATTGCTGTTCTTGCGCCGCATTGCCCATCTTGATTTTCGCTTCGCTGCGCAAGCTGGACAACAGAGAATCGAACAGCGCGCCCAGAGAACCTTGCTGAACCTGGCTGGCAAACTGTGTTTTCTGCTCTTCATTTAGCTGATGTGGCGTCACGCTATCCAGCGCAGCCAACACAACGTTACCGGCCTGATCCTGAGTAATCGCATAAGAAGGTTTATCTTTCTCTGGATGCGGCATAGCAAAAATGGTCTCGGCCGTTGCATCGCCCTGAGAGATAGATGACAGCGTTTTTGCCTCACCAAAGCTCAATCCAGCAGCTGTAAGTGCATCGTCCTTACCTTGCTTCAGTTCAGCCAGAATTTTTTCAGCGTCTACGCGAGCCTGCTGTTCAGCTTTTTGGCGTTTCAGCGTCTCTACGATCTCGGTGCGAACCTGATCCAGAGGGCGAGTACTCTCAGGCTTGTGCTCAGCGATGCGCAGAACGAAAGCACGGTCACCGTCAACGTTAATCACATCGGAGTTGTTGCCCGCAGTACCGTTTTCCCCCAGCAGCGCACCGCTAAAGATAGCCTGCGTTACTGGCTGGAAGTTCAGCGCGGCGGGAACCTGCTCACGCGTAAACCAGTCGGTCTGCGTTGCTTTCACACCGGCAGCTTCTTCTGCTGAAGCCAGAGATTCATTGTCATTGCTAGCCGCTTCGCTGACTTTTTGTTGCAACGCATAGTAGCCATCCTGCGCCTTCTCATGCTTTACTTTCTCAGCAATCTCAGCACGCACTTCGCTCAGCGGTTTGACCTGCTGCGGCTGAACATCATCCAGACGCACAATAAGATAGCCAACAGAGGATTTAATCGCTGCGGAAACCTGACCTTTCTCCGTCAATTTTGCCTGCTTAAGCTCATCAATCATGCTGCTCTCGTCCATCCACCCCAGATCGCCACCGTTACGACGTGAGATGATGTCGGTTGATTTCTCTTTAGCCAGCGTAGCGAAATCACCACCTTGCTTCAGCGCATCCAAAACAGACGTGGCATCCGCCTCATTCTTCACCTGAATGACGCTGAATTTCTTGCGTTCAGGTTGGGAATAGTCGTTCTTGTTCTGTTCGTAGAAATCATTGATGGCTTTATCATCCACTTTCACACTGTCCATGATACTTGCAGCATCCAGTGCGATGTAGCTGACCTTGAATTCTTCTGGTGCGATGAAACGCCCTTTGTTTTGATCGTAATAACTCAGGACTTCATCATCAGCCACCGTCTGGGCTTTCGCCTTGGCTGCGACATCAATGGTTGCCACACGAACAACGCGATCTTGTGCAGCCAGTTTCACCAGATTATCAATCTCCTGCGGCAGCAGGAATGCTGTATTGCCAAAACCGCGAATCAACTGTTGTGAAGTCAATTGCTTACGCAGCATCTGAGCATACATATCCGGCGTTACGCCAAGACGGCGAACCTGATCCAGATATTTTTCATTATCAAAACGGTTGTTTGTCTGAAACGCGGGAACGTCAAAGATTGCCTGTTTGATTTGCTCATCACTGATGTTCAATCCTAGCTTATTGGCATACTGATCCAGCAAGGTTTCATCAATGAGTTGGGAGAGTGCCTGCTTACGCAATTGCTGCATGTAGCCGTCATTACTCGCCAGGATAGAGAAATTCTCACCCAGGGTTTCCTGCTGACGACTGCGTTCGTTTTGTACCGCTTGCTCAAGCTGTCCACGGGTAATTTCCTGCCCGTTCACCTTTGCAGCGTAATCTCCTGAACCACCAATAAGATAATCACCAACGCCAGTTAAAACGAATGATGCGATGATCAAAGCAAGAATAATTTTGAGCACGACGTTATTCGCGGCCGTACGTAAATTGTCCATCATAATGTGACAACACTCCGCTGTAGAATGAATAAAACTCCCTGCGCTGGCCGGAGCCATGCATCCTTGCTATAGCCCAATACAAGGCTAGGGCGCACTTACATACTTCAAACTGCATGTGCATTAGCTGCGTTACTCGGCACACATACGTGTACCTCGCCGCGCAGGAGCCGCTGCAAGCAGCGTTCAAATCTGCCTCTGGCAGATTTACCAGCCACCTGAATCACTTACCGGAGTAAGCTCATCGGAACTCCCTCTTTTGCCGCCTTCACGCAACTCGAATTATTTAGGGTATGGTTCTATATAAATAAAAGGCACATCACAAAATGATGCGCCTCGTATCTTACCTTACCAATATCATTGCGTCAGGTATTGTTTGGCACCCGAAGTGGTTATCAGCCAAACCTGTGACGTAATAATCAGTTAACGGCGTCTTTCAGCGTTTTACCAGCACGGAATCCTGGTACTTTTGCCGCAGGGATACTGATTTCCTTACCCGTTTGCGGGTTACGGCCGGTACGAGCAGCACGTTCACGTACGGAGAAAGTACCAAAGCCAACTAAAGCAACATCATCCCCTTCTTTCAGGGATTCGGTAACGGAACCAATAATTGCATCTAACACACGCCCTGCTGCCGCTTTGGAAATATCAGCATCTGCGGCAATTTTGTCGATCAATTGTGACTTGTTCACTCTGTCATCCCCTCTGGAATTCTCTTATCGCGCTTCGATGTCCCAAGACGCGACACGTAACTTATACCCGTCATACTTCAAGCTGCATGTGCGTTGGCTTTCCTGCAACTCGAATTATTTAGTGTATATTATCAATACTGTCATGCTTAGCCAGTTACGGCTAAAACTAACAGTGCTCTAACTTAGCGGTACAAAAAAAAGCTGGCAAGCACGATTTCACTCACCAGCCCTGATTTTCTCAAGGGTTTTTGCGACAGGTCACTATTTTGCCTTAGCCTTGGTTCTGGCTTTAGGGGTCGAGACCACCTGGATGCCAGAAGGCGCATTCAGCAACGCTAACGCCAACACTTCCTCGATACGTTTCACCGGATGAATTTCCAGATCGGCAATCACGTTCTGCGGGATATCTTCCAGATCGCGCTTGTTGTCATCTGGGATCAATACCGTCTTGATTCCACCGCGATGTGCAGCCAGCAATTTCTCTTTCAGACCACCGATCGGCAACACCAGACCACGCAGAGTAATCTCACCCGTCATTGCCACATCAGCACGTACCGGATTCCCTGTCAGACAAGAAACCAGCGCAGTACACATAGCAATACCCGCACTTGGCCCATCTTTCGGCGTCGCACCTTCAGGAACGTGAACATGAATATCACGTTTCTCATAAAAATCAGCGTTGATGCCTAATTTTTCCGCACGAGCACGAACCACAGTAAGCGCAGCCTGAATCGACTCCTGCATTACTTCACCCAACGAACCGGTATAAGTCAGCTTACCCTTACCCGGAACACAGGCGGTTTCAATCGTCAACAGATCGCCACCGACTTCTGTCCAAGCCAGGCCAGTCACCTGCCCTACACGGTTTTCATCGTCCGCACGACCATAGTCAAAGCGCTGTACCCCAAGGAAGTCCTTAAGATTATCGCCCGAAATCTGGATGTGTTTAGTCGATTTATCCATCAGCAGCGTTTTCACTGCTTTGCGGCACAGTTTGGAGATTTCACGCTCCAGGCTACGCACGCCCGCTTCACGTGTGTAATAGCGGATAATACCCACAATCGCACTGTCCTCTACCGACAACTCGCCATTTTTCAGTGCGTTACGTTCGATTTGTTTCGGCAGTAAATGCTGCTTGGCGATATTCAGTTTTTCATCTTCGGTATAGCCGGAAAGACGAATAACCTCCATACGGTCAAGCAACGGCGCCGGGATATTCATGGAGTTAGACGTGGCAACAAACATCACATCGGACAGATCGTAGTCGACTTCCAGATAGTGATCGTTAAACGCCACGTTCTGCTCAGGATCGAGCACCTCCAGCAAGGCAGAAGCCGGATCGCCACGCATGTCGGAAGACATCTTGTCGATCTCATCCAGCAGGAACAGCGGGTTTTTCACACCGACTTTCGCCATTTTCTGGATCAACTTGCCCGGCATTGAACCGATATAGGTACGACGGTGACCGCGGATTTCCGCTTCGTCACGCACGCCACCCAGCGCCATGCGCACATACTGACGTCCGGTCGCTTTGGCGATGGATTGACCGAGCGAGGTTTTACCCACGCCAGGAGGCCCCACCAGACACAGAATTGGCCCTCTGATTTTGCTGACACGGCTCTGTACTGCGAGATATTCAAGAATGCGTTCTTTGACGCGATCCAGACCATAATGGTCGGTATCCAGCATTTCCTGCGCTTTCAGCAAATCTTTCTTCACTTTGCTGCGCGCATTCCATGGCACCTGCACCATCCAGTCGATATAGCTACGCACCACTGTCGCTTCCGCAGACATTGGCGACATCATCTTCAGCTTTTGCAATTCAGCTTCGGCTTTTTCACGCGCGTCTTTCGGCATTTTTGCCGCTTCAATCTTACGCTTTAACGCTTCGTGTTCATCCGGTGCGTCATCCATCTCGCCCAGCTCTTTCTGAATGGCTTTCATTTGCTCATTCAGATAGTACTCACGCTGGCTTTTTTCCATTTGCTTCTTAACACGGCCGCGGATTCGTTTTTCTACCTGCAACAGGTCGATTTCAGATTCCATCATCGCCATCAGGTACTCCAAACGTTCAGTAATATCGAACATTTCAAGTACAGACTGCTTATCAGCCAATTTCAGCGGCATGTGCGCAGCAATAGTGTCGGCTAAACGCGCAGCGTCATCAATGCTGTTCAGAGACGTCAGCACTTCTGGTGGGATCTTCTTATTTAGCTTGATGTATCCCTCAAACTGATTGATCGCCGTGCGCATGAGCACTTCCTGCTCACGTTCATCAATCGCTGGGGAATCAAGATATTCGGCGTGTGCAGCGAAATGTTCACCGCTGTCAGAAAGCGTCGTAATACGCGCACGCTGTAACCCCTCGACCAGCACTTTTACCGTACCGTCAGGCAGTTTCAGCATTTGAAGAATTGAGGCTACCGTCCCTACCGAGAAAAGATCGTTAATACTTGGCTCATCCGTTGAAGCTTCTTTCTGTGCCACCAGCATGATCTTCTTGTCATGATCCATTGCGGCTTCAAGGCACCGAATCGATTTCTCCCGACCAACAAACAACGGAATGACCATGTGCGGATAAACCACCACATCGCGCAAGGGCAATACGGGGATTTCTATGCGTTCGGAACGCTCAGGGTTCATAGAGCTCTCTCTTAGTTTCGTTTCCGCCAGGTTATGGGAATCTCGTGAAACGCGGTTTTCACGGTTTCATCAAATAGGTATTTGAGTATATGGGGATAAATGTCTCACATTCAACGACCAGAATACGTGTAAAAACAAATGGGGGATAAAATCCCCCATTTTTATTTTTTGATACGACTTAATTGATTAATTATTCGCCGGAAGCCTGCTGCGTCTCAGGCTTGCCATAGATTAATAATGGTTCCGACTGCCCAGCAATTACGGATTCATCAATGACGACTTTATCCACACTTTCCAGCGACGGCAGGTCGTACATCGTTTCCAGCAACGCGGCTTCAACAATGGAACGCAAACCACGTGCACCAGTCTTACGAACCATCGCTTTCTTGGCAATCGCCGTCAATGCTTCATCACGGAATTCCAGCTCAACGCCTTCCAGATTGAAAAGCGCCTGATACTGTTTGGTCAGTGCATTCTTCGGTTCACGCAGAATCTGAATCAATGCATCTTCGCTCAATTCTCTCAGCGTTGCGACAACTGGCAGACGTCCGATAAATTCAGGAATCAAACCAAATTTGATCAAATCACCCGGCTCAACATGACTCAACAGTTCGCCTTCGGTCGCTTTTTCAGCCGATCCTTTAACCATCGCGTTAAAGCCAATACCACGCCCCGTGTCGGTACGCTGCTCGATCACTTTGTCCAGCCCCGCGAACGCACCACCACAGATGAAGAGGATCTTGGAGGTATCAACCTGCAAGAACTCCTGCTGCGGATGCTTACGTCCACCCTGCGGTGGCACCGCGGCAATGGTTCCTTCGATCAGCTTAAGCAGGGCCTGCTGTACGCCTTCGCCAGATACATCGCGAGTGATCGATGGGTTGTCTGACTTCCGAGAAATTTTGTCGATTTCATCGATGTAGACAATCCCACGCTGCGCTTTTTGCACATCGTAATCACACTTCTGCAACAGCTTCTGAATGATGTTTTCAACGTCTTCGCCGACGTAACCCGCTTCAGTCAGCGTGGTGGCATCTGCCATCGTGAACGGAACATCCAGGAAACGCGCCAGCGTTTCAGCCAACAGTGTTTTACCACTCCCTGTCGGGCCGATCAGCAGGATGTTACTTTTACCCAGTTCGATCCCGTTGCTGCTGTCACCATTACGCAAGCGTTTATAGTGGTTATAGACCGCAACGGCCAGCACCTTCTTGGCCTGCTCTTGACCAATGACGTAATCGTCAAGGTGGCGGCGAATTTCGTGCGGCGTCGGCAACGCACTGCGCTCACGGTGAGGCGCTACTTCCTTAATTTCTTCGCGAATAATGTCGTTACACAAGTCAACACATTCATCGCAGATATACACCGACGGCCCGGCAATCAGCTTACGCACTTCATGCTGGCTTTTGCCGCAAAAAGAGCAGTACAGTAACTTTCCTGAACCGTCTTTGCGCTTATCTGTCATGAGTCAAACCTCTTTTCGTCTTTTGCCCGCAGGCCAACCACAGCGATACCGCTACAACGAGCGCCGATACTTATAGCCAATACGCGTAAAACAACCCCGTACAACAGACTATCGGTCGAACACTGATTTTTAGCCACACCAGACCGCTAATATGGCGAATTATCACCCACGGTTAGTAAATACGGAGTCTACTAAACCGTATTCTACTGCCTCACTCGCGGAGAGGAAACGATCGCGCTCAGTGTCTCTCTCTATCGCTTCAAGAGGTTGCCCCGTGTGCTTCGCCATCAGCTCATTCATTTTGGCTTTCACTTTCAGTATTTCTTTGGCATGGATTTCAATATCCGTTGCCTGCCCCTGGAAACCACCCAACGGCTGGTGAATCATGACGCGCGAGTTAGGCAAGCAAATACGTTTGCCTTTAGCGCCTGCCGTCAGCAGGAACGCGCCCATTGAACAAGCCTGCCCCATACAGATCGTACTGACGTCCGGCTTGATAAACTGCATGGTGTCGTAAATGGACATGCCAGCAGTAATAACGCCACCTGGAGAGTTAATGTACAGATAAATGTCTTTTTCTGGGTTTTCGGCTTCCAGAAACAGCATCTGTGCCACAACCAGATTCGCCATGTGATCTTCCACCTGACCAGTCAGGAAGATTATCCGTTCTTTTAGCAGACGGGAATAGATATCGTAAGAACGTTCCCCACGTGAGGTCTGTTCAACCACCATCGGCACTAACGCCATATGAGGTGCTTGTCTTTCTTGTTCGCCACTGTATGACATTCACGTCTCCTAGATAAAATGCGCCCGGCACTTTTATTGCGTCGTTCAATCATTATATTGCTCAATTCTACTAGAGATAGGGGGGGATGACTATGGAACCCTACCCTACCCTACCCTACCCGTTCCTGAGCCCCTGTTGAACAACCCAACCGCCGATAATCTTTACCTGCTGTGCCAACTTTTCCTCTTCAGTGAGTGGGGGCACATACATTGTATTTCAAGCTTACACTATCAATCGCTCTGTATTAAAGCGCCAATTATTTTATTATTAACATGTTATCGGCACAGTAAACTTGTGGTTTAACTCTTTGCCTGACCGAATAAATTCTTCACTGAGTTAATAATAGTGCAATTTCAGGCGCTCATACTTTGAGTCTTCTCTGACGGGAACACCGAAGATAATGTAGCGTCCAAACGCGAATCATCAGTATCAAGATGGCATAAACCTATAAGCAAAAAGCCCGCGCCATAAGGCACGGGCTTTTAATAGGGAAGCATCCCCGCTACACAATAAACAATGTTGATATCAACAAGGCTTATGCCGTAGTCGTTTGATTCATCAGTTCGTTGAAGCTTACTGATTTCTCAACGACTTTCGCTTTAGCAAGAACAGTTTCTACCGCTTGTTCTTCCAACGCAACGTTACGCATGTTGTTCAGCAGTTCTTTATTTTTGCCGTAGAACTCGATAACTTCCTGAGGATCTTCGTAGGCAGAAGCCATTTCTTCGATCAGCGCATTAACGCGCGCTTCATCAGCTTTCAGCTCATTGCTGCTGATCACTTCGCCCAACAGCAGACCGATCACAACGCGGCGCTTAGCTTGCTCTTCGAACAGCTCACGCGGTAATTCCAGCGCTTGCTTCTCGTTGCCACCAAAACGCTGTGCAGCCTGACGGCGCAGAACATCGATTTCGCCATCGATCAGTGCAACAGGCACTTCGATGTCGTTTGCGCCGATCAGCCCGTCCAGAACCTGAGTTTTCACACGGTTACGCACTGCGCCTTTCAGCTCACGTTCCATATTTTTACGGACTTCAGCACGCAGGCCTTCCTGAGAACCATCAGCCACGCCGAAACGCTTGATGAATTCTTCAGTCAGTTCAGGCAGCTCACGCTCTTCAACTTTCTTCAGGACGATAGCGAACTGAGCCGCTTTCCCTTTCAGGTTTTCTGCGTGGTAATCTTCTGGGAAGTTCACGTTGATAGTGAATTCTTCACCCGCTTTGTGCCCAACGATGCCATCTTCAAAGCCTGGGATCATGCGATTCTGGCCCATTGCCAGAACGAAGTCGGATGCTTCTCCGCCTTCGAAAACTTCACCGTCAATAGAACCGGTGAAATCGATAGTGGCACGATCTTCCGCTGCCGCAGCGCGGTCAGTTTCTTTCCAGGTCGCCTGTTGCTTACGCAGCGTGTCCAGCATGGTATCAACGTCAGCGTCAGTCACTTCAACAATCGGTTTTTCAACTTCGATTGCTTCCAAACCTTTCAGTTCGACTTCTGGGTACACGTCAAACTCAACAGAGTAAGTGAAGTCGCCACCGACAGCGTATTCGCCAGGAATATAGTTAGGCGCGCCAACCGGATTAATTTTTTCTTTGATGATAGCGTCAACAAAGTTGCGCTGCATCAGGTCACCCAATACGTCCTGACGCACTGAGGCACCATAACGCTGAGCAACAACATTCATCGGCACTTTGCCTTTACGAAAACCGTCAATACGTACTTTTTTGGCCGCGTTGACCAGCTCGCTCTTCACCGCACTCTCAATGATGTCAGCTGCAACGGTAATCGTTACGCGACGTCCCAGACCTTGAGTGGTTTCAACTGAAACTTGCATCTTGTTACCTCAAAAAATCACAGTGATCGGTCAACCCCAAAACTATTCTCGCGACGAAAAACTCTCACGACAGCAAGATTAATTCAGACGGCCAGCACCAAAGCGCACAGCTCGAATCAACCCAGCAGAACCGGGAAATTGCCAACCCCGTCCTTGTAGTCAGAAGCGTCCCGAATACATTCAGGAAAAATAGACGCAGCATTATAGCGATATAGAGAGGATGAGTCGAGAACGGCGGGCAGACTATTACAGCAACAAATTCACACTTTTGTTAGTAACCCGCTCCGATATGTCAGGAACGGGTCATATTTATGACTTAAGAAAGGATGCCAGCGCCGCCACAGGGCGGTGAAGAAGGAACGGCATTTTGCAAACTGACCCACTCTTTTGTCGTGTATGTATGTAGCGCTAGGGCATGCACGGAGCCTGCAAGTTCCACAGCTAATACGGCATAGACGGAACGGTGTCGCCCAATCACGCGTTCGCCCGTGAATTTATCGCTAACCAGCACAACTTTAAAATGGCTTTCCGCTCCCGCAGGCACGTTGTGGCGATAGCTCTCATCAGTCACTTCTAAATGAACGGGTTCAAAACCCACACGCAGCTTTTCTTCTATCGTTTCACGCATCATACGACGACCCTTTCGGCTTGGGGAAAATGTGATATCAACGCGACATTGCTGCCACTCAACTGCAACTTACCGATGCCCGAATCAGTATAACCTTAGCGCTTTTTCAACCTGTTATGCGTAAAAGCGGCATCGCAAAGAAGAAAAGGGATCGCAAAGGGTTGATATATCATCGGCGGTATTGATGTGATAAAAACGGTTTTTCCGGGTCAACGGCATGAAAAAGATGAATTTCAGGACAATTTACCTACTATCTGCTCTTTTTCCTGCCAGTGGCGATGATATGATATCAACAATATTTGTCAGCTCACCACACTAATCATTACTGAGAAAATACGAATGTTAAAAAAATTATTTTTCCCTCTTCTGGCCGTTATCCTACTTGCCGGGTGTGCAGCAAAAAGCAACACGCTGAACATCACCCCCAAAATTAGCCTGCCTTCTCAGGACCCGACGCTGATGGGCGTAACGATTAGCATCAACGGTGCAGACCAGCGAGCCGATCAGGCTTTGGCAAAAGTGAATCGCGACGGCCAACTGGTTACGCTGACACCTTCCCGCGATCTGCGTTTCCTACTGCAAGAAGCGCTGGAAAAACAAATGACCGCGCGTGGTTATATGATCGGAACGGGCGGCCCAGTTGCCTTGCAGATTGTGGTTAACCATCTGTATGCCGATGTCTCCGAAGGTAATCTGCGCTACAACATCACGACCAAAGCGGATATCTCAATTATTTCTCAGGCAGCAAATGGCAACAAGCAGGTGAAAAACTACCGCTCAACCTATAATGTTCAGGGCGCTTTCACTGCGAGCAACGAAAAAATCACCGATGCAGTTAACACCGTGTTAGGCGATGTCATCAACGATATGGCGCAAGACACCAGCGTAAGTAGCTTCGTCAAAGAAAACGCTCGTTAATTTCTGTACGCCGCTTCCCTTGCTCCTGATTTCTCATGGAGCAAGGGAAAGGACTCTTCATGTTTAGTCGCATCATTACTTTGTTCAGCCAACGTAATTCGCTTTTTATGCTATTGCTTGGCTTCGCTTCCGGTTTGCCCCTGGCCTTGACATCCGGCACGCTACAAGCGTGGATGACCGTCGAAAACGTCGATCTGAAAACCATTGGTTTTTTCTCTTTGGTTGGCCAAGCCTACGTATTCAAGTTTCTGTGGTCTCCCCTGATGGACCGCTACACCCCACCGTTTCTTGGCAGACGCCGCGGCTGGCTGATTCTCAGCCAACTTCTGTTGATTGCTGCGATCATTGGTATGGGGTTTATGAACCCGGCACGCGATCTCTGGTGGCTGGCTGCGCTGGCGGTCCTGGTCGCGTTTTGCTCCGCATCTCAGGATATTGTTTTTGATGCCTATAAGACGGATTTACTTCCTCCAGAAGAACGCGGTACGGGCGCAGCCACCTCGGTATTAGGCTATCGGATTGCTATGCTGGTTTCTGGTGGATTGGCATTGTGGATGGCCGATCGTTACCTCGGCTGGCAATCAACCTATTGGCTAATGGCAGGACTCATGCTGATCGGTGTATTCGCCACGCTATTAGCACCAGAACCATTGAATAGCCAGCCAGCGCCGCGCACCATGGAACAAGCGATTGTTGCCCCACTGCGCGATTTCTTCGAGCGCAACAACGCCTGGCTTATTCTTCTGTTGATTGTGTTATACAAGCTCGGTGATGCTTTTGCGATCAGTCTGACGACAACCTTCCTGATACGCGGCGTTGGCTTCAATGCTGGCGATGTCGGGCTGGTTAACAAAACCCTTGGACTCTTCGCCACCATTGTCGGTGCGATTTACGGCGGATTGCTGATGCAGCGGCTCTCATTGTTCAGAGCTCTGATGCTGTTTGGCATCCTTCAGGCCGTTTCCAATGCTGGGTACTGGCTCTTGGCTATCACAGACAAAAGCCTGTTCACGATGGCCAGCGCTGTTTTTCTGGAAAATCTCTGTGGCGGGATGGGAACGGCAGCGTTTGTCGCCCTGTTGATGACGTTGTGTAATAAGTCGTTCTCAGCCACTCAGTTTGCCCTGCTTTCTGCCCTTGCAGCCGTCGGGCGGGTTTATGTTGGCCCTATCGCTGGCTGGTTTGTCGAATCTTACGGCTGGGCATGGTTCTATCTATTCTCGATTTTTGCTGCATTGCCGGGTCTGGCAATCCTGATGATTTGCCGTGAGACGCTGGAATTTACCCAAAAAACCGACACCTTTCAGTTACGCACAAGTTTCCAGAATTATTACAGGAAGGCTTTGCATGTGTTGGGATTGGGGGTGATATTGCTGGCATTGTGGCTCATTTTGCTCATCAGTAATGCGCTGGAATGGTCTTCATTGCCGCTGTTAGCAGAATACCTGCTCGCCGCAGGCTGCACGCTCGCGCTGCTGGGAATTTTCTTCGGTAGTCTGCTGGATTATCTGTCACTCAGACGCGCATCTAAGCCGTCCGTACACTAACGATATTGGTTCAGGCAGCGCCCCTACTGCCTGAACCAATTACCCATTCCTTTATTTAATTATTTTTTTCATAATTATCTTGCTAGAGGGAATTTTATTTCCTCGTAAAATCTCCCCAGAACTAATTTCATTCGTTATCAAACACACAGATTGGGCAAAAATCCCAGCAAACTAAAAATAGAAAATAAGCGTTACGGTAAGTTGTAATTTCTTATTATCCATCCATACTCTCATCTGGGTAGCTACTTAATTTGCTGTTTTTAAATACCATTTTTATTTTGGCTATCTTTGTGACATTAAGGGCAAAAAACGGCAACAATCGGCTGACATAACCTTAATCATGTTTACAGTACAGTAACCTTCCCGTAAAATGCCCGCTCGCATGAAATGACAATAGAGCCCTTGTTATTGAGGTCGCTAGATGAGACTCAAGAAATACAATAAAATTTTTGGGATGCTGTCTTTATTTGCAGCCACTGTTCTACTGAGCGGTTGCGATATGGCGCTGATGAACCCCAAAGGAGAGATCGGGTTAGAACAAAGATCGCTAATACTGACTGCCATCGGGCTGATGTTGATCGTTGTGATTCCCGTTATCGTTATGACGATAGCTTTTGCCTGGAAGTTCCGTGCTTCCAATGAAAAGGCAAAATATACCCCGAACTGGTCACACTCCAATAAGATAGAAGCCGTAGTCTGGACTGTACCAATTATCATTATCGTTATTCTTGGCACGATTACCTGGAAGACGACCCACTCGCTTGATCCGTACAAGCCTCTGGTATCAGACGTCAAACCTATCAATGTCGAAGTTGTTTCGCTTGACTGGAAATGGCTGTTTGTTTACCCGGATCTTGGTATCGCTACGGTTAACGAATTGGCTTTCCCTGCCAATGTGCCTGTGGCATTTAAGATTACATCCGACTCAGTGATGAACTCCTTCTTCATCCCTCGTCTTGGTGGACAGATTTACGCCATGGCTGGAATGCAGACGAAGCTCCACTTAATTGCTAATGAACCAGGAAAATATGACGGTATCTCTGGCGGTTATAGTGGTAAAGGCTTCTCTGGAATGAAGTTCACCGCGATTGCCACACCAACCCAACAGGAATTCGATCAGTGGGTTACGAACGTTCGTGCGTCCGCCAAAACACTGAATACCATGGATGAATTCAATACGTTGGCTAAGCCAAGTGAATTCCATCCTGTCGAATACTTCTCCAGTGTCCAGCCGGATTTGTTCAATAATATTATTCGCAAATTCATAGGCAACGACATGAACATGCAACATCATGGTGAAGGCATGAAGCCCGATGAAAACATGCAGCACGGTGAGGGTATGAACATGGGCGAGCATAGCTCGCACAAAGGAGCCGAGGGATAATACGATGTTCGGAAAACTTACACTCGATGCGGTTCCGTACCACGAACCCATTATTATGGTCACCGTGGCGGCGATCATCGTTGGTGGCCTTGCGCTACTGGCGGCAATAACCTATTTCGGTAAGTGGAAATGGCTGTGGGCCGAGTGGTTCACCTCTGTAGACCACAAAAAAATCGGTATCATGTATATCATCGTCGGCTTGGTGATGATGATACGTGGCTTTGCCGATGCCATCATGATGCGCGGTCAGCAGGTTCTTGCCTCTGCCGGGCAAGAGGGCTTCCTAAACGCTCACCACTACGATCAGATCTTCACCGCGCATGGTGTAATCATGATCTTCTTCGTGGCAACCCCGTTCGTTGTTGGCTTGATGAACCTTGCGGTTCCCTTGCAGATCGGTGCGCGTGACGTTGCTTTCCCCTTCCTGAACTCCCTCAGCTTCTGGTTGTTTGTGGCTGGTGTTGTCTTGATCAACCTCTCTCTCGGAGTGGGTGAATTCGCGCAGACTGGCTGGGTAGCCTACCCACCGCTGTCAGGTAAGGAGTACAGTCCCGGCGTCGGGGTCGATTACTGGATATGGAGTCTACAGATATCCGGTATAGGTACCACGCTGACGGGTGTTAACTTCTTCGCGACCATTCTGAAAATGCGCGCACCGGGCATGACGCTGATGAAAATGCCGGTATTTACCTGGACAGCGCTGTGTACCAACGTGCTGATCATTGCCGCATTCCCGATATTGACCGTTACCATTGCGCTGCTGACGCTTGACCGTTACCTCGGCACCCATTTCTTTACCAATGATATGGGTGGCAACATGATGATGTACATCAACCTGATTTGGGCATGGGGTCATCCTGAGGTTTACATTCTGGTGCTGCCGATATTCGGTGTTTACTCCGAAGTGGTTGCTACCTTCTGTAAAAAACGTCTGTTTGGCTACACCTCATTGGTATGGGCAACCATTGCGATTACGGTTCTGTCGTTCATCGTTTGGCTGCACCACTTCTTTACCATGGGGTCCGGCGCGAACGTCAACGCCTTCTTTGGTATAGCCACCATGATTATTTCAATCCCTACCGGGGTTAAAATCTTCAACTGGCTGTTCACCATGTATCAAGGTCGTATTCAGTCTCACTCCACGATGTTGTGGACGACGGGCTTCATCATCACCTTCACCATTGGTGGGATGACAGGGGTACTGCTGGCCGTACCGGGTGCGAACTTTGTCCTGCACAACAGCCTGTTCCTGATTGCTCACTTCCATAACGTGATCATCGGCGGCGTGGTGTTTGGTTGCTTCGCAGGTATTACTTACTGGTTCCCGAAAGCCTTTGGTTTCACCCTGAACGAAACCTGGGGTAAACGCGCGTTCTGGTTCTGGATTATCGGCTTCTTCGTTGCCTTTATGCCGCTGTACATTCTCGGCTTTATGGGGATGACGCGTCGTCTGAGCCAGCAAATCAACCCTGAGTTCCACGCCTTGTTGGTTGTGGCTTCCATCGGCGCAGTATTAATCGGTATCGGTGTACTGTGCCAGGTTATCCAGTTCTACGTTAGTATCCGTGACCGTGACCAGAATCGCGATCTGACGGGTGACCCGTGGGGTGGACGCACGCTGGAGTGGGCAACGTCTTCTCCTGCGCCGTTCTACAACTTCGCTATCGTGCCACATGTTGACGAGCGTGATGCTTTCTGGGAAGCGAAAGAGAAAGGTGAAGCTTACAAACGTCCTGCCAGCTATGAAGAGATTCACATGCCGAAGAATACCGGCGCTGGTGTGATTATCTCTGCATTTAGCCTGGTATTCGGTTTTGCTATGATCTGGCATATCTGGTGGCTGGTCATTGCTAGCTTCGCAGGCATGATTGTGACCTGGATTGTGCACAGCTTTAATCAGGACGTGGATTACTACGTACCGGTTAAAGAAATTGAGCAAATTGAGAATCAGAATTTTGATCAACTCAGTAAGGCAGGCGTGAAACATGTCAACTGAAACTCTGACTAACCACAATACCGCCCATGCAGAGCATGGGCACCACGACACAGGAGCCAACAAGGTATTTGGCTTCTGGGTCTACCTGATGAGCGACCTGATCATTTTCGGGTCACTGTTCGCGACCTATGCGGTACTGGTTAACGGTACTGCGGGTGGCCCTAGCGGGAAAGACATTTTCCAACTGCCTTTCGTGCTGGTGGAAACGTTCGCACTGTTGTTCAGTAGTATTACCTACGGCATGGCGATGATTGCCATGAACAAGGGCAACAAATCTCAGGTTAATACCTGGTTGGGTGTGACCTTCTTGTTCGGTCTGGTGTTTATCGGGATGGAAATCTATGAATTCCATCACCTGATCGTTGAAGGCTATGGCCCGGATCGCAGCGCGTTCCTCTCCGCCTTTTTCGCGCTGGTCGGAACTCACGGGCTCCACGTAACGGGCGGTCTGATCTGGTTGGTCATCATGATGATTCAGGTGTCCAAACGTGGCCTGACTGCAACCAACAAAACGCGTCTGATGTGTCTGAGCCTGTTCTGGCACTTCCTTGACGTGGTGTGGATTTGTGTCTTCACCGTTGTTTATCTGCTGGGGGCAATCTAATGAGTCATTCAACAACCGATCATGCAGGTGCCAGCCACGGTAGCGTTAAGTCTTATGTGATAGGTTTTGTTCTGTCTGTTATTTTGACAGTCATTCCTTTCAGTATGGTCATGAGCGGCACTGCATCGCATAACGCCATTCTTTTCACCGTGGTGGGATGTGCAGTGGTTCAAATTCTGGTGCATCTGGTGTACTTCCTGCACCTGAATACGTCCTCAGAAGAGCGCTGGAACGTGGTGGCTCTTGTGTTTGCCGTCCTGATTATCGCGATTGTCGTCGTGGGCTCCATCTGGATTATGATGAGCGCACACCACAATATGATGATCCAGTAACAGAGCCGTAAAAGATGATTAAGCAATACCTGCAAGTTACTAAACCAGGAATTATTTTCGGAAATCTGATTTCCGTTATCGGTGGGTTTCTCCTTGCGGCCCAAGGCCGCATTGATTATCCCTTGTTTCTCGCCACCCTAGTGGGTGTGTCGTTAGTCGTTGCGTCTGGCTGCGTGTTTAACAACGTTATTGACCGCGACATCGACAAGAAAATGGAGAGAACCAAAAATCGGGTTCTGGTAAAAGGACTGATTTCGCTGAAGGTAACGCTGGTTTACGCATCGCTGTTAGGTATTGCGGGCTTTGCTCTGCTGTACATCGCGGCTAATCCGCTGGCTATGTGGCTGGCGGTGATGGGCTTCGTTGTGTATGTCGGTGTATATAGCCTGTATATGAAGCGGCATTCTGTTTATGGCACGCTAATTGGCAGCCTGTCCGGCGCAGCACCACCGGTTATTGGTTACTGCGCCGTCAGCAACCAGTTCGATGCTGGTGCGTTGATTCTGCTGTTGATCTTTAGCCTGTGGCAGATGCCGCATTCCTACGCGATTGCGATCTTCCGCTTCAAGGATTATCAGGCCGCCAACATCCCGGTACTACCTGTCGTGAAAGGTATCTCCGTTGCGAAAAACCACATCACGCTCTATATCGTCGCGTTTGCGGTCGCAACATTGATGCTGTCTCTCGGCGGTTATGCAGGCTACAAATACTTGATAGTTGCCGCAGCAGTTAGCGTATGGTGGTTGGGTATGGCGTTGTCAGGCTATAAAAACGCGATTGATGACCGCGTATGGGCAAGAAAGCTGTTTGTTTTCTCCATCGTCGCGATTACCTCACTGAGCGTGATGATGTCTGTGGATTCAATGGCACCAGCGCATGAAGTCCTGCTGACCTATCTGCGTTAATCACAAGCGGTACGCTGTACACGAAGAAAAACAGGTGGCTTGTCCGCCTGTTTTTTTATGACGTGCGTCCTGCACGTCCCCCTCCGGGCCGTCGCAAGCGACGTTGAAAAACGTTCCCTACGTTTTTTTATGACGTGCGTCCTGTACGCCCGCCGTCACTAGCGATGTTGAAAAGCGCGCCCTGCGTTTTTTATTTCCCCCTCCTCCATATAATCCCCCGCCAAATCACGTAACAAACCTATCGTTTACTGTATGGTCGATAACGCACTAAAATAGCGCCAATTGTTTTCAGAGGTACGAATGAACGATAATAAAATGACCCCTGGCGAATTGCGCGCCACATGGGGCTTGGGAGCCGTTTTTTCACTACGCATGCTCGGCATGTTCATGGTTTTGCCTGTTCTGACAACTTACGGCATGGCCTTGCAGGGCGCCAGTGAAGCACTGATCGGTATTGCGATTGGTATTTATGGCCTGATGCAGGCTATTTTCCAGATTCCCTTCGGACTGGTCTCTGACCGCATAGGCAGAAAGCCGTTGATCGTCGGGGGTCTGCTAATTTTTGCACTTGGTAGCGCCATCGCTGCACTGAGCGACTCCATTTGGGGCATTATCCTTGGCAGGGCATTACAAGGTGCGGGCGCCATCTCCGCCGCCGTCATGGCGCTGCTTTCCGACCTGACGCGTGAACAAAACCGAACCAAAGCGATGGCGTTTATCGGTGTTAGCTTCGGCATCACCTTTGCTATAGCCATGGTCGTTGGCCCTATCGTTACTCACGCCTTCGGCTTGCAGGCACTTTTCTGGGGCATCGCCGTTCTATCGCTCGCGGGCATTGCTATCACGCTGACGCTGATTCCTTCCGCGCCGGCGCACGTTCTGAATCGAGAATCAGCGATGGTACGCGGCAGTTTCCGCAAGGTGCTCGGTAATAGCCGCCTGCTGAAACTGAATATCGGCATCATGTGTCTGCATATTTTATTGATGTCGAGCTTCGTTGCCCTACCCCGCGCGATGGAATCCGCAGGACTGGAACCGCAGGATCATTGGAAAGTTTATCTAATCACCATGTTGGTTTCATTTGCCGGTGTCGTCCCCTTCATTATCTATGCCGAAGTGAAAAGGCGGATGAAGCAGGTTTTCATCGGCTGCATCGTAGTATTAATCGCCGCAGAGGTCGTCCTGTGGGATGCGGGTAACCATCTCTGGCAAATTATCATCGGCGTACAGCTGTTCTTCCTGGCTTTTAACGTCATGGAAGCGCTGCTACCATCGCTGATCAGCAAGGAATCGCCTGCCGGATACAAAGGCACTGCAATGGGGGTTTACTCCACCACACAGTTTATCGGTGTAGCAATCGGAGGAAGTTTCGGTGGCGGGCTGTTTGAGCTTTATGGCGCATCTGTCGTGTTTATGGCTGGCGCAGCCATTGCGGCTATCTGGCTATTCGTCAGCTTCACCATGCAGGAACCGCCCTATCTCAGTAGTCTGAGAATTTCGCTGACTGATTTAGCATTGCAGGATAGTGAGCTGGAACAGAGAATTCGTACTCAGCCCGGCGTTGCTGAAGTCGTTATCGTACCAGATGAGTACAGCGCCTATGTGAAGATCGACAACAAAAAGACCAATCGGCAGCAGTTAGAACAAGTCGCGGGCCAAGTTTAAGTCAAGCAAAAGGCCAGCTTGCGCTGGCCTTGTTGGTCACCGGCATGGGACTAAAAGTATCAATCGCGGAAGTTGGTAAACTGGAACGGCTGCCCCAAATTTCCACCACGAATCAACGCCATCACACCTTGTAAATCATCACGTGATTTCCCAGTGACGCGAACCTGTTCACCCTGAATCTGCGCCTGCACTTTTAGCTTGCTGTCTTTAATCAGCTTGATAATTTGCTTCGCCAACGTAGTTTCAATACCTTGCTTTAGCTTCGCTTCCACGCTGTACGTTTTTCCGCTGTGTTCCATCTCTTCTGGAATTTCCAGCGCGCCGCCTTCAATACCACGCTTGACTAGCTTTTCGCGCAGAATATCAACCAGTTGTTGTACCTGAAAATCAGACTCGCTGGCCACTTTGATGCTTTGTGATTTCTCATTCAGCTCAAAGCTAGCCGGAACATTGCGAAAATCCCAGCGGGTGCTCAGATCGCGCGTCGCATTTTCCACCGCGTTACGGACTTCCTGCATATCAATTTCCGAAACAATATCGAAAGATGGCATAATTCGCTCTCCTGACAAATTTGGCTGGCGAGCATAATAACCGCTCTTCTGCGATAAGCAAGATGCCAGACACGATCTCGATTTTTACGCAGTATCAGGCAAGCAGACCGAATAACACAAAATTATGGTGTGAATGATGGCCTGTAATAGGAGATCGACAGCGCACGCATCAAATAAGGGAGACGCACATGAAAATCACCGTTCTTGGCTGTGGCGCGCTGGGGCAACTTTGGCTCGCTGCGTTGCATCAGCAAGGGCATGATGTCCAGGGATGGCTGCGCATTCCGCAACCGTATTGTGCGGTCAATGTCACCATGCTGGACGGCCGGCACTGTAATCTTAACCTGACGGCTAACGATCCCGATCATCTTGCCCAGAGCGAGCTGCTGCTGGTCACGCTAAAAGCCTGGCAGGTTTCCGATGCCGTTAGCATACTGTTGCCCCAGCTCAACCCGCATTGCACGATTCTGCTATTACATAACGGCATGGGTACACAGGAAGAATTACCGCGGTTACTGCAACCACTGGTACTCGGCATCACCACCCATGCAGCCCGACGCGACGCGAATAACGTTGTACACGTTGCCGCAGGCACCACGCACATAGGTACGTTTAACGGGGACAGTAGCCAAAGTCATTTAGCTGAAATACTCCATCAAGCCTTACCGGATGTCGCCTGGCACAGCAATATCAGCGCCACCTGCTGGCTGAAATTGGCGGCTAACTGCGTCATCAATCCGCTCACGGTGAAATATCACTGCACCAATGGCGAGCTTTCTGCGTACCCAGAACTGATTGCATCGCTTTGTCAGGAAGTGACCAGCGTCATGGAACGGGAAGGCTTCCATACATCGCGAGATAGCCTGCTGCTCTACGTGAATCAAATTATTCAGAACACCGCGGCAAACACCTCATCGATGTTGCAAGACATCCTCGCTCAGCGACATACCGAAATTGACTACATTACCGGGTATTTACTGCACCGTGCGCGTCTCCACGGTCTGACACTCCCCGAAAATGCCCGTCTGTTTGACTACATTAAGCAAAAGGAAAATGATTATGACCGCATCGGCACTGGTGTGTCTGGCACCTGGTAGTGAAGAAACTGAAGCCGTCACGACCATCGATTTGCTTGTCCGGGCAGGTATTCAAGTCACACTTGCCAGCGTAGCCAGCGATGGCAATCTGGAAATCGTCTGCTCACGCGGGGTAAGGCTACTGGCGGATGCACCGCTGGCTACCGTTGCCGATCGGCCTTTCGATGTGCTGGTGTTACCGGGCGGCCTGCAAGGTGCGGAGTGCTTTCGTGATAGCCCAATACTGGTGGAATGTATTCGGCAAGCGCATCTGGAAGGAAAAATTGTCGCTGCAATGTGCGCAACCCCTGCGCTGGTACTTGAACATCATCAGCTGTTCCCCGTGGGGAACATGACGGGCTATCCGGCCTTCAAAGATCGCATCGCGCCAGAGAAATGGATGGAAAAACGCGTCGTCTACGATCCACGCGTGAATCTGTTAACCACACAAGGGCCGGGCACCAGTATGGATTTCGCGCTGAAGATCATCGATTTACTACTAGGGAAAGAAAAAGCTGCCGAGGTTGCTGAACAGCTTATCCTGCCACCGGGAATTCATAATTATCGCGATTAAGACTGACGAAAAAGGCGCTTGCGCGCCTTATTCCTATTACGGACGGTATACCTTCACATTGCTGAAACCTTGCTCACGCAGGTACAGCGCCTGCAAGCGGCTCATCACACCACGCTCGCAGTAAAGCAGATAGGTTTTGCTCTGATCCAAATCGCCAAACTGCGTACCCAGCTTGTAGAACGGTAAAGATTTGATTTCGATTTGATCCAGTTGAAGTGGCTTATCGTCCTGCTCATCTGGCGAGCGGATATCCAGCAGTATGTCGGTTGGTGCAAATGAGGCAACCGTTTCGACTTCAACCACGTCTTGCTTGGTCTGCTCGGCGATCTCACGAATATCAATATTCCGCGCTTCGCTCACCACACGATCCAGAATAGCGAAATCAAAATGCCCTTCTTCGGCCTCAATCTTCGCTTTTACCGCCTTCACCGTCGGGCTTTTGGAGATCACACCACAGTATTCCGGCATCGTTTTGGCGAAATCTTCCGTCCCCAACTCACGAGCCTGTTTGATAATGTGCTCTTTATCGTGAGAAATCAGCGGGCGCAAAATCAGGGTATCAGAGGCGTTATCGATCAAACGCAGGTTGGTCAGCGTCTGGCTGGACACCTGCCCTAACGCTTCGCCAGTCACCAACGCCTGAACGCCATAACGCTCAGAAATTTTTGAGGCCGCACGCACCATCATACGCTTCAGCACGACGCCCATCTGGCCGTCGTCGACCTTCTCGAGAATTTCACCCACGACAGGATCGAAATCGATAGCAATAAAACGCACCCGATGCGAGCTACCAAAGCGGTTCCACAGATAGTGTGCTACCTGTTTCACCCCAATCTCATGGGCTGCACCACCGAGGTTGAAGAAGCAGTAATGCACACGGCATCCGCGACGCATCAACATATAGCTGGATACGCCGGAGTCGAAACCACCGGAAATTAATGACAGTACATCTTCCTGCGTACCGATCGGATAGCCGCCGATCCCTTCATAGCGGCCTTTAATCAGCAGCAGACGATCCTGCTCGATTTCCAGATTTACAGTGATCTGCGGAGAAGTGAGATTGACTCGCGCCGTTTCAATGTGCTGATTCAGCCCGCCGCCAACATAGCGTTCCACATCCTGTGAGCTAAATTCATGCTTACCGCGGCGTTTTACCCGCACACAAAACGTCTTGCCTTCCAGTTGTTCACGGTATAGCGCCAACGCCTGTTCAAAGATGTTGTGCACGTCAGTATAGGCGTGATCTTCAACTTCCAGAATATGGTGAATACCCGGAATTCTCGTCAGCGCATCACGAATCGCACCACGCTGGCTTTCGTCTTTGGCCCGAACTTCGATATGATCCCAGTGACGGACAACCGCCAGCGTTTCATCATAGTGTTTTAATACGTTGCGAATGTTTCCGGTTAGAATCTTGATAAAGCGCAACCGCACAGATTGGCTCTTGATGGTGATTTCCGGGAACAATTTAATGATAAACTTCATGGTGGCTGTCGTTACTTGGTCAGACAGGTGTAAATAAATTTACCCTGAGCACTAAAATCACGTTATCGGTAAAATCAGCCAGAACAGAGATGATTTTACCAATAGCATCCAAGGCGCGGAGTATATCATTATATGCAGATATACTGTGCGTTTTAACCGTATAATCGTCACGCCATCCACGGATGACTAAACGCAATACCACGCTTTGCCGCTACAAGCCAACGGCGTATAACACCAGGATTCTGAAACCACTATGCCTAAGAAGACCGAGCAGCCAGTCAGCTTTGAAAGCTCGCTGAACGAACTGGAAAAAATCGTTACCCGCCTCGAATCGGGTGAACTGCCGCTGGATGATGCGCTAAATGCGTTCGAACATGGCATCCAGCTCGCTCGTCAGGGACAGCAAAAGCTGCAACAGGCCGAACAACGCGTACAAATCCTGCTGAGCGACAACCCCGATGCACCGCTGTCACCATTTACGCCGGATAATGAGTCGCTATGACCGATTTCAGCACGCAACTGAATGCGCATTACCAACGCACTAACCGTATGTTGGGGCACTTCATCGCTGCTCTCCCCTTTCAGAGTAGTCCACTGGTCAATGCAATGGAGTATGGCTCACTCTTAGGTGGCAAACGCCTACGTCCCTTTCTGGTTTATACTACTGGCGAACTGTTTGGCATGTCGCTAGAGAGCCTGGATGCCCCAGCAGCGGCAGTAGAATGTATCCATGCCTACTCATTGATTCATGATGATCTGCCAGCAATGGATGACGATGATTTACGCCGCGGACAACCGACCTGCCACATCAAATTTGGTGAAGCCAACGCCATTCTGGCAGGTGATGCACTGCAAACGCTGGCATTCTCTATTCTGACCGATGCGCCGATGCCGCAGGTTTCTGACCGCGATCGGTTGGCAATGATCTCAGAATTAGCCCAGGCAAGTGGCGTAGCAGGCATGTGCGGCGGTCAGGCTTTTGATCTGGAAGCGGAAGGCCATCAGGTCGATTTAGCTGCGTTAGAGCGGATTCATCGCCACAAAACGGGAGCCTTGATCCGCGCCGCAGTCCGACTTGGCGCATTCGCCGCAGGTGACGCAGGGCGTGCAGCCTTACCTCACTTGGATCGTTATGCTAACGCGATTGGGCTCGCCTTTCAGGTTCAGGACGATATTCTCGATGTTGTTGGCGACAGTGCGACAACAGGCAAACGTCAAGGTGCAGACCAGCAGTTAGGTAAAAGCACCTACCCCAGCCTGCTGGGGTTAGATAACGCACGAAAAAAAGCACAGGAGCTTTATCAGGAATCACTGGCATCGCTGGACGATCTCGTTGCATCTAGCTCTACGTCCCTGAATATTGCACCACTACAAGCGCTGGCGAATTTCATCGTTGAACGCGATAAGTAATTACCTAATGAGTCTCTATGAGTTTTGATACCGCGAAGTACCCTACATTAGCGTTAGTGGAAACACCGGATGAACTTCGACTGTTGCCGAAAGAGAGCCTGCCAGCGCTGTGCGATGAACTGCGCCAATATCTGCTGGATAGCGTCAGCCGTTCAAGCGGGCATTTTGCGTCAGGATTGGGGACGGTTGAATTGACGGTTGCACTACACTACGTCTACAACACCCCTTTCGATCATCTGGTATGGGATGTTGGTCATCAGGCTTACCCGCATAAGATCCTGACGGGCCGTCGCGATCGTATTTCAACGATCCGCCAAAAAGGCGGTCTGCACCCCTTTCCGTGGCGTGATGAAAGTGAATATGACGTATTAAGCGTCGGACATTCATCCACTTCAATCAGTGCTGGGCTGGGCATGGCCGTCGCAGCAGAGCGTGAAGGCAAAGGTCGCCGTACCGTTTGTGTGATTGGCGATGGCGCGATTACTGCGGGCATGGCCTTTGAGGCGATGAACCACGCAGGCGACATCAAATCCGATCTGCTGGTGGTGCTGAACGACAATGAGATGTCGATTTCGGAAAACGTCGGTGCATTGAACAACCACCTGGCGCAACTGCTATCCGGCAAGCTCTACGCCAGTTTGCGTGAAGGCGGTAAAAAGGTTTTATCTGGTTTGCCTCCTATCAAAGAATTGGTGAAACGCACCGAAGAACACCTTAAAGGCATGGTCGTACCGGGTACGCTATTTGAGGAACTTGGCTTTAACTATATCGGCCCAGTCGATGGTCATGACGTTCAGGCTCTGGCGCATACGCTGAAAAATATGCGTAATCTGAAAGGCCCGCAGCTCCTGCACATCATGACGAAAAAAGGCAAGGGTTACGCCCCCGCCGAGCAGGACCCGATCAGCTGGCACGCGGTACCAAAATTCGATCCTGCCAGCGGCACATTGCCAAAAAGCAAAGAAGGCGCACAGCCCACCTATTCCAAGATCTTCGGCCAATGGTTACAAGAAACCGCCGCCAAAGACAGTAAGCTCATGGCGGTCACGCCAGCAATGCGTGAAGGCTCCGGCATGGTGCAATTTTCCCGCGACTATCCGCAACAATATTTTGACGTGGCGATTGCCGAGCAGCATGCTGTAACGTTTGCTGCCGGTCTGGCCGTCGGTGGCTATCATCCCGTCGTTGCGATTTACTCTACTTTCCTGCAACGTGCTTACGATCAGGTTATCCACGATGTGGCGATTCAGAATCTACCGGTTCTATTTGCGATCGATCGCGGTGGTATTGTTGGTGCAGACGGGCAAACGCATCAGGGGGCATTCGATCTCTCTTTCTTACGCTGTATCCCGAATATGGTCATCATGACACCCAGCGATGAAAATGAATGTCGCCAGATGCTGCACACCGGCTATCACTACCAGAAGGGCCCTACAGCGGTGCGCTACCCGCGTGGAAACGGTACGGGTACGGAACTGACCCCATTATCAGAACTGCCAATCGGTAAAGGTGTGGTGCGTCGTCAGGGTGAAACGATCGCTATTCTGAATTTTGGTACGCTATTACCAGAAGCGCAGATTGCAGCTGAGAAGTTAAATGCCACCCTCGTCGACATGCGTTTTGTGAAGCCGCTAGATGAAGCGTTACTTGAAGAGTTGGCGCAGTCTCACAGCACATTCGTGACGCTGGAAGAGAACGCAGTCATGGGCGGTGCCGGGAGCGGCGTGAATGAATTCCTGATGGCGAAACGCCTTGCCATCTCGGTGCTGAACATCGGGCTACCAGATGTATTTATCCCGCAAGGTTCGCAGGAAGAGATCCGTGCCGACTTCGATCTGGATGCCGCTGGCATCGAGCGAAAAATCATACAGTGGACGAAATAAGAGACTATCGGCAGCCGGGGCGACACATAGCCCCGGTGCAATGATACAGTAGAGTCGCCAGCAGCAAATGCCACGTGTTACCCAACCATAAGCGGTGTTTTGTTACGCCAGCACCCTTCGTTTTGTTCGCTGAGTCAGTCTTGCTCGCTAAAATGGTCATACCCTTTCCAGCTCAACTCGGTCACTTTATTATCTCTGAAAAAGCGTAACCCTTCGGATGACGGCCCGATTTGCCCGATACAGGTATAGTCAGCCCCAAGATGCCCCAACGCAAGTTCCAATGCACCGCGGTTAATTTCCGGTACGGTAAAGCACAGTTCATAATCTTCGCCACCAGATAGCGCCCAGCGCAACGCCTGCTCTTCGTCAGTGCAGCTTCTCAACCAGTTAGATTGTGGAATCGCATCCAGATGGATACGTGCACCACACTCGCTGGCTTTAAGTATATGCTGTAGATCGGAGATGAGACCGTCGGAAAGATCGATGGCTGAACTAGCCAGATCGCGCAGCGCCTGCCCTTGCAAAATTCTAGGCTGAGGACGAAGGTGACGCTGAATCAATCCCTGACGCGTTTTCTCATCATCAACATGCAGTGAATTCTGGAGGATAGCCAGACCGGCCGCGCTATCGCCTAATGAACCGGTAACATAAATCCAGTCGCCAATTCTCGCCCCGCGACGCGTCAATGCCCGCCCCACAGGCACCAGACCGTGGATAGTCAATGTCAGGCTCAATGGACCACGCGTCGTATCGCCGCCTACCAACTGCATGCCATAATAATCAAGCAGCTCAAACAAGCTATCGCTATAGGCGGACAGCCACTGGCTATTGCTTTTAGGGAGAGTAATAGCCAGAGAAAGCCAGGCAGGATCGGCACCCATTGCAGCCAGATCGCTTAAATTGACCGCCAGAGATTTGTAACCCAGATCGGCGGGATCGATATCAGGTAGGAAATGAATGCCAGATACGAGTGTGTCGGTGCTCACCGCCAACATCTGCTTATCTGCCACCGTCAGTAACGCACAGTCATCACCGATGCCTAACTCAACATCGCGACGTGAACTTCGAACCCGATTAAAATAGCGGGCAATAAGGTCAAACTCACCTTCAACCATAACCTTTCCAGCCAGCCTATCATTCAAAAGCGATCAGGGCCGGATATCCGGCCCTGATGCGATTCATTTTACTTCTTGCCTTTCCGTACGCTCGGAGCAGCTTTGTCTAGCACGCCATTCACAAACTTATGGCTATCTTCAGCACCGAAGATTTTAGCCAGTTCGATGGCCTCGTTAATCGCCACTTTGTAAGGAACATCTTCGCGCTTGCTCAGCTCAAACATAGCCAAACGCAGAATCGCCTTTTCAACCTGTCCCAATTCCTCGATCTGGCGAGACAGGAAAGGTGCCATCAGTTGATCCAGCTTCTCAGCTTGAGTGGCAACACCCGCCAGCAATTCACGGAAATAGGTAATGTCGACATCTTTGACATCCTGCTCGCTCAGGAATTGGTGTTCAACATCGGCAATATCATTTTTAGATAATTGCCAGGAGTAAAGCGCTTGAACCGCACATTCACGAGCGCGGCGACGAGCAGCAGGTTTCACGGAATTCCCCTTACTTAATCAGGCTTACTTAATCGCTTTCAATACATTAATCATTTCTAGCGCGGTCAAGGCGGCTTCTGCACCTTTGTTCCCCGCTTTCGTGCCGGCACGCTCAATCGCCTGCTCAATGCTTTCAGTCGTCAGAACGCCGAAAGCAACAGGAATTTCGCTATCCATCGCAACGGAGGACAGGCCTGAGCTACATTCACCAGCAACAAATTCAAAATGCGCTGTTCCACCGCGAATGACCGTTCCCAGAGCAATCACAGCATCATATCCGCCATTTTTCGCACTTTTGGCTAGCGCACGAACCGTCAATGGCAGTTCATAAGCACCCGGCACCCAAACAACGGTGATATTTTCGTCTTTAACCTGACCGATGCGTTTCAATGCATCAACCGCACCTTCCAGCAGGCTATCGTTAATAAAATGGTTAAAACGCGCAATCGCAATCGCCACACGGGCATCAGGAGTAGCAACAACACCTTCGATAACGTTCATAGCTTTCCTTGTATTTGGTCTTTATGGCCCGCAGGGGGGCGGATTCTATCATAATTTTTGTTGGCACGTATCCGGTTTTGTCAGGCCTGTGCCACGTATTTACATATGTATCAGAATTTGGGTCTCAGGCGTAATCGCAAATCTGGACCAATCTGGCGAACCTCTACGATGTCAAATTCCGGTGCCTGAGACAGTTGATTCAGCCCTGGCAAGAGGCACAGCGAGCGGGCATTTTCACCCAGCAGTTTGGGGGCAAGATAAACGATGAGTTCATCAACAACACCGGCATTAAGCAGCGCCCCAGCCAGACTGGCACCGGCTTCAACCCAGACAGAGTTAATCTGACGTCTTCCCAACACCATCATCAGTGCCACCAGATCAACACCGCCATTGTGCTGCGGTAGCATGACTTGCTCAACGCCCTGCGGCCATGTCCGTTCATCTGCCTGAACACGCGCCAGCCAGGTCTCACCCGGTTGGTTAACAACACGATGTTGCGGCGTGACCCGCTGCTTGCTGTCCACAATCACTCTAACAGGCTGCCTGAGGTCCGCCTCTGAATAGCGCTTCTGGACATCAGCATCCAGTTCTGACCACCGGACGGTGAGAGAAGGGTCGTCGGCCAATACCGTCGCGCTGCTGCTTAGAATCGCCGCACTCTCGGCGCGAAAACGCTGTACATCCTGCCGTGCCTGCGGTGAAGTAATCCACTGACTTTCTCCCGACGCCATCGCAGTACGCCCATCCAAAGACGCCGCCATTTTGAGCTGCACGTAAGGAAAACCCGTCCGCATACGTTTCAGGAAACCAACATTGGCTTTCTCTGCTTCAGCCATCATCACACCATGGCTAACGGTAATCCCTGCTTGCTGTAAGCGATGCAAACCACGGCCAGCAACCTGTGGGTTGGGGTCCTGCATCGCGGCCACCACGCGGGAAACGCCAGCCGCAATCAGCGCGTCGGCACAAGGCGGCGTTCGTCCGTGGTGGCTGCACGGTTCCAGTGTGACATAGGCCGTCGCACCACGTGCGCGTTCCCCCGCCATTCTCAGCGCATGTACCTCAGCATGGGGTTCACCCGCACGGAAATGGTAGCCTTCACCGACAATTTCACCATCACGCACGATCACACAGCCAACATTGGGGTTAGGTGCCGTCGTAAAACGGCCACGACGCGCTAGCTCTAACGCACGCGCCATGTAGAATTCATCCTGCGGCAAGTGACCGTTTTCCTGAAAAGCGCTCATTCCGACCCTCTTATCTCTTTCAAATCGACGCGACTTAATCCTGCAAGCGTGCAATCTCTTCGCCAAATTCGCGGATATCTTCAAAACTCCGGTACACCGAGGCAAACCGGATATAAGCCACTTTATCCAGCTTTCTCAACGCTTCCATTACCAGGTTGCCTACCATTTTAGTCGTCACCTCACGTTCTCCGGTCGCCCGGAGATGAGATTTTATGTGATTAATCGCCATTTCGACGTCATCAGAACTCACTGGCCTTTTTTCCAGCGCTTTCAACATCCCGCTACGCAATTTGTCTTCATTAAACGGCTCGCGTACTTCATTGCTTTTGATGACTCGCGGCATCACCAGTTCAGCCACTTCAAACGTGGTGAAGCGTTCATGACAAACCAGACACTGCCGACGACGACGGACTTGCGAACCTTCGCCGACCAGACGGGAATCAATGACTTTGGTATCAACAGCGGAACAAAATGGGCAATGCATGATGTGTCCTGACCAGTAATCCTTAACGTAAAGACAGTTTACCCTGAATTAACGGACTAACCAAAACTCCTGATTCACGTTGCGAAGGGTTTCGCATCTCTTCCGGTAAGCGGATGAAAAAAGCTGTCTCACCTATGACTTAGGCTTAATCACAGCTAAACTCAGCAACAGGGATCAATGAATAAGACATCGAAAGGGGAACCACAGATATGAGAACCCGATATCGCGTACTGACCTTCCTGCCAGCGCTGTTATTGCTAGCAGGGTGCGCCGAACAGCGCCAGATGCCCAAATTGCAGAATCAGATAGGTCAGCTAAACCACCAATTACAAACGCTGACCGATCAGGCCACGGCGTTGGAGCGGCAAAATGCGTTGAATTCCCAATCTACCTCTGGTGTTTATTTACTGCCGGCTGCGCAGACGAGCATACCGTTAGAGAGCAGCATTGGCAGGCTCAGCGTATCGTTACGCAATATAGAGACTGAAGCGAACGGAACCAGCGCGTTGTTACACATTCGCACGCTTGATGCGAAGGGATTACCCGCCTTTGGCGCACAGTTGGACTGGGGACGCCTCGACCCCGTTAGCGGGAAGCCTTTAGTGGGGGATACGCAAACACAGTCCTTTGTTGTCTCGCCCACATTGTTACCCAAAGCTGAAGCGATTATTGAATTGCGCCTGAGCGGTTTGTCGCCGGAAGAACTTGGCTTTGTTCGTTTACATCAGGTCCAAGAAATACAGGCTCCGCCGCCTGTTGCCGCAACCGAGTCTCCCTAGTAAACATATTTCCCAACGCTAAGATGCAAAAAACCCCGCAGCGACGCGGGGTTTTTCATATTTACAGTCAGCAGATTAAGGCAGGATAGACGGTTGGTCCGCCCCTTCTTTTTCCACTTTCTGAACGATCAGGTGTTCACGCTTCATACCCAGTTTCAACGCCAGAGCAGAAGAAACATAGATGGAAGAGATCGTCCCGATGATCACACCAATAAACATCGTTAACGAGAAGCCATGCAACAAGGCTCCACCGAAGACCATGAGGATCACGATCATCGCCAACGTGGTCGCGGATGTGATAATGGTACGGTGCAGCGTCTGCGTCAGAGAAATGTTGGTAATTTCGTAAGGCGTCCCACGACGAACCTTACGGAAGTTCTCACGAATACGGTCAGATACGACGATCTTATCGTTAAGTGAATAACCAATTACCGACATCAGTGACGCAATGATCGTTAGGTCAATCTCAATAGAGAACAAAGACAGCAGACCCATCGTGATGATCGCATCGTGCGCCAAAGCCAGCACGGCCCCCATCGCCAGACGCCATTCAAAACGAAAACCGATGTAAATGAGGATAGCAATCAGCGCAGAAAGCAGCGCCAGTGCGCCCGCCTGTGCCAAATCGCTACCCACACTCGGCCCGACAAACTCAATACGTTTCACCGTAGCATGCTGCTGGAAGGTATCATTCACCACCTTCAGCACTTTGTTACCAAGCGCTTCGTTCTCGCTGCCAGAAACCGGTGGCATACGTACCATCACGTCACGGCTGCTACCGAAATTCTGTACCTGCGGCTCTGAAAAACCAGAAGTCTCTAACGAGCTACGCAGCACATCGAGATCGATCGGTTTCTCAAGGTTAATCTCAATGACCGTACCACCGGTGAAATCGAGCCCCCAGTTAAAACCACGAACGCCCATAATCGCGATAGAAGCAATGATCAGCAGGCCGGAAATGACAAATGCCAATGTATCCCAGCGCATGAAATCATAGACTTTACGCCCATGGTTTAGTTGTTCAATGTTGTATTCCTGTTCCTGTGCCACAACGCACTCCTAGATAGACAGCTTGTTGATACGTTTACCGCCGTAAAGCAGGTTAACGATGGCACGAGTACCGACGATCGCCGTAAACATTGAGGTCGCAATCCCAATCGCAGTGGTGATAGCAAACCCTTTGATAGAACCGGTACCCACCGCATACAGGATGATAACTTTAATCAACGTCGTGACGTTCGCATCAACAATCGAACTGAATGCACCTTTGTAGCCCTCATGAATGGCCTGTTGCACGGAGCGACCATTACTGAGTTCTTCTTTGATACGTTCGTTAATGAGTACGTTAGCATCGACTGCAACCGCCAGCGTAAGCACGATACCCGCGATACCCGGCATGGTCAGCGTCGCCCCAGGCAGCAGCGACATCACGCCGACAATCAACACCAGGTTAGCAACCAGCGCACTGGTCGCGATGACACCAAATTTCTTATAGAAGAAGACCATGAAGAGGATCGACGCGATCAAGCCCCACAAACAGGCTTCCAGACCCTGAGTGATGTTTTGCATCCCCAACGTTGGCCCAATAGTACGTTCTTCCACAATCTGGATCGGCGCAATCAGCGCACCCGCTCGCAGCAGCAGAGAAAGCTGACGCGCTTCATTCGGGTTATCAATACCGGTAATACGGAAGCTGTTACCCAGTCGCGACTGAATCGTCGCTACGTTGATCACTTCTTCGTGTTTTTCCAGTATCGAACGACCCGTCGCATCTTTCTTACCGCTGTCTTTGTATTCCACGAACAGCGTCGCCATCAGCTTACCGATACTGTCTTTGGTGAAGTTGGACATGGTGTTGCCACCCGCGCTGTCCAGAGAAATATTCACCTGAGGACGGTTGTATTCGTCATTGCTTGATGTTGAGTCAGTGATGTGATCGCCCGTCAGAATGACGCGTTTGAATAGCACAACAGGTGAACCGTCACGCATATTCTTCACTTCGGAATCGCCCGGAACGCGGCCGTTCGCCGCAGCAGTCGCATCAGCATTACTGTTGACCAGACGGAATTCCAGCGTAGCGGTGGCACCAAGAATTTCTTTCGCGCGCGCCGTGTCCTGAATACCCGGTAACTCAACAACGATACGATCGGCGCCCTGACGCTGTACCAGCGGTTCGGCAACACCCAGTTGGTTCACACGGTTACGCAGGATATTGATGTTCTGCTGTACGGCGTATTCACGTGCTTCACGCAGACGTTCATCAGACATCACTGCACGTAGCAGGTTGCTGCCGCTGCTGCTGAGAACCAGATTGCGATGGCGGGACGTCAGATAGTTGATACCGTCATCACGCGTCTGAGCATCACGGAAACGAATTTCGACGCCGTAATTATCAATTTTACGCACTGCGGCATAAGGGATGTTCTTTTCACGCAGATCGCTGCGCAAAGAGTCCATGGTTTGTTCTTGCAGTTTACCCAGCGCCGTATCCATATCCACTTCCATCAGGAAGTGAACGCCGCCGCGCAGGTCGAGCCCCAATTTCATCGGTTCAGCGCCTAACAACCGCAGCCAGGTTGGCGTGGCGGGAGCAAGGTTAAGTGCGACGACGAATTTTTCGCCCAGCTCATTAACGAGCGCTTCGCGCGCGCGGAGCTGAACATCAGGGTTAGAGAAGCGAGCCAGGATTGCACCATTTTCCAATGCAATCGACTTACTGGTAATGTTTTGTTCTTTTAAGACATTCTGGACTTGGATCAGCGTCGTTTCGCTGGCGGCGGTTCCCCGCGCGCCAGTAACTTGTACCGCCGGATCCTCACCATATAGGTTAGGAAGTGCGTAGAGCAGGCCGACGAACAACACCACGACCAGCATCAGGTACTTCCACAAAGGATAACGATTTAACACGGCAGTTCCCTTCGGGAAAATCGGAAATTACAGGGCCTTAATCGTGCCCTTCGGCAGCACGGCAGCCACGAAATCACGTTTGATAACCACTTCATTGGTCTCGTTCAACGCAATCGCAATATAGCCAGTTTCGGACACTTTAGTCACGCGACCAACCAGACCGCCAGTCGTCAAGACTTCATCACCCTTGCCGATGGAATCCATTAACTTCTTGTGTTCCTTGGCGCGTTTTTGCTGAGGACGCAGGATCATAAAGTAGAAAATCAGACCAAAAACGGCCAGCATAATAACCAGAGAGTACGGGCTTCCCTGAGCCGGAGCGCCGGTTGCAGCTACAGCATCGGAGATGAAAAGACTCATTTAAATATCCTCTTTTTTGTCAAAAGATAAGCTATCAAAAAGATAAATTATCAACCTTACAATCGTAAAAACGCTTCACAGCAAAATGCTATTCATAGCAAACGGGCTGTCAGTTGCTTGCGGCAACGTCTTTTTCAGCAAGCGGCGGAATGGGTTTGCCTATCCGTTGGTAAAAATCCACCACAAAGTGCTCTAATTTACCCTCTTCAATGGCCTGACGTAAACCTGCCATTAAACGCTGATAATAACGCAAGTTATGAATGGTATTGAGTCGTGCTCCGAGTATTTCGTTGCAACGGTCAAGATGATGCAAGTAGGCGCGACTATAATTGCGACACGTGTAGCAATCACAGTGTTCATCCAGCGAGCTGACGTCATCTTTATGCTTCGCATTACGGATTTTCACCACGCCATCAGTCACGAAAAGATGTCCGTTACGTGCGTTACGCGTTGGCATCACGCAGTCAAACATATCGACACCGCGGCGTACACCTTCCACCAAATCTTCCGGTTTGCCCACGCCCATCAGATAGCGTGGTTTATCTTCTGGAATCTGTGGGCAAACGTGCTCCAGAATGCGGTGCATATCCTCTTTCGGTTCACCCACTGCCAAACCGCCCACAGCGTACCCATCAAAGCCAATGTCTACCAGACCTTTTACGGATACATCACGTAAATCTTCGTAAACGCTGCCCTGAATAATACCGAACAGCGCATTTTTATTCTCGAGTTCGTCAAAACGCTGGCGGCTGCGTTTCGCCCAGCGCAGGGACATCTCCATAGAGCGCTTGGCATAATCCCAATCGGCGGGGTACGGCGTACATTCATCAAAGATCATCACAATATCGGAACCGAGATCGTGCTGAATCTCCATCGATTTTTCCGGGCTAAGGAAAATCGAATCTCCGTTGATCGGGTTACGGAAATGCACGCCCTGTTCGGTAATCTTGCGAATATCGCCGAGGCTGAACACCTGAAAACCGCCGGAGTCCGTCAGAATCGGGCCGTGCCAGTTCATGAAATCGTGCAGATCGCCGTGCAGCTTCATGATTTCCTGACCGGGGCGCAGCCAAAGATGGAACGTATTGCCGAGCAAAATCTGTGCGCCAGTTTCTTTCACTTCTTCCGGCGTCATACCTTTCACCGTGCCGTACGTCCCCACGGGCATAAAAGCCGGGGTTTCCACTACACCACGTTCAAAAATCAATCTGCCGCGTCGCGCACGGCCATCTGTTGTTTGTAATTCGTACTTCACTTAACCTCCGGCATCAGAAAAACAGTCTGATGATAATGATGTATTAACGCCTGACAGAACGTGGTCTGTGACGTTCCTATTGTACGGAAAGCAGGATTTATCCCACTTTTTCCTGTTCAGCCAGCGGGTTGTGCGTAATAAACATCGCATCACCGTAGCTGAAAAAACGATATTGCTCTGCCACGGCTTCACGGTAGGCAGACATCGTGTTTCGGTAACCGGCGAAGGCGGAGACCAGCATGATTAACGTCGATTCGGGTAAATGGAAATTAGTGACTAGCGCGTCAATAACGCGGTAGTGATAACCCGGATAGATAAAAATTTTGGTATCGTCGAAAAACGGTGCAATCAGTGCATCCTGGCTGGCCTGCGCGGCACTTTCCAGTGAGCGAACCGAGGTAGTGCCAACAGCAATGACGCGATTGCCCCGCGCCTTGCACGCCAGCACGGCATCAACGACATCCTGCGGCACTTCAGCATATTCGGCGTGCATGATGTGATCTTCAATCGTATCGACGCGTACAGGCTGGAAAGTCCCCGCACCGACGTGCAGCGTGACGAATGCCATTTCAATGCCTTTCTCGCGTAGCGCGGCTAGCATCGGCTCATCAAAATGCAACCCCGCCGTCGGCGCCGCTACGGCCCCCGGACGCTGGCTATACACCGTCTGATAAAGCTCGCGGTCGGCGTCTTCATCAGGCCTGTCGATATAAGGCGGCAACGGCATATGGCCGATAGCATTCAGGATCGACAGAACATCGCGCGAGTCATCAAAATGCAGCTCAAATAGCGCATCGTGGCGAGCGGCCATCGTGGCCTTGACGCTTTCGTCATCGCCGAGCAGCAGTTCTGTGCCCGGCTTCGGCGCTTTTGACGCCCGAACGTGTGCCAGCACCCGATGGTCATCCAACACGCGCTCGACCAGCACTTCCAGTTTGCCGCCGCTGGCTTTACGGCCAAACAAACGAGCGGGAATCACGCGCGTATTGTTGAACACCAGCAGATCGCCGGGATTCAGTTTATCCAGCAAATCGGTAAACACACCGTGCGTCAGATTTCCCGTCGGCCCGTCCAGCGATAGCAGGCGGCACCCACTGCGTTCCGCTTGTGGATAATGGGCAATCAATGATTCAGGAAGTTCAAACGAAAAATCGGTAACACGCATGACAATTCACTTAGCTGTAATACATTAAAAATGGGCGGCCTAGTCTAGAGCCGCAAGCGCATGGCTGCAAGAAATAAGCATCTGAGTCGCGGAATGCATTATATCCAATAGAAAAGGGTTATACTGTCGCGATGAATTTTCTTGCTCACCTCCATCTGGCCACGCTGGCCGACAGCTCCCTATTAGGTAATCTGATGGCGGATTTCGTGCGCGGCAACCCGCAAGACAGCTACGCTGACGAGATCGTCGCGGGTATTCGTCTGCATCGTCGCGTTGATTCACTGACAGACAGCCTGCCGGAAGTCAAACAGGCGCGTCAGTATTTCAGCGATGAATTCCGCCGCGTGTCGCCCATTACGTTGGATGTGCTGTGGGATCACTATCTTGCGCGTCACTGGCTACAACTGGTGCCGGATACTCCCTTGCAAACCTTTATCGATGGCGCTCAGTCACAAATCGAGCCGTATCTGGCGCACACTCCCGAACGCTTTCAGAACCTGAATCGCTATCTGTGGCCGGAACGCTGGATGACGCGTTACGCAGAGCTGCCGTTTATCGCCGATGTGCTGCACAGAATGTCGGTACGCCGCCCGAAACTGGCCGCGCTGTCCGGCTCTTTTCAGGATATCGAGCAGCACTATCACCAATTTGAAACACTCTTCTGGCAGTTTTATCCACGGATGATGCAATTAGCGAAAGCGCAGCAGCTGTAAGATCGCAACGTTTCAATTTTTCGGCGTGACATATTGTCCTTTCCATCAAAAAGGTTAATGTGATTTATTGAAAGGAAATAGCGATGAGTTCAATAGACAAAAGCTATCTCATTGATTGGTCTCTTTGCCTGTATTCACTCAGGCAGAATCCCTATACTGATCGCTGTTTTTTATATCATCCGATCATTAACCGCTATCTACAGGAGTAATTATGGTCCTGGTAACTCGTCAAGCCCCAGACTTCACCGCAGCTGCCGTTTTAGGCAGTGGCGAAATCGTCGAAAATTTCAACCTGAAGAAGCACATCAACGGTAAAGCTGCCGTGATCTTCTTCTGGCCGATGGACTTCACCTTCGTTTGTCCGTCAGAGCTGATTGCTTTCGATCACCGCTATGCCGAGTTCAAGAAACGTGGCGTAGAAGTGGTTGGTGTTTCTTTCGATTCCGAGTTTGTTCACAACGCATGGCGTAAAACCCCTGTAGACAAAGGCGGCATCGGCGAAGTTCAATATGCGATGGTTGCTGACATTAAGCGCGAAATCCAGAAGGCCTACGGCATTGAGCATCCAGAAGCCGGTGTTGCACTGCGTGGTTCTTTCCTGATCGACAAAAACGGTGTGGTTCGCCATCAGGTAGTTAACGATCTGCCGCTGGGTCGTAATATCGATGAAATGCTGCGTACCGTTGACGCACTGCAATTCCACGAAGAGCACGGCGAAGTCTGTCCGGCACAGTGGGAAAAAGGGAAATCCGGTATGGGCGCGTCACCAGATGGCGTAGCGAAATACCTGTCTGAGAACGCAGACAAGCTGTAATCCCTCATCGGTAATGTGATAATCAAGCCAGTTGCTATGTGACTGGCTTTTTTTCGCGATGTTTATCTCATCGCTCTTCTCACTGCTCACCTTCTCTACGCGATCCCAAAAAATACAAAAGGTTGACTCGATGCGCTAAATCCTTAGCCTTAACGTCACATCGTGTTAACGCACGACAGGTTGATGGAATAAAGGAGAACGCATGCAACAAAACCTCGCGCTGTGGCTAAGAGAAGCAGAGATACAACACGCTGGCATCATTGCATTACTGATTGTTCTTGGGCTGATATTGCTCATTTCTGCCGTCATTCACCTGATTTTGCATCAGGTTGTGCTGAAACGGATGGTGCTACGCTCACTCAATAAACCAGGAAAAACCGAAGGACACGGGTGGAAGCAGGCGCTGACACAGCACAACTTGTTTAACCGACTCGCCTTCCTGCTGCAAGGGGTGATCCTGAATATTCAGGTCTTTGTGTGGCTGCCTTCGCAAAGTGAAACCCGTGAAGCGCTCATCATCTGCTCTCAAGTGTGGATCATGATTTTTGCGCTGCTGTCCCTGTTCTCGCTACTCGATGTGCTGCTCAATGTCTCCGCCCGAACCAAAGTCGCCGCTCAATTACCGCTGCGCGGTATCTTCCAGAGTCTGAAACTGATCGCCACCATTATCATCAGTATCATGGTGGTATCACTGCTCATCGGGAAATCGCCGCTGATTCTGATTAGTGGTTTAGGCGCCATGGCCGCCGTGCTGATGTTGGTGTTCAAAGATCCGATTATGGGACTCGTGGCGGGAATCCAGCTTTCCGCTAACGATATGTTGACGCTGGGAGACTGGCTCGAAATGCCGAAATATGGCGCTGACGGTGCCGTTATCGATATCGGGCTGACAACGGTAAAAGTGAAAAACTGGGACAATACTGTCACCACCATTCCCACCTATTCGCTGGTGTCCGACTCCTTCAAAAACTGGCGTTCGATGTCAGAATCAGGGGGACGACGCATCAAGCGTAGCATCAATATCGATACCACCAGCGTACATTTCATGACGGAAGACGAACAGGCGCGATTGCTGCGCAGCAAGTTACTGTCATCTTATATTCAGAACAAGAAGAGCGAACTGGAGCAGCACAATGCACAGTCCGATTCCGACCTGACATCGCCGCTAAACGGCCGTCGTCTGACGAATTTAGGCACGTTCCGCGCCTACCTTCAGGTTTATCTGCGCACCCATCCGGGGATTCATAAAGGGATGACGCTGATGGTACGGCAGCTTGCGCCAACGTCAGAAGGGTTACCGCTGGAGATTTATGCGTTTACCAACACCACCGCCTGGGTCGATTATGAAAGCATTCAGTCTGACATTTTCGACCATATCTTTGCGATCTTACCGGAGTTCGACCTCCGTATTCATCAAACGCCAACCGGCCACGATATGCGGGTTATGGCCCAGCAAATGACGGCCCCGAAAGCGTAATACCTCATACAAAAGAACGAAAGCGGCTGACAAGCCTATGTACCGAATGAAAACGGGAGTGACGGTATAGAAGAGTAAAGCGTTTGCGCCAGGGACAAAAACGTCAGGAACGTTTTTGAACGTCGCTTGCGACGGCCCTGAAAGGGTGAATCTCAGGGATGAGATTCATATCTGCGCAATCCGAGCTTACATGGACGTACTTGCAGCGTCTTTACGATCTATCCGTTACTCCCGCTCTGCGGACTTTGTCAGCAACCTCGCTTCTTCTGATAACTTAATTCTGCGCCGCTACCGCGTTCTGACGCTTCTTCTTCCAGACATAGCCCACTAAAAGCAGCAATATCCAGATGATGCCGACATACAGCGACACACGCGTGTCCGGGAAGTAGCCAATCAAACCGATGATGAAGAACAGGAAGATGATACCGAACACAGAGGTCGCGATCCCCCCGCGTAGCGGGAACGCCAACGCTTTCACTTCATCAGGGCTCAAACGCCGACGGAAGGCGATCTGAGAAAACAGAATCATGATCCACACCCACACCGTCGCAAACGTTGCCAGTGAAGCAATCACCAGGAACACTTTGCCAGGCATGATGTAATTCAGGTACACCGCCACCAGCAGCGCTGCCATCATCACAACGACTGTTACCCACGGAATACCACGTTTGGAAATGCGGCTAAACACCTTCGGCGCATGACCCTGTTCCGCCATCCCGTGCAGCATACGGCCTACACCGAAGACGTCACTGTTAATCGCCGATAGCGACGCGGTAATCACGACAAAGTTCAGGATACCTGCCGCAGCCGTAATGCCCATATGCTGGAACGTCAGCACAAACGGGCTACCGTTGGTGCCTACCTGATTCCACGGGTAAATCGACATAATGACGAACAGCGTGCCGACATAGAACACCAGAATACGCCACGGTACAGAGTTAATCGCGCGAGGGATAGATTTCTGCGGGTCTTTGGCCTCGCCGGCGGTGATCCCGATGATCTCCACGCCACCATACGCAAACATCACCAGTTGCAGCGATAGAATCATCCCCATCACACCGTTACTGAAGAATCCGCCATTGCTCCATAGATTATGGATGCCGGTGGGTTCTCCGCCGTTGCCAATCCCCCAAACGATAATGCCGATTCCAGCAACGATCATGATGATAATCGTGGCAACTTTGAAGAAAGAGAGCCAAAACTCCAGTTCACCAAACGCTTTCACATTCATCAGGTTGATGGCACCGATGATGAGCACCACGCTCAAGACCCACACCCAATGCGGCACCGCAGGGAACCAGACGCCCATGTAGATACCAAACGCGGTCACATCAGCAATGGCGACAATCAGCATCTCAAAGCAGTAGGTCCAGCCGGTGATATAGCCCGCCAATGGGCCGAGATAATCCTGCGCATAGCGAGAAAACGAGCTGGATTGCGGGTTATGCACCGACATTTCACCCAGTGCGCGCATGATGATATATGCGACAATCCCACCAATCAGGTAAGCCAGCAACACGCTGGGGCCAGCCATTTGGATCGCGCTAGCGGAGCCATAAAACAGACCGGTTCCGATCGCCGAACCAAGGGCGATAAAGCGGATATGCCGCGTGCTTAACCCACGCTTGAGCTTGGAAGATGGTTGTTCCATTGATAAGCAACCCTGTCTTATAAGAGAAAAACATTACAAAAAGAAAAACCACAGGCAAATACCTGTGGTGCAGAAACCCAACGCGGTGCTGGAACAGTAGGATACCCCTACCGCACCAGCGCTATCAGGTATTAACGATATTATTGATGTACCGTAACTTCCTGACGACCACACAGTCTGTCGTAAATCACTGCAACCAGTAAAATCAGCAGCGACGGTGGCAACCAGGCCAATCCTTGCTCACTCAGCGGCAGATTGAGGCTCCACTCTGGCAACAGCGATTTGAAAGCCGATGATTTTATACCATCAATCATGCCAAATAACAGACTGACTAGCATGACGGGGGCCACAATACGTGAAGCGCTATTCCACCAACGCAGCGTAAAACTCAGTAAAACCAGAATGATACACGGTGGGTAAATCGCCGTCAGTACAGGAATGGAAAGTTGGATTAAATGGCTCAAACCAAGGTTGGACACCACCATCGAGAACGTTCCCAACACAAATACCAGCGTGCGATAGGACAACGGCAGATATTGTGCAAAGAATTCAGCACACGCACAGGTCAACCCCACCGCCGTCACCAAACACGCGATAAAGATTAACAACGCCAGGAAGCTGCTTCCCATGTTACCAAACGTGTGTTGCACATAAGCATGGAGGATCTCTGCTCCATTCAGTGCCTGCGGTACCAGTTCACCGCTGACAGAACCGAGCTGGAACAGGCTCAAATAGACCAGCGTCAGGCCAATACCCGCAATTAACCCAGCCCACACGGTATAACGCGTCAGCAGCACTGAGCTTGTCACTCCGCGTGAACGCGCCGCATTGACGATCACAATACCAAAGACCATCGCGCCCAGCGTATCCATCGTCAGATAGCCATTAACGAAACCATTGGAAAACGGCAGATGTTCATATGCCTCTGTCGCAGGAATTGGTGTTCCCGCAGGCCACAGCACTGCGGCAATACCCAATACCGCCAGAGCGATGATCTTCAACGGCGCCAGCACATGGCCGACCGTATCCAGCAGTTTGCCCGGATACAGAGAAATCGCGATGACGATAGCAAAATAAATCAAGCTATAAATCAACAGAGGGGACGCGCCATTACCAACCAAAGGAGCCAAGCCGACTTCAAACGACACGGTTGCCGTACGCGGCGTCGCGAACAGTGGCCCAACAGCCAAATAGCACACGGTAGCCAAGACCACACCGGCCTTTTTACCAATCGGCGAGCTTAACGCATCAACGCCGCCGCCAACCCGAGCAAGCGCAATGACAGTTAGCACAGGTAGGCCAACCGCCGTCAGCAGGAAGCCGATTGCCGCAGTCCAAACGTGCTCCCCTGCCTGCAATCCCACCATAGGCGGGAAAATAATATTTCCAGCCCCCACGAATAAAGCAAAGGTCATAAAACCTAATGCCACAATATCTTTGGAAGTTAAACGATGGCTCATAGTTATGTCGTGTTGCCTGTATCAAATCGATAAAAAGAAAATCGTGTCGTTTATCGCCGCCAGAAGTCGTTCACAAAGGGCTAGCTCGAAGCATGACGCCAGTACTCCGGCGATACGAAAATGGCGGTCATATACTCTAAATAATTCGAGTTTCAGGAAGGCGGCAAGAGAAAGAATCCCGATGAGCTTACTTGAGTAAGTGATTCGGGTGACTAAACGCAGCCAACGCACATGCAACTTGAAGTATGCCGAGTATAGGGGAGTTATTTTTTGCACAGCCATATTGGGTGCTAAGTAAACCGTTTATAGCGTAAAAAGACAAGCGGAGATCTAAAAACCAGAGTATCTAGCCTTTTTATACTAAAAAATAAGGATATAAATTGGTTTATACTGATTTGCATGACACATGATTTGCGCATTTATCGATATTTCATTGCAATAAAACTGATAAAAAACGACATAAAATGCGTTGTTCGATCATAAAAAAAACATATTGCACAAAAACATCGCAGGTAGAAAGCAGGATAACAGCCACAAAAAAGGCCGGATCGTATGATCCAGCCTCTGTATATCCCTTATAGGGATAAGGTTACTTCATCGGTGTCACCACACGCGATTAGCAATATCCACAACAAGCTTCAGCTTATTCCACTGCTGCTCTTCCGTCAGGCTGTTGCCCTCTTCCGTTGAAGCAAAACCACACTGTGGGCTCAGGCAAATCTGGCTGAGATCAACATATTTTGCCGCTTCCGCGATGCGTGCCTGCACCACTTCGGCATCTTCTAGTTCACCGTTCTTGGTGGTGATCAGCCCCAGCACCACCTGCTGATGGCCCGGCTTCACAAAACGCAGCGGTTCAAAGCCCCCCGCTCGCTCGGTATCGTATTCCAGGAAGAAGGCATCGACGTTCACCTCACCGAACAGAATTTCTGCCACAGGCTCGTACCCGCCTTCAGAAATCCAGGTCGAGCGGAAATTACCGCGACAAACGTGTAAACCGATAACCAGATCGGCTGGTTTATCCGCCAGCGCTTTGTTCAGTACATCGGCATAGGTCCGTGCCAGCTGTGCTGGATCTTCACCACGTTCACGGATTTGACGTTTTTGATCGTCAGAGCACAGGTAGGCCCACACGGTGTCATCCAGTTGCAGGAAGCGGCAACCTGCATCATAAAATGCGTGGATCGCATCGCGCCAGGTTTGCGCCAAATCGTCAAAGTAGTCAGCCAGATCGGGATAAACTGTCGCATCAATCGCTTTTCGTCCGCCGCGGAAATGCATAACGCTTGGGCTAGGAATCGTCATTTTAGCAACCGCATCACCAGAAATGCTGTTCAGGTAGCGGAAATGATCGAGCATTGGGTGTTGGGGATTAAAACTCACTTTATCCACGACACGAATCGCATGGGATTTGGTCTGAATACCGTTGAATTGAATACCGTGATCGGCTTCGTAACGCTCTACACCGTGCAAGTCGGCAAAGAAGTCAAAGTGCCACCAGGCACGACGCAGCTCGCCGTCCGTCACAATCTTCAAGCCCGCTTCACGCTGCTTTTCTACCACCCGCAGAATCTCACGATCTTCAATATTCCGCAGCGCGACATCATCAATCTCTCCCGCCTGATGCTGAAGGCGTGCCTGCTTAATCGCAGCCGGACGTAAGAAACTGCCGACGATATCGGCACGGAAAGGGGATAAGGTATTCGCCATCTGTCGCTCCTGACATGTTACCAGCACCTATCTTTAGGAAAGAAGCGTACTGGCAGATAGTTTCAATATGAAATATTTGCCCAGAGGGATAGTTACATTTAATCTTATTTAGCCATCTGGACGTCTAAATTTAAAGCTATCCTGTCACGTGGCGAATCACAGGGCAATAGAAGATTTTTCACATCACGTGAATAAAATTCATGTAGCGTGAAAATAGCGCAAACTCATCATGGAAGAGAAATTATTCAGGCAAACCAATCTGCTGTCGCGCCTGACGACGCGTTTCTTCTGGCAACGGTAAATAACCATCCTGATTCACCAGCGACTGCCCCGTTTCTGACAGCACACGGGCTAAAAATGCCGCTGTCAGCGCTTCCAAGGGTTGACTGGGCGCTTTGTTGACATAGATATAGAGATAACGGGTGTAGGGATACAAACCGCTGCGGATATTTTCCGTCGAAGGATAAATGTAGTCGGTGCCTTGAGCGGCTAATGGCAACATCTTTACGCCGCTGGTACGAAAGCCCACGCTGGCGTAACCAATCGCATCAGTTGATGCCGCAACCGCTTGTACAACGGACGCCGAACCTGGCAATTCATTAACTTGAGGAAGGAAATCGCCGCGGCATAGCGCTTTTTGTTTAAAGAACCCATAGGTTCCTGAGGCAGAATTTCGCCCATAGCGTAATAACGTTCGTTTCTCCCAGCTACCGCGTAAACCGAGGTCGCCCCACTGTTTTATCGGCTGCTGATTACCACAGCGCTGCGTAATCGAAAAGATAGCATCCAACTGTGACAAGTTTAATCCAGACAGAGGATTATCCTGATTAACCAATACGACTAACGCATCCATCGCCACTGGCACCGCCAGCGGCGGGTAACCGTAGTGCTGAACAAACGCCTCAATTTCGCTGGCCTTCATCGCCCTGCTCATCGGCCCAAGCTGGGCTGCACCCGACGCCAGAGACGTTGGTGCAGACGATGAGCCAGCAGCCTGAATCTGTAAATTCACATTCGGATAATGCTGGCTGAAATCCGCCGCCCAAAAAGCCATCAGATTAGCCAGCGTATCCGACCCCGCGCTGGAGAGATTACCCGCCAGCATTTGACGGGGCTGCGCGGAGCAAAGCGCACTGAGCAGCAGTAAAAAAGCGACTGCGATACGTGTAGCGACTATCATGAATAACGTTTTCCGTCAGGCCGAAGGTTTCGCCGTATTTTCAGCCACAGAGGTGGGGACAATCAACCGATTCGGCAACGTAAAGACAAAACGCGATCCCAGACCGTCTTCACTCATGATCTCAAGACGGGAATCGTGATGGCTAAGTGCGTGCTTAACAATCGCCAGCCCCAGTCCGCTCCCGCCCGTCTGTCGTGAACGCGCCTTATCCACGCGATAAAAGCGTTCTGTCAAGCGCGGCAAATGCTCAGCCGCAATCCCCGGCCCGTTATCGCTGACCTGAAATTGTGCGCCCTGTGGGATCTTCTGCCAGCAGACTTCGATACGCGTTCCCGCTGGCGTATGGTTGACCGCGTTATACACCAGGTTGGATACCGCACTGCGCAGCTGTTCTTCATTACCAAACACGCGGAGGCTTTCGTTCACACGAAAGACGATCTCATGACGCCCCTGACTCAGGGTCTGCGCTTCACGCTGCAATACGCGCAGCATCAATGGAATATCGACTTTTTCATTCAGATCAATTGCCGTCGCCGCCTCAATACGGGACAAGGTCAGCAGTTGTTTGACCAGCCCGTCCATACGTCGGGTCTGCTCCTGCATGGTATTCAGCGCCTTCCCTCGCAGGGCCGCATCCAGCGTTTCTTCCTGCATCATTTCCAGATAGCCTTGCAACACCGTCAGCGGCGTACGCAGCTCATGGCTCACGTTAGCAAAAAAGTTACGTCTGGCACCTTCGAGTTGATGCATTTGCGTAATGTCACGCACTACCATCAGAAGTTGCCCTTCGGAATACGGCATCACGCGGAATTCAACATGGTGGGAATTATTCAACTGCAACGTGAGAGGACGGCTAAAGTCTTGCCCTTTCATGTAATTCGTGAATTCAGGATAGCGTAATAAGTTGAGGATATTCTGACCGTTATCCTCCGGCCAGCGGAAATTGAGTAGGTGCTGCGCCAGGTGATTACACCAGAAGATCGTTCCCTCTTCGGTGGTGATCACCACGGCATCCGGCAGTGATTCAGCGCCGCTGCGAAACCGTTTGATCAAAAGCGCCAGTTCCCGACGCCGGCGTCGATTACGCAACTGCATCTGATAGAGACCATAAAACAGTGGCTCCCAGCTCCAGCGACCGGGCGGTGGCGTCATACTGCGGTCAACCCACAGCCAATAAGAGAGTTTGAGCTGGTTATAAAAATTCCAGCAGAGTAGGCCTAATACGGCGACCAGCAGAAACCAGGGCAAATAGCCAAAAATCAGCCCCAGTAGTAAAGCAGGCAAACAAAAAAAAGCTAGCTCCAATGCCAGCCTTTTCCAGGATAAACGTTCTAGCACGTTAATGTTTCTCCGGTTACGATCACCTCAGTAACGCGTTGAAAAACGGTAGCCCGTTCCCCGAACGGTTTGCACCATTTTGTCATGTCCGCTGGTTTCCAGCGCTTTACGCAGGCGACGAATATGGACGTCGACAGTACGATCTTCAACATAAACGTTAGTGCCCCAAACGTGATTCAGCAACTGTTCCCGGCTATAAACACGTTCAGGATGCGTCATAAAGAAATGCAGCAGTTTAAATTCTGTCGGCCCCATCTCCAACGCGTGCTCTTCGGTCGTCACGCGATGGGAAGAAGGGTCAAGGCTCAGACCGCGCATTTCAATCACTTCTTCCACCGCCATCGGTGAAATTCGGCGCATCACGGCTTTGATACGCGCCACTAATTCTTTGGGTGAAAACGGCTTGGTAATGTAATCATCCGCCCCCACTTCAAGCCCACGCACACGGTCTTCTTCTTCGCCACGCGCGGTCAACATCATTACCGGAATATCACGCGTCAGCGCTTCGCGCTTCATATGCTTGATGAATTGCAGGCCCGAACCGCCTGGCAGCATCCAGTCCAATAACACCAGCTCTGGGAACGGCTCTGACAGTTGCGTGACCGCGCTGTCATAATCTTCGGCTTCCACTGGTTGATAACCATTTTGTTCCAGTACAAAGCAGACCATTTCACGAATTGGTGCTTCATCTTCCACGACTAATATGCGTTTTGCCATTGTTAATCCTGTCGTTAATCATCGTCGCTGTTAGCAGGCGAAAGGCATTATGCGTCAGTTTTATGACAGATTTATGAAAAACATACGCCTCCTCATCGCATGGTGTTACAGCGCGTACATCTGATTTTTCGAGCAGCTTTCCAAACTCTTGATTCCATCGCGACAGCTATCATCCCTGCTATATATAATCATGGCATTACGGTGACAAAGCACCATCACAATGACACACCCTGTCACATAATGGACAATGACAACGTCACCCACCGCCACGCGGCATGAATATCGAGAGAACACGATGCGCATTATCCACACCGCCGATTGGCATTTAGGGCAATATTTTTATACCAAAAGCCGCGCTGCTGAACATCAGGCTTTTCTACACTGGCTTATCGCCCAAGTGGAACTGCACCACGTCGATGCCATTATAGTCGCAGGCGATATTTTTGATAACGGCTCGCCTCCTAGCTATGCGCGGGAAATGTATTATAGCTTCGTGGTAGAACTCCAGCGCACAGGCTGCCAACTTGTCATTCTCGGCGGTAACCACGATTCCGTTGCGATGTTGAATGAGTCCCGTGGCTTGTTGGCCTGCCTGAATACGCGGGTCATTGCCTGTGCCAGCGACGATCCCGCCCAGCAGGTACTCCTGCTGGAAAACCATCAGCGGCAGCCCGGCGCCCTGCTCTGTGCGATTCCTTTTTTACGCCCGCGTGATGTGCTAACCAGCAAAGCTGGACAATCCGGTGATGAAAAACAGCTGGCGCTACAGGAAGCGATTACCGAGCACTATCGACAGTGTTACCAACAAGCTTGTCAGAAGCGAGACGAGCTTGGCCTGCCGCTACCGATTATTGCAACTGGCCATCTGACGACGATTGGTGCAAGCGCCTCGGAATCCGTGCGCGATATCTATATTGGTACGCTTGATGCCTTCCCTGCTCAAGCTTTTCCCCCTGCGGATTACATTGCACTTGGGCATATTCACCGCCCGCAGCGCGTGACCCAAAGTGAGCACATTCGCTACAGCGGTTCACCTATCCCGCTAAGTTTTGATGAACTCGGCAGCGAGAAATCCGTTTGTCTGGTCAGCTTTATACCCGATGCACCACCGAAAATAGATCTACTGCCCATTCCCGTAACCCAGCCGATGCAGCTAATTAAAGGCAGTCTGAGTGATATTGAACAACAGCTGTCCACCTTCCAGAACTATCAGGGCAATAAACCCGTGTGGCTGGATATCGAACTCAGCACGCAGGATTATCTGAGCGATATGCAAAAGCGTATTCAGGCGATGACCGAAAATCTGCCCGTTGAGGTACTTCTGCTACGCCGCACGCGCGAACAGCGTTTGCAGACGATTACCCGACAGGATAAGGAAACGCTGAACGAATTGAGCGTACATGACGTTTTTGAACGTCGTCTGGCAACGGAGACAAACATGGAAGACAGCCGCCAACAGCGTGTGCGCACGCTGTTTAATCAGGTTATTGATGAACTGGAAAATAGCGAGCCTGCCCAATGAAAATCCTCAGTCTGCGCTTAAAGAACCTCAACGCGTTGAAAGGCGAATGGAAAATCGATTTCACGCAGGAGCCGTTTTCCAGCAACGGCTTGTTTGCCATTACCGGCCCGACCGGCGCGGGGAAAACCACGCTGCTGGATGCCATCTGTCTGGCGCTGTACCACGAAACGCCACGGCTTGGCCTGCTTTCCGCCAGCCAGAATGACCTGATGACGCGCAACACCGCAGAATGTCTTGCCGAGGTCGAGTTTGAAGTTAAAGGCGTCGGATACCGTGCCTTCTGGAGCCAGCGTCGGGCAAGAAACGCCCCAGACGGCAATTTACAAGCTCCAAAAGCGGAGCTTGCTCTGATTGAGAATGGCAAAATTCTGTGTGAAAAAATCGGCGATAAAAAAGATAAGATAGAACAGATCACCGGACTGGATTTTGGCCGCTTTACGCGTTCTATGATGCTGTCACAGGGGCAATTTGCCGCCTTTCTCAACGCAAAAGCCAGCGACAGAGCGGAACTGTTGGAGGAACTAACTGGCACGGACATTTACGGACTGATTTCCGAACGTGTCTATGAAAAATACAATCAGGCAAACATCGCGTTGAGCACGCTACAGGCGCGCGCATCGGGTATTCAACTGCTGACCGATGAGCAACGCCAGCAGGTGGAAGAACAGCTTGCCGAGCTGCTCCAGCAGGAACAACAGGGCAACGCCGAGCGTGAGCAAGTACTGACTACGCTGCGCTGGTTTGAGCAATTGACGCAGCGGCAAGCGCAGCTCACCAACACGCAGTTACAACACGCAAGCGCCGAATCCGCCATTCAGCAGGCCAAGCCGCAGCTCGACAAGTTAGCCAACAGCGAACCGGCAGAAAAACTGAGACCACTACATCAGGAACGAGAGCGCAATCGGCAGGAAACGTTTACACTTGCCCAGCAGATTGAACAACTGACTGAGAAACAGAGCGCAGAACAGTTGGCTTTGGCTACGCTACGTCAGCAAGAAGAAAAGGCGGAGCAGAACGCGAATGAGCATAAACTGGAACGTCAGAAACAAGAGTTGTTGATCAACGAGCAGGTTGTGCCGCTTGACCATCGTATTGCCACGCTGGAACAGCAAAAAACCCAACAGCAGGACGAGCTGGCAAAAACACAGCGTCGCCTGCAAGCCGACGAAAGCAAACAAACGCAGATAGCGACAGAGCAACAGCAGACCAAACAACAGCTTGAACAAATCCAGTCTTATCGTCAGCAACACTCACATTATCAGCAGTGGGGAGAGCTGCTTCCTCTGTGGCGCACCCAGTTTCGGCAATTGCGCCAGCTTCAGGACGATCAGCAAAAGCTGAACCACAAGCAGGCACAGCATACCGAACAGTCAGCAACATTACAGCAAGAGGCTGTGACGCTGGCGGCACAGCAGCGTGAACAACAAGCGATCGTTGATGCAGCCAATAATCAGTTCGCACAACACGATGAGACACGGAAAAATCAGGAGACCCAGCAGCCGCTTTCCACCCTGTACCAGCGGTTTAACCAACTCAGCGACCAGCGAGCCGCACGCCAACAGTTCGCGGCAATCAGCGACCAATACCAACGTCTTCACGCCCGTAAGCAGCAGCACCTCACCAAACAGGGTGAGGTACAAGAGCATATTAGCCAGTCAAAAATCTTAAAGAAACAGCAACAGTCTGAGCACGAGCAGCGCACTCAGCATCTCGTCGATCTGGAAACGGTGTACCGTCAGGAAGAGCGCATCGTTAAGTTGGAAGCAGAAAGGCAGCGACTACAGGCTGGCGATCCCTGTCCGCTGTGTGGTTCAACTGAACACCCGGCGATTGAACGCTATCAGGCGTTACAACCCTCTGAAACTCAAAATCGCCTGACGGCGTTACGCCAAGAAGTCAGTCAGTTAACAACGGCACTGGCGAATACGACAGCACGGTTGACCTCGCTAGAGCAGCAGCGGGAACAGCACCGACAGGATATCACTCAGCTCGATAGCGAGCATCAAACTCTGTTGCAACAGTGGCAAGATGTCAGTGAGCGCTTACAAGTTAATTACGCGTTGGAACAGCATGATGAGGTTGCCGTCTGGTTTGCACAACGCGAGGCCGAAGAACAGGATATTCGCCAGCAGATTAGCGTACGCGAACAGCAGCAAAAGCGGTGGCAGGAAAGTAAGGATTCACTGACCGTCTCAGAGACATTATTGCGAGAACTCGACCAAAAAATTGCGCTGAATACCCAGCAACAGACCTCGCTACGCGTCACGCTGGAAGAAGCCACCCAATCGCTGCAAAACGTGCGGCAGCAGCTCACACAGTACGCTCAGGAAATCACGCAGACGCTGGCAAATGCAGGTCTCCTTTTGCCGGAAGATGGCGCTCAGGATAGCTGGTTGGTTCAGCGCGAGAACGAATGGCAAGATTGGAAAACCAAAGAACAGGAGCAGTCTCGCTTAATTCCTCTGTTAGCCACCTTGGAAAACGATTTTCAACATCTGCATCACAGCGTAATCGAGGCAAAACAGCAGCTACAGGTGCAACGGCAACAACTGGAACAGCACAACAACACACTTGAAATAAGCCAACAAGCGCGGCTGGCGCTTTTCGGTGACAGGCAAATCGCGGCTGTGCGCGAACAGCTACAGCGAACCAGCCAGCAGTATGACGATGCGCTTCGGCTAGCCCAGTCAGCACGTCAGCAGGCTGAAACCACGTTGAGCCGCCTGACGGGAGAACTGACCCGCACGCAGCAGCAGTATGAGCAGAGCATGTATCAACGCGATAGTGCGACTGAACGATTCACTCAAGCTTTGCAGCAAAGTGCTTTTGCTGATGAAACCACCTTCTTGAATGCGCTGCTTGATGAACAGGAACGACAGACGTTGCAGGCATTGAAGGAGAAACTGTATCAGAGCTTGCAGCAGGCAGCGGCGTTTCACCAGCAGGCTGAACAGGCACTAGTTGATCAGCAACAAAAACGGCCTGCATCCTTGCCAGAAGAAGCAACGCAGGAATCGGTGCAACAGCAGCTGTCAGACCAGGATGAAACACTGAAAGCCAACCTCCGGCAGCAGGGCGAATTCCAACGTCAGCTATCTGACGATCGACAACATCGCCAGAACCAGCAGGATTTGCTCAATGAGATCGCCCAAAGCCAGCAAAGGTATGATGACTGGGATGCGTTAAACTTGCTAATCGGCTCACAAAACGGACATAAATTCCGCAAGTTTGCTCAGGGGCTAACATTGGATCATCTGATCTACCTCGCCAATCTTCAGCTTTCACGCCTGCACGATCGCTATCAGCTAAAACGTAAGCCCGGTGGCGAGCTGGAACTTCTGGTGATGGATACCTGGCAGGCAGATGCCGAGCGCGATACAAAAACGCTATCCGGTGGCGAGAGTTTTTTGGTGAGTCTATCACTGGCGCTGGCGCTATCCGATCTGGTCAGCCACAGAGCCAGCATCGACTCGCTGTTTCTGGACGAAGGCTTCGGTACGCTGGATGCAGAAACATTGGATATCGCACTGGATGCGCTCGATAACCTCAACGCCTCCGGTAAAACCATCGGCGTCATCAGTCATGTCGAAGCCATGAAAGAACGCATTCCAGTACAGATCAAAGTGCAGAAGGTTAACGGACTGGGCGTCAGCCGACTGGCCCCACAGTACGCCGTTTAGCCATTACTCCGTCTTCGGCCAGAGCCAGGCGGCTCCGCGAACCCCGCTGGAGTCGCCGTGTATCGCCTGGCGCACAGGCGTTTCGCACTCACCGCCGAAGATCCACTGTTTAATCTTTTCCGGCACGGTCTGATAAAGACGAGAAACATTGCTCATTCCGCCTCCCAGTACCACTACGTCAGGGTCAAGCAGGTTAATCACATGCGCTAGCGATTTTGCCAAACGGTGCTCATAGCGCTGTAATGCCAGTTCCGCAATAGGATCACCCTGCTCCGCTAAGGCAATGATTGCCTCCCCCTTGTGCGGCTGGCCACTCAGGCGTTGATAATCTACCGAAAATCCCGTACCGGAAATAAAGGATTCAATACAGCCAGACTTGCCACAGTAACAGGGCACTGTCTGCCGATAACGCAGCTCATCGTCATCCATCCAAGGCAGCGGGTTATGCCCCCATTCACCCGCAATACCGTTACCGCCGACATGAGCCTGACCGTTCAGCGCAATGCCCGACCCACAGCCCGTGCCGATGATTACTGCAAAGACGGTCTGCTTCCCTGCCCCAGCACCGTCAACGGCCTCTGAAACAGCAAAACAGTTCGCGTCATTGGCAACCCGCACGGGTCGATTTAACAGCGTGGCAAGATCGAGATCCAGCGCCTGACCATTGAGCCAGGTAGAGTTGGCATTTTTTACCTTACCGGTAAACGGCGACAGCGTACCGGGAATCCCCACGCCGACACTGCCACGACAGCCAATCGCTTTTTCGGCCATCTCCACCAACGTGGCGATAGTCCGCAGCGTTTCCGGGTAATCATTTCTTGGCGTCGGCATACGTTGCCGAAAACGTTCCTTTCCCTCGTCATCCAGCGCAATGACTTCGGTTTTCGTCCCGCCCAGATCGATACCAATTCTCATGATGTCCCCCACGTGTGATAAATAGGTCCGCGTAAATTGGCCACTGACCTGAAAACTTTCTTATTTATAGATAGATACCCTAAATAATTCGAGTAACACAGCCAACGCACATGCAGCTTGAAGTATGACGGGTATAACCAGAGAAACCAATCAGCTGCAACCCAAAGCGTGACAGGTATTCCTCTGAATCCGGGTATTTTATTCCACATAACCGCGTCGAATTCGTTATCATGCGCGCAACATTACAAACCCGCGTGCAAACCTGCGCGCCCAGTCAGGGATAACACCATGTTGTGGTTTAAGAACTTAATGATTTACCGCCTAAGCCGGGACAGCGTGCTGTCCAAAGATAACGTTTTGTCTGCGGATGAAATGGAAAAACGGCTCAGCGCCTTCGCGTTCACCCCGTGTGGCAGTCAGGATATGATGAAAACGGGTTGGGTATCGCCAATGGGCTCCCATAGCGATGCATTAACACATGTCGTTAATGGACAAATCGTTATTTGCGTCCGCAAAGAAGAAAAAATCCTGCCCTCTCCGGTCATCAAGCAAACCCTTCAGGCCAAGATTGAACGTCTGGAAGCGGAGCAGCACCGTAAGCTGAAAAAAACCGAAAAAGACTCGCTGAAAGATGAAGTGCTGCATAGCCTGTTGCCACGTGCATTCAGCCGTTTCAGTCAGGTTTGGCTATGGATCGATACGGTTAACGGCCTGATTATGGTCGATGCCGCCAGCGCCAAAAAAGCGGAAGATACGCTGGCGCTGCTGCGCAAAACGCTGGGTTCGCTGCCCGTTGTGCCGCTGACGATGGAAAACCCCATCGAGCTGACGCTGACCGAGTGGGTTCGCTCCGGTGAGCCGGCGGCAGGTTTCGCGCTACAGGATGAAGCAGAACTGAAAGCCATTCTGGAAGACGGCGGCGTTATCCGCTGTAAAAAACAGGATTTGGTCTGCGATGAAATCGCCGTACACATTGAAGCAGGCAAACTCGTCACCAAGCTGGCGCTGGACTGGCAGGAACGGATTCAGTTGGTCTTGTCTGACGATGGTTCAGTAAAACGCTTGAAGTTCTCTGATACGCTGCGGGAACAAAACGACGATATCGATCGGGAAGATTTTGCTCAGCGGTTTGATGCCGATTTTATTTTGATGACCAGCGAGCTGGCGGCATTGATTACGAATCTGATTGAAGCGTTGGGCGGAGAAGCCCAACGTTAATGCTGTCGATTGTTGATACTATCGATTATTAATACAGTCGGTGATTGCCCGCCACCGTTCTGGCGGGCAATACATTCCGCTATAGCATCCTGTTAGACCCGGAACGCCCCGACAACAGCGTTCAGTTCTTCAGCCTGTGACTGCAACGCACCCGACGCAGCGGCAGATTCCTGCACCAGCGCGGCGTTTTGCTGCACCATCGAATCCAACTGCGCGACCGCTTTGTTGATCTCGTTGATCCCACGCATTTGCTCATCTGCCGCATGCGTGATTTCAGACATCACCGAACTCACCGTAGACACGCCGCCAACAATTTCATTCATCGTGTCACTGGCCTGACGCACCTGCACGGAGCCAGAGGTCACGCTGGAGACCGTCGATTCAATCAGCTCTTTAATTTCTTTTGCGGCCTGCGCACTACGCTGTGCCAGACTACGAACTTCACCGGCAACCACGGCGAAACCACGGCCCTGTTCACCCGCACGCGCCGCTTCTACCGCAGCGTTAAGCGCCAGAATGTTAGTCTGGAATGCAATGCCATCGATCACGCCGATGATATCGCCGATTTTACCCGACGCAACCACGATCTCTTCCATCGTGACAATCACATCAGACACCACTTTTCCGCCCGTACCGGCATCTTTCGACAGCAGCAGCGCTTTCGCGTTAACCTGCTGCGCCGATCCTGCCGACTGCGTGACCGCCGCAGAAATTTCTTCCAGCGAGGCTGCGGTTTGCTGAATGCTCGATGCCGCAGATTCAGTACGCGCAGAGAGATCGTTGTTCCCCGCCGAAATCTCATCCGCCGCGACCTGAAGCGATGCGCTGATATCGCGAATCTGCATCATGACCTGGCTGATTTTGTCGACAAAGATATTAAACGAGCGCGCAATTTGTGCCACTTCATCATGCCCTTCGTCCGGCAGACGCTGCGTCAGATCGTTATTACCGTTGCTGATATCATCCATTGCATCGCGGATTTGCAGCAGACGCTTGAGCGCCGACGCAATGATGAAACCAATCACCAGCGTGCCCAACAGTGCAATAACGACCAGCGTGATGACAGAGGTAGACAGCAGAGAATTCATGCCCGCTGTCGCTTCAGCTTTGTCCAACGCCACCAGCATGAACCAGTTCGTGCCAGCAATCGGTTTTGCCACCACCAGCTTTGTCACGCCAGAAAAGTCCACATCGCGGGCGCTATCGGCTGAAAGAATGTCGTTCAGATCAATCCCGGGGGCAATGTCGCTGATATTTTTCAGCGTCAATTTTTCATCCGGGTGAGCAATGATCAGACCGCTACGCTCGATGAGAACGCCGAAGCTATCTTTGGCTGGGTTAATCGCTTTGACGTTTTCAATCACGCTGTTCATCGTGACGTCGCTACCGACGACGCCTCTGACCGTTCCGCCTTCCACCACGGAAGCAACGAAAGACACCACCAGCGTATTCGTCACCGCATCAACGTAAGGGGCAGTGACCAGCGGTTTGCCCTCTTTCACTGCCTGCTGATACCAGGGCCGGACAGTCGGGTTGTAATCGGGAGGAATACCGCCAGAATCGGCAAACTTGGCCGTGCCATTGGCATAGCCCATGTACACATTCAAGAGTCCGCCGGATGCCACTATCTGTTTAAACAGCGGGATCGGATCTTCATCCTGTATAGCACGGTCATGCAGCGCGGAGATCATCTGTGTTTTAGAAGCAACCCAGTCGCTAATGGCTATACTATGGCTAGTCGCTACCGCATTCAGCGTATTCTGGATCGATGCCTTATTAGCGTTATTGGCTATGGTGTAGTTAAGAAAGGTATTAATAACAAGCGAAAGTACAACAATGGTCGAACAGGCCGCAAGAATGCGGGAACGCGTCGTTTTCAGCATAAAATACTCTTTGCGTAGAATAGTTATACTATCCATAACGGCAAAGAAAAATAAAACTTGAATGCGATCACATTCCGCCACTGCGATTTATCTTAAAACCTGAAAAAATAATTAATATGTTCAACCAAGCCTTTATGTAAAAAAAAGACATCAAGTGGGATTTAAATCACCAACCAATACAAAAAACCAAAACAAAGAAAAATAAAGGAATAAAAAACTTATCATTCCCCATAACATAAAATTATCGGTAAATGCTGCAATTTATTGTATTTTAACAATCTAGGGATTATTCCTAATAATCACACCATTCTTTTACATGATTAATTAATAAGTGCCATTCAATAAAATAACTCATATATGGAATTAATACGTCGTTTTACAAAAAGGATTGTGCAATTATCCCACAGATGATTGTACTGATTGTTATTAAACACATAACACTTCATGCTGTAACATAAATGAATTTTTTCAACATGGAATTATTTATCATTGATGAATAAACACCCAGAACGAATGCCTATATTAACGTGTTATCCATCAAGAACCACCGTAAACGCTAAAAGCGATGCATGATAATCGACAGCAACGTTGCCATTTTCGGTATAGGGACAATAATACCAGTGGTATTATAGAACCTACGCAGGCTGGCCAGGATCAGAGAAGAATGGAACACGCGCACACTCAATTAATAGAACAGCTTACCCAACGCTTTGCGACAGCAGACAATACCCCGCTCTACCTAAAGTTTGCCGAAACGGTAAAAAATGCCGTGCGCAGCGGCGCATTGGCACATGGCAATATTCTGCCGGGAGAGCGTGACCTAAGCCAACTGGCTGGTGTGTCGCGCATTACCGTGCGCAAAGCGATGCAGACGTTGGAAGAAGAAGGCGTGGTAACCCGCGTGCGCGGCTACGGGACGCAAATCAATAATATTTTTGAATATTCATTGAAAGAAGCGCGCGGCTTTTCACAGCAGGTCGTGCTGCGGGGCAAAAAACCCAATACGCTGTGGGTGAACAAACAAATCGTAAAAAGCAGCAAGGAAGTGGCCGAGCAGTTGGCTATTGCGCCAGACACCCCCGTTTTTCTGTTGAAACGTATTCGCTATGTCGATGAGGACGCGGTTTCAATTGAGGAATCGTATGTTCCTGTTGATCTGATCGCTGACGCTGAAGATATCGGCGTCTCACTTTATGACTATTTTCGTAGCCAGAACATCAATCCGCAGCGTACACGCAGCCGCGTCAGCGCCCGTATGCCCGATGCCGAGTTTCAGTCACACATCCAACTTGATAATAAAGTACCGGTTCTGGTCATCAAGCAGATTGCGCTCGACCCACAGAACCGGCCCATCGAGTACAGCATCAGCTATTGCCGCAGCGATCTATACGTTTTCATCTGCGAGGAGTAACCGGGCACGCAGTTCAGCCAGCGTAGGCGCGCAGTCTCCGCCACGGTGGCTCACAACATAAGCCGCAACGGCGTTCCCCAGCGTGACGGCATCGGCCAATGGCCACCCAGCGGCCAAGCCGGCCAATGTTCCGCCCGCGTGGCTGTCCCCTGCCCCGATGGTATCCACCACCGTTGCCGGAAACGGGGCGACGAGGCCCTCAGAAGCCGCGTCGAAATACCACGCTCCCGCTTTATCTTGACGAATAATCACCGGTGCACGATACGCCGCCCGCCAGGCACGCCCCAGCGTTTGTACATCAGCCGACACGCCGAGCATGTCCGCCGCCACGTCCGCTTCCTGACGATTAAGGGAAACGATGGGGTGAAGCGCCATAATCCGCGCCATCAGGCTTGCCGGTATATCGGCAATGCGTGGGCCAAAATCAATGAATGGCGTGACATTGGGCAAATTTTCCAGCCAGCTCACCAGACGTTCACCGCACGGTGCCGCCAGTTGATAGCCCGACAGGTAGACCAAACTCCCCGACGCGATGGATAACGACGCCAGCCACCTGTAACTCCACTGATTCTCGACCCCGCTGAAGGACATAAAAGTCCGTTCGCCGTCCGGTTCAACTAGCGCCAGACACCAGCCGTTGTCTCCCTCGTCGGTTTGTACCACCGTGGTGATATTCTGCTTTTCCAGACTCTGACGGATAATATCTGCCCACACGCCCTGCCCGACGGGCAAAGCGTTTTGCGCGGCGATTCCAAGGCGTTTAAGCGCAATGGCAATATTCAAGGCACAGCCACCAATATTCACGCTTTGCTGCTTCAGCTCGATATCACACCCGCGATACGGCAGGGCGTACGCATCGGCAATCACGTCAATCACCGCCGCCCCGATGATGGTCAGCGGCTGACGCGTCGTTAGCTCATCCAGTTTTGCAGCAAGTTCGCTGGCCTTCATCACGCCTCCCGTGCTGAGCGGTATTGCAGGAGCAGGCTGGCATAACGGGTAAAATCAAGCTGGTTAATGTCATCCAGCTCCTGCTTCAACGCGGCATCAATCGCCGTGACCCCGTGCAGCGCACCGCATATTGCAGTCGCCATCGCCCCGATAGTGTCGGTATCCCCTCCGAGGTTGGCACACAGAATCGCACAGCGATTTGGGTCGGTCTGCGCCAGTTCCACCATCGCGATTGCCGTAGCGACGGATTCAATGGTGCTCGTTCCCGCACCAATCAGCTGATAAAGCTGCTCGCTGGCGCTTTCCGTACCGTTTGCACGGCGCACTATACTTAGCGCCAGTTCCAGACGCGCGGCAAGGGAGGCGCTAAACGTCGTGATACGCTTTTCCTGCGCGTGGCGTGCAACAGACGGCAGTGCGTCGACGATCTCCTGCCAGCTGGCACCGTCAACCGCCCGGGAAATAGCCCAGGCAACGACGACCGCCCCCGCAATCGCCAAGTCGGATTTATGCGTCGGGCTGGATGCCAGCGCCACCTGATCGATAAATTCATCAAGATCGTGAGCAGGCAGCAGACAGCCTAGCGGAGACGCCCGCATCGCAGCGCCGTTTGTGACGCCATTGTTTTCCAGTTCACTGACCGGCGTGCCCTGACGGATCGCCTTCAACGCAATTTTAGAGGTGGGGCCGAGCACATTCTTATTAAATGCATCGAACGATTCCGCCCATTTCAGGATGTGGCGGCCAATCGCATCGGCATTGATTTCACCATCGCATTCAATGATGGCGTCGGCCAGACTCAGCGCCATCGAGGTATCATCCGTAAACTCACCGCGGCCAAAATAGCACGCCGCATTGTTTTCCGCCGGGCCGGGTAAAAAGCGATCAATCCAACCGAAATGCGCTTTCACACGCGTTCGGGGCCACAGTTCCGATGGCATACCCATCGCATCCCCTAAAGCCTGGCCGTATAAGGCACCGAGAATACGTTCTTGTTTCATTTGTTTTCCTCTGTACTGAAATGCTGATTTGCACCGTCTACACCCGTCATACTTCAAGTTGCATGTGCGTTGGCTGCGTTTAGTCACCCGAATCACTTACTTGAGTAAGCTCATCGGGATTCCCTCGCTTGCCGCGTTATTCGGCCTTACGGCCTCACCCCTCCGGGGTCAGCGTAAACGCTGTTCAAAAACGCCTTGGCGTTTTTGTCCTGAAACTCGAATTATTTAGGGTATACATCAATGGTCGAGATCGTCTTATCCGATTCACGGAAAAACAGGATAAAGATCAGCGCAATAATCGCGATCATCACCGCACCAAACAGCCACATACCGGTCCAGTTAAAGGTCAAGCCGTTCACTGGCTCGCCGTGGGCGAAAAGTTTCTCCATCATCACGCCACCCAAACGGTATCCCAACAGGCTGCCGAAGCCCTGACAGCAGAGCGTAATCAGCCCTTGTGCTGCCGTGCGCATATGTACCGGCGCTTTTTTATCAACGTAGATATAGGCGGTCACATAATAGAAGTCGTAACTCACGCCGTGTAGCAGGATGCCGAGGAACAGCAGTGCGTACGTGAAGTAATGATAAGCATCGCCGTAGACGAAGAAGACATAGCGGATAGCCGCCGTCACCAGCCCCAGCAATAATACCTTTTTAATACCAAAGCGTTTGGTGAAAAACGGCAGCGCCAGCATAAAGAAAATTTCCGAGAACTGGCCTAGCGTCATCCAGCCTGTCGCATTCTTCATGCCGACTTCGGTAAGGAAGCCCGTGGCAAAAATGTAATAAAACGCCAGCGGCATCGCGAATAAGAAGGAGCAGACAAAAAACACCAGAAAGTTTTTGTCTTTCAGTAACACAATCGCGTCCAACCCCAGCATGACTTTAACATCCATCTTGCCGGTGCTTTTCGGTGGCGTATTGGGCAGGAAAAACGCAAAGAAGCCGAGCAACGCGGAGCTGGCTGCGGTAATCAGCAGCGGAACATTGGTAGGGGAAATATCGCTAAATCCAAGCCACGTCGGCAGAAAACCGCAGACGATACCGGAGGCGATCCAGCCAATCGTTCCCAATACCCGGATGCGTGGAAAATCCCGTTCTACATCGGCAACATGCGAGAAGGCGATACTGTTAGTGAGTGCAATCGTCGGCATGTAGGTCAACGAATAGGCTAACAGCAGCGGGAAGAAATACATAAATTCCGTTTGCTGGGCCGCGAAGTACATCAGTATCGCCCCGGCGAACATCAACACCGCCAGCACCTTTTGTGCGGCAAAGAAGCGATCGGTGAGCGATCCCACCAGGATCGGCGACAGAATCGCGGCAATCGCGGTACAGGCATACGACCAGCCGATTTCACCCGCCGTAAATCCGCTTTTGCTCAGATACAGCCAGAGTGGAACAAACCAGGCTCCCCAGATAAACCATTCAACGAACATCATGAACGACAGCTTTGCTGTAGTTTTCATATTTACATCCTTCATGACAGAGTAAGGTACACCTTTAAAATACCAATTAATAATACCTTTTAAATACCTTTACGTTCATTACTTGAGCTACTTAACATTTTTGCAGCATTATTTATCCCCATCAGGGGAAGAATGGCAGAGAAAGGCGCTAACCGCGTTGGGGGAACAAGGGGAATGAAGCAGGATGAGCATAAAAAAACGCCGCATTATGTAGCACACAATGCGGCGATAATGATCTACTCTACAGCGATAGAATAGAAATTACAGGTACTTACACAGATAAGAGGTCGGTTCGACCACCTGCAAATTGAACTCGCTTTTTCCCGGAACGAAAAACGTTTCTCCCGGTGTAAAAACCTGCCAATCCGGTGAGCCCGGTAACAACACTTTCAATGCTCCAGTGATGACCGTCATTTCTTCCGGCTGTCCGGTTCCAAACGTGTACTCACCTGCATCCATAACACCGACACTGGCGCGGCCAATACTGTCGCCTTCAAAACCGATTGACTTGACCTTCCCTGCAAAATACTCATTTACATTCAGCATAGCGCGGCACCTATCGTCAAAAAATTCAGGAAATTCATCTTAAAAGGAGAGTCGAGCCACTGTCACGATCTATTCATTGAAAGTTAGTGCTCAGTAACACTGACTGACGATTATTTTACCAGTGACCTTCATCGACCGCCCTACGCAGCCGATGAACGCAGCGCTTTCAACACGCTTGCCACGATCGCTTCGGGTGCCTGCGATGCATCGATAACGTGATGCGAAACGCCACGATAAAGCGCGTCACGCGCAGCCAGTACGTCAGCCATTTCTTCGGCAATAGGGCGACCTGTCAGCGTAGGCCGCTGGTTATCCTGCGGGTTTTCCTCCAACCGCTGAGCCAACAATTCGGCATTCGCATGGAGGTAAATGACGATTCCGCGATCGTGCATAAAACGCCGGTTGGCTTCCGCCAATACCATACCGCCACCTGTCGCAACGATGCAGCGGTTGGACGTCACCTGCTGAAGCGCCAGACTTTCACGCTGGCGGAAGCCATGCCATCCTTCCTGCGCAACCACATCAGCCACCGTCATATTGGTCGTTTGCTGCATAAACAGGTCGGTATCGACAAAGTCATATCCTAGCGCCTGTGCCAATTGATGCCCTACCGTAGTCTTCCCACAGCCTCTGGCACCAACCATAAAAATGGGGTGTGTCATGTAATGACGTATCCTTCTTCTTTATTCACCCACTCCGCCATACTTCAAGCTGGACGCGCGTAGGCAGTCCCGCCGCTCGAATTATTTCGGGTAAAAGATAAATAAGGGTGATTACCTGCTTTGTCGTGGGCTGAATCATACCGATAAAATCAACAGAGAGGGAAGTGACTTCTCAGTGGGAATGAAAAGCTGAAATGCGCAACAGCAAAAAGCCACGCCTTTAAAGGCTAATACTCGTCACTTAAGCCCGTTGTTGGGGGAAATACAGGGGGAGGTTCCCGCAGGGAGGCCTCACCCCTGTGGTCGCCCCGTGTATCTCGATCCTTAAACGATCGGCATTACGCGCTTAAAAGCGGGGCTATCACACTAAAAACCGATCAGGCGATTAATACGCGTGGAAGTAATCCTGAATCACGGTTGGGTTCGTCGTTTTTGTCAGTGCCAACATCAGCAGAATACGTGATTTTGCCGGGCTCAGAGAATCGGCAACCAGACCCGGTTGGCCTGCATCGGGTGGTACGATACCGCTGCCAGTACGGCTGGAGCGCACAACCACCACGCCTTTGCTTTCCGCTTTACGGATGCCAGCATCGCCACGCTTGGATACGCTACCTGCCCCCATACCCGCATATACGATGCCTTTTACGCCATGTTTAATGGAGGCGTCATACATATATTCAGGATCGTCCTGGTAGCCATAAATAATGTCGACAGCAGGCAGTTTATCAATGTTGGTCACGTCAAACACAGAACGCGTGGTGTGAACTTTATCCAGACGCGTCTGGTAGTAAACTTTGTCACCGATAATCACGCCGAGATAACCTTCTTCTGGCGCTTTAAAGGTATCCAGCGTAGAAGCGTTGGTTTTGCTGATGAAACGAGCAGAACCGATACGATCGTTCAGCACCACCAGCACTCCACGGCCACGAGAGTTTTTATCCGCTGCCACTTTTACTGCACCGTACAGATTCATCGGGCCGTCAGCACTGATTGCCGTTGCCGGACGCATCGCAGCGACAAAGACGACCGGTTTGTCACTTTTCACCGTCAGGTTCAGAAAATAAGGAGATTCATCGAGCGTATCCGTACCGTGCGTAATAACCACGCCATCGACATCGCTGCGTGCCAGCAGCTCGTTCACCCGTTTGCTCAGCGTCAGCAACACATCGCTGGTCATATTTTCACTACCGATGCTGGCAACCTGCTCACCTTTAATATTGGCAAGCGTTTTCAGCTCTGGTACTGCTTGAATCAGCGTCTCTACGCCCAACGCTCCTGCTTTATATCCAGTGGTTTGCGTATTGGCCGCTGCGGAACCCGCAATCGTACCGCCCGTTGCCAAAATGACAATGTTAGGTAAATTTTCTGCCGCATTCGCCAGAGACGAAAAACAAACAAAAACAACAACGAATAATGCGTTAAACATCCTTTTCATAACCTATACCAACTTATTGAGTTAAGTGGCAGATCAGAAACGTCAGGTATCTGATCTGTAAGTAAAAAACACTCACTCTGTTGGCAGCCTGCCAACATTGGCGCTTATAATGCCCCAGAATTCAACGAATTAATATATGCCAGTCAGACTTCACACTTGAGGTCACAGCACGACGCGAAGCTACATAGATTGACGCTAGCGGCTAATCTGTGCGACGGCATCCTGCGAGGCCTGTTCACGCGCTGTCCCCGTCAGTTCTGACAGCGTACCCTGATGCATTTCAAGCAGGCGATCGGCGTGCTCAAAGTAGTGATCGTCATGGCTAATCGCCACAATCGTTTTCCCCAATGCACGCAACCGCGGTAATAGCTCAAGGTAGAATACGCGGCGGAATTGCGGGTCCTGATCGGCAGCCCATTCATCTAGCAATAAGATGTCCCGCTGTTCAGCGACAGCCAACAAGAGAGCCACGCGCTTACGCTGCCCCTGTGAGAGCTGTAAATTCATCACCTGATAATTCTCCAGCGTCAATTTATGTCGCATATTTAAGCGATCCAGCCACCCATCAACCAGTGCCGTATCTGGCTCCGTTCCCTGCGGTCCCATCATCTGCCCGAACAGGTGGAAATCGGTAAAAATGGCAGAAAATAGCTTTTGATAGTCCCCTCGCGTTTCTGCCGTAACCGGGCGGTCATCCAGCAATAACGTACCGGAAACGGGGGTATAAAGCCCGGTCAGCAGCATCGCCAGCGTCGATTTCCCGCTCCCGTTCCCGCCAATCAGAAACACCAGTTCACCACGCTTTATCACCAGATTGATTGGTCCAATTTCAAATCTGGAATCATCATAGCGAAATACCACATCACGCAGTTCCAGCGTGTGCCAGTCAGCAGGAGCTATCGCAGAAGAAAAAGATTCCTGATAGCTAGCCAGATCAAGACGTTTCAACTTATTAAACGCGACTTGTGCACTCAGTAACGTGGGGAGTGCGCCAACGGCTTGCAGCATCGGCGTGCGTAAAAAAAGCAGCGTGAGTGAATACGTCGCGGCAACATTGGTATCTGCCCAGCCGAGATTGTTTGCCATGAAAAAGACAGCACCAATCACGCCCAGCATCATAATATTTGACCAGTTCACTGCACTAAGATGGAAGGTGTCAGCGCGAATCACATTCTGTCGATAATCCTGCGCATTGGCCTGATAAACGTCTTCATACAGTTTCTGTGCCCGTTCCCGATTAAGCGTCAGCTCCTTACGCCCGTTAATCACGGTTTCGTAATCTTTCTGGAGGCGGTCTTCCGCTTCCCGAACCTGAGTAAGGTGACTGTAGACACGCGACACCAGCATAAATCCGCCCCAAAGGGTTACCGCAATCCAGACGGACGTCACCACCAGCATTTTGGGAGAAAGCCACGCCAGATAGGCCGCGGAGCCGATCGTAAGCACAATGCCCTGAATCAACTCCGGCAGGCGTACAAATGCGATAGTGATATTACGGATATCACTGGACAGGCTGGCGAGCAACTGCGCACTGCCAATCTGCTCAATGCGCGCAATGTTAGTATCCAGAATGCGCTTGATAAACTGCCCACGCAGACGATAAACGAAATGGTGTCCGAGCGTAGTCAACGCCAGTTGAGACACTAACGTCACGCCCATCAAAAGCAGCAGTAATCCCAGAAATTGCGGCAATACGCTTAATGATTGATTGACCGTTTCAATCAATTGCAGATTGATAAAAGCAATCAACCCAATACCCAATGCGGCGCTCAGCAAACTTAAAATGATAACGGCAAGAAATGGCCAACGGTATTGTTGATAAACAATGCGGAGCAACTCCATAACAACCTAATCTCTATAATGAAAACCATTGTCCGCAGTGTAATAGGGATAATCGTGATATCAATAATAATTCTCATATCCGACGCTATACCACACTCAACATCCTTAAGCGCGCACCAGTGCCACCGACAAATCCATTAGTAATCATGATAAATAATCATCAATTGTTAGCATTTCTCACCATTACCGTCGCTAACGTTCATACCTCATCGTAAAAAAAACAATAAACACAAACTGATACAATAAATACAGATAAAGACGCCATCCTCTCTGCAAGCATCTTGCCTTGCTTTACTCAAACTTGCGCAAAAAACGTCGCATTGCACCATCCCTAACGTTAAGTGATGGTAATTCAATATGATAATTATTGTGATAATGGTTCAAAAAGGGAATGAATCCGCTAAGCCATTTAATACGTAAGAATATTGTCATGATTTTTATTTTCAAAACATTTCAAAAAAATTGGATTTTTAGCTAGGCCACACCTATAAATATCAAGAATCGGACAAGTCTTATACCGTACCAATTCCCCATGGAAAGGGGATGCAGCACGACTCAGTTTAGCCACTCTTACTATTTTTCTGAACCAGGTCAGCTTTAGCACCCCATTTTTTGTTGGTGGTGCATATCCCATACGTCCCCCAGCGCGGCTCTAACCCGCCGGGAGAGGTATTAAGACAATGGTTGCAGATAAGCAAGAGGCTATTTCATGTCAGATATGAATGTTATTGCGGGAAATGCAAATATCCTGTCTCGTCAGGATGGTCAATTTATCAGAGCTGTCCCGGAAGGAACCACAAATGTCAAACTGCTGGAAAGCAGTACCGTAAGAGTCTATGGCACACCCGACATGGTGTCTCGCTATGAGCGCGTCGGCGACGATCTTATCTTGCACATGAAAGACGGTACCACCGTCCGCTACGAAAGCTTCTTCACTCTGGACACCGCGGGCTATCACAGCGAGCTGGTGTTTGACGATGGCACCCGACTGATCCACGCCCAATTCTCCGGCGCGGCAGCCGCAGAAGGGGCAGCGCTCGCGGGAGAAGCCATTGCCCTCACGCCAGAATACGCCGCACTGGGCGATATGACGTCATTACTAATTGGAAGCACCACCACTAGCACACTATCTGCCGCTACACTGGGGGGTATTCTTGGTGCCATAGCCATCGGCGGAGCGGCCATCGCCGTCGGCTCGTCAAGCGACGACAATAATTCCCCCCCTCCTGCTCCCCCTGAATCCTTAACGATTACCCCCTTCACTGGAGACAATATCCTGAACCGCGCAGAGATCGGGGAAACCCATACTCTCAGCGGGAAGACCACTGGTGTCAGCCCGGGGCAAACCGTTACTATCACATTGAACGGCGTGATTTACACCACAACGGTGGCCGCCGACGGCACCTGGCAATTAGCTCTACCAGCGGATGCCTTTACCGGACTGGAAGACGGCATCTACGTCTTAAAAGTGAGCGTGCCAGGCGCGGACGGCGTGATCCACGAAAAAACCCTCGACCTCACCATTGATACTCTACCTCCGCATTTAACCGTGGATAAATTTACGGGTGATAATTATCTCACCGTAGGAGAACTGGCAAATGGCCAGGTTCTCAACGGAACGGGTGAGGCGGGTCAAAACGTCACCATCACGCTCAATGGCAAAACCTATACCACGACCATTAATGCATCCGGTAACTGGACCCTGACGGTTCCTTCAACAGACCTACGTGCACTGAGTGAAGGCGAACACGCCATGTCGTTCACGATTAGCGACAATGCCGGCAATATTACCGTGGTCAACCGCACCATTATTGTCGACACCACGCCACCGGAACTCTCTCTGCTGCCGTTTACCGGGGATAACAAACTCACCATCGACGAGCTCCAATCCTCACAAGTTGTCTCCGGTACGGCTTCTCTATCGGATGTAGGACAGACCGTGACAGTGACATTCAACGGCATCACCTACACTACTACCGTAGAGAGCAACGGCGCATGGCGTGTTCTCATTCCCTCCAGCGATATCCAGGCGCTGACTAACGGCACCTACAGTCTGGTGGCGTCGCTAACGGATAAAGCAGGCAACACCACCACACTACCGCCACAAACCATCACGGTGGATACCAGCGCCGAAGCGGTCAACATCAGCATCGTCTCGACAGATGATCGCTTGAATGCCGTGGAAGCAGGACAGCCACTGACGGTCAGCGGGACGACTGCCAATGTTGCCACAGGACAAACGGTGACTGTCACATTGAACGGAAAGTCCTACACCACCACAACGGGGGCGGATGGAAAATGGTCTGTGAGTATCCCCAGCGCCGACCTGCTTGGCCTGACTGACGGCAGTAACACCATCACTGCCAGTGTACAAGGGATCAGCGGAGAAACCGTCACCGTCAACCACACGCTGGATGTACACATCAATACGCTTCCGGCCATCACATTAGCTGCCCCACCTTTCACCGACGGCGTATTAAACGGCACTGAGGCAGCGCAGGATCAGGTCATTAGTGGGGAAACCGGGATTAGCGGCAGGGGTCAGACCGTCAGCCTGACGATCGGCGGGTATTCCGTGACCGGAACGGTGGATGCCAATGGACATTGGACGGTCACGATCCCCAAAAACATCCTGCAAAACCTGCCATCGGACAACGTCAGCGTGCTGGAGATTGTGGTTCGCGATATCGCAGGCAACGAAGCCACTGTGACGCGGAATATCAGCGTTGATACGACGCCGCCGACACTCAATGTCTCCCCTGTCGCTCAGGATGACGTTCTGAATGGTGCCGAAGTGGCGGTCAATCAGGTCATCAGTGGAACGGCATCGCTGAGCGAGGCGGGCCGCACGGTCACCGCGACGCTCAGTGGCAAAACCTACACCACGACTGTTGGCAACGACGGCAACTGGAGCATTACGCTGCCGACAGCCGATCTGGTGGCTATCGCTGACGGTAGCCATAGCCTGACTATTACGCTAACTGATGCCGCAGGCAACACCACAACGGTGACCCGCCCGCTGACCATCGACAGCGGCACGACCACCGCCCCGACCATTACCATCAACAACGTCGCTGGCGATAATGTCATTGATGGCGCGGAAGCCAAAGTCAGCCAGCAGTTGAGCGGGACCACGACCAACGTTGAGGCTGGACAAGTTGTCACCATCAGCCTGAATGGAAAAACCTATTTTGCTACCGTCCAGTCTGGCGGCGTCTGGAGCATCAACGTTTCAACCGCAGATATTGCCCTGCTGGCGGACGGCGCGCATAGCATTAGCGTCAACGTGAGTAACAAAGCCGGCAATGCCGCGAGCGTAAATCGCGATATCAGCGTCGATAAATCTGGCGACAGTATTGCCATCAACATCATCGCCAGCGATAACCTGTTAAACCAGGTAGAATCGCTCCAGCCGCTGGCGATCAGCGGCAATACCGCCAATGTTCCTGCGGGGCAAACCGTTACCGTTACGCTGAACGGGAAAAATTATACCACCACCGTTGCCGTTGACGGCAGTTGGACGCTGCAAATCCCCAGTGCCGATCTTCAGCTTCTGTCAGACGGCAATGCCACCGTCAGCGCCAGCGTCAATGTGGCTGGCGGTGCCGCAACGGACACGCAGACGCTCGGCGTGCATATTCATACCCTGCCTCAACCGACGATTGATACCCCGTTCGGCAACGGTTCTCTAAACGGCGCAGAGGCATTGGTCAGCCAGACGATTACCGGTCACACGGGCATCAGCGGCGCAGGGCAGAGTGTCACCTTGTCTCTCGGCGGGAAATCTTACACGGGAACGGTTGATACGGCAGGCAACTGGAAAGTCACCGTCCCAGCGGCCGATCTCCAGCAGTTACCAGAAGGCAACAACACGCTGCTGGTCACCGCACAGGATGCCGCAGGCAATCAGGCTGGTCATACGTTTGTCAGCCATACCGATTTCACCGCCCCGACCCTGACTATCGGTACGGTTGCGGGTGATGACACCATTAATCTGGTGGAATCACAAAGTAACCAGACCGTTAACGGCACCGCTTCGGTGAGCGAAGCCGGTCGCACCGTCATTATCGCTTTTGATGGACAATTTTATACCGGCATTGTTGGCAACAATGGCAACTGGAGCATCAATTTACCCACGGCCGCGCTACGCGGTATGGCCGATGGCAGCTACACGCTATCCGCTTCGCTGAGCGATGCTGTCGGCAATACCGTCAGCGTCGAGAAGTCCATTACGCTCAGCGCCGATCCGGCATTCCAACCGACGATCTTCGTTAACGCTTTTGTTGATGAGAATAACGTCATCAGCGCAGCTGACCTTAAAGTCAGCCAGTGGCTGACGGGCACCAGTTCGAATGTGGAAACCGGTCAGGTCGCCACCCTTGTTCTCAATAACAAATTCTATTTTGCCACCATCCAGAACGACGGAAAGTGGAGTGTGGAAATTCCGGCTGAACATATGGCGGAACTTAGCGAGGGAATGGTCTCCATCTCTGCACAAGTCACTGATATGGCGGGTAATGAAGGGAGCTATGAAATCTGGTCCGATGTCGATATTAGCAATGACAGTATCTCCATAAGCATTGTCGCACTTGATAATCAGCTCAATCGTCTCGAAGCATCACAGCCGCTAACCATCTCAGGTTCTACGGTCAACGTCACACCGGGAGAAAGCGTTACCGTTACACTCAATGGCAAAACCTACATTGGTACGATTGCCGCGAACGGCAGTTGGAGCGTCACGATCGGCAGCAGTGACCTGCTCGCCTTACCGGATGGCACAGCAACCATTACCGCCAGCGTCGCCAACCCCGGCGATATTCCTGTAACGGCCAGTCGCAATATTGATATCCACATTAATAACCTGCCACAGCCCACCATTGACCAGCCTTTCGGTGACGGAATACTCAATATCATCGAATCGACCAGTGGGCAGAACCTGACAGGGAAAACCGGAATCAGCGGAGGAGGCCAAAGCGTCATCGTCACGCTGAACGGCAAAACCTATACGGCTACTGTGGATAACCAGGGTAACTGGAGTACGACACTTCCAGCCACCGACCTGCAATCCCTGCTAACTGGCGTACAAACCATCCGCATAGAAGCGACGGATACCGCAGGCAACAGCATAGAGAACACCCGTGATATTACCGTCGATATGGTTCGCCCCCTTCTGACGCTGAAACCGCTGACCAGCGACGGTGTCATCAACGCCGCCGAAAGTTTGAACGATCAATTGATCTCCGGTAATGCACTACAAGCGGATGCCGGACGCTCCGTCATTGTCACTATCAACAATAAAAACTATCAGGCGCAAATTCAGGCTGACGGCAGTTGGAGTACCACTATTCCCGCAGCCGACCTCCAGGTATTAGCTGACGGAAATTATACCGTTACGGCAACATTGACCGGGGCATCTGGTAACAGCACGACCAGCACAGGATCGTTAACGCTGGATGCCAATCCTGCCAACCTGCCTCTGCTCACCGTTAACGCCATCGCGCTCAACAACATCATTGACGGTGGTGAAATCAACGTCGCACAAATCATCAGCGGTAGCAGCCTGAATGTCGAAGCTGGGCAGCGCGTTACCGTTACACTCGGCGATAATACCTACACGACAACGGTTGACAGCAACGGCCAATGGCGCGTCAGCGTGCCGTCTGTCGATCTTATCCATCTGGCACAAGGCTCCCATACCGTCACGGTTGGCGTTAACGATCTCAGCGGTAACCCAGCAACGCTCAGCCAGACAATTACCGTGAATACCTCATTGAGCGGTATCGCCATCAATACCATCGCGGGCGATGACAAACTGAATCAAGCTGAAGCCGCGCAAGACCTCACCGTCAACGGCAGCAGCCAGAACGTGGCGGCTGGCACCGCCGTCACAATCATGCTGAACGGGAAAAGCTACAGTGGGACTATACAATCAGACGGTTCCTGGAGCATCACCGTGTCTGTGGCGGATGTCAGCGCGCTGGCCGACGGTTCATCAACCTTAACCGTTGCCACGGTAGACACCGCGGGGAATGTATTAAGCAGTAGCCGTACCATTGATGTGTTCACCCACAGTAGCCCGACGCTGACACTGAACACACCATTCAGCGACGGTATACTCAATGCCGCAGAGGCTGGCGTTACCCAGACGCTCAGCGGCACAACCGGTATCGCCTCACCAGGGCAAACCGTCACCGCAACACTCGGCGGCGTAACGTACACCGGGAGCGTTGATACGGCAGGTAACTGGACAATTTCTCTGCCTGTGAACAACCTGCAAAACCTGCCGAACGGTACCACAGCTTTGCAGGTTAATGTCAGCGACGCAGCCGGAAACAGCAGTACCTTAACCAGTAATGTTACCGTAGCTCGAACACCACCTACATTGACGACGGCCAGTTTTGCCACCGACAACATTCTGAATAGCACCGAAGTGCGGAGCGATCAGTCGCTAACCGGCACCGCCTCACCATCCAATGCGGGACAAACCGTGACGGCAACGCTGAACGGAAAAACCTACAGCGGTACTGTCGGCAATGACGGCACCTGGAGCATCAGTATTCCATCTGCCGATCTGAGCACGTTGTCCGATGGCAGTTACAGCATCGTGACACGTCTGACTGATGTCGCGGGCAATACGACCACCACGACACAAACTATTGGTGTCGATGCCAACCCACTAAATGCACCCGTCATCACGATTGGTACCTTCGCTGGCAACAACATTATCGACGGTGCAGAAGCGCGAGTCAGCCAAATACTCAGCGGCACCAGTAAAAATGTGGAGCAAGGCCAGACGGTGACGATTAGCCTCAATGGCAAGGCGTATACCGCACAGGTTCTGTCAAATGGGAACTGGAGTACCACGATCTCGGATACCGATATGGCGCTGCTGGTTAATGGCAGCCAGACCATTACCGTTAGCGTGAGTGATGCCTCCGGCAATACCGCCACTTCCAGCAGTACCGTCACAATTAATACGAATGCGAGCGGGCTGTCTATTGCGCCAATCACCGGGGATAACCAGCTGAATGTGCAGGAAGCGACAAACGGCATTACGATTAGCGGCGGTGCCGTCAACGTAGCACCAGGTACCGATGTCAACGTCATATTGAACGGAAAAACCTATATTGCACAGGTGCAACCAGACGGTACCTGGAGTGCAGGTATTCCCTCCATCGACCTGAAAGCGTTGGGCGATGGTGTCATCACGGTGAATGTCACCGCTGTCGATCAGGCGGGTAATGCGCTCTCAGGTACTCAGCAGTTAGGTGTCAGTATCAATAACCCCCCAGTCGCATCGCTGAATATGCCATTTAGTAACGGCTACCTGAATCTGAGTGACGCGCAGGCAGGACAGACGCTTTCCGGCAGTACCGGTCTTCGCGGAACGGGCCAAACCGTCAGCATTACCGTTGGCAGCACGGTCTATTCCGGTACGGTTGACGGCAACGGTAACTGGAGCCTTCAACTGGCACCATCCATGCTGACGACGCAAGCAGACGGCATACTCAACATTTCCGTTACCGTTAGTGATGCGGCGGGCAATACCTCTACCGTTCAGGGCAGCGCATTCGTGGATTTGACGCCTCCGGTGTTGACCATCAACCCAATTGGCATCGACGATATCATCAACATCGCGGAAAGCCTGCTGCCGCTGCAAATCACGGGGACATCCCCCATCAACGACAGCGGTCGTCCCATCATTGTCAACGTGACCATCAATGGGCAGATCTACCAGGGGCTGGCACAGGCCGATGGCACCTGGAGTGTCACCGTGCCGGCAGGTGACCTGCAAAACATGCCGAACGGCATCACTGCTATCACCGCCACCTTGACCGATGCCGCAGGCAATACTGGCACCGTCAGCCATTCGATTACGCTGGATACCGATCCGGCCAAAGCGCCGACCCTGACGATAGCCACACTCTCGACCGATGACTACCTCAACCTGGCAGAATCAGGCCAGCCGTTAACCATCAGCGGCAGCAGCCAGAATGTCGAGCAGGGCCAGCAGGTCACTATCACCCTCAACAGTCAAACCTACCTCGCCACCGTGGGGGCAGATGGCAGTTGGAGCACCACGGTTCCCGCCACGGACGTCGGCAACGTGCCTGACGGCAAGCAAACCGTGGGCGCCAGCGTGACCGACGTAAGCGGCAACCCCGCTTCGACAACACATAACATCACCGTCATCACCGACCCTGCTAATCTGCCTGGTATCACCATTGCGACGCTATCTGGCGATGATGTCGTCAGCGCGCAGGATACCCAATCCGATCTGCTCATCTCTGGCTCAACGACGAATGTTCAGGTGGGACAGCGCGTCACCGTGACGTTGAATAACAAAACCTATCTGGCGACCGTTGGCGCTGACGGTAACTGGAGCACAACCGTTCCTGCCAGCGATGTGCAAAATCTGCCGCAGGGCAGTCAGAATGTGACGGCAACCGTCAGTGATATCGCACAGAACCCGGCCACGGCAACCCATCCGTTGACAGTCGATACCCTCCCACCGCTGCTGTCCATCGATATGCTGGTTGATACCAGCGATATCGGGCTGGCAGATGCGCTGGCAGGACTACCGCTGAGCGGCAAGGCCGAAGCCGGTCTTCAAGTCACCATAACAGTCGGTACTGCTACCTATAGCGCGGTTGCCGACAACAACGGTATCTGGCAAATCACCATTGCGGCAAACGACCTGCTGGCACTGGGCGACGGCGTGAAAACGCTGCAAGCCAGCGTGACCGACGGCGCAGGGAATGCCAGCACGACCAGCATTGATATCACGTTAAAAACACAGGCGCTGCCGACGCTGACGCTGGATTCGCTCTATGACAACAATGTCCTGACTAGTGCAGAACTGGCAACGGAAACCACCGTTGGCGGCAGTTATACCAACCTGCCCGTCGGGACAGCGATTCAGGTTACGATAGGGGCTTACACCGTAACAGGCGTGACCCTCGCGGGCGGCTTGTGGAGTGCCACCATTCCAGCCAATGCGCTTAACATTCTGGCGGATGGCAATGTGCAGGTCAGTGCAACGGTAACCGATAGCGCAGGCAATACCGGCAGCGCGGGCGGTACGTTGGATGTCGTCATCCACACCAATTTCAACATCAGCATCGCGACCCCGTTTGTTGATGGCGTACTCAATCAGGTAGAAAGCACGGCGGATCAGTTGCTAACCGGGACAACGGGGCTCCTCGATCCAGGCCAGAGCGTGTCTGTCTCGATCACCAACGGCACGCTAACCCACACCTACAGCGCGACCGTTGCCGCCAATGGTCAGTGGAATGTGACACTGCTGGCTGCCGATTTGGTTTCACTCGGCGACGGCACACACACCATCAACGTCACCGTTACGGATCATGCGGGCAACACGGGCGCAGGAAACGGAACCTTCACCAGCGTCATTGTGGGTGTTCCCGTCGCCTCGCTGGATACGCCGTTCGGCGATGGCAAACTGAGTCTGGCCGATGCGCAGCCGGGCGCTACGCTATCCGGGCAAACAGGGCTAACCAGCAATGTGGGGCAAACCGTGTCGGTCAGCATCAACGGCACAAGCCTCCCTGCCACCGTGAATGCCGATGGCAGTTGGTCGTTATCGTTGGATCGCCAGACGCTGATCGACCTGCCGGATGGCACGGTGAATTTCACCGTCACCGTGACCGACTCTGCGGGCAACACCAGCACCACCGCGGCTACGGCAAATGTTCTGACCACCACCATGCCGGTGGCAACGCTGGATCTGCCGTTTGGCGACGGAATCCTTAACACCACCGAAATTCAGGCCATCCAGACCTTAACCGGTAAAACCGGTATTACCAGCGCAGGCCAGGAAGTCACGATTACCGTGACCAACAAAACCACGCAGGTAGACACCACCTTTACGGCCACCGCAGACGGGCTAGGCGGATGGTCCAGAGAGTTGAGTCCTGCCGATTTGGCGATCTTCGCCGAAGGCAATTACAGCATTAGCGTCAAGGTCACCGACTGGGTGGGCAATACTCACACCAGTACGGCGCTCGATGTCAGTTCGGCGCAAACACTGCCCGCCCCGCTTGTCGATGTAAACCCATTTGGGGTCGACAATATCCTGAGCAGCGCCGAAGCCGCGTCCGCGCTGACCTTCTCTGGCCGCACCCAGATTGGCGGCAATGGGCAAAACGTGAAACTGGAGATCGACCTCAACGGGATTCGCTACACGGCGACGGTGGATAGCAACGGCAACTGGTCGGTTACGCTTCCTCCTAATGCATTGAACTCGCTGACCGATGGCCAACATACCATCACCGTCACCGCCATCGATGCCGCTGGCAACGTCGGTTCGACTCCCATCACCTTTATCAGCGATTTAACGCCACCGGCACTCACCTTAGATATCCCGTTTGAAGACGGCTACCTGAATATTGCGGAAGCGGGCACCCTGCTGGGCAGAACGCTTAGCGGTAACGCGGGGGATGCCGTGAGCGTGACCGTGAAGTTTGGTGAAGAATCACTCGTTACACAGCTTAGCGGAGGCGTCTGGACAGCTACGCTGACGCCAACGCAGCTCAGCCAGCTTGCTGACGGAACGCACAATATCGTTATCACCGCAACGGATGATGCAGGTAACACAGCCACGCTGAATTCTCAGGCGACTATCGCGCAAACCGCACCGACACTTACGATTAACGACTTTGGCGGAGCGGATAAAACTCTCGACTATGCGGAAAGCCGCACCACACAGATCGTCAGCGGCACCTCCACGGGCTTGGAAGTGGGTCAAAATGTGACCGTCAAGCTGAATAATGTCGAGTACACGGCAAAAATTCTCGCCGATGGTATCTGGAGCGTAAGCATCCCTCCCGCCGCGCTGCAAGATCTAACGAATCCGGCGTACACCATCACAGCCGATGCGATGGATAAAGCGGGTAATCCGGCCATACAAGCCGACAAAGTATTCACCGCCGACCTGACACCTCCCAGCACTATTATCGAAATTAATGCGATAGCCGACGATAACATCATCAATGCGGCTGAAGCTGAAGGAAGTATTACTATCTCTGGCCGTTCTATCGGTTTGTTTCCTATATCAGTACCTATCACACTTCAAATTGGTTTGATTCCCGTGCTTCCAAGCCCCATAACCGATCTAAATGGTGTCTGGAGTGTCACTATTCCTACACAATCCTCATTCTTTGCCTCTGAAGGCCCAGTTACTATCACGGCCTCATCTATACATGGCTCCACGACAACCACCGTGCTGGTCGATACCATCGCGCCGACATTAAATATCGAGACGTTTGCTGGTGATAACATACTGAACGGTAAGGAAGTCAGTACCGCACAGACGATTACGGGGACAGCCTCCACATCAGAGGCTGGGCAACTCGTCAGCGTGGTGCTGAATGGCAAAACCTACAGCGCTCAGGTTCAGTCCGACGGAAACTGGAATGTGAGTGTACCCGCCGCCGATCTGGCACAGTTGACCGATGGCTCCTACACCATTAGGGCAACGCTCGCGGACACAGCAGGAAATCCCGCCTGGGATACGCAGGTCGTTACCGTTGATACGGGTATTCCACTGCTCAGCGTGACGTTGTTCGATGACAATATTCTGACGCTGGCTGAGGCGCTGGCTGGCGGAGTGATTAAAGGGACAGGCGAAATAGGTGCCACCGTTACGCTAACCGCAGGGCCGTTAGTCGGCACGACCACCGTCGGCCCTGACGGAACCTGGACGATTCCGGTGTTGTCCGCCAATTTGCAGAACCTGTTCGACGGGCCGCAGGTCATCGGCGTGACGCTGACCGATACTTCCGACAATAGCACACACCTTGATGTCACGCTCGATGTCGCACTGAACAAGACGCTCGGCGCAGGTATTACCGATATCTTCGGTAATGATGGCATCCTCAATCTGGCCGAATCACTGATCACGCAGGTCATCAGCGGTAACGCAACGGGCAACTACCTGGGTGCGAAAGTACAGGTCACCGTGTTGGGCAATACGGTGGAAGGCACCGTGGGAGCCAACGGAGCCTGGAGCGTCGCCCTTGCCCCGAACCTGTTCACCGGCCTGAGCAATGGCGTGCTGGCGGTTAATGTCGACATCGTCGATTCACACGGCAACGTGAAGAATCAGTTGGTCAACATTGACGTGTTGAAAACCCTGCCGGTCATTGATTCCGTGGTAGCCTTCGCGGATGGCGCGCTAAATGCGGCGGATGTCGCGACCAGCCAGATTATCAGCGGCATCGTCAGCAATGTGAATATCGGCGCTGGCGCAACGGTTGCCGTGACGTTGGGCACCAAAGTTTACACCGGGATTACCGTCGGTGCAGGCGGTGCCTGGAGCCTGTCCGTTCCTGCGCTTGATTTACAAGCCTTGCAAGATGGAACGTTAGCGCTGGGCGTCGCGGTCACCGATCACGCAGGCAATACCGCCAGCCAGATCGTGAACGTTCCAACCGTCATCAAGAATCTGCCGAGTATTACGCTGAATCCGGTCTTTGGCGATAGCCTGCTGAATCTGGGCGACCTGCTGGTCAACCAAACGCTCAGCGGCACGGCCACCGGACTGGCTGGCAGAACCATTACGCTCAGTATTTCGGGTTCACAAATCGCCACGGCCACCGTCGGCTCAGATGGCAAGTGGAGCGCAGCCGTCACACCGAGCGTATTGGGTATTCTGCAAGGGCTGGGCAGCGGTGATTTCACGGTGAGCGCCACCGCGACAGACAGCGTAGGTAATAGCACCAGCGGCAGTGCTGGCATCAAGTTCGATTTTTCTCAGCCAGTGATTACGCTGAACCCGGTATTTGGCGGCGATGGCTTCCTCAATGCCGCAGAAGCCGTGGTAGCACAAATAATCGGCGGTACCGTCACTAATGCCGGTGTGGGATCGCAGGTTGCCGTTACCCTTGGCAGTAAAACATTCCTGTCGACCGTCGGCGCAGGTGGCGTGTTCAGCCTGACGCTGCAACCGTCCGATCTTAGCGCACTGGTAGATGGCAGCGCGACGCTTGGCGTCTCCGTCACCAATGCCTCCGGCAACATTGGCACGGTCAATAGTGCCATCAGCATCATTGCCAAAAACTTGCCAACGATCAGTCTTGGTTCGTTGTTTGGTGGCGATGGCTTCCTCAATGCCGCAGAGGCCGCGCTGACGCAGACGATTAGCGGTACCACCACCAATGCGATAGCAGGATCGTCGGTGGTGATACGCATCGGATCGCTGACGTTGAACGCCACCGTTGGTAATGACGGCACCTGGAGCACCAGCGTAACGCCGCTGCAACTGTCCGGTCTGACCAACGGCAATCTCACCGTCAGTGCGACGGTGACCGATCCAGCAGGCAACAGCAACGGCATCAGTACGGGACTCAATGTCTCCATATTGCCGCCAACCATCACCCTTAATCCGTTGTTCAACGGCGGCGTACTGGATCTCACCAGCCTGTTGAGCGCACAAACCATCAGTGGGACAACGGCCAATGTGGCAGCCGGTACAGCGATCAACGTCACGCTAGGCAGCAAAACCTACACCACGACGATTGGCGCGAACGGCAGTTGGAGCCTGCCGGTCCCTAGCCTCGACCTGAAAGCCCTCACAGATGGCGCAACTAACGTTAGCGTCCGCCTGGTGGATGCAGCGGGTAACGTGGGAGAAACCACCAGCGCCTTGAATGTCATTATCAATGCGTTGCCAACCATTGCGATTAACCCACTGTTTGGCGGTGACGGCCTGCTGAATGCGGTCGAAGCCGCTGCGGGTCAGATTATCAGCGGCACCAGTACCAACGCGATAGGTTCCACTATTCAGGTTTCTCTGGGTACGAAGACCTACTCTGCCGTGGTGCAAAGCAACGGAGCCTGGTCAGTCAGCCTGCCGTCACTCGATCTCAACAATCTGACTGACGGCACGTTATCCCTCAGTGCCTCTCTGACCAACTCCGCAGGCAAAACCACCAGCGCGGGAGCTTCGATCGGCGTAGGCGTTCACACGCTGCCAACGGTCAACCTCGGCTCCCTGTTTGGCGGGGATGGTTACCTGAATCTGGCCGAAGCGGGTATAAACCAGCTCATCAGCGGAACCACAACCAATGCGGCAGGCGGTAGCATCACGCTGACCGTAGGCGGGTTCTCGACCACGGTTGCCGTCGCCAACAACGGCACCTGGAGCGTCACTGTACCCAGTGCCAACCTAACCAGCATTCTTGACGGTAACTTGTCCGTCGGTGTCACCGTCACTGACCGCTATGGCAATACCAACAACACCAACAGTAACGTCATCGTGAAAACGCACCAGTTGCCGCAGTTGGGTATTGATGCAGTCGGGTCACTGATTGGTAACACCGTCGGCCTGCTGGCAAATGGCATCACCGTCAGCGGGACATCACGCTATGTGCAACAAGGTGCCAAGGTGACCGTCACCCTGCTCGGCCAAACGCTACAGGGTACTGTCGGTGCCGATGGCAAGTGGAACGCGCATTTCAGCAGTTCCCTGCTAGGCATCAACGTTTTCAACGTGGGTGCAATTTTAACTGCGCTGTTGGGAACGGCAGTAGAAGCTTCCGTTACCGATCAGGCAGGTAACTTCACCGGGGTATCCGCCGGATTAACTTCCGGTATCTCACTCGGCTTACCGCTGATGAGCATGATGGCGCTGGATACGGACGATAGCAGCCTTGCTCAGGTGTCCTCGCTGTCCAGTGAACAGCTTGATACTGGGGAAAGTACCGATGTGCAATCCCTCCATGTCAGCTCGAAAATGGCTGCGGCCACGCTCAGCGAGACACAAACCATCGACAATCACGCCAGCACTGACGTTGAGAACAGCGTGTATGCCATTGGCGGCGTTGTCATCAATCTGGCTGACGGTAGCGTACAGACGGGGGCAGAGATCACAGGCAGCGAGGGCGATGACCTTATCACTCTCTCAAATCTCGATTTCACACACATCGACGGCGGTGACGGCATCGATACCCTGCTTCTCGATGGCACCTCGCTCAATCTGGATCTCACCGCGCTGGGACTGAAAATCGACAACGTGGAGATCTTCGATTTAGGCAAAAACGGCACCAACAGCATCACACTGGATCTTGACCGCGCCCTGAATGTCACCGACCGACCAGAAGATGACCTGCTGATCGTCGGGGGAGAAGGCAGCAAGGTGAACCTGATCCCAGGTGACGGTGCCTGGAGCGCGGTAGGACAGCGTGACATTGACGGCCAACACTTCGATGTCTACCACCATTCATCGCTGGATAGCGCCAACAGCCTGGGGGACGTACTGGTGCAGCAAGGGCTGCTCGTCAATATGGTGTAACGGTGTTTTAAGTGCCAGCCCTACGAAGGACTGCTGCTTATACACAAATACGGGGATCAACGCGATTTTGTCGTTATCCGGCGTAAAAATTATGCTGAGGAGATAGCAGGCTTAGGATGAGCCGCATGGAAATATGACGAAGAGGGAGAGCGGAAGGGGTATTAACGCATTTTGCCAGCGCCCCTCTCCCTCCTTTAAAGGAACTAAAACAAAGAGTAATGAAAACAGGGGCAATTGATGCACAAACCATTGTTTATCAGCTTTTTTATCAGGGACATGTTTTTTCTACGCCAGCGCGCTTTTCAGGCTCACACACCGCGCTACATGCTGGCGCTCGGGCTCGTCTGCGGTAGCCTCGCAACCGTCTATAGCCCACCGACATTCGCTCAGGCCGTCGCGTTTGACTGGTCCGCTGCACCGACAGAACAACAGGTCAACAGTCTGGATCTCAAACAGGCCATTCTCCGTGCATTTGCCCGCAACCCGCAAATCGCCCAGGCCGCCGCGCAAATTCGCGTCGGCGATGCCGATCTGCGCGTGGCGCAAAGCGCCTGGTTCCCGCAAATCGGCCTAAGTGGCAATGTCGGCCAGTCAGATCAGAGTGATACCAGCGGCACAATGAGCAACAACTCCACCGCCGGCATCACCCTAAAACAGCTCCTGTATGATTTCGGTAAGACGGGCGGCAGCATTGATGAGCAGCACAGCCTGTCCGATGCCTATCGCTACCAGCTCTACGGCGTCATGACCACGGTCGGCCAGCAAACCCTGCTTACCTATCTGAAAGTCAAACGCTATCAGGAACTGAATCAGGCAGCAGAGCGCAACATCACGTCACTCAGCGCGGTAAAAGATATCGCAACGCTCCGCTCCGAAGCCGGTCTCAGTACACAATCCGACATCCTGCAAGCGGAAACCCGCATCGCAGGCATGAGGGCGACGCTGGAACAATATCGTGCGCTGGAGCGCTCCTCGCTGGCGCAGCTCAGCGTGTTGACCGGCGTTCTCCCCACCACCCTGCCCGATCTGCCACGGGCGCTGCTGCAACAAAAAATTACGCTCAAAGCGCTGCCCTACCAGCAGAGTAATGCGGTGCTGAGCGCCCAGTCCAAACAGGAAGCCTCGCGCCACCGCATTCGTCAGGCGGAAGCCCAGCACTGGCCGACTATTGCCGTGCAGGCAGGACGTACCCGCTATGAAACCGACCGACGTAATTACTGGGACGATCAGCTACAGCTGGTTGTGGAAGCCCCGTTGTATCAGGGTGGTGCCGTCAGCGCACGCGTTGATGCCGCATCAGGCACGCGTGAAGCTGCGCAGGCCGAAGTCGAAGCGGCAAAGCTGGATATGAATCAGAAAGCGGCAACGGCCTACGCCGATCTCATCGGTGCACAGCAGCGTGAAAAAGCCAGCCAGCAGCAAATCACCAGCGCGACCTACACCCGCAACGTTTATCAGGATGAATACAAGCTCAGCAAACGCAGCCTGAATGACCTGCTCAGCGTTGAACAAGACGTATTGCAGGCCGAAACCTCACGCATCGGTGCGTTATACGACGGCTGGGAGGCGGCGGTTAACTACGCCGCTGCCGTCGATAATCTGCTGGATATGCTGGGCATTGAACGTTATCAAGCCAGTGGCGAGACGCTACCGTCGCTGTAAGCCGGCTCGCCTGTCGGGTAAGAACATGCAGGAATATCAATGACACAAGTAACCAACACTGAGGTCTGGATTGCCGCCATGGCGCGTGCCGCTGCCCACTATGGACAGGTGGTCGATATCCCATCAGTACGCCAGCAGATGCGCTGGTACGAACAGCTTCCCATCGCCCGCCAGTTAGAGCAGATCAGCCATCTGATGGGATTAACCATCAGCCTGCGGCACACGGAGAAACTCCGCTGGCGCAACCAGATCTTACCGGTATTAGCGGAAACCGATGACGGCGGCGTCATCGTCATCGAATCATTGAATGGCGAGGGGCTCGCCACCTACTGGTTGAATGACGGCGGTGACCTTCAGCGTGAAGCCGAACTGGCGGAACTGATTAAACACAGCCAGGGCATTATCGTGCTGGTCGGCATCGCCGAGCGTGGCCGCGATACCCGCATTGATGATTTCGTCAAACCGTACCGCAAGCACTGGTTCTGGCAGCACTTTCGCGGCGCAAAACGGCAGATCGGGGAAATCTCTCTCGCGTCTATCGTGGGTAACGTTCTGGCGCTGGCGGGGATTTTGTTCTCCATGCAGGTGTATGACCGCGTCATTCCGGCACAGTCGATCCCCACGCTGTGGGTACTGTTTTTCGGCGTGCTGCTGGCTGCCGCATTAGAATATGCTATCCGCTTGTCACGCACCGTCGTCTCCGATTTGATGGGCAAGAGCATCGATCTGCACGTGTCGGGGATGCTATTTGCCCGCGCGCTGGCGATCAAAAATGAGGCCAGACCGAAATCCACCGGATCGTTTATTTCGCAGCTGCGGGAAATCGATCAGGTGCGTGAATTGCTGACCTCGACGACCGTCGGCGCAGCAGCCGACATGCCGTTCGTCTTTCTGTTTCTCGGCATCATGGCGATGATCGGCGGCCCACTGGTGCTGATCCCGATGCTAGCGATCCCGCTGATTGTGATCCCCGGTCTGATGCTGCAATGGCCGATGGCGAAGCTCGCCAAGGAGGGGATGCGCGAAAGTGCCTTGCGTAATGCGGTGCTGGTCGAGTCTATCGAAGGGATCGAAGATATCAAAGCGTTACAGGCTGAACCCTACTTCCAGCGCCAGTGGGAGCAGACGCACGACGTCAGCGCAGCTATCGGGATGAAGCAACGCGTCTGGGGCGCTCGGCTCAGCGGCTGGGCATCGACCGTCCAGCAGTTAACCTATGCCGGGATGCTGGTATTCGGAAGCTATCTGGTGCTCGCGGGCGATATCACCACTGGTACGCTCGTAGCCTGTAGCTTACTGTCTTCACGTACCATCGCCCCGCTCATGCAGCTCACGATGGTCTTTTCCCGCTGGCAGCACGCCAAAACCGCGATGACCGGGCTGGATGACATCCTGCAAAAACCGCTGGATCGGCCAGAAGACGGCAAAATGGCGCACTGCCCAATCCTTCAAGGGCATTTCCAGCTCCACAACGTGCAGTACAGCTACGATCCTGAACAGGGCGATACGGCCTTGCAGATCGGGAAGCTGGACATCAAGCCGGGTGAAAAAGTGGCGCTGCTGGGTAAGGTCGGTGCGGGTAAATCCACCCTGCTCAAGCTACTTGCTAGCCAGGCAACCGCGACGCGTGGCAAGGTCATCATTGATGGCGTCGACATCAGCCAGATCGATCCGGCAGACGTTCGCCGCCAGTTGGGTTTTCTGTCCCAGGACTCCCGCCTGTTCTTCGGCAGCCTGCGGCAAAATCTGATGCTCGGCAACCCACATGCCACCGAACAGGAGCTGTTGCAGGCGCTGCGCATTAGCGGCGCGCTTAGCCTGATCCAACACGACGCCGCCAGTCTGGATCGCATTATTCATGAAGGCGGGCGCGGTTTATCCGGTGGGCAGCGGCAGATGATCCTGCTCAGCCGGATGCTGCTGCGCAATCCTCAGATTGTGCTGCTCGATGAACCTACCGCGTCTATGGACGAACAGTTGGAAGGCCACGTTATTCACCAGTTAAGCAGTTGGCTCACGGGTCGCACGCTGGTGCTGGTGACGCACCGCCCGGCGTTGCTCAGGCTGGCTGACCGCGTAATCGTCATGGATGGCGGGCGCATCGTGGCAGACGGCCCGCGTGACCAAATTTTGAAGGCCATCAGCAAACCGGCAGAGAACGCACAGAGCGTGGCGTAAGGAGAAACACAATGAGCAGCATCACCCTCCATGATGACCTGAAACGCCAGGGTCGACGCGTTTCCGTCATTATCTGGCTCAGTCTGCTGGGGCTAGTCGTCTTTTTTGTCTGGGCCACCTTTGCCGTGTTGGATGAAGTGTCAGTCGGAACCGGCAAGGTGACGCCCTCGACTCGTGCCCAGGTGATTGAAAGTCTGGACGGCGGGATCATCGGTCAACTGTATGTACAACAGGGCAATGTTGTCGAAAAGGGGCAGGTGCTGGCGCAGTTGGACATCAACCGCTTTCAGTCTGTCTACGGCGAAGCCTTCTCCCGCGTACAGACGTTGCGGGCGTCCGCTGAACGTCTGCACGCCGAACTCAGCGGCGCACCGCTAAAGTTCAGCGCGGAAACCCTAAAGGAGCCCGCGCTGGCCGCACGCGAACGACAGCTTTATGAGTCACGCCTGCGCAATCGCGATGAAACCATCGCCAACCTGCAACAGTCGATGCGACTGGTGGAGCAGGAGCTACGTATGACGGAGCCGCTGGTGCAGCGCGGTGCCGCCAGCGCCGTCGAAGTGATCCGGTTACGCCGCCAGATTAGCGAAATCCGCGGCAAAATCGACGAAGCCAGCAACCAGTACGCGGTGCGGGCGCGGGAAGAACAGGTTAAAAACAACGCCGATCTGGAAGCACAAAGGGAAGTGGTCAGCGGAAAAGCCGACCAGCTCAAACGTGCTACCATCACATCACCGGTGCGCGGAATCGTGAAAGACATTCAGGTCACGACCGTCGGCGGCGTGCTGCAACCGGGCGGCAAGCTGATGGAGATCGTACCGCTGGAAGATCAGTTGCTGATCGAAACGCGCATCAACCCACGCGATATTGCCTATATCCGACCGGGCTTACCCGCCACGGTAAAAATCACCGCCTATGATTCGTCCATCTACGGCAACTTAACGGGCGAAGTCGAAAGCGTATCGCCGGATACCCTTCAGGACGAAGTCAGGCGCGACCAGTTTTATTATCGGGTCTATGTGCGTACCACGCAGGCGGAGTTGGCCAACAAAGCCGGGGAAAAATTCCCTATCGTTCCCGGTATGGTCGCCAGCGTGGAGATAAAAACGGGCCAGAAAAGCGTGCTGGACTATCTGATTAAACCGCTGAACAAGGTCAATGAAGCACTGCGAGAACGCTAAACTTGCGCACGGTGGAACGAGCGTAATGAAAAAACAAGCAGCGCCGACGGTTTCCCGAGCGGCGCTGTTATGACCAAACAACGTAAATCGAACTACTTCTTAACGTTGACGTTCTTGATTTGCCATGTGCTGTCGCTGGTCAGTTTGACATTCTTCATCGTCACTTCTATCGGCTTTTTGGCATTCTCACCGTTCAGTACCACGACTCCCTTGGTTTCAGACGTCACATCCTTAAACGTGATGTCGCTCCAGTCTGGGACATTACTGCCTTCCTTTTTCTCGTACACCGTATCAATCACGATCGGTTTCGCCACATTTTTCATCACGACATTGCTATACCGAACACCATTGACCACCCCGGCAGCCGATTTGTCGCTTTTGATACGTAAGCCGTTGGTCGTGCCGTTCATCTTCAAATCATCAACCGTGACGTTATAAACGCCCATGGTTTCACTGCCGATCGACATACCATGCCCAGTGCCAAAGTCGTTATGAAGGATGGAGATATTGCGTGTCTCCGCCCTACCTTTATAGGCTTTGATCGCGACGTTATCGTCACCCGTCGAAATATTACTGTAGGCAATAGTGATATTTTTTGACGACATCGGATCGATACCGTCGGTATTTCTGGCGGTAGATGGCGTTTTGATTGTGGTTTTCCACGCGGTGAAACCATCACCATCGCTGAACACCACATGGAAATTCGGGGAATTAATGAGAGAAATGTTATACAGCGTAAAATTCTTACTCTTATTAATCTGAATCAGACGAGGGGTATTCTGTTTTAACTTTTTCACTTTGGCATCGGCAGCCAGTTCCCACCAGCTCACCTTTTTGTCCTGAAGTTTCACGCCCCCTTGCCCATCAATGGTGCCCGGACCATAGATGCCGCTGTTTGTCGTACTGACTGCGGTAATAAAGGCATCACAGCCTTTACCGTTTTTATCCACCACGCCACAGGACGACGGCGCGTTCTCAAAAGACTTAGCGTTATTCACAGCCCGTAGGGTCACCCCTTTGTCGATGACTAAGCTGACGCCCGAAGGTAGGGAAAGTGGACCGCTGAGAAAGACGGAAGTACTTCCTGCGCTCAATCTTACCGCTTTTCCCTGTTCGCAGGTATTCAGTGCTTTTTGAATGACGCTAGTGGCCGTACTGCCGTCCGCTTTAAGCGCCGTGCATGAGGCTGGAACTTTCGGTTCATTTACCGTTCGGGAATCAGAAGCAAATGCTGATGCACTGAACAGACCGATAAGTCCTAGTGATAATGATAAAACGCGTTTTCCTGATTGATATTCCATGTCAAACCTTATAGATATCCGCAATTTTGTTGTCACCTAAAAAAATAATTCCATTCTCTTTTTATTAATAAGAAAAATAAAACGATTTTATAGAAACTAAAAATTGTCGCACATGAATATGTAGATTAATAAAAGTCCATTTACATAAAAAATTTCAATGCTTATTTAGCAAAGCATTCAATTTTACGCATGATTAAATTATCACCAGAAAAGTAAATGGCGCATCAACGAAACGTAGAAACAAACCGAATCCAGTCATGTCTAGCCGTGAGCGAGTGGTAAGATTTTTTCTCTCTTCACGACATTCATTTTTCTTATTCTTTAATAAGAACCTTCCTAATATCTATTAATTTATCGAAAATAATTAAATTAAATATAATAAACAAAGTATAAAAATAAATATAAAATAATAACAGACTAAATTAAATAAACTGACTAACCTCAACAATTTCGACGAATTATTATTCATTTCATATTCCCTGCTATATAATCCTCTCGATGCGCTAGGACTCCCTCTTTATTTATTCTAAATAAAGAGAAAAAATATCCGTTTAATTTACAAGGAAAAACACATGTTTAAGTATTTAACACCGATATTTTTATGTACGGCTGCTTTTTCTTTTCAGGCTCAGGCTGATGACACCATGCTGATGCTGCTGAAAAAAGACAATGCCACCTATTTAAGCTGGTCTACCGATGCAGGCAATGTGGTTCGCCAGGATGTGTATCGCAGCACCAGTAATAATCAGGCTGGCAGCGAAAAAATTGCAGAGCTTAATTCCACCGACAGAACGTTTACGGATTTAACGGCTAATCCGCAGTCGGACTATTGGTATTGGGTGGATACGGTTAGCGGCAACAATAGCATCCTGAAATCTAACGCTGCACAGACGGCTCCTGCACCATTGCGCGCCGCGTCACTGAAAGCAGCCAGTTCAGAATGTAAAGCCGGGGCGGTGATCAAAGATAAAACTGTCGACTGCGGCGGTATTACTTTGGGTCTGAGCTGTAGCGGCGACAGTGATAAACAGCCTCCTGTTATCACACTGGAAAATGCCACCATCAAGAACCTGCGCATCGCTGAAAAAGGCGGTTCTGACGGTATCCACTGTAAATCAGGCAACTGCCGTATTGAAAACGTGATCTGGGAAGACGTTTGTGAAGATGCAGCAACCAACAACGGCAAAACCATGACCATCGTCGGCGGTGTGGCACATAACACCACCAATGGCCCTGGCGGCAAGCCGGACAAAGTGCTGCAACAGAATGCCAAAAACAGCCACACGATCGTACAGGGCAACTTCACCCTGACGGGTCAACACGGCAAACTGTGGCGTTCTTGCGGTGACTGCACTAACAACGGTGGCCCGCGCAACCTCACCATCATCAGCGCTACCGTTAACGGCACCATCGACAGCATCGCGGGTGTAAACCGTAACTTTGGCGATGTCGCTGAAATTCGCGATCTGCGTATTAAAGGCTACAAAGCAGGTAAACCTAAAGTGTGTGAAGAGTTTACTGGCGTACAAAAAGGTCAGGGCGAATCACCTAAACACGGCGAACAGTGGGATACCAAGAACTGCAAAGTCAGCCGCTCAAACGTTAAAGCCCTGTAATTCTGCCAGCAGAATTCACAGCTAACGTAATATTCCCTTTGGGGTTCTGACGCATCTACCTCCAACAGACCGTGCACGATGCGCGGTCTGTTTCATTGCTTCAGCCTTGCTGCAATTCGGTAAAACGTGTGCGCTTCACGGCGCCGCACGTTGAGCGCCATGCTTGCCAAATAATTTCAGATATAGTGTTGTCGAACCGCCAGATCCCGTTCGCTATCAAGTTGATGTTGCCAGCAGGCAAGGAGAATAAATGACAATAAACGTATTCCAGTTCGTTTCGTTGCCAATCTGGAAACGGGTGATGGTAGGCTTATTCGCCCTCACGGGCGTGCTTTTCACCGTGGGATGCAACAGCAATCCACGTGATATTACGCCATTAGGACAACCGTCATTCGAGCGCTATCAGCAGGAAACAACACGCTGGGTAGAGCAGCATCGCGCCTTCCAAACCACCGATAAACAGCTGGAATTACGCTGGAATACGCCCAGTGAAACCCGTCCTGCGGGTCAACCACGTAAGGCGATTTTACTGGTGCACGGACTGGGAGATTCACCCGGTTCGTTCATTGACATCACGCCGAAATTGGTCGAACAGGGATTTCTCGTCAGAACCGTTTTGCTACCAGGGCACGGCACGCGCCCCTCCGATCTACTGCACGTCACCGTTGATGACTGGCGCAACGTCGTTGCCGAGCAGGCTGAAATCCTCAGCAAAGACGTTGATGAAGTCTATTTGGGCGGTTTTTCCACTGGCGGCAATTTGGTGCTGGAATACGCGTCACAACACCCTGAAATCAAAGGGCTGGTGCTGTTTTCACCCGCGATTAAATCCAACGAAAAATACGATTTCATGACGCCGCTGCTGTCCGTGTTTACCGACTGGCTGATGCCACCGCGTCCCGGCTACCCGGAGCAACTGGCGACCCGCTATATGCGCGTGCCAACCAACGGTTTCGCCCAATATTACTATTCCAGCAGCGGTGTTCGTTCACAGCTCGCCAAAAAACCTTATGACAAGCCAGTGTTAATCGTGCTGGCGGAGCATGATTCCGTCGTCGATACGACTTATATTGCCAACATGTTCGATACCCAGTTTACCCACCCGCGCAGTCGTCTAATCTGGTATGGCGATCGCCCTGCGGGTATCCATTCCTCACGCGTGTTAGTGCGTACTGGCTCCTTGCCTGAATGGCGTATCAGCCAACTCTCACATATGTCGCTCCTATTTTCACCAGAAAATACGGAATACGGCAAAACAGGCTCAATCATTATTTGCGCCAACGGACAAACCAATAACGACCTGACAGCCTGCGCGGATCGCAGCACGCTGTGGTATTCCGACTGGGGATACGTGGAAAACGGCAAAACCCACGTGCGCCTGACCTTCAACCCCTATTTTGACTGGCAAAACCAGATCATGCTCAACGTATTGGATACGCAATAAAGCGAGTGTCTCCCTAAATAATTCGAGTTGCAGGACAAAACGTTAACGCTTTGGATAACGCGAAGCGTTAGCCCGTCAGGGCGAGGCTCAGATATGAGTCGAGTATCGCCAACGCACCTGCGGCTTGAAGTATGACGGGAGCTGTCATCATTTGGTCATCAAGGGCAGGTATTTTGACGCAAAGATAAATCTGCCCAAAGATTAACCATGATCGCCATGCCCGTTCCTTGCGCCCGACCGCTCCTCCGGGGTACACCGGTGGCGCGAGATCTTTGTATTCCTCTGCCGGATGTTTCTCCTGACACCGACAATGCCACCGTATTGCAGTTGTTCAGTAAAAATAAAGAGTGGGTCAGTCTGCCTGTCGTCGAGGATGGACGTCCTTTTGGCTTAATCAACCGCCACATTTTTCTCTCGCAAATGTCCCGTCCTTTTTATCGCGAACTGTATGACAAAAAGAGCTGCATCGCGTTTATGGATAAAAACCCGCTGATTATCGATGCGCTGGCGTCGTTAAACGACGTCGCCGATCAAACGGTGATCACCGGTGACAAATCGCTGACGGACGGCTTTATGATCACCGAAAACGGACGTTATATCGGTATCGGACTCGGCATTGATCTGATCAAGGCCGTATCGGATATGCACCTACGCCAACATCAGCAAATTATGCAAAGCATCGAATATGCCAGCGTGATTCAGGCCGCAATGCTGACAACTTCAACACAGGCAATGTCTCGAACGCTTGCCGACTGGTGCTTAGCCTGGGAACCACGGGACTGTGTCGGTGGTGACTGTTATGCCTTTAAAACCTATCAAAACGGCTGGCTTGCCGCCGTGGCAGACTGTACCGGACACGGCGTACCCGGCGCATTTATGACCTTAATTTTCGCTTCTGCATTGGAACAGGCGCTGACCCAGCACGGTCCAATGCTGCCCGCGCAGCTATTGCAGGCGATCAATCGCCATATCAAAGACACGCTGGGACAACGTGACGAAGCTCGCCAGCTTTCTACCTCTAATGACGGCTGCGACGCGATGCTAGTGTTCTGCGACATGACGCGCAACACGCTGACATTTTCCGGCGCACGGATGCCTGCATTTATGCTGCAAAACCAGACCGGGCAACTGACGCCGCTCCAGTGCGATCGAATGGGTATCGGCTATACCGAAACCCCTTATGACTACCAGTGGTCAAGCTACGAACTGTCGCTGCATGACAATGATATGTTTTTCACCACCACGGATGGATTGACGGATCAAATTGGCGGAGAACGCAGGATTATGTTTGGGAAACGGCGGTTACAAGAGCATCTCCAGCACTATCAAAACCAGCCAATGCGTGAGCTGGCTAACCAGCTGCTATCAACACACAAGATCTACCAGGGCGATCAGACCCGACGAGATGATTTAACTTTTTGGGGCTTCCGACATTGTTCGACTTTTGTTTAATCAGGTAGGCAGAATGATGCCAGACATCAAATACACCGAGTTCTTTTCGCCCTCTCATCAGCATGACATCACGCTGTATTACGTGGGCTATTTTTCACAAAACATCATCAGTTCACTGGCTGAAACCATGAGGCTACAACTGGAGAAAAAGCAGCTTCCTGCCGGTATCCGTCGCCGACTATTCTCTACATTCGTGGAAATGGTACAAAACATCACTCGCTATTCCGCTGCACAGTTAACCGCGTTCGACCACCCCATTGAGGTACGTCATGGCTCCGTGTGCCTGGGTTACGAAAATGGGAAATACTTCCTGTTATGCGCCAACCCGGTAAGCCCCGACGATGTAGAGAAACTACGGGGGCGTCTTGAACCGCTGCGCGGTATGACGCTTGATGAAATCCGACTCGCCTACAAAGTCTCTCTGCGCGATGAAACCCCGTCATCAAGTAAAGGCGCGGATATGGGTCTGTTGACCGTAGCACGTGATGCCAGTGAGCCACTCCAGTTTACGTTTCGGGCCGACGCATCAACGGGGCTATCTACGTTTTATCTGAAGGCAATCATTTGACATGAAAAATATAACGACCCTAAGCAACCTCCATATTTCGGGGACATCCTGTACCCCGACTGTTGATTTTCATTTTGACACACACCGTCTTTATCTTTCCGGCGAATCTTATCCTGAGAATGCAGCGGCGTTTTATCGCCCGCTGCTCACTGAGATTCAGGCATATCTACACAGACTGACGGCCTATGCGGAAACCATGCCACCTGATGAAGTACTGCCGAGCATCGAAATACATGTCTCCCTGATTTACTTCAACAGCTCCAGCACCAAGATGCTGTTCAGTTTGTTCAACCTGCTGAATCAGGCAGCGGAACAAACATTATCGATTGCGCTGTATTGGTATTACGACAAAGACGACGATATTGCAGAAGAATTTGGTGAAGAACTCCACATCGATTTCCCTGCCCTGATCTTTCACAGCACGATTTTGAGTGATAACCATGAGCACAATTGACTTGTTTACACCGGAATACGACATTTTGCTCGCCGCACGCAACATCGCTAACCAGCAGGAGAGGCCTGCTGAAGTCTATCGCGATACGCTGCTGGCATTAACCGACCATTACCAGCGGCTGGTACGCGAGTCGCACCGCCTCATTTCACGCAGCGATAGGGCGGAGAAAGAGCTGAATCGCCTAAATGCACAGCTCAACAAGTTGGCGGTCGAGCTGGAATACAAAGCCAGCCACGATCCGCTGACCAGCGTGTATAACCGCGGTGCGATTATTGAACGCATCAACCACGCGCTGGAACGCAACCAGGCGGCGCTCATCGTGTTGGATATCGATCACTTCAAGCAGGTGAATGATACCTATGGCCATCCGACCGGCGATGCCGTGATTTGCGATCTGGTGTCACGTGTGCAACACGTCCTGAGTACCACAAACAGTATTGGTCGCGTGGGTGGCGAAGAGTTCACCATTCTACTGGAAGGGCATACGCTCATGCAGGCCGTCGCCCTCGCCAGCCAACTCCATCACGACCTCAACAGGATGCCGCTCAGCGTACTGCCACAACAGCGCGTCACTGCCAGTTTTGGCGTCAGTTGGGCACCGCAGAAGACCAGCTTCGATGCGCTATACGGCGCAGCGGACGCCGCGCTCTATCAGGCCAAAGAAAAAGGAAGAAACAGAGTGGAGTGTCAATAAGTCGCAGTCTGAGCGATTGCCGTCGCTCTGGCTCACGGCCATAATAGTGGGTATCGGCTCACCCGAGACAGACTCCCCCTATGCGATTCGATTTAACCGATCTCCGACTGTTTCTCAATATTCAGAAAGCAGGCAGCATTACCGGTGGCGCAGCGGCGTCCTGCCTGACCGTACAAGCGGCCAGCGAGCGAGTCCGGGGGATGGAAGAGGAACTGGGTGTAGCGCTATTGCTGCGATCAAAGGCAGGCGTTTCGCTCACCGACGCAGGGTTTTCGCTGGCGCACCATGCCCACATTATCCTGCGTCAGGTAGAACATATGCGCAGCGAACTACACCAATATGGCAAAGGGCTACGCGGCCATATACCGCTATTGTGCAATTCTGCGGCGCTGAATGAATATTTACCTACTCTGCTGGGCCGCTATCTGATGGTCTGTCCGCAAATATCCGTCGCGGTGGATGAAAAACTCAGCCGCGATATCGTCGATGCCATCCGCAACCGAACCGCCGATCTCGGCATTGTCGCCGATTCCGTGCCGCTCGACGGGCTAGAAACTCGATCATTTCGCAGGGACGAACTGGTCGTCGTCGTTCCCAAAAATAGCGCATGGACTGGGAAAAAACGACTAAACCTTTCTGACATCGCTGACGCCGAATTTATCGGGCTTAGCGAAGGCGCGGCCTTGCAGGAACACATCGATGAACATGCCAGAAAGCTGGGGAAACGCCTGAATTATCGCGTGCGTCTTGCCAGTTTCGATGCCGTCACGCAGGTGATTCACAGCGGTATTGGCATTGGCATTCTTCCACGACATGCCGCACAGCGCATGATGGAGCGGCTAGAGATTCGCACCATCCCGCTGTCAGACGACTGGGCGACACGCAATCTGGTCATTTGCGCCCGCCAGTTTTCCGCGCTGCCCGGCTATGTTCAGGATTTCGTGGCTTTTATTACAGAAGAGAATGCGGATTAAAGCAGCCCGCGCGCGGCCATATATCCACCTAGCGCCACCAGCCCGACGAAGAAACAGCGCCGGAAAATCGGCTCGCTAATCGCGTGGCGCAAACGTTGCCCTATCATCATGCCCAGCAGCGCGGGAATCAGCGCCAGCAAAGACTGCCAGAGATCGATGCCCTGTAGCCCGATGCCCTGAATCAGCTGTAGCGCCAGCCCCAACGTGGAAACGGTAAACGCCAGCCCCAACGCCTGCACCAGATCGTTTTTATTGAGCCTCAGGCATTGCAGATAAGGCACAGCGGGAATCACGAAGACGCCCGTTGCCGCCGTGATGGCACCCGTGAGGTAGCCCACCAGCGGTGACAGCCAGATTTCATGACGCCCCGGCTGCGGCAAGGTGGTCGCCAGAATCCCCCACAGACCGTAAACCACCAAAATGCCGCCGAGCGCCGCACTCGTCCATGACGATGACGAGGTGAGCGCTGGCAGACCATTCCAGAACGTCCCGATAATGATTCCGGCAAACAGCGTCCAAAACCGTTTAATCAGGCTGAGAAAAGCGGGGCCGCAGGCGAGCTGCCAGATGTTGGTTACCAGCGACGGAACAATCAACAACCCCGCCGCGCTGGCCGCAGGCATCACCAGCGTTAACAGACCCATCGCGATCGTCGGTAATCCCAGGCCAATCACGCCTTTCACCACACCGGCCAGCAGGAACACCACCATCATCGTCGTCATTCATCGCCTCGGTTTGCTGCACCATAGGAAAACCCCTATGCAGGAATAGTCCAATGAGGTCTCTGCTGGTGTCTATGCGGATTGTATTGAGGGTGATTCAGGGAAAATTGGAGGCAAAGGGAGGGTTGGGAAGAGTGAGATTTCGCATCGCATGCGATGCGGCGACTGCTAATGGGATTGTCGTTATCTGGCGTAAAAAATTATGCAGCGGTGGGCGTGACCGCCGAGTGAGCGACAGGACGTCGCGAAAGCCAGTGCCGCGTAGGGAACGCGTCACTGGCGGCTCGGTTAGCGGTCACGAATGCCGATGGCACCGCGCAGCGGCATAATTTATGCCAGAAGCCTGGGTTCGCAGGGCGGCGGCGACTGAGCGCCCTGCGTCGGGCGCGTATTCGGTATAGCATATGAATAGCAGCGTTATGGCGCACGAAACTGTCTCTGCGTCTGCATTGAAAATATGACGAAGAGACAGCCTGTAAAGGGAAGAGCTTAGTAACTCTGATTCTGTCGAGCGCGACCTACAGCCTCACCCAGTTGCCATACAGCCATCGCGTAGTGCGTGCTGTGGTTGTAGCGCGTGATGGCGTAGAAGTTTGGTAATCCATACCAGTATTGATATCCCGTGCCGATATCCAGCCGCAGCAGGCTCGCTTCACTGTATCCTGCCAGCGAATGCTGTGGCGTCAGACCCGCGGCCTGTAATTCAGTGAGCGAGTAACGGGTATTAAAACCGTTCGCAAGCAGCGGCGCCTGACCGTTTGCCTGCACCGCGACAGGCGCGCCCTTCACCCATCCGTGTGCTTTGAAATAATTGGCTACGCTGCCAATTGCGTCCACCGGGTCCCACAGATTGGTATGCCCGTTGCCATCAAAATCCACAGCGTAATTCTTGAAGGATGAAGGCATAAACTGCCCGTAGCCCATTGCGCCAGCATAAGAACCGCGCAGGCTGAGCGGATCGTTGCCTTCCTTACGCGCCATCAGCAGGAAGGTTTCCAGCTCGCCCGCAAAGTAATCAGCCCGTCGCGGGTAATCAAACGCCAACGTAGCCAATGCATCAATGATGCGCGTTTTCCCCATCACTCTGCCCCAGCGAGTTTCCACGCCAATAATGCCGACGATGATCTCAGGCGGAACGCCGTAAATGGTCTGGGCACGCTGTAGCGCATCCTGATACTGATTCCAGAACGCTACGCCGTTCTGCACGTTGTCTGGCGTAATAAACTGATTACGGTAGCGGTTCCAGGCACCGTTCGGCCCAGAAGGCGGGCGCAATGTCGGGGCTTGCTTATCCATCAGGCGGATCACCCAGTCCAGACTTTTCGCCTGAACCAGCACATCGTGCAGCTGCTGGCGATTAAAACCGTGCTCCAGCACCATTTTATCGACAAACCGTGCAGTAGCTGGATTGGTCGCGAAATCGCCACCTAGCGGATGCACATTGTGCGCAGGTTCAAGTAGAAAACCACCGCTGAAAGGATTACCCGAAGGTGCTTCTGCCGGAGGGGAGGACGGCTGACTGCTACAGGCCGAGAGCAAAACAAGCAGAGGGAGAAAACGAACCAGATGACGCATCAGATATCCGTATAGCCAGGTAAGAAATCAATACAGGCTATGGTAAAGGATTGTCTGATGTGAAAAAACCAGCCAGAGGTGAAAAAATGCCGCGCGCCAACCAGAGAGGAGACTGACGCGCGCGTCATCACGTCAGGATCAGTTTTTCTTCACAAACTCAGATTTCAGCTTCATCGGTCCAAACCCATCGATCTTACAATCAATATTGTGATCGCCTTCCACCAAGCGAATCCCTTTCACACGAGTGCCCATCTTCAACGGCGTCGAACTGCCTTTAACTTTCAGGTCTTTAATGACCGTGACCGTATCGCCGTCCGCCAGCAGGTTGCCGTTGGCATCTTTTACCACTAAAACGTCATCCTGCGCCGCTGCATCACCCGCCGCTGACCACTCATTTCCACATTCAGGGCAGTTAAGCATTTCGCCTTCTTGCCAGGTGTATTCAGAACTGCATTTTGGACAATGAGGTAACTGTTGCATGATAAACTCCTGAAAAATTCACAATAAAAAAGCAATAAATATCATTAGTTAACTACCCTATTCTCGATATTTTACCCTTTCATGCACATTTTTGGTAGTGAAGCAGCGTTTATCGTGACTTTACTGCCCGTCTGGCGCGGTTTCTCGCCTTGCCGCCAGAAACGCGATTAACGCCTCTTGCGTGAGCGCTTTGGAATACAGCCAGCCCTGCACATAGGCAACACCAAGGCTTTTCAGGTAGGCTTCCTGAATCGGGGTTTCGACGCCTTCGGCAACAATTTGTTGGTTAAGGCAATGTGCCATGCTGACAATGTGGGACAACACAATGTCAGTGGGTGAATGGTTATTAATATTCCAGACAAAAGACTTATCGATTTTGAGCGTATTGGCTTTGACGCGTTCAAGATACGACAGCCCGGCATAGCCAGTACCAAAATCATCAATAGCGACATCAATGCCTTTCTGTTGATACAGCTCCACCATCAGCCCAGCTTTTTGTGGTTCGATCATGGATGACTCGGTTAATTCGACATTAATATTTTTCCCTTCAAGATCGTGTGTAGCAATGCGCTCCACGAGATAATTGAAAATGGAAATATCCTCGAATTCTGCCGCCTCAAGATTAATGGAGACAAACATCTCAGGGTAAGTTTTCTTCAATACGCAGGCCGTTTGGATCGCCTCATCAATGACGTAGAGCGTCAGTGCTTTCATCAATCCCATCTGACGAAGCATCGGGATAAACGAGTCCGGCATAATTACGCGTCCGTCTGAATGATGCCAGCGAATCAGCGCTTCGCACCCCACAACCTGAGCGCTCTTCAATTCAATAATCGGCTGATAATGTAATTCAAACTCTTTTTGTTTCAGCGCCTGATTAAGCACATAGCGCGGGCTCTGAATAGTCAGCGTTCGTCGGGAGATCAACGCGGAAAGCAGCAGGGAAAGGAGAAGAAAGATAGGCAGCGCAGAGAAGAAAATCGTCAAATAGCGTGCGGTACTCACAGGTTTATCGGCACTCACCGCCAGAGCAAGATCGCTGTTTGATAACGGTTTCAGGACATAATATTTATTATCAATATAAAATCTATCGGTTCGATTTTCTCCCGTAATCAGGCGGGGGAAAATGACGTCATGGATCGAATCCGACAGGATAACCTGCCCATCCTGTTTTTTTCTCTCCAGCAATGCACACTGGATATTATGGCTGTAGGAGGGAACATCCAGAAATGAACGCGGATTTAACACCACAAGATGATGTGCTGCGCCAACATAAATCATTCGCTTATTGCGGTTCAGTGGGCTTTCAACGTTGTACCACACTGCATAGGCCGTTTTATAGAAAAAATCAGGGGCGGGAAGAAACATCGTATTAATGTCGTTCAGCATCGAAGAACAGCGGGGCCGATTCCCGTCGATATAGACCACGTCCTGAATATAATCATTGTCGTACGCGGCCTTGCGAAGTGCATTCAGGTGCGGATTATCACAATAAGGCAGGCTATATTCTTCTAACCTATCCAGCGCAGAGATCGCCTGTACCATTATTTCGTCAGCATGCTCAATCGTGACGTTAGAAAAACTCTCCACATCCCCTTCAAACTGTTTAAGCGTGAAAGCCGAATGAACCGTAAGCGCTAACGCAAAAAGCGATGCCAGAATAAAAAACAGGCCGGAAGATAATAAGAAAAAACCTTTCTTAAAATAGAGTGTTTGAAAATAGGCTAGCAGGCTTTTTTTCATAGGGCCGATGCATCATTATCACGAGAAACTCAACATAGCACACAACCCTTCCCTGCAATGGCTCAATATCCGAAATAATTCGGATTTTCAGACGCGGGTAGAGACGTGGATCAGTAACGCCCCAACGGTTCGAAAACGATATATTTATCTTCTTTAAAAACAGCCAGTTGCTTTCTGGTACGGTTATCGTGTCGGTATCGCTCTGTGATTCAATTGTAATGAGAACCATTATCATATTAACATAGCGTCTATTATTTACCGTCGATACACGTTTCTACTTCTGACCATGATGTCTGACCACGCCACCCCCTCTGCTGAACTGACGCTCGAATCGCTCTACGGTTCGCACCACGGCTGGCTGAAGCACTGGCTAACGGGCAAGCTCCAATCCTCTTTTGACGCCGATGATATTGCTCAGGACACCTTCCTGCGCGTGATGAACGGCGAGTCCCTCACCGCAATCCGCGATCCCAAATCCTTCCTGTGCACCGTTGCCAAGCGCGTGATGGTCGATCTCTTTCGCCGCAATGCGCTGGAAAAAGCTTATCTGGATAGGCTGGCACAGTTGCCGGAGGCGCTTGTACCCTCGCCGGAGATCCAGCAACAGCAGCTTGAGACGCTCCAGCAGGTAGATCTCATGCTCGATGGTCTGAGCCACAAAGCGCGACAGGCGTTTTTGCTTTCTCAGCTTGATGGCATGGCCTACGGTGAGATCGCCACGCGGCTGAAGGTCTCCGTCAGTTCAGTCAAAAAGTACGTGGCCAAGGCCACGGAGCATTGCCTGCTGTTTCGTCTGGAGCATGGGCTGTGAGCCTCCCGCTAACCGACTCACAGCGTCAAGCCCTGCGCTCCGCCTCGCATTGGTATGCGGTACTGAGCGACGAACGCGCTAGCCCGCAGCAAACCGAGAAATGGCAGCAGTGGTACGAGCAAAATCGGGATCACCAGTGGGCCTGGTCGCAGGTAGAAAACCTGCGCAGCCAGATGAACGTCGTGCCTAGCAACGTCGCCCACCGCGCCCTTCAGGATACCCAGCTTACCCGTCGCAGAGTGATGAAAGGTCTGTTACTGCTGTTAGGCGTGGGTGGCGGATGGCAGCTTTGGCGTTCTGACGCCGGAACAGGCCTGCGGGCGGACTATACTACGGCGAAAGGCGCGATCCGCCAGCAGCGTCTGGAAGACGGCACGTTGCTCTCGCTTAACACCGACAGCGCCGTTGACGTTCGCTTCGATCCACAGCAGCGGCGCATTCACCTCTGGTACGGCGAAATTGCGATTACCACCGGACAGGATGCCAGCAATCGCCCTTTCTACGTGCAAACACGACACGGGCAGTTGACCGCACTCGGCACTGAATTTACGGTACGTCAGGAAGCAGGCAGCACGGTGCTGAGCGTGCAACACCATGCGGTGAAAGTCGTACTGGCAGAAGACCCAACCCAAGAGCGCATCGTGCGTCAGGGCGAAAGCCTGCGTTTCAGCGCTCGAGAACTGGGTGAAACCCAATCCGCAGATGAGGAAGATAGCAACTGGGCGCAGGGCATTCTCAGTTTCAGCAATAAGCCGCTCGCCGAGGTGATGGAAACCCTGTCGCGCTATCGTCACGGCGTGCTGCGCTGTAGCCCGGAGGTCGCGACGCTGCGGTTAAGCGGCACCTTCCCGCTGAAAAATACCGACACAGTGTTGCAAGTCATCGAGAAAACGCTTCCCGTTAAGATTCAGTACATTACGCGCTACTGGGTCAACATCCTTCCCGCAAACTAAACGATAACGAAAAAAATTATCATTCTTGATTGTCCTTTTTCTCCCTCTCGTTCGACTTAGGTATACAACAAAAATGATGATGGAGATGTTATGACGCTCTTACGCGCTTTTCGTAAAGCAACCCCTTTAGCCATGGCGATACAGCTCAGCCTGCTCTCAACAGTCGGTATCACGACAGGGATGGCCTACGCAGCCATTACACCCGCCACTGCACGCTACGATATTGCGGCTGGCGAGTTAGACAAAGCACTCAACCACTATGCCGCCCGCAGCGGCATTACGCTGTCAGTAGATGCCAGCCTGACGCAGGGAAAACGCAGCAACGGCCTGCACGGCGACTACACCGTTGACGGCGGTTTGAAAGCCCTACTCGCAGGTAGCGGTCTGCAACTGAAAGCGCTGGGCGATAACGCCTGGACGCTGGAGCCGATCCCGACAGCAGCGGAAGAAACGCTGACGGTCGTCGGCGACTGGCTGGGTGAAGCGCGTGGAAATGACGTCTTTGAACATGCAGGCGCGCGTGATGTGATCCGCCGTGAGGATTTCGCCAAAACCGGCGCCACCACCATGCGCGATGTCTTAAATCGCATGCCGGGCGTGTATGCGCCAGAAAATAACGGGACGGGTAGTCACGATCTGGCGATGAATTTCGGTATTCGTGGCCTCAGCCCGCGTCTGGCCAGCCGCTCCACCGTTCTAATGGACGGTATTCCGGTGCCGTTTGCACCTTACGGCCAGCCGCAGCTTTCCCTCGCCCCCATCTCCCTGGGCAATATGGATGCCGTTGACGTGGTACGCGGTGGCGGTGCAGTGCGCTACGGGCCGCAGAGCGTCGGCGGCGTCGTGAACTTCGTCACCCGGGCGATCCCGAAAGAGTTTGGCATTCATGCTGGCGTAGAAGGCCAACACAGCCCGACCTCCTCACAGCACAACCCGAAAGAAACCCACAACCTGTTGGTTGGCGGCACGGCTGATAACGGTTTCGGTTCGGCGTTGCTTTATTCCGGCACTCGCGGCAGCGACTGGCGCGAACACAGCGCGACGCGCATTGACGACGTAATGCTGAAAAGCCGCTACGCGCCAAACGACGTGCACACCTTTAACAGCCTGCTGCAATATTATGATGGCAGCGCCGATATGCCAGGCGGCCTGTCCCGTGCCGATTATAATGCCGACCGCTGGCAGTCAACACGTCCGTACGATCGCTTCTGGGGGCGTCGTCAGCTTGCCAATTTAGGCTACCAATATCAGCCGGATCAGCAGCACAAATTCAATATTCAGGGGTTCTACACCCGCACACTGCGCAGCGGTTATCTGGAGCAGAATTCGATCCTTACCTTGTCTCCACGCGAATATTGGGTACGCGGCATCGAGCCCCGCTACAGCCAAAGTTTTACCCTCGGCTCCTCAGCGCATGAAGTCGGCGTAGGCTACCGCTATGTCAGTGAATCCACCCATGAGGTGCGCTACTTTACCAATACCGCCAGCAAGACGCTGCCAAGTACCAACAGCCCCATTGATCGCGAAACTCGGGCAGGTACAGAGGCGCACGCCTGGTACATTGACGATCGCGTAGATATTGGCAACTGGACGATTACGCCGGGAATGCGTTTCGAGCACATCAAATCTCATCAGGACAATACGCTGAAAGGCACAGGCGAAGCGGTCAGCTACAACGCGCCGCTGCCTGCCCTGAACGTGCTCTACCACGTTAACGAAAGCTGGAATCTTTATGCGAATACGGAAGGATCATTCGGCACCGTACAGTACAGCCGAATTGGCAAGGCGGCTCAAAGCGGCAAAGTGGAGCCAGAAAAAGCACGGACCTGGGAAGTGGGCACCCGCTACGACGATGGCGCGCTGACCGCAGAAATGGGCGTCTTTCTGGTTAACTTTAATAACCAGTATGACTCCAATCAGACCAACAACACCGTCACCACACGGGGAAAAACTCGCCATTCCGGGCTGGAAACACAGGCACGCTATAGTCTCGCCGAGCTGTCGCCCCGCTTAGAGGCGGTGTCGGTTTATGCGCGCTATGCCTACGTGAATGCTGAAATTCGCGAAGCAGGTGATACCTACGGTAATCAGGTGCCCTTCTCTTCAAAACATCGGGGTGGATTCGGTGTCGATTACCAACCGGGCAACTGGACGTTCAACCTGAACAGTGAGTTCCAGTCCAGCCAGTTCGCCAATAACGCTAACACCATTGCCGAAAGCGCCGATGGCAGCGCCGGGCGTATCCCTGGCTTTATGCTGTGGGGCGCGCGTGCGGCCTATGACTTTGGCCCACAGTTCTCCGATCTCAATCTGGCCTTTGGTGTGAAAAACCTGTTCGACCATGATTACTACACGCGCTCGAACAGCGATGACAACAACAAAGGGATTTATGCCGGCCAGCCCCGCACCTTCTACATGCAGGGCTCGCTGAAATTCTGACTGCCACGTTATCACTCGCCGGGCAGATGCCCGGCCTGACTAACAATCATGACCTCTAACGGAGTTACACTATGTTTGCTCTACTTCGCGTCGTACTGATTACCGCGCTTTGTCTGTTCGGACTAGGCCGCGCCAATGCCGTCACGGTGCAAGATGAACAGGGTTCCTTTACCCTCGACACGCCGCCTCAGCGTATTGTGGTGCTGGAACTTTCTTTTGCCGATGCGCTGGCTGCAATAGATGTCAGCCCAGTCGGTATCGCCGATGACAACGATCCTGACCGAATTCTGGCGGAAGTCCGTGAACACCTAAAACCCTGGCACTCCGTGGGAACGCGCGCACAGCCGAGTCTGGAAGCCATCAGCGCACTGAAGCCTGATTTGATTATCGCCGACAGCAGCCGCCATAGCGGTATTTACACAGCGCTGAAGGCGATTGCACCGGTACTGCTGCTGAAATCACGTAACGAAACCTATGAAGAGAACCTGCATTCGGCGGAGATCATCGGCAAGGTATTGGGGAAAGACAGCGCGATGCAGACCCGTCTCGCCCAGCATCGCGAGACAATGAAAGCCTACGCCGACCAGCTTCCCAAAGGAACGCGCGTCGCCTTTGGCACCTCGCGCGAGCAGCAGTTTAACCTGTATTCCAGCGAGGCCTACACCGGCAGCGTGCTGGCTGCCCTCGGTCTGAGCGTGCCGCCCCCCATCAATAATGCCCCGATGGCCTCCATCAATTTGGAACAACTGCTGGCGATTAACCCACAGTGGCTCATTGTGACGCACTATCGCGAAGAAAGTATTGTGAAACGCTGGCAGCAGGATGCGCTCTGGAACCTGCTGGAAGCCCAGCAAAAACAGCAAATTGCCGCCGTCGACAGCAATGCCTGGGCGCGGATGCGCGGCATTTTTGCCGCGGAACGCATCGGCAGCGATACGGTGAAAATATTTAAACATCAGCCTGTTAGCATCAGCAGCGAGCAATGAAGGAAAATTTCCATCCGCTCTGGCGTTGGGGATTGCCGATAGCGGCACTGCTGGGCGTGTTCTGGCTCAGCCTGTTCTGTTATTCCGCAATCCCCATTCCCGCACTCAGTGCCATCAAGGCGCTGATTACAGGATCGCCGTCTTCACTCCCAGAAGCGTTGGTGCTCAACCTGCGCCTGCCACGCAGTCTGGTTGCCATCTTGATCGGTGCCAGCCTGGCGCTGTCCGGTTCACTGCTTCAAACCCTGACCCATAATCCGCTAGCGTCTCCTTCCCTACTCGGCATCAACAGCGGCGCGGCACTGGCGATGGCGCTGACCAGCGCCTTCACGTCTTCGCTCTCCGGTTACCCTATCGCCTTTGTTGCCGCTATCGGCGGTGGGCTCTGCTGGCTAATGGTGATGGCGGCGGGCGGCGGCTGGCGACAAACGCTTGACCGCAATCGACTGATTCTGGCTGGCGTCGCGCTATCCGCGCTGTGCATGGCGTTAACCCGCATCACGTTGCTACTGGCGGAAGATCACGCCTATGGCATTTTTTACTGGCTGGCGGGCGGTGTCTCCCACGCGCGCTGGGTGGAGTTCTGGCAACTCTTCCCGTTTGTCATCATCGTCTGCCCCGTTGTACTGCTGATGGCAAACCAGCTTAACCTGCTGAACATCGGTGACGCGAGCGCCCATACGCTGGGCGTCAACTTAGGCCGTCTGCGCCTGCTCCTCAATCTGGCGGTGCTAATACTCGTGGGAGCCTGCGTGAGCGTAGCGGGCCCGGTAGCGTTTATCGGCCTGTTAATACCGCATCTGGCACGTTTCTGGATCGGCTACGATCAGAGAAAAATGCTCCCGATGAGCATATTGCTGGGTGCAGTATTTATGCTATTGGCCGATCTGCTTGCCCGCGCGCTCGCCTGGCCGGGTGAACTCCCTGCAGGGGCGGTGCTGGCGCTCATCGGTGCGCCCTGTTTTGTCTGGCTCGCAAGGAAACGAGGATAATGCGCCCCGTCATTGTGTTTATCTCGATTACGCTACTCTTACTGACGACCCTCATTCTGTCGCTGCGTATGGGGGCGATTCCGCTGCCGTGGTCGGCGTTGATGAGCGGCTGGCACAACGCCAATGAACATCATTATGTCCTGACGCAGTATCGCCTGCCCCGCGTACTGCTGGCGCTGTTCGTCGGCGCGGCGCTGGCGATTTCCGGCGTGCTGGTGCAAGGGATTGTGCGTAATCCACTGGCCTCACCGGATATTCTCGGCGTGAATCATGCCGCGAGTCTGGCGACTGTCGGCGCGCTAATGTTGGTGCCAGCTCTCCCAGTGCTCTGGCTGCCGCTTCTCGCGTTCATCGGCGGTATCGCCGGACTGCTGCTGCTTCGGTTTATCGCGGGAGCGTCATCCCCGATGCGGCTGGCGCTCATCGGCGTGGCGCTGTCCGCCGCCTGGGCAAGCGTCACTGATTATCTGATCCTCTCCAGACCGCAGGATATCAATAATGCGCTGCTGTGGTTGACGGGTAGCCTATGGGGACGTGACTGGTCATTCGTCATGGTCGCCCTGCCCGTCCTCTGTGTGCTGATTCCGCTCAGCCTGCGCTTTTGCCGCGATCTGGATTTATTGGCGCTGGGCGATGACCGCGCCAGCACGCTGGGTGTCAATATCAGGCGTATCCAATTCTGGGGACTGGCGCTCGCCGTGGCACTCGCCGCGACCAGCGTTGCCGTGTGCGGCCCCATCGGCTTTATCAGCCTCGTGGTGCCGCATCTGATCCGCCATCTGGTGGGAGGACGGCACCGCTGGCTGCTTCCTACTTCTGCCGTTGCTGGTGCGCTGGTGCTACTGCTTGCCGATCTGCTGGCACGCACGCTGAACCCGCCGATGGAATTACCCGCTGGGGTACTCACCGCAATTATTGGTGCACCTTGGTTTTTCTGGCTTCTTATGAGAATGCGCTAAATGGAACTGACAACACAAAACCTGACGGCGGGCTATGGCGACAAACGTATTCTTGATAGCCTGTCGTTATCGCTCCCCAGCGGAAAAGTCACCGCCCTGATCGGCCCTAACGGCTGCGGTAAGTCAACGCTGCTAAAGTGTTTCGCCAGGCTGCTTACCCCGAAGTCCGGCGCTATCCTGCTCGCTGGCAAACCGCTCTCTGCGTTCTCCGCCCGTCAGCTCTCGCGCCATCTGGCGCTGTTACCGCAGCATCACCTCACGCCAGAGGGGATCACCGTACGTGATATGGTGGCCTACGGGCGCAGCCCTTGGCTATCGCTGTGGGGACGGTTATCACCAGACGATCGTCAGCGCGTGCAGCTCGCGATGGAGAAAACGCACATTGTCGATCTGGCAGACAGACGGCTGACCGATTTGTCCGGCGGACAGCGTCAACGGGCGTTTCTGGCAATGCTGGTGGCGCAGGATACCCCCGTCGTCCTGCTCGATGAACCCACCACCTATCTCGACATCAATCATCAGGTCGAATTAATGAAACTACTGCGCGAACTGAATCAGGCCGACAAAACGGTCGTGACCGTCCTGCACGATTTGAATCAGGCCAGCCGCTACTGCGATCATTTGGTAATGCTGGCAGGCGGACGCGTAATAGCACAGGGGTCACCGCATGAGGTGATGAAACCGGAGCTACTGCAACAGGTGTTCAGCATCGATGCGGAGATCCACGCCGAGCCGGTATCAGGCCAACCGATGTGTGTGGTGCGGTAATCGCAGGTCATGTTCTTATCCACCAGAGCAGATACAACAGCCTTATAAAAATATTTATGCCCCTACAAAAATAGCCTTGTTAGCCGTGAATCATCGGAATCGCTACCCTACGTGTATTACCCGAAATCAATACACGTAGTAGCACAACATCATGGCGATTAGCTCAAATCATCAGAATTTAAGGAAGCGTAATATGGGATTAACATTACACCATCTTAATGATTCTCGGTCTGTTCGTATCCTCTGGTTACTTGAAGAAGCCGGGATACCTTATGAACTTGTCAGATATCAGCGGGATGAGAAAACGCACCTGGCACCAGCGTCATTGAAAGCGATACATCCCTTAGGTAAATCACCATTGATTGAAGAAGATGGCAAAGTCATCGCAGAATCCGGCGCGATTGTTGAATACCTGATCAATCGCCACGCAAAACACTTAGCCCCAGAGGCAAGCTCAGCCGAATATATTGATTATCTTCAGTGGGTACACTTTGCAGAAAGCTCCGCCATGTTGCCGGTTTTATTGAAGATCTTTGGCGAATTTGAAAAGAACACTGGCACCACACTGAATTTCCTTGAGCGTTACGCTGACAACGAATTCGATAAAGTCTTTTCATTTTTAGACGACACACTGTCCTCAAGAGAATTTATCGTGGGCGATACGCTAACCGGCGCGGATATTATGCTCGGTTTCGTTATCAATACCGTCGTGGAGCGGCTCGTTCCAGCCGATCGTTTCCCCAATATTCAACGCTATTCACAGCGGCTGAAAAATCTGCCTAGCTGGCGAAAAACCCAGGATATTGAAGCAAACGCAGAATAACGAATAAGCGCGAGGCATAACACCGATGTCGGGAAAACTTGCGAGCCGCCTCGCGCACTCCAACAATAGTAGAAAAATCAGATACGCATCCTTGTCTCAGTCTGGTAACGTCGCGTTGACGTCAAATAACGGCTATCAATGCTAAGATAGCGCACTCGCAGGTGATGTTTTTCATCTGCCAGCCAGTATACTTCTGGCATTCCATCTCGATGCTCAGGTGACGAGCCGTCAGTAAGGTTGACCATCCAACCCTGCGCTATCATCCGAACGAACAAAAGCGTTAAGACTGAGTAAAATCAATATGAATGAAGCCACAGAGAAGGACTTCACCGCCCCCCATGATGCAGCAGTATTGATTTTTATATATTACTCATTGATAAATATATAATAAATTTTTAATTACCGATTTTTAGTATACCTATGGTCTACATTTTCGATGTATGCCTCACTAAAAACAAACCCATGAATATATAATTTATACGATAATTATAATCAAAATAACCATTTTAAATCATACACATCGCACGATAACCGCTATTGACTCATTAACTAAAAAATGCAGAAATTACTCATCCCAAGGAAAAAGGATTTATGGGGCAGGATTATGGACAACGTTAAGGAATAAATAATGGCAAATTTGATCTATCTGAAACTCACCGGCATCAAACAAGGTCTGATCTCTGCGGGCTGTTCAAGTGCAGATTCCATAGGCAATAAATATCAGGCTTCCCATGAAGATGAAATTTTTGTTTATGAGTTAATGAACCAGATAACAAGACAAGATAACGTTTCACTCTCCCCTGTCGAAATCAGAAAACCAATAGATAAAACCACCCCGCTTCTGGCACAGGCATTGAATGGTAATGAAAAACTAACCTGTGAGTTCTTTTTTTACAGAACTTCTCAATCAGGTGGTAATGAACTCTATTTTAAACTGGTGTTAAGAGATGCGGTTATCAATGATATCCGTTTTTTCGCCCCAAACTCATTAACGCATAACGAATTACAGCCACAAGAGAACATTTCATTTAAGTTCGCATCGATTGAATGGGAGCATGTGGTCGCTCGGACAAGCTCTTATATCTTATGGAAAGATGTGGAGTATTAACATGAGTATTGATTCATCCCATCAATTTCACTTTTTAGAGGAAAGCAACCGCCTGAGGAGGGTTGCTCTGTTGGCTTCCTCTTTTTTCATTCAAGATAAAACATTAAGAATGCGTTATCTTCGTGAAATTGAGGATTTCATCAATGAAACAGAGATGAAACTCAGGTCATCAACAATTAGTTTTTTTGATAAAAATCATATCCTGCATGAATTGGTAACCGAGCGTGAAGAAACAGAAAGAGACTACCAAAAACTACGAACCGGTGATTATGTAAAATATATCGTTACGGATATATTTGAAGACCAGGGTGTTTTAAAATACACCAAAATTGCATCTGGTGTTGTTTCGGGTGGTTTTCAGGCATTTATGGGAGTTCAATTCTATCGATTGGGAAAATATCTCAGTGTAAAGCATTTTAAATCATTCGGGGTTTTATTAGTTTCTCATGGCGGCAATAACATCTATGAATCATTAAGTCCTATTATCCATGATGGGGAATATAGTTCGGGAACAGTCAGAGACATATACAGAGGCCTTGCATCTTTAGCCGGGTATAATAAAGATATCGGGGATGCTCTGTATAGTGTTGGTGATTTGTCACTCACCATTTACGCATCTTTAAGGACACCAGTCTTAGTAGACAGTCCTACCCGATTAGCTTCACGAGGTTTTATGGATAAACCAGGAACAACAAAACTATTCAAATATGCTCATGCCGACTTTAAACCAAAATATACTGCGGCAAGCAGCATAATGAAGGTTTATATGGTAGGGGGTTCTGCCTACAAAATATATGCTGAATTTACAGATGAAAATTACCGCTTAGGCGATAAATGATTCTTTAGCCTAAAGACATTAGGCTCATCACTTCTCTGTAGCAATGACAAATGTCATTGCTAACTCCACAAGTACAAAAATCACATATCATTTAAAACCTGACTAAATAATTAAATGAATTTAAAACCCGCAGAGGGATTAATTTAATCATCATAATCATTGTGATTTTGTAGTTTTCACTTTTAGCTTTCATAAAACTGACAAACGCAATTCCATAAATTAATAAAAATATTTTTATACTATTTATTGCAACACCATGCTCATAGTAACCATAAATAGCAAACCCCAGAGACATAAGAAAAAGCATCAGCATTTCATTCCAGCACAGATATGCAATGAAATAAATATAATCAGAAAAAGACTCAATGTCTTTTATTTTTATATTTTTCCCATAAGCCCTATTTTTTGTATCTACATAGTTATTTTTCAGGCGAAGTAATTCCCTGACACTCAATCCTGATTTCAAGATTAGCGCTCTTTTATTCATATGCACTCCCTCGCACAAACCATTTCCAATAACCAATCTCGAATTTGAATAAGGTTGAAATAAAATTAGTTAGTAAAAAAAATTACCATTCTAAATTTAATTAATTTTACAACCGTGATTATGCGGATATTATAAAAATCACTCTCAACCTTTAATACGCAAAAAACAATTACAGAAAAAAGAATTAAAAACACTGTTATACTTGCAACTACATTCCCATTTTTATAAAAATCATAAATAGAAAAAAATAGACTCATGAAGACAGGAAGATACATTGATTTCCAGCATAAACGAGTAACGATAAAAACATAGTCTGTAAAGGACTCGGCTTTCTTCGTTGGGGTATTAAATTTAAAATTATCGTTTGTGACATAGACGTAATTATTTTTCAGGCGAAGTAGCTCCCTGACTGTCAGCCCTGATTTTAAGAGTAGTGCTCTTTTATCCATCATCCATTCCCTTGATTGTTTGTTCTTTTACTACTGCAATCTTACCCTATGATTGACTGCGGCATTAGGCAAAAATGTCACCCATTATAAGCTCAACAACATTGATTGCTTCCCGGTTGTATTCATCTTCATTTTATTGACCTTATATACCCCAAATAATTCGAGTTGCAGGAAGGCGGCAAGAGAAGGAGTCCCGATGAGCTTACTCAGGTAAGTGATTCGGGTGAGTGAACGCAGCCAACGCACCTGCGGCTTGAAGTATTACGGGTATACCTCTTCAGAGCAAACTTGCGAGCCGCCTCGCGCACCCCAACAATAGTAGAAAAATCAGATACGCATCCTTGTCTCAGTCTGGTAACGTCGCGTTGACGTCAAATAACGGCTATCAATGCTAAGATAGCGCACTCGCAGGTGATGTTTTTCATCTGCCAGCCAGTATACTTCTGGCATTCCATTTCGATGCTCAGGTGACGAGCCGTCAGTAAGGTTGACCATCCAACCCTGCGCTATCATCTGAACGAACAAAAGCGTTAAGACTGAGTAAAATCAATATGAATGAAGCCACAGAGAAGGACTTCACCGCCCATACGCCGATGATGCAGCAGTACTTTAGGCTAAAGGCTGAGCATCCAGAAATCCTGCTGTTTTACCGCATGGGCGATTTTTACGAGCTGTTCTATGACGATGCCAAACGGGCTTCTCAACTGCTGGATATTTCGCTGACGAAACGCGGCGCTTCCGCAGGGGAACCGATCCCGATGGCGGGCGTTCCTCATCATGCCGTCGAGAACTACCTTGCCAGACTGGTGCAAATGGGCGAATCCGTCGCTATCTGCGAACAGATTGGCGATCCCGCCACCAGCAAAGGTCCCGTTGAGCGCAAAGTCGTACGCATCGTTACACCAGGCACCATCAGCGACGAAGCACTGTTGCAGGAAAAGCAGGACAACCTGCTGGCAGCGCTCTGGCAGGACAGCCGGGGATTTGGCTACGCCACGCTGGACATCAGCTCTGGACGTTTTCGCGTGAGCGAGCCAGCAGACCGGGAAACCATGGCGGCCGAGTTACAGCGCACCAATCCAGCAGAATTACTCTACCCAGAATCCTTTGAGTCCATGGATTTGATCGAAAATCGTCATGGACTCCGCCGCCGTCCGCTGTGGGAATTTGAACCCGATACCGCGCGCCAGCAGCTTAACCTGCAATTTGGTACTCGCGATCTAACCGGCTTTGGCGTCGAGCAGGCAAAGCTCGCGCTGCGGGCAGCAGGATGCCTGCTGCAATACGCGAAAGACACCCAGCGTACTTCGCTACCGCATATTCGTGGCATTACCATGGAGCGCCAGCAGGACGGCATCATCATGGATGCGGCAACGCGCCGTAACCTTGAACTGACGCAAAATCTGTCCGGCGGTGTGGAAAATACGCTGGCTGCCGTACTAGATTGCACTGTGACGGCAATGGGCAGCCGGATGCTGAAGCGCTGGATTCATATGCCTAGCCGCGATGTTGATGCGCTCAAACAACGCCAACAGGCCATCAGCGCGTTGCAGGAGATCACGCCAGATCTACAACCCTATTTGCGGCAGGTCGGCGATCTGGAACGTATTCTGGCACGCCTTGCTTTACGCACGGCACGCCCACGCGATCTCGCGCGTATGCGCCATGCTTTCCAGCAGTTTCCCGATATTCGCGAACAGCTTGCGCCGTTGGAGACCGACTCTGTTCGCCGTTTGGTCAGCCTGATTGGCCAATTTGATGAACTGCGTGATTTGCTGGAACGCGCCGTTGTCGAAGCACCGCCGGTGCTGGTACGCGACGGTGGGGTCATCGCACCGGGCTACCATGCAGAATTAGATGAGTGGCGTGCGTTGGCTGACGGTGCCAGCGATTATCTGGATCGTCTGGAAATTCGCGAGCGTGAAAAACTGGGGCTTGATACGCTGAAAGTCGGCTTCAATGGTGTGCACGGCTACTACATTCAAGTTAGCCGAGGCCAGAGCCATCTGGTGCCGATCCACTATGTCCGTCGCCAGACGCTGAAAAATGCCGAGCGCTATATCATTCCCGAGCTGAAAGAATACGAAGACAAGGTTCTGACCTCAAAGGGCAAGGCACTGGCACTGGAAAAAGCGCTCTACGATGAACTTTTTGATTTGCTGTTGCCTCATTTAGCGGAGCTCCAGCAAAGTGCAGCAGCACTGGCCGAGTTGGATGTGCTAGCAAACCTAGCCGAGCGAGCCGATACGCTGAATTACGTCTGCCCGACGCTGAGTGACAAACCCGGCATCAAAATTACAGGCGGTCGTCACCCCGTCGTCGAGCAGGTACTGCGCGAGCCGTTTATTTCGAATCCCCTATCGCTATCGCCACAGCGTCGTATGCTGATCATTACTGGTCCCAACATGGGGGGTAAAAGTACCTATATGCGTCAGACTGCACTGATTGTGCTGATGGCGCATATCGGCTGCTTTGTGCCAGCGGATCAGGCGATCATTGGCCCCGTCGACCGTATTTTCACCCGCGTAGGTGCAGCAGACGATCTGGCCTCTGGCCGCTCTACCTTCATGGTAGAAATGACGGAAACGGCGAATATCCTGCACAACGCAACGGAAAATAGTCTGGTACTGATGGACGAAATCGGCCGTGGCACCTCAACCTATGACGGCCTGTCGCTGGCATGGGCCTGCGCCGAGAATCTGGCGAACCGCATCAAAGCCATGACGCTGTTTGCAACGCACTACTTTGAACTAACCACCTTACCGGAAAAAATGGAAGGCGTGGTGAATGTCCATTTAGATGCCCGCGAACACGGCGATACCATCGCCTTTATGCACAGCGTACAAGACGGCGCAGCCAGCAAAAGTTACGGTCTAGCCGTCGCCGCACTGGCGGGTGTTCCGAAAGAAGTGATTAAGCGCGCCCGCCAGAAGTTGAAAGAGCTGGAAACGCTATCGAATAATGCGTCATCCAGTCATATTGACGGCGCGCAGCTAGCGCTGTTGAGTAATGATGAGCCGTCACCGGCCATTGAAGCGCTGGAGGCCATCGATCCTGATGCGCTCACGCCACGTCAGGCGTTAGATTGGCTTTATCAGCTAAAGAAAATGCTCTAACGCGAGTTAGCGCGAGACAAATCGATAGCAAAAAGGCACTGAAATCAGTGCCTTTTCTTTTCACCATCACGTTAGTCTATGAATCGCAGTTTAGCTCCGCATTCATCAAGGCTTTATTGCTACCATCAGGTACTATGGCCTTAATCATTTTGCCCTCTTCCATCGACGGAATGACGGCAAAATGAGCAGGGAGAAGAAGCAGTACCTGCTGACCGGCTGTATTTCTTATGCGAAAATATTGTCTTTCCAGCTCGGCGCTATCTTCCATCACGAAGGTTTTTCCCGTCGCACAATCGGAAAACGTCGCGACATCCGCCATATAGCGGTACATCCCCTTCATCAGCATAGGCGTTTTGGGCAGCGGTTGTTCGGACACCGTTAATTGACGAGGAAGCGGCGAATTGATGGGCAGCCCCTGTTCATCCAACAGCTCCAGCCCTTTATTAACGGGGCGGAAGTAATGTTTTTCTCCTGACCGCTCCGTCAACACCAGCTTATCTGCCGTGCGACGCCACTGGCCATAGGAAGCGAAAACGGTCTCTCCTGGTCTGGTCGTCTTATATTGCTTGTGCAGAATAAACGTCCCGTCTTTTTCCAAAAATAGTGACGTATCAATCCCTTCGCAGTCCGCACAGGGTAAAACGCCACGATAGCTTTGCGCCATTGGTTTAAGGGGCTCTTCCTGAACTTGTGAACGGGTATGACACCCGATCAACCCAGAAATCCCCGCAATCAACAGCACACCGATAGCCAGTTTTTTCATCATTATTTTTCTGTCCCTCTGTCCTGTTTTCCCGTTCTTACTCAATACGCTGTAACGTCCCCAACTTGTCATCATCCCTGAGTCTGAGGAATTTTCCACTCAGAAAATGTTATTTCAAGACTATTCTTATCGTCAGACAACCAGATCGTGCCGTCCTGTATCGTTGCCTGTAGTGACATGGTGCGCTGGACTAGTCCGGCAAGCTGAGTCAGTTGATTGTCATCTAAAAAGCGGACAGCCAGATTCTTGTATCCAGAAACCTTGCCCGATATTGCACTCCACCAAACCTGTGCCGCACGCTCGCTGTAGGCATACAGCACCACGGCACGGGACTGGTTGCAGGCTTTCTTCAGACGCTTTTCATCTGGCAGGCCTAACTCAATCCACAATTCCAGCTCCATCGTATCATTACGTCGCCAGATTTCCGGTTCGTCATCTGCGCTAAGCCCTTTGGTAAAGCGCAGATTTTCATCAGCGTGGCAGATCCACGCTAAAAGCCGCAGCATCATGCGTTGCTCAGTTTCAGACGGATGCTGCGCTATTGTCAGGTTCGCATCGTGGAAAAAATTCCGATCCATATCGGCAATATTGATTGCTGCTTTGTAAACCGTTGCTTTTAATGCCATCAGTGACCTCGTCTTTATTCCCTCCTAGTTTACTTGAGTTAGCGCCATCCTCACAGTAAAGGTGATATCTGCCACGTATCCGATAGATTAGGCATCTAAGGACTACTGATATCCTGTTAATCCCTATGCTATAGTCGGTTTGATAAATAGAGTTTATCTTCGTAGGCTTACAACATCGCGCACCACAGCAAGTGATGATGCATGAATATCTACCGAGCTAAGCTTTTAAGGGAGGATATAGTGCAAGAATACTGTGAATTAGTACGTCGCTTATACGCAGAGATCGCCAGTGGCGATCTGGGCTATATACCCGATTCGCTGGGTTGTGTTTTGAAAACCCTGGATGGCATTGCCGCAAATGAGGCGTTGCCATCCTCCGTCAGGGAACAGGCTGCTTTTGCCGCCGCTAACTTATTGGTGAGTGATTATGTCAATGAGTAATGAATATCAACCCATCAACTGTGATGATTACGACAGCCTGGAAGCCACCTGTCAGCAGAATCTGACGCTGACGCTGGAACTACGTGATGGTGAAGTTGTGACTGGTAAAGCCAGTGATATGATCTCACGTAAGCAGATCGAATATCTGGTGATTGAAGCCTCCGGCACAACACGCGAACTGCGTCTCGATCACATCGTCAGTTTCAGTCATCCTGAAATCGGGAAAGTCGTTGTCAGCGAATCCTGACAGGCTTCTCCTTTCATTTAGCGGCAAACGCTGAATAAATGCTTCCAAAACGGACAACGCAGGTTGTCCGTTTTTATTCTGAGCCTGCCAACTTCAGTTTTTCCCTCAGGCTTTCTTTTCCCAAGATCTCTTTTCCCAAGCTTTCTTCTCCCAAAGAATGTGCCACACTGGCTGGTTCTCTTTCGTCTGCCCTTCTCGCGTGACAAATCGCCCCACCGCCGCAATCAGTTGCTCGTTATAAAACACCAGCGGTGTACGGTCGCGCCACCAGGGCGGAACACCCAATTCCTGCCAGAGTTTTTTGATTTGCCGCCCGTGCGCCCTGCCGACAATATGCACGGTTCCACTGGTCGAAAAGCGAATACTCACCGACTCACCGTTTTCCGGTGCACGAATCGCCACACCGCTATCGGCCAACGACAACGTGCCCAGATTATCGGGTAGCGACAACGGGCATGACGGCGATTGCCACGGGATAATGCGGTCTTTGAGTGACGACATCAGCGGTAGCAGGTAGAGATGTTGGCGAAAACGGCGGATCTGCATCTGATTCAGTTGCAATACCGGTTCCGCATCCTGACGGCTTGTCGCAACCTCATCCCAGAGCCGTTGTAGCTGTTCACGCGCAGGCATCGTTGATCCTTGCTGCGCCAGCCAGCGCCGCAGGAGTGCAAAACGACGCACTGGGCTCAGCGGTATCAGACCGTCAATGCTCAGCGCGCCATCCGGCTGGCATAGCGCCTGCAATGATTCCTCTAGTAGCTCATCGAGCAGTTGTTCCTGTTCGGCACAAAGCTGGGCGCTACGTGCCACGGCGGAGGGAAAATGCGGCCAGCGCTGCGTCAATCGCGGTAAGATTTGGCGACGTAGAAAATTGCGGTCGAAACGTTCATCCTGATTGCTGTCGTCTTCAATCCAGCCAAGCTGATGCCGCTGTGCATACGCTTCCAGTTGGAGGCGAGAAATGCCTAACAGCGGGCGCACAAGACGATGCTGACCGAGCGTTGTATTGTCACCGAGAAGAGTACTGTCACCGAGAAGGGTGCTAGCCGCCATCGCAGATAATCCGGCAGGCCCGCTGCCGCGTTTAAGCGCCAGTAAAAAAGTTTCGCTTTGATCATCAAGATGCTGCGCCGTCAGCAAGGTTTCCCCGTCTTGTAGATGCGCTTGCAGCGCCTGATAGCGCGCCGCTCTGGCTGCGGCTTCAATGCCGCCGTTCTGCGCCTCAACCTTCACCGGCAGCGAGGCAAACGGCACCTGCCAGCGTTCACACTGCTGGCGACAATGTTCAGCCCAGCTATCGGCCAGCGGATTTAGACCATGATGAATATAAGCCGCGCGAATAGGCAATCCAGAACGCTGACGCACAGCCACCAGCAGATGCAATAGCACGCTAGAGTCCAGGCCACCGCTGTAAGCCAGCAGGATCGATCGACATCCAACCGTTTGCGTCACAATCGTCTGGAGCAATCCATCATCAGGTTCAGTGCAATCCACAGTATCAGATCTCATACAGTTCTAAGGGCAAGCCGTCAGGATCGGAGAAAAACGTGAAACGTCGCTGCGTTTCAGGATCGATCCGTACAGGCTCACAAATAACGCCAGCCTGCACCAACGAGGCAATGGCCTGTTCAACGTCCGCCACGGCAAAGGCCAGATGACGTAAACCGCACGCTTCCGGCCGACTGACTCGCGATGGGGGATGCGGGAAAGAAAATAGCTCAATGGTGTAACGCCCATTCAGCGAGAGATCCCCTTTCCACGACTGCCGCGCTTCACGGTAGACCTCGTTGTTCAACGTAAACCCCAGCACATCACAGTAAAACGCCTTGCTGCGTTCATAGTCAGAGGCAATCACCGCAATGTGGTGGACATCAAGCAGCTTCAGCATGCTTCAAACCCTCATAGCAAAAAATCCGCTGTCATTTCTGACAACGGATTTTCAGAGTAACGCCAGAATCGACTGATTGATAACACATCAATCAGACAATCACCTTATCAGCAATAGCCATAATTCATCAAACGCTGATAACGGCGGTTCAACAGTTCTTCTTCTGTCAGGCCGTCGAGGTCGAGCAAATCGGCCAGCAGCTGTGCTTTCAGAGACTCTGCCATCGCTGGAACGTTACGGTGCGCCGAACCCAACGGCTCAGGGATCACGGTATCGATCAGTTTCAGCTCTTTCAGGCGCGGCGCAATGATGCCCATCGCTTCCGCCGCCAGCGGCGCTTTATCGGCACTCTTCCACAGGATAGACGCACAGCCTTCCGGCGAAATAACCGAGTAGGTGCTGTACTGCAGCATGTTGACCTTGTCACCCACGCCGATAGCCAACGCACCACCGGAACCACCCTCGCCGATAACGGTACAGATGATTGGCACACGCAGCGTCGACATTTCACGCAAGTTGCGCGCGATAGCCTCAGACTGACCGCGTTCTTCTGCGCCAACGCCCGGATAAGCGCCCGGCGTGTCGATGAAGGTAACGATCGGCATCTTGAAGCGATCGGCCATTTCCATCAGGCGCAGCGCTTTGCGATAGCCTTCCGGTGCAGGCATGCCGAAATTACGGCGAATCTTTTCTTTGGTTTCACGTCCTTTCTGATGACCAATGATCATCACCGGACGCCCATCCAAACGGGCAATCCCGCCGACAATGGCTTTATCATCGGCATAGGCACGATCGCCAGCCAATTCATCAAAGTCGGTAAAGATATGCTTAATATAATCAAGCGTATAAGGACGTTGTGGATGGCGCGCTAATTGCGCAACCTGCCAGGCACCCAAATCGGCGAAGATTTTGCGCGTCAGTTCAACGCTCTTCTCACGCAGGCGCTGGACTTCTTCGTCCAGATTAATATCTAATTTTTCGTCTTGACGGCTGACTGCGGTCAGCGAGTCAATTTTCGCTTCCAACTCTGCAATCGGCTGCTCAAAATCAAGAAAATTCAGACTCATAGTATTCCTATATTAGTCAAATTCCAGTTCCACCTGCTCATTACCCACTAATGTGCGCAGCTCGTTCAGTAGCGCATCGGCAGGCGTTACACGCCATGCTGCGCCGAAACGTAGTCGGGCGCGCGCATCTTCACGCTGGTAATAGAGATGCACTGGGATCGTCCCCGATCGATGGGGTTCCAACGATTGGCGGAGACGGTTTAATAGCTGGTCATCAATTTGCCTGTCAGTCAGCGAGATAGCAAGCCCGCGCGCGTATTTTTCCCGCGCTTCACTGATATCCATTAACTCTCGGACGGTCATTTTAAGCCCGCCGCTGAAGTCATCAAAGCTGACCTGTCCACTGGCGATAAGGATACGGTCTTTCTCAAGTAAATGCTGATATTTTTCCAATGCATCGGTAAACAGCATAATCTCGAGCCGACCGGAACGATCGTCCAATGTACAGACACCAATACGGTTACCCCGTTTGGTGACCATGACGCGAGCCGCCAACACCAGCCCAACGGCAGTGGTCATTTTACCCCGATCCGTCGGGTGCATATCTTTCAAACGCACGCCACCGGCATAGCGTTCAATTTCCTTAATATATTGCGTGATCGGGTGACCGGTCAGATACAGCCCCAGCGTCTCACGCTCGCCATCCAACACCACCTGTTCCGGCCACGGTGGCACGGTGCTGTAAGATTGCTCAACCTGCTCTGGCGCATCGGCCAGCACGCCGAACATATCCACCTGACCAATGGCTTCCGCTTTCGCGTGCTGATCGGCGGCCTTCAGCGCATCAGGCAATGAATTCATCAGCGCGGCGCGATGCGGCCCCAGACGGTCGAACGCCCCAGACATAATCAGCTTTTCCAGCACGCGGCGGTTCAGCTTTTTAATGTCGGTACGCGCGCAGAGGTCAAACAGCTCTCTAAAATAGCCGCCCTGATTACGCGCTTCGATAATCGCCTCAATCGGACCTTCCCCCACACCTTTAATCGCGCCGATGCCGTAAACAATCTCGCCATCGTCGTTAACGTGGAAGTGATACAGCCCGCTGTTGATGTCTGGGGGCAGGATTTTTAACCCCATCCGCCAGCATTCATCAACCAGACCGACTACTTTATCCGTGTTGTCCATATCGGCCGTCATCACCGCCGCCATGAATTCTGCCGGATAATGCGCTTTCAGCCACAGCGTTTGGTAAGACACCAACGCATAAGCCGCGGAGTGAGATTTATTAAAGCCGTAACCGGCGAATTTTTCCACCAGGTCGAAAATCTTAACCGCCAGTTCGCCGTTCACGCCGCGAGATTTAGCACCGTCTTCGAAGCCACCACGCTGCTTCGCCATTTCGACCGGGTTCTTTTTCCCCATCGCACGACGCAGCATGTCCGCGCCGCCCAGCGTATAGCCCGCCAGAACCTGTGCGATCTGCATGACCTGTTCCTGATACAGGATAATGCCGTAGGTCGGCTCCAGCACGGGCTTGAGTGACTCGTGCTGCCATTCGATATCAGGATACGAGATCGCTTCACGACCATGCTTACGGTCAATAAAGTTATCTACCATGCCGGATTGCAGCGGGCCGGGGCGGAACAGCGCCACCAGTGCGATCATATCTTCAAAGCAGTCGGGCTTAAGACGTTTGATCAGGTCTTTCATGCCGCGCGATTCAAGCTGGAATACCGCGGTGGTTTCCGAGCGTTGCAGCATATCGAAGCTTTTCTTATCTTCGAGCGGAATCGCGGCAATATCAATCGGCTCCAGCCCTTGCTTCGCGCGACGGGCGTTAATCATCCCCAGCGCCCAGTCGATGATGGTCAGCGTACGCAGGCCGAGGAAGTCGAACTTCACCAGCCCGGCATATTCCACGTCGTTCTTATCGAACTGGGTAACCGGATGGTTCCCTTCCGCATCGCAATACAGCGGCGCGAAATCGGTAATCTTGGTGGGGGATATCACCACCCCACCCGCATGTTTACCGGCGTTACGCGTGACCCCTTCGAGCTTGCGCGCCATATCGATGAGGGCCTTAACTTCCTCATCAGCTTCATAAATTTCCGGCAATTGCGGTTCGGCGGCAAACGCTTTTTCCAGCGTCATGCCCGGATCGGGCGGCACCAGTTTTGAAATGCGATCGACAAAGCCATAAGGGTGTCCAAGCACGCGCCCGACGTCACGAATCACCGCTTTCGCCGCCATCGTACCGAAGGTGATAATCTGCGATACCGCATCACGCCCGTACATTTCCGCGACGTGATCGATGACCTTGTCGCGTTTTTCCATGCAGAAATCGACGTCGAAGTCAGGCATGGAGACACGTTCAGGGTTGAGGAAACGTTCGAACAGCAGGTCGAATTCCAGCGGGTCCAGATCGGTGATTTTCAGCGCGTAGGCGACCAATGAGCCCGCACCGGAACCACGTCCTGGGCCAACAGGCACATCGTTATCCTTCGACCACTGGATAAATTCCATGACGATCAGGAAGTAACCGGGGAACCCCATCTGGTTGATAACGCCCAGTTCAATATCCAGACGCTCATCATATTCAGGCCGACGCTCAGCGCGCACTTCCGGGTCGGGGAACAGGAATTCGAGGCGATCCTCCAGCCCTTTTTTCGAGCACTCAACCAGAAAATCTTCCGTGGTCATGTCGCCCGTCGGGAACTGCGGCAGGAAATATTCGCCCAGACGAATCGTCACGTTACAGCGCTTGGCAATTTCAACGCTGTTCGCCAGCGCTTCAGGGATATCCGCAAACAGCTCGCACATTTCCTCTTCGGAACGCATGTACTGCTGCGGGCTGTAATTACGCGGGCGTTTGGGGTCATCAAGCGTGTAGCCGTCGTGAATCGCTACGCGGATTTCGTGAGCGTCAAAATCATCGGTGCTGATAAAACACACTTCATTGGTCGCCACCACGGGTATCCCGTGCTTCGTCGCCAGCTCGACGGCCGCGTGCAAATAGCTTTCTTCATCGGGGCGGGACGTGCGGATCAGTTCCAGATAGTAACGCTGGGGGAAGTGTTCCTGATAGAAGGCCAGACACTGTTCGGCCTGCGTCTGGTTACCGCGCAGCAAAAATCGACCGACATCACCACGGCGACCACCCGACAAAAGAATCAGACCTTCCTGATGCTCAATCAGCCAATCACGGTCAATTGTCGGCCCGGCAGCACCATAGCCTCGTTGATAAGCATGGGAAATCAGCAGCGTGAGATTCTGGTAGCCTTCATTGTTCATGGCTAGCACAGTGAGATGCGCCAGTTCATCCCCTAATTCATCGCTTTCGACATAGAAGTCCGCGCCGATGATAGGTTTGACCCCAGCGCCATGTGCGCCGCCATAGAATTTAACCAGTCCACACAGGTTGGTAAAATCGGTAATCGCCAGCGCGGGCATACCGAGCGCCGCCGCTTTTTTTACCAGCGGACCGACTTTGGCCAGCCCATCGATCATGGAATAGTCACTGTGAACACGCAGGTGAACAAAACGTGGTTCGGCCATATCCAGATCCCAGAATTTATCGATTAGTCAGCGTTGCAATAGTCATATCACAACACAGAGAGTGAATGATGATGTTTTACGCCAGCCCTAATGCACGCTTGACCGGCGCGAAGCTCCGACGGTGAAACTCAGTGGCACCCAGTGCAGCCAGTTTCTCCAGATGAAAAGCCGTTGGATACCCTTTGTGTTGGGCAAAGCCATAAGCGGGGAAGCGTTGATCCAATTCAACCATCTCACGATCGCGGGTGACTTTCGCCATGATCGAAGCCGCGCTGATTTCTGCCACGCGGCTGTCCCCTTTAACCACTGCCTGAGCAGGCATCGGCAATGCCGGGCAACGGTTACCGTCAATGAGAACAAAATCTGGCACGATAGACAACCCGGCCACCGCACGCTGCATCGCTAGCATCGTAGCATGCAGAATATTCAGTTGGTCAATTTCTTCCGGTTCCGCACGACCAAGGCTCCACGCCAACGCTTTCTCTTTAATTTCATCATAGAGCGCCAGCCGACGTTTTTCACTCAGCTGTTTGGAGTCCGCCAGCCCGACAATAGGCCGAGTTGGGTCAAGAATCACCGCCGCCGTCACGACTGCGCCAACCAAAGGGCCACGGCCCACTTCATCAACGCCAGCGATACAGGTCGCCTGCGGGTAAATAAATATTTCGCTCATGGTTTTATTAACATGCTTTTATTAACAAGGCTTTACTAATTCCAGCACCGCCTGAGCCGCTTGCTCATCGGCGTTACAGCGGATTTGCTGATGCAAATCCACAAATGTTGTGCGTAGCTCAGCCATTTTGTCCGTATCGGAAAACAGCGGCAACAGTGCGGCGGCGAGCTTATCCGGAGTACAGTCAGTCTGTAGCAACTCTGCCACCAGCTCACGCCCTGCCAGCAAATTAGGTAACGACACCCATGGCGTTTTGACCAAGCGCTGTGCCAGCCAGAAGGTAAAAGGCTTCATGCGATAACCGACAACCATCGGGCATTTAGCCAGCATACACTCCAGCGCCGCCGTACCGGATGCCAATAGTGCTGCATCACTGGCAATCATGGCTTCACGCGCCTGCCCATCCAGCAGGTGCACGCGCAGATCGGGCGCAACGCTACTTTTTATCCGCTCAAACTGTTCACGCCGCTTGCTGTTGACCAGCGGAACCACGATTTCCAGATCGGGAAAATGCTGGCGCAGTAGCACAGCCGTATTGAGGAAATCCGCGCTAAGCATTTCAACTTCAGCGCCACGGCTGCCCGGCAGCAGCGCCAGACAATGCACATCGGGCGCAATACCCAACGTCGCGCGCGCTGCCAGCTTATCAGGATGCAACGGCATCGCATCAGCCATCGTATGGCCGATAAAGCGACAAGGTACATTGAAACGATCGTAAAACGCTTTTTCAAAAGGCAAGAAAGCCAGCACCAGATTGGTCGCTTTACCTATTTTGAAAACACGTTTTTGACGCCACGCCCACACGGATGGGCTGACATAGTGAATAGTATTGATACCACGCTGTTTGAGGTTGCCCTCCAGCGTGATATTGAAATCAGGTGCATCAATGCCCACGAAGACATCGGGCTGGAGATCGCTAAAGCGCTGGGTTAAATCTCGCCGAATTTTCAGCAGGCGAGGAAGACGTCCGAGAACTTCAACAATCCCCATGACGGCCAGCTCTTCCATTTCATACCAGGCTTCACAGCCTTCAGCTTGCATACGCGGCCCGGCTACACCAACAAACCGTGCATTCGGCACCTTTTCTTTTAGCGCCCGGATCAGGCCCGCGCCAAGGATGTCGCCGGAAGTTTCTCCGGCGACCAGCCCAATAGTCAAAGGACGTGATGTCATGGATTAACGAATGATGCCGCGAGTAGAACGGGCAAAGAAATCGGTAAATGCCTGCACCGCTGGGTATTCAGCCGCCAGCGCTTCGATTTCCGGTTTTACCTCATCCAGCGTTTTACCGCTACGGTAGAGGAGTTTGTATGCGTTACGGATCGCATGCAGCGTTTCTTTTTCGAATCCACGACGTTTCAGCCCTTCAATGTTCAGACCAAATGGCGTCGCGTGGTTACCCTGCGCAATCACATACGGCGGTACGTCTTGCGCCACACCAGAGCACCCACCCACCATAACGTGAGCACCGATAATGCAGAACTGGTGCACAGCCGTCATCCCACCAATAATTGCAAAATCATCGACGGAAACGTGGCCGCCCAGCGTCGCGTTATTCGCCAGAATACAACGATTACCCACTACGCAGTCGTGTGCGATATGCGTGTTGATCATCAACAGGTTATCGCTACCGACTTTAGTCAACCCACCGCCCTGCGTCGTACCACGATGAATCGTGACGCTTTCACGGATGCGGTTACGATCGCCAATCTCAACGCGGGTCGGTTCCCCGGCATATTTGAGATCCTGATTCACTTCACCAATTGACGTGAACTGATAGATTTCGTTGTCGCGACCAATTTTAGTGACACCATTGACGACGACATGCGATTTCAGCACCGTCCCTGCACCGATCTCAACCTGAGAACCGATATAGCAGAACGGGCCAATATGAACGCCAGCACCAATAATGGCACCGTCTTCAACAATCGAACTAGGGTGAATAAAGGCGGTTTGATCAATCACGTTATCAGGACTCCCGACGACGAGCACACATCATTGACGCTTCACAGGCCACTTCGCCATCAACTTTGGCAACACCTTTAAAGCGCGCAACGCCGCGACGCTCTTTAATGAATTCAACTTCAAGGATCATTTGATCGCCTGGCTGTACCGGGCGCTTAAAACGCGCTTCGTCAACAGCTGCGAAGTAATACAGCTCACCCGGCTCCAGTTTACCCACGCTTTTAAACGCCAGAATACCGGTGGCCTGAGCCATGGCTTCCAGAATCAACACGCCGGGGAAAATCGGTTTGCCCGGGAAATGCCCCTGAAAGAAGGGTTCGTTGAAAGAGACGTTTTTCACCGCCCGCAGAAACTTCCCTTCTTCAAAATCCAGTACCCGATCAACCAGCAAAAATGGGAAACGGTGCGGTAATAATTCTAAAATCTCTTCAATATTCAGAGTATGAGTGTCAGTAGTCAAAATACTCTTCCTGTCCATAAAAAACTGATGCCATCAACAACACGGCCTGCGCAGACCCTAAATTAGGTGTCTTCAGGCAGGCCGCAAATAAAACGCGAGTGATTAAACGTTATCGACTTTTCGTTCAACGGCTTTTAACCGTTTGCTTATCTCATCAATATTCATCACCAGCGCTGCAGTTTTGCGCCATACTTTATTGGGTTGCAAAGGAATACCCGAAGAGTATACCCCAGGTTCAGTGATTGGTCGCATGACCATCCCCATTCCCGTTACCGTCACTTTATCGCAGATCTCCATGTGCCCGTTAATCACGCTGGCACCGCCGATCATGCAATAACGACCAATTTTCAAGCTCCCCGCCATAATGACGCCACCCGCTACCGCGGTATTGTCGCCAATCACGACGTTGTGCGCAATCTGACATTGGTTATCAATGATAACACCATTGCCAATGACGGTATCATCCAACGCACCACGATCGATGGTTGTACTCGCGCCAATCTCAACCCGATCGCCAATTCTGACCGTTCCCAACTGCGGGATCTTCACCCAGTTGCCACGATCGTTAGCATAGCCAAAGCCGTCAGAACCGATCACGGTCCCAGACTGGATCAAACAGTGCTCACCCAGCTCAACGCGGTGATAAATTGTGACATTTGCCCACAAACGGGTACCGGCACCAATGCGGGCATCTTTACCGATAAAACAGCCAGGGCCAATAACAACACCATCACCCAACTGTGCGCCAGATTCGATGACGGCATTGGCACCGACACACACCTGTTGACCCAGCGTCGCATCGGGAGCAATAACTGCACTCGGGGCAATATCGGTTGCCGGCTGCGGTGTTGTATCCAGCAACTGAGCCATGCGAGCATAGGTCAGATAAGGATTTTTCACTACCAGCGCAGCAACCTGACAGTAAGGTAAATCCGCTTCCGTCAGCACGACCGCAGATGCTTGCGTCCCGGCCAGTTGCTCACGGTAACGACTGTCGGAAAGAAACGTAATTTGCCCAGTTTTTGCAGAATGCATAGAAGCAACACCGGTGATGACGATATCGCCATCACCGTGCAATTGTGCATCCAACTGTTGAGCTAACGCGTCCAGTCGAATTGAATACATGTATTATTTAACCTGTTTCAGCACATCAGCAGTAATGTCTTTAGCATTGGCGACATACGCAACGGCGTTAGCGTCAATCACGACATCATAACCTTCTTTGGTTGCAACGGCTTTCACAGCATCCTGAATACGGCTCAGGATTTTGTTGCGTTCTTCAGTCTGACGACGACGGTTGTCCTGCTCAAAAGCCTGTGCTTTCGTTGAGAACTGCTCGCGCTGTGCCATGACGTCTTTTTCCATTTTGCTGCGATCGCTCGCTTTCATGGTAGAGCCATCACGCTGCAACTTCTGCATCTTGGTCTGTAAGTCGTTTTCCATCGATTGCAGTTCAGAAGCACGGCCTTTGAACTCGTTTTCCAACTGCTTGCCAACGGTTTCACGCTGCGGCAATTGTTGGAAGATGCTGGAAACGTTAACAACGGCAATCTTGTCAGCAGCCTGAACGCTGGCTGAAGCAGCCAATGCTAAACCGAGGCCTGCGGCACATAACCACTTTTTCACTATAAACTCCTCAACCTAACCTAATTTGTGTCTTAACACTTTAATGATGGGCATCGCGCTATGGCGTGAACGGTATTTCTAGCATTCACACCAGTGAACAGCGATGCAACATTCCCTGCATACGACCTATGGACGTCACACTACCAGGTTTTGCCAATGTTAAACTGGAATTGTTCCGACTTGTCTCCATCGTACTTTTTAACCGGCTGGGCATAGGAGAAGACCAATGGCCCAAGCGGAGACATCCATTGCAACGCGATACCGCTGGAAACACGGAAGTTGCTCGCCTTGCTATAATCCGGCACGCCTGCATCAATCGTTGCTTGCGTATTTTTCCAGTTGGTATCCCATACCGTACCGCCGTCCACAAAGAAGGAAGTACGCACGGAGCTCGCGTATTTATCACTGATAAACGGCGTCGGCACGATCAGCTCCGCACTCAGCACCGCCATCGCGTTACCGCCCACGGCATCATCCAGATTGGTTTTATCAATCGGACAACCGGAATACGACGTTGCCCCCACAGCACAGTTGTAATATGCCGCTTTAGGACCAATCGTATTCGACTGGAAGCCACGCACCGTGCTCGACCCACCGGCATAGAAGTTGTCGTAGAACGGCACTTCTTTACTCCCGATGCCATCGGCAAAACCTGCACGCGTACGGCCCATTACCACCCATTTACCGCTGTCGGTTAACGGATAGTAACTCGCCGAATCAAACGTCAGTTTGTAGTATTCATTGTCCGAACCCGGCACGGCGATCTTGGCATTCGCAGACGCACGCGTTCCTTTGGTTGGGAAGTAACCACGGTCCAGATTGTTATACGACCATCCAGTATTCAGGAAGAAATCGTTCGCTTTGAAATCTGCACTCGATTTATTGTTAGTACCAGCAACAACCTCTGGATTGACCCCCACGGAATCCAGATAACGCCACATCGCTACCTGCGGTCTCATATCCGACAGGTCGTTATGCACATAATCCAGACCGACACGCAGTGAGTTATTCTCGTTAATCGGGAAGCCCAAGGTGCTGCCAACGCCATAGCTCACGTTGGTGTAGTCAGACAGATCGGCGTCAGACGCCTCAAACTTGTTATAGAAGACACGGCCACCGAGGCTAACGCCATCAACGGTAAAGTACGGGTCGGTCAGTGACAGTTCGACATACGTCTGGTAGTCGTTTTTAGTCCCGCTGATGCCAACGGAGTTACCCGTTCCCAGCCAGTTGTCCTGCTGAACCCCAGCCTGGAAGCTCACGCCGCTTTCCGTACCGAAGCCGACACCAAAGTTAAATGTACCCGTATTACGCTCTTTGACTTTATACGTCACATCAACCTGATCGGCCACACCGGGAACACGCTGCGTTTCTACATCAACGCTTTCAAAGTATCCCAGTCGGTTTAGACGTTCTTTACCCTGCTCAACCAGATCGTTACCTAACCAGGCACCTTCCATCTGGCGCATTTCCCGGCGCAGAACAGAATCTTTAGACGTGTCGTTGCCGTCAAAGCGCACATGACGCACATAGAAGCGGTTACCTGCATCAACGTTGATGTTTAATCTCACCGTCTTGTCTGAGTCATTAATTTCCGGCTGTGTTACTACACGCGGATAGGCATAGCCATAACGACCCAGCAGCTTCTTGATGTCCTCTTCCATGCGGGTCACTTTTGTCCCGTTGTAGAGTTCACCCGGTTCGATTTTCGTCAGCCCTTCGATTTCCGCAGAGTGACCAGCCAGATTACCTTTCACCGAGACACCAGACAGCTTGTACTGCTCGCCTTCTGTCATATTGACGGTGATATAGATACCTTTTTTATCTGGCGTCAAACTTACCTGAGTGGAGTCAATGTTGAAACGTGCATAGCCGCGATCCAGATAGAAACTGCGCAGGGTTTCGAGATCGCCAGACAGTTTTTGTTTCTGGTATTTACGATCGCCCACCACGTTCCACCACGGCACTTCATCACGCAGTTGGAAACGAGAGATCAATTCGTCGGAACTGAACGCTTTGTTACCGACAATATTAATCTGTTGAATTTGGGCTGACACGCCTTCAGTGAAGACCAGCTTCAGGTCTACGCGGTTACGCGGCAGTGGCGTAACAACGGCTTTCACCGACGCACTGTACTTACCCACGCTGTAGTAGAAATCTTCCAGTCCCTTCTCGATGCTGGTGAGCGCGGTGCGGTCTAACGCTTCACCAACGCGAACGCCCGACGCTTCCAGGTTTTCTTTCAGCATGTCGTCTTTGACTGACTTATTGCCGGAAAACGTGACGCTGGCGATTGTCGGACGTTCTTTCACCTGCACAATCAGCGTTTCGCCATCGCGCAGGACGCGAACATCTTCAAAATTTCCGGTCGCAAACAAGGCACGGATGGTGTTACCGATATCATCGTCACCGATGGTATCGCCAACGCGGACAGGCATACTGAGTAGTGCCGCCCCGACGGCAACCCTTTGCAGGCCCTCGAAATGAATGTCCTTCACTACGAACCCGTCTGCACCGTATACGGTTGCGCTGCTAAACAGCAGCGACGCTATGAGCAACTTTTTGATCGCCATCGTTGTTATGCGTTTTTCCTAACCTAATCCCGCGCCTAGAGACGAGAGAAATCATTGAAAAGTGCGAGTCCCATTAACAACATCAGCAATACTGTGCCAATACGATAGCTAATGTCCTGCACACGCTCAGAAACCGGCCTACCCTTCAGCTTTTCAACCGCAAGAAAGAGCAGGTGTCCACCATCCAATACCGGCAGAGGAAACAGATTGATGATCCCTAAATTGACGCTGATTAAGGCCAAAAACATCAGGTAATAAATCAATCCATAATCTGCTGACATTCCTGCACCCTGAGCAATCGAAATGGGACCACTCAGGTTGTTCAGCTTAACATCACCCATAACCAGTTTGCCTAACATACTGACGGTCAACTTCATCAGTTGCCAGGTTTTATCTGTTGCCTGATAGACAGCGCTGAACGGCCCATACTGGCGCACAGTCCTGTATTCTTCGGGCAGCGGCGTCACGCTGGGCATAACACCGGCCAACCCTTCAACTTTGCCATTTCCCACAGACTTGCTGTCTGGCGTTAACGTTAACGGCACTATTGCGCCATTTCGTTCCACCTCCAGCGCGATAGATTGTCCGGGGTTATCACGCACGGCGATGACAAAATCACGCCAATGCGCTAAAGCTTGCCCGTCGACTTTAACGATCCTATCTCTGACTTGCAAACCTGCTTTTTCCGCCGCCGACCCAGCCTGCACCTGATTCAGTACCGGTTCGATTTGCGGACCGCGTGGGATAATCCCGAGCGAGGCCGCTGGATCTTGCTTATCTGGCTCAAACTGCCATTCGCGTAAATCCAGGGTTTTCTGGACGATACGGTCAGAACCTAAAGGTGCGGTTTCGATCACGACATCGCTGTTACCGATTTTACCAATCATCGCCAGACGCGCGGTATCCCAATCAGGCGTTTCGATACCATCAACGGATTTTAGTTCCATTCCTGCCGACATTTCCGCTTGCGCTGCGATGGAGTTGGGCAGTATTTCACCTACGACTGGACGCACGCCCGGCACGCCGAGAATGAACACCAGCCAGTACGCCACAATGGCAAACAGGAAATTGGCAATCGGACCCGCACTGACGATAGCTGCACGCTGCCAGACCGTTTTGCTGTTAAAGGATTGATGGCGGAATTCTGGCGCTACCGTGTCAACACGCTCATCCAGCATCTTCACATAGCCGCCAAGCGGGATCAGCGCAATCACAAATTCCGTACCGGTACGATCGCGGCGACGCCATAGTGCGCGACCGAAACCGACGGAGAAGCGCTCCACCTTCACACCACAGCGTCGCGCCACCCAGAAATGTCCAAATTCATGAACGGTGACAAGCACACCCAGTGCGATGATAAACGCGGCAAGATTCCAGAAAAAACTCAACATAAATAGCTCTACCGCTTTATTCTAAGCCACTTTAAACAGCAGCAGCATCAGGCAAGAGAACACAGGAACCGCAGCTGTCAGGCTGTCGATACGATCGAGCACGCCACCATGCCCCGGAATCAAATGGCTACTGTCTTTGATGCCCGCCTCGCGTTTGAACATACTTTCCGTCAAATCACCCAGCACCGAGGCCAGCGCAGCGGCGATAGAACAAATCAACAACGTTGCTGGCGCTACCGTTAACGGCGCATAGAGGCTGAACAGCAAAGAGATGAGCGCTGAGGTTGCCAGACCGCCGAGAAAGCCTTCCCAGGTTTTGCCCGGCGAGACTTTTGGCGCGAGCTTACGCTTGCCAAACAGTTTGCCGAACATGTAGGCACCGCTATCTGCTCCCCATACCAACAGCATCACGTACAGCAGCCACCAGGCACCCGCGAAGGGATTAATCGCGTAATTGTAATGGCGAAGCGCGACCATACCCCAAAAAAACGGCACGATCGTCATGATGCCGAACACCAGCCGCAATGCGCGTGAATGGCGCCAAAATGAGGCAGAAGCCGGATAAAACAGAACCAAAAACAGCGCAACACCCCACCACGCCAGTGATGACCAGAGTGCAATACTGATTTGCGGAATATGGACAGAATAATGGTAGGCCGGAAGCGATAACAGCATCAGCGCCAGCAAGAAACCACACAAGATCGCGAGCCACAGGCGTTGACCATAAGAGGCAAAACCCGCCAGTTGCCCCCATTCCCATGCAGCCAGCATACAAACAGCCAGCGTAACAAGCGTGAACCCCAGAGGCGGCAGCAAGAACAGTGCAGCAATAACAATCGGGATCAAAATAAAAGCAGTAATCAGGCGATACTTCAGCAAAAGTTCCCCCTAGGATGCATCAGCATCGATAGGTGTTGTTCCCCCGAAGCGGCGCTCGCGTTGTGCAAAAGCATTCAGCGCACCTTCAAAGACTTGTTCATCGAAATCAGGCCAGAGGACATCAGTAAAGTAAAGTTCAGCATAAGCAATTTGCCACAGAAGAAAATTACTGATGCGGTGTTCTCCACCGGTTCTGATCACCAAATCAACCGGAGCCAGATCATTCAGACAGATGTACTGACATAATGACGCTTCATTAATGCTATCAGGGCGAAGAATACCTTCCTGCACCTGCTCTGCAAGTTGCCGTACTCCCTGAATAATATCCCAACGGCCGCCATAATTCGCGGCAATATTGAGTGTGAGCCCCTGATTCTTTTCTGTCAGCGTCTCTGAACGACGGATTCGCTCTTGTAAACGCGGGCTGAAGCGGCCGATATCGCCAATCACCCGCAGGCGGACATTGTGCTTGTGCAGGCTTTTCACTTCACTGTCCAGCGCCCGAACAAACAGTTCCATGAGTGCGGAGACTTCCTGCGCTGGGCGGTTCCAGTTTTCACTGCTAAATGCATAAAGTGTCAGTGCGTCAAGCCCTTGGCTCACGGCGAAACTAACGGAACGCCGCACAGCCTTTACACCAGCCTTGTGACCAAAAATCCGCATTTTCCCCCGGCTTTTCGCCCAGCGACCATTGCCATCCATGATGATAGCAACATGCCGCGGCACGGCGGGTGGCAGATCGTGAGTATTTTTTTGATTATCGGACGGCATAACGCGTACTTATTTCCTCAAGCAAGAAATACAACAGTCCTTCCGTAACATCAGACCCCGTTAGCGCAAAAAAAGCCGTGAACGATCACGGCTTAGCATCACAGTCGATTAAACGCATTTCGCATAATCAACCATTGAGTGGCGCAGACTATACCACCTCAACCGCACATGAACAAATCGTGCCACGGGTCTATCCGGGCTATCGCGCGTAATGTGTCAGAGTCTGTGTTGCGACCTGTCGGGCCCAGTTGTCGATGAACAGAACATCATCAACGCTGCCGGGCTCTGGCAATGTAAGCTGTTCAATAACATGGCGATTTACCGCCGCGATATCCGTAAAGCGTATCTGCGACTGCAAAAATGCCGCCACCGCAATTTCATTTGCTGCGTTCAATGCCGTGGTGGCCGACTGACCATGATTACAGGCATCAATCGCCAGCTGTAAACAAGGATAGCGCGCATAGTCCGGTGCTAAAAATGTCAGCGCACCAATTTGGCAAAAATCTAACGATTTTACGCCCGACGTCACACGTTCAGGATAAGCCATTGCATGGGCAATCGGCGTACGCATATCGGGCGAGCCCAACTGCGCCAGAACGCTGCCATCACGGTAACGCACCATAGAATGAATGACCGACTGCGGATGAATAATCACTTCCATCTGTTCGGCAGAGGCATTAAACAGCCAGCGCGCTTCGATATACTCCAGCCCTTTGTTCATCATCGTGGCAGAATCAACCGAAATTTTGCGCCCCATTGACCAGTTTGGATGCGCACACGCCTGATCCGGCGTCATGTCCGCCAGCGCCGACACTGATGTTTCACGAAAAGGCCCACCAGAACCGGTCAAAATAATACGTTCGACCCCATGCTGCGACAATGAAGCGTAACCTAATTGGCGTTGAATTTGCTCAGGCAAACTCTGAAAAATCGCATTATGTTCGCTATCAATCGGTAAAAGCTGCGCACCACTTTGTGCTACGGCATCCATAAAGAGGCGTCCGCAGGTAACAAGTGATTCTTTATTTGCCAACAACACCTGCTTTCCAGCATGGATTGCAGCCAATGTCGGTAATAGCCCAGCGGCACCCACAATCGCGGCCATGACCTGATCGACACCCTCCAATGCAGCAAGATCACACGCCGCTTGTTCCCCAGCCAAAACCTCTGTTTTGCAACCGTATTCCGCCAACTGCTGGCGCAGAGCAATCGCAGAAGCTTCATCTGCCATTGAGGCATAGGCGGGTTGGAAAGAGAGGCATTGTTCCACCATCAGCTTGACGTTGTACCCAGCGGATAGCGCGCGTACAGCAAATTTATCGGGATTGGCTTTAATCACCGCCAGAGAACTGACGCCAATAGAGCCAGTGGAACCAAGAATTGTCAGTTGCTTCATTAAAAATGCTCTGAATAACCGGATTTGATGACAGGAAGGTACACGAGTCTGAGACGATTACCATGATATATCTCTGCGATTGATCACAGTCACGATCGTTGCAGGCATATACATAGCAAAAAATTGTTTACTGCCCAGAGGGGCTAGCCTTCACCCATTCCTTGTATAACCATTGTAATACTCTAAATAATTCATGTTTCAGGACAAAAACGGCAAAGCGTTTTTGAACAGCGCTTGCGCTGCCCCCGTAGGGGTGAGGCCATAAGGCCGAATAACGCGGCTAGAGAAGGCATCCCGATGAGCTTACTCAAGTAAGTGATTCGGGTGGCTGAACGCGGCCAACGCACATGCAACGTGAAGAACGACGAGTATAAAAATAAAGCGCCGCCGAAAAAAGGGACCAGCCCATAGGTTTCCTGCGACGCACTATCTAGCAGACTGATTAGAATTCCATCAGCTCTGCTTCTTTTTCTGCCAGCGCGACGTCTACTTTCTTAATGAAGTTATCAGTCAGTTTCTGCACATCGTCCTGAGCGCGACGTTCTTCATCTTCACTGATCGCTTTATCTTTCAGCAGCGCTTTCAGTTTGTCGTTAGCATCACGGCGCACGTTACGTACGGAGATACGCCCCTGTTCTGCTTCACCACGAACGACTTTGATCAGATCTTTACGACGTTCTTCCGTCAACGGTGGCAACGGAACGCGGATTACAGTACCAGCAGAAGACGGATTCAGACCGAGATCGGAGGCCATGATCGCTTTCTCGACCGCTGGACCCAGTGAACGATCAAATACGGTAATCGCCAGCGTGCGAGAATCTTCTACGACAACGTTAGCAAGCTGACGCAGTGGCGTTGCGCTGCCATAGTATTCAACCTGGATGCCATCAAGAATACTCGGCGATGCACGGCCAGTACGGATTTTGCTGATCTGATTTTTGAACGCTTCAACACATTTGTCCATGCGCGTTTCAGCATCTTTTCTGATTTCATTAGTCACGTTGTGAACCCTTGAAAACTGGTTGCCTGGCGGACCATGTCATTACATGACCCGGTGAATAATTAATACCAGCGCTCGGCTGGCGTATGGAGCAATACTGACAATATATTACCCCATAATTTGAGTTACTGACTGATTAACGTCCCTTCTTTTTCACCCATGACAACACGACGCAGTGCGCCAGGCTTGTTCATGTTGAAAACGCGGATCGGCAAATTATGATCGCGAGCCAGCGTGAACGCAGCAAGATCCATCACTTTCAGTTCACGTTCTAGCACATCTTGATAGGTTAGCGTTTCGTACATTGTCGCGGAGGGATCTTGTACCGGATCGGCAGAATAGACGCCATCGACTTTTGTCGCCTTCAATACGACATCCGCTTCAATTTCAATACCGCGCAGGCAAGCCGCGGAATCCGTGGTAAAGAAAGGGTTACCAGTTCCGGCGGAGAAAATCACCACGCGATTATTACGCAGTAGGCTGATCGCTTCCGCCCAGCTGTAGTTGTCACAGACGCCATTCAGGGGAATCGCAGACATCAGGCGAGCGTTCACATAGGCACGGTGCAACGCATCACGCATTGCCAGACCATTCATGACGGTCGCCAGCATTCCCATGTGGTCGCCCACAACGCGGTTCATACCCGCTTTAGCCAGACCCGCGCCACGAAACAGGTTACCACCACCGATAACCACACCGACCTGAATGCCTAACTCAACCAGTTCTTTCACTTCCTGAGCCATGCGATCCAGAATGCTCGCATCGATACCAAAACCTTCAGTTCCCTGTAAAGCTTCGCCACTGAGCTTCAGCAGGATTCGTTGATAGACGGGTTTTGCGTTGGTTGCCATGGTGTTCTTATCCTACAGGCTGTCGTCGTATTGGGGGGTTATAAAATCAACACTGTCCCACTTGGCTCCTATCTGAATGCAGGAAACCAAGCGGACTAAAACTCTTGGGGCTGGATAAAAAGGAACCGCCAACTGGCGGCTCTTTTTTTACTATTAAGACTGCTTACTCATTGCTGCAACTTCAGCAGCAAAATCAGTCTCAACTTTCTCAATACCTTCACCCACTTCGAAACGGATGAAGTTAGTCACGTCAGCGTTATGCTCTTTCAGCAGTTGACCAACAGACTTGGCTGGGTCCATAACGAAAGGCTGGCCAGTCAGAGAAACTTCGCCGGTAAATTTCTTCATACGGCCTTCAACCATTTTCTCTGCGATTTCTTTCGGTTTGCCGGACTGCATCGCGATTTCCAACTGAACCTGGTACTCTTTCTCTACCACTTCAGCAGATACGTCTTCTGGCTTAACGAATTCAGGCTTGCTTGCGGCAACGTGCATAGCCAGGTGTTTAACCAGCTCTTCGTCAGCGCCTTTAGCAGCAACCAGAACACCGATGCGCGCACCGTGCTGGTAGTTACCCAGAACTTCGCCTTCCAGAGCAGAAACGCGGCGAATGTTGATGTTCTCACCGATTTTGGCAACCAGTGCAACACGTTCTTCTTCGAACTGTGCTTTCAGCACGTCAACATCAGTGATTTTGCCTGCAACCGCAGCATCCAGCACTTTGTCAGCAAACGCCTGGAAACCACCATCTTTAGCAACGAAGTCGGTCTGGCAGTTAACTTCCAGAATCACAGCGTAGTTACCGTCGATCTTAGTTTTAATCACGCCATCAGCAGCCACGTTGCCTGCTTTCTTCGCTGCTTTGATCGCGCCAGATTTACGCATGTTTTCGATTGCCAGCTCGATGTCGCCGTTAGCTTCAACCAGCGCTTTCTTACACTCCATCATGCCTGCAGCGGTACGCTCACGCAGCTCTTTTACCAGGGATGCGGTAATTTCAGCCATTCTAAAATCCTCGGAAGATTTGTCCTGCCCGGTCGTCACGACCAAACAGCTTTAAAAGTGAAAAAGGGGCCATAAAAAGGCCCCTAACCAAACTAGTACTACCTGGTTAATAAGGGCTCGACGAGCCAGACTTATTATTCAGCTTCGACTAAGCCTTCTTCTGCCTGCACAGCCAGATCTTGAGAACGGCCTTCGCGGACAGCAGTAGCAACAGCGCTCAGGTACAGGCTAACTGCACGGATTGCGTCATCGTTACCAGGGATGATGTAGTCAACGCCATCTGGATCGGAGTTGGTATCAACCACTGCGAATACTGGAATGCCCAGGTTGTTAGCTTCTTTGATTGCGATGTGCTCGTGATCGGCGTCGATAACGAACAGCGCGTCTGGCAGACCGCCCATATCTTTGATACCGCCCAGGCTGTTTTCCAGCTTGTCCAGTTCACGAGTGCGCATCAGCGCCTCTTTTTTGGTCAGCTTGTCGAACGTGCCGTCTTGAGATTGGGTTTCCAGATCTTTCAAACGTTTGATGGACTGACGAACGGTTTTCCAGTTAGTCAGCATACCGCCCAACCAACGATGGTTCACGAAGAACTGATCGCAGTTGTTGGCCGCATCTTTTACCGCTTCGCTTGCTGCGCGCTTAGTACCAACGAACAGAATTTTGCCTTTGCGAGAAGCAATTTTGCTCAACTCAGCCAAAGCGTCGTTGAACATTGGTACCGTTTTTTCAAGGTTGATGATGTGAACTTTGTTACGCGCACCGAAGATGAATGGCTTCATTTTCGGGTTCCAGTAACGGGTCTGGTGACCAAAGTGTACGCCAGCCTTGAGCATATCGCGCATGGAAACAGTTGCCATGATTACCTCTATTAATTAAGTATGGGGTTATGCCTCCACATGTCCCATTGCGCCGACCCCATCCGGTGAAACACCTCAGGAGCACCCCGGCGAACGTGCCGACATGTGTGTGTTATTTACACAAAGTGAGTTTAGTCGATGTGGTTGAATACCGTATAACCGCTATCCAGCCGGATCATCGGCGCGCTTTATACCATAAATCCCCCCGTGACACCAACATTTGTTATTCAATGGTCTACAAATCAGAATGATAATTTGGCAAGCCAGCGGCATGGCTGGTAACATAAGTTATTAGTTATCGCTCTTAATTTTCGTGCTTAACAGGCACCTGCGGACAATTATCAATGGCAATTTCAATCAAAACCCCTGAAGACATCGAAAAAATGCGCGTAGCTGGTCGTCTGGCTGCCGAAGTCCTGGAAATCATCGAGCCTCACGTCGTACCGGGCGTGAGCACCGCCGAATTGGACAGAATCTGTCACGATCACATTACCAACAAGCAGCAGGCGATTTCTGCTTGCCTGGGCTACCACGGTTTCCCGAAATCCGTCTGCATTTCCATCAATGAAGTGGTATGCCACGGTATCCCTAGCGAAGAGCGCATCCTGAAAGACGGCGATATCGTCAACATCGACGTCACCGTGATCAAAGACGGCTTCCACGGTGATACGTCAAAAATGTTTATCGCAGGTAAGCCTACCATTCTGGGGGAACGCCTCTGCCGTATCACACAGGAAAGTCTCTATCTGGCGCTGAAGATGGTTAAGCCGGGTATTCGCCTGCGCACCTTGGGCAAAGCGATCCAGCAGTTTGCCGAAGGGAACAACTTCTCCGTCGTGCGTGAGTATTGCGGCCACGGCATTGGCAAGGGCTTCCACGAAGAGCCTCAGGTTCTGCACTACGATGCCGATGACGGCGGCGTGGTGTTGCAGGCAGGTATGGCCTTTACGATCGAACCTATGCTTAATGCAGGTGATTACCGCATCCGCACGATGAAAGACGGCTGGACGGTAAAAACCAAAGATCGTAGCTTGTCGGCACAGTACGAGCATACTATTGTGGTAACCGATAACGGCTGCGAAATAATGACGTTGCGAAAGGATGACACCATCCCCAACATCATCACGCATGAACAGTAAACACGAAGCCGGCAGACGCCGGCTTTTTTATGGCGTGCAGAAAGCACGCCCCCCTACGGGCCGTCGCAAGCGACGTTGAAAAACGCGCTCTGCGTTTTTTTATGGGCTGCGCTATGACAGATAACCGCTTTTCGCCAGACAGTACGCCACCTGACGCGTCCTCATCAAACAGCCCTATAGATCCCATTGCACCCGCGCAGTTGCCCGCGTCACCGCTGACCTACGCCGATGACATGTTAAATTGTCAGGCGTTGAAACAGCAGTTGGAGCTATTCCAACTCTGGCTCGGTTCAGAATTCCGCTCCGGCGTCAGCGCGGAAAAGCTGATTGATGCCAGAACGTTATTCATCGATCGCCTGTTGCAGCGGCTGTGGTACTTCCACGGTTTTGAAAATATTGCTCAAACTGCACTCGTCGCCGTCGGTGGATATGGCCGCGGTGAACTGCACCCGCTTTCCGATATCGACGTGCTGGTATTGAGCCAGACAGAACTTAGTGAGGAACACTCCCAGCGCGTCGGCCAATTCATTACTCTGCTGTGGGATTTAAAACTGGAAGTTGGCCATAGCGTCAGAACGTTAGAAGAGTGCTTACAGGAAGGACGAGCAGACATTTCTGTCGCGACCAACCTGATCGAATCCCGCATGATATGCGGCGACGTTGCTCTGTTCCTCACGCTGCAAAAACATGTATTCAGTGATGAATTTTGGCCATCTTCCACGTTTTTCCCAGCAAAAATTGCCGAACAGCAGGAGCGCCATCAACGCTATCACAGCACTAGCTACAATCTGGAGCCCGATATCAAGAGCAGTCCGGGCGGGCTACGCGACATTCACACGCTGCTGTGGGTCGCGAGACGCCACTTCGGCGCGACCTCGCTCAATGAAATGGTGGGCTTCGGCTTTCTAACCGAAGCGGAACGTAAAGAGCTGAACGAGTGCCAAAGCTTTTTGTGGCGCATCCGCTTCGCCCTGCACCTGATTTTGCCACGTTACGACAACCGGCTGCTGTTCGACAGGCAGTTGAACGTCGCACAGCTGCTGCAATATCAGGGCGAAGGCAACACGCCAGTAGAGCGCATGATGAAGGATTTCTACCGCATGACGCGCCGCGTCAGCGAGTTGAACCAAATGCTGTTGCAGCTCTTTGACGAAGCAATACTGGCGTTGGATGCGAGTGAAAAACCTCGTCCGATTGACGATGAATTTCAACTACGTGGCAATCTGCTAGATCTGCGCGATGAAAACCTGTTTATCAAAAAGCCGGAAGCCATCATGCGCATGTTCTACCTGATGGTGCGCAACCGCGATATCAGCGGCATTTACTCCACCACGTTGCGCCAGTTGCGCCATGCTCGTCGCCATCTCGCCAGCCCGCTTTGCACCATCCCAGAAGCGCGCCAGCTGTTCATGAATATTCTGCGCCATCCGCATGCGGTAAGTCGTGCGCTGCTACCAATGCATCGTCACAGCGTGCTGTGGGCCTATATGCCGCTATGGGGAAATATCGTCGGTCAGATGCAGTTCGATCTGTTTCACGCCTATACGGTGGATGAGCACACAATCCGCGTTCTGCTCAAGCTGGAAAGCTTCGCCGACGAGGATACGCGACCACAGCATCCGCTGTGCGTCGAACTCTACCCTCGCCTGCCCCAGCCCGAATTATTGCTGCTGGCCGCGCTGTTCCATGATATCGCCAAAGGCCGTGGGGGCGATCATTCTGAACTCGGCGCGCAGGACGTGTTGGAATTTGCCGCGCTGCACGGACTAAACTCACGTGAAGCCCAGTTGGTTTCCTGGCTGGTACGTTGCCACCTGCTGATGTCCGTCACTGCACAACGCCGTGACATTCAAGATCCCACGGTTATTCAGCAATTTGCTACAGAAGTACAGAGCGAAACCCGCTTGCGCTATCTGGTGAGTCTGACGGTTGCGGATATCTGCGCCACCAATGAAACGCTGTGGAACAGTTGGAAGCAGAGCCTGTTGCGTGAGCTCTATTTCGCGACCGAGAAGCAGCTACGCCGCGGCATGCAAAATACGCCGGATTTACGCGAACGCGTCCGGCATCACCGATTACAGGCGCTGGCGCTGCTACGTATGGATAACATTGACGAAGAGGCGTTGCACCATATCTGGAGCCGTTGTCGGGCCGATTATTTTCTGCGCCATTCGCCCAATCAGCTTGCCTGGCATGCACGCCATCTACTGGAACATGATACCAACAAACCGCTGGTGCTGATCAGCCATCAGGCCAGCCGCGGCGGCACCGAGATTTTTATCTGGAGCCCAGACAGACCTTATCTGTTCGCGGCCGTCGCTGGCGAGTTAGACAGACGCAACCTCAGCGTGCACGACGCGCAGATTTTTACCAGCCGTGACGGCATGGCGATGGACACATTCATCGTGCTGGAGCCAGATGGCAGCCCGCTGGCACAGGATCGGCATGAAATGATACGCCAGGCGCTGGAGCAGTCGCTAACCCACCGACACTACCAACATCCACGGGTGCGTAGGCCGTCGCCTAAACTGCGCCACTTCAGCGTGCCAACCGAAGTCAACTTCCTGCCAACGCATACGGACAGGCGCAGCTATATGGAGCTCAGCGCACTCGATCAACCGGGGCTGCTGGCACGTATCGGTGAAATTTTTGCCGATCTTAATCTGTCGCTGCATGGTGCACGTATTTCGACAATCGGTGAACGGGTAGAGGATCTTTTCATCCTGGCCGACAGCGACAGGCGCGCATTGAAGCCGGATTTGCGCCTTAAATTGCAAGAACGGTTGACAGAAGCCCTTAACCCAAACGATAAAGTACCATTGAGTTAATTTTTACAATCAGGAAAGAGAAATCAGGATGCACCAACAATTACAGAACATCATTGAAACGGCTTTCGAGCGCCGCGCAGAAATCACTCCGGCAAACGCAGACACCGTCACGCGTGAAGCCGTTAATCAGGCCATCAGCCTGTTAGATAGCGGCGCCCTGCGCGTTGCAGAAAAAATCGACGGCCAGTGGGTTACCCATCAGTGGCTGAAGAAAGCCGTGCTGCTCTCTTTCCGTATTAACGATAACCACCTTATCGAAGGCGGAGAAACGCGCTTTTTCGACAAAGTGCCAATGAAATTCGCTGACTATGATGAAGCGCGTTTCCAACGTGAAGGCGTGCGCGTTGCTCCGCCAGCCAGCGTGCGTCGCGGTGCCTATATCGCACGTAACACCGTGCTAATGCCGTCTTACGTCAACATCGGTGCTTACGTCGATGAAGGCACCATGGTTGATACGTGGGTAACCGTCGGTTCTTGTGCTCAGATCGGTAAAAACGTTCACCTGTCCGGCGGCGTCGGCATCGGTGGTGTTCTGGAGCCGTTACAGGCTAACCCAACCATCATTGAAGACAACTGCTTCATCGGTGCGCGTTCTGAAGTGGTAGAAGGCGTTGTCGTTGAGGAAGGTTCTGTTATCTCCATGGGCGTATTCATCAGCCAAAGCACCCGTATTTACGATCGTGAGACGGGCGAAATTCACTATGGTCGAGTGCCAGCAGGTTCCGTTGTGGTTTCCGGCAACCTGCCGTCCAAAGATGGCAGCCACAGCATGTACTGTGCCATCATTGTGAAGAAAGTGGATGCAAAAACCCGCGGTAAAGTGGGTATCAACGAGTTATTACGCTCCATCGACTAAACTAGAAACGGCGGGTTAATCAACCCGCCGTTTTTTTACCGAGAAGGTGACGCTATGTATGACAATCTAAAAAGCCTGGGCATTACCAATCCCGATGATATCGATCGCTATAGCCTACGTCAGGAAGCGAACAACGACATCCTGAAGATCTATTTCCGTAAGGATAAGGGCGAGTTTTTTGCTAAAAGCGTGAAGTTCAAATATCCACGTCAGCGCAAAACCATCGTGGCCGACAACAGCGGACAGGGCTATAAAGAGATCAACGAGATCAGCCCAAACCTGCGTTATGTGATTGATGAACTAGACAAGATTTGTCAGCAGGAACAGGTTGAAGTCGATCTGAAACGCAAAATCCTCGACGATCTGCGTCATCTGGAAAGCGTAGTGTCCAACAAAATTACCGAAATCGAAGCAGATTTAGAGAAATTGACTAAGAATCGCTAAACACGATCGTCTCTAAACGCCATCGCCGCGAGAACACACAGCGATGACGGGCTGCAACGAAAACGGGAGCCTTGTGAGCTCCCGTTTCTTATCTCAGCCCGATATCACTAGGCATCAACCAAATCAGCCCATGCTTCAACCCACGGGCATGAAACAACTTCTGGCTCAGGGTGTTCGACGGCATCAATGTCCAAAACATCGCCCAGGCGCTTAGCACCTATTTCCTGCAATAACGCATCGAAAAGATGGCCGCCCGCACAGAAATTCGGGTAGCTGCTGTCGCCCAACGCAATGACGCCATAGCGCAACGTGGGCTGATAGCCGCCGTTGTCCCGCAGAGCCGCGTAAAGCGGAACAATAGAATCAGGCAGTTGGCCTTGCCCCGTCGTCGACGTCACAACTAACACGGCATGTTCACGGTAGTCCAGCCAGGATTCCAGCGTCGCATCTTCAAAGACCTTAACCTCGTGGCCACGATCCTTGAGAATATTTTCGGCTTCTTCGGCCACCAGCAATGCATTCCCGTAGACCGTACCAACAAAAATACCAATCTGCGCCATGCTTCTGACTCCCTTTTTAATTCGATATGTTTGATATACCCGTCATACTTCAAGTTGCATGTGCGTTGGCTGCGTTCACTCACCCGAATCACTTACCTGAGTAAGCTCATCGGGATTCCTTCCCTTGCCGCCTTCCTGAAACTCGAATTATTTAGGGTATATAAAAGTAATACGGCAGTAATAGTAATTCGACAGATATTACTCGACAAAATGCTCGCTATCCTGACCTGACTCGGTGGGAAACTCAACCCCTTCAAATTCAGGGAGAATCCCTTGCCAGCCAAACTGCCTCATCACCCCCTGCCACGGCGCATCCCAGCGTGCCTGCAACGTCAATGGCTGCCCGCTCACGGGATGATTCAGTTGCAACTCGCTGGCATGCAGCATCAGCCTGCCGCAGGAGAAGTGCGATTCCATGCCGCGATTGTGTCGCAGGTCGCCGTGCGCGGTATCGCCGATGATGGGATGGTGGATATGTGTCATATGGCGGCGGAGTTGGTGCTTGCGTCCGGTCTGTGGCTTCAGCTCCATCAGACTGTAGCGTGCTGTGGGGTAACGCCCGATGGCAACTGGCATCTCCACCTGCGCCAAAGCACGGTAATGTGTGACGGCAGGCTGCGGCGCTTTATCAGGATTGGCAAACTTGTCGGCAATCTTGTCCAATTCTTCGGTAAGCGCATAGTCGATTACGCCGTCATCCAGCACATAGCCGCGCACCACAGCATGGTACATTTTCTGCATCTGGTGCGATTCAAACTGCTGGGATAGCGCTCGTGCCACTTCGCTGGACAGCGCGAGCAACAACACGCCGGATGTTGGCCTATCGAGGCGATGAACGGTATACACATGCTGACCAATTTGATCGCGCACGGTCTGCATCACCACGACCTTCTCTTTGCGATCCAACCAACTACGGTGGACGAGCCAACCGCTGGGTTTATTGACGGCAACCAGATGCTCATCCTGATAAATAATCTCAAGCATCGTGCACTGCACCATCCTGTATATCAGGGTTGAATAGCTCATCGAGCTGCTTGAGACGCAAAAAAACCGCCGCAGTCTGTTCCGGCGTGCCTTCTAATGCGTCTTCAAAATAGGGAAGCAGAGCCAGCTCGGCAGGCAGCGCTAAATCGCTGTCCAACAAAGCGTGCATACGCGGTAAAAAAACCCACTGCAACCATTCTTCTGGTCGCATGGTATCAAGGCTGAAGGGCTCAGTGCTGTTAAACGCCTCATCTTCCGGTGGAACAACCTGCCAGAAAGGACTTTCCCTTAATGCGCGTTCAATATCGAATAATGACTGACGAACCTGACTCTCTCTACTCATGCGCTTTCTCGCCCTTGAAGCCAACAATAATGGCGGCAAGCATAGCATTGATATCAACCTGACCCAATCGCCAGTAAAAGAAGGCCATTCGACTACTCACTAGCCCCAGGAGCATTATCCATCTCTTGTTCAAACACCCTGCAAAATCCCTCTAAATTGGAGAAAAGCTGCTGCGTGTGTTCCTGGCCTAGAGCCCCGAAAGCGCGTTCACTTAATATCTGCGATTGCGTCAAAATCGGCTGAGTGCGTTTTTTCCCCAGCTCGGTTAGCGTCAGGATCTTTTCTCGCTTATCGTGTTCGCTTTCAACGATGTCAATCAGACCTTGCTCTTTGAATAACTTGCAGATGCTAAACACGGTTTGCTTAGGCAGGCTCCATCGCTCACAATCGCCAAAGCAATGAAATCCGATCACCGCTACCGTTGCTGGATGAGCGCGATATCGATGCGTTCAGGGAGGGAAAGACTTGTCTTACAGGCAAAAAATTGGGGGTACTGATTGCTCAGTACCCCCCGTTCGTTTTATAGCTATCCCGCTACACATTTGCATCCCTGCTCATCCGTGAAAACTTTTCCTTTTTGGTCTTCCTGACCCACAATCCTTGCTGGCGTCCCACTTTCTTCCTGACGTTTCCATCCTGTATCTTCCGTGATTCAATCCCTTTAGGCTCCTGCCCCACCGACATTCCTAATCGGCTCTCGGTCTCCTTCCTGGAGGTGTCCCTGATTTCATCCTGAAATCGTGTTTCTTCCTGAAAACTGCGCTTCTTCCTGAAACTACTGTTTCTTCCTAAAACAATGTCTCTTCCTAAAACAATCCGATTGCGGTAACAGTATTTTGTTACCGATAGTCACTGTTACACACACTGTAACCGGTTACTAACTTAAGTAATAAGATGTATTAATTGTCAGCTTTCGGCAAGGGGTAAGTGACAATCTTTCTCAACACCCCCTAAGCAATACTGCTGTTTTTTATTATAATTCGCTAATTAATAATGAAAAAATAAAAATGAAACGTATTTTCAACATTAAAGATAAGACATTTCTTACAGCAAATGTAAGAGATCTCTTACAACGCCGAAAGTGAAATTCGATTAACCATTAGACTGCTAACGGGTTAAGGCCTGAAAGGAACGCAGTCAGCGTCGGGGCTAAGATTTGACGCTTTTTCGTGCCGAACGCTTCCAGAACGATCTCCCCTGAAACATTACACAGCGACACCATTGTCATCTCCGAATCCGTCGTTGCCAAAAACAGCGTCGGCGTGAGTTTAAGGCGCTTCTGCGTTAACAAATGCCCAATCAGGTTCTCCTGCATACGGGTGAAATCCTCTTCACTCCACACTTGCAGCAGTTGGCAAGATAGTGAATCAAACTGCGCCGCCATATCCCCGGCATACTGCGCGGTGTAGAAAGCGTGAACATCTGGATGCAGACTGATTTCCAGCGCACGTTCCACCCCATCCAATGCGGCTGAAGGAACAAAAGGCTGCGGCGACCAGTAAACCGTATCTTCATGATTTTCGACAATACACGGGGAAGGGATACCGTAAAGTGCTTCACTGGCAGGCAAATGCCCCTTCTCCTGCTGCCAACAGGCAACATAACGCTGGGTAAACGCAGCTAGCGCCGAAACAACTTCATGCTCCATAATTTTTCTCATCACTCTTTTAGTCAGGTTACACTATTCGCCATCACGCTTATTACATCAAGGTAACAGCATGTCCGTTTATGACAAGCACCAGGCCCTAAGCGGGCTAACACTGGGCAAACCCACGCCTTATCACGACCACTATGATGCTGCACTTCTGCAACCCGTGCCACGTAGCCTGAACCGCGATCCACTCGGCATTTACCCTGATAGCCTGCCCTTTCATGGTGGGGATATCTGGACACTCTACGAGCTTTCCTGGCTGAACAACCGCGGCGTGCCTCAGGTGGCCGTTGGTGAAATGCACCTTAATGCAGAAAGCCTGAATTTGATTGAGTCAAAAAGTTTTAAGCTGTACCTGAACAGCTTTAACCAGACGACATTCGACAGTTGGGAGAGCGTACGCACAACACTAGCCAACGATCTGGCACATTGTGCACAGGGTGACGTCAGCGTTACGCTTTTCAAACTCAGTGAGCTTGAAGGCCAACCGTTAGCCGGGTTCATTGGTGAGTGCATCGACGATCAAGACATTCAGATCGACAGTTACGACTTCAGCGCAGACTACCTGGCAACAAACGAGCAGGATGCCCCTGTGGTTGAAGAAACGCTGGTCAGCCACCTACTGAAATCCAACTGCTTGATCACCCATCAACCCGACTGGGGTTCAGTACAAATTCACTATCGCGGCAAACGCATTAATCGTGAAGCGCTGCTGCGCTACATTGTTTCATTTCGCCATCATAACGAATTTCACGAACAGTGTGTGGAACGAATTTTTAACGACATCATGCGCTACTACCAACCGGAAAAACTCAGCGTTTACGCACGCTATACCCGACGCGGTGGGCTGGATATCAACCCGTGGCGCAGTAACACCCCGTTTAATGCGCCAACTGGCCGCCTACCACGCCAGTAACTAACCGACGATCGACGTGTCTTTGTGAAATAGTGCGTAGCGTCGCGCAAGTTAGTCCTAAGACTGGCGTCAACATTGGAAAAAATGATGGCAGCGCGTTAAGGTGGTATACCAGACAACAAAAGATCCATAACGTCTGAACGGTGCTCAAGTAGGTTTCATTTAGGTGTGCTGCATTTAACTTATTCGCATAGCGGCTTAAATGAATGACATTCGTGCCATGGTGCTGAAACGTCGAGCGTGCAACAACGGATCGTGCTCTCGGCAGCCAGCATGGCATCGCGATTATATTGCGTTTCAAGGAGCAAAATTGATTACACATATCAGCCCATTGGGATCGATGGATTTGTTATCGCAGTTGGAAGTCGACATGCTGAAAAGCACGGCCAGCAGCGACCTCTACCGTTTGTTTCGCAACTGTTCCCTCGCCGTACTGAATTCCGGTAGCCAGACAGATAACAGCAAAGAGCTGCTGTCTCGTTATGAAGACTTTGATATCAACGTGCTGCGCCGTGAACGCGGCGTTAAACTGGAACTGGTGAACCCACCGGAAGACGCTTTTGTTGATGGCAACATCATTCGCGCCTTGCAAGCTAACCTATTCGCCGTATTGCGCGACATTCTGTTCGTCAACGGCCAAATCGCCAGCGCAGGTCGCTATCAGAACCTGAATCTGGAAAATTCTGCCCATATCACCAATCTGGTGTTTTCTATCCTGCGTAATGCCAAGGCGCTCCACGTCGGCGAAGAGCCGAACATGGTGGTCTGCTGGGGTGGTCATTCGATTAATGAGATCGAATATCTGTATGCCCGCAAAGTGGGTAGCCAGCTTGGCCTGCGTGAACTGAATATCTGCACGGGCTGCGGTCCGGGCGCGATGGAAGCACCAATGAAAGGTGCCGCCGTCGGCCACGCACAGCAGCGTTACAAAGAAGGGCGCTTCATCGGCATGACCGAACCATCCATCATTGCCGCCGAACCGCCGAACCCGCTGGTCAATGAGCTGATCATCATGCCGGACATCGAAAAGCGTCTGGAAGCGTTTGTTCGTATCGGGCATGGCATCATTATTTTCCCTGGCGGCGTTGGAACAGCGGAAGAGTTCCTCTATCTACTGGGCATCATGATGAACCCAGAGAACAGCGAACAGGTGTTGCCAATCATCCTGACTGGGCCAGAAGAAAGTGCCGACTATTTCCGCGTGTTGGATGAATTCATTGTTGGCACGCTAGGCCGTCAGGCACGTCGCTACTATTCGATCATCATTAATGACGCCGCAGAAGTCGCCCGTCAGATGAAGAAAGCCATGCCACTGGTGAAAGAGAGTCGCCGTCATACAGGTGACGCTTACAGCTTTAACTGGTCACTGCGGATTGCACCCGATTTGCAACTGCCCTTTGAACCGAGCCACGAAAACATGGCCGATCTCAACCTGCATCCGAACCAGCCCGCAGAAGAGCTTGCTGCCGCGCTACGCCGGGCATTCTCCGGCATTGTGGCCGGTAATGTGAAGGAAGTCGGTATTCAGGCGATAGAGCAGCGTGGGCCGTACAAAATTCATGGCGACCCCCAGATGATGAAAAGCATGGATACCCTGCTACAGGGCTTTGTCGCACAGCAGCGCATGAAGCTGCCCGGCAGCGCCTATATTCCCTGCTACGAAATTTGCTCATAACCGTTCGCTCAACCAACACCTACGTGGGGAAGCTTAGCTTCCCCCCTTCTTTCAGGAATGATGCGATGCCCGTCCATTTGCTGATTGTCGACGCGCTCAATCTGATACGTCGCATTCATGCGGTACAAGGTTCGCCCTGTATCACAGCGTGCCAACATGCGCTGCATCAGCTCATACAAAATAGCCAGCCTACCCACGCGGTGGCCGTCTTTGATGATGAAGATCGCGATACCAGTTGGCGTCACCAACTTTTGCCGGACTACAAGGCGGGACGCACGCCAATGCCGGATAATCTGAAACAGGAACTCCCGCAGATTAAAGCGGCATTTGCCACCGTTGGCGTAGCAAGCTGGCATAGCCTCGGCAATGAAGCCGACGACCTCGCGGCTACACTGGCCGTCAAGCTGTCATCCGCAGGTCATCAGGCAACAATTGTGTCGACCGATAAAGGCTACTGCCAGTTATTGGCGCCGCATATTCAGATCAGAGATTACTTTCAGAAACGCTGGCTGGATCTGCCGTTTATCGAACAGGAGTTTGGTGTGTCACCGCAGCAGCTCACAGACTACTGGGGGCTGGCAGGCATTAGCAGCAGCAAGATTCCGGGCGTTGCGGGTATCGGCCCTAAAAGTGCCACACAGCTTTTACAACAGGCTGGGAGTCTAGAAGCGCTGTATCAGCAGTTGGATGCCGTACCGGAAAAGTGGCGTAAGAAGCTGGAGCAGCATAAAGAAATGGCGCTAATCAGCCGCCAGGTTGCCACACTGCGTACCGATTTAACACTTAATGGTAATCTGCAACAGCTGAGGCTGCCGGTGCAGAATAGCGCCCCGCCGCATTCTCACTAGCGGATAAATATGGATGCGTACCTGAGTGACCCCAGATACGCATCAGCACGATACTATCGCTCGTCGCGACGGCCAGGCACCGCACTCCAGAAACGACGCACATGCACCGTGACTTCTTCACGGTCATGGTATAAATGCTTAGCACGCACTTCCGCATTAATCCCATTTTCGCTCAGGCGTTCACGCAGCAGCGCCAGATTCTGCGACACTTCTTCGTAACGCTTCTTCATCGGTAACTTCAGGTTGAATATCGCTTCACGACACCAGCCGTTAATTAACCAATTACTCATCAGGCTCGTGACTTTAGCGGGTTTTTCCACCATATCGCACACCAGCCAATACACATTATTGCGCGGTGGTTCGAAACGGAAACCATCCGCCTGATGGTGCATTACCTGCCCTGTCTCCATCAGGCTCGGTGCCATTGGGCCGTTGTCTACCGCATAAACCATCATGCTGCGTTTGACCAACTGATAAGTCCAGCCGCCAGGGCAGGCACCTAAATCCACTGCGTACATACCGCTGCCCAGACGCTCATCCCACTCGTCCGCAGGAATAAAGACGTGAAACGCCTCTTCTAGCTTAAGTGTCGAACGGCTTGGCGCATCAGAAGGGAACTTCAGCCGTGGAATGCCCATATAAAACGGTGAATGGTTATTGCTATAAGAGTAACCGACATAGCAGCAGCCTGGCGCAATAAACAGTACATGTAGTACTGGCCGATCGGCTTTTTCATAGCCCAGCAGAATGTTATGTTCGCGTAACGCGGCGCGCAACGGCACGGTGAATTTGCGGCAGAACTTCATCAGCTCTTTGCTTTCATTGGTGTCAGGGACTTCAACACGTAGCTCCCCGGCGCGTTCAATCGCACCGGTCAACATCCCCACGATCGGCGTAATACGGTCTTCCGGCGGCAGGTCGCGCAACAGTTCACCGCTGACGAACATCTGACGAACAAAAATCAGCTCATCGAACGGCAGCGTTTTCACCAGACGGTCAGCGTCTTCATGCTGATAGCATTCGAATACGACGTAACCGCTATTTTCTTTTACCCGCGCAAAGCCGAAGGCATTATGCTGCGTGGCTTTTTCGGTTATCTCTGCCGCACACTCTTTCTCAAATCCAGGGCGGCAATACAAAATGACTTTATTCATGGCGTTCAGCCTTTATCTTCAGACGCAGTGCGCCAATCAACATTAATATCCATCCCACCAGAAAACAGGCTCCACCAATCGGCGTCACATAAACCCATAGTTTCAGATGAGAAAGCGCCAGACAGTACAAACTTCCACTGAAGAGTACCGTTCCCAACGCCAGAAACACGCTGCTCCAGTAAAACCACAGATTGGTTCGCTGTTGCATCGCAACCGCCAGCGCCAAAATCGCTAGCGTGTGAAATGCCTGATATTCAAGGCCGGTTTTCAACCACCCTAGTTCCGTAACGCCCAGCGTCTTGCTGAGGACATGGGAACCAAACGCGCCTAGCGCGACAAAAATAAACCCGCTGATAGCGGCAAACATCAGCATGAAACGACTATTCATCGTAGTTACCTATTATCGTAGTGACCTGCGTAAATTATTCGGTCCATCAATTTTCGATAGTCAACGATGCGACCTCAGCGCGTACCGCTGTCATAGCGGAAGCGAAATTTTTCCTGCTCGCTGGCCGCCCGTGCCAGAATCCAGTGGCGAAAGGCGGCTATTTTACCCAGTTCTGCCTGACTGTCATGACATACCAGATAAAAAGCATTCCGGCTCACCAATACATCGTTAAACGGACACACCAGTCGCCCGGCTTCGAGTTCCGTCTGCGCCATCACATTATTCGCCAGCGCCACGCCCTGTCCGTGAATCGCCGCCTGCAACACCATCGCGCTGTGGCTGAAAATCGGCCCTTGCTGTACGTTAATCTGCACGCCAAGCTGGCGCGTATAGGACAGCCAGTCACGACGTGACGCATCATGCAGCAGCGTATGTGCCACCAAATCATCCGGCGTTTTTAACGGGTGATTCCCCGTCAGCAATACCGGTGAGCAAACCGGCAAGAGATACTCGGCGTAGAGTTTCTCCACCCGCAATCCCGGCCAGTTTCCTCGACCATAAAAAATCGCGACATCCACATCATCCGCCAGACGATCTTCATCGCGATCTACCGCCTGAATACGAACATCGATCCCCGGATAGTCGGAGTTAAAGCTCGAAAGACGCGGCACCAGCCAATGGATAGCAAAACTGGGCAGCAGGCTGACCGTTAATGCGCCTTTCGCGCTGCGAGATTGCAGCTTACGGGTCGCGTCATTCAACGATGAGAAGATCTCTTTGATATCAAGGTAGTAACTTTGCCCTTCTTCCGTCAGCAGCAGGGAGCGATTACGACGGCGGAATAATTTAAGCCCCAGGAAATCTTCCAGTGACTTAATCTGGTGGCTGACGGCAGCCTGCGTAACAAACAGTTCTTCTGCCGCTTTGGTAAAACTTAAATGGCGAGCCGCCGCATCAAAAACGCGCAATGCGTTGAGCGGAGGGAGACGTTTTGACATGAATGAAATCTTTTTGTTTACGCCAGGTCAGCGATTTATCAGGCACATTCGTACCCATTAAATCTTAAGATGCAGAAAGGCGACGGCGGGAAAGATCGCCAGCCAATTAGCTGGCTAAGCGATTAATACCATCAGCAACAGCCAGACTCTCTGCAATAAAAAGATGACGGGTACATCAATACCCTAAATAATTCGAGTTGCAAGAAGGCGGCAACCGCACGAGTCCCCAGGAGCTTACATGAGTAAGTGACTGGGGTGAGCAAGGACAAATTGGCTAAACCAATTTGAACGCCGTTTACGGCGGCCCTTCAGGGCGAGGCTCAGAGAGGAGCCGAGTATTGCCAACGCACATGCAGCTTGAAGTATGACGGGTATATTAGTTTTTGTAATCCGAGACATTATAATTTGTCCATTGAGGATGTACCAGCAAATACCTATATTAGCGCAACTTCCTGAGCCGGAACGAAAAGTGCGGATGGGTGACCTGAGGTGCTTTTGGCTTGTGGTTGTGATGTTGTGTTTGCTATTTGTTTGTCTGCCTTTTGCAGATGTGGTAGCGAGTCTACCCTATTCACTTCCTGTACATTTACCCTGTCTGTCCAAAGTGATTTTTTGTGTAGCACCGCAAATTGCGGTGCTTTTTTTTGCTTACGTTTCACACCTTAGCGCCACGATAGCCTTATGTAAATCTGGCTCGGCTTAGCCGGTGACGGGCAAACGGTACTATTTTCCTTTCGCCATTTCTTTCACATTATCTCGATTAATTTGCTGCTGCTGACCGTAAGCGTCGGTATAGCTGATCATACCCGTCTCATCATCCACCTTCGGTTTCCCCTCGGCCACGATGGTGCGCCCATCATTCGTATGCATGACATAATTACTCGAACAGGCTGCCAGAGAAAACGCCATCACGATGGCGGCAAAAATAGAAATTTTATTCTTCATAGTTAACTCCCAATGAATTTAAATGTTTTCTAGTTAACCTTATGCATCAGGAAATCCTGAAAATTAACACTTTAAAGCGTAGCAATAGTTGCTTTTTTTTCCATAAAATCGGATTAGGCATAGTCCTAAACTTGTCTCTCCCGACAAAATGGGACAGGATCTGCCCTCTATAAGAGGATGCAAATGACACCGTTTAACCCTGCTACTTTTCGCCAACAGTTCCCCGCACTCCAACATTCGACGGTCTATCTTGATAGCGCCGCGACCGCGCTGAAACCGCAGCCTGTTATTGATGCGGTGCAGCAGTTTTATTGCAGTGAGAGTGGCACGGTGCATCGCAGCCAGCATCGCGGCGCGCAGGCGCTGACCCAGCGTTTTGAAGGCGCTCGTGAACACGTTGCTGCCTTACTCCATGCAGACGATCCGCGTTCCATTGTCTGGACCAGAGGCACAACGGAAGCAATCAACCTTGTCGCACAGAGTTATGCCCGCCCTCGTCTTCAACCGGGCGACGAGATTATCGTTAGCGAAGCGGAGCATCACGCTAACCTCATTCCGTGGCTCATGGTGGCACAGCAAACCGGCGCGAACGTGGTGAAGTTACCGATCGGCTCGGACTGGTTACCGGATATTGAGCAGCTAACCACGTTGATCACGCCAAGAACTCGCCTGCTGGCGCTGGGACAGATGTCAAACGTGACAGGCGGCCAGCCCGATCTGGCGCGTGCAATTACGTTGGCTCATCGCTATGGCGCGGTAGTGGTGGTTGACGGTGCACAAGGTGTCGTCCACTGTCCACCTGATGTACAGGCGCTGGATATCGATTTCTACGCGTTTTCCGGGCACAAGCTTTATGCGCCCACCGGAATCGGCGTGCTGTACGGCAAAACCACCTTGCTGGAAAGCATGATGCCGTGGCAAGGCGGCGGGAAGATGATGACGCAGGTTTCCTTTGACGGCTTCGTGCCACAGGCGATTCCGCAGCGATTTGAAGCGGGAACGCCGCACATTGCTGGCGTGCTCGGTCTGTCTGCGGCCTTAGACTGGCTGACCACACTGGATTGGCACACCGCAGAGCAACACAGTCGGCAGTTAGCAGAGCTTGCCGAAACGCATCTGGCGCAGTTTCCCGGTTTTCGCAGTTTCCGTAACCCGCATTCCAGCGTATTGTCCTTTGACATCGCCGATGTACACCACAGCGATCTGGTGACACTACTCGCCGAAAGCGACATCGCACTGCGCGCCGGACACCACTGTGCACAGCCGCTAATGGACGCACTCGGCGTCAGCGGTACGCTCCGCGCCTCGTTTGCCCCCTATAACAACCAACAGGATGTTGCTGCGCTGATCGCCGCGGTGGGCAACGCCCTTGAATTATTGATCGACTAAACCATGACCAAACCAACTGACACCACGCATCCTTTTGGCCACCCCATCTCCGTTGCCGAGTTGCAGGCACGCTTCGATACCTGCCGCGCATGGGAAGATCGCTATCGGCAGCTCATTTTGCTGGCAAAAGCGCTGCCAGCGCTGCCAGATGCACTAAAAACCGAGGATATTTCGTTATCTGGTTGTGAAAATCGCGTCTGGCTGGGTTATCAACGCCAAGAGGACGGCAGGCTACATTTTTACGGCGACAGCGATGGGCGCATTGTACGGGGATTACTGGCAGTACTATTAACCGCCGCTGAGGGAAAAACGCCAGAAACGCTATTACAGCACGATCCGCTGGCGCTATTTGATACGTTGGGGTTACGTGCTCAGCTCAGCGCCTCGCGTTCAAGCGGACTGGCGGCGCTGGCCGCCAGAATCAAAGACATTGCCGCACAAGAGGCAGCCGTCAGGTAGAAGCATTCAGGCTATTTCTACGTAGCAGAGGCTCTTTAGCACTTACGCCGCAGATGTCCTTTCCCTTTTCGCGATCATCTTCTTCAGCGCATGGGATACCGCAACAAACCCAAAGGTTGCGGTGACCATCGTCGCCGCGCCAAAGCCAGACGCACAGTCCATGCGCATCACGCCATCAGCCGTACTGCGAGATGCGCAGACAGAACCGTCAGGCTGCGGATAAACCAGCGGCTCACTGGAAAACACACAGTCGATTCCCAGTTTTCCTTTGCTGTTTTTCACCACGTTAAAATCGTTCTTTAGCCGTTCACGCAGCTTGGCGGCTAGCGGGTCCTGGATCGTTTTGGCCAAATCGACGACCTCAATCCGAGTCGGATCGATCTGCCCCCCCGCACCGCCAGTTGTTACCACCGGGATCTTATAGCGGCGACAGTATGACAGCAGCGCAGCCTTCGGGCGCACGCTATCAATGGCGTCAATCACATAGCTAAAGTTTTGGTCGAGCAGTTCAGCCACGTTTTCCGCACTGATGAAATCATCCACGCAGGTGACGTTGCATTCCGGGTTGATCGCCAGAATACGTTCCGCCATCACTTCCGTTTTCGACTGCCCGGTGTGCTGACGTAGTGCGTGGATCTGGCGGTTGGTATTACTGACACACACATCATCCATATCGATCAGCGTAATTGCGCCAATGCCGGTACGCGCTAGCGCCTCAGCCGCCCAGGAACCGACGCCACCAATGCCAATCACACAAACGTGAGCTTGAGAAAACAGCGCCAGCGCCTGTTGACCATATAACCGCGCGGTGCCGCCGAAGCGTTGCAAATAGGCTTCGGATAATTGCGTATTCATTCAACCAACCTTACGAAAACAAAATCACAGGAAAATAACACAGCGAAAAAGCGGCTCAGGATAGCGCTAAACCCGCACCACATCCACCAGACAGCTCATGGCATTCGGCCCCTGCGTCAGCGGCGATGTGCCAATATCCAGCGTCAGTACATTCGCATTGCCTGATTGTTCAACCGGATGCCACGTTTTCTGGCCGAAACCGGGCTCAAACCAGGCACCGGTGGACATGATCACTACGCCCGGTTTTACGCCATCGGTAATCTGTACGCCAGCCAGAATACGACCACGCGCATTTCTGACTTCCACCTGTGAACGGTCGACGATATCTCGCGCGGCAGCGTCCTGCGGATGCATGTACAACGTCTCTTTTCCTGCGGTCTTATTCGCGGCAACCTGCGGCGTAGCAGCTAATTGGCTGTGCAAGCGGTCAGAGGGCTGAATAGAAATAAAGTGCAGCGGCCATTCTTCCGTGCTTTTAGCTCCCAGCCATTCAACGGGAGGCTGCCACTCAGGATGCGGCGCAAAATCGGCATAGCCATAGCTGGCGATGGCAGAACTAAACAGTTCAATTTTACCGCTTGGCGTACTCAACGCATGCTGCTGCGGATCGCGGCGGAAATCCTCAAAGAATACAAACGGCTTTTCATCCATCGGGATTTCTACATAACCCTGCTGCCAGAACGCTTCAAATGACGGCCAACTGCCAGCAATATCTCGCTGCTTTGAGCGACATTCATCATAGAGATGTTCCAGCCACTGTTGCTCGCTGCGGTTTTGCGTAAACGCGGCTTTATATCCCAAGCGCTCCGCCAGCTCGCTGAAGATATCCACGTCGTTACGCGCCTGATGCTGCGGCGCAATCGCCTGATGCATGGCAAAAATGAAACGATCGCGTGACGACCCGCCGATATCATTACGCTCCAGCGTGGTGGTAACGGGCAGCACGATGTCAGCCATCTGCGCCGCGGGCGTCCAGACGATATCCTGCACAATCACCGTATCCGGCTTACGCCAGCCGTCCACCAGGCGGTTCAACTGCTGGTGATGGTGGAACGGGTTACCGCCCGCCCAGTGAATCAGGTGAACATCGGGATAAGTATGGGTTTCCCCCTGAAAAGTATAAGGCGTTCCCGGATGCAGTAGCATATCGGCAATACGCGCTACGGGGATAGCCCGTCCCGCGTTCGGGGTTGACGGCGAAGCGGGCGCAGGCGTTGAAATACGCTCGTTGCCGACGCTGTTCATCGAGCCGTGGCCGAAGGAGAATCCACCGCCCGGTAGCCCCACTTGCCCCAGCATGGAAGACAGCGCAATCATCATCCAGTAAGGCTGTTCGCCACGGTGTGCACGCTGCACGGAGTAAGAGCAGGTAATAAAGCTGCGTACACCAATCAACTGCTGCGCCAGACGTTGGATGCGCTCGGCAGGAATACCTGTGATGTCGCTGGCCCATTCGGGGGTTTTCACCACGCCGTCGCCGCGACCGTGTAAATAGTCACTCAACTGCTCGTAGCCAACGCAGTAGCGTTGCAGGAAATCCTTATCGTCAGCGCCCAAACGCTGAATCTCATAGCCCAGCGCCAGCATCAGGGCAACATCGGTATTCGGGCGGATGGGAATCCACTCGGCATTCACAAATTCAGGACAATCATCGCGCATCGGGCTGATGTTAATGACCGGAATCCCTTTCGCCACCAGCGCTTCCAGCGCGGGCTTCAGCGTATGGTGCCCAGCACCGCCAGAGGCTACCTGCGCGTTTTTCAGCGCCAAACCACCAAACGCGAGAAAAATATCACAGTGTTCAGCAACGCTACGCCATTCGGTCACCTTGCCCGTCAGCGGATGGAAGGTGCCAATCACATAAGGCAGGAAGAACTGCGCCGCGCCCCAGCTGTAATTGCCCTGTTGGTCGACCGCGCCACCGCCGGAGAAATAGAAGCGACGCACCTGAGATCGCGCGTGGTGATAACGCCCAGCCGACGACCAGCCGTAAGAACCGGCAAAAAGGCCGTCCGCACCGTAGCGATCGCGAATACGGCGATTTTCCTGCGCGACCAGATCGAGCGCTACGTCCCAATCCACCTCAACAAAATCCTCCCGACCGCGCAGCGTTTTGTCGCTGTTTTCTCGCTTCTGGAGCCAGGAACGGCGTACAGACGGCCGACGAATACGTCGATCGGAATACACCAGCGGCACGATGGAATCGAGCATGGGGGAAGGAGCCGGATCGCCCGCAAACGGCTCGCATCGAATCAGCCTTCCGTCTTCAACCACAGCGGTAAACGCGCCCCAGTGCGCAAGATGTGGATAACGTTTAATCGCCATGACAACCTCAGGATAAGTAATTAGCAGGGTGGATAATAACCTGAATTATCCACGCCCCCAACAGCAAGAAGAGTGAATAGCTTATGCGTAATGTGACATTACTTATCCATATTAAAACGTTCGTTTAAAACACGCGTTAGGCTAGGGTTTAACCAGAAAATAAAGAGGTGGTTCAGGCCGTTTTATTATTTTTTCGTTATTCAAACCAGGAACGCAGCATGAAACCCATTACGCCACACAGCTATACCCTAAATAATTCGAGTTTCAGGAAGGCGGCAAGAGAGTGAATCCCGATGAGCTTACTCAGGTAAGTGATTCGGGTGAGTGAACGCAGCCAACGCACATGCAACTTGAAGTATGACGGGTATATTTCATTACTGCCCCGATGTTGACTTAACCCGGCCTAATTTCTCTTCCTCCTGAAGAGAAAGGGGCGTTGTCACCCCAAACACATCATTCAAAACACGCCATTAAAAATAAAAGCGGGGAGCACACCGTTGCCCTCTGCATACGGATGGGAAATATGAAAAAAAATCTCTTCTTGTCAGCGCTGATTCTGACATCTTCGCTTTTCGGCCTTGCCGCACAGGCTGAAACGTTGACGCCCAAGCGCGGCGGTACGCTGAATTTTCTGGCCGAGCCTGAACCACCGGTCTTAACCAGTCTGGTTAGCACCAGCGGCGCGGTGATGAAAATCAACGCCAAGGTGATTGAAGGCTTGCTGAATTACGATTTCGATATGAAACCGACCCCGCAACTGGCGACCAGTTGGTCGGTTAGCCCGGACGGTAAACAATATACGTTCCATTTGCGTAAAGGCGTGAAATGGCATGATGGGCAAGACTTCACCTCTGCGGACGTCGCGTTTTCCATTCTGACCGTCAAAAAATACAATTCACGCGGCCAGGGCACCTTCGCCAACGTCACCGAAGTGAAGACACCCGATCCATATACCGCGATCCTGGAACTGTCAAAACCCGCACCTTATCTGCTGAGCGCGTTCTCCGCCAACGAAGCGCCTATCGTGCCGAAGCACTTATACGAAGGCACTGACATTCTGTCGAATCCTCACAATACCGCGCCGATTGGTACTGGCCCGTTTGTGTTCAAGGAATGGGTACGTGGCAGCCATATCCTGTATGAACGTAACCCGAACTACTGGGATAGCCCCAAGCCTTACGTCGATAAACTGGTGGTGAAGATCATCCCTGATGCCGCCACTCGCACCATTGCACTTGAAACGGGTGCGTTGGATCTGGGAAGCGACTCCCCCGTTCCGCTAAGTGAAATTGAACGCATCAAGAAAAACCCCAAGCTGGGCATCGAAACCGCTGGCTATGGTTACAGCCCAACGCAAACCCGCATCGAGTTTAATCTGGATAACCCTTATCTGAAGAACCTGAAAGTTCGCCAGGCCATTGCGCACAGCATCAATATTGATGTGTTGAAAAACGTGGTGTGGTACGGCTATGCGGTAAGCTCACCCACGCCGATTACGCCGGAGCTGGCGCAGTTCCATGATGCGACCCCCTCTCCTTATGGCTTCGATATTGCCAAAGCGAACAAGCTGCTGGATGAAGCCGGCTTCCCGCGTCAGGCAAACGGTATCCGCTTCACGCTGGTACATGACTTCATGCCCTATGGCGACAGCTTCAAACGCGTAGCGGAATATCTCAAATCGGCGCTGGCTAAAGTCGGTATTGACGTCACCATTCGCTCGCAGGATTTCGCCACCTTTGTGAAGCGCGTTTATACCGACCGCGACTTTGACTTCAACAACGGCTCTATCTCGAACCTGTTCGATCCCGCTGTAGGCGTCCAGCGCCTGTACTGGTCAAAAACCTACCAACCGGGCGTGCCTTTCGGCAACGGTTCACATTACAGCAACCCGGAAGTCGACCGTCTGCTTGAGCAGGCCGCCGTGGAAACCGATCCTGAAAAGCGCGTGGAATTGTACAAACAGTTCCAACGCATCATCGCCACCGATATTCCCGATTTGAACCTGCTCCAGATTAAGCGCCAGACGATTTACAACAAACGCGTACATAACGTCGTCACGGATATTCAGGGCGTTAACGGTAGCCTGGCCGACGTGTGGCTAGATCAGTAATCGTAATACAGCATTCCCCTGCGCGGGCAGGGGAACTCTCATGAAGGTATGTGATGAATAAAGTAGAACGAATCGGGCGCGTACTGTGGCGTACCCTGCTTCATGCGCTGCCAACGGCGATTGGCATTATCATTCTGGTGTTTTTCCTGTTGCAGTTGGTGCCGGGAGACGCCGTTGATGTGCTGGCCGGCGAATCAGGCAATGCAACCGAAGCGACCATGGCACACCTGCGCGCCCAATTCGGTCTCGATCAACCCATACTGCAACAGCTCTCGGTTTATTTGGGCAATTTGGCGCAGTTCAGCCTCGGCTTTTCGCCTCGCTACAACGCACCGGTGATGGACCTGATCCTGTCACGGCTACCGGGCACGCTATTCCTGATGCTGCTGTCGCAGGTCTTTGCCATCGTTATTGGCATAACGCTGGGAACGATCATGGCGGTGTGGGCAGGTAAATGGCCCGACCGCTTGCTCTCCCTCATCGCGCTACTGCTCTACTCCACGCCGGGATTCTGGATCGGTCTGATGACGCTGATTCTGTTTTCCGTACATCTTGATTGGCTGCCAAGCGGCGGCAATATCACCATCGGCGCAAACCTAACCGGTTGGGCATATTTCAAGGATATGTTGCAGCATGCCATCCTTCCGGTAGTGGCGCTGAGCAGCTTTTTCATTGCCATTTATGCTCGTCTGACCCGCGCGGCCATGTTGGAAATCGCCCAGCAGGATTTCGTGCGCACCGCACATGCCAAAGGGCTGTCGCCGCTGTGGGTCACCGTCAGGCACATTCTGCGCTGCGCGCTGCTGCCTATCACTACCGTGGCGGGGATGCACTTCGGCAATCTGCTGGGTGGCGCGGCCGTTGTCGAGACGGTCTTTAGCTGGCCGGGGCTGGGCCGTCTGGCGCTGGAAGCGGTGATGGCACGCGACTTCAACGTCTTGTTAGGCGTCCTGCTGCTTTCCGCCTTCTTAGTCATTTTGGCTAACGTGCTGGTGGACTTACTGCAATCCTGGCTCGATCCCCGAATTAAGGCTCGCTGATATGAATAACCTTTCTCCTGAAAACCTCGTGCCGAAGAAAGCCGCAGCAGATAGCGCTCGTTCAACATCGACGCGTCCGTTAAAAGCGCCTTTTCGCCTGTCGCCGGAGGTGCGTGCATTTATCCGCAATCCCGCGGGGATGGCTGGCCTGCTGTTGCTGATTACGGTATTTCTGATGGCCACCTTCGCGCCGTTACTGTATCCCGGCGATCCGCTGGATATGGTCGCCCAGCCTTTCTTGTGGCCGGGCGAAAATCCTGATTTCCCCTTAGGAACCGATTCGATGGGCCGGGATGTCGCCGCGGGCATCGTCCACGGTTCACAGGTTTCCTTGCAGATCGGCTTCTCGGCAGTCATTGTCAGCCTGTTAATTGGCACCGTCGTCGGTGCACTGGCGGGCTATTTTGGCGGTCGGGTGGATGACCTGCTGGTTCATATCACCGAACTGTTCCAGACCTTCCCGACCTTTTTGCTGGTCGTGGTGCTGGTCGCCATCGGTTCACCGTCGGTTACGCTGATTTCACTGGCTATCGGGATTGCCTCCTGGCCGACGATTGCCCGTCTGGTGCGGGCGGAATTTCGCTCGCTGCGTGAAAGCGACTTTGTGTTAGCCGCACGCAGTCAGGGATTTTCCAGCCTGCGCATCATCTTTCAGGAAATGCTGCCGAACGCGCTGCCGTCGATCATCGTCACTACGTCAGTCATGGTCGCCTCGGCCATTTTGATTGAATCTGCTTTATCTTTCTTAGGCTTTGGCGATCCGAACCGCGTGAGTTGGGGCAGCATGATCGGCGCTGGCCGTGAATCGCTGCGTACCGCCTGGTTTCTTACTGCCTTACCCGGCACCGCGCTGGTCTTAACCGTGCTTTCACTGAATCTGGTGGGCGACGCGTTGAACGATGCCCTAAATCCACGTTTGCGGGGGAGAAGCGCATGAAGCCACTGGTCGATATTCAAGATTTACGCGTCGATTTTCCCGGCCATCAGGCCGTTCGAGGGCTAAATCTGACGATTAACGCCGGAGAAACGCTAGCGCTAGTCGGCGAATCCGGCTGCGGTAAATCCGCAACGGCGCTGTCCCTGATGCGACTGGTCGCCGAACCGGGAACAATCAGCGGCCGCATTCTGTTTGACGGGCACGACCTGCTTACTCTGCCGGATCGCAAGATGCGTCAACTGCGTGGCAACGCGCTGTCGATGATTTTTCAGGAACCGATGACCTCGCTCAATCCGGTGCTTTCCATCGGGCAGCAGATTAGCGAAACGCTGCGGTTGCATGAGGCACTGACGCCCGCACAGGCACGGACGCGCGCCATCGAACTGTTGGATCTGGTCAAGATCCCAGAACCCGCCCGTCGGGTGGATGACTATCCACATAACCTTTCTGGCGGACAGCGTCAGCGCGTCATGATCGCCATGGCGGTAGCATGCCGGCCGCGTCTGTTGATTGCCGATGAACCAACCACGGCACTGGACGTTACCATTCAGGCACAGATTCTGGCGCTGCTGGATAACCTGCGTCGTGAATTCTCGATGAGCCTGCTGCTGATTACCCACGATCTTGGGCTGGTGGCGCAATGGGCCGACCGCGTGGCGGTGATGTATGCCGGGAAAAAGGTAGAAGAAGCACAGGCGGCTGACCTGTTTCAGTCATCCACGCATCACTTTTCCCCCAAACATAACTACACGCGCGGGCTGCTGGCGACATCACTCCACATGGATCAGGACAGGCATTACCGTACGCATCGGCTGGCGGAAATCCATCATGTGCCGACGGACGAAGACGCCGGTTTTACCCTGCTGACGCCACCCAGCTTGATTCACCGAGCTACCGACACGAACCAGCCGCCGCTGCTCTCGCTGAAAAATATTCAGACCCGCTATTCAACACCGCAGGGCAAGGTGCTGGCGGTTGACGATGTGTCACTGACTATTTTACCCGGTGAAACACTCGGCCTGGTGGGCGAATCCGGCTGTGGTAAATCCACCCTGTCCAAAACCATTCTGCGTCTGTTACCACCGTCACACGGGCAGATCGTTTTTGATGGGCAAGACATCACCACGCTAAAAGAATCACGGTTGAAAGCGTTACGTCAGCGGGTACAGATGATCTTTCAGGACCCTTACGCCTCGCTGAACCCACGCCACAGTATTCAGCATATTCTTGAAACACCGCTGATTGTGCACGGCCTTGGCAATCGTTCGCAGCGACAGCAGGCGATAAACACGATCATCGATCGCGTCGGTCTACCGCAAAGCAGCCTGAATCGCTATCCCCATGAATTTTCCGGCGGGCAGCGCCAGCGTATCGGCATTGCTCGTGCGCTGGTGGTACGTCCTTCTCTGGTGATTTGCGACGAGCCCGTATCTGCACTCGATGTCTCTATTCAGGCGCAGATCCTCAATCTGCTGGTGGAGTTAAAAAACGAAATGGGCCTGTCGCTGCTGTTTATTTCCCACGATCTCGCCGTGGTGCGTTATATCGCCGATCGGGTCATGGTCATGCAAAACGGGCGCTGTGTGGAAAGTGGCGATCACCACAGCATCTGGCATCAGCCACAACACCCGTACACCCGCAAGCTGATCGATGCCGTCCCCGGCGGCGGGCAGCGTGATGCGCTTGTGTCTCCACAGCCGATGAGCAGACAGGCGCATGGATAAGAACAGAGAACGCGTGATAAATACACCGACACCAACCGCTATTGACCAAACGGCGATGGAATCGGCCATTCAGGATTTTTTACCTGAGCTGATTGCGATTCGTCACCATATTCATCAACACCCAGAAATCGGCTTTGAAGAGTTTGCCACCGCGCAACTGGTGGCAGAAAAGCTGACGGCGTGGGGGCTTGCCGTCACGACAGGCATCGGTGGAACGGGCGTGGTCGCCACCCTACGGGGTCGTTATCCCGGTGAAGACAGCATCGGCCTGCGGGCAGATATGGACGCGCTGTATATCAATGAGAAAACGGATCTGCCCTATGCCTCGGTGCATACTGGAAAAATGCACGCCTGTGGACATGATGGACACACCACCATGTTATTGGGTGCCGCACGCTATTTGTCTCTGCACCCCAATTTCGCTGGCACCGTGCACTTTATTTTCCAACCGGCAGAGGAAGGATTAGGCGGCGGACTTGCCATGCTCAATGACGGCCTGCTGACCACGTTCCCCTGCAACCGACTGTTTGGTCTGCATAACAAACCCGGTATTGAGGTCGGTAAGTTCGCGATTCGCAGCGGCCCGATGCTGGCGGCCAGCGATACCTGGCAGGTCACGTTTCGCGGCACGGGCGGACACGGCGGTTCAGGCGTCCACCTTTCTATTGATCCAACGCTGCCTGCCGCACAGTTTATGCTGGGCCTGCAAACCATCGTCAGCCGCAACGTCCCCGCGATGGATGCGGCGGTGCTCAGCATCGGCCATATTCAGGGCGGCGATATCCATGCTCCAAACGTGATCCCCGATAGCGTCATCCTTAAAGGAACCGGACGGAGCTACTCACCGAGCGTTCGCGATCTACTGGAAACGCGTCTAAAAACGCTGGCACACAGCACCGCACAAGGCTTTGGCGCGACGGCCGACGTGCACTATGAACGGCAATATCCCGCGCTGGTTAACGATACACACGTCACGCAGCTCGCCGTTAATGCCGCCGCGCAGGTGGTCGGGCTCGAACAGGTTGACACCGCGATGACGCCGCTGCTGGGTGCAGAAGATTTTGCCTACATGCTGGAGCAGCGCCCCGGCGCATTCATGATGCTGGGTAACAGCGACAAAGGTGCGGCCAACGTGCATCACCTACATACCCCACACTACGACTTTAATGACGCGCTGATCCCACTGGGCATCCGCTATTGGGCAACCTTGGTTTATCAAGAGTTGGGTTTTCAAGAACCGGCCTAGCGACAGCGCATTTTCCACGGCCTCAATATTACAACGCATGATGTCGGTGCCCCCGACGACGAGCGTGAGCAAAAAGGATGAATCATGGTGGCGTTATTGAAAACCAAAGCGCAAAGCAAAGAAAAAGAAGCGGACATCAAACAGCGAATCCTGCGTGAAGCCATCACGATCTTCGCCTGCAAAGGCAGTGAGCTAACGACGATTCGTGAAATCACCGAAGCCACCAACGTAAACGTGGCATCGGTGAATTATTACTTTGGTTCAAAAGAAGGTTTGCTGCGGGCCGTGCTGGACAACGTTCTCGGCCCGTTAAATGACGAAAGAACGCGCCTGCTGGATGAGGTAGAGAAAACCAATCAGGGTGATGACCTTCCCGTTGCCGCGCTGCTGGATGCGCTACTGCGCCCGCTGGTTAAAACCGCTCGCACACCTGATGGGGGTCGTATTGTCGTGCGCCTGTTACAGCACCTGCGCGCGACGCCGGGTCTGGAAGTCACCGCCCTGCTTTCGGCGCAGTTCGATCAGGTCGCCCACCGTTTTATCGATGCCTTTACTCGTGCATTGCCAGCGTTGTCGCGCGCAGAGGTGATCTGGCGCTATGAATTTGCCCGCGGAGCTGCCATGCACGTGCTAACCGACGCCGATCCGCGCTCTGGCCGTCTGGCGTTGCTTTCCAAAGGGCTGTGTGACAACCGCGATGACGACCGCGTGCTGTCGCATCTATTACGTTTTGTCGAGGCGGGTTTTACCGCCAAACCACTGGCTGAGACATCACTTCAGTCCTGATTTTTAGTTATTCGCAACACGTTTACATTGACAGGAAACAGACATGAGCAGAGAAAAAATTGAAGGGTCATTTGTTGCCCTCATCACACCTTTTAATGACGATGGCAGCGTGGATTTCGGCGCATTTGAGGCGTTATTGAAATTCCAGGAAGACAACGGTACGGCTGCCGTTTTGATTATGGGCTCAACCGGGGAAGTTTCTATGCTGTCCCCAGACGAGAGAAAAGCGATCATCCGCCGAACCGCGCAATACAGCACCAGCAAAATGAAGCTGTTCTACGGCTGTACCGGTAACAATACCGATACCACCATTGATTATGTTCGCTATGCGCACGACAACGGCGCAGACGGTGCCATTATCGCCGCCCCCGCTTATATCTGTGCCAGCGAGAGCGATATCGAAAGCTACTTTCTGGAAATTGCAGACGCGACCGATTTGCCGTTGGGGATTTATAACAATCCGCCACGCGTGAAAACGGATCTGCACTGGACGTCGCTGCTGCGTATTTTCCAACACCCGAACTACGTTATTCATAAAGAATCCACCACCCGCGTAGGTCAGGTCGCACAGGTTCTGGCAGGCAATCCCGATGTGTCGGTAATGTGCTGCGACTCGCCCAATCTGGGTCTGGTCGTGCCAACGATGTCGTTAGGAGGCCATGGAACGGCCAATATGACCGGCAATATTGCACCGGCAGAACTGGCCGAAATTTCTCGTCCGTGGAAAAACGGCGAAGATGCAGAGCGCTTCCGTAAGGCCTATCAGCATTTGCTGCCGCTGTTACACTACACCTATTCAGCAATCAATCCGGTGGCAGTGAAATCCTTGATGAAGGCAGTCGGTTTACCGGCAGGCAGTCTGCGCCGTCCACTGCGAGGATTACAGGGTGAGGCGTTGGATTCAGGTGTTCGCATCGTGAACGAATTAGGGCTGAGCAGCAAATATGGCTTTAAAAGCTGATTCTCTTCGGGGTATTAGCGTGTAGAACGCGAGGCGTTTCTCTCAGAAGTGGCGTAAGTAAATAGAGAGCCACTTCTGAGATGTCAAACGAAAGGGATAGCTACTGCGGGTTACTGACTAACAGCGAACCTGAACCGTTCGCCATACTGGTTTGTCCGTTCTTCAGCACCCAGACCCGACCATAGTGGTTATAGAAACCCGCCGAATGCCCCGCGTCCGGCCCAATACCCTGATACATATCGAAGTGCTGACCTTTAATCGCGCCTCCGACATCCAACGCAATCATCAGGCGCATTTCATACTTGCCGGTAAATTTGCCGACATTATCCAGCAGCGGCACTTCCATTAACAGAGCCGTGCCTGCCGGAATCAGCGAGCGATCGGAAGCGACGGAAGCCTTCGCCACCAGCGGCACGGCGCTTGCTCCTTTCACCGGCGCAGACATCATCGGTTTAAAGAACACAAAAGACGGGTTCTGTTCAAACAGCTCACGCACTTCATACTCGGAATGCTGCTCTGTCCATTTGCGGATGGCCTGCATCGACATCTCTTCACGCGGCACTTCACCACGATCGATAAGCACCTTACCAATACTGCGGTAGGCATGGCCGTTTTTACCAGCATAGCCAAAGAACGTCAGCGGGCGTCCATCGCCAAAATCAATATAAGCGCTGCCCTGCACTTCCATCATGAAGTTATCAACCAGCGAATTGGTCCACGCGAGAACCAGTCGCTCATCCAGCGCACCGGAATAAATTCCAGCACGATCTGGTAGCCGACGGTTATTTTTACCCTTTGATGGCATGGCATATAAAGGATGGCGGAATTCTCCCTGACGGGTGTGACGCGCCTGCAATACTGGCGTGTAGTAACCAGTGAACTGCACGTTACCAAAATTATCAACGCCTTCCATCTGCCAGGCATTCAGACCAAACTTGCTCAGCTCGCGAGTATCCGCCCCTGACATCATCCAGTTTTCGATCGCCTGAAAGATGGTGTTGTTGCGCGCATAAAGATTCGGTGACGCCGACCGAATTTCCGCGACCTGGGTCATGAAATCCCGCGCGTTGACCGGTTTCCCTTTGGCATTCGGCTCATTCACCAATTCCAAAGGCTGGTTGAGGTGACCATCTTTATATTGCTGCCCGCGATCGGTTGGCCTGGATTGGCACCCCGCCAGAATGGCAATGACCACTGCGGTCAGCACATATTTTCCCCACCGTCCCTTCATCTTTTGCGCTCACTTTTTACATCAAAAATTTACCGTCGAACGATAACAAACGCCTATCGAGAAAGGAATGGGATAGCGCATAAATCAATGGGGTAAGGAAAAAGGGTTCAGCATACGGCACCGCAAAAAGCTATTTTCTGTAAATCGCTCACTGCGCTCACAAAACGACCCATCAGGCGGTAAATCAATCACCTAATAGCCAAATGCAGCGCTTTTTACAGAAATAGGTTGCATCAATGTTCATGGAGAGTATAGTGCGCATCCACGGACGCGGGGTGGAGCAGCCTGGTAGCTCGTCGGGCTCATAACCCGAAGGTCGTCGGTTCAAATCCGGCCCCCGCAACCAATTGATGTGAGTCGTCCATCAAAAATAGTGAAGATAAGTCAGTACGGACGCGGGGTGGAGCAGCCTGGTAGCTCGTCGGGCTCATAACCCGAAGGTCGTCGGTTCGAATCCGGCCCCCGCAACCAATTGATGTGAGTCGTCCATCAAAGCAGTGAAGATTAGTTATTACGGACGCGGGGTGGAGCAGCCTGGTAGCTCGTCGGGCTCATAACCCGAAGGTCGTCGGTTCAAATCCGGCCCCCGCAACCAACTAAGACTATGTCTAATTAAGAACCAAGCGACAAAGCACCTTAACGGGTGCTTTTTTGTTTTCTGCGTCACCTATTATCTATGCCGTTCCTACTATCTATGCCGTTCCTACACCGCGCCCCAGACCTATTGATTTCCTCTGAACCGCGCCAGCAAGACGCGGTCATCATGCAACATCAACTACCGCTCAGCCTGACTGGCAAAGTAGGCTTTAATTCCTGCAAAAATGGATTCCGCAATTTGCTGCTGGAAATGGCTGGTGCGCAGCTTGCGTTCTTCTTCCAGATTACTGATAAATGCCGTCTCAACCAGAACAGACGGAATATCCGGCGCTTTCAGTACCGCAAATCCGGCCTGATCGACGCTGTTTTTATGCAAACGATTCACCCTACCCAGCCGGGTCAGGATCTCTTTACCAAACTTCAGGCTGTCGCTGATGGTCACGGTCTGCACCAGATCGAACATGGTGTGATCCAGATAGCGATCGCCGCTCATGCTCACGCCGCCGATCAAATCCGATTCATTCTGGGTCTCTGCCAGAAATCTGGCGGCGGTACTGGTTGCCCCTTTCTTCGACAGTGCAAAAACCGACGATCCTCTTGCCGATCGATTGGTAAACGCATCCGCATGAATCGAAATAAACAGATCGGCACGCTGCTTGCGCGCTTTCGCCACCCGCACGCGCAGCGGAATGAATACATCTTCATTACGCGTCATATACGCTTTCATGTTGGATTCATTATCGATCAGCTTGCGCAGGCGGCGGGCAATTTGCAGCACGATGTCTTTCTCGCGCGTTTTATTCTTGCCAATCGCACCGAGATCTTCACCACCGTGACCGGGGTCAAGCATGATAATCAGCGGACGATCCCGCCCTGCTTTCCCGGCTTTCGGCGCTTCCGCCGGCAGCGTACGTTCCAGCTCGCCTTTGTTGTAATCCTCCAGCAGCGCCAGCAGCGGATCGTCTTCGTTGTCGTAGCGCCCTGCGGCAGGATACAAATCCAGCACCAGCCGGTGCTTGAATTCGGCCACCGGCCCCAGCGTAAAGACTTTAGTCGTCGCCTGCTGCTTAAGCTCCAGCACCAGGCGCACCGTGGTTTTATCAAACTGTCCGATGCGCGCTTCTTTAATCAGCGGATCGTTATCTGACGTAAACTGGCTGGCGATCTCCTTCAGCACGCTGTTCAGATGAACATTTTCGATATCCACCACGATGCGTTCAGGATGACTCAGACTAAACTGTTTATATTTCAGCGGGTGATTGGATTCCAGCGTGACGCGGGTATAGGCGGAGGACGGCCAGACGCGCACGGCAACGACCTGTGTCGTCGCCGCTATCCCTACACCACTTACGCTTAGCAGCCAGGTTGCTGCTGCGGTTTGTAATAGACGCCGTCGAGTCAAATGATGATTCGAATGAGACATGCCACTCCGATCTGATTGCTGTGCGCTATCCTGCGCTGTTGTGTTGCCAATGCACTGGATAGGTCATTAAAAAATGAATAAAGGTAAAAATTGTCAAAAACTTTAACGAATCTATCCCACTCTGTCATGCAAAAATCATGTGCAGGCCTTATAACAGGCGGATATCATAAATTTGAAGCATTAACCTCGCTTTTCTGGTTAATACTTCCTCTTGCCTTTTACGTCATAAAGAATAAAAATACAGAAATTACGAATAAAAATGCAAAGAGGGCTCGCAGTGAAGGAACGGAGTACAGAACTGGTTCAGGGCTTCCGCCATTCAGTTCCCTATATCAATGCCCACCGTGGCAAAACGTTTGTCATCATGTTAGGTGGCGAAGCCATTGAACATGCCAACTTCTCTAGCATCGTAAATGATATCGGGCTGTTACACAGTCTGGGGATCAAGCTGGTGGTGGTTTATGGAGCTCGTCCCCAGATCGACGCCAACCTGACAACGCACCACTACGAGCCTCACTACCATAAAAATACCCGTATCACCGACAGCGCCACGCTAGAGTTGGTCAAACAGGCTGCGGGTATGCTGCAACTGGATATCACCGCTCGGCTATCGATGAGCCTGAACAACACGCCGCTGCAAGGTGCCCACATTAATGTCGTCAGCGGTAACTTTATTATCGCGCAGCCGCTTGGCGTGGATGATGGCGTGGACTACTGCCACAGCGGCCGCATTCGCCGCATTGATGAAGAAGCCGTTCACCGCCAGCTGAATAGCGGTGCGATTGTGCTGCTCGGGCCGGTTGCGGTTTCTGTCACGGGTGAAAGTTTCAATTTAACCTCGGAAGAGGTCGCGACCCAGCTCGCCATTAAGCTGAAAGCAGAGAAGATGATCGGCTTCTGCTCATCACAGGGTGTCACTAACGAAGAAGGCAGCATCATTTCTGAACTGTTCCCAGACGATGCGCAGCAGCGTATTGATGCACTGGAACAGGCTGGCGATTACCATTCGGGTACAGTCCGATTCCTGCGCGGCGCGGTCAAAGCCTGCCGGAGCGGCGTGCGTCGCAGCCACCTGATCAGCTATCAGGACGACGGCGCCCTGTTGCAGGAGCTGTTCTCACGCGATGGCATCGGCACACAGATCGTGATGGAAAGCGCCGAACAGGTTCGCCGCGCGACCATCAATGACATTGGCGGTATTCTGGAGCTGATTCGCCCGCTGGAAGAGCAAGGCATTCTGGTCAGACGCTCGCGCGAGCAGTTGGAAATGGAGATCGACAAATTCACCGTCGTCGCACGCGATAACCTGACCATCGCCTGCGCTGCGCTTTACCCGTTCCCGGAAGAAAGCATCGGCGAAATGGCCTGCGTCGCGGTTCACCCGGATTACCGCAGTTCGTCACGTGGCGATATGCTGTTACAACGTGTTGCCGCTCAGGCACGTCAGCAGGGTCTGCAAAAGTTGTTCGTACTGACGACACACAGCATTCACTGGTTCCAGGAACGCGGATTCTTACCCGCCGAAGTGGAAATGCTGCCGAAGAAAAAGCAGGCGCTGTACAACTACCAGCGGCGCTCGAAGATTCTGGTGCTAGACCTCTGAGTTATTCCACTCAATAACGCTTCTCGTGACCGACCGTAAAGTCGGCCACGATCTTTCATCTGCTTATGGCTGCTTGCCAAACTCACAGCTTAATGTTGTCCACTTCCTTGCCTGTTCGCTCAGCGTAAATCCTAGCCCCAGACGATCGGATACCCACATGCGCCCATCACGCAGCTCTAGCTGCTCGTTGAACAACGGATTCAGCCACTCGAAGTGTTCCAGCCAGGGTTCAATCGGATAGGCCGCTGCCAGATGCAAATGCACTTCCATCGCAAAGTGTGGTGCCAGCTTACGACCGTGCTTCGCGGCCAAATCCATGATTTTCAGGAAAGGCGAAATCCCGCCCACGCGCGGCGCATCCGGCTGCACAAAGTCACTGGCGTTCCCGAGGATCAGCTGTTCATGTTCGCGGAAACTGGTCAGCATCTCGCCAGTGGCAATCGGCGTATCCAGCGCGGCCGTCAGCGCCGCGTGGCCTTCCACATCGTAGGCATCCAGCGGCTCTTCAATCCAGATCAGGTTAAAAGCCTCCATCTTTCTACCCATCCGAATCGCCGTTTCGCGATCCCACTGCTGATTGGCATCCACCATCAGCGGGAAATCATCCCCCAGCGCTTCGCGCACCGCCGTGAGACGACGGATATCCTCCGCCGTATTCGGCTGCCCGACTTTCAGTTTGATCCCGCCGATACCGCTTTCCCGGGAGATCACGACATTTTTTAATACCTGATCCAATGGCGTATGCAGGAAGCCGCCGGAGGTGTTGTAGCACTGCACGGAATCACGGTGTGAGCCCAGCAGCTTAGACAAGGGCAGACCTGCACGCTTGGCTTTCATATCCCACAGTGCAATATCGAGCGGAGAAATCGCCTGCACCGCCATTCCACTGCGGCCAACCGACGCACCAGCCCACAGCAGTTTGGTATAGATCTTATCGATATCGTTCGGATCTTCGCCTAACAGGTTATCCGCAATCTCTTTCGCATGGGCATAAATGCCCTGTCCACCCGCCCGCTTGGAGTAGCTGAACCCCACGCCTTCAAACCCATCACGACTGCGGATTTCCGCAAAAATAATCGCCACTTCGGTCAGCGGCTTCTGCCTTCCGGTCAGCACTTTTGCGTCGCTGACTGGCGTTGCCAACGGCAAAAACGCCAGAGAGAGTTTTACCCATTCAATTCGATCGCCCGACTCGGCAGCCGTTCTGACGTTCGTGACTTTTGCATAGCTAACCGCCGCTGAATTTGCACTGATAGTCATGTCTCACCTCGTAAAATGATTGCGCTAACATTCATAAACAGAGGGAAGATAGCGATAAATGAAGAAAAAACATGCAACACAGATCACACAATAATCATTACCACGATAAAATCGTTCATCGAGAGACAGAATTAATGATTGCGCAATCACCACAAAAAGTAAGAGGATACAGCGGAAATGCAGCCTAACCAGCTCTGGAGCCAGCCGGAAAAACGAGACAATTCGGCAGGTTGTAGAAATACAGGCGACTGGTAAACCGATGTACCATCAACGATAATCCAGCGACATGTAAATGTGCGCGCAGCCTCAGAAGGGAACCCGTGATTGAAACGCGATAAAAACGCCAGCAGCATGCCGCCGCGCGCTCCCACGCTTGAAGATGTCGCGCGTGCCGCAGGCATTTCGCCCATGACCGTCAGCCGCGCGTTGAACAATCCGAAGATTGTTCGTGCAGAAACGGTGAATAAGGTGATGGAAGCGGTTCGCGCCACGGGCTATATCCCCAATATGTTAGCGGGCGGGCTCGCCTCCCGACGCAGCAAGCTGATTGCCGTCGTGGTGCCGCAAATCAATAACAATATGTTCGTTGATACCGTTCAGGCGATCAGCGATGAGCTAGCCGCACGCGGTTACCACATGCTGCTGTGCGTCGCTGGCTATACCAATGAATCCGAGGCAGAGATTGTCGCCACCCTGCTTTCTCGTCGCCCAGACGGTATCGTCCTCACCGGTATCCACCATACGCCCGAACTCAAACGTCTCCTGCTCAACGCCACGATCCCCGTCGTCGAAATCTGGGATCTCACCCCGACGCCGCTCGATATGCTAGTCGGTTTTTCCCATGAAAATATCGGGAACGCCATCGGACACTATTTGCTGGGTAAAGGACATTTGCGCTTTGGCCTGGTCTGGACCGAAGACGCACGTGCCGGGCTGCGCAAGAAAGGCATTTACGACATCATACAAAAACAGCCGGGACATTACGTGCGTGAAGCCCTCGCCCCGTGGCCTGCGACGATGGCGCTAGGGCGACAAGGGCTAAGCGAACTTCTGGCCGATGGCGAGACTTTTGATGCCATTATTTGCAGTTCCGATACGCTGGCGCAAGGTGTGATGATCGAAGCGGCCGCCAGAGGATTAGCGGTGCCGAAGCAACTGGCCGTGATGGGATTTGGCGATCTCGATTTCGCTGCACACAGCACACCAACGATTACGACGATCAGGATCGATCGCTGGAAGATCGGCACCGACGCAGCGGCCATGCTGGCAGAAAAGATTGAGGGGAAAAGCGTGCCCTCCCCCATCATGGATATCGGTTTTTCGCTGATTGAGCGTGAGTCCGCCTGACGTTATCCCCCATCAAGGACGCATCATTAATGCGCTAATTCTCTCTTCCAAGCCACTATAGCGCTGCGTTGGCGTTTTCACCGCCCGGCAGAGAATGCGGACATCGGTATAGAGCGACAAACGCTGGCGCGCACGCGTGATAGCGGTATACACCAGCTCCCGCGTCAACACCGGTAAATAGTGGTTCGGCAGCACCAGCGCCGTATGATCGAACTCCGATCCCTGCGATTTATGCACCGTCATCGCATAGGCCGTGTCATGCGGCGGCAGACGGCTTGGCGTAACATCCTTGGTTTCGCCATTCGGCAAGGGGAAAAATACGCGCAGCTCCCCGCTTTCTCCTATCATGGCGATACCGATATCACCATTAAACAGACCCAATGCGGCATCGTTACGTTCAATCATGACCGGCCGGCCGGGATACCAGCGGTTAAGCGGATTACGACTGCGCTGAATCAGCCCTGCCTGATGCAAAGCCTGCTCGATACGCTGATTCAGCCCTGCTACGCCAAACGGCCCTTCACGCAACGCACACAGCTGACGATAACGCTGGAAAGCAAGCAACACGACATCCGGTGTCGCTCCTGAGGCGATAAGCTGTAGATAATCACGATATCCTTCAACGCACTGTGCCAACATCGTCTGATACTCTTCAGCATCGGTTAACGCGCTACAGGTGATATCGGCAAACTCGCCGTTCAGCACTGCACGCACGCGAGCATCATCGCCACCGTTCACAGCGAGCGCCAGTTGCCCAATACCAGAATGCGGATCGAAGCGGTAGCTCCGGCGTAACAGGCAAATACTGTCACCGACCGTCGTCTGCCCTTCGGGACCACTGTCATCCAACATACAGCCTGTTAGGCGTTGCAACTGTTGCGCACGCGCACGACTATAGCCAGCCTCGGCAAAACGGCAGATGTCACCTAACACCGCCCCCGCTTCGACGGACGCGAGTTGATCGCGGTCGCCCAGAAAGATAATTCTGGCCTGCGCCGGAAGTGCGGCGATCACATTCGCCATCATCGGCAGATCGACCATCGACGCCTCATCCACAATCAGTACATCCAGATGCAGCGGATTTCCCTGATGGTGACGCAGGCGTTGGCTATCCGTCACCGCGCCTAAAAGCCGGTGCAGTGTTGTCGCCTCTTGCGGAAACGCCTCTCGCTGCTGCTGATCCACCGACAGACGGTGCAATGCCAGCCCCAGCGACTCCGTGAGCCGTGCGGCCGCCTTTCCGGTAGGCGCAGCCAGTTGAATACGTAACGCATCTCCCGTATTCAGCTCAATCAGCGCCGCCAACAGCTTAGCCACCGTCGTGGTTTTCCCCGTTCCCGGACCACCAGAAATAATCGCAATGCGGCGCGTTAAGGCAACAGCCGCGGCTACCTTCTGCCAGTCAATCTCTTCGCCTGAATCAGGAAACAGCCGGTCCAGAACAGACCGGATCGCAGGTTCATCGACGGGGATCGTATCACGCTCGCTGGCAATAAACTGCGCTACACGCCCCTCGCTCTGCCAGCTGCGCTGTAAATAAAGCTTTTCGCCTTGCAGCACCAGCGGCGTCGGTTTGCTACCGTCGCTAACGGCATTGGACGCCAGCAAACGCTGTTGCCAAGCGGCAACCGTGTTTAGTCCCATTCCTGCAAGCAATTGCTGCGCTAAGTCAGGATCGCGGCCGTCAAACAGCGTCTGTGCCTGCAAGTTTTCCAGCGGTAAACACACGTGTCCCGCCCCCGAGTGCGCACTCAGGCAGGCGGCAGCCAACAGCAGATCGGGCTGCGTCTCATCCGCCAGCATTCTGGCGAACTGAACATCCAGCGGGCGCACTAACCGCCGCGCCTGCGCCATTTCAAGTAAGGCAATCATGACGAAATTCCTGTGTCAGCATCATCAGGCGTCTTTCCCTTGAAGAGCGCATCAAGCCCGAAAACAAATTCAGCAGAGGGACGACAAGCAAAAATGCCATTACCAGGGTGAGATTCCTCAACGCCGCGTAAAAACAGATAAAATACCCCGCCAAAATGGCGCTCATAGTCGTAATCCGCAATGCGGTGCCGGAGATAGCGATGCAAAGCCAGCGTGTAAAGCTGGTATTGCAGGTCATAACGGTGCTCTGCCATCGACTGCATCATCGCCGCTTGGGTATAGGCACTGGCATCGGGGCCGAGCCAGTTGGATTTATAGTCCAACAGGTAGTAACGCCCTTCCCAACGAAAAACCAGATCGATAAACCCTTTCAGCATGCCTTTAACCTGCTGAAAAGACAGCGTGGGACACCGTGCAGATAGCGGGTCGTAGTGCTTTGCCAACCGATCGAGCTGCGTCGCCTGCATCGGAGCCTCAATCGGTATGTAGAACTGTAATTCAGCCTGCTTATCCTGATTCTCCAGCGCCGATAGTGTCGTCCCGTGCTCGTCAAGCGGCGTAGTCAAAAGCGTATCCATCCACGTCTTCAACACCGGATGCCAGTGCGCTTCAAACCCCTGTAGCTGCAACTGCTCGGCCAGCCAGTCATCATCAACCGGTTGGGTAAAGTCCAACGTTTCAAACAGGCTATGCAAAAACGTCCCCGGACTCGCGCCGCGCGGGAACGTATGCGGCGTCAACTGGGTTTCCCCCACTTCCTGACGTTCACCTATCGCTTCAATATCCAGACGTGGCACCAGATCCTGCGTGTTTGTGCTGCCATGTTGCTGAAGCCCCGAATAACTGGTCACTCGCCAGCTGTCACGCAGTTGGCGTTCAATGTGTCGAGCCCGCAACTCTGCCAATTCTGGTCTATCCGGCTGCCAACGCTGTTCTTTCGTTGCCTGTAGCCGTGTTAATTCGACGCCGTCCCCCACCATGCCTTCCAGCTCGCTGACTAACGTGGCTGCCTCCGCTTCTTTACCCCGCTGAAGCAAATAGCCCAGCGCGCTGTGGTGCATATCGCTGCTGCCATCTTTCTTACGCGACCGCTGAACGGGCGCGACGCCCACGCTACAGTGGTAGATAGAACGGGTCAGCGCGACATACAACAGACGTAAATCTTCCGCCAGCCGCTCTTCTTCCGCCAGCGTCTGGCTTTCTTCACTATTTTGCAGATCCAACACGGCCTGATAGCTCTCGCGATCGTGATAAACGCCCTGATCCTGCACGCGGAAATTACTGATGAAAGGCAGCCACACCAGCGGGTATTCCAGCCCTTTCGATTTGTGGATCGTCACGATCTGTACCAAGTGGCGATCGCTTTCCAGACGTAGTTGCTGACTCTCTGCCTGCGGATTAGGCTGGACAACCTGTTGCGATAGCCAGCGTACCAGCGCATGTTCGCTATCAAGCGTTGCCGAGGCATCCTGCAATAATTCACCGATGTGCAGAATATCGGTAATGCGGCGTTCGCCCTCTGTACTTGCCAGCAAATTCTCAGCCAGTTGATGTTGGCTCATCAACGCTCGCAGCATCGGCAGCACGCCACGCTGACGCCACAGAGCGCGGTAGCCAGCAAACTCATCCACCAGCGCATCCCACGCTGATTCACTTTGCCCCAGCGCATCGACCTGTGCGGCATCCAGCCCCATCAGGGCCGTCGCCATGGCGCTGCGTAACGTGCGCTCCTGCTCCGGTGCCAACACCGCCTGCAACAACCACAAGATATCGCTGGCTTCCGGCGTGCTAAACACGCTATCGCGATTGGACAGGTAGACCGAGGGAATGGACAAACGACTCAGCGCATCACGGATCAACGACGCTTCACGTCGGCTACGCACCAGCACACTCATGTCAGATGCTTTGACCAAACGCCGGGAATCATCGGTTATCAACCAGGCTTCATTACGCTGGCTAGCGGCCAGCCAGTCACGAATCTGCGCCGCACACTGGCGCGCCATCTGTTGTTGATAATCTCCCACGCCAATCGGTTCCGCGCCCGTTAGCCAAAATTGCAGCGCAGGCTGAGGCTGCCCGGCAACTTCAAACACCAAACCGCGCTTAGATTCAGCAGGGTTAACCGGCAGGAAAGGGATATTTTGAAAAATAAAAGGATGTTCGAGACGTTCAAACAGGCGATTCACGCCACGTACCATCGGGTGTGACGAGCGCCAGTTCGTGCCCAGCGTATAATGCGCAGCCACTTCGCCACGCGCGTGCATATAGGTAAAAATATCCGCACCGCGAAACGCATAAATAGCCTGCTTAGGGTCACCGATCAACAATAGCCCGCACTGCGATTGCCCGACATAAAGCGTGCGGAAAATACGGTATTGTTGAGGATCGGTATCCTGAAACTCATCGATCATCGCCACCGGATAACGTTCACGAATGGCGTCAGCCAGCCTTTCTCCTGCCGGCTGTTGTAATGCATCATCCAAACGGCTCAGCAGATCGTCAAACCCCAGTTCCGCACGCTGCCGTTTTTCCTCACGCACAGAATCCCGAATTGCCGACAGCGCACGGACAATGACCAAATCACGCAGCGACAGCGGTGCTGCAAGCAGTTGTTCCGTCGCTTCAAACACCGGATGAACCGGTGGATCGCCTTTCTTCGTTTTCTCGATTAACGTTTGCTGGGCAAATCTCACCAGATCTTTCGGCAGTTGATAATCCAGCGTTAGCTGCTCCGCCCACAGCGTGACTTTCTGTAGCCAATTGGGGAGATGCTTACTGCTGTAGCTGCGTTTATCCACACCAGATGCCACGATTAGCGCTTCCAGTTCCGCTGCTGACGCCAGCCAGTGCTGTTTATAAGCATCAATCGCCGCCACAATTTTCTCATGTCGACTCAGCAGCGTTTCTCCCTCTTCTGGCGGTAAGCGAAACGCGGGGGCTTCGCCGTGCAGATAAGGAGCCAGATCGGCCAGCAAATTCTCCGGCCCTTTCCACTCCAGACCGACGATACGTGCGACCTCTACCGGTAGAGGATAACAATAACGACGCCAGAAATCGGCGCAGGCCTGACGGCGCAGCGGCTGTTCATCTTCTATCAGCACCTGTTCAAACAACACGCCGGATTCAAACGCATTGGTACTGAGCATACGCTGGCAGAAGCCGTGGATCGTGTAGATTGCCGCTTCGTCCATTTGTCGTTCAGCCGCCAACAACACATCGGCGGCCTCTCGATGATCCGCAATCTCCGCCAGCAGTTGCGCTAGCGACGTATCCTTATGTTTTCCCGCCTCTTCACCTTGGGCGCTTTTACGCAGGCAGGCAATACGCAACGCGTGGATTCTGGCACGAATGCGCTCACGCAGCTCTTCGGTCGCGGCCTCCGTAAAGGTCACAACCAGAATCTCCTCGACCAGTAACGGGCGTGGGTACGCGGCTTGCTTACCCAGCCCCAGCAGCAGGCGCAGGTAAAGCGCAGCCAGCGTATAGGTTTTACCCGTTCCAGCCGACGCCTCAATCAACCGCTCCCCCAAGAGCGGCAACGTCATGACGTCTAATGATTGAGGCGCGGCATTTTTCATTCTGCTGAAACCTTACCGACAGCTTCCGATGCTGCTGGCGCAGGGATCATCGTGGGCGCTTTCTCACGCGGTAACGTTTTCTGCAATGAAGACGCATCCGCGTAGGTATGCCATCCTTTCGGTGCGGCATAGTCGGCTTTACCATGATGGCTACCGGAAACCTGCGACAGAATAGCCAGGCCTTCAGGTTTCAGCGCCTTCTGGAAGAAGTCTGCCAGTTGCGCCACCGTCAGCGGTTTGATTTGCTCGAGCAGTTTCTCGCGTGAATCAAAAGCGAAGTTTTCCTGATCCAGATCGCGACGCAGTCGGCTGGCCTCTTCGCCTAAAGTTTGCGGACGCTGGCTCAGTTCATTCATCACGCCTTGTTTATACTGCGTGAATTCTTCTTCACTCATTTCACGCAGACGCTTTTGCGCTTTCAGGAAGAAATCTTCATAGCGCTGATACAAATAAGCGGGTTGTTTACTATTGCTTTGCAACAGGAAGCCGATACCCATCTGTCTACCCACTGACGTCGGGAAAGCAAAAACCGCATAGCCCAATTGCTCTTCCGTCCTCAATTGGCTATAGAACCAAGGCTGAACGATCTGTCCCAGCACCGAGCTATACGCCATGCTTTGCGTTTCCGAATAACCTGTCGGTACATACACCGCCGCTAACGCAGAATCCGTGCTGCTGCCCGGGCGCTGTAGATTGGCAAGCTGCGGCTTACTGACTTTAACATCATCACTGCGCGACAGATTTTCACCATCGGCCTTCAAATGCGTTTTCAGCGTACTCGCCAGCTCGGTGACGCGTTCTGGCGCCAGATTACCGACGACCAGCATTTCCGGCGTAGCTTTTTGCAGCAGATCGTTGCGGTAGTTAACCACGTCCTGCAAACGAATATCCTTCAGCAGCTTACGGCGTTCACCGCGCTCGAAATAAGGCAGCTGTGATATCGCCTGAATCGGCTGTAGCGCTTGTTCAAAGGCTTTTGATTTCTCAACGGCATCCAACTGCTGCAAGTACCAGGATTTAGCCTGTTCCAACTGCGCTTCCGTTGAGGTAAAGGAGGCATAGCCATCTGCCAACGTCAGTAGCAACTGTGGCAAATGCTGGGTATAGCCATCTGCGCTAATCACCAGACCATCATTGCTGCGGGTGGAAAAACTGATGCCGCCAATCGATGCCTGATAACTCAGTTCATCCAACGCCAGACCAGCCAGATAATCGTTTAACGCGAACAACACCTGATTACGTGCGGTACTGCGCGCTTCCTGATTACGCAGAAACAGCGTGATTTCTGCTTTCGGCTCATCGGCAAAATAGTGACTTGGCATGTACAGCACGCGCAGCCCTGGCTGATTCACCAGGAGCGTCGGTTTGGTTATCGCCTTATCTGCGTTGATCAGGGAGAAATCATCTGGGATGTAAGGGTTGATCGTCGGCAACGACAGCGACATTTTCTGCCCCAGCGCTTTCCATTTGGCAAAGGTAGCAGACGGGATTTTATCCATCTCGTATGGCGCATCGACAAAATAGGCCACTTTATTATGCGGTTCATTCGGGCTAATGACCCAAACGCGCGCATTCTGCGGCGTCATCTCGTCCAGTCGTGCAGCGATAGCCTTCGGATCGTAGCGATCGGCAACATACTGGGCATCCAGCGTATGTTCGACCGGCACGCGCAGCATGGTATCAACCAACCATTCGATGTAGTCCATATCACGGCTGATGGACGGATAGCGGAAATCCAGATCCAGAACATGCGCGATCTCATCAAAATAACGCTGCTGAATCCCTTCTGTGCGGATTTGTTGCAGGTAACGGAATATCGCAGCGATCACTTCATCACGCTGTGCCAGGCCTTTATCGGTCAGCGAGGCAGAAATCGCAAACATGCCGCCGTTGCGGTCGATGATCGGTGAAGAACCTGCGCCGATAGACTCAACCAGCCCTTCTTTTTGCAACCAGTCGGAAAGCGTATTCTGGCTACGGTTGCCGAGCAGATAACTGATATAGGTATCCGTCTTGCTACGGAATTCCTGGCTAATATCGCTGACGCGAAATTCAATACGCAGCTGTTTTCTCGGTTGAGCGGGAACATAGTGAATCATCACGCCACGCTGCTTTTCCGTCGTCACAGGAACGGTAACGGCTGGAACACTAGCGTTGTGATTGGCAATACGCCCGAATGTGTCGGCCGCCAGTTTTGCCAGTTCAGGCAGAGGTTGATTACTGTAAATCACCCCCTTCATCAGATTAGCTGAGTAGTATTTCTGGTAGAACTTCACCAGCTCATCATGCAGTTTACTGCCGGGTTTATCGCTCAGGGTTTCAAGATTGCCCCCCGAAAAACGCGCGCTTGGGTGCGCCGGATTCAACGTTTCCGCTCCTACCTGTGCCATGCGGTGACCGTCACGCGAACGCGCCATCGTTAATTCCGCATTGACCGCATTACGCTCGCGATCGGCATTTACCGGATCGAGCAGCGGTTCCGCAATCGCATCCGCCATCCGATCCACCGCAGGACGCAGCGCATCGTTTTCCACTTCCAGATAAAACGCCGTGCGGTAAGACGCCGTGCTGGCATTGTGGCTACCGCCATGCTTTTTCAAAAATTCGGACAGCGCCTCTGGCTCTGGGTAACGTTTCGATCCCATCAGCACCATGTGTTCGAGGTAGTGCGCTAAACCCAGTTGGTTATTAGGATCGTCCAGCGAGCCAATAGGCAGCGCCAGTGATGCCAAAGATTTGGGTGCCTGTGGATCGGAAACCAGCAGAACGGTCATTCCGTTATCCAGTTTGATCGCCTGATATTGCCGCGGATCTTTTTCGCTTTTTCGAATGGTCTGAGCCAGCGGCTGCCAGCCCGTCTCAGCCCAACTCGCCGGAAGCCAGAATGTGAATAAAAGAAACCACCCGGTAATCCAGACCCACTGTTTACGCATGCAATTCTCCAACCTCATATCCATCACTTTTCACGTTGCAGTGCGTTATCTTCTCGCACCTCGAAATCTATTCGGGCATCATCCAAAACAAGCCCATCAAGCCAGATTAAAGCGGAACGGTGGCAGTAGCCAGATTTGCGCCGCTTCAATCACCTCATTCATTCGCTTTTCATCCAACTCACGAATAATGCGTTGCAGGTAATAATCCTCGCCTTCGCCCCGCATTCCCATATTGCCCTGCCAGGCTTGCAGCAAACGGGCACGCGCTTTGTTCCGCACCTCTTCATCCGACCGCAGGCTATCACTTTCACGATCATAACATTCAGCTAACCACGCACTCCCTGCTTTATTGAGCAGTAATAGCGGCTTACTCATTCCCTGACGATATCCATCCAGCATGACGGCCAGATGCTCTCTGGCCCGCGCTTCCGACAAGGCAGCAAAGCGCCACGCTGTGTCTTCACGTCCATACAGTCGACTTTCGCCCTGCCCGCCCGCCGCACAGTAAGCCAGATGTTCCAGCCACAGCGTAATACCATCTTTCATGGAAAGCGTGCCCGGACGCCAGCGCAGCAAACCATCCGGCTGCACCTGATTCAGCCAGCCACTAACGCGCACGCCGTCAAGGAGGATATCCACTTCCCGACTCACCGACAGCGAAGGCGTTAGCTCATCGCGCACGCGCGCAGCCAACTGCGCCATCTCCTGCTGCTGCTCCTGCCAGTAAATTTCGCCGAATGCGCCATAGGGCAGTTCACCCGCGGCTCTGGCACGGCGATACAGTTTTTCTGTATCGCCTTCATTAATCAAGGTATTAAGCAACTCGCTATTCAGCTGATAGCGGTTAAGGCTATCAACCACAAAGGGCTCTTCATCCAACAGCTCATCGCTGTGCAGCATAAAACTCACGCCAAGCCGCAGTTGAAAGAAGGCTCGAACAGGGTGACGATAGAAACGTTTCAGATCGTCCAAGCTGACATGGCTATCGCCCGCTCTTTCAGAGAGCACTTCGCGATCAAAATCAGGCTGAGCTTCTCCTTTTCGGTTCGCTGCCGCCAACCATTCTGCCGCAAAGCTCAACGGCTGCGGTGCCGACAGAAAATTGTTCGCATCAAAAGGCATACGGGTATGTTCACGGCAGAGGTGCTTCACGACACGCTCTGCGCTGCTATCGATATCCAGTGCTTCATCACCCGGCAGGACATAACTCTGTGCGATATATTCCGTCAGTTCACTGACCAATACGGAAGGATAGCGGCGTGTATTATCCTGAATCGATCGCCCGATATAGCTGATATAAAGCTTGTTCTGCGCCGACAAGAGCGCCTCAAGAAACAGATAGCGATCGTCGTCACGTCGGCTACGGTCACCGCGTTTGATTTTTCGCCCCATCAGATCGAACCCAAGCGGGGGGAGTGTTCGTGGGTAAACGCCATCGTTCATGCCCAATAAACACACGACCTTAAATGGGATGGAGCGCATAGGCATCAGCGTACAGAAATTGATCGACCCGGCCAAAAAGCGCTGGCTAAGTCGCTCCTGATCGAGACGCCGTGACAGTTCATCACGCAATCGGGAAATCGGCACCTGCTGCGGGTAACGCGCCATCGTGCCCATGCTAATTACGTATTGCCACTGCTTTTCAACCAATGCCAGCGCCGCTTCGGTCTCGCTGTCAGCATCAAAGAAGGTTTCGATCAGCTCTCGACAAAGCGGTAACCAATCGACAAGCACGCGCGATTGAGACAGACGCTGGCGCCATTGATGGATCTGCATCAGCAACTCAGCCAGTTGACCAGCCAGTTCCGCAATCAGACCGCTAGACTCATCGTAAGGCAGTACCCCCTGCCAATCACCGACCTGACTGTCCATCGCATAGCCCAACAGCATTCTCGTCAGGCCAAAACGCCACGTATGCTGACCCGTTGGTGGCAGCATCAGATCGCGCACGTTGTCATCATCCAATCCCCAACGCACGCCCGACTCCACAACCCACAGGCGCAAGCGCCGCAACCCTTCTTCCTGAATACCGAAACGCGCGGCCAGTGCGGGCACTTCAAGCAATGCCAGAACCTGCTCTGCCGTAAAACGGCTTGTGGGTAAATCCAGCAGGCTGATCACCGCCTGCAATGCGGGATGCGCATGTCGCGCGCGCTGGTCAGAGATGGCAAAAGGCAGGTAGCGATTATCCGGCGCGTTGCCAAACACCGCCTGAATGAACGGCGTATAGCCATCAATGTCCGCCATCATCACAATGACATCACGCGGCATTAGCTCAGGATCGTCCGCCATCATAGCCAACAGCCGATCGTGAAGCACTTCAACCTCACGCTGCGGGCTATGGCAGGTGTGAAAATCAACCGAACGATCGTCGAGTGCCAACCGACGCTTTTGCGTGCTGCTGTTTTGTGTTTCGTGACTAACGGCTACCACCGCGTGGTCTTCCAGCTCAAGAATATCGCGCTGCAAAGTTTGCAGCAGATTTTTGCCATCCGACTCAACAAAGGCATCGACCTCCTGCACATTATCCAATTCAGCCAGCAGATAAAGGTTATCGCGCCCCAGCTTTCCCCACGATGCCAGCAAGGGGTTATTAATCGACTGTTTACCGTCGCCATTAAACAGCGTTTCTGCCTGTGAGAGATCGCGAAATAATGGGCGAGTTTCATCCGTCTGCTCGCCGTCAAAGCGATGTAAGCGCCGGTTGCGGGCTTTTAGCTTCGCCAGAAATTTATAATCCTGAATGTCACTCCAGTAATGGCGGCAGGGATTGGTAAACAATAGGTGCACATCAATGTGGCGTGCCAGCGCGTTCAACGCCTGTAAATAGATAGGGGGTAACGCTGAAATACCGCAGATAAAAACGCGTGGCGGCAAGCCTTTCGGACATACTTTTGCCTGATCCAACGCGTTGATAAAGCGTTGGTACAAAATCGCATGGTGCCATTCAGGCTGCGCCAGCTCGCGCGTATAGTCCACCAGCGCACGCCACAGCGCCGACTGCCACAGTTGGTTACCTCCGAGATCGTCAATCTGTTTCCCCTCTTGCCATGCTTTAATCCACTCAGGGCGATAAATCAGGTATTGATCGAAAAGGTCCGCCACACGCCCAGCCAGTTGATGCAGCTTGCGCTGGTTATCATCATCCTGCAAATAGTGGTTAAGCGCCGCAAAATCAGGCTGTGCCAGTAAATCAGGCAGCAAATGCATGAGCTTCCACGTCATCGCATCCTTGCTGAAGGCACTTTCTTTTGGAATATCTGACAGCACATGGCGACACATATTCCACAAGAAAACGCCGGGCAATGGGAATTGGATATTGGCAGCAATACCAAAATCCCCGGCCAGTTCAATTTGCAGCCACTGCGCCATCCCAGGGCTTTGCACCAAAATCACTTCTTGCTGGAAAGGGTCCGCAAGCGGCTGACGTTTTATCAGCTCAACCATCAGTTCTTTCAAGATATCCAACTGATTGGAGTGATAGATTCTAAACATTCTGGCTCCTGCTACCGCTGCTTACGATTGATAATTCATATACCCGTCATACTTCAAGCTGCATGTGCGTTGGCTTCTCTTAAATACTCGGCCCGTCCTGGGCCTCGCCCTAAAGGGCCGCTGCGAGCAGCGTTCAAATCTGCTCCCAGCAGATTTGTCACCCCAGTCACTTACTGGTGTAAGCTCCCGGGGATTAATGAACCTCATAAATGAGGCTCACCCTACGGGCCAGCGCTAACGCTGTTCAAATCGGTTTATAACCGATTTGTCGTGCGGTTGCCGCCTGCCTGCAACTCGAATTATTTAGGGTATAGTTTGTCAGACATGTTTAGCTGACAGGTGATGACAGGCAAAACCAACGGTTTAGTGTAGCCTGATAGCGACGTGGCGTCATGACCCTTACGGTTACCTGACGGCATTCGCCGCTCTGTAACTGTTCTGACAGACTAAACTGCCAGTTTTTACTCGAAAAAGACGCAATATTATCAGGATCTGACGGATGATACGGCACACCCGCTTCATAGGCCTCCAACTGCTGCATCGCAAACCGCCAAGCCTGACGCTGCTGCCACTGGTGCTGAAATGACTGCTGTAAGATCTGGTGATATTGCAATAGTCCCATCAGCGAGACGACAAACAGCAGCACCGCTACCAGCGTTTCCGGCAGGCTAAAACCGGATTGATGGCTCACGAACCTGTTGTTCATTACGCTATTCCGTTGCATCACAGCGTGCCACATCCTTATCAGGGCAAAAGTCCAGCCAGCCATTACCCAATGGTTGAATCGCCATCTGACCCGACGACAGTACCGAAAATGACACACGTTGGTACAACCTTAACGGCCGCGCCAACGTGGGAAGAGCCCCTTCGCCACGCAGTAATCCTTGTTCCCCGTCCGAGGCCGCACGCAGGCATACCACAAGCTGTTCTGCCGACAACTGCTGACACTGCCAGTTTTCCGTTAGCGTGTTCCAACGCTGCCCTCTTCCCCAATTCAGCGCGGACAATGCCTGATTGAACGCTCTCAGATAGTGTCGTTCATCGTTCCCCACCTGAATGGCGGCATCGAGCTGACGTTGCAAACCAGACATCAACAGCAGGCCAATAATCGCGATCAGCATCACCATAGCCAGTGTACCGCTTCCCTTTTGCGATCCTTTCTTCATTGGTTACGCCTCAGTATCAGGCGGGTAATATGTTGTCGAACAGCAGGACGCTTGCTCCAATAACCGGCCAGTTGCAGTTCATACAATGCCACTCCGTTTTGTGCAGCCAGACGCCGTAGCTGGAACACCGTCAGCGCCACCTCCTGCGGATCAAACAGCTTTTCCCACCTGTCGCCCTGACAATTATGCGCACCACTTTGAATCTCCAGTGACCGACTACGCAGGCGATAGCCAAAAGATTCCGCATCCTGTTGTTCTCCGCCATCCCAAGTCCCATTCCGGTTCAGGTCGTAAGAGACATTCAGACAGCTGTTTTCCGCCTCCCCTGGATAATTCCCTATGCTTATCGCCTTTCCCTGACAGGTTCCCGCACAAAAACCTGCCCGACGGATGTCTTTCTCAATTCCCATCGCCACCTGACTGAACAACTGCTCCAGCCGAAAACGCTGTGCGCTATCCTGACTTTGGCTACGCAGCAGCGGGTACAACTGTGCTGCCGATAGCATAATCAGGCTGCCTAAGCTCAGCGCTAATAGGACTTCCGGCAGCGTGAAGCCGCGCTGTTCACGCCTTCTCTCTGCGGGCCTCAACACCGCTTCTCTTAACACGATCTGTTTCAACACGATCTGTTTCAACATAATGGGATCGCCAAGACAGCTTGCGACTCGCTGCACAGGCGCATGCGTCCCCTCACCGAAATAACAAGACGTAGTTGCCCCGCCGCGTTCGACAACGAAATGTGTCCAGCCTGTGCGGCGTTACGCAAGCCAAAGAACGTAAAAACATTGCTTGTGAACGTTGCCAGCACCACATCCTGTGAACGGCGAACAAACTGCCTAGGGTGGTTCTCGCGGCACACATCCTCGACCTGTTTTTCACCCTGACCAATCACTATGCACCACAGCATACCCTGCTGTTGAAGCTTCACTGTCTGGGTTTCGTTATGCCAATAGGCATTCGCCTGAACCCGACTCAAGAAGTCCAGCAACTGCTGCGCACTCTGCTCCAGACGAATTGCCTGCTGATACTGAATCCAGCCATGCAAACCGCCGCCCGCCATCAGCGCCACAATCGTCAGCACCACTAGTAATTCAAGCAAGGTAAACCCTCGCGGTTGTCGATTCCCTGTTTTCATGGCGTCAGGATAATGAGTCTTATCAGCAAAAACAGCGTGTTAACGACGTTATACGTGGCGACTCGCAATGTTTTACTGCAACGATGTAACAACAGAAAAAGCGTGCGGGGAGATGGGGAAATAAAGAGGAAATAACAAAAAGGGCCGCATTATGCGGCCCTGAAGAAATGGTGGGGGACGGTTAGATCGCAACCGGGGCTTTGATGGCGGGATGCGGATCGTACCCCTCAATTTCAAAGTCTTCGAAGCGGTAGTCGAACAGCGTATCCGGGCGGCGCTTAATCACCAGTTTAGGCAGCGCGCGCGGTTCACGGCTCAGCTGTAAATGCGTCTGTTCCATATGGTTGTTGTACAGATGCGTGTCACCACCGGTCCAGACGAAATCACCGACGTCCAGATCGCACTGCTGCGCCACCATATGTACCAGCAGCGCATAGCTAGCGATGTTGAACGGCAAACCGAGGAAGATATCGCATGAACGCTGATAAAGCTGGCAAGAGAGTTTGCCATCTGCCACGTAGAACTGAAAAAACGCGTGGCACGGTGCCAGCGCCATTTTGTCCAGTTCACCTACGTTCCAGGCAGACACGATAATACGGCGAGAATCTGGATCTTGTCTCAATTGGGTCAGGACATTCTTCAACTGGTCAATCTGGCGACCGTCTGCGGCGCCCCATGAACGCCACTGCTTACCGTAAACCGGCCCCAAATCACCGTTCTCATCCGCCCATTCGTCCCAAATACTGACTTTGTTTTCATGCAGATAAGCAACATTGGTATCGCCATTCAGGAACCAGAGCAGTTCATGGATAATCGAACGCAGGTGGCATTTTTTGGTGGTAACCAGCGGGAATCCGTCCTGCAAGTTGAAACGCATCTGATGGCCGAAAATAGAACGCGTGCCCGTGCCGGTGCGGTCGGCTTTCGGCGTGCCTTCTTCAAGCACTTTCTTCATCAGATCCAGATACTGTTTCATACTACCTCACCACAAAGATTAAAGAAGGACGGCGGATTATTGCTGTGCAGGCTGACGGCGATAAGCCCAGACCATCATCAGAACACCAGCGATCACCATCGGCAGCGACAGGATTTGCCCCATGCTGAAAAGGTCACCGAATAGCCCCAACTGCGCATCCGGCTGACGGAAGAATTCGGTAATAATTCTGAACGAACCGTAACCGATCAGGAAAAGCCCTGACACGCTGCCCATCGGCCGAGATTTACGGATAAAGAGATTCAGAATGATAAACAGTGCCACCCCTTCCAGCATCATTTGATACAGCTGAGAAGGATGACGCGGTAGCATACCGTACTGATTGAAAATCGTCTGCCATTGCGGGTTGCTAACGGCCAGCATCATATCTTCGCTGCGCGAGCCAGGAAACAACATAGCCCACGGGGTATCCGTTGTGACACGCCCCCATAGTTCGCCGTTGATAAAGTTCCCCAAACGGCCAGCACCGAGTCCAAAAGGAATCAGAGGTGCAATAAAATCAGCGACCTGGAAGAAATGGCGTTTGCTCCGGTGAGCGAACCACAGCATGACGCAGATCACGCCCATTAAGCCACCGTGGAACGACATGCCACCATCCCAGACTTTGAACAGATAGAGCGGATTTTCAAGAAATGACGGGAAGGCATAAAACAGGACGTAGCCCAGACGCCCGCCGACGAAAACCCCAAGGAACCCCATATACAGCAGGTTCTCGACTTCATCTTTGGTCCAACCGCTACCCGGTTTATTCGCCCGGCGCACCGCCAACCACATGGCAAAGACAAAACCCACCAGATACATCAGCCCATACCAGTGCAGCGCTAACGGGCCAATTGAGAAAATCACTGGATCAAACTGAGGAAACGCCAGATAGCTTGTCGTCATCATTCACCACATATTTTATTGTGTTATGCCCGCTTGCGGGATCGTCATTGATAGGCAAAAGGCAGGAGAATGAATTCGTTCCTGCGAACCGCGGTGGCGAATCATAGCATACGCACCCGCGCTCGTTGACTTCGCACGGGAAAAGTTCTGTAAAACATTTATGCGTCGTTAAACATTTATTCGCAATTAAATCACGATGTCTCCGTAGAGATCGTCTCGCGACGAATTAGCGCCCGCCGCGAATCAAACCGCCCAGCCCGCGTTCTTCCATGAAAATCGCCGCCCACTGCCGGACCTCCGTTGCACTCTGTGCGCTCAGTAACTGCTGCACTAACGCCTGCGATTCAGACAAGGTAATTTGGCGCAGCAGGTATTTAATTCGCGCCACGCCACGGCCATTCATACTGAGCGAGCGATAACCCAGCCCCGTCAACAGCAGTGCACCAAGTGCTTCCCCCGCCATTTCGCCGCACACGGAAAGCGGAATGTTATGCCGTTCGCACTCAACGGCGATCATCTTCAGCGCCTGCAACATGGAAGGATGCAGACTGTCATAGAGCGACGCGACGTGGGCATTGTTACGATCCACCGCCAGCAGGTACTGCGTCAGATCGTTGGTGCCAACCGAAACAAAATCGATGCGAGAAGCCAGATGGGGGAGCAGGAACAGCATCGATGGGACTTCAATCATGATCCCAATTCGCGGCTTGGGCTGCGGGAAGCCCAGTAATTCCTCCACTTCACCTGTAGCCTGATCGATCAGGCGGCGCGCTTCACTGATTTCATCCAGGCTGCTGATCATCGGCAGCAGGATATTGAGATTGCCAATATGCGCATTAGCACGCAGCATGGCACGCACCTGGATCAGAAAGATTTCAGGCTGATCGAGCGTAATACGAATGCCACGCCAGCCGAGACAGGGGTTTTCTTCGCTGATCGGCAAATAAGGCAGCGGCTTATCCGCACCAATATCCAGCGTGCGCAGCATCACAGGGCGTGTAGGATAAAGCGCCAGCATGCTTTGGTATTGCGCCATCTGCTCATCTTCGGACGGAAACCCGCTTTGTAGCATAAAAGGGATTTCTGTGCGGTACAATCCAACGCCATCAACCTGATTAATAAAACGTTTTTCATGTTCGGCACTTAATCCCGCATTCAACATGACCTGAATGCGTTCACCACTTTTCAGCACCGCAGGCTGCTCCATTTCACCTTCGGCCAGACGAGTCAGCTCATTTTCTTCCGTCAGCAAACGTTGGTATTCCTGAACCAGAACAGGTTCAGGATCGACCAACAGCTCACCGCGATAGCCGTCAATGATCAGCTGGCGTTGATGTAGCAAGTCTGGCTGAATGTCCGCGCCAACCAGCGTCGGAATGCCCATGGCTCGCACCAAGATCGCCGCATGCGAATTGGCAGCACCGTCATAAACAACGACGCCCGCTAACCGCTCCGGCGGCAACTCTGCCAGCAGCGTAGCCGTTAACTCGTCCGCTACGAGGATGAAACGCTCAGGCCATTGCCCCATGATTTGCGCATTATCGTCGAGGTGAAACAGCAGTCGTTGCCCTAACGCGCGCAGATCGCCCGCACGCTCGCGTAAGTAGGTATCCTGCAAATTGGTGAATTGCGCGGCAAAGCGTTCGATCACCAGTTTGACGGCCCACTCAGCGGCATTCCCTGCGTCCACTTCCTGAAACAGTTCACGTTTGAGCCGCGCATCATTCAGCAAGTGCGAGTACAAGTCGAAAATCGCCGCGCTCTCTTTCTGTGCACTGGCGCTGAAGCGTTTGCTAAAACGACGGAATTCCGCCGTCGCCTCTTCTAACGCCTGCGTTAAGCGGGAACGCTCGCGTTCGCTGTCCAAACTCGATGCGGGAAAAACCTGTTCCAGAGAAGGCTGGGTACAATCCTGCCAGCCGGGGGCAATCGCCACACCGGGTGCAGCCACCAGCGCTTTGACGCGCGTCTGGCGGTATTGACCAAAGAGCGTTTTTATCTGTGAAAGGGAAAGAATCGCGGCCATCTGCGTGGCCAGCGTTACCATGAATGATTCTTCGTTTTTATCAAATTGACGATGTTCGCGCTGTTGAACCACCAGCACGCCCAACAAATGACGACGATAAATAATGGGAACGCCAAGAAAAGAGCGGAAATGTTGCTCTTTCACTGCGGGGATGAATTTAAAGCTGGGATGCGCACGCGCGTCGGCCAGATTGATGGGTTCGGCGCGTTGCCCAACCAACCCAACAATACCTTGCCCAAATGCCAGCGTAACCGTGCGTCCGCGCGGTTTCTTCAACCCGCGCGTCGCCATCAGGTAATAGCATTGACGATCGTGATCGGCCAGATAAATGGAACAGACTTCCGTGTCCATAGCCTGACAGGTCTCATTGACCAGAATGTCCAGCGCATCACTAAGGCGGGCCGTTGCCGCAACATTTTCGACAATTTCTCGCAAGCGCGTGAGCATAATGTGCCTGAATTACCCTCTTTTTCGCCGAGGACCGGGTGGGGGTGCCATCCGAACCGCAGCACTCTCCTGAAGCAGGATCACCGGGTTGATAAATTCCTTCATCACGCGACGATACACATCTCGCTTAAAAGAGACGACCTGACGTACCGGATACCAGTAACTCACCCAGCGCCAACCATCAAACTCTGGTGTGCCGCTGCTCTGCATATTGATATCCGACTCATTACACATCAACTGTAGCAAAAACCATTTTTGCTTTTGGCCGATACAGACCGGTTTTGTATCCCAACGCACCAAACGCTTTGGTAATTTATAGCGTAACCAGTTACGGGTAGATGCCAACACGCGCACATCCTTTTTTCTTAACCCGACTTCTTCAAACAGTTCGCGGTACATCGCTTGCTCGGCACTTTCACCGGGGTTAATTCCCCCCTGCGGAAACTGCCAGGAGTGCTGACCATAGCGCCGGGCCCACATCACCTGCCCCTGCCGATTACAAATTACAATACCAACGTTTGGGCGGTAGCCATCATCATCGATCACCGGACTACCTCAATAAACATCAACGCAAAGATGACCTGATTGTTTCACACTCCCGTCAGGCGGTAAACCACTGCTTAGAAAGCATGTGACACTAATAAAATTAAGATAACCCACAGATAAGATCAAAGTTATAAACATGTGAAGACCATAACCTGCAATTTATTCACTTTTTCTGTGGACATCTTTGTGCAGAACCCATGAAGAAGTGAGTAAAACTCATTTTTCATGAAGAAAGAAAATCACTACGAATTTAAAAATAGTGCTTTTTATTCATTAAATTACAAACCATCCAAACCAAAATAACGCCCCCTTGTTGTTTGTTCAAATGGCGTCCAATGCAAGATTGGTGAAAGATCGCACTATGCCGACTTTATCCACAGGGAATGCCTCAAACTCAGGCAATAAATAGGCAAACACAGTAAAAAGGCCGGGAGTCAAGGCTGTAAATGGAACCAGTAATTCATGTTTATGTGGGTTATCCAAGATATCTGTGGATAACCTAGTGTAAAATCCTGTTTATTGTCGGTGGTTATACGTGCACAGTTTGCAAAACTGCATTCAGTGATCGCCATCACACTGAAAAAAAACGCTACGAATCATGCTATTATTGTTTCTCTCCACAATCTTATAGGCTGTGTGTTTGTCTTTTCTATTTGTTGTGTTTTTTTTGAGCGAAAAAATATCGAGCGATATCCTATGAATTCACCCTCAGTTCACACAACAGCGCCGCAAAATGAGCAAGCCTTGCAGGAACGTGCGCAGTCCCTCGCAGGTTATAACCTCGCGGAATTAGCGAACCTCGCTCGTCTGCCACTTCCTGCCAACCTAAAACGTGATAAAGGCTGGATTGGTGTGTTGCTGGAACGTTTTCTGGGTGCAAGCGCAGGCAGCAAGCCCGAGCAGGATTTCCCGGATATTGGCATTGAGCTAAAAACTATCCCTATTGATGAACAAGGCAAACCGCTGGAAACCACCTTCGTCTGCGTCGCACCGTTAACAGGCAACAGCGGCGTAACGTGGGAAAGCAGCCATGTGCGGCATAAGCTCGCCCGAGTGTTGTGGATTCCAGTGGAAGGCTCGCGTCACATTCCGCTGGGGGAGCGCCGTATTGGTACACCGTTGATATGGAGTCCCAGTGCAGAAGAGGAAGAGCAACTACGCTGTGATTGGGAAGAATTGATGGATCTCATCGTGCTCGGCAGGGTAGAAAGCATCACCGCCCGGCATGGTGAAGTGCTGCAACTACGTCCCAAGGCAGCAAATAGTCGGGCATTAACGGAGGCGATTGGCGAATTCGGTCAACCGATTCTAACCTTACCACGCGGGTTCTATCTGAAGAAAACCTTTACTGCGCCATTACTGGCTCGTCATTTTATGCAGGCCGAGTGATACATAATTAATGCCTTCCAAACGCATTTTTTCCATTATTCCTACGTTATCCCCCGCGACCATTTGCTAGACTCACCTTAAGCGTTAGATTTCTTTATGGGTTAATACGATGAAAATACAGATGAAAATGGCGATAACACTGGCATTACTATTTACCCTCGCAGGCTGTTCCAGTGACTATGTGATGGCAACAAAAGAGGGGCAAATGCTCCTGACACAAGGGAAACCTGTGTTAGATAAAGATACCGGGCTGCTTAGCTATACCGATGAGCAAGGCAATCAGAAACAAATCAACAGCGATCAAGTATCTCAAATCGTACAGCGCTAAGATCGCTGTCAGCCCGAAACGTCGCGCATCGGGCTTCATCAGCGATGAATAATCCGAAAAGGATAGCAGAAGAGACTTCCCCACTCGCCACGGCTTCGTTTATAGTCGAATTCAGGTGTGTCTTCCCAAACTCATTGGAATCGCAGCAAATCATGCGGAGATGACGGGAAATACTCCTGCTATTTTCAGACATAAGGAAGCTGGCAATGCAATATCACCGTATTCCCCATAGTTCTTTAGAAGTGAGCGTGCTGGGTCTTGGTACGATGACCTTTGGCGAACAAAACAGCGAAGCAGACGCTCATGCCCAGTTAGATCACGCCATTGCCGCAGGTGTTAACCTGATTGACACAGCAGAAATGTACGCCGTTCCCCCACGCCCGGAAACGCAGGGGTTAACCGAGAGCTATATCGGTTCCTGGCTGAAATCACGTGGCGGGCGTGAGAAATTGATTGTAGCGAGTAAAGTCTCAGGTCCTGTGCGCGGAAGCGATCACAGCATTCGCCCACAGCAGGCGTTGGATAGAAAAAACATCCGCGCAGCGCTGGATGCCAGCCTGCAACGTCTGAATACTGACTATATCGATCTCTATCAGTTACATTGGCCGCAACGCCAGACCAACTGCTTTGGCAAGCTTAACTATCAATATACTGACGACAAACCAGTAGTAACGCTGCTAGAAACGCTGGAAGCGTTAAATGAACAGGTACGTGCCGGTAAAATTCGCTATATCGGCGTTTCCAACGAAACTCCATGGGGCGTGATGCGCTACCTGAATTTGGCGGAAAAACACGATCTGCCGCGTATCGTATCGATCCAGAACCCCTACAGTCTGCTGAATCGCAGTTTTGAAGTCGGCCTGGCGGAAATCAGCCAGCATGAAGGCGTCGAACTCCTCGCCTATTCATCGCTGGCGTTCGGTACGCTGACGGGTAAGTACCTGAATGGCGCGAAACCCGCCGACGCGCGCAACACGCTATTCAGCCGCTTCACACGCTATACCGGCCCACAGGCTCAGGCAGCCGTTGCCGAGTACGTAGCTCTGGCACAAAAACACGGTTTGAACCCGGCACAAATGGCATTAGCGTTTGTGCGTCAACAGCCGTTCGTCGCCAGTACGCTGCTGGGCGCGACCACGCTAGAGCAGTTGCAAATCAACCTCGACAGCCAGAACCTGACGCTGGACGGCGAGATCCTTGACGAACTGGAAGCTATTCACCGCCGCTTTACGTTCCCGGCGCCGTAATACATTGCGCTGCGGTAATCCCACTCGGCCTTTCACTCGCCGAGTGGGATTACCCACTTCACGTCAAAATGTGAAGCCAAACTGCATTTTGGCGCTGTTTTCGCTCATTTTATCACTCACTAAGCCCTGATAGCCCAGCTGCAGCGTCGCATTCGACTTCATCGCCAACGTGACGCCTGCCCGCACTAGCAGCGCATCACGATCGTCAGTGGCAGAGCGGATCGTATAAGCATCGCCGCCTTGCACAAAACTCAGCCGCGTCTGAGTACGGTCCGACGTCAGACGTCGCTGATAGCCCGCATCGGCATAGAGCCGGACAGGCGAGAGTGAAGACCAACGCGCCTCACCGCGTAAGCCCAGCGTTGAATAGCCCGCCCCGCTCCCCTGACGTTCCCAGCGCAGTGCAGCAGCGCTGCCGTGTTCCTGCCCACCCGCGAGATCGAGCCAGGCATACGAGACATTGCCATAAGGTTCAACGCTCAGGTTGTCATTGAACGCGAACCGATGGCTTCCCTCCGTAAACCCTTGAACAAGATGCGCATGATAATCCGCCAGAGCGCGGCTAATAAGTCCAGGCACCTGAATATCTCGCTCGCTGTTCATATCCAGATAGCTGTAGACCAGACCGGATCGCCATGCGATGCCGCTATAGCTCGTTCCCCAATAGCTGCCAACGTGATAAGCCGTCACATCGTTACTGGCGGCACGCGCATCAGTTTTGATCTTGCTTTTCTCTGCACCGACGACGACACCCAGCGTGCTGCTTTCACCGACTGGGCTACCGTTACCGATTAAGAAGCCATAGCCGCTGTGGTTAACGCGTGAGGATTCAGCCGTCTCATCGAACTGACCGTTGTTCGCCCACGTACTTAGCCAAAGCGACTGTGCATTTTCATCGTGCAGCGCGCTGTTGATCTCGTCCCGCACGTACCGGCTACGCTGGAGCAATGCGGCACGCGAGGCGGCGTAGATCTCACCGTCAAGGTTATCAAGTGAGGCCCGCGCGGCCGCGTCGCTGCGGCTGTTCGCGATAGCAGAGAAAACCGGCCCACTATTCTGGCTTTCGATGGTCTGCGCAACGGCGCGTTGATTACGGCTGGTGGCTACGTCATTAAAGGCGCGATTATTGCGCACCACGTCCAGATAAGCCTGCTTGCTGCCATAGCTCAGCGTATCTTGCAGGAAAGGCAGGGTTGAGTTAGAAACCAATCCATCAAAGTTGCCACTCAGCGTGCCGCCGACATTCAACAGGGTAAAACGATCGCCCAACGACTGCGAAGACGCATCCAGCACCACGGTTCCCGCCAATGTCGCATCCTGCGTGACATTCAGGCCATCAGCGTTGCCCTGCTCATCAATCTCATAGTGATAAAGACTGCCGGGCTGGAAAACCACATTACCCACCGTTAATGTGCCAACGGAGGCGCCGGGTGAAAGCGTTGAGCCGTTCTCAAGCGTGACGGTGCCAGCGATCTTGCCATGCCCGCCCAGCGTTGCCGCAGATTGCACCCAGACATCCCCCGCCAGACTGCCGCTCCCCTGCGCGACTTTGCCCACTACGACGCTGCCGCCTTCAACAATGGTTGGCCCAAGATAGGTATTATTGCCCGTCAGATAAAGCGCCCCTGCGCCCTGCTTGCGTAAACCGACATCCAACTGATACAGGGAACTACTGCTGGTCGTATTTTTCACCTGAGCGATATCATTGCTCCAGGTGCTGGAATAGCCTTGCGTATCAACCCCGTAGATCGCGTAGTTACCGCTAAACGTTCCGCTACTGAGGTCGCTAGCGCTTAGCCTCTGGGCATTCAATGCGCCCGGCCCCTGCACCGCTTTATACGCGTTAACCATCCCCTGACCAAATAGTGACTGGTAATCATCCGTCGTAAGCACATTGATATTTTGCGCGCTGGCGCGGGCACGAATCGCGCTGCGCACCTGTTCATCCGTAAGATTATCGAAGAACGCATCCTCTCTGACCCGCGCCAGAAGTACGGTCATTTCCTCATCGCTGAACGTGATGGTGTTGCCCGTCGCGTAAACATTGAGTTCGCTATTGAGATAGTTTTGATGGTCATCGTAATTCTTGTGGATGAGCAACACCGCACGCGGGGTGTTACTACCCGTGAGCGGCGTCGCCGTAGACAAGAGAATGTCGGCTAGCTGCTTACCGTTAAGATACGGAAACGCCTCAGACGCCAGCGCCGCAACGCCCGAAACGTAAGGGGTCGCAAATGACGTGCCGCTGAATGTGTCAGTGGTGTTGGCATCTCTGGTAGAAACGATGTTCACGCCCGGCGCAAGCAGCGTATAAGCCGACGCCCCAAACCCCAGGTTACTGAACGATGCAATAAATGCCGCGCTGGAAGAACGCTGAGAAGGATCGTAAGCCACAACATTTAACCAGTTATTGGCAATATTGTTCTCAATGCCATAGGCATCCAATAGCGTTGGCAGCCCGGAAATAATCGACGGCGTCAGATGCCCTTCATTCCCGGCAGCAAACACCGTTAACTGGCCCTGCTTTGCCATCTCCTCACCAATCACCGTATTGTTATTGATGATGCCGTCCAGCAATTCACTCTGACGATCGGCGCTGAACGTCTGCACCGTGTCGTTAAATATTTGGTATCCCCAGCTATTATTGACGATCTTGATATCTGGACGATCGAGCACGTTAAGCTGGGCATTAACCAATGTATTCGATGAAAAAGTGGTTCCCAATGGCAACAGCGTCGCTTGATAGGCGATGCCATGAATGCCGCTATCGTTTTTCGCTGCACCAATGACGCCCGCCACCGCGTAGCCATGAAACGCGCCATCCCACGGAGACGAGATCCACCCCGCGCCCGCATCCACGCGTCCGGCAAATTCATCGCCGCTCAACTCGCCGTTAGCATCAATGACCGCAACGCCCACACCTTTGCCAGAAAAGCCGAGATTGTAGGCTTCTGCCGCGTTGATCGAATCCAGCGCGGCACCGTTACGCTCATATTCCGCCGTCCGAAAGTTATCCGCTCCCCATAGCGTGACAGGACAAAACAGCAGTAAGCCCATCGCAAGCACACGGTAACGAGTACCACCCCGTTCGCCTTTCATATCGGCATAGCGCGGCGTCACCGTAATGAACATTTCCTTTTTTTTCAACCTCTTGCTTTCCCACGCTGCTTGCATTCACAATATCCCTTTAGAAACAAATGTGATGGTCACTTTACGTTACCAAAACAAATAGTCATAACGCCTGAAAGTAACAATTAATGAATGTCATGAGATAGCCAGATACGAGTAATGAAACGCCAGGCAGAAAAGAAGAATGGGAGAAATTGCGGAGGGGACGATCAAAAAACGGGCATTTGCCCGTTTCATTCAGCTACTTCAATTTACTTCAGCGTCTGCAACAGACTCTTGCGCTGGTTTTCCAGCGATGTGACGCGGCTACATACGTCATTGCCGAAGCGCTGGAACTCCAGTTCCTGATTATTCCACTCGGCCTGAATCGCTTTCTGCAAGCCACCGAGGTTGCCCATCATCGCCTGTAGCGGGTTGCCGCCGCTGGACATCTGTTTTACGCCCATCTCGTTCAGGCTGTCCTGCAAGACGCCGCCCATGCTTTGCTGCACGAGCTGTTTGCCATCTTGCTCAACTTGCTTAATCGCCTGATGGTGGAACGTCAGGCCATCGGTGCGGTGTTCGATAATTCGGTTCATCTGCTGCTTGAGCTGTTTATCCAGCGTAGTCAGACGATTGCGCACATTGCTGTCGCTGCCAAGCTCCTGCACGATCACGTTATCCAGCGCAACCCGCGCTTTTTCAAGATGCTGCTGCGCACCCTGATCGATCCACGGCAGCTGCTGGCGTAAATCCGCCTGATAGGTTTTGGCTTTTTGGCGCTGTTCGGCATTCAGGGTCAGCGGCGTACCGTTACGGACGATATCGCCCTGCGGGGAGAGTTGTAAGTTGCCGCTGGCACCCACGACCTGTACGTGTTGCGGACTGATAACGATGTCGTCCTGCGGATTCACGTTGCACTGGTAGGCCGCCTGCGCTTGCCAGGACAGCAACATCAATAAACCCAAGGTCATTTTACGCGACATATTTTCTCCTGAAGAAAACAACGGCAGTGGCGAGAAAGCGGCAATACGCCCTTTGATGAGGCAGATAACGCCTGAGCCAAAATCAGCTCAGGCACGCCTTGATAAGACCAAGAATTACAGCAGGTGTTCTGGCAGATCCCACCAGATATCGAACAGGTTGCTGACTTTTACGTCCGTCAGTTTCTGTTCTTCCAACCAGCGACTAACCAGTTGACGATGCTCTTCGGTGCAGTGACCGATTTTTTGCAGACAGATCAGGCCTTCCCAGAGCAAATAACCGCTGCCTTCGAATGCCAGTCCTTGTGGTTCAATGACGTCGTCAACGAACTTATCCATCAGCTTATCGATATCTTCCACGCTAGTGCCTTCTGGAAAGCGGAAGCTGACAGAAAAACCTAATTCCTGAAACTCATCAATGTGAAGTTTTTTACGTAAACGACGGCTACGAGCTTGTGCCATTTTATTTTATCCTCTCAAACATCAGATCCCACACGCCATGCCCCAAACGCTGGCCGCGTGCTTCAAATTTCGTCAGCGGGCGGGAGTCCGGCCGCACAACGTACTCATTATTATTGGAAAGATTACGGTACTCGGTGACAGAGGTCATCACTTCGAGCATGTGTTGCGCATAAGGTTCCCAATCTGTTGCCATATGGAACACACCGCCAACTTTCAACTTACTCTGCACCAGTTCGGCGAACGGCACCTGCACGATACGGCGTTTATTATGGCGGGCTTTGTGCCACGGGTCAGGAAAGAAGAGTTGAACCATGGACAGCGAACCATCCGGGATCATTTTCATCAGCACTTCAAGCGCATCGTGGCACATTACACGCAAATTGCTGATTCCCGCCTCCTGTGCGGAAGCAAGGCACGCCCCCACGCCCGGCAGGTGAACTTCAATACCGAGGAAATTCTGCTCCGGGTGCTGTGCCGCCATCGTCACCAGCGATGCACCCATCCCAAAACCAATTTCCAGCACCACTGGCGCATCGCGCCCAAATAGCGCGTTAAAATCTACCTGTTCGGCCTGATATTCCACACCCATCACCGGCCAGTAGTTATCCAGCGCCAGCTGTTGCCCGTTGGTCAAGCGCCCCTGACGGCGGACAAAACTGCGAATACGACGCATTGGGCGCCCGTTTTCATCAAATTCCGGTGAAATGACGTTGTTAATCATAAAGAGTGCTTACTTGCTGTCCGATTACATTAAGGAAACGCGCATTATGCAAGGATACCGCGGTTTAGCAAGCCCACGGCCTCGGAAAGTTCCGGTTTACAGCACATTCACTCTGTGCTGGAATCGCAGTCAAACTTTTTACCTGTCGGATAGTGATCCCATTTTATGATGCAAGCGCAACAGTTCGCCCATCAGGTGCTGGACTGGTACCAACGCTATGGTCGCAAAACCCTGCCGTGGCAGCTTGAGAAAACTCCCTATAAAGTATGGCTATCCGAAGTGATGTTGCAACAAACGCAGGTCACCACGGTTATCCCCTATTTCCAACGCTTTATGGCACGCTTTCCCAACGTAACGGCACTGGCGGCAGCACCGCTGGATGAAGTGCTCCACTTGTGGACCGGGTTGGGTTACTACGCCCGTGCGCGCAATCTACACAAAGCCGCGCAGACCATCGTGTCGCACCACGGCGGCGAATTCCCCACCACCTTTGATGAAGTCGCGGCGCTGCCGGGCGTCGGGCGATCCACCGCGGGCGCCGTGCTGTCGCTCTCCCTCGGCCAGCATTACCCGATTCTCGACGGTAACGTGAAGCGTGTGCTGGCCCGCTGCTACGCCGTTGACGGCTGGCCGGGCAAGAAAGAGGTCGAAAAGAAACTGTGGGCGCGGAGTGAGGACGTGACGCCAGCCGAGGGCGTCAGCCAGTTTAATCAGGCAATGATGGATCTCGGCGCGATAGTCTGCACCCGCAGCCGTCCAAAGTGCGAGCTGTGCCCGCTGAGCACCGGCTGCCTTGCCTACGCCAACCACAGCTGGGCGCAATACCCCGGCAAGAAACCGAAGCAGACACTGCCGGAAAAAACCGGCTGGTTCCTGCTGATGCAACAGGGTTCTCAAGTCTGGCTGCAACAGCGCCCCGCCGTAGGCCTGTGGGGTGGGTTATTTTGCTTCCCGCAGTTCAGCGAACGTCAGGAATTGGAACTCTGGCTGCAACAACGTGGTCTGAATCCTGATGGATTGCAACAGCTTGTCGCGTTCCGCCACACATTCAGCCATTTTCATCTGGATATCGTTCCGCTCTGGCTGAACGTATCACAGACCGATCGCTCACAAAACAGGTCCTGCATGGATGATGGTGCGGGTCTCTGGTATAACTTAGCGCAGCCGCCGTCTGTCGGACTGGCCGCCCCGGTAGAACGCTTACTAAGGGAGCTGGCTCACCCGCAGTCAACACATTTGAATGCCTGCGCAATTGATGAGGAAGAAGCATGAGCAGAACGATTTTTTGTACTTTTTTACAACGCGACGCCGAAGGGCAGGATTTCCAGCTCTATCCCGGCGATCTGGGCAAGCGCATCTATAACGACATTTCTAAAGAAGCCTGGGCGCAGTGGCAAACCAAGCAAACCATGCTGATTAACGAGAAGAAACTCAGCATGATGAATGTTGACGACCGTAAGCTGCTGGAACAGGAAATGATCAAGTTCCTGTTTGAAGGGAAGGACGTTCACATCGAAGGCTATACGCCTCCGAGCCACTGAGATTGCGGGCTTTCGAGCCCGCTTACGTCCCTATTCCGACACGGCTTGTTATATGAAGAAAATATTAGCGCTGCTGGTGATTGCACCACTGCTGGTTTCCTGTTCGGGGAACAAAGGGAATACCAACGACGAAGAGTTTCTCAAGGATACCAACGCCTTCGATATTTTGATGGGGCAATTTGCCCACAACATCGAAAATATCTGGGGGATGAATGAAGTTCTGATCGCCGGTCCGAAAGACTACGTTAAATACACCGATCAATATCAGACGCGTAGCCACATCAATTTTGATGCCGGTACGATCACGATTGAAACCCTTTCAGCGACCAACTCCGTCGCCAGCCTGCGTCAGGCGATTATCACCACCTTGCTAATGGGTGATGATGCGAGTAATACCGACCTGTATTCCGATGCTAACGATATCCAAATCAGCCGCGAACCGCTGCTGTACGGACAGGTGCTGGATAACACTGGACAAGCGATCCGCTGGGAAGGCCGAGCTGCCAGCTTCGCCGATTATCTGCTCCAGAACCGCCTGCAAAAACGGACATCTGGCCTGCACGTTATCTGGTCGGTCACGATCCAGCTCGTCCCTAACCATCTGGATAAACGTGCGCATAAATACCTGCCGCTGGTGCGTAAAGCCTCCGAACGTTACGGTATTGAAGAATCGCTGATTTTGGCGATTATGCAAACAGAATCCAGCTTCAACCCTTACGCCGTCAGCCGTTCCGACGCATTGGGACTGATGCAGGTGGTACAACACAGCGCAGGACGCGACGTCTTCAAGATGAAAGGGAAATGGGGACAGCCGAGTCGCAGCTATCTGTTCGATCCAGAACAAAATATCGATGCAGGCACCGCCTATTTATCGATTCTGAAGAACAGCTATCTGGCCGGTATTGAAAACCCTACGTCGAAACGCTATGCCGTCATCACCGCGTATAACGGTGGCGCAGGCAGCGTGTTGCGCGTCTTCTCCAGCGACCGAGATCGCGCCGTGGGCATTATCAACAACATGTCACCGAGCGATGTCTACCAAACGCTGACAACGAAGCACCCGTCTGGTGAATCACGTCGCTACCTGTACAAAGTGAACACGGCGCAGAAAAATTATCGCCGCTAATTCATCTGCTCCACAGAACGCCGCGCTACCGGGTTTATTCCGGCGGCGCGGCCTCATCAGACCAACAATATGACCACGATTCCCTTACCGTTTATCACCGCACTTTTGCTGGTTATTTTGTTTTTTCGCATCCAGCTTCTGGCTATTCAAAATAAAGAAACTAAAAGGCGTAATACCAAAGCAGAAGCGGTATTCATCGGCGTGAGCTGCCTTGCACTGACGCTGGTGGCATTACGTTGGGGCAACCATATTACCTTCCCCATGTTTATCCAACCTGCTATTGCCGCATCGATTCCGCCACTGCTATGGCTTTGCCTTTTCTCCCCTGGGGAGAAGACCCCCGATGCCTTAATGCGCACCTTATTTCACCTGCTACCGCCTCTGTTCACCGTTGGTGCAGGCTTGATTCAGAGTAGAACGACCATTCCGCTCATCGACATAATGCTGGTAAGTGTTTACTTCGGCTATGGGGGCGCACTGGTTTACACCGATCGCCATCTTCAAACACCACCGCCGATGTGGAAAAACACGCCGTTTATCGCCGGACTGTATGTGCTTATCTCCGGCGCGATTGATACGGTGATTGCACTGGATATCGCTTTCTACAGCGGTAATAGCGCGGCGACCATCATCACCGCATTCCACCTTGTCATGCTGGCGATATTGACCCTGCTTATCGTCACGCATCGCACAGCACCGCAAGCAGGATTTGCCGCTCCACCTAACCAGAAACCTGAAACGCCACACGCTACCGACGATGAGCACCAACTGGCGAAAGTGTTAGATGATTTCATCCGCACTCATGCGTTGTATACCGATCCGAGCATGACGCTTCAGCGTCTAAGCAGACGTATGGGAATACCGCTCAGGCGCCTGTCCGAAACCATCAACCGCGTTCACGGGCGTAATTTCTCGCAGGTGATGAACGAATACCGTATCGAGGAGGCTAAGCGCCTCCTCAGCCAAACGGATGCACGTATCACAGATATCATGCTGGAGAGCGGGTTTCAGACTAAATCAAACTTCAACCGAGAGTTTTTGCGGTTAACTGGTGTGAATCCCAGCGTCTGGCGTAGTCAGTACCCACTTCAGGCTACGACTTCGGCCAAGCCGTCTGAAGAAAGCCACTGATATCTTTTGCCACTTCCTGATGAATCAGCTCGCGCGAGCGTTCACCGCCGTCGAGACAAATCATGCCGTCTCCTGGGTTTTCAGCGTTGATGATCTCAACGGCACCCGGTTTACAAAGCTGCATGAAGCTAAAATGCGTCGCATCGGCAATTTCCTTGTAGGCCGAATGCGCTGGTGGCAGCTTCTGTGCCAAATCGTGAGATTCCAGCTCGGCAGGCAGTTCCTCATTAGGATACCCAGCCGCAACGATCAAAACGGGAATATTTATGGCTGCCAGGCTCCCCGCGGTAAACCCTCTCGCCAGCCCCATATCCAATGAGACCACCGCGCTGATACGCCGATCGGCTAATGATGTATCAAGCTGCGCACGCGATGAGGCACTTTTTGCGACCCGCATCTTTTCATAGACGTTACAGGACGCCAGCCCAACGTGTGTCAGACAGTCCCGTTCAAATTGATCTGTGCTGAAACGTCCACCCGCAAGCTCAAGCACCGTCCATCCTCCCAGCGAGTGACCGACAGCAGCAATGCGCTTCGCATCAACCTGTCCCGTTTTTTCTGGGGCAGCGAGTAAAGCGGTAATAACGCGGCTAATATCGTTGGGCCGTAGCCATAATTCCTGAGCCTTCTCAACCCGCATATCTTTAGTCGTCGTTCCTGGGTGATTAGGCGCGGCAACAATATAGCCTTGCTTGACCAATGCCTGTGCCAGCCAGAGTTGATTAAACCAGCTCCCACCGTAACCGTGTGAAACCACAATTAAGGGATATTCACCGGATTCAGGCACCGCATTTTTGCTCACTGCAATACCGTGAAATACAGGATTCTCACCAATTATCGCGGTCTGTTGTGATGACGACGCAGGGTAAAATACGGCGACATCTAGAGGCCTATTATTAGTATCATCAGCCAGCGTTATTTGTTGAAACCCAATCCCCACATCCGCCATAACGGCAAAGCTGAGTAGCAAATTCGTTATCAATCCTATTGTGATGCGCCATGTCATAGCTATTTCTCCGAAGTTTCTGCACTGTGAAAAATAGCATGTATAACAATGACTTTCTTCCCTATGCGACCTAAAACGCTATTTAGTACCTCTTTTCCCACTTGCACATCAGCAGATCAGCTCGATAGAGGAATCAAAATCGATAATAAACGCTCGATTAACGCCAATAAACATCCCTATTCCTTGCTATTACACGAATAAAGCGAGTAAAAGCAGGCGTCAGGCACAATATTAAATTTTACTTAATTCAATAAATCATTCCGTATTAATTAAAAAAATAAGAATAATTAATTATGAAAATGAACTCATAGCAACGAGTAAAATTAACCGCATCGTCGACTAGCTCTACTACTGATGTGATTAACGTGGCAGTAATGACTAAAAATTAGCAAACTATTAATAACCAAATTAAATTGCCACAATGCGGTATAAAAAAATCATTAAAGGAAAACATTACAAAAAAACGCCAGAGTGGCGGTAAGGAAATCCAGCAAGTAAAATCGCTACCGAAATTATTTACAGCAATATTATTCACAATACTAAATAAGGGATCGGTTATGGAAAACACCGTAGGGAAGCAATACTCAAAGAAATGGCAAACCCGTTTCTCGTTTTATAATGAGTTTGGTGGACCTAAGTCGCCAGCCTTCAAGGATGGATTTAAAAATGCAACATTTGGCACCAAAATGCTGCTGAACTTCAACTTCATCGCGTTCTTTTTCAGCATCATTTATTTCTTTGTGCTGGGACTCTGGCGTAAAAACCTGACGTTATTTGGCATCTCCGTTGCCGTTGGTGCGGTTTTTGCGTGTCTTGAGGTATTTGCCAATATCCCACTTCCCGAATATACAGACAACGCTGTCAGATTCGGTCTCAGTTTAATGTGGGCATCAACGGCTAACTACGCCTACTACCTGAAAGAAACCCAGGACAGCAAAAGCTGGAACCCGTTTGAAGGCATGTTCTAGCCGTCTTTCTCATCAAATGTCGGCCAGCTTACGCTGGCCGTATCCCTGATATTGGCACAAAATTTACCCACCTTTAACCTTGCTTTAGGACATCAGCGGATATATGCCAAAAAAGTGTGTTAACGCTTAATTTTTTTGAATTGCTGTGTCGTAGCCGTTAACGCTATTTCTGTTGGTAACCGCTCCATCGAGCTGGCACCGTAAAAACCATCACACTGTGGACAGTGATCCATAATGAACTGTGCATCCTGCGGCGTTGAAATCGGCCCGCCGTGGCACAGCACAATCACATCCTTACGCACGGCCTTTGCCGCATCCGCCCAGTGATTAATCAATGGAACGCAATCCGCCAGATTAAGCGAGGTTTCCGCCCCAATGTTGCCACCCGTCGTTAACCCCATGTGCGGCACAATAATGTCCGCACCCGCTTTCGTCATCGCGACCGCATCTTCTGCACTGAACACATAAGGCGTAGTCAGCATGTCTTTTTCGTGCGCCAAGCGAATCATGTCCACTTCCAGCGCATATCCCATACCGGTTTCTTCCAGATTGGCGCGGAAATTACCGTCAATCAGCCCCACAGTTGGGAAGTTCTGCACGCCAGAGAAACCCAGTGCTTTCAGGTCATCCAGAAATTTATCAAACTGACAGAAAGGATCGGTACCGTTCACCCCCGCTAATACTGGCGTATGCTTCACAACCGGCAGCACTTCTTTCGCCATATCCACGACGATTTCATTCGCGTTGCCGTATGCCAACAGGCCAGCCAGCGACCCTCTCCCCGCCATGCGATAGCGCCCGGAGTTGTAGATCACGATCAGATCGATGCCGCCCGCTTCTTCACATTTTGCGGAAAGCCCCGTTCCCGCACCACCGCCGATAATCGGCTCACGGCGGGCAATCATTGCCCGGAATTTTGCCAGCAGTTCCTGGCGATTTATGCCTGACATTATGCTTCTCCCTTCTTATTTCACTAACGCCCGAAACGCATCGACAGCCGCGTGGGCAAATAAAGGATCGTTAATATGGAAAGGCAGACGAATAATCTGTCGTCTTGCCGTTTGCTGGACGATGCTCTCCAGCGTGTTGATAAACGCGTCACGCGCTTCTGGGTGCCAGAATGCTTGATCTGGCGCATCCAGCGCGGAGAAACCGCCTTCTGGGATCAGGAAACGCACCTCGCCCTCACAGCGATTGAGCTTCTCTCCAATCCAGCGCGCCATCGCAATATTTTCGTCTATCGTGGTACGCATCAGAGTGACCTGCGCGTTGTGGTTGTAGAACAAACGATGCCCGAACTTCTCCGGCACGCTGGCGGGGGCGCCAAAATTCACCATGTCCAGCGCACCACAGGACGCCACGTAAGGCACCTGCGTTTTCGCTATCGCATCAAACCGTTCCGGCCCGCAGGCCAGCACGCCATCAAACAGTAAATCGCACACTTCCGTCGTCGTGAGATCGAGTACGCCAGTGAGCAAACGGCTGTCCACCAGCTTTTCCATCGCTTTGCCGCCGCTGCCCGTCGCGTGAAAGACCAGACAGTCAAACTCCGCCTCCAGCAACTTACTGGCTTCCTGAATACAGGGCGTCGTGACACCAAACATGGTCAGGCCAATCGCAGGCTTATCTTCACAATGTTCCTGAATATGAAACTTCACCGCACCAGCGATCTGGTGCGCGGCGTTACCGAGAACCTGACGAGAAATGCGGTTCAGCCCCGCCACATCGGTAACGGAATACATCATGCTGATATCGCTGGCGCCGATGTAGCCGGAAATATCGCCGGAAGCCATGGTCGAGACCATCAGTTTCGGCATCCCAATCGGTAAGGCCTGCATAGCGGGAGTGATTAACGCGGTTCCACCGGAACCGCCAAGACCAAGCACACCGCCAATATCCTCGCGGGACAGCATGAAGCGTTCAAATGCAACGGCCATGGCGCTAATCGCCTGTCCTCTGTCATGGCAAAACACCGCCGATGCGCCCTGCGGATGGTAAGATGCCACCGTTTCTGCACTGATATCTGTAGCATTCGACATGCGCGAATGCGTTGAGAGATCGACCGTGACGGTTTTTAAGCCCGTCTCAGCAATCAGATCGCGGACATAAATCTGTTCTTTCCCTTTAGTATCCGCTGTACTTGCAATATAAACGCTGCCAACTTCACTTCCCACTTGGTATCCCTCCCACCGTTAGCGAAACAATTAACAGATTGATATAAATGACAATTACAAGAAAACAAAAACAGAAAAGATTAATTTGTCGCCATATTGAGACTTGAGTATCAAAAACACAAATCATTAAATACCCAAATGAGATGAAAGTCTCAAAATGTTATGTATGACATTACACTAACAGTAAGAAAGCTTGACGTGGCACAAGAATCACTCAATTTGCTATAGTTCAGACGATAACGCCGTGCTGCCCGATAGCGTCCGGCCCGAAAATTCAATGAGGTCTATGTGATTGAACGGGATGAAAAACTGACATCAACACGGGCGAAAACCCGTCGTTTACTGATCGATACCGCTATGAATATGTTCGACCAAGGCATATTCCCTTCCATTACCGATGTTGCCACTGCGGCTCAGCTTTCACGCGCGACGGCCTACCGCTATTTTCCGACGCAAAGTGCGTTAGTTTCTGCCGTTGTCGGCGAAAGTCTTGGCCCGATTCTGGCGTGGCACCCGACACAGCCGGACGCCAGTGAACGCGTTGCCGAACTGCTACGTTTTGCTTATCCAAGGATGCTGGAGCATGAAGGTGCGCTGCGTGCAGCCTTGCATCTTTCACTTCAACAATGGGCCGATCGCCGCTCCAATCGCCTCCATACGGATACGCTGACGCGCGGCAATCGCAAACGCCTGCTCAAGATTGCCACCGAACCGCTGGAAGGAAAAATCACGCCGGAAGCACAACAGCGGGTGATTTATGCCTTATCGCTCATTTACGGTTCGGAAGTTTTCCTGGTGCTGAAAGATATCTGGCATCTGGAGGAAGACAACATTCAGGATGTCACGCAGTGGGTCGCCAAAGCGATTTTACGGCAGGCGGAAGAAGACGCCGCACAGGCAGCTTCACAGAAAACCTAACGAACACATTTATGCTGCGTCCCGCCCTGTTACCGGATACGCAGCAACGGAAGAACACACGTTGCCAAGGGAACATATGATGCTGAAAGGTAAGCGCGCGATTGTCACTGGCGGTGGCCGCGACTTCGGACAAGCGGTATCCGTCTGGCTGGCTCGCGAAGGCGTGAAGGTCGATCTTTGCGCCCGCAAACTGGCTGATGCACAGACCAGCGTCGACATCATTCATCAGGAGGGGGGTACGGCTCGCGCCTATCAGTGCGATATTGCCAGTCCTGATTCGGTTAAAGCCTTTTCCGCACAGCTGCTGGAAGACAGCGCACCCGTCGATATTCTGGTACTCAGCGCGGCACAATGGTTGGAAGGCGGATTGGGAGAAGAAGACACCGATGCGGATATCGTCAGCACCATCAACTCTGGCCTGACTGGCTCGATCCTGCTCACCAAAGCACTGTTGCCGAGCTTACGTCGTTCACAAGGTGCCGATATTCTGGCTATGGTTTCCGTCTGCGGCCTCCCGCAGTTCCACGACTCTATCGCCCACCCCGCGTTCTTCGCCGCCAAGCACGGCATGAGCGGTTTTAGCCAGAATCTTGCACATCACGTCGCGCAGGAAAATATTCGCGTGACGGGATTTTACCCGCCAGATTTTGAGGTTACAGGTTTTGATGACTACCTCACTAGCGGAGAAAAAATGGGCGAGCATCTGCTGAACGCCCGCTCGATATGGGAAACCATGCGTTTCGTGCTCGTCCAGCCGCGCAGTTGCCATATCAACGCCATCCATTTTCAGGGGCCGACGCGTGCGGATATCGGCGTGTAGCTCGTCACCTTTTGCGCTTCATCCCATCCCGGTCTTTATCACATAACCGGGGCGATGAAGGGTGTTCCCCGCCTAACGCACCGCAATCCCCACACCATCACGCTCTGACACACTTTCCTGCTATCCATTTTTTGCCACAGCACACAGGAAAAGGTAGCATCGCTGCCGCTGTTTTCTGCCATGCGGCTTACCGCGCTCAGCGCACTATAAAAAAACGCCGGGAGCGTTTTTCAACGTTGCGTAGCAACGGCCCGAAGGGTGGCGTACAGGGATGTACGACATAAAAAATGTCACAGGCGAAAACATAACCATTTGAATTAGAAATAATAATAGCGAGCGCGTCGCCAAGAGATGCGTGACAGACAGGAAAACACCGAGTAAATGACACAACATTCCTCAACCAATAGCGAGCATCACGCCGCCAAACAGCGTCTCCACGAAAAGGGTTACCACCAAAGTCTCGGCAACCGCCACGTACAGATGATCGCAATTGGCGGTTCCATCGGCACCGGACTGTTTCTTGGCGCGGGGGCTCGTCTGCAAATGGCTGGGCCAGCCCTGGCGCTGGTCTATCTGGTTTGCGGCATCTTCTCTTTTTTCATCCTGCGCGCGCTGGGCGAATTGATTGTCCACCGCCCCACCAGCGGTAGCTTTGTGTCGTACTCGCGTGAGTTTCTGGGTGAAAAAGCCTCCTACGTCGCAGGCTGGATGTACTTTCTCAACTGGGCGATGACCGGGATTGTTGATATCACCGCCGTCGCGCTCTACATGCACTACTGGGGCACCTTTGCCGATGTACCACAGTGGCTGTTTGCACTGGGTGCGCTGTCCATCGTCACGCTGATGAACTTGATCGGCGTGAAGTGGTTTGCCGAAATGGAGTTCTGGTTTGCGCTGATTAAGGTCGCGGCTATCGCCATTTTTCTGGTGGTCGGCACGGTCTATCTCGGCACGGGCAGCCCGCTGGACGGCAACACGCCCGGCCTGCATCTGATTACCGATAACGGCGGCCTGTTCCCGCACGGCATTCTGCCTGCGCTGGTGCTGGTTCAGGGGGTGATATTTGCCTTTGCCGGCATTGAGATCATCGGCACCACGGCAGGCGAATGTAAAAACCCAGAGCAGGTGCTGCCGAAAGCGGTCAATAGCGTCATCTGGCGTATCGGCCTGTTCTACGTCGGCTCGGTCGCGCTGTTGGTCTGCCTGCTGCCGTGGAACGCCTATCAGGCCGGACAAAGCCCGTTCGTGACCTTCTTCAGCAAGCTGGGCGTTCCCTATATCGGCACGATCATGAATATCGTGGTGCTGTCCGCCGCGCTGTCCAGCCTGAACTCCGGTCTGTACTCGACGGGACGCATCCTTCGTTCGCTGTCGCTGGGTGGTTCAGCGCCCGCTTTCCTGTCGAAAATGAGCGGCCAGTCCGTGCCCTATACCGGCATTTTGGTCACGGTCGGCATCCACATTATCGGCGTGGTACTGAACTACGTGGTGCCATCGCAGGTGTTCGAAATCGTCCTGAATATCGCCTCGCTCGGCATTATCTGCTCCTGGGCGTTCATCATTCTGTGTCAGATGCAGCTGCGTAAAGCGATTCGCCAGGGGAAAGCCAAGCCGGTAGCGTTCAGAATGCCCGGTGCGCCCGTGACATCATGGCTGACGCTGGCTTTTCTGGTGAGCGTGCTGGGATTGATGGCGTTTGATTACCCGAACGGCACCTGGACGATTGCGACGGTTCCAGTGCTGGCGATCATGTTGATTATCGGCTGGCGCGGGCTGAAAAAGCAGCGTGAAGCGGTGAAACTCGCCAATCAGCAGGAATCTGATTTGCGTTAAGGTTAAGATAGAAAAAACGCAGGCTCGTTTCCGAGCCTGCGTTTGAGATTGCTGACAAAGTCCGTAGAGCGAGAGTAACGGATAGATCGTAAAGACGCTGCAAGTACCTCCCTGTAAGCTCGGATTGCGCCATCCCTGGCGCAAACGCTTTACTCTTCTATTCCGTTACTCCCGTTTTCATTCGGTAAATAGGTTTATCAACGGTCTGAAGATAAGTGTAATTACTGTTCTACCACGTAACCGTACAGGCGCTTGCTGCCATCTTCTTCCGCGACGCTATAGACACCCTGCAATTCCGGGGAGAAGCCGGGCAGCAGGTTAATTCCCGCTTCCAGCGCTAGAAAATAGCGCTGTACCGCACCGCCCCAGGTTTCACCCGGCACCACACACAGCACGCCCGGTGGATACGGCAATGCGCCTTCTGCCGCGATACGCCCTTCCGCTTCGTCGATAGGAATCAGTTCGATATTCCCGCGCACAAATTCTCTATTAGCATCTTGTGGCAGCATCACCACTGACGGGAACTCGGTTTTACGGAACATCGCTTTTTGCAGATCTTTCACGTTGTGCTGAGCGTAAAAATCATGCATTTCCTGACACAGCCGACGCAGTCGGTAACCACGATAACGCTCTTTGTATTTCTGATACAGGCTGGGCAGCACTTCGCTCAGCGGCGCATCGCGGGCGATCAGCGTTTCGAAATGCACCAGCGCATTCACCAGCTCCTGCATTTTGGCAGCGTCTTCCGCTGGCGTTAACAGGAACAGAATCGAGTTCATGTCGCATTTTTCAGGGATGATGCCGTGCTCGCGCAGATAGTTGGCGAGGATCGTCGCCGGAATACCAAATTCGGTATAATCACCGCTAATCGCATCAATACCCGGCGTCGTCAGCAGTAACTTGCAAGGATCGATAAAATACTGATCCTCCGCATAGCCTTCAAAGGCGTGCCATTTCTCGCCCGGCTCGAAGTTGAAGAAACGCACGTCCTGCGCGATCGTCTCCGTATCATGATCCTGCCAGAGCGCCCCGCCCACCGTCACAGGCACGAACGGTTTTATGAGCGAACAGCGCGTCAACAGTTGCTTACGGGCTTCAATGCCCAGCTTCACGCAGTCCATCCACATACGACGCCCACTTGCCCCTTCGTGCATTTTGGCATTGACGTCTAGCGCGGCGAACAGCGGGTAGAACGGACTGGTCGAAGCGTGCAACATAAAGGCGTTATTCAGCTGCTTATGGTTGCAGAAACGACGCTGACCTTTGATGTGGGTATCTTTTTTGTGGATCTGCGAGGTCTGGGAGAAGCCAGCCTGCTGTTTATGCACCGACTGAGTCACGAAAATGCCCGGATCGTTTTCATTCAGATCCAGCAACAGCGGCGAGCACTGCTCCATCATCGGGATAAACTGCTCGTATCCGACCCAGGCGGAGTCAAACAGAATGTAGTCACACAGGTGCCCGATGCTATCGACCACCTGACGCGCGTTATAAATCGTGCCGTCATAGGTGCCGAGCTGGATGACGGCCAGACGGAACGGACGCGCCTCGTTGGCGCGTTCCGGCGCGACTTCCGCAATCAGCTTGCGCAGGTAGGCTTCATCAAAACAGTGCGCATCTACGCCACCGATAAAACCGAACGGATTGCGTACGGTTTCCAGATAGACCGGCGTCGCACCCGCCTGAATCAGCGCACCGTGATGGTTGGATTTATGGTTGTTACGGTCAAACAGCACCAGATCGCCACGCGCCAGCAGCGCGTTTGTCACCACTTTGTTCGCCGAGGAGGTGCCATTCAACACGAAATAGGTTTTATCGGCGTTAAACACGCGCGCAGCGTGCTTCTGCGCCTTCTTCGCCGCGCCTTCATGGATCAGCAAATCACCCAGTTTGACGTCCGCGTTACAGATGTCCGAACGAAAAACGTTCTCACCGTAAAACTCAAAAAACTGACGCCCCGCCGGATGCTTGCGGAAGAACTGGCCGCCCTGATGCCCCGGACAGGCAAACGTCGTGTTTTTCATGTTGACGTACTTCGTCAGCGTATCGAAAAACGGCGGCAGTAGCGCATCCTGATAGGCTTTCGCTGCACGCTCCAGCACGTTCGCGTGCTCGCCTTCGTCATCGAGAATCAGCCATTCGCTGCCCGCAGGCAGAACATCTAACTCTTTATCTTCATCAGGCTCTTCGACAAATGCCGGAATGCTAAAACCGGTGTGCTGCAATATAGACAGAATGCCGCTACGGGCTTCCTCAATAGAAACCACGACCGCCGCCACATCAGTGAAGTCGGTCTGACTCAACGCGACAATCTCGCGCGTTGTGATTAAACGGGTGGCAACCGCTGCATTCGCCGCAATTTTTAACTGTTTCATGTAACCAAACCCAAACGGTTAAGGGTAAGTGTACGTGCCTAAAAGACACCGTTCAGGGATAACAATCCCGACCAATCACAATGCCAATCAATAACGACAAGCGTATGATCCCTACAGGTAAACTGTAGGCTAAGAATGGAAAAACTGGAGCCAGCACCATCCGATAGACATCAGTAAAAGCAGAGTTGCACTCTATTTTTACTCATGCCTAACAGTGAGCGAACAAACGCCTCACCGCATGGTGAAAGGGGATAATCGACGGGGAGAAAAGTAAACCGCGCAGGGGTGATAAGAAGATACACGCAGTGACGTCATCAACGAGCAGGCGCGAACATTTTGCACCATGAGCAATGAATCTGACATATCGGCGATCCTCTTTAGCTATACGCTAACTACGCTTAAAGGGGCGTTCAGGTGAACGAGACGTTAAAAAACCGCGCAATAGTGGCATTATTCTTCATCAAATTCAACAATCCAGCCCGCACTCAACGCGGTAAAAAGTGCAACGAAACATGCCACACGCATCAAGAAGAAACATTACCGCGCTAAGCATGCTGAAAGGATCGCCAGAAACTGGCTAGCAAATAATACAATTGCCTGAAAATAGCGCAGGCGCTCCGCTTTGTGACAGAAACCCATTGACGCCATGCGGCCAATACGGTTTAATGCGCCCCGTTGCCCGGATAGCTCAGTCGGTAGAGCAGAGGATTGAAAATCCTCGTGTCCTTGGTTCGATTCCGAGTCCGGGCACCACTTGCATCAAAGCACGCTGGTTAAGAATGAGAAGCTTAACGGGCGGTTAATACAGGGTTCGGTCATAAAATCGTTCCGGTGCAGAGACAGTCGAAAAGGCTGCACTGTGAATAAGAACTGAAATCCTCAAGATAGGGAATCTGTGCCAGCAGATTCCCTTCTCTCGTTCGCGTGTATGGTTGCAGTGAATTACATTACTGTCAAGTCATGTAAAACAGGTTGTGCATAAATATCCGTATGTAACGCCAGCTCTTTTTCCAGCGTCCGCCCTACAATTTCCATGTTCAATTCGACATATTCCATTGTTGTGCTCACATTTCGATGCCCCAGCAGATCCTTGACCAGCAGCAGATTACGCTCCGGTGTTTTCATCAACTCCGTCGCTAACGTATGTCGGAAACGATGTGCTGACACCAAAAATCCACAATCCCGGGACAATCTGTTGAAAAAAGATCGGATGGTTTGCTGCGCTCTCTTTTCATCGTACTGATATTCATCTTTATGCTGGCGAGATTTCATAAAACGGGTGACATCAAACAAAATGTCAGAGGGTTCAGCCCCAGCCAGTTTTGCTCGCGCCAGTAGCGATGCCAGCCTCGCACGCAGTTGACGAACGGCAGGAACACGCCATTCGCGATGCGTTTTGCTCCCCTCCAGACGCAGCTCAATGTATCCCTCATCCAGATTGATATCCTGCAGCCGAATATGCAGCAATTGATTCTGCCTCATCCCTGTGTAGCGGAGCGTATCGAGCACGGTGAGCCAGTACCAGGCTGGGTAAAGCGCGCATCGCTGTCCCCAGGTAGCATGAGGCTCTTCCGCTTCAATCCGCTGCATGAGTAGATAAATAGCGGTGAGTTGTTCGCGTGTTAACGTCTTCTTCTTCTTTTTCTCTTTTTGAACAACCGTATCGTTAAAGGGATTCTTGTCCTGCTCTATTAATTTTCGCTCTATCGAAAAATTAAATATTGCTCGCATATGTGCTACTTTGTTATTCCATGTATGCGTCGATAAGTTGCGCTCTTTTAATAGATTCCTGCGCCATTTCAACACATCCCGGTGTGTTATTTGGGTAGGAAAAACTGACTCACCAATAAATCGACTAAAAGCATTCACTACCTTCCGATAACTAATCTCTGTTGCCTCACGTAAATTATGTGAGAAAAAATACTCATCAACGATTTCGTCCCAGGTCATTGACTTATCTGACATATAAATTCCTTTCTAATAAAGAGCACAAAATGCACCTTTGCTGTGTGCAGACTAAACATTAGCCCGCTAATTAGATTGCCCATACGTCAAGGCAGAATCAATAATGTGCTCTCGTCAGGAATACGATTCCCCCGGTAAAGTGATGACGCTTTAACCAGATAACCGTTAATGTTTTGATATGACCCAGTCCCAGACGGGGTACTGTATATCCTTGCCTGTAGGAAGCGCTTGCCATCAGCAACACGATGGACACCAAGACGCTCAAACGATGACTGCAATGCGTTGCGTTTCCCCTTATTTCCGGTTTCCTTCTGGAATTGATAAAATATTTCAGGAACACACAAGAAGACGAACCCGGCAACAATGTGAGCACGTGCGCCTTCTTCATTTATTCTTATTTTCCCCTCAATTAGACCTGCTGATAACCATTCCAGAAATATCGCGCCTTTATTATTGTCTTCTCGGATCTTTTCGTCATTTCCTGACGAAGAAATAGCGGATATTTCCGGCCCAGTCAGCGGAGCATTTTCATTCTCCTTTTCGCTGTTTATTTCATCTAGACCAAGGGTATCTATAGTAGGTGCCTCTTCAACTCCCGGCACTGGCGACTCTCCTATGCCGGAAAAAAGACTCAGCAGCGCCTGAGTATCATTCTGAGTAGGTTCAGGATTCTGACCTGTCATGGATTGTTTTTCAGCAACTAAGGCTGAACCCTCTGGTACTGCTGAATCCAGTACCGAAACCAGCTCAGGCTGAAGTAATGGCTCATCTTTTTGCAGTGTGGCTTCAGAGGCTGGAAGCGAAGGTGACACATGACCGTTCACAGCAACTGCTGAACTGCTACCAGGCAGCGCTGATGTAAGTGCTGAAACAACTAAAGGTTCCGGTGCCAAACTCGCGACCTCAGCGCTCACCAGCGATGCCGATGGCAGCATACCTGTTAGCGCCGGCGCACCACATTTTTCTGCGGCCGACTGTAACAGTTCATCAATCAGTGCGATCGTTGCGGGCCTCCCCTGCATACGCTGTGCCAGGCAATCGAACGCATCAGGAATGCTCGATAACCAGGGAAGTACAGATAATGGCAGTAACTGACCGGCCAGCAGCGATACCCTTCCCTGCGCATAGGATGTGGGTAATTTGTCTATACAATGTCGAAAGCGAAATGGACTCCCCGGAATCGTAAATCCCGGCATCCAGCACTCCCCACCATCCAGCTCCCCTTCCCATTCACAAAGCAAGGGCAAGTGATAAAATAAAGCCGACCAGAAGACCACCGCATTCCAGAGTAACCCCTGCGCGGCTTGTTCCTCTGGCGGGATACCCGGTGGCAAGGTTCGCCCCTTGGCCAACCTGACAGCATACGCAGCGAACTGCACGGTCAAATCACCAAACGCGCCAGCATACGCCCAGCCCCCCTCTTTCGACGCCGGCAGGTTCTGAACACGACTGAGTAATGAAAATAAGGGGGTCAGATAACATTGGCGATAGAATGCCGCCGGCAACGCATGGTTGTCGTTGAGCTGTTGGAGAAAATTTTGCCGCTTTGCAGACGCAATCAATGCATCAACAGGAAGAGGGATATGATATCCAGGTGGGCAGGCTGATTCAGGCGAAATGGCTTCACTTCGGGGAACATAATCCGTCCCAACAATAAAACGTTTTATTCGGTTGAACATGGTTGCCTCCGGCCAGTAAGCGGCACAGTCTTGTGCGGCTTACAGACCAGAGGCAAGAAGAAACTCTTTTTGCATTTTAAAAATTATTTGGATTAACCGTTGCTCGATATAACTGCATCTTGTAGTAGATAGTCAGCTAAGAGCGAACATATTACTGAATTTATAATCTGATATCAGAAGACTAAACCCTGATAGTGAAAATGTTGAAGTCTCAATAAATATGAACATCCAAATAAGTGCGTTTATCAATTAAGAAACTCCATTTATAGGTAACACGAGCTCCACGATAAAATAATATCGGCAACGTATTCGGCATCCTGAGCATGCGTCAGAAGGTGATCCGCCTTACCCAAGGAAATGAAACTCTTAGGATGCTTTGCTGCTTTAAATATCTTTTCGGCTTGCTCAATTAACACGGTGTCATCTTCAGGCGCATGGAAAATCAGTAGAGGTTTATTCATGGCGAACACCTTATGAGCGATTTTGTGTTCCTGAATATCGTCGAGCATCTGTTTCTTTAACGTAAACACACGCCCAGCCAACTCTACTGGATAGGCTCCATGATGGCTAATATCTTCAATACTGTCCTTGAACAAGCGCTGTACGTGTGTTAGTTCGCCAGGAGAGCCAATAGTGACAACGGCCTTTGCCTCTGGGACTTCGGCGGCGATGGACAGGATAGCTGAGCCTCCCAGGCTATGGCCGATGAGCAAAGACGGCGCCTCGTACTGCCGGCGGAGATAATCTACCGCGCAAAGAAGGTCAGAAATATTAGATGAAAAGTTGGTGTTAGAAAAATCGCCTTCACTGTTTCCCAGACCGGTAAAATCAAATCGGAGAACGGCGATCGCGTTATCTGTCAGTTTTCGCGCAATTCGCGCCGCACCCTTAAGGTCTTTACCGCAAGTAAAACAATGGGCTAACAGCGCAAACGCTTTAGGGTTTTCAGGAAGTTCAAGTAATCCAGCCAGTTCCTCACCTGCCGCATTTTTGAACGTGAATTTAAGTTTTTTCATTTGGTATTCCGGGGCCTTAGTTGATGTCATGTATTTTCAACTCAGTTGAAAAACAATCTCCCGCATCACATTTTGCATAACACATTTTCATCCATCTCTGGGGATTTGAAACCGAGATTTATGACGAATGCCTGTCCTCACATTCCGGCGTCAATGCTGAATATTGTTCTTTCTATTCGATGAACACTTACGCTATGCTACCAACTAGATGGTAGTTTGCAAGAATTTTATGAGGACTAACTGAATGGCCAAATGCGCGCTTATTCTTAAAATATTCCTGGCGATGCTGGCCTTTGCGGCAAACTCAATTCTCTGTCGTCTGGCTCTTAAAGGAGGCCATATCGATCCCTTTTCATTCAGCAGCCTTAGGTTGGCCAGTGGTGCATGCGTCCTATTGCCTTTCCTGTTTTATCATGCGAAGGCTCCTTTATCGCTGTGGCGCCCGCTGAGTGGATTTTACCTGATGGTGTACGCGGTGCTGTTCTCTGTCGCCTACATCCATCTCGATACCGGAGTCGGTGCGCTGTTACTTTTTGGCGCCGTGCAGTTTGCGATGGTGATCCATGGATTATTTAAAGGAGAATCACTTTCCGCTATACGAGCATGTGGTCTTGTTCTCGCCCTGGCGGGAATTGCAGCCCTGCTGTTACCCGGAGCTAAGGCACCGCCGCTTTACAGTACATTTCTGATGATTGCCGCAGGATTAGCCTGGGCCGCCTATTCCATCAGGGGGAAGGCGGCCCAGGCTGCTGGGGCATCAACGGCGGCAAATTTTGTTCTCGCCACGCCAATGGCTCTCGCTCTTTCAGTGCTGTTTATGAAGCATGGCCACTACGATGCTGCAGGCATCGGTTTGTCATTGCTGTCCGGCGCTGTCGCCTCAGCCGGTGCCTATGTGCTGTGGTACACCCTTTTGCCCTCTCTCGGATCTATTACCGCCAGTACTCTTCAGCTCAGCGTTCCCTGTCTGGCCATGTTAGGTGGCGTCGTATTTCTGGGTGAATCACTGACGGCCAGAACGATATTTTCTGCCCTAGCCGTGCTGGCTGGGATCGTGATGGTGACGCGGGAAAAGGCATGCATCAGTCGCCCGATGGCAAAGGTGAGAAGACACAAATAAGACAATTAATCGTTCAGTTGGAATGGATCGCTTATGTTAATCAAGCGTACCTATTTTCCCGACCCGGTATCAGGCTGACAGTAATATTGAGACAACGCTTCATACTCCACCTAAGGCAGGTTCATGAAATGAAATATGATTTTGATGAATACGTAAGCAGAGAGAAAACAGACAGTCTGACCGTGGACGGCTGGCGGGAATACCTGTTTGCCGGACAGTCCGAATTTGCGATGCGGTATCCGGCAGAAGGGTTAATCAACCTGTGGGTTGCTGACATGGCCTTTGCCACGCCAGAACCCGTTCTTCAGGCCATCAGAGACCGCCTGGATAAAAAAATACTCGGTTACACTAAAATCTACGATGATGATTACTATAAAATCTTTGGGGACTGGTGTGAGCGCCAATATGGGCATCGTTTCAAAACGGAAGATATTGTGCTATCTCCGGGCATTATTCCTGCGCTCAACCGTCTCGTCCCACTGCTGACCGACAAGGATGACAGTATTCTTATCATGACGCCTTCGTATGGACCGTTTAAAAAAGCGGGTGAATACAGTCAGCGGCGCGTGGTGTACTCGGCGTTAAAAAAGTCAGCCAGTGGCTGGGAACCTGATTGGGAAGACTTCGAACACAAAACCGGTCAGGCCGATTTAGGTGTGAAAATTCTTTTCCTGTGTAATCCGCATAACCCGACTGGGCGGGTCTGGCGGCCGAATGAACTTAAGCGGATTATTGAAATTTGCCTGGCCAACGACATTTGGGTGATATCGGACGAAATTCACTGCGATCTATCGCGAAACGGTATCAGTCATACACCGGCCGCCTCTCTTTTCCCTGATTCCACACGCATCATTACCTGCATGTCCTCAAGTAAAACATTCAATCTGGCGGGGAATTTATTGGCAAATATTATTATTCCGGATGCCGATGTCAGAAGCGCCTGGCGTCTCAGGCACGACGAGTTCATCTCCCCGCTGAGCCTGGTGGCAAACAAAGCGGCGTGGAGTGAATGTGATGACTGGCTTATCCATCTGAGGGAATACATTGACGGGAATTTCCAATACCTGCACGACTATCTCAAAAGCCATTTCCCCGAAACCAACTTTTCGATCCCCGAAGGAACGTATTTGGCTTGGATAGACATTAGCCATTACCTGCCCGACACCGCCGGTGAGGATTTATCGCTGTATTTTGCCCGGGAGTCAGGGGTGCTTCTTGAGGGGGGCTTGCTGTTTGTCGACAACGGGGATGGATATATCCGATTAAATCTGGCCTGCCCGCGGACCCTGCTGACAGCAGGGCTGCAACGAATCTCACAGGTGCTGCGGACGTCGGCTCCCCATAGAGTGTGATGCCTTTCTCATTGGCCGTTTTGGACTGCCAGAGTGTAGCCTGAACCCGGCATAACACCCTGTGCCGGGAACATAGAAATTAGCGAAGCTCATGCGGAAAGAACGAATGACTCCGGAGCTGTAGGCAACTTCAACCGCCTGAATGTCACCGCTCATTTCCACGTCGCTTAAGCAAAAAACCTTAAAACGCGAATCCAAGGCCGAATTATAGATGCGTGGTGAGCGATGAATATCACTGGAAGAGACCATTGCTGAATTTAAATCCACGGTTTCCACCTGCGTAGGATCCTGAAAATGAGATGAGGATGAATACAAGAACTGCTAAGCACGGGTAAACATCGTTAGCGAAGCCTGCTGAAGACATCTACGGCAGCAAAAAATGCCGCCCGGATAGGGGCGGCTCATGTCAATGTACTTTGCTTTGATTAGCGTCTGACGGCCATGATGCCGGCATCGACGTCCCAGATAGCACCGGTGACCCATGATGTTTTATCAGACAGTAGGAACAGGATGGTATTAGCGACGTCTTCAGCCGTCCCGACGCGCCCCAGCGGATGGAAGTCGTTCAGAGACTTCATCGCACCAGCAATCTCGGCTTTATCCATGAACCCTTCATATATCGGCGTATGTACAATACCAGGGGATACGGCGTTGACACGAATGCCGGCGCTGGCTAATTCAATAGCCAGATTACGCGTCAGGGCATGCAGACCCGCTTTTGCCATTGAATAGGCAGAGGACGGCGAGTCACCCAGTGCTGCCTGTGCCCCAATCGAACCGACGTTGACGATAGAACCTTCCAGCTTCACGGCGAGCATGTTCTTCACGACATCCTGCGTAATAAAAAACGTGGCGCGGTTCAGTGAAAGATACATGTCGTAATCGGCAACGCTGTGCTCAGTAAACCCTTTCGGCATGAAGATCCCGGCAGCATTCACCATCAGGCTGATATCGCGATGGTTGGCATTGATTTCCTGACGGATAGTTTCCATACCTTCTTCGGTCATCAGGTTCGCTGCGATAACGGCAACCGAACCCAGCGTGCTCAGCTCTTTCTGAACTGCATCCGCTTTGTCTTTTTTATTCCCGGTCAGAACAACGCTGCCGCCTGCTTCGAGTACCATACGCGCGACTGCCAGCCCCATACCACTGGTTCCGCCGACGACGAGCAGCTTTTTACCTTTGAAAAATTCACTCATTTCAGACTCCGTAATTTTGCAGGTGAGAAGTTACCGGCACGGTCAGTGCTGGCGGTAGAACGTTTAGATGCTGCACCCTTCAGTTCCGCAGGTCTGGCCCGCTGTCACTGAAAGCTCGGTTTGCTGTTCATCCCAGACCTGACGCAACGCATTCAAAAAGTTGTCTGCGCTCTGAGCACCGCTGAGGGCGTATTTTTCATTCATCACGAAGACGGGAACACCGCTGACACCAATGGCGCGCGCGTGGGCTTCATCTTCAGCAACAGAGGCCCGCAAGGCGTCATTTTCGAGCGAGGCTTCCGCGTCGCTTTTTGCCATGCCCGCTTCAACGGCCAGTGCAACCAGCTCCTGACGGTCGAAGAGGGAGCGTCCCTCTGTGATACTGCCACGGTAAAAACGTTCTTCGACCGCATCCGCAATGCCGGCTTTGCGCGCCGCGGTCAGGAGGGTGTGCGCATCTTCGGTGTCACCAAACATCATGCTGTCGAAGTTGTAGATGAGGCCTTCAGATTTACCTGCGGTGCCCACTTGATTCATCATCAGCTCTGCAGAGTGCTGGCTGCCCAGCTTCTTCACGATGGCATCCTTAAAAGGCATTGTTGGGCTACCGCCAGCTAGGCGGTAGCTGTGATGACGGATCACCACCTGATCGCGAAACTCAAAGCTGTTCAGACCCTGTTCAAATCTTTTTTTAGCGATCCAGCACCACGGGCAGACTAAATCTGACCAGATATCAATGGTGAGGGTAGGTTTAAGCGTTTGCATAATAAATTCCTCATAGACCACAGGGGCACGCACTCTCACGGAGCGTAGAGCTGTGCCCGTGTCGTATTTATTGAGCCTGCCAGACCGGATAATCGGTGTAGCCTTTTTCCGGAGAGCCGCTGACGCCGTAGTACGTGGTACGGTCACTTTCAGCCAGCGGCCAGCCGTTTTGCATTCTTTCGACCAGATCCGGATTGGCAATGTAAGGCACGCCAAAGGCCACTAAATCCAGCTCGTCGGCCTCAAGCGCCAGTTCGGCAATATCGCGGGTGAAACCACCGGCAGCGATGATGGTGCCTTTAAAGGTGTTGCGGAAACGGCGGCGGAATCCTTCCGGAAGCGGCGCTTTGGTGTACACCGGCTGATAGTAAAGGTGTACGTAGGCCAGTTCGCGCTGACCGAGCGCGTCAGTGATGGCTGACCAGGTTTGCTCTTCGCCTTCATACGGCGCGAGGTCATAAATGCGGCCGAACGGCGACAGGCGCACGGCAACGTGGCTGTTACCCACGGCTTCCGCCACGGCGTCAATGGTCTCCAGCAGGAAACGCTGACGATTTTCCACCGAACCGCCGTATTCGTCGGTGCGGGTGTTCAGTTCGCTACTGAGGAACTGGTCAAAGATGAATCCGTTTGCCGCCATGATTTCCACGCCGTCAAAACCAGCTTCCATCGCTAGGCGTGCGGAGTGCACAAAGTCTGCCGTGATGCGTTTCACTTCATGAGTTTCCAGCGCGCGCGGCTGGCTTGGCACAACCGGGCCCGGTTCTCCGGATTCGGTCAGCGCAAAAACGGTGGTATTGACCGCCTGAACGGTGCCCGCGGACACAGGTGCAATATGCCCCGCTTGCAGGGAAACGTGAGACATCCGGCCAACGTGCCACAGTTGGGCGAAAATACGTCCACCTTTAGCGTGAACGGCTTCCGTGACCTTACGCCAGCCCTGGACATGTGCATCGTTATAAATCCCCGGCGTGTAGAGATAGCCGCGTCCTTCTTCTGAAACAGGCATACCTTCCGTGATGAGAAGACCAGCAGAAGCGCGCTGTGCGTAATACAACGCCACGACCTCGTCCGGCACGTCATTCATCGTGCGGGTACGAGTCATCGGTGCCATAACCACGCGATTTTTTAACGTCATGCCAGACAAATTATAGGGGGTGAACAACTTACTCATCGTGTACCTCACAAAGATAAAAAGGGTTTACCCCCGCAGGGGAAATACAACATCCGCCAGATTTACCGACCTAGCGTTGTCGCATGGGAGTTGCGTAAACATCGGATGGGTGGCACTATACCAACCATCTAGTAGGTAGGTCAATGGGGCAGGAAAATATTTGTGTGTGCTACCTAACGCAGCAAGCGCTTGTTTAAACGCCACTCCACTTAATGAGGACATCAATATGCGTAAGTTAACGTCTTATAACGAAGATAATTTCCGGCAGATAGAACAGTACGAGGGGATATCCGTAGTGCGTTTTTCTGCCCCCTGGTGTCCGCCCTGTCGGGCGAGCGAAGATATGTTCAGTCAGTTTGCAAAACGACTGGATGGTGATATCCAGATAGGGAAGGTTAATGTGGATCAGGCTCCGGTTCTGACGACGAAATACGAAATATGGGGGCTGCCGTCGGTACTGATATTTAATGAGGGGCAATTGGTAAAACGCATCCCCGGCGTGAAACCTTCTGCGGTATACGCTCAGGCGATTGCGGACATAAAAAAAGGGCAGTAATGCCCTTTATTACACCACTTTTAGACGCTTAACTGCGAGCCTGGCTCACTGCATCGAGAGTACGTGCCGAATAAATCACAGCCGCCCCCGCATTGAGGTTGATCGCAACGCCCAATGCTTCAGCAATTTCTGCGTCCGTTGCACCGGCTTTTACTGCGGCGTCGGCGTGGAAGGCAATGCAGCCGTCGCAGCGTGTGGTAACAGCACAAGCCAGTGCGATAAGTTCGCGAACTTTGGCACCCAGAAGGTCGGTCTTATTGCCTGCATTTCCCAGACTAACAACGCCTTTCATGGTGTCTGGGGTCAGCTTGCCTAGTTCACCAAGGCGCTGCATTAAATCTGTGCGGTAGTTATTCCAGTCTAACATGATCTTATTCTCCGAAAGGAAGGGGATTGAGGAGCAAATTTATATACTTAAGGTTGTTGCTGAATACTTCGGGTCTGGCCGTTGCACGAGCAACAACGCTGGCACCTTCACATAGATTGATGATGATCAGTGCCATGTCTGAAGGAGTTGTGTGGGGGAAAAATTCCCCCGCATCAACCCCGCCCTGAACGATTTTCGTGAGCCAGGCGATTTGCATATCGAAATAGCGCGACGTCTGTTCAGTGATATTTTGTGGCAAATTGGCCGTATCTGCAGAAAGCGCGCAGCACAGCGGCAATAGAGAAGCCCTGTGGCTTTGTAAAAAAAGATCGACGTAAGCCGCTATCCTCTTTTCTGCTGATTTCGCAGTGGCTTCAATTTGTTCAAACTGCCTCTGCGTATCAGAAAATGCCTGTATTACGACCTGTTCACCTAAAATATCTTTTGTCGGAAAATGATGGTGAATACTGGCCTTTGTAATACCGACAATTTTCGACAGGTCGGCATAGCTGAAAGCCGAGTAGCCTTTTGCCCGCATCAAATATTCAGCCTCGCTGAGAAGGCGTTCCCGCGTCATCGTTGTCATAAAAACCCCATATAATCTACTAGTAGATAGATTTTATTCCTGCCCTTTTCGAGAGGCAAGCTCTATTCCTAGCCTGAGCGTAAAAGAGAATTATGGTTCCGGAAAGAGTGGGAGCGTCTCCGTGTTCAGCGGCATGGCTTTAATACCCGTCACGCATTACGCTTTATGAAAAAACAGGCTGCCAGTGAAATAAGGTAGCGTTATCTTTTCAGTAGATCACTCGGCGTCAGGCCAGACGGGTGATCACATCGACCGGGTTTGCGAGCGTGTCGTGGATCGGTGAGTTCTTTTTCATTTCGCTAACCAGCGCTTCCAATTCTTCGCGGCTGGCAGACTTACTTTCCAGATGTACGTCCACGCGAATGGACTTGGCACCCTTACGCACGCTGCTATCAAGACCGAGGAAGCCATTAAGATTGATATCAAAATTCATATCAAGTTCGATACCGTCAAGCTCAATCCCTTTTTCAGCCGCCATCATAGTTAGCGTCGCGGTATAACACCCCGCCAGTGCCTGCATGATGTATTCCGTCGGGCTCATGCCGGTGTCGGTACCCAGTAAGCCTGCGGGCTCATCACCGATATTGGAGAATTTCCCTACGCGGCTGTTATCGACAACACCGTCCTGAATCGTTGCACCGGTCTCAGTACGCACGGTTAAACCGCCGTTGGAACGGGCTTTCATTTGGAAAGTCAGATTACCCAAGCCTGGCTGGGCACGTACTGCTTCACGGGTGTTGTGGATCGCATCAGCTGCGGCAGAAGGTTTAACGCTAGTAGACATAATGGCTCCTGATATTTCTTAAAGAAAGAATGTAGTTATCACAACGACAACCAATCAACTAGTAGGTAGGTTAATGTAGGAAGCTATTCTTGTCCACTCTTTTATGAAAAAGAGGGCAGAAAGCCCCAGCAAACAATTTTATCTCACGTTAATTCTTTGATTACTTTACTGAGCCGCGTTAACCACGAATAGCTCAAAGCTGCTATGCATAAATACAAAAACTCAGAAAATAACATGCGCGTCAGATTAAGTTCGAGTCAGTAAAATTTATTCGGCATGGCCTTGTTCTTCAGGAAAAACAGCGTGGTCGATAAATGGCATCTCATCAGCAATCCCTTATTCTCCTTTGCAAGTTAGCAACTCCTCGGCAATATCGTCAGGCTCTTCCTGTTCACAGAGCAGCTTCAATAGTTCATTTCGAACCAAAAGTTTCCGGGCCCGGGTTGTGGCCACATATAGCAAATTAGTTTCATCCGTTCTGGCGGCTTCAGATAACAACGGGTCGGTAATATCCGAGAAGTCGTCGTTCAGGATCACCGTATCCCATTCAAGTCCCTTGCTGCGATGCGCAGTCGATACCACAACATCGGCATCTTTTTCATTCGTCGTCACCTGACGGCGTAAGACCTGTAATTTTTGCGGGAGCGGGAAATATTTATCAAGTAAGCCGATCGCCTGATTCATTTCGACGTCGTTGGTTGCCTTGGCGATAGATTTGTACTCTTCAAAATCCCGGTATTCACGGCTAAGATGTGGTGTACGCATCCGTTCAGGCATATCGACTGAAAACCAGTACAGGTCTTCCAGTTCTTCCGTTTTATAGCCTTCAATCCCTCCAACCCAGAACACGCGCTTCTCTTCCATACTCTCGTAGAGCGCAGCACCAATGACACCAGCAACCGTACGGCTGAGCACCGTGTAACGCGAAACGTCCGCAGGTAGCCTATCCACCACCTCGTCACTACCACCATTACCAATTACCGGGTGTGTTTCCTCTTGGCGTGCCAGCAATACATTCGCCATTTCGGCAACCGCTGGGCCAAATCGAAAACTCTGCGTCAGCCACAAACGGTCGGCACCTTCAAGTGCTGGCGAATTCAGCGCATTATCGGCTCCACGAAAACGGTAAATCTGCTGATGGCGATCGCCAACCAGGACGACATTACAGCTCTGAGTGAGTACCAGCGAACTTATGACAGGATTAGCATCCTGGGCCTCATCAAACAAGATCGTGTCCCAACGTTTTGACAAGTCAGGTGCTGACAACTGGAACAACTTCAGATAGGTATCATGCGTGACAGGAAACGTCGAATCGATGCGACTCATCTCATTCCACAGAAACTGAGCCGCCCCCAATATCTTGTCAGCATCCAGTCCATCGCGATCGTTCTCATCCGGAAGATGCTCATAACTGAGTGCCAGGGAAGCGCTGCACAGGAAATGGTTCAGCGCAGTCAACGCCATTCTGACCAATGGCCAGTGGCGGGTATTTAGCTTCCGGCCAATGTCGGTAATGCGCAAATTGGGCGTCAATCTCGGCTTTAGATGCTTACCAAATTTCATCCAGGCCAGCTGATGAGAGGTCTTACACTCAACATTGAATGGAAACTTGCGTTCAGCTTCATCACGAACAGCCCGGTTGTAAGCAAGGTAAAGCATTCTACGGTCAGGATTAGCCTGCGCGTAGCGAACCAGTGTTGTCGTTTTGCCTGTGCCAGCAAAAGCATTAACGACCAGATGTCGCCCTTTCCAGTTGATGACAGCGGATTGTTCCGGCGTATCCGAGTAGGCCATGCCTGTACCCCATGGTGAAAAATCATGCTGGTACAGTGCGTAAAAGAAGGTCTTGTCGCCATTAAAAACCAATTCTTCACGTTGGAAATTTTTAGATTCGGGAAAAGGGTTTTCCCATGATTTTTACCACTATGCACGATACAAAAATGGCTCTATTTATGAAAAATAAGGTAAAAAAGATGACAGAAAAAATAGCCAATATATTGGCTAATGCAAAAATCCCTTCATCAACCACATTCATTCCATATCGCTATAGCGATGATGACAAAACGACGTTAGAAATCATCACTGATGCAGAGAAAACCACCGTTACATCTTCTCAGTCAATCAAATTATTTCAGTTAATAAGTACTATTCCTAATGCACTACACCTTGATGGTTATAGTAACGATGCAATGTTGAATGAAACGGCATTACTTAGCATTAGTATGAGCGAATCATCCAAAATAATCGAATTCATATCAGCAGAAGAGAACAGCTTAACCGTGAAAGAAATTAGCGCTTTGAAAAAAATAATAGATATTGCGGTACAGAATCAGGCAGATTACATCACTGCATTCATTCCATTAAAATAGAGAAAGGCCGTGAAATCACGGCCAATAATAAAATTCATTTTATTTTCAACATCAAGTCAATAAAGGATTTTGAGACTTTTCCCGGATCATCTGTCCACATCAATGTATAGTTGCTTTCCTTTAGTTTATGAATAAACGTCTGTATATCCTTTGCACTCCCATTTGTATGAAAATATAATTTTCGCAACGTTTTTTCTCGCGGATGATGATCCTCTGGCAGTTTTTTCACACCAATCAGAATCGTTTTTTTAGCATCATCAACAATATCACTGATCTTGTTGTGTACTTGGGGCCAAACGGTCCTTAGTGTTTCAATCTTTTTTTGCTCGGCCAGTTTCTGAGGAATATTTTTATTTAATTCATCTAAAAGATGCTGAAAACTGAAGTCTCCCTTTCCGGGAGTTAATTGAAGCTCATCCGTCATAGCCCGTTCTTGTTCAGCATTAAAATACACAGTGAAGTCCCCCTGTCGCCGACTACCGTATAGTTTTAACGTTAACAACGTATTCATGTTTCTCAAAAAGACGAAAAGATGCTCTCCAGATGATTTTTTATCTTCAGGAGAGAAGAACACCATAAAAACAAAATGCCCACGACCGATGGCAAGCTCAAAAGCGATTGTAGGTTCGTGTCTTACCCATGCCGATGAATAGATAGCATGTAGTTGGTTAAAATTAAACTTTACACTCATACATCATATCCCTTAGCGCTTCACTGACATCATCCTACACGATTAGAAAGGCATCCTTAAAAAGGAGGTAGAGTGTGTCCTGATTTATTTTTTACCGTTATCTTCCGCCATCTTTTGATATACAGGAGCAGTACCTCGTGGTAACTGTTTACTGACTTCTCTGTAATGAGAGACACGCTGACGGAAATATTCGCGTAAATGTTCGGGTTGTTCTCGCTCAACCTGCTCCGCGATAACAGGCAGGTTTAGACGTTCTTTGTATGCAACGCTTGATGCTGCCAAATCGACATTCACTTTTTCCCGTTCCTCTCGTGGCAAATCGCCTAAATTGTGCGTCACAGTTTCTCCTGCTTGGTTCTATTTCGTTTATCTTAATATACTTCATTTTCCCTGGTGATTCGTGTCCATAGCAAAAAGCACCCCCGAAGGAGTGCTTTCTGTTTTTTAAGCCGCCAACTGGTGAACCACAGTCACTGGTTGACTGACGGTATTTAACCGCGATACCACATGATCTGACTCCTCCCTAATCCACTCAATTGCATCGACCATAACCTCATAATAATCCGATGCATTCGGCCGTTCAGGATCATTGACCTCCGTATCACTCGTAAAACTCGTCATTACAGCACCATTGCGATAATGAACATCCGCGCGGAAGGTCACTGGTACATAAATTCCCGCGGCTATCGCATCGACATGCTGGGTCAGAAAGTCATCTTCAAACTCCATGATATCGATGTCATCAATAGACTGCTGAGACATGTACAAACGTATTTCACCGGTACTACCACGCCAGCACCGTATCTGTTTTTCCTCGAAATTGCAGTTGCTGACAAACTGCGTCAATGTTTCTGCACACTGATGCGATACATCCCGTAATGACCGTTCTAGGTGATCCATAAATCGAAACCAGTAGCGTTCACTCTGCCGAAACTGAGCCAACGTGATGTATTCCTCGGATGCATTGTCACGTTGCCCAGAAGCTTCACGAAACATCGCCTCATCCAGTTCGTAGAGTGGCATGATGTCAGCACGCAGCAGTTGGTCGGTACGGCCACTGATTTGCGGGTGAATCCGGGGAAGATGCATATAACCGTCATCAACCTCGTTGGCCAGCCAGTTCACCGCGTTTATCCACAACATCAGGATCTTTCGGCTGCGTTCACGTTTAACATCGTCTGTATCAAGCCGTTCCAGCATGGTCTCCATCACGGCCGTCAATTGTTCATTTTCAAATAACGTTTGCGTGTTAACGTACGGATAATCACTCTCCAGACGCCAGCATATTTCGTCATAATCCGGCGCATAGCCTAATGTCCGCTGATACGCCTGCTGAATATATTCATGAATAATGCACATCGTGTACTCCTGTCAAAATAGTGATGGCAGGAGGCCCGGCAGGGCGTTCCCCCTGCCGGGTAAAGTTAAGTAATCAGTCAGGCAACCAGACGTAACGCTGGCGCCGGTGAGTAGTCATCACGTTGCAGACGTCGACGTTCGTCACGCAACCAGGCTATCGCCTGCTGCACAACATCACCGTAGTCTGCTACTGTCAGCCGGTCCACATTCACAACTTCTTTCTGAACGGAAAAACGACCAATGATGGCACCATTGTGATAGTGAATCCGGCTCTCCAACGCAACGAGGTGTATCTCGCGGCGGCAAACCCGTTTGACGAACTCAACAGGATCTGTCGCACTCACGCTCTCTGCATTAACCGTCCCCAGATTCACCGTGATAAACCCGAAGTCCGTATCAAAACGTCGGACAACCCGTTCATCAATATCACAACGCCGTTGCAATGCAGCCAACTGCGCCACGCAATGCTCTCCCGTCTGCGCCAACGTGCGACTCAGCCAGGATTCAAATCGTGACCAGTGCTGCATCGTTTGCGCCAGCTGCGAACGGAGGATGACATCATCAGTATATCGATCGCCTTGAGCCGTCAGTCGGATAAAATCGTCGTCAGACAAATCCAGCAAGGCAGACGGCTCACCAGGTAACAGGCAATCAACCCGACCACTGCTCTCCGGAGACGTCCTCGGTAATAGCCGTGTATTACCACTGGCTGTGGCCAACGCATCCAGCCCCAAAATCCACAGGGTCAGAATGCGCTCACTCAGTTGGCAACGTGCACGTAACTGACGATTGCCTGGAATGTTATCGAGCATAAACTGCATGATCGGTAACAGCCGATTGCTGTGAAACACAATATCGGTATTCAGGCAGTCGCGCAGATCGTTAGTGATATCAATCTGCCACTCATCCTGATGCAGGAAGAGGTTCATGTTTTTCTGGTATGTCTGTTGAATAAACTGCTCTGTTAGCATGATGCTCCTTACAAATAAAGTAAGGGCGCTTCCCCTTCCGGGAGAAACGCCCAGTTAGGGTTAAATTGTTATGTCAGGCTACTTGCTGTTGAGCTTTTCGCTCTTGTTCACGCATCCATTTACGTTCCCAGCCAAACATCATCCAGAAAGGCGTACGCCAGGTTTGACGGAACTCCATACTCAGACTGTTCCCGACAATCACCATCGCAGGTATGCCACATAGAGCCAGTTGTACATACGCCATCATCGCCGCTACAGAATCGATATCGACGCAGACAGCAACCATCTGTTTCTGTGGATTGAAACCCGCTTCAAGCATGGCTTGTGCCATCGCAACAACCAGGCCACCGGCTCCGCACGCAGGGTCTGAGACAGTAATGAAATCCCTTTCCCCACTTGTCAGCGCAGGTAGACCGTCAGACAACTGCATTTTCGCCATCATGTAAGCGACGGAATACGGCGTGAAATACTGTCCCCGGCGCTGATCGCCCAGCTCAAGTTCCATAAAAACCGAGCCGAGAAAATCTGACGCACTGAATTCCATGCCTTCGACCAGCGTGTTGAAAAGTGCAGGGAAACGACGCTGATCAACTGACTTGTAACGTTTTATTCGCCGCATGTAGTCATCTTCGATTTCCTGCACAAAATGGCACCTGTTATGTAACGCCGCTGCCGACATGTGAATAAAATCGCTGAAGACCGTCCAACGGTTCTCATACGGTGCAATTTCGTGAAACTGGCGGATAAACGTTGCCCGATGCGGATTGGGACGTCCCTGGTTTCTGACCCAGGGGAGCGCGGAGAGATTTCCCGGATCATCCGGGTCACCTCCTTCTTCCTCATCGTTAGCTGCAACCTCATCGACCGATTCGGCAGACGGTGGCGGTAGCAACAACGTGCCAAGCTCCGGAGCCTCCAGAACTACGTCGCTATCATCGATGTCGCTGGCGACACGATGAACAGCCAGGCTTCCGGGATTCAGTGAGAAACGCGCCAATGCATCAGCAACGCTATTCAACTCTGGTGTGAACAATGCCGTCGGCATATCACACCGAGGCCAGTCATAAATCCGTGCCAGCGCATTTACCGCATTACTCGGTGAAATGTTGTAGCGCAAGTGCTGATTCACCACGCTGTCACACACTAACGTCGTATCATCCAGTTGCTGGCCATAATGCGTCGTTAACAGATGAGCAGCCTCTCTCTGCCAGTATTGAACCTCATCAAGAGGCAAGGTGACCAACCGCTGACGCTGAGTTTCCAACCAGTCGACAGCCTTCCCCGCCTCAGATGCCGATTTAAACAGTATCCACGGATCTGAGCCCCGTTCCCCTGTCCACATCGGGTCGCCGGCAAGAAATATACCTGCCCGAGCCGCAAGCAACGCCCGTCCGATATCAGCGATGAGTGCTTCTTGCAGATGTGAGTTTATGTCAGGTAAACCATTCGGTAACGTAAAGCGGCCAAGCCGGCTTGGATGGCCTGTTGCACGAACCAGCAGTGCGGCCAGACTCTCTCCGTCTGACTCAGGTAATTCAATGCGATCACTGTCGGGCAGATAAACCGCCGGACGTTGTGCATTGAACAGAACAGGAACCCCGCACGCAAACTGCAACTGCCCTACCCGATCCATTCCAGGTACGGGAGACGGTGGCCACGGCCAGCCGGGTTGCAGCATGTCGGATAATCCCTCGCACTGTTCAACGTTGATAACCCGAAACAGCGAAAGTGACGGTTTGTAGCGGACGACTGTGGTCGGTCGCTGCCCCGGAGTGATTCTTCCGCCCAGAGAGCGTAAGTCATCCCCCGTCAGCCAACGATTTGATACCAGGCCGTTTTGCAACGCCGATTGCCAGAGCAACAAAGCGTTAATGCCGGTGAACCGTTGTCCGCTTAATGCGTGTTCCGGTATCCCCTGGCGAATAACACTCTGCCGCCACGGCGTTTTACCCGCGTTGACACTTTGCATCAGACGTTCTGTTAACAGCCGGCAAATATCTCCGGCATCCTGTAATGTGAAAGTTTTCATCATGGCCTCCATCAAAAATCGGGACCATCCCCTGAGGGATGGCTCCCTCAGGAAAAATCAAAAATCAGAGTACAGTGGTGAACAGTTGCAGAATTGCGTGACCCGCAATAACGGCTTGCTGGCACAGCTGCACAAACTGCTCATGATGCAGATAGGCCCAGACAACAGAGGACGTAATTATCCCTGTCGCCGACATCGCCATCAGAAACTGGTTACGCCGGCGGCGAAACAGTGCTTCTTTCTCTGCGACCTGCGTATGTAAAAACAGCCCTAGCGTTTGCAGTTCCGCGAAACGGCTAAACTCCTCACGTCTTAGCGCATCACAGGCCGCATCAAAACGTTCCAGCTCTGTCGGGTGCTGATCCTCAAGAAATCGGCGATAACCACCATCGCGTATCGTTTTGTAATGACGGTCAAACTCAGCCTGCAACCAGCTATAAAAATGACTGCGCGTGCGCTCAATAGCTCCTGACTCTCGCGTTAGCGACTTCATTGCGCCTTGCGTTGCCAGGGCCGATTCTTGGTGTTCATTAGTGGTCAGTAAACTCATGGTATGGACTCCGAAAAAAAAGACGGGTCCCCCCCTGCGGGTGTCCCCGTCAGGGTTAGTAAGATGCTGTGTTAGCCGGTTAGCCGGTTAGCCGGTTAGCCGGTCAGGCTGATATGAATAACATCATTCTCATAGCGCAGATAAAACTGCTGCCACAACGATGTCGATTCATTGCCGTCACCGGTTAAACAAAAATAGCCGGTCGTTATTTCTGAACGCGTACTTGAAGCCAGCGCTTTTAATGCATGACGAATCAGACGATGTAGCCGTTCAGTCTCGCATGCCGGCTCGGGCGTAAACGCGACGAGTCTTTCCCAGGCGCTGTCATCAATCGCAACGGCCGGAGAGGAATGCGACCTGTCCATCATGCTGCTTCATCATTCTGAGCAACTGACGAAATCGTCACGACAGCGGGGACAGCGGGCATCCTTTCAGGTTTACGTTGGCGCACATTACGTAATAACTTCTGGTGCATGGCCAATGCGGTATCAACCGCTTCATCCTCGCTATCCATATAACGTTCACCGTAAAACGGTTCAGCTGCCTCCTCGCCGAAATACAGCAGTTCGACACCAGGCTTATAGCTGTGCCGGTGTTGCAGTACGATTGCTCGGCCACAGCACTGGTGATCGTCAGCAAGCAGCCACTTCCCTGTATAAATTATTCGATGAGCTGACGATTCCATCGGCTCTGAACGCTGTCGCCAGGTCTGATAAAGCCAGACAAGCGCTCGCGCAGACAATTTGCTCGTCCAGCGCACGATGAACCACAGCCCTGTAAACAGAACAATCAGTATGTGTAAAGGCATTGGCATAACCCCTCCTTTCAATGCGTTAATCCGCGAAGTGCGAGGACAACAGCTAAAAGCACCAGAGAACCGGCGACTTTCAGCAACGTGAGATAACCAAGCAGCTTCAATAGTGCATTGCGATCGCGCCGGAAACATTCCCGGCGGATAAGCTGACACACTGCGTCTTCCTGCTCTGGTGTAAACGAAGTACCCTGAGTGGGAGCTTCTTGAGTGATATCAATGTGAGACATGAACTCTCCTTTTTGGTGATAAAAAAAGGGAGAGTCATCCCGTAGCGGGAGAAGGCTCTCCCCGTGGGGTAACGTCTGATTAGACGAAAGTATTTATGTGGTTATAACCAGCCGCGTTCGGCAAACGACACCATTTCACCGTGACCAATTACGATATGATCCAGTACACGCATTCCAACCAGAGAGAGTGCGTTAACCAGTTTTTCAGTGATTTCCCGATCGGCATTGCTGGGTTCAGCGTTTCCTGACGGATGGTTATGAGCAAAAATGACCGCTGCCGCATTCAGAAGAACGGCACGGCGGACAACCTCGCGTGGGTGAATATCAACGCAGTCAATTGTTCCAGCAAAGAGAAGCTCACTGGAAATTAATTGATGCTGATTGTTCAGAAACATAGCGGCAAAAACCTCTCGATCTAAACACTCCAGCTTCAGACGTAAGTAAGCTTTAACTTCCTCTGGCGACGACACTGCTTTTCGTTTCTTGATATTCCGCTCAAGTAGCGCCAGGGCCATATTGATGACTCGTGATTCACGATCGGTATAAACCGTCGTGTGAGAGGCGGTGAATTCGCGCATAAAAGACCTTTTACGGGCGAATGCTTTCCCCCTGGCGGCGGAAAACATTGCCACTGGGGGAAAGGTAAAATTATCGTAAGTCGATAATTGATGTAGAACGAGCTATCAGTGCATCAATGCAATGCATCGGCTAGATCAGCATTGGCTAGATCATCAAGCAGATCATATCCCTGACTTTCAGCCATACTGCAAATGTCATGAACTGATCGCTTCACCGCAGTAAAAATCCTCTGGCAACACCGCGGATAACGATCTGGGGCATCAATATCGTAAAAATCAATATTGATACAGTTCGCATGCGCATAGCGCAGACCAAAATCGTTCCTGGTGAGCCTAAGCGTCATATCATAATGAGTAACGAGCTTAGTAAAAGTATTTGCCTCTCTGTTCGTCAGGTATCCCTGGTGAAGCAGCGCAGTGAAGAGTTCCGCCATTTCTACGGCATGGAGAGATCCGTAAAACGCTACACCATCACCCTGGCTATGGCTCAAACTATAGGTAATTTCCATTTCAGGCCAACCAGCCTCAGCCAGTAAATCCTGAACATTGTCGCGCATTAAAATGTTAAATCCGTCTGCGTGCATAAGTAAATCCTCATGATTCAGGCGGAACTCTCCTGGCGGAAGAGTCTCCCGCCAGGAAGGTAAAATTATCGGATGTCGATAATTGATGTAAAACAGGCTATCAGTGCGCCAATGACGACTCAAAAGAAGAAAAACGACACAGACTGTCACGTATGGTTTCTCTTGCTTCATCCATCACATCTGACAACCAGTCGCGACAAAACCACTCGCGAACAGGAACATTTGCGGGGATGAGAACCTCATTGATCAGATCATCAGCCAGAACACTGTCATCTTTCGTCAGGACTTCCAGCTTCACGGCCAGTAACCGTTCCCCCCGAAAAATACTGTCAAGGTAACCGTCTATAACCTCGCGCTGTTCGTCGCCATCGAAAAGCCACAGGCTCTCATTCTGGCTGGCACGAACAATGAAGTGACGGGTACTGCGTTCAAATAACACCGCAGACTCACCATGTGGAGTACTTAACGCGTCAATCAGCTGATACCCCTGCTCTTTTGCAACATCGCAACGAGCACGAACAGACTGCTTAAACACATTGAGCATCCTCTGCCGACAGGCCGGATATCTATCCGGCATTCCGTCGAAGCTAATCCCATATTCACGCAGTGCCAACGTTATCTCTTTACGTTGAACCAGAAGGGAGTACACCGTAACTTCACGCTGAGTCAATTCACCAGAACGCCCCAACCCAACAAGTAATTCCACAAGTTCTTCAGTATCAAGTTGACCCCGAAACTCAACGTAATCACTTTGAGAGAAGCTCAGTGACCAGGATGTATCCATCTTTTCTGGCCACCCCGAGTCAACCAATAAGCGCTGAAAATTGCGGTGCATTAACGTATTAAATCCGTCTGTGTACATAAGTTGATCCTCATGATTCAGGCGGACCTCTCCTGGCGGAGGGTTCCGCCAGGAAAGTAACATTATCGTGGGTCGATAATTGATGTAAAACAGGCTGTCAGTGCATCAAACAACCTTCAAGTGAAGGCTCGCATACAACGTTGGGAACAATCCGTACACACTGGTCACTCAAAATGAGTCTTATAACTTTTGACTCGCTAAGGTACTTAATGTGCGCAACCTCATCAGAAAAAGCCGAACGAGTATACTTAACGTCGGTGACACCATAGTGAAAATAGGTGTCCCAGAATCCGCTGCCAGCTTTCTTTCCCTGCAAAATCACATCATCAAAATAATGCCTGTAATTCTCGGGAATAAAGCCCAACTCAAAGATTTTGCCCAGACACTCTGCGATTTCGAAAATCAGATAATCATGGCCTATAGTGCCGCTATGATCAGGAACACAGTTGATATCAGACTGCTTGAATGTACCCATCTCCATCAATTTGCCTTCTATTGCAGAAATCACACAAAGCAGCTCAACGACAGAATGACGATTACGATAAAGATGATTAAGTAAAGTATTCATAGATAAATCCTCTCTTCAATTTGAAAAGGGACTTATCCCCAGAGGGGAAAAATCCCCATATGGGTTAAGTAACAAAAAATGCATCGAAAACTGTATTCAGTGGGCCCGACTGAGGTACGTGATATAACCATCAAAATCGCTGTTGCCATCCAGGCAGGAAGAAAATTCCCAGCGAGTATGCTTACCTTCCTGGACGCCATTCTGAAAGGCTTTGTCCCAAAACTCATGGGCAACTTTGTTTCCCAGTGAAATCACATCATTCAAGTAATGACTGTAATTATCAGGGATAAAATTCAGCCCAACGGTTTCACCAAGACATTCTGCGATTCCGAAAATCTGATGGTCATTGTCTGTAAAACCATCCTCATCAGGAGAACAGTTGATCCGAAGTGCCTCGAATGCACCAATCTCCATCAATTTTCCTTCTATGTCAGAAATCACACACAGCAGGTCAACAACAGAATGACGATTACGAGCAAGACGATTAAGTAAAGTGTTCATAATGGATAAATTCCTTTCCAATTCAAAAGAGATTTATCCCCCACAGGAGATGAATCCCCGTATGGGTTAAGTTGAATAGCATTCAGCGAACATCAGCCATCATTGCTGTGTCTTATTCAGGTTCCGAGATGCACATTCGATAATGTCACCCAATACCATAAGCAATTGCGGCATGGTCAAAGGTGTACCTTCCGCAATAATCCCGAGCTTCACAGCGCCTTCGCCAATTGCATTGGCGAAAAGAGCACGCTGATGAAGAAGATCATCGACAGATTCGGTAGCCAAATCACGATAACTGCTGTTGTCTGAACCGAACTCCGGCGTTATTGCATTCGCTTCCGCATGAGCTTGAGCGTAACGCAACAAATCGTCGAACGCGTCCTGGATTTGCTTGCCTTCTGTGTCCGATATCATTGGCAATCGGTTATCTTTGAAATCAAGTAGCACCCCATGAAGGGCGCATAACGTAACCATTAATCCGAATGCATCCGTTGTTACTTGGACCCGGAACCGGGATGCGTAAACATTATAAAGTTTATCACCGTCAGGAACGGCATATACCGGAGTTTCCAGATCGTCGGCCACCTGAGGGTGCCAGTCATTCCAGCTACCGCTGCTAACATGGAGCTTAGACTGCCAGACCTCAATAATGTACTGAACGAATACGTCATAAGTCTCTTTCGACATGAAAGAGTAGAAAGTTTCAAAGGCTGACGCTTTGTTAGTCTGAGTCATGATAAATCCTCTCTAAATTCAATGTGAAAGGGATCTATCCCCAGCGGGATAAATCCCGCATGGGTTAAGTCACGATATGGCAGTCGGTCAGTAGAACGTCCGGCCGTCATACCAGTTGCGCTCGACATCTACACTGAGCGCGTAAAGGTAGTAGTCAATGAGCCAAATGCTCGCATCAGGGCTCTCATGAACACGGGCAGCATCCTTCAGGCCTTTATTAAAATAGTGCTGCCACAGGGCAGCATTAACAGAAAGGCCGAGCTCAAGAATATCTGCGAAGTATTTGTCAAAAAAAGTGCGCGGTAGCAGTTCCAGATTGATAATTTCACCGGCCTGCCGCGCAACCCACGCTATCTTTTTCTGGTTAAGCGTTATCATCGCGAAGTCATCCCAGTCCATCACATCGATGCCGAGACGCATCAGCGCAGTCGCTTCCATCAATACAGATTCAATATCAGAGACAACCCTGATGAGGTCTGTTGTGGAACGTTGTAAAAATTCATCATCGCGTCGCAGAATCGCCAGGCGCGAGACGAAAGGTTTCGTGTTGAAATCGTAATTGTGCATCGATAAATCCTTTTTTCGGTTCAAAAACGAAAAGGGATTTATCTCCACTGGGGATAAATCCCCATGTGGGTAGGTTCTAAGTCACTGGAAGCGGTAACGCAGCGTTGCTAACTGTTTTGCCAGTAATTGCGCAGCCTTGATTGCCTCGTGACGCTGTGGAAATGTGTTATCGGAACAAGTATGGGAGTCGAATTGGTAAGACTTTGAGCCCAACCAGCCGGTACGGCTTTCCACCTGATAACTCCATCCGGAATCACTTTGAGAAACCCGTGCCCGGAAGTGCATATGCCTGGAGCGATTCGGTATCCACTCACCAATAAATGCATCGTTGCGCTGTGTGTTTTTCTTCAGCAACGCAGACAGACGCTCAGTAAAATTACTCGTACGAAGTAAAACCATTTGCATGATGTTCTCCTGATAAAAACGGGAGAACATCAACCCAGACGGGAAGATCTTTTTCCCGTTAGGTTGCTGGCTTAAAATCAGTGTTAGAAAGAGTCTTCCGGATATGCCTGTTCTGTCGAAACCGTAACCAGTTCAACAGCGGTATCCATCGGTTCATCTTGCTGAGGCTTATGCTGAAAACCACCGAGTCTGCTCAAATAAAAAAAGCAGAAGACGATGACAGCACTTCCCCAGATAAGTAGCAGTTGAAGGAAACTGTAGGTCTTATAAACATGCTGCCGCGTTTTCACTTTTTTCTTCAGTGAAAGCAACAACTGACCTGCCCAGTATCCATCACGATATGCAGTAGAAGAGTTCATTGTGGTTGCTCCAAAATAAAATATTTGGAAAACCACACCCCTGCAATCGGGAAGTAGCTTCCCGGAGGGATTGATTGATGGTTAGTAAAATCGGACCTTCATCACCACGCTCGCAACGTCGTTTAAACTACCTGGTGATATCTGCTTCCAAAGGCTGGCAGATTTACCACACGCAACTGAGCGTGTTCTTCCTTGCAGGCTACAGAAGTGTTCTTTTGTGACTACCCGAAAGCGATCCTCACAAGTCACTGGATCATTGGTGGTCGTCAGAGACGACGGGTTAGCCCGTTCAACATACTCAAAGATGGAATTAAATTCAATATATTCTCAACGATTCCTGAGCCATTAAATTATTCGTATCAGATACGAATAAAGCATTGAACTGTTTGCAGGAAGAATATTTAATCGTATCTGATACGAATAAGAGGGGGTAGTATGCGTATTTCAAGAAATCAACGAGATGTCTTGTTTCTACTATATGCCATTGAGCTGAAAAAAGGCCATCAACATTTTGTAACAGCTACGGCCTTATTCTCTATGATAAGTAGAAATCGTAGCGCGACACTATATCCAAATCACTTAAGAACGTCCTGTCATACTCTACATAAAAATGGTTTTGTTGAACAGTATAGAGACGAACAATTAAAACTGTCCTATGCGTTAACAGAACAAGGAAGATTGGCAGCATTGACAATTTACAATGAAACTGCCAAAAACCCTTCTTGAACTTATCTCACTGAGTGGGATCAACTTTATTATAAACACGTGCAACATAACGACCCCGGCCATCACCATGCCCCAAATCCATGGAAACTAATGCATCAGCCTCCTCTTTACTAAATCCATTTTTAAGATGTAGCTTTGTTGCATCCTGGGTATAGACATATCTAAGACTATGAGGTGCATATTTTCCGACAAGCCCTGCTTCTCTCACGATATTACGATACTGTTCAATTGCCAAATGCAAAGCAGGACGGTTAATCAGTCGACCGTTATTTTCGCTCGTAATATGTATTGCATTATTCACTGCATTGATTAACTTCTCGCGTTCAATAATTGTCGTATCTCTTGGTCTCCCGCCTTTCGTGCCATAAACAATTCGAACTTTCTCATTACCATTTTGCAACGCCTTCTGCCATGTTTTAAGAGACTTAACTGATTGAATGGTTTCCTCAGTCCGTAAACCAAGAAGACGGGATAATTCCATTGCAGCTGCTGCACCTTTATCGGCAGCACTCACCTTTTCTAAAATGCTCTGATAAACATTATCTGGAATAGCAACTTTTGAACCGTCACGACTCGCGCCAGAAATACCCAATGCCTGATTACTCAGCTTTTCGTTTTCCGGGTTAGCCATAATGGTCTTACCGGCTGCACGCAAAATGGATCGTATTGCTGACATTTCATTTTGCAGCGTCCTGATTGAAATTTTCTCTTCCTGGCGGCTTCTGATATACATTTCAATATGACGAGGCTTAATATTCTTTGCATCCCTAATCTGCACATTCAAGCGTTTTAACCTTTCCGCAAAACGATTGGCTATTTTCATGCGGTCATTAAGTGTTTTAAAACTGCCGCCACCATCCCGCGCCAACGTCACAAGATTCTTGTTTAACTTAGCCATATAGTCCTCCAGTTCTAATGCAGTGAGTTATGTATTCCGTCCGTGTGAACGGAATACATAACTCACCGACTCCCTTCTGAAAGAGAGCAAAAATAGGTACTTCATCCCCGACGACACGGTTTGATTTTGCGCATCCTGCGTCTCAGCAGACATCTGTGCATCGGGGGCGAAATGTTGAATTGTTGCAAGGCACCCTGGGTGTTACCCATTCGCGGCTTACGCCGGGCTGACTTTCGTCAGTCTACCTCCACACGCCAGTTGTTGCTGGCGTCGCCATCGATGTCGTGCTGATTACCTCCTCTATCTAATAGAAATGTCTTCATGATGATGTTTTTCATACATTCGGACTGTTTGTTAAATGAAAGACCATCAAACGGTTAGTAAAACGTCTTTATACGTACTAAAAACCGTTACTACGTGTTGGTCAGATGGTAGAAGAATCGTCTATCGGGCAGTGCGTAAGCTCTGCCTGTATACGCGCTGCGCGCGTCACTTGGTATTCGCGTTGCTCATGCACAAGTGACGCCGCGCAGCTTTGACCTTCCATTGCGACTCCCGTAAGCGGCCAAATGTACCAAATGGCCTTATACGTGCGTGCAAAGGTCGGACGGCGCTCTAGACGTATTCGTATCTTGAATCGTGCGTAAAACAGAAAACTTCGAACAACATCAAATTGTTGCTGAAGCTATCGGGCTGAGCTCGCTAAGACGAGTCAGTATTTGAGTGGATAAACGGACCTTCATCACCACGCTCGCAACGTCGTTTAAACTACCTGGTGATATCTGCTTCCAAAGGCTGGCAGATTTACCACACGCAACTGAGCGTGTTCTTCCTTGCAGGCTACAGAAGTGTTC